>CALOCZ010000025.1:0-138407 GCA_942491935.1 uncultured Cytophagales bacterium
GACAAACAATACTTTAAAAAAGGCTGACAAGACCGGGCAGCTTTTTTTATGTTCTAATTACAATCCGTTGTAAAACAGACATTGGGGCTGCCCGATGTATCTAATATAAAATCATCGGGACTTATATTTCCATTTCCATTTTTATCAACCCCCAGTTCTATGAGGGCATTTAAAAAGTTTTTGTCAGGGATAATGATATTAGGGTTTGGATCATTTTTATCGCATTAACATAGAAAAGTCAATGGCATTATGAATAAGATAGCATTAATATTACCTCTATAACGGATCGAAACAAAATTGGCAATTATATCAAAGTATAAAATTGACATCCGAAAGTCAATATATACGAAACTTATTGACAATCAGGACTTAAGGCTGATTAAAATGCCTCAAGATTATGCATTTGTATTACCAGGGATCCAGATACAATAAATTTTTGGATTTAATTTAATTTTCTTATTCGATCAGAAAATAATTATCGTATCGTGATCGCCTGTGGCGGGCATACTATTTTGCATGCTGCACAACCCACACATTTACTGTCATCCAGATCAGGTAAAGCAATTATGATCATCCCCAACTTTCCTTATCTCTATGGCGTCATAAGCACAGTGGTATCTACATAAATCACAATCACGCTGGTCCTGAAGCCAGCACCTTTTCAAATCAATCATGACACTTGCCATAAATAGATCCTTCTTTTTCTCCTTTACTGAAATTTCGTGATTGCCCCGCTTGGACAAACGTCGCCACATAGAGTACATTCCGGTAAACAATAAGACTCCGAGAAATCAATTACCGGTGTTAGCAGACTCTCAATCTTTTCAGTATCATCTGACGGTCTGATAATACTGGTCGGACAGGCGCCGGAGCAGTTCCCACACGCGCGCAAAACGAGGTTCATGTCAGGATCCGGCAGTGAGCCCCGGTGGCCGGATACTTTTGCCAGGTGAGAAAATAAGAAAGACCGGGTATGGATATTCCTGCCAATATCCCTGTTAAACCTGCGATAAAAGAACGTCGGTTTGCAGAAATGGTTTTTTTAAATATACCGGTTGACTTTCGGATTGATTTACCTAAATCAAATGCGAGTAACTGCATTCCTCCGAGTGGACATAGACTTCGGCACCAGATATTAGGAAATAAGAATGTTCAGTACTATGACTCCGGCAAGCAGATATCATTTTTAAATAAGCTGCAAAATGAAATCCGACATGAATTCCCTCAAAAACCATATGAAAAATATTAAAAGGATCCAGTATAACCAGTACCGGAACCATCAATATAGCCAGTACTAGTGATGTGATTGCCAGGTATTTATTTAGATTAAACTTAATGACATCCTTACTCGTTTTGAACTTTTGAGGACCAATCACAAACGACTCCAAGAGGACAGACATATCTGCATATCCAGCGTTTTCTGAAGAATATGATAATCATAGTGCCAGGAATCCTAGCAGATTAAATAAAATATGACACTTTTCACCGCTAAAATTGAGTTCAAAAACATATAGGGACTAATCCATAATATTAGACCATGTAAGTGTTGATAGAGGCAGAGGCAATGCGAAACAGAATAGCCATGAATAAAGAAAAGATATCTGATATATTTTGCTTTAAGGATCATCCAAAATACACATTCTGTATCTTTCAGTATGTGTTGGATTTTCTCAATATCTATTTGCTTGGCAGAATTTCCCGTTTTTGCTGCCAGGGCAGCAGCCACTCCAGCTCCATGCCCTGTAATCAGGCAGGTACCAATAATTCGTGCATCCTGGAACAATTCCTGTTCGAAGCTGAAACAGCGGCCTGCAACCAGGAGGTTTTGGGTTTTGCGCGGTACTAATGACCGATAAGGGATCTGCCAGATTGGGCGTTCTTCCCATTCAATTCTTTGGCCTTCATACAAAAGACTGATCCAACCCCCGCTAACACCTATTACATCCTCAAATGTTTTATACGTCATCGAGTCATCTAGTGTCAATTGATATTCGCCCTTTAAGATCCTTGACATTCTGACACCTTGTTGTGCGGCAGTATCGAGGAGAAAAATATCCTCATAACCAGGACTAGAACGAATTTTCTGTACATTATCCCATATCTCTATACGATGTGCTTGTTGAAGTTCCGAAAGGCGTTTAAAATCGAGGGCATCTTCATATTCTCCTCCGGTCATATTGACCCAATTCACTGATGGGATGGGTGTCTCCCCTCCAATATTTATTTTTTTATACCCTGGCCTGGTTGGATCGACCCGGTCGACATTGCCCAACCTGTGTACAAGTCCGATCTCAAATTGCATTACATCATAAGCTTCTCCAGCTAGATGGAAAATATCCCCATCACCCGTGCAGTCAATAACCACTTTGGGCTGAATAGCTACTCTCCCGGATTTTGTTTCAAGAATAACAGCCTTAATCGAATTATTTTCAGCAATAACATTGGAAGCCCAGCAATGATAATACATGGTTACGCCAGCCTCTTTGACCATTATCTCCAATACATATTTCGCAGCTTCGGGATCCACCACCGGATTCACGTCATTTATGGCCATGCCAATTGTTTTTAATCGGTCAGCAATTTCATCACCTATCCCATATATGGCCTTTATCTGTCTATTTTTTTTGTTAAGTCCATGAGTTGAAAGCAAAGGGAGCACCAATCCCCCAGTCCATAAACCGCCCAGATGGTTGTATCTTTCAACCAGAATTGTACTTGCCCCAGCACGACTTGCCGCTATGGCAGCAGCTACACCCCCGGGCCCGCCTCCGATTACGAGAACATCGGCTGTATCAACAACGGGTATTTCACGCTGTGGTTCAATGATAAGACCTGAAGATCTAAATTCCTTTAGATCCTCCTCTAAACCAATATCTTTTTGTTCATTACTTTGTCGGCATTGTGATCCAAGAAGAACAGCACCGGCAGACAAGGACAGTCTGTTTAAAAAATTTCGTCTTTTCATAATGGAGATTTAGCTTTTAAAAAGTAACCTAATTTATGAAAAAAGAGGTAGAAGCCAAAGGTTAAAGTGTTATGTGTCATATAATACTTCTTGGATATTTTGTTAATCAGATAGATAATAAATTGCATTTCATATTTTATAAATTGATTTTTAGAACGACTGATACTTAAATTTCTTCGGTTGATTTTCAATCAAAATATCTGACAAGCTTTTATTTATTTTTAGTTGAATATTTCCTCACCTTTTAAACAACTTATTAAAATCTTTTATCAGAACCAGTCTGATACTTTTAAAATAGTGGATTACAAGAATTATTATTAATTTGTATTTGAAATCAGAACCAATACTTTTTTATTATGACAACAAAATCATCAAGGCGAAAATTTGTAAAATGGAGCCTGAAAGGTATGGCTGCTTCCTATTTTGGTGGACTTACATTGAATGGTTGGGCAAATGGTATAACAGATACTGAAAATCTAATTTATGCTAATGACACCAATTTCAAGGGGCTATTTTTTAAAATATCTCTTGCGCAATGGTCGCTACATAGGAGCTTTAATGCCAATAAGCTGAAGGCTGAGGAATTCCCGGTTATTGCGATGGACCAGTTTGGTATCAATGCTGTAGAATATGTAAATAGTCTATATTCAAAATACGCTGAAAATTCAGCGTTCTGGAATGATTTGAACCAACGCGCCAAAGATCATGGGGTGAGAAATCTTTTGGTCATGGTGGATGATGAAGGAGACCTTGGAAACACAAATGATAAAAAACGAAAAAAAGCAGTTGAAAACCATTACAAATGGGTAGATGCCGCGAAGATATTGGAGTGCCATTCCATTCGGGTTAATGGTTTTGGCAATGGAAGCAAAGAAGAGACAGGGAATGCTCTTGTTGACGGGATAGGAGCCCTTGGAGAATATGCAGCCAAGGCTGGGATAAATGTAGTACTTGAAAATCATGGATTATATACATCTGACGGCAAATGGGTTGTAGATGTTTTAACCCGAATAGGGAAGGACAATTGTGGCGCTTTACCTGATTTTGGAAATTTCTGTACAGCGAGGAAGTGGGGTAGTACTCAGGATGGAACCTGTCCGGAAGTCTATGACCGCTACCTTGGAGTCAGGGAAATGATGCCTTTTGCCAAAGGAGTAAGTGCAAAGTCATATCGCTTCGATGAAAATGGGCAAGAGACAACCATTGATTATGGAAAGATGTTGCAAATTGTTAAGGAGGCTGGATTTACAGGATATATTGGGATAGAATATGAAGGCAATGAATTAAGTGAACCGGATGGCATTGTCGCTACAAAAAAATTGCTCATAACTGAAGGTAATAAACTATAGTGGGATCAGATATTGATTATAGAATATTGAAATCCTTTCAATAACTCTAATTGATTGGGATGAATCAGGACCATTATATAAGTTGTTTAAGCATTTAACTCCTTAACTCCATTTACCTGATTCGGAAAGCAAGTCCAAAAGTGATATTAATGACGTTAACCGCAACGTTATCGGTATTTCCAAATAAGGTTATTGATGGGTTTGTGTGTAGATAATCAACGTAAATAGGAAATGTAATTAACCTGCTGGCATTCAGTCGAAATCCTAATCCAAAGTCATAGCAAAAGCCTGCGCCATTATTTGATAAACTGCTAGTTGTACCAACTCCCATCATTCCACCGAGCACCCGCAAATCGAATTCTACTACTTTTGTTGGCAAGGTAAATATTGGACCAACAAGAAAGCCACCGTAAGCCCAATTGCCGAAATCGATAATAGCACCGGAATTAGAGGCATGTACTGAGCCAGTGATCATTGTATTCAATCCAATATTAGGATGAAACTTATACCCAAAATTGATTAAGGTAAAATTGAATCCAGTCGCTGCGTTTCCTCCTTCCTCCAAAACAAAATCTCCAACCGGAACTGCCGCTCCCATGCTGAATCCAATCCAGCCTTTTTTATCTGGTTTTTCTTCCTGCCCCTGGGATAATATTGGAATCAGAGCTACTGTTAATAAAAGAAATAACCTTTTCATTTCTATGATTTTTACTCAATTTAATGATATTATGACAATTCTTAAGGTAATCATTTAAATTCATTGATTATCAATAAATTTAATGATCACTCAGGAAGTATCGTATTTTCTTAAGAATATAATTAGATGAATAAATCCATAGTTGTCGCGGCCATCATAATTACATTATTTTCTTGTAATCAAAAGAAGCATGGAGATTGGAAGAGCATTTTTCCAGAAGAAAAATGGCTTATAAGTGAACCTATTGATCAGGGGGTTGACCAGATTAAGATGCAGGCAGCACTTGATTACCTTGAATCCAAATCCAGACAGAACGGGAATAAGGAACTGATCATTATCCGGAATGGCTATATGATCTTTAGTGGCGATCAGATCGATAGCACACATAATATCTGGTCATGTTCCAAAACATTTACAAGCACTGTACTGGGCTTGCTTGTGGATGATGGTATACTAAGCCTTGATCAACAAGCTTCTGAATATGAACCTTTATTAAAAGAGTATTATCCTGATGTAACTTTCAGGCATTTTGCCACTATGACTTCTGGTTACAGTGCGGTAGGAGAGAGCCGTTGGCGGGATGTCGACTATGCCGACTGGTCATCTACAGTATATGAACCGGAGAAATCTTATTTTGCCCCCGGTACTGCTTATGCTTACTGGGATGAGGCACAAATGATGTTCGGCAGGGTATTGACCCAGGTGCTGAAAAGGCCCATGTATGAATTTCTCAAAGAAAGAATTACTGATCCAATCGGAATGGGTGACTGGAATTGGTACCCAGAGAAAGATCTTGATGGAATTCCTATTAACAATGGATGTACTAATGTATTCGTAAATGCAAAACAATTTGCAAGATGGGGATGGTTGTTCCTGAATAATGGAAACTGGAATGGCAAACAACTATTAAGTAAAGAATGGGTCGAACAAGCCACTTCGGTACAAGTACCAGCTTCCTTACCAATGGGTGAAACAGATCGAAAAGAAACAGTAGGGCCAGGATGTTATGGATTCAACTGGTGGGTCAATGGAAAAAAAGCGAATGGTGAAATGAAACTTCCGGGTGCACCGGAAGGTTGTTATTTTGCTTCAGGACTCAATAATAATAAATGCATAGTAATCCCTCAGTGGAATATGGTCGTGGTCCGGATGGGAGAGGATGGTCATCCTGATGATCAGGATGTAGTATACGGAACATTCCTGAAAATGCTGGGAGAGGCTATTATTGATCAATAATTTTAAGATAAATAGATATAAGTCCCGAATCGGGGATAAAGGATTTCAAAGTCAGAATTAAATATTGAAGATTATTTAACTAATTATCTTGATTCTAAGTTCCCTAAAAAGTATTCTTTTTTTTTTATATTTTGCTGAATCCAAATCCTGGACCTTCCATCACGCTCATCATGCCATCCTTAATCACAAAGCCTCCGTTAACCAGGTCTTCTGCAAGATCGAGGCTTCCATCAAGATCGAGATATTTTGTGTTCTTGCATGCAAAAGCAGCATGTAGAGCAGCTGATATACTTACAATACTTTCGTCAAAACATCCCCAGAAAAGGTCAATTTCTGCAGCATTAGCAATATTTGCAATATCGAATGCTCCGGAAAGGCCTCCGCATTTCATGAGTTTAATATTAAAAATGCCACAAGTACGAGGTGTTGAAGCAAGTTGAAAAGCAGACTTGGCGTTTTTTAAAGATTCATCGCATGCCATTTTTTTACGGATCTCATCCGGAAGTTTGTTCATCTCAGCTTCCTTCCCTACGGGGAGTGGTTGTTCGATCAATTCGAGGTCAAGGTGATTTGTGGCTTCATAGAACCTGACTGTATCTGACAAATCATAGCCCTGATTTGCATCAACCCGAATTGTAAAATCGTGGCCATATTTCTCACGCAGTTTGAAGAATCGTTCAATATCTTCTTCTACATTCAATCCTGTTTTGACCTTCAATACCTTGAATCCTTTAAGCTTATATTCATAGGCTTCATTCAATGTATCTTCCACATTGCAAATACCTATAGTTACTGAAGTAGGTAAAGATTTATGTTTCCTGCCATAAAAATCAACTACCGGAATATCCATATACTTACAAAATGCATCATGCAGGGCAATATCAATGGCTGCCCTTGTTGCCGAATATTTGGGGAATAGTTGATTTGATTCTTCTATTAATGATCCAAAATGACGAATATCACGTCCAATCCATTTTTGAAGTTCCTCCGATTGTAGATTTGAGAGCGTTTCCGCCATTGTTTCCCCAATCACAAATTCACCTTCAGCTGCAGCTCCTAATCCTACGATTCCGTTCAATAATTCAATTTCAATAAATGCATTAGCAGCATCATTATAAGTCTGATAAGCTACGGTATAAGGCTTTTTAAGAGCCATATCCATTTTAAATGCATTAATACTCTTAATTTTCATTTTAACCTAGTTTTTCTAATATGGGTATAATTGATTCGACACCTTCCTCTACTAGGTAATAAGACAGGTAAGCCAAGCTGTCCCATATATTTTTTTCTACTTTCTTCTACTTCTTCCAGAGAACAATGCCTGGTATTCAATGCCAATGCAATCACTTTTGAACCGTATGATTCAATCAATTTGATCTCACTTTCAACAGAATGGATTTTGCCCCAGGCTGGATTTTCATCATAAAACTCTCTTTTGATCTCATGGACAAGAATAGCATACTTTGCATTTCCGGACAAAAGAAACTCGGTGCCACATGGTCCGCTGGGATTACGTAAGGCAGATTGACCTTCAAGAAAAATGAAATCAGGATGTTCTTTTTGATAAGCTTGTATAATTGCATGAGATAACTCACCTGATACAAAATCATTCAAGGTAGCGTCAAAGATAAAACCGTATTTAAATCCCTGCATCCAACCGGTTTGTCCAGTATAGATCATTTCAGCTTTCTTGCCAGCTTTATCGCATGCCTCCAGAATGAATTGCCCTGTTGTTCTTTTTCCAACAGCACAATCCATTCCGAGTAAGGCTATAATTGGACATTCTACAGAATATATCTCTGATGTCCAGAATTTTAATTCTTTGAATGACCTGGGTTTTCGAATATCGATCAATTCAGCCTTATGTAATCTGGCGAGATCAACGAATTGGGGCCTGTCCTGTAAATAATCATGGAGTCCGTTTATGACGGATATTCCATTGCTTAGCACCTCTATAATGATTTTATCGAATGTTGGGGGTAATTTGCCTCCAACAGTTGCCATTCCTATAATGCAATAATCAGGCTGGCCTACTTCCTTTAGTGCCACATCAACCGAAGGATAAATCGGGATCCCTCTGTTCTGGCCATCGAGCAACTCTCCTGCATCCTGCCCAAAGTGAATATGATCGATCACTGCTTTGATGTTAAAGCGGGATGATCCCCTGATCAAACCATGCGAGGTTTTACCATCTACCTCTTTAAAAACACCATTTGTTAAAAGAAAAGCTGTTCCTGTAATATCTGTATTCAATGTCGTAAAATGTTAAAAAATTAAATATATGAACAGTTCACCTATAAATAAAAGGTTCTTAAGAAAATTGATGTCAGTAATATAGAATATAGTTAGATGATGCCGTATTGCAATCTTTTAAATCAGAATACTGTTATCGTATATCTGGTATTGATTGAGTGTGATACTATCTCTCATAATTACAACTCAATCGTATTGGTTTAAGGTGATTTATTCAACTCTAATGAAATGGATCATTAAATATTTATCTTACGGCAAAGCGCATATAGCTGATAATCAAGTAATTAACTTTTTTGGCATACGCTTTGCAATATCCTAATTGAAATTAAGATTGGCGCCATGATTTTAAATAAATTGTTTTATCCGTTTGCTGACCCTGAGTTTAGGGAATTAGAGGCAGACATAAAATTTAAAGTCATGAAAACTACATATTATACATACAGGTTGAATCGAATCATAATATTGATAAGTATATTCTTGTTGATATTAAGTTTCGCAGTTAATGCACAGACAAGATCCAGCAGGAACGGTGATAAAAACAGTAGCCGGACTGGAACAACGGTTCAGAGAAGTGATAATACAAATCCGGACCGTACTGGAACTACGACCGTTCAAAGAAGTAACAACAGCAGAAATGCGAGGACTTCATTAGATTATGATCGTAGAACGACATCGGCCAGTAATCAAGGTAAATTTATTGAGCGCGAGTCAAAGCCGAAACAGGAGACTTATACGTATAAGAGTAATGATTATAACAATCATAAACCTAAAAACAATACGTACCATAAGCAAAATGTGTATCATAAGAAGCATAATAATACGTACAATAAACCGTACCATTATAAAAAGTATTATCATACTTCACCCTGGACATATTACAATTATCCGGTAGTATTTTATCATGCGAATTTTGGTGAATTTTATTACCACAGCGGAAGGTTTTACAGATATGACTGGCGCCATGGATATTTCACAGTTGACATGCCAACGCATGTTTACTTCAGCAGGATTCCTCAGGGGTATAGCAGAGTATATATAAATGGTCGGTTATATTACCAATATCATGATATATTCTTCAGACATACACCACATGGTTATAAGATCGTACCTCGTAGCTCTGGCATATACTTCCATGCCAGTTTCTAATTTTCATATTCAGTTTTAAGTCCCGCCACCTGGCGGGATTTTTTTTTGAATGAATTCTAATTCCAGTGAAATACTTCCTCAAGTTTTAATTGTGCTCTTATAACTTTTACATTTAAAAATATCACAGCACGTATAATAATATTTATGTCTGGCCATTCTTCATAAGAACAAGTTTAATTTGTAATTTCCCTTATAGATAGGAAAAAAGATTTAACAAGATTTTTTTATGGGATATGTTGAAAAGGATTTTCTAATGCGGTACTTTAACCAATTGGGGATTGTATTAGCTAAAATCCTGGGCCTGAAGGGTAAAGGTAAATTTGAAGAAGCCGGTCAGGTGATCAAAGATAGTTTAACGGATTTTGGGCTGAAAATTCCTGAGGATTATTTGCTAATAGATGATTCGATTTTTATTACTGAGATTACAGGATCCAATGGATTAAACAAAGATCAAATTAAAGTCCTGTCGGAATTGTTATTTGAAAAGGGTGATATAGAACGACTTTACGGCGATGAGGATTCTGCAAGAAATTATTTTTCTAAAACCCTGGTCCTTCTCGATTATCTGACCAATATTGAAAAGGTTTTTTCCTTTGAAAGAGAAGACAGGATCAAATGGATTAATTCATACTTAAGTAATTGAATTTATTAAATCCAAAATGAAACGATACGTTTAAGAAAATTAGAAAATCATTTCAATCAGTATAGCTACCAGGGCACCCAGGAATACGACGAGCAATCTGGGTACTTTCAATTTGTGCTTTGGATTAGACTCAAAGAAGATTGTCGTAGAAATATGCAGGAAACTCCCACTTACAATAGCGTAGAGCCATGACATTTCCCTTATTGAAAACATGTGATATTCTCCGACCAGTGATGCGATCATCAATCCCAATGGTGAGCAAAGGCTGAATACAATCAGATACATAAGTGCAATGGATGTCTTACGTGAATAGGCACTGACAACAACCATCAATGCCAGGGCAGCAGGAATTTTATGCAATATGATCCCAAATATGATTCCACTGGCATGATTATGTATTCCTGAACTCACCGGATGAGCGAGTATCGTTCCCTCCAGAAAGGCATGCACTCCAAGTCCGATTACCAAAACAGATGGTGTCAGATATTTTTCACCCTTTTCAATGTGATGAATGTGTCCATGTTCTACGCCTGTAGAAAGTACACCCAGGACCATTTGTAATGCAAAACCGATAAGAATAAATATACCAATCTGGAAAGAATTGGTGTATTGGGTATATACCTCGGGTAATATGTGAAGGATGGTAATAGAGAAAAGATAGGAACCGGCGAAAATCAGAAGGTAGTCAAACTTCTTTTGTTTCAGGGAAGGAAAAAGATATATTGAAATCCCTCCAAAAAACGCTGATACAAACAATATAATTGAATTAATTATCATTGATGTTATTTCTTTAAAAGGAATATCATTCTTTCCGATTTATCAGCAACATATGAATTCAATTCATAGTCACCAAAAACGTCGATGACGGCCAATCCTGTATTTTCGAAATACTCAAGAAACTCTACCCTCCTAATTGCCTTTACTTTCTCAAAGAAATGGTAATTTCTTCCTTCATCAGTAAATTTAATGTCTTTTATGATCATTCCATCATCAATCTGTTTTGTTATATGGAATTTAATTCCATTGACCTCTTTTATTTCTTCCGGGGACAAATTATGAATAACCGTATAGGGATTCAGAAAATCTATGAGTAATTTACCACCGTCAACCAATCCGTCCGATGCCGCTTTTACAACACTTTCATTCTCTGCTTTTGTATCAAAATAGCCAAAACTTGTAAAGAAATTAAATATATAGTTGAAGTAGTTCTTTCTGAATACGAACTGCATGTCATGAACATGGAAGCTGAGCCTGTCATTTTTATTTTCTTGAGCGTCCCGGATATTCTCCTGACAAATATCAAATCCTGTCACATTCAAACCTTTCTGGTTTAAATATATGGCATGCCGACCTTTTCCACAGGCGAGATCAAGGATCCTGTCTTCTTTTTGAATATTGAGATAGTCTATCAGCTTGTCAAGGAATAACCTGGCCTCGGTAGAGTCCCGGTTTTTGTATAAAATATGGTAATAAGGTGATCCAAACCATTCACCAACCCACTCAGTCTTAGGTGTCATTGCTAATTCTCGGTCTTTAATATGGATTTAAATCCATCCGTCATAAAAGTATTAATAGTTCCTTCATTATCTGAAAAAATGAAATATGCATCCATTTCAGGATGATCATTTATTATGGGTACAGCCTGTTCAATACCTAAAACCATAAATGCAGTCGCATAAGCATCAGCCGTCATGCAATCACTGGCAATAACTGTGGCGCTTAACATGGAGTGTTCCACCGGGTAGCCTGTATAGGGACTAATGGTGTGTGCATATTTCTTGCCGTCTTTTACATAGAAGTTTCTGTAATTGCCTGAAGTGGCTATACCTTTATCAGTAACTTCAATTACTGCTTTAATTTTCCGGTCGAATACATCCACAGAAGGATCCTCAATGCCTGTTGCCCAGGGAGTTCCCCGGTCATTTAATCCTTTTACTGAAATTTCACCCCCGATATCAACCAGAAAGTTTTCAATGCCTTTACTTTCAAGCAGTTTACCTACAACATCCACTCCATATCCTTTTGCAATGGCGCTGAAATCCAATGATATTCCCGGAATTGATTTTTTGACTTCTTTTGAGTCAAACAAAATCTTATTAAAACCAACCAATTTTTTCAGTTCCTTAATCCTGGAACTGTCGGGCATTTCATTTTCTTCCGGTCCAAATCCCCATGCGTTAACCAGGGGCATTACAGTAGGATCAAAGGCACCGTTTGTATCCTCATATACTTGCTTACTTTTTACCAGAACGGGGTAAAAATATGGAGATTTAAATATGAACGATTCATTTCTGTTGAATTGAGAGATTTCTGAGTCAGAAATGTAAGTTGACAAAGATTTATTCCATTCCACCAATAATGAATCGACTGTTGATTTGTAATTGGATCCTTCAGGATGTAAATAGATGATGTTGTAATAGGTGCCCATCGTTTCACCATTGAAGGAGACCTTTTCCAACTTATCCGAATTCTGGCGGAACATCCAGACAACAAACACCGCCAGGACCAATATTACAGGATATATTCTGCTTTTATGGAGCATTTTAAAAAGTTAAAAATAAATGCCAATTTACACCCTTTTTAGGAATTATATTTTTTAAAATCCACTTTTAGATTTTGTAGTTTATCATGGAAATACATAAAAATTATTTTCCCTGAGCGGTTTCACCCTCATAGACATCAAGAATCAATTGGCGAGTTCAAGAATTGAAATAAAGATGCAAAATGAACTATAGGAATCTTTATTTATAAATTGAACCAATAAGTTAATTTAATCACGAAGGCTCTTAATTTTGGGCTGTTGAAATCAATGAATCTTCCTTCTACGTCCGCCAAATAGTTATCTGTGTATACGATAAAAAGATCTGATACCGGCTTGAACCGCCACTGGAATCTTGTATTAACATTTACATTATTGATCTGACTATTATATTGAATGAAGGTAGTCCAGAATATATTACGTGTAAATGTAATATCGAACCTTGGACCAACCAGAAACAGGTTGGAATCATTATAAGGGGATGGTAAGCGTACCCGGTTATATTCAAAATTAACAGATACAACAGCATAGGGTATAAAACGATATGATAATGTTCCTTCCAGGTTAACGATCGTTCCATTATAGTATTCACCGGAACGTGTTGAAACTGAGTAGAAAAATGGTTTCCGTTCATCAGAGCTGAAACGGGCGATAATAAAGTTATAGGCATATTCTGAACCTGCAGGCAGTTCAATTCCATCGGATCCACTTGGATCAAACGGCTCATATAAATAGGTATATTGCCGGCGTAACCGCATGCTTAAGCGGGCAGTATTCCTGAAATTAATTCGATACAATATATTTGCGTCCCAATCTGTAAGTCCATATAGTCTGGTATTCAGAAAATCAACATCCAATCCTGGCGCATGAGATTGAATACGTCCTTTTGACGGATAGAAATTATAATAAACGGTGGCTCTTGTCTGGTTGAAATCTGTTCGACGTACAAAACCTACCCTTGGATCGAAATTAGCACCGATAGATCGAAAATCAGTTCTCGCCTCCCAGCGATAGGTGTTATAATTCGCCCCAATTCCATATGAATATGTCGAATCCAATCCCATTTCATCCCAAGACCGATGGTAATATCCTTTTCCACTCCATTTGTTATCCGGAGTAGCCAGGTTAAGGTCAAGTCCCAGGGTTCTGTTCCAGGTGTTTGGCTGAACCTTAAACTCTCCACCTATTGAATCCTGGAAAGGTTGTTTGCTTACAAATATGGCTGCTACATTTGATCGCTGACCAAGACGGTATTGTACTGAAGCCACTGTATAATTAATAGATGGAAGCGAAATGTCATTTTCTTTGGCAGCCTGTATGGTCATAAATCCGGTACGCCACTTATTGTTAATGTTTCCACTCATCCTTGCACCGAAATACAAGGGATTCTCAAGGTTTGTCCCTGTGGCTGTATCTTGCACTATTCCAATTCGTCTGGAGAAAAATGGCTGAGCTCCGGAACTCCCAAAAGATCCAAAAAGATCTGCATTTTCAAGGAAAAACTGTCTTTGTTCAGGAAAAAAGATCTCAAACCGGTCGAGGTTGGTAACTTGCTGATCTGCCTCTACCTGCGAAAAGTCCGGATTGACAGTTAGATCAAGGTTCATGGAAGAAGACAGAGCCAGTTTTACATCTCCTCCTATCGTAAATTTTGTTTCAGTTGGCGTATCTTCTTCGTAATTCTTTCCAACTTTAAAAGCGGCATAAGGAATAAGTGAAATATTCTTTCCTGGATTTTTTAAAGGTTCATCCCATTTTAATTCTTTATTAAAGCCAATATTAATCAAACTGAAATTTCGAGGAATAGGCGACCAGGTTGACCTTTCCGCATATTCACTGTCTATACGGTAAAAGTTTATGAACCAGGAATCCATACTTTCCTTAAACCTGATTGACTTGAATGGGATAGCCATTTCAGCTATCCAATAACCATCATAGATCTTGGCTTCAGAGTACCATTTGTTGTCCCAGGTCAGCGAGAAGTCACTACTCCCTTGTCCTCCCCTTCTTTGGGAGTTTCCTCCATTGGAAATAAGTCCTTCCCGTTGAACTCCATATGGATTTATGCCAAAAAGAAAAGCGTTGGATTTATCTTTATACGTATCGAATATTACACTAAATCCATCATATGCTTCCCCACGGTAATCCCTTCGCAGGGATTGTATAACATATTCCCTCGGTCCAAGGTTTCGCATGATTGCAATGACATAAATGAAATTGTCATCATAGGTCATCCTAACCTCAGTTGGGGCAATTGCCTCAGAGCTATCGTAAGGGAAGTATTGATGGAACCTGTCTGCAACATCTGCTTCTATCCAGGCACCTTCATCCATTACGCCATCAATATTAATGGATGTTGTGGCTCTTTTGATTAGCAAATCCTGTCCCTTCAATTCCAGCGTTATCAAAATAAATAAAAATATCAGAATTGAAAGAAACAGGATTTGTTTCTTCATTTCATTCCTAATTCTTCCCACTAAAAATACTATTGATAATAGTTATATGTTCAAAAAATGCGTTACCCTTAAAGTTAATGCATTAACTTAATTTTTCTTTAAAAAAGTCTATTGTTCTTTTCCATGCGAGTTCAGCAGCTTCTTTATCGTACCGTGGTGTTGAATCGTTATGAAACCCATGATTAACCTCCGGATAAATATATGCTGTATACTCTTTGTTATTCTTTTTCAAAGCGGCCTCATAAGCTGGCCATCCTTCATTAACTCTGGTATCCAGTCCTGCATATTGCAAAAGTAAAGGAGCATTGATTTGAGGAACTTGATCATCTGATGGTTGTCCGCCATAAAATGGAACAGCAGCTTTCAAATCAGGTACTTCAACGGCCATCATATTAGAAATCCAACCACCAAAACAGAAACCAACCACACCGATATTACCTGTACATTCCGGACTATCTTTCAGATACTGGAAAGCAGCAATAAAATCCTGCAACATTTCATTGCGGTCTCGCTGGCGCTGTAATGTTCTGCCTTCATCATCATTGCCCGGATATCCGCCAAGTGGGGTTAAAGCATCAGGTGCGATGGAAATAAATCCTGCTAATGCTGCTCTTCGTCCAACATCAGCAATGTATGGATTTAGTCCACGGTTTTCATGAACGACTACAATCCCCGGTAATTTCTTGTTGGCATTTGCCGGTCTCGAAAGCTGAGCTTTAATATCTCCACCACCTTTTGTAGAATTATATGTAATATACTCTGTATTTAACCTTGCATCATCAGGTTGGATCTGAAGATTGTCTTGATAATTAGGCATGATAAAACTCAGGAGAGATGTCACTGTGAGGCCTCCAACTGCATAAGTGGATAGCTTATCCAGGAATTGTCTCCTGTCAATTCGACTGTGGGCATATTCGTCGTAAAGGTCAAATACTTCTTGAGAGATGTCTTCTTTTCTTATTTTTTTCATATGGATTTTTTAGTAAACGTAAGATTTAATTTTGAAGAAAATCTAAGCAGAATTAAAAATAATTAAAAATCATCGATTGGATATCTTGCCGGAGCACTATTCAATATTGATAATTTAAACATCCGAATTGTTAGGATGTAAAATTTTTATTCACCCTCACGCAAGTTTTCTTCTGTTGAAGCATCAAATGGATAAATGTTATAATAAAACAATCAAAAAATGAGAAAAGTGAAAGCAAACAATTGGATAGTCGGCCTAATCATAATGTTTACGCTGGCAGGATTTCAAGCGAACGCTCAACGAGAGCGAGGATCTGGGGACAGGAATGGTTACAGATCAACAAATCCCAGAAATTATGGTGAAGGATACGGGGCATTAAACAGGATGGAATCAATTCTTGACCTTACCGAAGAGCAGAAGACACAAATAGAGAAGCTTCAGCTTGATTTTCAGAAAGAATCCTTACCTACATTTAATAAACTCAATGAGAAAAAGGTTCAGTTATCCACTTTAATCACAGAGAATGCGGATCAGTCAAAAATCGAAAAGCTAATTGATGATATAGGGGATCTTCTTGTGGCTCTTGATAAACTTCGTGTCGAAATGCATTTCGAGAAGAGGGAATTACTGACAGATGATCAAAAGATTAAATTCGATACCCATTTTGGGAACCTGTTTGCTCACGGAGGCAGGTATTTCAAACCTTATGGTATGCATGGCCACTGGTTAAAATAAACCAGTCGAGAAGAACTCCGGTAGGGAAATACCCTGCTGGAGTATCTTTCTTAGCTTACTTTTTAATCACAAGGACGATCTTAATTTAACAAACTAATGAGAATCATTTTAAGCCTTATTTTTTTTACTTCTCTTTTTATGGTAAGCATATGCTATCCTCAACCACCAGCTGGTCCTGGAAAAGATGGCAATACTCCATCCATTGGAGTACTTAGTGGGAAGGTTTTGGACAACAAGTCACATAATCCCCTCCCTTATTCTAATGTTGTAATAAACACCGAACGTGACTCGACTATGATCAGTGGAACAATCGCTAGTGGTGATGGCAGTTTTATTCTGCAAAAAATTCCTTATGGAAGATATTATATTGAAGTAAAATTTATAGGATTTGATAAAAAGATTATCAGAGATATAAGAATAACTCCTGAGCATACGGTCTTCGATCTTGGTGAGATCATGTTAAAAGAGGCGGTTGAGCAACTTCAGGAGGTAGAAGTTACAGCAGAAAGGTCTCCAGTCGAATATCATATTGATAAGAAAGTAGTTCGTGTAAGCGAGAATCTAAATGCAATTGGAGGAAGTGCTGCAGAGGCCCTTGTAAATATTCCTTCAATAACGGTTGATGTTGAAGGCAATGTTTCCCTTCGTGGGAGTTCAAGTTATACCGTACTTATTGATGGAAAACCCAGTCCGTTGGATGGCAGTGATGCGCTTCGACAGATTCCAGCAAGTGCGGTTGAAAATATAGAGATCATAACAAACCCTTCTGCGAAATATGATCCGGATGGATTGGCTGGAATTATCAATGTAATTACAAAAAAAAGAGCGTTGGATGGATTCAGTGGTCTAGTGAATGCTTCTGTTGGAACAGGTGATAAGTATAGAGGTGATTTCCTGATAAACTATAAGAATGACAAACTCTCTGCTTTTCTGGGGGCTGATTATACAAATGAAACCCGGTCAGGTGAAATTGTTGTTTCCCAGATGAGCATCAGGAATGATACATCCTATTATATTGACCATAGCGGCGAAGGTCCTTTTTCAAGAAGTGGTTACGCCATTAAAGGAGGAATTGGATATAAATTTAACAATAAGAACAACATTCTGCTTGATGGAAGCTACGGATATTCTAATTTTAGCCGGTCATCCAGTGAAAAGTTCAAAGAGTATTCAATGCCGTCCTCGTCTGAATTGTATTATTTACAAAATGAAAGCGATACTCGACATGAAGACTTTTACACCTTGTCTCTTAATTATGAGAGATTATTCAATAATAAAGATCATAAACTGACTTCTTATATTTACTATACACAGGAATGGGGAGGCTCAAATGAAAATATTGACCGGTACATAACGGATGAAAACTGGGAAGTGATTGATAATAAACCGTATCGCATTTTTATTGATGAACCTGCGAAAGAATATGAATTAAGATTCCAGTCGGATTATTCCAGGCCCATTGGAATAGATGGAAAGTTAGAAGCCGGATATCAGATTCGAAGTGAAAAAGAAATAGAAAGCTATTATTTCTCAGAATGGGATAACGATTTAAATGATTGGGCAAATAATCCTGATTTTTCAAATTCTCTGGATTTTACAAGGAATATCCAGGCTATGTATGCCATTTACGCTGATAATGTATTGGGATTTGATTATCAGTTTGGCCTTCGAGGGGAATATACTTACCGCAGTGTACAGAATATCAAATCAGAAGAGCCATCTGTACTGGATCGGTTCGACTACTTTCCTTCTGCACATATTTCAAGAAAAATAGGAAAACAAGACCAGGCCCAGATCAGCTATAGCCGAAGAATCCGTCGGCCCAGGGGATTTCAATTAGATCCATTTATAAATTATATGGACCCTAATACAATCCGGATAGGGAATCCGGAATTATTACCAGAATATACAGATTCATATGAGTTAGCATATCAAAAGGGTCTTGGGAAATCATTCATCAGCCTTGAGGGCTATTACCGCTTGACGCATGATGCCATGACTCGTGTCACAGATGTTCTGGAGGATGGTACACGTGTCTTGACAATGGAAAACCTCAATGAAGAACATGCTATGGGTGCAGAGTTGATGTTAAATTTTCTAATAAATCAATGGTTTAATTTCAATATTAGTGGAAATGTATATCAATATAAACTAAATGGAACCGTTTCCGAGGTTGAAGTAAACAATTCCAGCACGAATTATGATTCAAGATTTAATTTGAATTTTCGTATCACACCAACAACCCGCCTACAGTTCCAGGGATTTTACCAGGGGCCATCAGTAACTGCCCAGGGAAGACGCGAGGATTTCCTGATGACAAGTGCCGCTATAAAACAGGACTTCTTTAAAGAGAAGTTATCTGCGACCTTACAGATTCAGGATATATTTGGCACTGGCAATTTTAATTTCGTAAATGAAGGCCCTGGGTTTTATGACACTATTTACAGGACTCGGGAGTCTCAGGTTGTTAGACTAACTTTGGCTTTTAGAATAAATAATTATAAAAAACAAAATGGCAACAGGGGGGAAGGGCTTGAAAATGGGAATGGCATGGATCAGGAAATAGGATATTAGTGAAAATTAATTATTCCTTGTATGTTGAGCTTTTGTCATCGATTATATTAAAATGAAATGCTTAACTTAAGTATTAAATTGATCGATAGAATGGAGAAAGAGGATCATATCCTGGTAAGTGATTTGAAAAATGGCGGGGAGGAGGCTTTCAGGTACCTCGTTGATCAATATCAGGATAAGGTTTATAATACTTGTATAAGTTTCGTCAAAAATCCGGATGATGCAGACGATCTTACCCAGGAAGTGTTTATAGAAGTTTATAATTCAATTCATAAGTTCAGGCTAGAATCAAAACTATCAACCTGGATCTATCGAATTGCAGTCAATAAATCCCTTGAGCACCTAAGGAAAATGAAAAGAAAAAAAAGGTCTGGGTTTCTTTTTTGGACAGGAAATGAAGATTCAAAATCAAAGCTGGAGGTGCCAGATTTCAATCATCCCGGGGTAATGGCTGAAAACAAGGAGGGCGCAAAAATACTATTTCAAGCAATAGATAAGCTTCCGGATAATCAAAGAATTGCCTTTACCCTCCACAAGCTTGAAGACTTAAGTTATGATCAAATTGCTGAAGTTATGCAAAAATCATTATCTTCTGTTGAATCCCTCATGCATAGAGCTAAATTAAATTTGAGAAAGGAATTATTTATTTATTATAAATCTTTATAAAAACGCAAGATTCTTTATGGATAAGCATCTAAATAAAAGAAAAATGAAGAAAACTGATCAACATATTGAAGATCTTGTTAATAAAACAATAAAGGCTTTTGACGGGGCCAAGAGGGCCAATCCCAAGCCATTTCTATTTACAAGGATACAGGCACGCAGAGAAAAAAGAAAAGAGTCTGCAATCAGATCAGGTTTTTTATCACCTGCTTTTCAAGGGATAACACTCACTCTGGTTATTTTGATAGTAGCTTTTAATATTTTTACTGCAACCAGGATATTTACAGGTTCAGTATCAACCGATTCGCAAACAGCGGATGAAACGGCTTTTGTGGAGGAATTATATCCATCCACTCCTACATTATACAATATCAATCAAACGACTTCAAATCCTTAAACTATGAAATTATTATCGAATAAAAGATTTCTATGGATCCTCATTTTGATTCTTTTAATCCTTAACCTTGTGTCCTTGGGGACCATTTGGTTCAATGATTGGGATAACAACTTTCCCAGACTGAGGGAATCCAGGACTTTCGCGCAAAGAGATCATTTTCTGAAAAGTAAATTAAACTTTTCTCCGAGTCAACAAGCTAAGTTTGACTCTCTTCTGACGAATCATCGCAGTGAACTTGAAATAAAAGCAGATGAGATCAGAACTTTAAGAGAAGAGCTGATAAGCATGATGCGGAATCAGGATTTATCGGCAGAATCTGAAGACATTGTACGGGCAATCGGTGAACGTCAAAGTGAGTTAGAAATACTGAATTATAATCATTTCAAAGAAGTTATGGCGATATGCAATGATGAACAGAAGCAGATTTTCATAGAAACTATTAAAAGAGCTGTAGGACCTCATTATCGAAAAGGAAACCCAGGTGAAAGGAGTGACTTTAGAAGGAACTCAAGAGGGGAAGGAAGGAGATAGTTATTTAACCAGCTATCAGATAAGATTGATCAAATACCTTCGTTGAAACACTCAATCTTAATTCATATTTCATTCAGGATACTGGTTCTGATCAGAGGATAAATCCCATATTCTCATAATATCTTTAAAATTTATAAGTCAAGCCCAGTCTCACCACCTGAGTTTCAAAATAGTTTTCATACAAAGCTGTAAATCCTTCACCTTGAATATCCTGCTTGACACCAAATTTATTAAGGATGTCAATAAACGAAAATTGCAGTTCACCCTTTTGTTTAAACAAGGATTTTTTCAGCCCCACATCCAAGGATGATCTGGTATACTGCTTCCCCTGCGGAATATTTTTTGGAGCATAATAGATATATGTTAGTTGGAATTGAAGCTGCACCGACAGATCAAATTGATTATTGATCTTGATGTCCCAGGTATTGTCCTCAGTACGGGGGATGTAGAAGGGCCTTTCATAGGGGAAAGAGTAGGGTCCCGTAATAACTGTCTATGATGTTTTTATACCAGTTGAAGCTGCCATTGATCTTCCAGAAATTTCCTATTTCCTGAGTGAAAACAACCTCAATCCCGCTGTTTGTGGCTTTCCCTACATTTTGATAAATTTTATTTATGATGTTATAATCCTGACTTGTACTATCAATAGCATATATCCGTAAAAAATGACCATCTATTATACGATGATATCCTGATATATAAACAAATCCCGTATTCCAGTTATGTTTATAAGCCAGTTCAAAAGTAGAGGTAAACTGTGGCCTCAGATATGGATTTCCCACTTTCAATAATTCAGGATCATCATATTTAGGGAAGATCCTCAACTCAGGCTCGCCAGGTCGATCAATGCGATTGTTATAGAACACTGAGATATTATTCTTATCATTTATTTTATAGGTTAGTCTAATATTTGGATATACCTTGAAGTAAGAGTAGGAGTCATTCTCCTCATAATATATATTTTCTTCAGGTAAATTGTAGAAGACATTGGTCTGTTCTATCCTCAAACCCGCTTCAATATCGTAATACTGCTTCTCATGGACATAATTCACATATCCGGCATATATATCTTCTCCCCACTCTGACCAATCACCTAATCCTGGATATATGATCGAATTTTCACCCATTCCAATTTCGTAGGTTACGGGGATCCTTCTTATTTGTAATTTAATTCCTGATTCTATCCTTCCGGATTTTAGCGGTTTCACATAATCTAGTAAAAATGGGATGGTATGTTCCGTAGCGATCAAATGCGTTGTATCCTTCGAAATCCGTGTAGAAGAGCTATCCGTAAGATAATAAGCTTCATCTTCCCACCCTCGTGTATATTGCAAACTGGCACTAAGTTCATGACCTGGCTGATCAAATTGATGTTTATAATCCACTCTGAAATTCAAAAAGCCGGTAACTTCTGATTCAGACCATGCCCAGAATCGATATCTCTCCATATCTGTTGCATTGATAAATGGAACCTGGGCAGTATCGATATGGTGTTCATAATCGAGAATCGAACTAAATGTAAAGGTATTTTGTTCATCTAAATTCCAATCCAGCCCAGCTTTGACTATGTATTGGATCTGCTTTCTGTTCTCCGGTACCTGGGAATAAATGGTCGTGCCATCATCATAATGCCTGGTAGTGAATTCATTGTTAGGTAACTTTTTTTGAATTAGAACTTCAGATTGAAGGAAGGCATTTATCTTGGGAGTTTTATAATTGAAGTTCAAACTGGGAATTATCTTTGGATTCAATGAATAGCTGCCTAGACTTGTTGGAAGGTCTTCCTTTTCTTTAGTCAATTGACCAAGGCCTAAGGTTAGACCGACATCTCCATTAAAACCTGAAATACGTTCTTTTTTGTAAACGATATTAATAATACCAGCCATACCCGCCGCATCATATTTTGCAGAAGGATTATTGATTATTTCAATACTTTCGATATTGGCAGATGGTATATTGTCTAAACCTTTCTGATATCCAAATCCGGTTAAGCTGGATTGTTTCCCATCAATAAAAATCGCAACCCGATCACTTCCCCTCAATAGGATTTTGCCTTCCTGTTCAACTGTTACACCTGGCAATCCGCGTAAGGCATCCAGAACTGATCCACCTGTTTGTGCGAACTGATCTTCCAACTTATAAGTTTTTGAATCCAGGCCGGCTTCAACAATTTCTTTCTTTGCGGTAATCAATACTTCATTCAACTGCTTGGTATTCTGAACCATCGCAATTTTTCCCAGGTCATAGAAATCATTTTTCTCTCCAACAAGTAATGGAATATCAGTACTTTCATAACCCACAAATGAACATGTAATGATATAATTTCCATCTGTTAATCCTGAAATAGAGAATCTTCCCTCATTATCGGTAAGGCCACCTGTTATTGATTCTTGATTTGATGCATCTTTTACCAAAATGGTAACAAATTGCAGAGGTTCATGTGATGAATTATCGATTATCCTCCCGGAAATTATCCCATGATTTTGTGCGATAAGCGAAAAACTAAAACCCAATGAAATGATTACCAAGACAATTGTTTCATTTGATTTTTCTATGAAAAATGATAATAATTAATCCAAATTTAAATTTGATCGATAAAAATATCACGTCGTGTATTTTGAAATCCAATTTAAAAGCTTAGGAAAGAATGTGAATATGGCATTTTCGATAATTGGAAGCTTTTAATTTTATGATAAATCTACACACTAATCTTGAAGAAATTCTGATGAGGGAATAGTAAATTCCTAAAGGAAGTATCATGCTGAAATGACATCATAGATATAAAATGTCTTATAATTCCGTATCTTATGCATGAAAAACCTATCTAAAGTCTTAATCATATCTGTTGCAGTATTGATAAATTTAAAATCTATTAGAATTTTTAATATTCCGGACATTTTCTACATGAATACAAAATTGATTAAATCATGAAACATATTTTTCTTTTATTCTCTTAAGTGCAATGGTTCCGATAACCATATATGCACAAGGAACGACTTCAAATAATAACGACAAGAAGGAAATCTATAATCTGATTGATCAGTACCTGGAAGGCAGACAAACGAAAGATACCGTACTGCTTCAGAGTATTTTAACCACTGACATCGACCAACTGGTTTCTTCAGGGGAATGGAGAATAGGAATTGATGAATGTGTCGATGGTATGATGCGTAGTTCAGTCAGCAATCCGGGTAATAGAAAGATCGAAATTGATAAAATTCGATTGCTGGGCTCGGATGTTGGCCTTGCAGATGCCCGCTATGAGATAACTAATGCTGATGGAACAATAAGGAAAATGTGGAGTACATTTATTGTTATAAAAGGCGATTCCAGGTGGATAAAAATTTCGTGATTTCAATGTCCTGGTTCTGAATAATAAAAAAATCGACTATTTATCAGGTCTAAAAAGCGTATTTTAGAAAACACGTGGTTATTTTAGTAAAAATAATAAAAGGCCTATGAGAGAGGACTTCCTCCATGGTGATAAATCCTTCCTGAGCCCGGAAGATCAGGAAATTGAACAGGCACTGAGGCCTCTCAACTTTAGTGATTTTACCGGTCAGGAAAAAGTGGTTGAGAACCTCAAAATCTTCGTTCAGGCAGCAAAGAAAAGAGGGGAGTCCTTAGATCATGTTTTACTCCATGGACCTCCTGGACTAGGTAAAACTACCCTTTCTTATATCATAGCCAATGAACTGGGAGCCAATATCAAGGTATCATCAGGCCCGGTACTGGATAAACCTGGCGATCTCGCCGGCCTCCTGACAAACCTCGAGCCGCATGATGTTTTATTTATCGATGAGATCCACAGACTGAATCCGGTAATTGAAGAGTATTTATACAGTGCTATGGAGGACTTCAGAATTGATATTATGCTGGATTCAGGTGCAAATGCAAGATCGGTTCAGATAAAGTTGAATCCTTTTACTTTGGTTGGCGCTACGACACGTGCTGG
Source organism: uncultured Cytophagales bacterium (assembly GCA_942491935.1). Taxonomy (GTDB): domain Bacteria; phylum Bacteroidota; class Bacteroidia; order Cytophagales; family Cyclobacteriaceae; genus JAGTVG01. The sequence continues at coordinate 25,110 of CALOCZ010000025.1, forward strand.
ATTATTGACTTCACCGCTAAGATCAAGATTCGGCATCAATTCAAGGCTGGAATATTACCAGAGCAATTTATTGTCGAAGATCGTAAACAGATCGTCTGGAATTCTAAATGTTCCCATCGAAAAAAATGCAGCAGAAGAAATAGCGAGGCGAAGCAGGGGTACCCCCAGGATAGCCAACAATCTCTTGCGTAGAACCCGTGATTTCGCAGATGTTAAGGGAAAAGGAATCGTAACGAAGGATATTGCAGAAATGGCACTTCTAGCCCTTGAAGTAGATCAGAACGGTTTGGATGATATGGATAACCGGATCCTCCTTACCATTATAGAGAAGTTTAAAGGCGGCCCTGTGGGTTTAAGCACCATTGCTACTGCTTGCAGCGAAGAATCTGATACAATAGAAGAGGTTTATGAGCCGTTCCTGATACAGGAGGGTTACATTAAAAGAACCGCAAGAGGCAGGGAGGCAACTGAACTCGCTTACAAACATCTGAAAATTGTACCTCCCGGTAAGACTGGCACCCTCTTTTAAATCATGTCTAACAAAGACATAATTGAGCATACCGCATATATAAAGTCATCTGCTCAAAAGCTGGGCTTTGATTATTGTGGCATATCTAAAGCAGAATATCTCGAAACAGAGGCATCCAGACTGAGAGACTGGTTACAAAAAGGCCATCATGGAAAGATGGATTATATGGGCAACCATTTTGATAAACGAGTTGATCCAACCAAACTGGTGGAAGATTCAAAATCTGTTGTAAGCCTGTTATATAATTACTATCCCAAAACCGGACTTAAGGAAAAGGATAATTATAAAATTGCGAAGTACGCATATGGAAAGGATTACCATTTCCTTATAAAAGACAAACTAAAGGAATTATTAACCCTCATTCAACAGAAAATTAACCATGTTGAAGGTAGAGTTTTCGTAGATTCAGCACCCATCCTTGAACGGCAATGGGCAGCAAAAGGCGGATTGGGTTGGATTGGCAAAAACACCATGCTGATCAATAAGCAATCAGGAAGTTATTTTTTTATTGCAGAGCTGGTTCTGAACATCGAGCTTGTCCATGATAATCCCATAGGCGATTACTGTGGAACCTGCACCCGTTGTATGGATGCTTGTCCGACACAAGCACTTGAGCCCTATCAGATGGATGCATCTAAATGTATTTCTTATCTTACCATCGAATTAAAAGAAGATATTCCAGATAAATTTCAGGGTAAAATGAAGAATTGGATCTTTGGCTGTGACATCTGCCAGGAAGTCTGCCCGTGGAATCGATTTTCAAAGCCTCACAATGAACCCTATTTTAAACCTAATGAGCGGTTGAAAGGTATGTCCAGAAAAAACTGGGCCGAACTATCTGAGGAGGAATTTCAAACTGTATTTAAAAAAAGTGCTGTTAAGCGGACAAAGTATAAAGGACTAATCAGAAATATTAAATTTAACGAAATTTAGCTATAAATGGATAGTAAATGAATTAGAGCCACTTTTTACGCCTCATGTAAAAAAACATAACGAATACAATAATCAACATGATCCCAAGAGTTATCGGGTAGCCCCATTTTTCTTTCAATTCAGGCATAAATTCAAAATTCATCCCGTATATCCCGGCCAGAAACGTTAATGGAACAAAAAACAAGGAGAAAATGGTCAGGGTTTTCATGATCACATTCAGGTTGTTACTTAAATTGGATATGTAGATGTCCATAATTGAGGTAACATAATCCCTGAAAGATTCGAAATCAGAATTCAAATGATTGGTATGGTCCAATACATCGTTAAAGTACATAATTGTTTCCTCTTTAATAAAATTAGTATCTTCCGAAGCAAGGTGCTTAACTGCCCCATGAATCATATATATCGTGCGTCTTAGGTCCAATATTTTTCTTCTTGTATGAATAATTTCTTCATTCATGTTCTTGCTTGGATTCGATAATACAAATTCCTCGAGATCTTCAATCTCTTCCCGGACATATTCCATTACCAAGAAATATTGATCAACAATACTGTCAATTAGGGTATAAAATAAATAATCAGCACCCTTTAGTCGCAGTTTTCCTTTGTTGGATGTTATCCGATGTCGAATTGGATCAAAAACATCTCCCTCCACTTTGTCCTGGAATGAAATCACATAGTTCTTGCCTAAAACCAAACTCAGGTGTTCGTCAATGATCTGTATATTTTCCTGGACCTTTTCAAGCCATACTATTTTGATCGTAGTGAATAAATGCTTGTCATACTCTTCTGCTTTCGGATGGTGTTCCGTATTCATAATATCTTCTGTCATCAGTTCATTGAAGCTGAAATACTGCGCCAGCTGGTTCATTAAGTGCTTATCCCCTACACCATCCAGATCGATCCAATTGATCTTATCCGGCTCAAAGCATTCCTTTAAATGATCAATATCTTTTATTTCGATGGTTTCTGTAGATTCATTATCATACTTGATCAGGGTGATATTAACTGTTGTATCTTTCTCACCTACATATACCAGTTCTCCTGGAGAATTACCGACTTTCTTTTTGTATAGAGATTTTTTGATTGCTGAGATTGGGTTGATAATAGCCATTTTTAATTAAATTTTTCGGATTGTTAAATAGTATGAAACATTTAATTCTTAAATATATTGATAATATCCTTTTTATTCATATTTCATAACCACACATTGCCCTGGATTCTTTCTAACTTACATTATGTATACTCCAGACTCAATCACAAAAAGGCCATATCCTGAATGGCTTTATTATTTAATGCTCAATGAGTTTAATTTATGGACACATTTATTCCACAACAACTATATTTTAATATTCAGGGTCTTTAGTTAAATTTAGAATCCGAAATTCAACTTATATACTTTGATCTAAAAAGATCAATTTGGATCTTAAAATCAAGCCATGATATTTTTTAGAAGATGGATCTTGTATTGTACCTATTATTTTTTGTTTTGTTTATCCTCTTTGCATGCCCAGGATTCACCCTATAACGCAAGGGCATACTTTGAAGCAGAGCATAACAACACCTATCAATTACTGGTGAAAAAGGTTACAAAGAACGAACCACTATCTGAGGAAGAATTCAAATACTTTGAAGAATACAATAACTATCTATCAAATTTCTACCAGAATCTTTCTGATTCAGAAAAAGAAAAATATCAGAAGAATAAATTGAAATGGTCCGGAGGGCCGAAAGTAAAATATGCCGGGGGAGATACAACTGCGATCGATGTCACACCATTAGGTAGTCATCCGGAGCGGAAATTTTATTTAAATAATGGATTATATGGATTAGGTTATGGGATAACGTCCATATTCCTTTTCGAAATTGATGGAGCCGGTGCCGTAGCCTTACCCATATTATCATTAGGTATTTCAGTGGCCTTTCCTGCCATAAATAAAAAGAAATATGAAGGAATTGATTACAGTACGATCATGATGACAAGGCATGGAAAATTCATAGGCTTGCTGGATGGTGCAGCCCTTGGTTTTTTACTATATGGAGACGTTCGCGAAGATTCAAAAAAAGGTAAAGCCTTTGCAGCCACGATGATGGCAACAAGTATAGCTCTGGGAGAGGTGGGCTTTCATGTCGGTAAAAAGAAAAAGTTTCCTGAGGGTAAGGTGGCTACGTATAAGTATTACAGTTTACTTGTACCCTTCTTAACATTTTCCGGATTGGTTATTGGGAATGTTGATGATCCAAGGGTATATGGCGCTTCTGTTTTAGCGGCTGGAGCCGCAAGTTACTGGTATGCGGGTAAAGTCTATAATAAGTATAAATTTACCAGGGGGGATATGCTGGCCTCCTCCTCTTTTGGATTGCTATCTACAGGTTTTGGTTTTGGTATTTCTCCCATGGAAAAACCCTGGCATTTCATTTTTCCGGCAATAACCGCAATTGGAGGTACCTATGCAGCGCATAGGATCTTTAAAAATACAAAATTAAGCTCAAAACAGGGATTGAATACCAATTATGCAAGCCTGGTAGGTACTACGGTTGGTTTTTTAGTAGCTCTCTTCATTCCTACAGATTCACATCATGTTATTTTGCTCCTTCCTGTTGCCACAGGGACTGCGGCATGGGCTGTTTATGCAGCTAGATACAAGAAAGAACAGTATTGGACTTCCAGACAGTATCATAAAAAATGGACCGATATGTCATTTAGTTTTACGCCACAAAATTATTTTATCAATAAACAATTGGGTAAGTCAACCAGTAGAGAAGGTTTGAAAACCGGACTGCCTCTTTTCAGTTTAAAATTGAAACTTTAATCAGGAATATGTACCGGTGGGCTAATCATGAATTAAAATACGGATTTAATTTTAATATTAGCTTCTTCCTATAATTCCAAATGGGTTACATTTGTATTTCAAAAATATGTAAAGACATTTTAAGGATTTCCCTAAATGTGGAGAATTATAATCTTTAAATCCTTTGCGAGTTTTCAAAAAAAATTTACCTTTGCAGTCCGTTTTAAAAATTAGAATCAATGTACGCTATAGTAGACATTGCAGGTAAGCAGTTCAAGGTAACTAAGGATCAGCAGATCTTTGCCCCCAAATTAAGTGGTGAGGCAGGAGATAAAGTTGAGTTCAAAGAGGTCTTGCTTGTTGATAACGATGGTAAGGTCAAAATTGGCACCCCAACTGTTAAGGGAGCTAAAGTCTCCGGTAAAATTGTGGAACATCTGAAAGGTGATAAAGTGATCGTATTCAAGAAAAAGAGAAGAAAGGGATACAAGAAGAAGAATGGTCACCGTCAAGATTATACAAAATTATTAATTGAGGATATAAAGTAAATTGATATGGCACATAAGAAAGGAGCCGGTAGTTCAAGAAATGGTCGTGAATCAGAAAGTAAACGACTTGGCGTAAAGATTTTTGGCGGGCAGTTTGCCAAAGCCGGTAATATTATTGTCAGACAAAGAGGTACAAGACACCATCCTGGTAAAAACGTTGGGATGGGCAGAGACCATACCTTGTTTGCATTGACCGATGGTATTGTTGAATTTAAAAGAGGCCAGAAAGACAGATCGTTTGTATCTGTAAAATTAGCAGAATAAAGAAAACATATATTTAATATAGTTAGAAAATCCCGCCTTGACGGGATTTTTTTTGTTCTTATTCAACAGGGCGATGCAACATGCCTTACCTGTATTTACTAAAATAACCTTCCCTTTATCAATCTTTCTCCAAAAACGGATACCTGAAGTCGGTAGGAGGAACGAAAGTTTCCTTAATGGTACGCGGAGAAACCCATCTCAAAAGATTGATCATAGATCCAGCCTTGTCATTTGTTCCGGAGGCCCTGGCCCCGCCAAAAGGCTGCTGGCCAACTACCGCTCCGGTAGGCTTGTCGTTGATGTAAAAATTCCCGGCAGCATTTACCAATCCTTTAGTAGCCAGGTCAATGGCATATCTGTCTTTAGAGAAAATGGCACCAGTCAAAGAATAAGGAGATGTACTGTCAACCAGTTCAATCGTTTCTTCAAACCGGTCAGCATTATAAACATAGATTGTCATTACTGGTCCAAAGATCTCTTCACACATGGTCACATATTGTGGATCTTCCGTTAAGATCACAGTTGGTTCTACAAAGTAGCCCTTGGATTTATCGTAACCACCCCCAGCTATTATACTGGTCGTATTGTTTTCCCTGGCATCATCAATATATTTAGCGATGCTGTCAAATGATTTCTCGTCGATAACAGCATTAAAGAAATTGCTGAAATCCTCAACTGGCCCTACCGTCATATCTTTAAGGTCTTTCAATAGGTATTCCTTTACATCCGGCCATAAATTGTCTGGTATATATGCCCTGGAGGCGGCAGAGCATTTTTGCCCCTGGTATTCGAAAGCTCCACGAGTGATGGCAGTAGCCACTTCCTTGGCATCTGAGGAATGATGGGCCAGGATAAAGTCTTTTCCACCTGTTTCGCCTACAATCCTTGGATATGATTTATAACCGGCGATATTCTGACCAATAGTTTTCCAAATATGCTGAAATACAGCCGTACCTCCTGTGAAGTGAATGCCTGCAAAATCCGGGTGACTAAAAATGGTGTCACCAGCAACAGGGCCACTTACCAATATTAAATTGATAACACCGTCAGGTACACCAGCTTCCCTGAATACCTCCATTAATACATGGGCGGAATAAATGGCTGTTGTAGAAGCCTTCCATACAACCGTGTTCCCCATTATTGCAGGGGCACTTGGCAAGTTGCCTGCAATGGATGTAAAATTGAAAGGAGTTAATGCAAATACGAATCCTTCAAGTGGCCGCTGTTCAAGCCTGTTCCACATTCCGGGAGCAGAATCTGGTTGCTGTTTGTATATCTGGGTCATATAATATACATTGAACCGAAGGAAATCTATCATTTCGCAGGCTGAATCAATCTCAGCTTGGAAAATGTTCTTGGATTGTCCCAACATGGTTGCTGCGTTTATTTTTGCCCGGTATGGCCCTGCAATTAGCTCAGCAGCCTTCAGAAAGATACTTGCCCTTTGCTCCCATGGAAGTGCCTCCCATTCTGGTTTAGCAGCCATTGCAGCATTAATGGCAAGTTCCACATGCGATTTGTCTCCCTGATAATAATTTGCAATTATATGTTTATGATCGTGTGGTGGAGCAATAGGTCTTTTATCTTCACTTCGAACTTCCTTCCCACCTATAAACATGGGTATGTCGATCACCTGTGACCTCAAAGAATCAATTGCTTCTCTCAACTCCTTTCTTTCAGGAGAATTCGGCAAATATGATTTAATAGGTTCATTGACGGGGATAGGTGTATTGTAAAATCCTTTTGACATAATTCTTATTGGTTTATGTTAAAAAAAACGTATCCTTTTTAAGGATTGCAAAAGTAAGTAATATACTTTAAATTCCCCATTTTAACAGGGTCAAAACCGATCTTCAGAGGATTGATTTTAGGTCCAGTAATTTCTGGATTTCATAGGTAACTGGCAAGTCGTGTTCTATGTTGTCAGGATTGAAAAAAATAACATCCAGATCGGCATTTAAAGCACCTTTTATGTCCGTTTCAAGATTATCTCCGATCATCAGGCATGACTTTTTATCCACACCTATCATATCAACTGCCTTATTGAACATTTCCTTACTTGGCTTTTTATGTCCCACCGCTTCAGATGTGAAGATCTTATCAAAATATCCACGTAGATTACTGCTGTTCAACTTAGTGTCCTGAATATCATCGAATCCATTTGTGATGATATGCATTTGATAGGATCCTTTTAAATAATCAAGTACCTCAAATGCGTCAGGGATAACATTCTCTTTAGTTGGACAGATGCTGAGATAAGTATTACTAATATCATCAGGTATGTCCGTAGATTTTAATCCAAGTTGGGTTAGAACCATTTCAAATCGCTTTGTCCTGATAAATTCCCTGTCGATCTCATCACGGTCATACTTTTCCCATAATATGGTATTTACTGTCTTGAATTTATCCACAAATTCCTGACAGCTGAAAGCATTGAAACGCTGTAAATCGTAAAAAAGATAAACTTCATTCAATGCCTCACTTGAATTTCTTTCAAAATCCCAAAGTGTATGGTCCAGGTCAAATAGTAAATGGGTATAATTCATATGGAGATTTTAACAACGTTTATTTCTACTCAATTGGGCTTTTTTCTTTCTGATGGAATTTAGCTAGTTCATCCTGTTTCAAAAAGGTCTCGAAATTTTCAAGATCTCCTTTTAGGATGTGGTCTTTATTAAAGTATTCCATGATCAGCTTTATCAGATCCATTACCTCATCCTTAATTGAATAAAAAACCCATTGATCCGCTTTTCTGGCATTGACAATCCCAGAGTTTTTCAGGTATGACAAATGCCGGGATGTTTTGGCTTGAGTAAATTCTAATATGATCTCAAGATCAGTGATGCACATCTCACCCTTCATAAACATCAAATTCAAGATTCTTACCCGTGGTTCCTCGGATAATGCTTTGAAAAGCTGGACACCAAATACAAGGGAAAAGTTCTTTAAACGCATAAAATGTGGATGAAAGTTCAAATATAATTGTTTAGGCGATTAAGTGCCACACAATGATATTTTATTGTTAAAGATTGTTAAAATGAGTAGAATTGTAGTCATATTATCCATCTTTGAGTTTATAATTCATACTTTCAGATTGAGTCGGCGAATAAAAATAGTTCTGGGGATTGTGTTAATGACCATATCTTTCCTAAATGTGAAAGATGCTCTGGCACAGGGAGGTGAATTGGAGATCATCCAGTTTTCTGGGGTAGTACTCCGGCCTGACAGCACCGGTGGTGTGCTGGGTGTCCATGTGTATGTTCCCAAGGCAGGTCGTGGGACAACAACCAATCAATTCGGTTACTTTTCAATGCCTACACTCGTAGGCGATAGTATAGTTATCAGTGCAATTGGGTATCAAAAGCAACACTTTATTGTTCCAAGAGGCCAGGGAGATGCCATTACCGTTATTATCCCCTTAAAAGAAGATACGATCATGTTGCCTGAAATAGAAGTATTCCCGTACCCTACTGAAGAATTGCTGAAGGAAGCAATACTTGCCATGAGATTGCCAAATGCCAGGGACTATAATGCCATTAATCAGAATCTGAATGAACAGGTCATGGCTGAAATGTTCAGGACTATGCCCATGGACGGAAGCCAGAATTACAAATATTATATGAACCAGCGGCTCACCTATTGGAACGATGCCATAGGGCCAAGATACAATGCACTTTTAAATCCCCTGGCATGGGCGGACTTCTTTAAATCCCTGAAGCGCGGGGACTTAAAGAAAAAGTAATTATTAACTATCCCAAAAACAATTATTTAGAAATCTTCACGTTTATTCTATAGCTGTTTAGTGGCAGGCTTGTATGAGAAGATTTTTTATTATTATTTCAGGGGTTTTAGTATTGATATTCAATCAGTGTGCGCCAGAGAGGGGATCTGAAGCGGATTATTTCACAGGTACCTGGGAAGCTGAATGGTATCTTGTGGATGAACATATGCTTGGAACGTTCTCCAAATCTGAAATCACAATGAACGGACAGGTAGTATTTGACCAGAACCAATCGGTCGAGATTACGGCTTACGGTTTTGAGGGCTGTGTCTTTGCTTCTGATACTGCCAGAAACAAATTACATTTTGAGTTTCAGGACAGCTTATTGAATTTGATCAATAAAGAAAAAGAGGTAGTTTTTTCTTATAAGGTTAAAGAAAAACTACCTGAAAAACTTACACTTCTTCTTATGGACGATATACAGCTTACTTTAAGTCGTTGATCCTTCTATATTAACATTGTCCAGATTCAGAAATTTAATATGATTGTTTTTATCTAGATCAATACCAACTACTGAATCATTGCTTATTTCCCCTGACAAGATCTCTTTTGATAGCTCATTGAGTATCTCCCGCTGTAATATACGTTTTAATGGTCTGGCACCATACTGAGGATCAAATCCAATCTCAGCTAAATGTTCAAGTGCTTTGTCAGAGGCTTCCAGTTTTATTCCATTTGATATAAGCATTTCCTGAATATGCCTGAATTGGATTCCAACAATTTTCCGAACGTCTTTTTTAGAAAGTGGCTTGAACATAATGGATTCGTCGATCCTGTTCAGGAATTCTGGCCGGAACGTTTGTTTTAACAAGTCAAATACTTGCTTTTGTGTATCTTCCAGTATTGCCTGTTCATTTTCTTCCGTAAGAGTAGCAAACTTGTCCTGGATGATATGTGATCCTATATTAGTGGTCATTATGATAATGGTGTTTTTGAAATTTGCAACCCGGCCTTTGTTGTCTGTTAACCTGCCATCATCAAGTACCTGTAATAATATATTGAATACATCCGGATGTGCCTTTTCTATCTCATCCAGCAATATCACAGAATAGGGTTTTCTTCTGACGGCTTCTGTCAATTGTCCACCTTCATCATAACCTACATATCCCGGAGGAGCTCCTATAAGCCGGCTTACAGTATGCCTTTCCTGATATTCTGACATATCTATGCGAACCATAGCATTTTCATCATTAAACAGAAATTCCGCCAATGATTTGGCTAGCTCAGTTTTTCCTACACCTGTCGTACCCAGAAAAATAAAGGAACCAATAGGCCGCCTGGGATCCTGCAATCCCGCCCTGCTTCTTCGAACAGCATCAGAGAGGGCCCTGATAGCTTCCTCCTGACCAGCCACCCGTCTGCTTAATTCCTCCTCAAGCATCAATAATTTTTCCCGGTCACTCTGGAGCATTTTGGAAACCGGAATGCCTGTCCATTTGGCTACAACTTCTGCAATATCCTCGCTATCCACATCTTCTTTCAGCAAAGGTGAATCTCCCTTCATTTCTTCCATTCTGGCATTGTAACCTTCGAGTTTTTTCTCACTTTCCACGATTTTCCCATATCTTATTTCTGCAACCTTTCCGAAATCACCTGCCCTTTCTGCCTGCTCGGCTTCATGTTTGTATTGATCGATTTTTTCCTTCTCTTCCCGGATACCCTGTATCACATCCTTTTCGCGTTCCCATTTTGCCTTTACCTCATTTCTCTGCTCAGATAGATTGGAAATTTCCTTTGAAAGAGCCCTTTCCTTTTCCTTATCCTTTTCTCTGCGGATTGCTTCACGCTCAATTTCAAGCTGCATGATCCTCCTTTGTAACTCATCCAGTTCCTCCGGAAGAGAGTTTATCTCAATCCTCAACTTTGCCGCTGCCTCATCCATCAGGTCAATGGCCTTATCCGGTAAGAACCGGTCTGAAATATACCTGTCACTTAGTTCAACAGATGCAATGACGGCGTCGTCTTTTATCCTTACTCCATGATGCACCTCATATTTTTCCTTTATACCCCTCAGAATGGATATAGAATCCTGTACGGAAGGCTCATCCACTATCACACTCTGGAAACGACGTTCCAGTGCTTTATCTTTTTCTATGTGTTTCTGATATTCTTTAAGAGTAGTTGCCCCGATGGCATGCAGTTCGCCCCTTGCCAAAGCTGGTTTTAAAAGGTTGGCAGCATCCATGGCACCTTCGCCACCTCCGGCTCCGATCAATGTGTGAATCTCATCAATGAATAATATAATTTCTCCATCAGAATCGGTAACTTCCTTGATTACAGATTTTAGTCGTTCTTCGAACTCCCCCTTGTATTTGGCTCCAGCTACGAGCAGCCCCATATCGAGGGATATAATTGATTTAGATTTCAGGTTATCAGGTACATCCCCATCAACCATCCTTTGTGCCATTCCTTCTACTATGGCAGTTTTTCCTACACCAGGCTCACCCAATAAGATCGGATTATTCTTGGTTCTCCTTGACAGTATCTGCAGAACCCGGCGGATCTCATCATCCCTGCCGATAACCGGATCTATCTTGCCTTCTTTGGCCATCTCGTTCAGGTTCTTACTGTATCTTTCCAATGAGCGGTATTTACCTTCAGCATTTGGGTCATTTACCTTATTCCCACCCCTCAGTTCTTCGATGGCTTTCTTCAGGTGTTTTTCATTTATACCTGCATCCTTCAGGATTTGGGCCATTTTGTCCTTACCCTTTATTATTCCAAGTAATATATGCTCGATGGAAATATATTCATCCTTTAATTCCGTGCTGAACTTTTCAGCATCCTGAAGTACCGATGAGCTATAGTTTGACAGGTAAGGTTGCTGGTCACCACTTACTTTCGGATAGCTTTCCAGCAATTCTGCCAGTTTAGTATCCAGATGCTCCCTGTTTACATTTAATTTGTTGAATATAAAGGAAGTCACATTCTCATCTGTATTGATAATACCTTTAAATAAATGACCCGGTTCAATGACCTGGTTACTCATCTCCTGGGCAATCTGTACAGACTTCTGAATAGCCTCCTGTGATTTTATAGTATATTTTTCAAAATTCATATCTTTTTTATCCTTCTTTTAATAACAATTTCTATTACTCAAATTTCAATCCATTTGAGACTTGAAGGTTTTTTGCGCCAAATTGTCCGAATTTGAACACTTGAAAGATGAATTTATGCCAAATTGGCCTGAAAAAGTTAATTTTCAAGGATAATTTGATTTCAAAACTTCATAAGTTATTCTTCAATTGAGATGGCATCTTTGTATGCCACCTCATAATAACTGATCAGGTTATTCCAGTCAAAATGGACAGATGTATTTTCAGCTTTATAGCGAAGGTCTATTCTTTCGCGTCTCTTTAAGCGCGCAAACTGTAGCATCTGGTTGGCCAGCTGGTTAGCTGCCTGATCGAAGTTCTGTGTTTTATTATTAGTGATATAGATAGGCTTCTTATTGACAGGTTTTATATGGTTTACGACATAATCCCCAAAGCCGGATAGGTTACTCGTTACAGCAGGGACTGCCCTGGCAAGGCATTCCAAAGGTGTATAACCCCAGGGTTCATAAAAGCTTGGAAATACACCAAGGTGACATCCCCTGACAAACTGATCATATTCGATTCCAAAAAGCGGATTGGTGGTATTTATAAAATCCGGATGATAAACGATCTTGACCCGGTCGTCTTCATTATTGATCAAATTGATCGCTCTAAGGAAGTTCAGTATCTGATCATCCGCGTCATTGATCAGATTATGGGTAATTATAGGAGGAAGCGAGGCCTTTTTAAATGACTGGAGGGTTCTTCTGTAACGCAGCCTCCAGTAATCATCTACAAAATCATTTAACATAGGAAGCCGCTGGTCTTCACTTGTTGCAGCAGCATAAAACAGTCTTTGACCAACCTGTTCTTTAACCGTGTCAATTGTACTCCTCAACTCTTCCAAGATTGCTTTTGAATGTAAAATTTCTGGATTGATGGAATAATAAGGTTGCTTTGTTATAAAAAACATAATAATGGTCACATCATCGCCGGCTCGTTTTAATTTCCAGTTCAGCCGTGACAAAGCCTCTATGGTCAGGTCAAATCCCTTGTTCCTGTATTCAAACCTTCCCGATGTAAAAAAATATAAAGTATTATCCAGGTTAAAAGTATAACTTGGAAAGAAATGGGCCATAGTAAATTCATTGATCCTTTCCTTGAAATCCTTGTGTAGGTTTTGAAATTCATGCAAAGCTGTAAATCTCTGAATGTTTATGCCATTTGGTAAAATAAAGTCCGGTTTTCTTCCTATTAAATATTCGCATTCCCTTCCTGTAACTTCACTCACCGTAGAAAAGATATGTGCACCATGTGCAGCTGATCTTTCTATTCTTACCTGAGGTTCTATATTAAAATTCCTGGCTTCATCCAGCCAGTTGAAGAAAGGTAAATGGTCATAAAACTGTGGGTCATTCATGGCCAGGTATCTGCCCAGCATGGTTGCATGTGTAGTAAAGATCGTTCTAACAGGAATATTATCATACCTGAGTTCGGGAATGGCAGTGCCAGCCATCCATTCATGAAAATGGCCAATGATCTTATTGTTTGTAAAGCCATCCAATGCCAGATGCGCGAAAAAGACTTTGACCAGATAACCAAATGCAACTACTTTATCTAAAAGTTCATCTTCGTCGGGAAAAGAAACATCGTGGTGATCCCATAATTCGTATTTTATAGAACCAAGGCGGTCATATACACTATATGGGTTTAAGAGGACGGTATTTGGCCTTCCGGTTACCAGCCATTTACCATATTTCGCATCAAAACCCAATTCCTTTAATTTCTGAACGACCTGACAATAAGGATCAGGAGAATCTGTGATTTCTTCAAACTCAGAGATGGCAAACTGATGTATATAGGGGCCTACAGTACAATAATTCCTGCCCCACTTATTCACTTGAGTCGGAGTTTTTGATCGAATTACCGTGTAAATGCCGCCTACCTGGTTGCATACCTCCCAAGCTACTTCAACCAGCAGGGTATTAAATATTTCTTTCTTGGTGATTTTCTTAACCACATCAGATTTTGATTGGTTTTCTTTTTTCATATTCTTGTGCCGATAAATAAACAATAATTCCCCATAAATTAATTAAATATTTATTCATGTTGAAAGCATTTATGGATTTTTAGCTTTTACTGTTCCTTTAAACAGTAAACCAATATTGGGAATAAAAGGCGGCACTTCTGATTTATAATTTAAATATTCTTTACCAAATGTCTTTATTAGTTTTTTCTCTTCAAAATAGGAACCAATAATAAAATAAATAATCATACAAATTACGGATACCATGTTAACAATATTAGGGGCCAGGAATAAATATCCAACTAAAAACAGCATGGAACCACTATACAGGGGATGCCTTACATAATTTAAAATGCCTTCCTTAGTGAATCCCTGTTCTTTGAGATCTCCCATTGCTTGCCTGAGACCGAGGAATTCTGCAGTATCATAATAGGAAAAGGATATGATCACAATCATTAAACCGAATGAGGCCAGGCTCAAACCAACAAATGTTGAAAGTGTGTTGGTACAATAAAGTTGGGAAAGGGGAAGGGAGGCTTGAAATAAGAAAATCACCGCCAGGCCCGCAATAGAAAAGAAGATATAGATTGTGCGATAGAACCGGTTAAGGCCGGGAAATAATTTCTGAAATCTTTTTTTTATTGCATAGGATGCAAATACGCTGTGGATACCGAAATATAATATCCAAAGTAAGATCAGTATAAGAATGGATGCCATTGCGAATTGTAAATTTTTTCTTTTATATTAAGTACTTATAACCGAATTCTGTCTTGGTTTTTTGATTTTCTTACTGAAATGAACAAAATAAAAATAGGAATAGCAAGGGAAGGGAAAATACCGCCTGATAATCGGGTCCCTTTAACTCCTTGGGAAGTCATAGAAGCGCAGAATATTTTCCCCGCTTTCGAAATTGTTGTTCAATCCTCCAACATCAGGTGTTTTGAGGATGAATCCTATTCCAATCTGAATATTCCGATAGTAGATAAGTTAGATGATTGTAATATTATTCTTGGGATAAAGGAGTTCCCAATTAGTGATCTTATACCAGAGAAAACCTATTTGTTTTTTTCACACACCATAAAAAAACAATCCTATAACAGGAAACTTCTCCGTGCTATCCTGGACAAAAATATTAAGCTGATAGAATATGAATGCCTCACCGATAAGTTTGGGAAACGAGTGATAGCCTTTGGTCGGTTTGCTGGAATAGTAGGTGCTTATAATGGTATTTTAGGCTATGGCAAAAAGTTTAATTTATTTGATATTAAGCCAGCCTATCAATGCAGCAGCTATATTGAACTGAAAAATGAATACAAAAAGATGCAGCTACCTCCCATAAAGGTTGTGCTGACCGGGCATGGGAGTGTTGGCCACGGTGCCCGGGAGGTTCTTGAAAATATGGGGATAAAGGAAGTTACAGTTTATGATTTTATGAACCACGAGCTAAAAGATCCGGTTTTTACACAATTACATTCCAAGGATTATTATAGACGGTTCGATGACGGCGATTTTGACCGGGAGGAATTTCACAGATCACCACATTTTTATAAATCTGACTTTATCCAGTTTGCCAGAAAGGCTGATATTTTTATTAATGGGACATTCTGGAACCAGGGTGCAGACCGGTATTTTACTATTGCAGATATGTTACGGGATGATTTCAGTATCAAGATAATTGCGGATATCTCCTGCGATATTAACGGCCCAATACCATCGACATTAAGAGCCAGCACCATTGAAGATCCTTTCTATGATTTTGATCCGGTCGAGTCCTGTGAACAAGCCCCTTTTTCTGATGATGGAAACACTACAGTGATGGCTGTTGACAATCTGCCGAACGAACTTCCTAGGGAAGCATCCAACTCATTTGGGCGGGCCTTAATAGAAAAGATTTTTCCAAACATGGTTTATGGTGATGAAGATGAAATGATTGAACGAGCTACCATAACTGAAAATGGTGAACTTACCCCCAGATATAAATATCTCCAGGAATTTGTATACGGCAGAAAATAAAAAATCCCGCCTCATGCTGTTAGTATACTGAAGCGGGATCTGTATGTTAAATGTTAGTTCTTAACTATTCATTGTTAAAAGGAATTCCTCGTTGTTTCTGGTTCCTTTCATTCTTTCTATGAGGAATTCAATGGCTTCGTTTGAATTCATGTCTGACATAAATTTACGTAGGATCCAGATTCTCTGAAGCGTTTCTTTATCAAGTAACAGATCTTCTCTCCTTGTACCTGAAGCAGGAACATCAAGAGCAGGGAAAATACGTTTGTTGGATAACTTGCGATCAAGTTGTAATTCCATATTACCTGTACCCTTGAATTCTTCAAAGATGACTTCATCCATTTTTGATCCGGTTTCAATTAAGGCGGTTGCAATAATGGTCAATGATCCGCCATTTTCAACATTTCTTGCAGCACCGAAAAATCTTTTTGGTTTATGAAGTGCATTTGCATCAACCCCACCTGAAAGGATCTTTCCTGAAGATGGAACCACAGTGTTGTGTGCCCGTGCAAGTCGGGTGATAGAATCTAATAGAATAACAACATCATGTCCACATTCTACCATTCTTTTTGCTTTTTCCAGAACAATGTTGGCAACTTTTACATGTCTTTCAGCTTGTTCGTCAAAGGTTGAAGAAACTACTTCCGCTTTAACAGAACGTGCCATATCAGTTACTTCCTCAGGTCTCTCATCTATTAAAAGAATCATTAGATATATTTCCGGATGATTCTCAGCAATGGCATTGGCAATCTGTTTTAATAATACAGTTTTACCAGTATATGGTTGTGCCACGATCATTCCCCTTTGACCCTTTCCAATTGGAGCGAATAAATCATGGATCCTCATGGAATAATTGGACGGATCAGCTTTCGTAGCCAGATTTATCTTTTCTTCCGGGAATAAAGGTGTCAGATATTCAAAAGGTACACGATCCCGAATTTCTTCGGTTGTCTTACCGTTTACATTTTCTACTCTCAGCAAGGCAAAATATTTTTCGCCTTCCTTTGGTGGCCTGATCTGACCGTGAACGATATCGCCAGTCTTTAATCCAAAAAGCTTTATCTGAGAAGGAGATACATAAATATCATCCGGGCTGGCCAGGTAATTGTAATCTGATGAACGGAGAAAACCGTAACCATCCTGCATGATCTCAAGAACGCCTTGGTTTTCAATAACTCCGTCGAATTCTTTTATTGCAGGTTTTTTATGCCCCTGGTCATCCTTGCGTTCCCTCCTCTGATCTTTTCTTGGTTCAGAACTAGCTTTTGGCTCAGGTTTTACGCGTTTTTCTTCAGTTTTGGATTCTTTACCTTCAAATTTCCCGAAGGTCTCATCCAATTCCATATCAAAAGATTCAAGTAATTCATCAGCTGTTTTTTCAGCTAAGTCTTTTTTCTCTATTTTTTTAACATTTTCTCTTTTAGCAATGGTTGCAGTGATGTTTTCTTCACTGACCGGTTCAGCCTTCGCAGTTTCCTTCTTGCTGGTTTCTTTTTTGGTTTGAGGGTTAGCGGCTTGGTAATCAAGAATCTTGTAAATCAACTCCTTCTTGGGTAGTTTTTTAAAATTTTTAACTCCCAATTCTTCCGCGATTTCTTTCAGCTCAGAAAGAAGCCTCACATTTAAGTCATCAATATTATACATAATAAGGTATTAAAAGTAATCTAGGATTTGTTTTGATCTTATTGAACAGTTATGAAAAAGAATAATGAATTTCTATTCTCAGAATGGGCTATCTCTATAGTCCAATGATGAATTGATGGTACAATATTATATCACATACCAATAATTGTCAAGAATATACATTTATTTTATCTTAACAAATATTTTAAAATAATATTTCGAAAAAATATTTTTTTTTATTGTTAACAATAATTCCTCTTACATTTGCAGTAAAATTAATTGAAGAAATATGCTGCAACTACCGCATATAAAAAGTAATGCACAAACCGTAATTAAGGGCCTTAAAAAAAAGAGGTTTCCTGATGCTGAAGCCACCATTTCTCAAGTGTTAGAATTGGATGATAAGCGAAGGTCGGTTCAGTCAGAACTGGATTCCATCTTGAATGAGTTGAACCGGATTTCACGATCCATAGGAAGTCTTATGAAAGATGGCAAACAGGAAGAAGCTGAGTTGGCTAAGCAGACCACTAAAGACCTTAAAGAAAAGAGTAAAACATTGGGCGATAATTTGTCAGATGTGCAGATCCTGCTCGAAGAGTTGCTTTATGCTATTCCGAATATCCCGCATGAGGATGTCCCGGACGGAACAACTAGTGAAGACAATCCAATAATTTATGAATGGGGGGAGGTTCCTGTATTAAACGACAATGCCTTACCGCATTGGGAACTGATTGAAAAATATGATATTATTGATTTCAAACTTGGGAATAAGATAACCGGAGCTGGATTTCCAGTTTATAAAGGAAAAGGGGCAAGACTCCAAAGGGCCCTGATCAGTTTCTTTCTGGATGAAGCAGAAAAGGCAGGTTATACGGAGATCCAACCACCAATTCTTATCAATGCCGATTCAGGCCGGGCCACAGGTCAATTGCCAGACAAAGAAGGGCAAATGTACCAACTTAGAGATGAGGATTATTATTTAATCCCGACTGCAGAAGTCCCAATCACTAATATATATAGGAATACCATAATAAATAACGAGGATTTACCCATTAAGAACGTTGGTTATACTTCCTGTTTCAGAAGAGAAGCAGGATCATGGGGTGCGCATGTAAGAGGGCTTAACCGATTGCACCAGTTCGATAAAGTAGAAATAGTGGAAATACATAAACCTGGTGATTCATATAAAGCGCTTGATAAAATGTGTGATTATGTAAAAGGCTTATTAAAGAAGCTTGAGCTTCCTTTTCGAATGATAAGGTTATGCGGGGGTGACCTTGGTTTTACTTCAGCGATGACCTACGATATGGAGGTTTATTCTGCTGCTCAGAAAAAATGGCTGGAAGTAAGTTCTGTTAGCAATTTTGAGACCTACCAGGCGAACCGTTTGAAGTTACGCTATAAGGATGAAAGTGGTAAAAACATATTATTACATACCCTGAATGGAAGTGCACTGGCCCTCCCACGTATTGTAGCGGCCATTCTGGAGAATAACCAGGCCGATGAGGGTATTAAAATACCTGAGGAACTTGTCAAGTACACTGGATTTCAAATGATCAAATAAATCTGATATAAATGATTATAAGAAAAGGTAGAAAAGAAGACCTGGAAAATGCCTTAGACTTGATTAAAGAGCTTGCAGTATATGAAAACGCTTTACACGAAGTTAAAAATTCTGTTGAGGAAATGACGCAAGATGGATTTGGTGCTAATCCTGTTTTTGATTTTTTTGTTGCGGAGAACAGTGAGGGGATAATTGGAATGTCATTATATTACTATAGATATTCTACCTGGAAAGGAAAAATTCTATACATTGAAGACCTGGTCGTTAAAGAAAAACATAGAAGAAGTGGAGCCGGGACATTGTTGATGGAAGCTTCCATTCAGGAAGCTAAAAAACAGAATTGTAATGGGGTGCAGTGGCAGGTACTGGACTGGAATGAACCGGCTATAAAGTTTTATGAAAAATATAATCCTGTTAAGGATCCTGAATGGGTCAATTTCAGAATTGATAAGGACCAGTTAGAAAATTATAATTCCAGTTCCTGAAGTACCGTCTGAAAGGCCACTTGCTTATTTTTATATCTGAGATTATGTTCAGCTGCTAAAGTGTGAGCTGAATTGTCCAGAAACTCCTGAATTTTTTCTATCCTATCGGTCATAAGTTGAATTGAGTAAGTTGATCCAGCATCCTCAATATTTAATAATCTGAACAACCGAACCGAAGAAAAGTATCCAGTATTCATCATTTTAGGAATATGAACTACCCTCATCCAATCTATCCAATCAGCCTCAATGTCCTTTTCTATATTGTAGGTTATATTATATAATATCATTTAAGAAGTATTTGGAATATTAAATATTTTTATAATAAATTGGGTTTATTGTGTTAAAGTCTCCCATGGTTTTGGTAAATATCCATAAAAACTGTGTGCTTTAATGACAAATATTGAACAAAAAGCCACAGGACTAGTTATCTGAATAATAGTTAATTAAAAACAAGAGTGTCATCATATTCAATAAAAGACTTAGAACAATTATCGGGGATCAAAGCTCATACGCTAAGGATATGGGAGCAACGATATGATTTTATAAAACCAAAGAGAACGGATACTAATATAAGGTATTACGATGATAGTGACCTTAAGTTGATTTTGAATGTCTCCTTGCTTAAAGAGAACGGTCACAAAATCAGCAAAATATCTCAGATGCAATATAATGATATGCAAAATGAGGTAATTAAACTGACTGAAAAGAAATTAAGCTATCCGGAGCAAATTCATTCCCTAACTCTTGCGATGATCGATCATGACGAGGAGCGGTTCGAGAAGATCATGTCATCTATAATCCTACAACTTGGGTTTCAGATGACCATGATAAAGGTGATTTATCCTTTTCTGATTAAGATCGGAATTTTATGGCAGACAGGAGCTATAACACCTTCACAGGAACATTTTATATCAAATCTTATACGACAAAAGATCATCGTAGCCATTGATGGCCTGTTTGTTCCAGCTACAGAATATAAGAAAAAATACCTCCTCTTTCTTCCAGAAGAGGAAATGCATGAGTTATCATTGTTATTTTCATCTTATATTATAAAATCAAGAAAGAACAAAGTCATTTACATCGGGCAAAGCACACCCTTTGATGATGTAATAAAAATATATAATCAGTTAAAGCCTGATTACTTGTTGACTGTTTTAACCACGCACCCACAACCTTGTGAAGTACAACCTTATCTCAACAAATTGAGCCAGACTTTTCATAATTCTAAAATTCTGATTTCTGGCCGGCAGATCTTGGGTGAGGATTTAGAAACTGGTAAGAACATGATTCTCCTGAATAAATTAGAGGACCTTGTTGATTTTGTGGAAGAGAATAACGAGGAATAAATTTACATTGTCCGCCTGGAGTAAATTTCTTGAGAATTAATTATTATTCGCACTTTAAATCCTGAGTATAGTTTTCCAATATTTTAATCTATAATCCAAATAAACTCTCCATTTTGTAATTAATTCATCGGGGAAGCATATACTGCTGTAGTTTACCAGGTATAATTATATAAATTTCTTTTCATCCCCATTTTACGGTTTATAAAAATTGCATTTTAATCAGGATCAATTGTGGAACCAACTAAAAGTTAAACAAAAGACGAACTAAACAGGCACAATATTGCTATTTGTTTAACTTTTTATAATTTTTATGTAAAATAATTAAACAATAAAAATTTTTTTCAAAAAATATAAATCAAGTAAAATATTGAATATCAATTGATTAAACGAAAAATTAGCCAATCGCGGAATAATTGTCATATATTTTGTTTAATATTATTTTGTAATTAATAAACAAAATGAGTTATATTTGTTTAAGTATTTAAAACGAATCATTAAACAAAACAAATATGACAGCTTTAGAATTTAGTTACAGCATCAGCAACCTGACCAAATCATTGAAACCTGTTGCTTTCCGATTGACCAGGGACAATGAGGATGCAGAAGACCTCGTTCAGGAAACAGTTTTCAAAGCCTTCTCAAATCGGGAGAAATTTACAGAAGGTACAAACCTCAAAGCCTGGTTGTTTACTATCATGAAGAACACCTTCATTACCAATTATCAGAGGATGGTGAGAAGGAATACTTTCATCGATACGACAGATAACCTTCACTATATCAACAGTACTGATAATATTACTGAAAATCTTGCCTACTCAAGTTTTGCTATGAAGGACATAAAAAAAGCCATTGATAAACTTGATAATATTTACAGGCAACCCTTCATGATGCATTTCAGGGGATTCAAGTATTTTGAAATTGCTGAGAAATTGGATATTCCTATTGGAACTGTTAAAAATAGAATCCATATTGCAAGAAAAGAGCTTAAGAATCAACTTAAAAGCTACGGCAATAGATAAAATTGAAAAGTGCCATTGTAATAGGATCCGGATTCGCTGGTTTATCAGCTGCCACACACCTCGCAGATCATAATTTTAAGGTTACTTTACTTGAAAAAAATGATAGCCTTGGGGGCAGAGCAAGAATTTTCAAGGAGAAAGGTTTTACATTTGATATGGGGCCAAGTTGGTACTGGATGCCAGATGTATTTGAAAGATACTTCAACAAATTCGGAAAATCTGCATCAGATTATTATAAACTGATCAGATTGGATCCATCCTATAAAGTAATATTTGGCAAAGATGATGATCTGAATATTCCTGCTAATTATGAGATGTACAGGAATATGTTTGAAGCAATAGAGGCTGGAAGTTCTGAAAATCTGGATAAGTTCCTGAAACAAGCATCTTACAAATATGAACAGGGAATTAACAAACTGGTTCACAAACCAAGTCGTTCAATAACTGAATACATGAATCTAAAGCTGTTATTCGATGTTATTAGAATGGATATCTTCATGTCTTATGAACAGCATATCAAAAAGTTCTTCAGGCATGAAAAAATCCTAAGACTGATGGAATTTCCTATTTTATTCCTTGGAGCTGTAGCGAAAAATACACCTGCCCTGTACTCCCTGATGAACTATGCTGATATTAAGCTTGGCACCTGGTATCCTATGGGTGGCATGAATAAGATCATCGAAGCAATGGTTCTATTGGCAGAAGACAAAGGTGTCGTCTTCAAAACCGGGCATGAAGTAATGAAACTTGAAGTTGACAATAATAAAATTGATTCTGTTGTCACCTCAGAAGGGACATTCAAAGCTGATGTAATCGTTGCTGGTGCAGATTATCACCACGTAGATAGTGTATTAATTGATACGCAATATCAAAATTATAACGAAGATTACTGGTCAAAAAAAGTAATGGCACCCAGTGCTGTTATTTTCTATTTAGGGGTTAATAAAAAAGTAAAGAATCTCCTGCACCATAACTTATTCTTTGATGCAGATTTTAGTTCTCATGTGGAAGAGATCTATTCAAATCCAGGTTGGCCGGATGAACCACTATTTTATACCTGTGCACCGTCTGTAACAGATTCTACGGTTGCTCCTGAGGGAATGGAGAATTTGTTTATACTCATCCCTGTAGCTTCTGGTATTGAAGAATCTGATGAGATCATTGAGCGGTACTACCAGCAGGTAATGGACCGATTGGAAGCATATACAGGAGATAAAATCAAAGATCATATAATATATAAGCGTAGTTTTACTAGAAAGGATTTTATAACAAACTACCATTCCTTTAAGGGGAATGCTTATGGTTTAGCGAATACTTTATGGCAAACCGCAATCTTAAAACCATCCATTAAAAATAAAAAAGTAAAGAATCTATATTATACAGGCCAACTGACCGTCCCGGGACCTGGTGTTCCACCTTCCCTGATCTCCGGTGAAGTCGTTGCCAAAGAGGTAATAAAAGATATTTGAAATTAATATGTCAAAGGAATTATACGATATATCATCGCAATACTGTAGCAAGCTAATTACAAACCAGTACAGCACTTCCTTCTCGATGGGCATCCGAACCCTTCATAAAAGATACCGCATGCCAGTATATAGTATTTACGGTTTTGTCAGGCTCGCAGATGAGATTGTAGATACCTTTCATGATCACGATAAGGCAGCCCTTTTGAGATCATTCAGAAAGGACACGTACGAGGCGATTGATAAAAGGATCAGTTTAAATCCGGTATTAAATGCCTTTCAGCTGGTGGTTAATAAATATAATATTGATAGAGAATTGATAGATGCATTCTTGATCAGTATGGAAATGGATCTATCGGAAAATTCACATGATGAGAAAACCTACAAAGAATATATCTATGGTTCAGCAGAAGTTGTAGGCTTGATGTGTCTAAAGGTCTTCGTGGATGGAAACGATATTCTATATAATGATTTGAAAGAACCTGCAAAAAGCCTTGGCTCTGCTTTTCAGAAAGTCAACTTTTTAAGGGACATACAAAGTGACTATCATGAAAGGGGTCGGGTATATTTCCCAGGTGTTGACTTCGATCATTTTCAGAACAATGAAAAAGAAGCCATTGAACAAGATATTGAAGATGATTTTATAGCTGCATATAAAGGAATTATCCGGCTTCCAAAAGGATCACGGAAAGGTGTATACCTGGCATATGTTTATTATTTAAAGTTATTTTATAAGATCAAGAAATTGCCAGCATCAAAAATATTAAAAAGCCGGATACGGATACCGGATTTTGCCAAGTTTGCCTTATTAATTCCTGTACTAATCTCGAACAATTTATCATCTCCACAGTTCTCTAAATAATATGAATAATATTAAAGTCGATATAGATGTAAATTCTGGCTTCTGTTTCGGAGTTGTCTATGCCATAGATATGGCTGAGGAAATCCTGGAGGAGCACGATCATCTTTATTGCCTTGGGGATATTGTCCATAACGATGCTGAAGTTCAACGTTTGGAGAAGAAAGGTCTGAAAATTATCGACCATGAATTTCTGAGGACACTAAAAAATGAACGGGTATTGATCAGGGCCCATGGGGAGCCACCCGCAACCTATAAATTGGCTATTGAAAACAACCTTGAATTAATCGATGCTTCCTGCCCGGTAGTTCTCAAACTGCAGAACCGGATTAAAAAGGCACATGACCGTGATGAAAAAATTTATATCTATGGCAAACATGGACATGCCGAGGTTTTAGGTTTATTAGGGCAGACCAAAAACGAGGCCACCGTATTTATGGACTTAAATGAACTGGATATTTCTAAGATGCCTAAAGAAATATCACTCTACAGCCAGACTACGAAAAGTATGGATTCTTTCTATCAAATATCAAAAGAACTAAAGGAAGCTGGTCTTGAGGTTAATGAGAATGACACCATATGTCGCCAGGTATCGAACCGGGATAAAGAATTGAGGGATTTTGCTGGCCGTTACAATAAGATCATTTTTGTCTCCGGAACGAAATCATCAAATGGCAAGGTATTATTTAAAGTTTGTAAAGACCGCAATCCAAATACCTATTTTATTTCTGATCCTAAGGAATTAGATTTGTCATGGTTTGAGTCGGATGATACGGTTGGCATATGCGGTGCAACTTCCACTCCAATGTGGCTTATGGAGGAAGTAAAAGTGAAGATTTTAAAAATGAACATTGATAATGTTGCTTAATATAACCTTATTAATTCTTACCTTTTTTTTCATGGAATTTGTGGCATGGTTCACACATAAATATATTATGCATGGTGTTTTGTGGTCATGGCATGCTTCTCATCATTCAATTCGTAAAGGTATATTTGAAAGGAATGACCTTTTTGCTATAGTGTTCAGCATTCCCGCCATAATTATGATTGTTCTGGGGAGTTATTATTCCATATCCGAAATTATGTTTATTGGTTTTGGTATAACTGCATATGGAATTTTCTATTTAATTTTTCATGATATTATCGTTCATAGAAGAATAAATATAAGATTCAAAGCAAAATCAAAATACATGAAGCGTATCATGAATGCGCATTATATTCATCACGAAAAGCATACAAAATATGGCTGTGAAGCCTTTGGATTTTTATATGCACCCAAAAAGTATACAGCCAGAAAATAATTTTATAGGAAAGGATAAATTAACTATCTTTAAAGCTGTAAACTACTTTTAACATTATGAAATTTAGAGTTTATATTCTGTTATTTGGCATAACAACCATATTTTTTCAATGTACAATAAACAATAATAAATTGGAAAGAATTAAATCAGAACCCTTTGGAAAGGCACCCGATGGTACACCTGTTGAGTTGTTTACCCTAATAAATTTGAATGGCGTTACGGCTCAGATAACTAATTATGGAGGAATAATCACCACGCTTAATGTTCCGGATAAAGATGGAAATTTTGATGATGTAGTACTTGGATTTTATACCCTCGAGGAATATATCAAGAAGAGCCCTCATTTTGGATGTTTGGTGGGAAGATTTGGAAATAGGATTGCTGGAGGTAAATTCACTTTGGATGGAGTAGAATATCAAATGGCCATTAACAATGGCCCAAATCATCTTCACGGTGGTTTGGTAGGTTTTGATAAGAAGGTCTGGACACCTGAAATGATTACTGAGGAAAATGGTTCAGCCCTTAAATTGACGTATCTAAGTCCTGATGGCGAAGAAAACTATCCAGGTAACCTGAATGTCGAAGCCGTGTACAGGCTGAATGATGACAATGAACTCATCCTGACTTTCAGTGCAACGACAGATAAAAAAACGGTTTTGAATTTAACACACCATTCATATTTTAACCTCAAAGGGCATGGGAATGGGGACATCCTAGATCATGAAATTCAGTTTAATTCTACGGAATTTGTCGCTATTGACAGCACATCTATCCCACTTGGTCCTTTAATGAATGTTTCAAATACTCCTTTCAATTTTCTTCAGCCAAAATCCATAGGGCAGGATATTGAAGCTGATGACGAACAAATCAGAAACGGTGGAGGGTACGACCATTCATTTGTTGTTGATGGGTATAATGAAAAGCTGAAACTAGCCTGCACTGTTTGGGATCATACTTCAGGGAGAATGATGGAGGTATGGACTACAGAACCGGCCGTTCAATTTTATTCAGGAAATTTCCTTGATGGAAGTATTAAAGGGAAAGATGGCAAGGTGTATAAACAAAGGTATGGATTCTGTCTTGAGGCCCAGCATTATCCGGATTCTCCAAACCATCCAGAATATCCGACAACTGTTCTGGGTCCCGGGGAGGTATATGATCAGACAACTATTTATAAATTTCTCGTAGAGTAATTGACTCAAATATTTCGTATTGCACTATGTCCAACCAGCTACCAGAGAAATTCAATTATATAATTATTTAAATACTTGAAGTCCTAATTATAAGATTTAAATAAACTGTATAACCTCAGTTTTGGAAATACATAGTGGCCGCCTTAATTTTATCAATCTCTCCATATACCCAACTAATTGAGTGCCTTCACAAAGGCTGAAATGTTTTTGGCTATTCTGTCGATTTATTAACTTCTAGTAGCAGGATCCCATCTTCCCACCCCTCAGGAGTCGAAAAAGTCTTTGTTTTGATATTCTTAAAATTCCCAATTTCGTGTTTTTTTCCTGTTTTCAGGTCAATCCATACTGCCATGAATGATCCAATACTATTAAATTTCGTAAAATCAATCGTAGCAGAAGTTGAATTTGAAAAATAAACAATAAAAGTATCGCCACCGGAAGAACGCATGGCCGCATTAAGTGATTCCCCACTCCCAAGCCCTTCGATAATAATTGATTGATCCGGTATAAAGTTCCACCATTCCAATGATTCAAGAAAGGCGCGGCCTACGCTAAGGTTTTTGGCACCCTCAGATTGCAAAGCTTTTTTCCAATCCTGTGAAACATAGTATGGATTGGTGCCAAAGTTCCAGATATTTGAATTCCCATACGTATGGAATCCTCCAGCGAAAATTGCCCAATACGCTTGTTTCCTGATAATATGGGGTGTAATTGGTTTGGTTGGATATTCCGGCCCATCTTCATAAGCACCTTCGCCATGAAGTATCGGTTTTACAGGTTCTAAATTATAATCTTTTGTAACAACATTATAAATTGATGTAAATGATGCCCATGTCTGCAGCATGTGAAAATCCAACCATGGAGCATCAGGAAAATATTCAGAAGAAGAATGCCCCCCTCGAACATGGTAGGTCATAAGTGTTTTGGTATAATCTTCAATCCCTGATACACCTTCAGTTACTCCTTTAGCTAATAGGTTCCAGACTGATCTGCGAAGTTCATTGTCTGCAAGCACATCCCCTCCCATGCACCAGATAATATTCTTTTTATCCTTGTATCGACTACCTATAAAACGACCGTATTCATAGGCATTTTCAGGAGCGATTAAATTATATCCTTCGCCCTCAGAAATCCCGAACACAGGTAATAAATTGATGTAAAGTCCATACTTGCTTGCTGTATTAATTACATATTCTACATGGTCCCAATAATCATAGGCAAGGGAATCATCAGGATTGTTTCCAGGCGTTACAATTGGTTTTAGAGGATCATTATTTATGAAAGGTAAATCTCCATAAACATTTGATATGGGAGGTAAAACAAAAGGATTAATGTTAAACACGGCTGCGTGAATAACAGAAAACCCCTGTTGGGCTCTTGACTCAAAATAAAACTCAACTTCCTCCCTATTAAGTTTTTGGAACAAAGCCCATCCCGTGTCACCAAGCCAGAAAAAAGGATTTCCATTAGCATCAACCAGATGTCTTCCATTTTCACTGACATTTAGCTGAGAATGAACTGGATATGATAGGACCAATATCAATAGAGAGATACAAGCAAAATGCTTTATTATATTGGATATTTTAACATTGGGATCTTCTTTCATTGGTTTGGATATAAATATTACCTTATCATAAAGGTATCATTTTTTATCAAGGGAAAAAGCCGATTTTTCGTTGATTACCAATGTGACATTTCTTATTATGATATTTTTAATAAACACTGTAGATACCGATTTGCTTAATATGCCTATTGGGCTATCTGTCTATTTTTAGTTAATATATAACCAGTAGTCAGATATTAATTCTGATTTATCGCATAGTCCTGTCATTAATTATTTCGGTATGTCTAATAGCAAATGATTTAACCATAGATTCATTTATTTATCTAAATTTTCTCTTTACAATTTTAAAAACTGTTTACTATTCTGGCATATGTTTGGGGCTTTAGAATTTATATAAATTGGCAAAAGAGCAAAATTATAGTGTGCTATTTGAAAAATATGTATTTAATCTTGCTGAAAATAACACATTTATAAAACATGACAAATATCATATTTCGACATGATATTTGTTAAATTAATAATTGTCATATATACACTATCTTTATCTCGTTGTTTGGTTTAGTGGTTCATTGTCTTTAGCCTTTTAGGAATTAAAGATTTTTTGCTGAAGATAATTTGATAAATGATAATTGCCATTGAGGGTTGAAGAATGAGAAAGCGGTGGTTATCAATAGTTAGATTGGAAGCGTTTGGAGATAAGTCGTGGATTTTTTAGTATTATAGGAACTTTTGGGATTTTTTAAACTTTTTACTTTGCCACGTATCTTTTTTTTCCATAACGCTTTCAATTTTTTTTTGAACCCATTCAGCCCTTTTATTACCCCAACCTGGATTAACCCTGTGTGAAGGGGGGGCTTCACTTACCAGTCGTTCTATTGCAATCCCAGGATTAAGCTTTTCCAGAAACTGAATTATGAAATCGATATATTCTTCTAAAGAAAATAATGAAAACTGCTCGGGGGAATCATGGTATAATTTGGCCAGTTTAGTATTCTTCATAATTTGCAGATGATGGAGCTTAAGCGCATTCAAACGTGATTCGGATAAAATTTCTGCTTGATCAAGCATCTGTTCTCGTGATTCTCCCGGCAATCCAAATAATATATGACCAGTTACATCAAGATCTCTTTCCGCTGTCATTTGAATGGCTTTTTTTGTGTCTTCAAAATTATGCCCTCTGTTCATCCACTCCAGGGTACTGTCATAACAGGATTCAATACCATACTCTATAGACACGTAATATTCCCTGGATAGCATGTTCAGATAGTCAAGAATATTCTCATCCACACAATCCGGACGGGTAGATACAACTATGCCAGTGATCCTTTCATGTTTTAGTGCACTAGCATAAATTGATTTGAGTTCATCCAGCGGTTTATATGTATTGGAATATGACTGGAAATATGCCGCATAAAATTTAGGTTTTTTGTAACGTTTTTCCAGAAACTCAACACCTTTATCAATCTGTCCTTTAATATCTTCTACATCAACACAATAGGATGGAGTAAAGCTTTGATTATTACAATAGATGCAACCGCCTTTTCCTTTTGAGCCATCACGATTAGGACAAGTGAATCCGGCATTGACAGAGACTTTCTGAATCCTGCCACCGTACTTTTCCTTGATTCGGTTAGAGTTGGCATTATACCTTCTTTGATCACCCCATGGATATCTGGATTCACTCATTTTTTATGTGGGCCTTCCATAAAACTTCCACAGGATGTAATGCTTTACGACCTGTGCCATCCAGGATCTGGTGCCGGCAGCTTGTGCCTGCTGCAGCGATAATGGATTGATCATCTGTGTTTCGTATAGCAGGGAATAAAACCAGTTCCCCAATATCCATAGATAACTGAAAATGCTCCTTTTCAAAACCAAATGATCCGGCCATACCGCAACAGCCGGAAGGAATACCACGGACATTGTAATTCGTTGGAATTGACAGGATCTTTTCAGTATAGTCTCCGGAAGATAAAGATTTTTGGTGACAGTGTGCATGATAATATATGTCCTTCTTTTCTGACACGAAATCTTCTTTGTCTATTTTACCTTTATCCAAAGCACTGGCTAAAAACTCTTCAATCGTATGCGCATTTCTGGATATTTCAAGGGCTTTTTCTTTCAACTCCTCCGAAACAAGATCTGGATATTCATCCCTGAAACTTAGAATTCCTGAGGGTTCGATCCCAACCAAAGGATTATTATTATCAATGAAGGATGAGAAGATCTTTACGTTTTGCTCGGCCAGTTTCTTCGCTTTCTTAACCAGTCCTTTTGATATAAAGGCCCTTCCGCTTTCCGGATGCTGGACCACCTTTATTTCAAATCCCAGTTGGGCCAATAGTAAAATTGTTGAAATACCCAGATCTACATCGGTATAATTGGTGAACTCATCTACAAACAGATATACTGATCCCTGAGAATTTTCCTGTTTAGGGAGCAATCTGTCTGGGTTCTTTTTTATCCATGTCCTCAGACTATGTTTATTAAGTTCAGGGAAGGATCGCTTTTGAGCAAAACCTATTAATTTTTTAAATATGGAACTTAAAATAGAGTTGGTAACAAAAAAATTGTAAATACCTGATAATTGGATCCCTATGGCATTGATCTTGTTAATATGACCTATAAGCCATGACCTGAGCGATACACCATTAGAATCGTAGTAATGCTGCAGAAATTCTGCTTTCAGTCTTGCCATATCCACATTGGAAGGGCATTCTGACTTACAGCCTTTGCAGGAAAGGCAGAGGTCAAGGACTTCCTTAATTTCACTGTGATCAAAAGGATTTTCTTTCGATGAATTTGTGAGAAATTCTCTTAATATATTGGCCCTTGCCCTTGTTGTATCCGTTTCATTCATTGTGGCCATATAGCTTGGACACATTGTTCCACCTGATAGAACTGTTTTTCTGCAATCTCCGGATCCGTTACACATTTCTGCCGCCCTTAGTATCCCCTTTGTCTTCGAAAAGTCAAAGTAGGTATTAACATCCCTTGTAACCTGGTCAGGCTTATACCGTAGAAAAGTATTCATGGAAGGAGTCCTTACTATCTTACCCGGATTAAAAATGTTATTTGGATCCCAGCTGAATTTGACCTTTTCAAGGAGCTCATAGTTTTTCTCCCCAATCATAAATGGGATAAATTCTCCCCTTAATCTTCCATCCCCATGTTCACCACTGAGTGATCCGCCATACTTTTTAACAAGCCGGGCCACTTCATCGAGTACCGTTTTAAACAATTGCTGCCCATTCGAAGTCTTTAAATCAATTATAGGCCTGAGGTGTAGTTCTCCAGATCCGGCATGTGCATAATGAACACAATACAGGCCATACTTTTTAAGAGTTTCGTTAAATTCTCTGATATACGCCGGCAAGTCATTAACATCTACCGCAGTATCTTCTACTACCGGAACCGGTTTGGCATCTCCTGGTATATTTGATAACAATCCCAGTCCGGCTTTTCTAAGAGACCAGACTTTGCCCACATCACTGCCTTTCAACACCGGATAATGATATCCATAATTATTCGCTTTGAGATCTTTGATAAATTGATCGACAGTCTGGTCCAGATCATCCGGATTGTCTTTGGCTATCTCAACGATCAGAAGAGCTTGAGGATCTCCCTGGATAAAGAAGCGGTTCCTACTTTGGGTGATATTCTCTTTAGTACATTCCAGAATATAATGATCGATCAGTTCGCTGGCATATGGATTATATTTTAAAGCGATAAGGTTGGCTTCCAAAGATTCATATAGTGAATCAAAATGTATACAAACCAAGGCATTATACCTTGGCGGTAAAGGTTGTATATCCAGTTTTATTTCCGTAATGAAGCCCAGAGTGCCTTCCGAGCCGGCGATCAATTTACACATATTGAATTTTTCCCCCTTGCTGGAAAAGGGTTCAGTATGCATCAAAAGATCGATGGCATATCCAGTATTTCTCCTGGTCACTGATGATTTAGGAAATTCCGATTTTATTTCTTTCTGGTTTCCTTTGTTGTCCAGTATATCATTTATATTATAATATATATTTCTCTCCAGGTCTGATTTACAGGTTGCACCGGATACTTTATCTTTAAATTCAGATAGAGATAACTCTTTAAATTCTACTTCAACCCCGTCAGCCAGTATCATTTTTAGGGAGATCAAATGCTCGCGGGTACTTTTGTAAACTATTGAATTGGACCCGCATGAATTGTTCCCAACCATTCCACCGATCATGGCACGGTTAGCTGTTGATGTCTCGGGGGCAAAGAACAAACCATATTCCTTAAGATAGACGTTCAGGTCGTCCCTTATCACGCCTGGTTCAACCCTTACCCATTTTTCCTTTTCATTCAATTCCAGGATTTGGTTCATATGTTTGGAAACATCAACCACTATACCTGATCCTACGACTTGTCCAGCCAGGGATGTGCCTGCTGTCCTTGGTATAACAGAAGTTTTATTATCATTTGCAAACCTGACTATTTTGATCAGATCATACTTGTCTTTAGGAATGGCAACAGCAGAAGGGATTTCGCGGTATGCGGAAGCATCGGTTGCATATAGGGTTTTCAGTTTATCATCAGTAAAGATTTCACCCTGTATCGATGCGTTAAGTTCAATTAAAAGTTTATCGTTCACCACTAATGTAAAAGTTCATTTCCTGGATTCAAATATACAATAAAGGCGAATAGCTTGTCTTTACCCTAACCTAAATATTTCTTCCACCAGGATTGGAAAACGATTAATGCCCAGATATGTGCATGTGAATCCCCAGGATTTGAAGAATTCAGTTTTCTTTTTAGTTCCCTGATAGAAACGGGGTTAAAAATTCCCTGTTCCTCAATAAAATTGTCAGCCAGCAGGTCGTTATTGATCATTGTTTTAAGGTCTTTTCTGAACCATTTTAATAGGGGAACTTCAAATCCATGCTTGGGTCGCTGATGGAGTTTTCCTGGAAGCAGGTCCTTCAATATATCCCTCAATATGATCTTTTGATCCCTTTGATTGATCTTGTATTTCTCCGGGATCTTTAACGCAAATTCAACAAGATTATGATCCAGGAAAGGCACCCTTACTTCAAGTCCATTTGCCATACTCATTAAGTCCACTTTATATAGCATGTCATTGGGTAATACAAGCCGGGTGTCGGCCATCAGGATCTTATTAATTGAAGCATCATATTTCAGGTGGGAAGTCATCAAATGTTTGAATTCATTTATTTTCTGTCCATTATAATTTTCTAAGAAATCTGCCGTGAAATAGTTTAGGGCCTTTTGTTCACTTAAAAATACAGCCCAAAACCAATACCGTTCATGTGGTTCAAGTTTCAAGCCCTGGACATACCTATCCAATTGTCTGAAACGGTTTGAAATAGAACTGTTCCTTGACTTGGGCATTACTTTCCAGAAAGGTCCCATACACTTAAGGAGCCGGTTGGGCAAACTGGTTTTCATGGCTTTTATAAAAGCCATATGTTTATTATAACCCGTGAAGATCTCGTCAGCTCCATCTCCGGAAAGCGCTACTGTCACTTTTTCTTTGGTTAATTGACTCAAAAGGTAAACCGGGATTGCAGAAGAATCAGCAAATGGTTCATCGAAGTGGTCTAAAATATCCGGCAGGTGTTGGAGAAGATCTTCATTTGTGACATCAAATACCTGATGATCCGTATTGAAGTGATTCGCCACTTGCAACGCATATTTTTTTTCATCAAAGAACCTCGCATTTTTATAGCCTATGGAAAATGTTTTGAGATGTTCCTGATGCCTGGATGCAAGCGCCGTGATGATGGATGAATCTATTCCCCCACTCAGAAAAACACCCAGAGGGACATCTGCAACCAATCTTTTTTTAACAGAATCTTCCAATTTTTCAATCAGGATCTCTTTTATTGATCCATAATCCAGATTTTCAAGCTCAAAGAGCTCTTTCTCCAGTTCATAAAATTTAGTGATGCTTACTTCTTTGTTCCTGATTCGTATGAAATGGCCAGGGAGTAGTTTAGATACACCTTTGAGGATCGAAAGTGGCGCAGGAATATAATTGAGTTGCAGGTATATTACCAGGCTTTCAGTGTGGATAGATCTCTGTATTCCATAAGCCAGGATCGAACGCATTTCTGATGCAAAGAGAAACTTATCTTCATCCTGATAATAGTAAAGTGGTTTAATGCCAAACCTATCCCTGGCAATAAATAGTTCATTTTCAGATTTATCATAAACTGCAAATGCGAAAAACCCATTAAGCATCTGAAGGCATTTTTCACCATAATGGATGTATGCGTGGAGTAAAACTTCAGTATCAGATTGGGAAATGAATTGTACCTGATGTCTTTCTTCGAGGATCTTCCTCAATTCCATATAATTGTAAATTTCCCCATTGAATACTAATCTATATCGTCCTGACGGATCTTTCATGGGTTGATTAGCCTTTGGGCTGGTATCAATAACTGAAAGCCGGCGGTGTCCCAGTCCCATCCTGTCTTCAATAAAGGTGCCTTGTGTATCAGGACCGCGATGTTCCAATACATCCACAGCTCTCTGAAGGTTGATCAAATGGAACCTGCCAGCTTCATTAAAGGCATATATACCTGTAATACCGCACATCGATTATTTCATAAGTTAATATTCGAGACCAATTTTACGTATTATTTAAAAATTATGTGCATAATTGAGGCTGAAACCTATGAAGAAGTTTTTTAGTCATAGTGTATTGATTATTCTGGCTTTGTTCATTTTCAGCTGTTCTTCATCAAAAAAGGCCAGGACTCAGAAAATTGACAGGATCATTATGGAAGCCAGATCCTATACTGGCACGCCATACAGATATGGAGGGATGAATCGTACCGGAATGGATTGTTCCGGACTGCTGGTTCGATCTTTTGAATCCGCTGGGGAAAGCATTCCCAGAACATCCAAAGAGCAGTCAAAATATGGAAAAGCAATTGGGAAGAATGAACTTCAGAAGGGAGACCTGATATTTTTCTCAAACAAAAAATGGAAAAGGAAGATCACGCATGTAGGTCTTGTAACTGAGGTAAAAGGAAGAAATTCTGTGACCTTTATACATGCTTCCACCAAACTCGGGGTGGTAGAGACTGAATTTTTTGTAGATTATTACCAGAAGTTATTTGTTAAAGCACGCCGGCCTAAGTTTTAAATCTCCGGAATTTGAAATATATTTGCCAAATCATTGATTGAATGAGTGATTTTCGAATGAGTAATTTAGGTAACGTAAACCATAAATCAATCATTCATTAAATAAATTCTGAAGCATTAGCTCAGTCCCGATAAAATCGGGATCTCGTTTCACTCGACTGGCGGCTTACGCACGCTGAGCAAAACGAGGATAATTGTTTTAAGTAGAGGGATAGTGATTGACGGATAAGTGAATTTGGAAAGGTAAACCAAAATCACCAAATCAATCATTCGCTAAATAAATTCTGGGGCATTAGCTCAGTCCCGATAAAATCGGGATCTCGTTTCACTCGACTGGCGGCTTACGCACGCTGAGCAAAACGAGGATAATTGTTTTAAGTAGAGGGATAGTGATTGACGGATAAGTGAATTTGGAAAGGTAAACCAAAATCACCAAATCAATCATTCGCTAAATAAATTCTGGGGCATTAGCTCAGCTGGCTAGAGCACCACGCTGGCAGCGTGGGGGTCAACGGTTCGAATCCGTTATGCTCCACTCTTACCCTCCAAAGTTTTGGCGATGGGAGGTTTTTAATTAAGCTTCAATAATTCGGATTTATAATCCCTGGTTTCGATGTTGATCATCAAACCTCAACCTCAAAAGCCTTAGAGACATTAGTTTTCTATTAATATTTTATAACTGTATAAACATCTTCTTCAGGTTTTCCAGCGAATTTCCTATTATTCTTTCCCATTGAGGCTTCATGAATTTATTGTCTAACCAGTTACCAATCAAAGGAATGTTTATTTCATATTCTAATGAATATGTAAATTTCGTCCCATTATCTTCTGGTTCAAATATCCATAAAGTAGTGTGAGGCATTCCTTTTGTAGCTTTTCCTTTCCATCCCTTGTTTTCAATATAATCAAAGATTTCTGTTTCTACATTAACTGATAATCCCATCATCTTTGCTTTATAGGCATATCGAGTACCATTACCCTTGGTTGTATTTGTTGTTGGTTTAAAATCTGACACCCCTTCAAACCATTCTTCCCATTTCTTATAGTCAGAAACATACGGAAATACATCATTAACCGGAGCAGGTATTTGAACACAACTTTCAATTCTTGTCATAAAAATTAGGTTTGGTTTTTAATTTGATAACATAAAAACCATTGAAATAATTCTGGAGAGAAGAAAATATTCCTTTCTTTTTGTATAATTATATACTGGTGGGGCAAAAAGGAAAAGAAAATTTTTATTATACTTTATCAATTTTTTTTTAATTATGATTGTTTGAAAGGATTAATTATTTTTTATAAATTCGGTAAGGGGGGATTTCGGAACTCGATTAAAAGGAAAATAAGATCTCAACATGTATATGGGGAGGTTCAAATCCTTCATTGCTAAAGAAAAAAAATCTAAATCCATCAATCCTTAATATTGTAGGCACTTAAATTAGCTAGTTGAACTTCTTTATTTTATTATTTAAGTTAATAATAAATATGGAATTATAAATCTGTTTTTATAGTAATATCTAATTACCATTTTTTCTTTGTTGCTTTCAGAAATCTTATTCTTCCGATTGTATCAAGTATGCTGAAAAAAGTTATTCTGAATCCTGGATCTATTAAGTCATAGATGAAAAAACTGAAAATTTTCTTATCTTGTAGGCTACCCGTATAAGCATTTTTTTAGAATAACTAATTTTTAAAATATGAATCTTAATAACCAATTTAAAACCGGACTTGCAATAGTAATATGGATAATACCCTTTATGATCGCAAATGCCCAGGATAACAAAGATCCGCTTCCTCTACCCGAAGTAATTACTTCAGGGTCTGGCATGAGTGCGCCTTCTGATGCGATAATACTATTTACAGAAGGAAGCACATTGGATAAGTTTGAAAGCACAAAAAGCGGACCAGCTTTATGGAAAGTTAAGGGATCACATTTTACCGTTGAACCAGGCACTGGGGATATTCAGACCAAGACACTTTTCGGTAGTTGTCAGTTACACATTGAATGGCGAACACCTATTGAAGACGCTGATAAAGAAGGTCAGAAATCTGGTAATTCAGGCGTATACCTGATGGGTAAATACGAGGTTCAGGTTCTGAATTCTTATATCAATGTAACATACGCCGATGGTCAGGCAGGAGCGATCTACAAGCAACACCCTCCTTTAGTCAATGCTTCACGCAAACCTGGTGAATGGCAAGTGTATGATATAGTATTTTTGGCTCCTGAATATAATGAAGAAGGAAATAAAACAAAATCCGGCTATTTTACAGTATTTCATAATGGTGTATTGATCCACCATATGGCTGAGATAGGGGATCCAACGACATCATTTAATAAGGATTTACCTGAACTGGCTTCAAAAGGGCCTCTTATGTTGCAGGACCATACAAACAAGGTAAGTTACAGAAATATATGGATCCGGGAACTCGATAATTAATAATTCATGAAAAAATCAAGCAGACGAACCTTCTTTAAAAATACAAGTAAAATAACTACAGCATTAATTTTTGCCCCAACTATCATACCCGCATCCGCTTTGGGAAAAAATGGATATAAAGCCCCCTCGGAAAGGATTAATATGGCTTTCATTGGAGCTGGGAATCAGGCTGGAAATGATGTTCGGGGATTTTTAACTGATGATAGGGTTCAGATTACTACCGTCTGTGATGTGAACAGGAAGAGCAAAGGATACTGGGATGGTAAAGTGGCAGGCAGGGATTATATCATGGACCTGGTTGATAAAACCTACTCCGAACAACATGGGAAAAAGTATAAATCGACCACTGGATATGAAGATTTCAGAGATGTTATAGGTTTAAAAGAGGTAGATATTGTTGAGATTGTTACTCCGGACCACTGGCATGCTATTCCAGTTATGATGGCTGCCGCTGCAAAAAAAGATATTTATTGCCAGAAGCCTCTATCTTTAACCGTAGCCGAAGGCAGAGCAATGAGCAATGCAGTAAATAAACAGGGAATAATTTTCCAGACCGGAAGCCAACAAAGATCAAATCCACATTTCAGAAGAATTGTAGAATTGGTACGGAATGGCAAGATCGGGAAGTTGGAAACTGTAATATGCGGCCTGCCTGGGGGCACTCCTGATTTTGGAAAGACCGGAAAAAAGGTCGATACAATTCCTGTGCCTGAGGGATTTAATTATGATATGTGGCTGGGACCAGCTCCGGAAGCTCCATATTGCCCGGCCAGAACACATGTCAACTTCAGGTGGATACTGGATTATTCAGGAGGTATGGTCACGGATTGGGGAGGTCAT
Source organism: uncultured Cytophagales bacterium (assembly GCA_942491935.1). Taxonomy (GTDB): domain Bacteria; phylum Bacteroidota; class Bacteroidia; order Cytophagales; family Cyclobacteriaceae; genus JAGTVG01. The sequence goes on from CALOCZ010000025.1 coordinate 63,878, forward strand.
CACCCTGATATTGCTCAATGGGGATTGGATACAGATCATACAGGACCTGTTAAAATTCAAAATCCAAAATCAAAATGGTCTGATCACCCGATATGGAATACAGCCACTGAATTTTATTTTGAATGTATTTATGAAAATGACGTTAAACTGATTGTATCAAGTGAGTCTGATTTTGGAGTTACTTTTATAGGTTCAGAAGGGAAGGTATGGTCAAGCAGGGGAGAACATAAAGTTGAACCCGAATCGTTAAAGGATGTGGTTATTGGACCTAATGAGGTACAAGTATATAAAAGCGAAAACCACTATAGAAACTTTATTGATTGTGTTATTTCACGTAAAGCCTGTATTTGTCCCGCTGAAACCGGGCATAGATCGATAACTATCGCCCATTTGGGGAACATAGCGATGATGCTCAACCAGGATTTGATCTGGGATCCTCTAAAAGAAGAAGTTGTTGATAATTTTATTGCCAATCAATTACTATCCAGAACGATGCGCGAGCCCTGGAGCAGCCTATATAATCAATATCTTGTTTAAGATCTTAGTAAATCATGATCCGTTTATTCAAATACCCGATTTCAATTTATTTGATTCTTACCTTTCTCTATTCCCACGCCCAGGAGATTGAAAACGCTGATGGGAAGTGGTTCACCTGGCAACCAAAAAATACCCTGGAAGAAGGTGTAATAGGTATGTCTGACTGGTTGGATGCGCCAGCCGGGAAACATGGATGGCTGACTATACAAGAAAGCGACTTTGCTTTTGAGGATGGTACCCCATTAAAAGTATGGGGTGTCAACCATAGTAATAAAGGATGTGGTCCAGATAGAGAGGAAGCAGACCGACGGGCCCGGTGGTATGCAAAAATGGGAGTAAATGCTATCAGGATGCATAAATTTACTTACTCGCATTCAGCCTATGGGAATCCTGAAAACTCTACTGAATTAACAAAGGAAGGATGGAATAAACTTGATTATTACTGGAGCAGGTTAAAGGAGAAAGGCATTTATTATGGCTGGAGCCCTGTCTTTCGACACTACCTTGTAGACGGAGACAGCAACAGGGTGATCGCATATGATGAGATAAAGAATAACCTGGAAAAAAATATCATATACCTCGTCAACTTTGCCCCTGATCTGCAAAGAATCATGTTCGATCTTGCCACACATCTTCTTGATCATAGGAATCCATATACCGGACTAAGGTATGCAGATGATCCGGCATTGATATTTTATGAGTTGCAGAATGAGGACAATCTTTTCTGGTTAAATCCGGATCGATTGGAAACAGTCCCAACGTACAAAAAAATGTTTTGTCAGCAGTTCAGTCGTTGGTTGATTGATAAATATGGAACACAGGAAAACCTGGAGGCCGCCTGGGGTAAGGATGGCCTTGACATGTTCCCGGACTATATGATTGGAGAAAATCTATATAAAGAAAATATTTACCCGATAGCATGGTTCCCGCAGTTCTCACCTGAATCTATAAATAATTCAGACTCTCCAAAAAGAATGCTGGATAATGCTGAATTTCTGTATCAAACACAGAGGGATTATTACATGAGATTTATCGATATTATTCGTAGTACTGGATATAAAGGACCTCTTGTCGGTAGTTGCTGGCAGGCGGGCCAGGGGGTAATACATTATTATAATTTACATACGGATTATCTTGTAGGCATTATAGACCGCCACAATTATTTTGCCGCACGACCTCACCGCATCGAAACAGGCCCCTTCCCCAATGAGGCCATGGTGAATTATCCGGGATCAGGATTATTCAGCAGTGGATTGCATGCTGTCAAAGGCCGTCCCTTTGTACTTTCTGAATGGACCAGTAAAATGCCGAATGAATGGATCGCTGAAGGACCCGCTATTATTGGAATTTATGGCCTTGGTTTTCAGGGTTGGGACGGATCCTATCATTTTAATGCTGGTAATGCTGGTTTCACAAATACCATGGGTACTCCGGGTGTGTATAATACCAATAACATCACTCAAATCGGACAATTCCCGGCACTAGCCAGGATGATCCAGCGGGGAGATGTCACGGAAGGTCAACTTCTGCCAGACCGTTTCGTCCATATACCCTCTCTGTCGGAAGGCAAGATTGGCTTTAAAGAAAGTTTGAGACAGCAAGGGGATATTAAAAAACTTGGCGGGGACGTACCGATCGAAGCCCTGGCTCTCGGACGCCTTGAACTGGAATTCACTAATGAATTCGTTAAAACAGAATTACCTGATTGGAATAAATGGACTGAAAATAAGATCATTGAATCCAACACAGGGCAATTAACATGGGATTACAGCCAGGAGAAAGGCTATTTTACCGTAAACACTCCCGGAACGAAGGCCATAGCAGGATTTACATCCGGGCAAAATATTGATCTGGGCGATATATCGATCCAGACCGATAATCCATTTGCAATTGTCTATATTACCTCACTTGATAAAGGGAAAAGCATTGAAAACAGTTCTTCGATACTAGTAACCACCATAGCACGTGCCAGGAATTCCGGAATGAAGTATACATATAATAATAATGAAACGGTACTGGAATCGGTAGGTGGTCCTCCTTTATTGGTAGAACCGGTTAATGTAAATATTACCATTTGGTCATCATCTGATTTTACAGTGCATGTTTTAGATCACGATGGACTCAGAACGGATAAAACAGTTCCTATAAAAAAGGGAAAATTTAAGCTGGATGGGAATAAATATAAAACCATCTGGTACGAGATCCTTAAATAAGTAATTCACGAAAATTTTTTTTTAAAATGAAAAAAACATTTTTATTCTCTATCCTGTCAGCAATTCTTTTTTACGCTTGTAATCAGAAAAACAATGAGCGTAATATCATTGAATCACCAATAAAGGTTGAGATAAAGAAAGATCATGACCGGTTTCAGTTGTATGTAAATAGTGAGCCATATTTTATTAAAGGGGCAAGAACGATAGGAACAAGGTATATGGATAAAGTAGCTGAATATGGTGGCAATGCGGTCCGGATCGGATACCGTAAAAATGTAAAGGAAGTTATGGACGAAGCACATCGCCTCAAGTTAACAGTGCTGTTTGGACTTCCCGTTCAAGCGGAAAGGAATGGATTCGATTACGGGGATGAAACTGCTGTAAAAGAGCAATTCGAGAAAATGAAAGAAATAGTAATGAACAATAAAGATCATCCTGCACTCCTGATGTGGGCCATTGGTAATGAGCTGGATCATATCCCAGGAAATGACGACTATAATCTCAATATGTGGAACGCGGTCAACGATATCGCCAGAATGATACATGAAATTGATGGAAATCATCCTGCAATGGCTGTGGTTGGACGCGGGAATAATGAGAAAATGAAGGATATCGTGGAGCGATGCAAAGATGTCGATCTACTGGGAATCAATACATATGCCGATATCTGGGAAATTCCTGATTGGTTACGTGAATACAATTGGAATAAACCTTTTGCCGTTACTGAATGGGGCCCAAGTGGCCATTGGCAGGTGCCAAGAACAAAATGGGATGTGGTGATTGAAGAAACAAGCACCGAGAAAGCCGGAGTTTATCAGGAACGCTACGAAAAGGTAATAAAAGCCGAGCCCTGGTGCATAGGTTCTTACGTTTTTCTCTGGACAAGCAACAGACAGGAAAGGACCCATACATGGTATAATATGTTTCACGATGATGGATCAGAAAAGGGCCCTGTTGAGGTAATGCATTATGAATGGACAGGCAGGTGGCCGGAAAACAGAACACCAATAATTGATTCTCTTCAAATTGAGGGATTGAACGCGAAGGACAATATCAATTTGAAAGCTACCACCCTTTATAAAGCAAATGTTTATGTCTTCGATCCGGATGGAGATGAATTGACTATTCAATGGGAAATGGTTCCTGAAAATAAGAAATTCGGAGCTTATGCCGGACAGGGAGAAACAAAGCCATCACCTATTGAAGGCGCTATAACCGAAAAACTGGAGGGTGGTAGATCCATAAGATATAGGACTCCTGAAGAAAAGGGAGGTAATTTCAGATTGTTTGTCTATATAAATGACGGGAACAATCACTCTGCGGTAGCTAATATACCTTTTCATATTATTGAAGAGTGATTTCCGCAATTTGTACTTTTACCAATTTTGGAAATTTTCTTTGAATAATACCAATTTGGGAAATCGAAACTATTCTTTTATTGGAGTATAGCTATTACAGGGATCTGGCCTGCCGGAATAGTGCAAATTCGACTTCTTATATTACAATTATTTAGCATTGCAAAAAAATAATCTAATTAGTCTTCAATAAGAATATATTAATATGTTTGATTTTGCGTTAATAGGATATGAAAGATTACGATAACCTGGATAGCAGCAAGGTGTTTATATTAAATGATGAAATTATTGCTGAGGCATTTCTGGAATATTATAATGAGGTTCCATTTATCAACATTTACGTTGATTATTCTGTTGATATGTATGTCAGGTTAAGAAGGAGGTCAGATACCATAACCATATTCAGGAATCTAAGTCGTGGATTGGTTAAATCCCTTATAAAACATGGCTTCGCCTGTAATGATGCAGGTTCTATCCAAATGCGACTTCACTTGAATTAAAATATAAACTCCCGTCATTCGACTGGACCTTTTCTCAACTAGCCAAATGAGCAACTAATAAACATCAGCTTCATAATACAATTAGTCTGTCCTTAAGATGATTCGTCCAGAATCTTTTTTGTCTCCTCTTCCGTACCAAGTAAAACCGCCACCCAGCCCGTATCTTTATTCGCTTCAAGCATAATTTTAATAGTCATGGTCAAAGGGACAGATAGGAACATGCCTACCGGGCCGAATATAAAGCCCCAGAACACCAGTGAAAGAAAAACCACTAAAGTAGAAAGCCCAAGTCCCTTGCCCATAACTTTCGGTTCAATGATGTTCCCAACGATCATATTGACCGCTAAATATCCAATACCTGTCCAGATCATTCCACCAACACCTAATTGTACGAGTGCCAGAAGCATGGTTGGCACTGCCGCGATGATAGAGCCTATGTTGGGAATATAATTTAGCATAAAAGCAATGGTACCCCATAGTATGGCATAGTCAACGCCGATAATGTACAGATAAATAGTAATCAGAATTCCAGTCAGAAGACTTACAATGGTTTTAATGCTGAGATAATTCCGTATACTTTGTCCAATCTTATTTAAAAATTTTAAAGAATTTCCGTGTTTTAGTTCAATTACTTTAGTTTTTAAGACAAATCCATTCATCTCTAACAAGATAAATATTGTAATCAGCATGATCATGAAAGAGTTGGACATGATCCCACCGAGTTGCCCAACCATATTTGCTGAAAAGTTCAGGATCTTTTTGGGATCAAGTATTTGGAGAAATTGATCTGATTTGATTTGTATGCCCCGCTGATTAAGTTGAATCATTAAATCATTAAAAATATTTTTAAGACTTTCTTCATATTTAGGGGCATCCTTTGCAAACTCTGACAGAGATTCCCCAATCAAACTGCCAATCAACGTAAATATTAGTAATATCCCTATCAACACTATAAAAACAGCCACCGTAAAAGGCACTTTTCTTTTAGAAAGCCAGAGTATTGGTTGTGTACAAACAATACTAATAAACAATGAGAGAAGGATGGGTATTACAATGCTTTGAGCCTGCATCAAACCAGCTAAGATTATGATGATTGCAGCGCCGATTACGAAAGGGGATTTTTTCTGACTTTTCATTTCTCGAATATGATTTTTTATTTGCTCCTACCTTTTAGTCTGGATTTAAATTAATTTCAATATCTGGTATTAAAAGGGAAAAAACAACCCGTTCAATTTTGTTTGGTAAAATAATAAATTAATGTTTAGCTCTTTTCTTGAGCGGATAGAATTAAATATTGATGTTCATATTAAAAGTGAATTAAATTTTAATCCTTAAATTGGTGTGAAAGAAATACAAAGCCTTTGATAGTAATAAATCAATTACCTGTAACTAAATCCTATCTAGTTAAATGACATAGCCAGAAATATGAATATTATAAAACAAAGTTAAAGTGAAATTTACTACAGTTTTATCAAATAGAAAATTTGTTGAAATAATGTCCTTTAAAATTTATTTTATATATCCAATTTAGGGTGAATTAATCCAAAATTTTCAGCGAATCTTTGCGAATCAACCTAGATTTAAGCTATTTTGCTATGTCGAAAGGAAGAAGTGATTATGAAGTTCGCCCAGTCTGGTCTTTTTATAGTATTATTTATATTATTTCTGATATTTGTGGTGTACCAGATCAACCTGGATAAATCTATCCCCGAATTTGAAGAGGAGCTAATAACAGAAACCCTGGATACTGTACAAATACTGGAACCCTCACTATTATATGGATTCCCTGTGGACTCATTTACTGTAATCGAAAGTACGATCAAGCGAAACCAGTTCCTTGGTGAAATATTGTCAGATTACCAGGTAAGTAATCAGCAGATTCACAATCTCTCTATCAAATCAAAAAATGTGTATGATGTCAGGAAACTGGAGGCCCGTAAAAAATATACACTTCTTTGTAGTCGAGATTCTTTACCCCGGGCAGAATATTTCATCTATGAGCCCAATCCGATAGATTTTGTTATTTACAAGTTAAAAGACAGCATTGAAGTCAGTTACAATCAAAGAAAAATAGATACAGTAAACACTTCTGTTGCAGGTATAATTGAGACATCACTTTGGGTGACCATGACGGATGCGGGGGCTGATCCTATGCTGATCCATTCTTTATCTGAAGTCTTTGCCTGGCAGGTAGATTTCTATCGAATTCAAAAGGGTGATCGGTTTAAAGTTCTCTATGAGCAGTTGTATGTAGATGATGAGGAAGCGGGAATTGGTAAAATAACTGGTGCATATTTCAATCATAATGAAGAAGACTATTATGCCGTATATTTTGACCAGGGAAGTGGTATAAGTTATTTTGATGAAAAGGGACAAAGTCTGCAAAAGCAATTTCTAAAATCACCACTTCGGTATAAGCGCATTAGTTCAAGATATACCCGGCGCAGGTACCACCCGGTATTAAAACGGTATAAGTCGCATCTTGGTACGGATTATGCAGCCCCTACCGGTACTCCTATCAGGTCGGTGGGTGACGGCATCGTTGAAGAAGCAAGGTATTCGCAATATAATGGAAGATACGTTAAAATAAGGCATAATAGCGTTTATACAACGCAATATTTACATATGTCCAAGTTTGGAAGTGGCATAAAAGCTGGAGTAAAGGTCCAGCAAGGCCAGGTTATAGGTTATGTAGGAAGCACAGGACTAGCTAATGGGCCACATCTTTGTTTCAGGTTCTGGAAGAATGGCCAGCAGGTAGATGCACTGAATGTAAAACTGCCTCCTTCTGAACCAGTAAATGAAGATAAGAAGGAAGAATATGAGGTGGTAATGCACAGTGTCCTTCAAAAACTTGACAGTGTAACCTTTCAAAATCTGGAAGATAGTTTAACCGCATATAATATCCATTAAAATAGTCCGACTGTTCGAGTGTTTTATTGATTAACTACCCGTATATTATATTCTGATCAGCGGTATATCCACCTATAAAACTCATTAATATTGCTTATCTTTAATTATATAAAATAAGTGCCAACTTAACCTGGGATCTATCACAGTTGATCGATATTAGAAATACCCTGATCATTGATATTGAAACAGCCTCAATTGCTGAAAATTATAATGACCTTGATGACCGCTTAAAGAAACAATGGGATAGAAAGGCTGCATTTATAAAAAACGAAGAGCAGCTCCCAAATGATGAATTGTTTTTTGAAAGGGCTGGTATCTACGCTGAGTTTGGGAAGGTCATTTGCATTGCAGCAGGTTTATTTGTTAAAACAAAATCGGGAGAAATGGGTTTAAGGATCAAAGCCTTTACAGGGGAAAATGAGAGAGACATACTGACCCGGTTTAAAGATCTAATTAACAATAAACTTGATGGAGAAAAACTGATCTTATGTGCTCACAATGGTAAAGATTTTGATTTTCCTTATTTATGCCGGCGGTACCTGATCAATGAAATAGAAATTCCAACAGCACTTCAAATAGCTGGGAAAAAACCCTGGGAGATCAATCATCTCGACACTATGGAAATGTGGAAGTTCGGAGATAGAAGGAATTATTCATCTCTTGACCTGCTTGCTACAATATTTGGTATTGAGTCAAGTAAAAAAGGCATAGATGGCAGTCTAGTAAACAGGGTATACTATAAAGATAAAAAGATTGATGAGATTGAGGCTTATTGCAAACAGGACGTGTGCGTTACGGCAAATTTATTTCTAAAATTGAACCTCATGCCGGCAATTCCGGAAAAAGATATCACTTTTATTTAATGATGTTCTATGAATGAGATACTTGACAATAGTAAAACTGTTCTGAATATCAGAGACCTGACTGTTGATTTTATTTCAGAAAATGGAATATCGACGGCTGTTGAGCACCTTAATCTGAGCATCAGGGAAGGAGAGTCTGTAGGGATCGTTGGCGAATCCGGATCTGGTAAAACAGTGACGGCTTTATCTATATTAAAACTGTTACAATCCCCACCGGGAATCTATCGAAATGGTTCTATCTTATTCCAATCAAAACTGTTTGGAGAAGTGGATCTGTTGCAGAAATCAGAAAATGACCTTCGAAAGATCAGAGGGCATGAAATCTCTATGATTTTCCAGGAACCTATGACCTCCCTTAATCCTGTACTGACTTGTGGAGACCAGCTTGTTGAATCACTTACGCTCCATAAAGGAAAATCAGCAAAAGAAGCAAGGGCGATAGCTGTGGAAATGCTTCGCAAGGTCCAGCTTCCACGAGCGGAGATTATTTTTGATTCTTATCCTCACAATTTATCGGGAGGGCAGAAACAACGTGTCATGATCGCTATGGCTTTAGCTTGTCAGCCACAGATCATTATTGCAGATGAACCTACTACAGCCCTGGACGTCACGGTGCAGGCCAATATTCTGAGACTTTTGAAAAACCTCAGAGAAGATCTGAATAGTTCGGTATTATTTATCACACATGACCTGGGTGTAATTGCTGAAATTGCTGACAGAATAATTGTCATGTACCAGGGCAAGGTCGTTGAAGAGGGTACAATCTGGGAAGTCTTTTCTGATCCCAAACATCCTTATACCAAAGGATTACTTGCCTGCAGACCAAGGCTTGATTTGAGGATGAAACGATTGCCAACTGTCTCAGATTTTATGAGCGAGAAACACTCAGCATCACAACATATGGTATTAGGAACCGATGACTTTCAAAAATCAGATACTGAAGACCAAAAATATAATTCTGTTGGAGAGGCTATTCTTTTAAATGTAGAAAGAAAAGATGAGTTGATAGAAAGACGATTAAGCGTTATTCAAGGCGGGCCAATTTTGAAGGTTAATGAATTGAAGAAATACTACCCAATAAAGAAAGGATTATTTGGAAAGAATATCGATGAAATAAAGGCTGTTGACGGAATTTCATTTGTGGTTTATCCCGGGGAAACTATTGGGCTTGTTGGTGAATCCGGCTGTGGCAAAACTACTTTGGGCAAGTTATTGATCCGGCTTCTTGAACCTAGCTCAGGAGAGATCATTTTTAAAGGAAGGGATATCGCTACTCTAAGCCCAGGAGAATTGAGAAGCTTGAGAAAATCTATGCAGATTATTTTCCAGGATCCATATAATTCATTAAATCCAAGACAGACGATTGGAGATGCCATTTTAGAACCCATGAAAATCCATGGAATGTTCACCCGGACCGAAAGAAAAAACAAAGTGTTTGAGTTGCTAGTTAAGGTAGGATTAAACGAAAACGTATACAACAGATATCCACATGAGTTTTCGGGTGGTGAACGACAGAGAATATGTATTGCCCGGACTTTATCACTCGAGCCGGATTTCGTTATCCTGGATGAATCTGTTTCTGCATTGGATGTATCAGTCCAGGCTCAGATATTGAACCTACTTAACCAATTAAAAAAAGATTTTGGTTTAACTTATATATTTATATCACACGACCTTTCTGTTGTCAAATTTATGTCGGACCGTTTATTCGTGATGCGGGATGGAAGATTTATAGAGATGGGATTTTCTGAGGATATATATCTCAGGCCAAGAGAGGAATATACAAAGAATCTGATAGAGTCTATCCCAAAAGGGGATCTTGAAGATATTAGGAAAAATGTACTGCGACGAAGAATTTTGAAAACAGCCAGGCTCATTAAAGAGGAAATAAAAACTAAACATGACGAATAAAAAGAACAAGACAACTGATAAATCTAAGGAGAAAATTAACCTGCTTAAGCAGAAAATACTTAACCTTATAAAAGAGTATCCCTCCCGTACATTCAGTGAAAAACAGATCATCCGCACATTGAATATCAAACAAAAGCATTTGAAAAACAATGTGGATGGTATCCTGTTGACATTGCTTCGGGCGGACAAAATCCAATTAACAGATGACGGGCGTTTTTGTATTATAAAAACAGGGAATGAAATTACAGGAAAGGTAGATTATGTAAATGGGAGATTTGCATTCATAATTTCTGATGAAATTGAACAGGATGTTCTGGTCAGGACAGAGGATCTCAAAACAGCTCTGGATGATGATATTGTCAAGGTACGCATCTTTTCGGTTAAAAAAGATGGTCGGCCACTAGGTGCTGTCACTGAGATCATAAAGCGGTACCGAATGGAGTTTGTAGGAAGGATAGAAGTACATAATAATTATGCTTTTGTTATTCCTGATTTTAAAAAGATGCACCATGATATTTTCGTCAGGGTAGAAGGCATTAAGAAAGCTAAAAACAACGACAAAGTAATAGCAAGGATCATCGACTGGAAGGAAGGAGATAAGAATCCATTGGGGGAAGTGATCAAGATTCTCGGCCCTGCGGGCAACAATGATGCAGAGATCCACTCTATCATGGCTGAATTTGGACTCCCTTTTGAATTTGATCGGTCTTTAATTGTACAATCAGAAAAAATCAATGAGATAATCAAAACTGATGAAATAAAAAAGAGAAAGGACTTTAGGAAAATAACCACATTTACCATTGACCCGGAAGATGCGAAAGATTTTGACGATGCCATTTCATTACAAACATTGAGTAATGGGAACTATGAATTGGGAGTACATATTGCTGATGTGACCCATTATGTTAAGACAGGATCTGAAATTGATCAGGAAGCTTACGATAGGGCCACTTCGGTATATCTTGTAGACAGAACCATCCCTATGCTGCCGGAACGATTGTCTAATGAATTATGTTCTTTGCGTCCAAGAGAAGATAAGCTGACATTTTCTGCTGTATTTGAACTTGATCAAAGTGCAAATATAAAAAAACAGTGGTTTGGCAGGACCATTATCCATTCCGATCGAAGGTTTACCTACGAGGAAGCCCAGGAAAGGTTGGATACTTATAAAGGCGACTTTTCAAAGGAATTAAATATTCTAAATGATCTGGCCAGGAAATTAAGAACTGACAGGTATAACCACGGTTCGATCAATTTTGAAACTACAGAAGTTAAATTTGAATTAAGCGAGGACGGCAAACCACTGGCCATAGTTCCTAAAGTAAGAAAGGACGCACATAAGCTAATCGAAGAATTTATGCTGTTGGCTAACAAAAAGGTGGCAGAGTTTATATGTAATCCAGCCGGCTCCAAGGGTGACCGGACATTCGTATACCGGATCCATGATGAACCTGATATGGATAAGCTTCAGGTTTTCTCCACTTTTGCTAATAAATTCGGTCATAAACTTGAATTCAGGCAAGATGGTATTGCCAAAGCCTTAAACAAGCTAATGGATGAAATAGAAGGAAAACCTGAACAGAATGTACTGGAAAATTTAGCGATCAGATCGATGGCCAAAGCTAAGTACAGCGTTAAGCAGAAAGGTCATTTCGGACTTTCTTTTGCCCATTATACACATTTTACCTCTCCAATAAGACGGTATCCTGACATGATGGTCCATCGCCTGCTTGCACATTATATGTCTGGATTACCTTCTGTTAGTGATGAAGAATACGAAGAGAAATGTACCCACAGTTCTGAAAGAGAGAAAGTTGCTTCAGATGCGGAACGGGCTTCAATAAAGTATAAGCAGGTCGAGTATATGGTGCCCAGGATCGGTGAGGAATTTGAAGGTCTGATCAGTGGATTGACAGAATGGGGGATATTTGTGGAAATCATAACGACCAAAGTGGAAGGAATGATACGGATGTCTTCACTGGTAGATGATTATTATGAATTTGATGAAAAAAATATGAGGGTAGTTGGAAGGTATACTAAAAGAATGTATACTTTAGGTGGGAATGTTAAAGTGAAAGTTCTTAAGGCTGATGTAGACCGGCGTACTATAGATTTAGGCTTTTGTGAAAATGAATGAACAACTCAAGAAATTAATAGCCACAATAGATAAGGATATTCGAGAACTCAGTTTAGGTATAGATCCTGCAAACCTTTATGAGCCGATAAATTATATCCTGGGATTGGGGGGGAAGCGCATTAGACCTCTTTTATCTATTCTTGCCTATCAGTTATATCAAAAAGGATATGATAAAATATTAAAGCCTTCTTTAGCAGTTGAAGTTTTTCATAACTTTACTCTAATGCATGACGATATTATGGACCAGGCCCCACTAAGGCGTAATATGCCTACTGTTCATACAAAATGGAATGAAAACGTAGCCATTCTTTCAGGCGATGTAATGCTGGTAAAGGCGTATGATCTTTTGCTAGAGGCGGAGAATTCAATAATAAAAGAGGTGATCTCGAAGTTTAACGATTGTGCAGCAGCTGTATGTGAAGGGCAGCAAATGGATATGGACTTTGAGGATGCTGATCATGTAAGTGTGGATGAATATTTAAATATGATCAAATTGAAAACCGCCGTTCTTTTAGGTTACAGCCTTGAACTTGGAGGATTGATAGGTGGAGCAAGTAAGGATGACCGGATCAATTTAAAACAATTTGGAATAAATATGGGCATTGGATTTCAATTGATGGATGATCTATTGGACGTTTATGCTGATAAAGAAATCTTTGGAAAGCAGGTGGGAGGAGACATCATTTCTAATAAAAAGACATATTTGCTGATTAAGGCACGGGAATTAGCACAGGGAGCAGATAAAATGGAGCTTGAAAAATGGCTCTCTCTTAAAGATTTTGATCCTGTGGAGAAAGTCGAATCAGTTACTGCCATATTTAATCGTTTAAAAATAGAACAACTAGCCAAAGAACAGATCAACCATTATTTTAATATAGGTTTGGATATGTTTAGTAAAATTGATGTTGAAAAAGAGCGAAAGACAGATTTATTATCACTAAGTTCTTTCCTTATGAATAGAGAAAAATAGAGTAATGAGTATAAGCATAGTTCTAATCGCAGTTTCTGTTATAGCCAGTCTTTACGCATGGAAGCATCCGGATAAATATAATAAGTGGATGATGAATCCATATGCTGTAATTCATAAAAAAGAATATTTCAGGTTGATTACATCAGGATTTATCCATAATGGATATGTTCATTTACTCTTCAATATGATCACCTTGTATTTTTTTGGTGATGTCCTAGAGCAAATATTCAGGTATTACTATGGAGGATCAGGGATCTTTTATTTCCTGATATTATACTTCCTTGGAATGCTGGTTGCCGACATCCCCAGCCTCATAAAATATAAGGACATACCAAATTATAATAGCCTTGGAGCTTCAGGAGCTGTAAGTGCTGTATTGTTTGCAAGTATTCTGTTTAACCCTACTGCCAAGATCTGTATTTTTCTACCTTTATTATGTATTCCCGGCTTCATTTTTGGAATACTATTTCTGGTCTATTCCTACTATCAGGGCAGGAAAATGTCCGACAACATCAACCATGATGCCCACTTTTATGGTGCTGTATTCGGGATTATCTTCGGAATAATAATAAAACCTGGCGCAATAGTCAGTTTCTTTGACCAGATCCTGAATTATAAGATATTTTAGTTAATTTACCTTATTGCGCGTTAAAAATTCCGTAATAATCAAGGAAAGATGTCTCTATCTCCGTCGCCAATTCATCCTGCCCATGTTGTTTCAACATTCGAGATAGAAGGCTCAGTATTGTCATATGCTTCTGAACCTCATTTGAAGGGGAGGCTTCCATGTTAACATAGTATTCAAGGTATCCTTTAGAACTTTCCCCAAGCTTTTGAGCTATGTCAATTGCTTTTTCTGATTCCCCAACCTGGAAAAGCAATGAGGCTGTTTGTACATTGGAATAATCATACCTGAGAGATTTATTCGGCATCACTTCAAGGGATCTGTTAAGTACTTCTTGGGCCCTCTCCATATTATTTTTTGCAATCAAAGCCTCAGCAAGCGTATTGAAGCTAGACCTATGATTCAGCACAAAATTCCGATAGTCTTCTGAATAATATACTTTAGGATTATCGAGTTCCCTGAAAGAAAATTTATTCATCATGTTGTCATACATGACCTCGGTATCCACCAGGTCATCCTGCAGATTTCCCCTGTCGATAGGTAGCAACCGGTAGGTATTCCCCTCCTGAACAACATATCTTCTGAAATCAATACCCGCATTCTGTAATGATGTATTGTTGAAATATATAGGTCTTGTCCAGTTACCAGTTAATATCATATCAAGGATCATAAAGGTATTTTTCTCAAGCCCATTTCCTTTGAGCCTGAACACCATTTGTTCCGGGATTAAATGCTCCATATCCTTAGGCACAATGCCCAATGATTTCACATAGGCCGTGTCAATATTCAAGTAAAGTGCTTTTGCCGGTAATGAATTATAACTACCAAGTAGCGTCGGTACCTTAATGGCTTGATGGTTCTGTTTTACCAGGTTCATATACGCTTCTAGACTTATCGCATTACCCTTAATGTTTGGATTTTCTACATATGGAAGATAATCATTTGGGCCACCCTGCCTATACAGGTTCTTATCAATAGAGAAAGGCGCCGGTTCAGATTCATAGGTTCTGCGGGTCATCTGATCTATATACCAGTCTGTATTGAAATAACTTAGTACAATCACCCTCATATCGGTCCTGAATCCTTCTACTTCCTGTGAATACCATAGTGGGAAGGTATCATTATCCCCACCAGTAAAGAGTATTGCATTTGGAGCACATGAAGAAAGGAAGTTCTTTGCTGAATCCACTGAAAAATACCTGTCAGATCTGTCATGGTCATCCCAGTTTTCAACAGCCATAATCAAAGGAACGACTAGCCCTAGGGCAGTTGCCACCCATGCTGCAAGTTTATGATTCTTGAAGTAATTGAACAAAAACTGACCTATTGCCAGCACTCCTAAACCTATCCATATGGCAAATGCATAATAAGAACCAGCATAAATATAATCTCTTTCGCGAGGCTCTACAGGCGGAGAGTTCAGGTAAACCACCAGTGCAACACCCGTAAGAATAAATAGCATAGTAATTACCCCGAAAATCCGTTGACTTCTTTTATAGTTGAAGAACATCCCAATTAAACCGAATATAAGCGGCAGCATGAAATAATTATTCCTGCCCCTGTTTTCAGCAATATCCTTAGGTACTGATTCAAAACTGTCCAATGGAGTAAGCCAGGAGGCGCCTTGTATGTCACTTTCTCTTCCGGCGAAATTCCACATGAAGTAACGCATGTACATATAGCCGATCTGGTACCGGAACATGAACATTAAGTTATCTCCAAAACCCGGAATTTCATTGTTTTTCAGATTCATCCATTTTCGGTATTGGTTTATATGGTTTTCGGAATTACTATAGGCCCTTGGCAATATGGTCATCCTCCTCTGGTCATATACATATTCCAGTTTATGTTCCGTAATTTCATACTTATCTTCTCCTTGCTTATAGACAGGGGCGCCTTTTGTCTGATCCACGACTTCAGCATCAAAATACTGACCATACAATAGTGGTCTTGAGCCATATTGTTCTCTTTTCAAATAGGACACAAAGCTGATGATGTTCTCAGGATTGTTCTCATCAATAGGGGGATTAAAATTAGACCGGATCAGAACCAAGGCATAAGAGGAATAGCCAATTAAGATGAATGACAATGCCAGTAAGGCCATGTTAAGCAATTCTTTATTCTTCTGTTGTGAGTAATAAATACCGTAGGCAATAGAACCTGTAAACAAAAGCATGAAAATAATGATCCCTGATTTGAATGGTAGTCCAATATTATTGATGAAGAAAATCTCAAAAGAACCAGCTATCCCGGGTAACCCGGGGATGATGATATTATTAACAAGTACGATCAGGAAGAAACTGATGGCAAGAGTAATTACAACACCTTTAGTGGTAGGCTTATACTTTTTGAAATAATAAATTAATCCAAGGGCCGGTAAGGTGACCAGGTTCAGCAGGTGAACGCCAATTGATAATCCCATCATATAAAAGATCAGGATCAACCAGCGATTTGCCTGGCTTTCATCCTCTATATGTTCCCATTTTAAAATAGCCCATACAACAAATGCTGTAAAGAAAGATGACATGGCGTATACTTCTGCTTCAACGGCTGAAAACCAGAAAGAATCGGAGAATGTATACGCTAATGCCCCAACGATACCTGAACCGATTAGTAAGTAAGTCTGGCCATCTGAGAAAGTATTGTTTTCAATGTTTATTAATTTTCTGCCAAAGAGGGTAATTGTCCAGAATAAAAATAAAATGGTAAAGCCGCTGCTAAGTACACTCACAATATTGATCCAGTAGGCTACCTTTAAAACATCACCCATAGCGAAAAATGAGAATAGACGACCTATTAAAAGGAAAAATGGTGCTCCAGGAGGATGTGGAACCTCTAATTTATAGGATACAGAAATAAATTCCCCACAGTCCCAATAGCTGGCGGTTGGTTCAACGGTGAGCCAATAAACAATAGTTGCAATGACAAAGACCGTCCATCCGGTTATATTATTGAATTTTTCAAATTTATTCATACGAAAAAGAATTATAGACGGCGAAGTTAGTAAATATTACCATTAGAAGGAAAACTAGAAATTAACTATATTCTGTTTTTTCTTAATGCCGTTTAATTGTAAGGCAAAAATCGATATTTTATTATATAAAACTATTCAGGATTGATATAAGATCGGAATAATTAACTTTTTTTAACAGAGGGAAGAGTTTTTACAGGTCTTCGTCTTTTTTATGATATTTTCTGGCCAGTGCGTTTAGCCACCGGTAAAAGGCTATAATAAGATAAAATATCACTGTCATATATATCAGAGTACTATAATCCTCTATCCATATTTTAAGAAAAGTGCCAGCCAGGAAATAGAAAAGTGCAACGAGTAATGCTGAAATTAGCAGAAATCCAAGTTCTCTCAGAATAATGCGTTTTATATCAGTATCCATAGATCATATTATCATTTATTAAGTGATATCAATTATCCCCAGATTATGGGCAAAAAGATAAATCATTTTACCCAATTCATGGTTCATTGTAAGAAATTTAATCGGTGAAAGACCAAGAACATCATTCCTGAGAGCATTTATCAGATGGATATCCATAGGAGATTGATGATCTTTAAAGGCAAATAAATTAGCCAGATAAGCAGTTTTTAAAATATTTGCCTTTACCCGTACAGTATGAGCAACATTTCTTCCTGGATGAATATGAATATGCCGGTCTTTTTCAGTACCGATCTTTAGTATCCATATAGAATGATCAGGAAATACTATTTCCCGGTATGATTCAGGATTTTGTTTGATCCATCTAATATAGGTGGCTTTTTCAAACCGATGATTTTCCTTTAGTTTCATTATACAGAATTCTGAGATCTCAGGAATATTCATCTTTCCGGTATAGAGGTCCGTTGTAGAATTCCCAATTAACTTCATACTCGATCTCAAAGCTTCATAATTTATTTTTTGCGGATATATTCTAATCTTATCCAGAAGAAAAGATAAATGGTGTTTCCAGAAATTACAAAGAATCGGTTTGGGGGCGGGGGATTCCATATATTTTAATACTATACATAAAAACCGGGATGTATTAAATGTTGCTAATGATACGTCAGAGGAATTAAGATTCCCTTTCAGGCATTGCCATTCACCTCATCATAAAACTGCTGAAGGTAACTCACCATAAATTCGTGCCTTGTTTTTGCCATTTTCTTTGCGGTCTTAGTATTCAGGGCATCTTTTAACTTTAGCAGTTTCTCATAAAAATGATTTATGGTAGACGAATCGCTTGATCTGTATTCTTTAACATTTTTATATTCACGTGGTTTTTGATCTGGATCAAAGATCTTTCGTCCACTGAATCCGCCATAATTAAATGCCCTGGCAATACCTATAGCCCCAATGGCATCCAATCTGTCAGCATCTTGTGCGATCTGCAATTCAAGAGATTTTTCTTTTACCTCATTATGCCCCCCTTTATACGAGATCCCTTTTACGATCTCCATCACTTGTTTTCTTGTGGTTTTATCCACACCAGTTTCTTCCAGATAAGCAGAGGAGATCTTAATTCCTTTTGATTCATCCCCACCCTGAAATTTTGGATCAGCGATATCATGTAATAATATTCCTAAAAGAACGATATGTTTGTTGGCTTTCTCCTTCTTGAGGATCATTTTAGCATTTTCCAGAACCCTTTCTATATGGTTCCAGTCATGGCCTCCCTCAGCATCTCGAAGCATGTTCTTTGCAAATTTTTCAGCCTTTGACCGAAGTTGTTTCTTTTTCATCAGATCAATACTTAGATATTCACATCGGGATATTAAAAAATAAAAAAATCCCGCATTCGCGGGATGTATAATATTATATATTACAAATTACCCTCTTGTACTTGCAGCGGGAATTCTTGTCATAAGGTCTTCCATCTGGTTACGGTCTTCCTGGCCTATGGTAAAGCAATCCACAAAATCCTGACCCAAAGTATATTGCAAACATTCATCTAGTTTATCGGTTAATTCCCCGGCGCCAAATAATTTCATTCCTATAATACTTTTCCCTTTTTTCTTCATGTCTTTCAGAACATCTACTACCACAGGTACTTCCGCATCCATTCTTGAACCATAAGGATTGATCCTGGCCAAGTCTACCTGTACCCAATCAGTGGCAGCCGCGGCTTTAAGTGCTCCCAGGGTATGGCATGATACACCATGAGCCCTGATAATACCATCCTCTCTTGCCTGAGAAAGCCTATTCATCGCACCAGTTTTTAATTCAGGCCAATTATCCTTTGTCATGTAATGCAGTAAGACGATGTCAAGGTAATCAGTTCCAATTTCTTGCCGGAATCTGTCCAGATCAGCCTGCATTTCCTCCTCCGTTGAGGCATGTGTTTTAGTGAGGATAACCACCTTTTCTCTTGGAACATATTTTAGGGCTTCCTTAAGATGAGGGTGTGTGCCATATTGATCTGCAGAATCCCAGAAAAATATCCCCTGGTCATATGCTGAATGTAATAATTCTCCCAATCCTTTTACACCCAGTTTTCTGGTCTGATTTGAGGCTCTGTTGACTCCATGGGTACCTGTTCCCATAGCCAGTCTGGAAACTTCAATGCCAGTATTTCCGAGCTTGATAATGTCATTTGCATTTTTCTTTTTCTCAGAAGCATAAAGTTCATGAGGGAATGGATTCATTGCTGCTACACCACCAGCCAGAAGAGTAGATTTGATAAATTCACGTCGATGCATACATTTCATAGTCACAGTTTATTATGGTTAATAAACAATTCTCAGATTATTTGGATCTGTTAATATAATGAATAACTAGGAGATCTGAAATAATGTTTATTTAAATCTGTGAACAGGAAGCAGGAGAAAGTATTATGTCCGAAATATTAGATACTGTGTCCTTATATTGAACATCCCCACTTAATTTCTTCCATTCCGGGGAATCCACAAATACCTTCCAGTTCTTATCTCTGTCCTCCATATTATCGAAAACAAGCATGTAGGTTAAATTCGGCATCATTGGTCCGGCCAATGTTTCCCCGAAAAAGACTGGATTAAGCCCCGTTTTTTTGAATATATCGATTTCTCCACCTTCATTGAACATTTCAATTTTCTTCTTGGCGGCTTTCAAACTGTGGCTTTCATATATACGTACCTCATAGATCCTTCCGGCATTATCCATTTTCTGCTTTGGAACTTCTATCTCAGGTAAGTATTTGAAGTTTTTGTAAAGGATCTTTTCAATCCTTATGTATTTCGGGTCCGATAATTCTGTATTCAGAAAAGATGCGCCCTCGTTCCAGAAATCTGAATTGTCCATAAGTTTATCTGAAAGACTGGCGAAAGACTCAAGGTCTTTATGCTGGATCATAACATATAATGTGGGCTTATTCATGCCGTATTTAGTTCTGAACACACCTATAGGGCCAATTCCCATATCGTTCAATGTTGGAATAGCTACATTCTTATAAAATTCTTCAACAAGATTTTTGTTATTCCCTAGTGGAAGCTGGTACTTGATCAGTTCGACATATTGCTGTTTTTCAGCTTTCCTGGCAGACTTTGCATAAGTGCTAAACGGCAAAAAGGCAGAAAGTCCTGCAGTAGTTAAAAAATTTCTTCTTTTCATAATGGCGTGGGTTTAATTAAAATTATTAGCTTAAATATACAATTTTGGGATTTAGAAATCTAATCATCCTATTTCTTTTGTACTGGAGAGCCAAAGTATGCCATAATCAATACGGCACCAGCTGTTCCATCCATGGTAGGTTCATTGGTAGAGTAATCCCCAATATCATCATGATAAACAACTATCTCATTCTGGAAATCAGCAAATTCATCCGGTTGAAAAAGTTCCAGCCCTTTTAGATTTTTAAATATGGAATAGTACACCGGACCATCAATTAATCCACCTGGCACTTCAATACCTGATATAGCCCATGTACTTGTATGTACATCCTGCGGATATTCCCCGTTTCTTGGAATGTTCATGAACATGGAAGTCCCCCATGGGTTATTTCCAAAAAGCCAGTCTCTTTGCAAAAGAAGAAATCCATGATATGAAAGGTCGCCAGTCATTTTTTCATAAAGAATGATCTGTGAAGCCAGTGCCGTAACCAGGTTATTACTACACCATATAAATGGAACACCTACTTTGAAAGGAGTTTTGCCAGCTCTGATAATATTTTTTTCTATTCCTGATCTGTAATATTCAGCAACCTCCTTTTTTACCGTTTCATCTGCTACCTGGTGGAGCGCATAATGACCGATATTAATAAAAGGATACTTTTGATAATGTGCAGCTGAATCCATGTCCATCCATGAGTGTGTTCCTGTAAGCCGGGCGTAGTGAATCGCATCATCAAGGTAGTCTTTTTCTTTTAGTATACTATACAATTCCGCCGCAGCCCATTCCATATCATCTGTCCATGTATCTTCATTATATCTATACGGTGCCCCATAGGAGTTTCCCTGTTGGTACCCTTCCTGTTTTTTACCCATCCTATACAATTCAACAGCTGCTTTCAAGCATTTAAATGCATAGGCGCTGTCAATTTTTAACCAGGTCTTATAACCCAGGGCCATAGCAGCAGCTGATCGACCGGCAATATTGGCCAATCCGGTAGATTCACTCATATATTTGTTCAAGCCCTGTGGTTTCCCATCTGCCACATAGGCGACGCGATAACTATTAGGTCCCCATCCAAAGTCTGATTTATCTTTATCTGGTAGTTCCCAACCACTGTGATCCCTGTCGTCGGCAATCTGGTGGATCAGTACATCTGGTTCAGGGTGCAGGTTATGGATCCAATCCAGGCCCCATTTAGCTTCGTCCAGTATATCTGGAATTCCGTTTGGGAAAGGCCTTCCCAGATCATCATGAGTATCCGCAAACTTGTCGGGCTCCAGTTCATAACTGAGGATCATAAACGCAGTGGCAAAGCTTCCTGTAATAAGGTACTTCAACTGATCACCTGCATCATGCCATCCCCCTGATGTATCAATATAGGTAGAGTCTGGCTTATGACCATAGAAGATCCTTCCATCATGTTGATGGCAAACAATGTCAAAAAAAGGATTATATCCGCATCTCTGTTGTCTCATAAATACTAATATATCTTCTGTATAGCCTTTAAAAGCTTCAGGCCCTATATTGAATTCTGTGGATCTCGTATCATCGGTTAGTTCTAAAGAATAATTGCCTTCCTCCTTCAGTTCTGAAAAATCAAGGTAATAATGATAATATTGCCCCCAGAGTAAAGGCTCTGCTTTTTCAATATTACCTTTGAAAACTTCTTCACCACTCTTGTTAATGACAAAAAATCTGCCTTTTAATTTCTTTTTTGAGAAGGCCGTGGCAATTTTCTGATCAGCTTCCAGATATCCACATTGATTGACCCGGATGTAACTGGACTGTGCATATAGTGAATCAAAACAGACGGTTATCAATAAGAAAAGAAAGGAAAAATAGGACTTAAGTAGTTTCATTTGAATCAGTATTTAATTTTCGTTTATGATCGTTGAATATTTGTTTTGCAGGTTAATCATTTTGTCAATTCAATCCGGTTCTTTTAAGGAATGGAGAAATATCAGGATCTTTTCCCCTGAACTGCCTGTATAATTCCATAGGTTCAACCGTGCCCCCTTTCGACAAGACATACTCCCTGAATTTACCAGCCAATTCAGGATTGAAGATATCTCCTGATTCTTTAAATGCGTTAAACGCATCGGCATCCAGAACTTCAGCCCATAAATAACTATAATATCCTGCAGAGTACATACTTGAAAAAATATGAGCAAAATAAGGACTTTTATATCTTGGAATTATTTCATCCATTAATCCCAATCCTTTCATGATTGAATTTTCATATTGAACTGGATCAACCTTACCCCGGTATAAGGTATTATGCCATGACATGTCAAGAATTGAGGCAGCCAATCGTTCTGTCATCGAAAAACCCTGATTGAATTTGTTAGAGTTGTCCATTTTTTCAATTAATGATTGAGGTATGGGTTCTCCCGTCTTATAATGTTTCGCATAGATCTTTAATACTTCGGGTTCAGCAGCCCAATTCTCCATGATCTGCGAGGGTAATTCTACAAAATCTAATGCCACTGCTGTTCCAGAGAGACTCCTATATGTGCATTTTGATAGTAATCCATGTAAGGCATGACCCATTTCATGAAACATCGTGCTTACTTCATCAAAAGTTAATAAAGCAGGATGGCCCCCGGTTGGTTTTGAAAAATTAAAAACATTAGTAATTACGGGCGTAATAAATTCCCCATCCCGAACCTGTTGTTTTCGGTAAGCTTCCATCCAGGCACCTCCAGTTTTACTGGATCTTGGATAGAAATCCATATAAAGAATGCCAATATGCGTGCCGTTATTTTCCTGTACTTCATAAGCAAATGCTTGAGGATGAGGCTTTGGAAGATCTTCCCTTTCGATCATCTTAATGCCATATAATTGTTCCAAAACATAAAACAAACCTTGCCGTGATGCATTCAATTCAAAATAGGGCCTTAGTATTTCGTCATCCAGGTCATATTTAGATTTTCTTACTTTCTCAGCATAATACCACCAATCCCAAGATGCCAATTTAAAATCTCCACCTTCTTCATCTATCATTTTTTGCAATGATTCCTTCTCACTTATGGCCACTGGTAAAGTTTTCTTCCAAAGTTGCATTAACAAATCATCGACGGCAGACGGCGTTTTGGCCATATTATTATCAAGCCTGTACTTAGCCCAGGTATTATAACCCAACAATCTTGCTTTTTCTGAACGTAACTCAATAATTTCCGCTATTACATCTTTATTATCATATTCATTATCATTGTTGCCGCGGTTCATCCATGCTTTGTAGACTTTTTCCCTTAAATTACGCTTCGAAGAATACTGCAGGAAAGGAATCCAGCTTGGTTTATGCATTGTAATTACCCATTTATCGGGAAAACCAGCAGCTTCTGCTGCTTCTGAAGCACTGGCGATTATCATCTCCGGAAGCCCTTCCAGATCCTCTTTATCTTCAATGATCAATTTCCAGTTATTGTCCTCGGCAAGGAGATTGTTGCCGAATTTTAATGTGTTAATAGCCAGTTCTTCATTTATTTGCTTAAGTCTTTCCTTCTCTGATCTTTCTAAATTTGCCCCATTCCTGACGAATGATTTAAATGTTTCTTCAACTAACATTTCTTCTTCAGAATTTAATGAACCTGATCTCTTCTATCAAAAACCTGTTTTACGCGTTGAAACAGGATACTGTCCATCATTACTTCATCATAATGTGCTGACAGAAGGGGTGCAGCCTCTTTTGCAATAAGTTGAAGAGAATCGCTATTATCAGCTAACAAGGCATTATTATATACATCCAAAACTTTTTGGAGAGCATATCCGCTATATTCAAATGCTTCAATGGTGTTCTTAAAAGTAGGATCCTTCTTTGAAGACCTGATGTCTTTTATTTCATTATTGTGTTCATCAATCCCTTTTAGAATTGCTGGCAGATAGTGTGAAGTCGATATCTTATCAAATGGAGGAACACCGAAAGGTGTATCATACTCACTGAAAAATGGATTATCATTCGGATTCTGACAGGAAAATAGGATTGCCATGGTTGCTATTAAAAAAGTTAATGTTCTTTTCATGTTTCGCATTCTAATTGATAAAAAAAGTATCCAGTCATAAATTTACATAATAGGACCTGAAAAATGAGTAGCATTTCGGCATAAAAATCCTTTACTTCCTTTCAATCTGTATTATTGCCTTACATTCATTGCAATCTATTATGAAAATAGTTATCCTATTCTGTTTATAGGTGATTTTTACTTACTTTTAATTTCATATAGAAACAAATATATTTTTAATGCGACGCCGACTTTTTGTAAAAAAATTTGGACAGGGAATCTCAACTTCTATGATTGTTCCCGGGCTTTTTCAATCCAAGAACTCCAGGAATTCCGGCCTGGATTATCAATATCCCATACCTGACAATCTTGAAAGCACGAAAAATGACGAAGGTCATGTGGTAATCCGGATTGAAATTGAAGGAACTTCAGAAAACCTTGAGGATAGGGTTAAAGGAAGCTTTAAAGGAGAAAAAGTAGAATTTGTCCGTAGCAGGGCATATTTCAACCTGGGCAGTAATTTGATTGATACTAAAAAATATAAATTTAATATATCTGCTGTAAAGGGCGACAGGCATATAATAACAATATGGCTGAACCAGGTTACAGCATCTTCAAAAATTGTTATCAAAGCCAATAAAAAAACTATAACCATTGACCTTAATGAACTTATAATAAATAATCAGTTTGGGCAGGAAAACAATACTTTTATAGTACGTGCCAATTTGATGTTTCATAATGAAATTGGTGAGATTGATCCGGGCAAACTTAGTATTCCAACCAACATGGAAAGCTTCAGGTTTATTATAATGGCTGATCCCCAGGGAGGGGACCCCGATTATGAAGGCAATGGGAGTAAAACCAGGATCAAGATCCACAATGCCTATATTGAAGAAAGCATTTCTACTGCAAATGCCCTTTCTCCAAAATCCATTTTTTCACTTATCCTTGGCGATTTTACTGATCATCAAGGGGAGGCTGAAAACTTTGAGCGTATGATCGGGTTTTATGAAAAACTTGAAACCCCAATCTTATTGGAGATCGGCAATCATGAAACCCGGTATCGGTCAGAGTTTACACCTGGGTATAATATGGGGACTTTTGAAAATTACTTTGCTGCCCAGAGAAAAATTAATGGTCTGGAAAAACTCGTTTACAGCTTTGACATCGGGCAATGGCACTTTATTGTCTGGCCGGATCCCCTGAGAAGGAATTTCTGGGAAACACATCCCCATTATTTTGATTGGCTGGAGCGTGATCTTGATAAGAATAAAACAAAACCAGTTTTCTTTTTCCAGCATGTACCCATGCATCCTATCGGCATAAACCCCCTGGTCAGCTATGTCAATTCAGTACATGTGAACAGATTGTTGTATGATATTCTTTCGAGACATGGCAATGTAAAGTTCGTGTTTAGCGGTCATGTTCATATACCTATCCGGTCTTCCTTAAAGACAGCTGTTAGCTATAAAGGGATCAATTTTATCAACCTTCCTCCTACTGGATATAGACCAAGGTCTTTTGGAGAGGAGGACCTGTATGGTGGACCAAGCCAGGGGATTTGCATAGTGGACGTTACTGGTGAAATGGCAGAAGTCAGTTTCAAAACAGTAACACATGAGATATTTGAATATCCCAAATCTTTTAATGAATACTCTAAAGAAAATGACCCTCTATGGTTTAACCATAAATGGGAAATAGAGCCCAGTGAGAATTTATTTAATGGAGATTTCAATGATGGGCTATCCGGTTGGATGCGCAAATATGTATACAGTGAAGATGCCGATCCTTCCAATTTGTGTGAAGTTCGAAAAGCTCCCGATAAAGAGGGGAATGCTTTATATATGTTCAACAGACGAAGGGATTATGATAAGCCCGGGCAGGACAGATTGCCACAGACACTGAATCAACTAACCCAGGTCATTAAAGTTCAGGAACAGGGTATGCCATGGATTCATTTTAAATATAAAGTTGACAACGATCATTTTAATCCTGAAAGCTGGAACGGTGGATTTTTATGGGTTGAAGGTTTCCATCAGAATCACCTTATGTTAAATCAAATCTATTCTATTGGGAAAATGCATCGTTCCATTGGAGGGAGTTATAATTACTCTGCCTTTTCTGGGTACTCTTTTTTTGATATATATGATGGTTCAATGGGATGGAGTCAGGTAAGCATAAACCTGAAAAATGATTATGACCGCTTAAAGAAGAAAAGGTCATTTGCAGCCCTGCACTTAGAGAAACTGGTATTAAATTTTGGGGTCTGGACCATCAATAAGGGATTCAAACAGGAAGCTGGCTTATATTTTACTGATTTGGAAGTGGCTTTTTCAAACCATACTTCAGAAGGTCCAAGCTTAATGAATAAAAAGGAAATACAACTTTTGGATGAAGAAATGATCTGGAACCGGCCTATGAATAATGTCGCTGGTGAACATCAATACATTCGACAGGAGGAGGTTTATCCTTATTAAATTTGAAGAAATTTTCAATGCTGGTGATAGCAATAATATATTTTACTACATTTTTCTATTCCTATCAATGTCATATTGTACAACCAGGCTGAAAAATGAATACCCGATCCAGATATAGGAATTATACGATTAGCCGGTATTAATTCAATGGATTATCAAAGATTTCTCTCAGGGTATTTGATGAAATCCACAATCCGTTTATCGGGGGCAGTGATAAAAAACCAGAAATTCCTAATGGTGAAATATCGTATCCACATCGGTATATACTCTGGCCCAAGTTGCGTATAACTGACTGATATTTGAAGGAGGTAGTTTATCAGCGATCTCATACATGGCATCGATCCTGACTTTTACAAGGTAATCCTTCCCGGCTATCAGTTGATTTGATGCAGAACTCCTTATCCTCGGTAGTGCCTATCATTTCGAATTCTTCCGGTTTGCTGAGCTCGCTATATGCATTATAATCCCTGGGCCAGTATTCATTTTTAAGTTTTGGATTGTCATCCTGCCAGGTCAGTTGAATGCAGTCTAGTCCAAGGGTTATGTTTGTAATTACAGGTTTATCAGGGGTGTTTGCCGAGAACACTTCAAAAATCGGTGAAAGTTCACTTTCTCCGTGTTTATCTGAAACACTGGACAAGCGGTATTTGTATGTGATACCGGGTGCGATTTTCCCGTCTTTAAGATTACATCCATTATCGTAATCCATGTGATAGGAAATCTTGGATATTTCATCCCACTGGTTCACGAAATCTGGATGGTTACTGTAAATTCGATATTCATCAGCCCCTTCCACGAGCTCCCATACGATCATAATATTTCCAAACATTTCCCCTTGAGTGACCTCTTTTACTTCCGGATATTTAAAGGATGTTGCTTCTGATCTTCAGAAGAGCGACTGGATATCATCAAAAGCGAAAAAAATGCATAAAAAATTCTCATATCACAATATTAATTTGCTGCTTCTGTTTAAAAAATGCGATTATATCACAGAGGTCTAAAAATATATTGCAATATTAAACTTCCAAGTATCTCGTGAAATTATGTCTTATCCTGTATGATATCTGGAATATCCAGAACCCTGAATGAAAAAATATCATCCCTGGAGTAATGCCCGGCCAATCGAAATCCATTCTGCTTCTTATTATTTCCCCGGGATCAAACTCTGCTGTCAACAAGCCTTCTTCATTATAGAGTGGACCGGCAAGGACTTCTCCTTTTGGTGACAGTATTACACTTCCGCCCGGGCTCATTATTTCCATTTCATCTTTTATTTCTTCCAGCAGGGAAGGCGGATAGTGATTTTTTGTGACATACTGGTTCGAACCCAGTACATAACACCTTCTTTCCACTGCAATATGTTTCAAAGCCGTAAGCCAGGATTCACGGTTGTCAGCCGTTGGGGCAAGATAAATTTCAATCCCTTTACTATACATGGCCATCCTTGCCAATGGCATATAATTCTCCCAGCAGATCAATCCTCCAATTTTTCCAATCGCAGCATCAATGGTAGTCAGCGTTGATCCGTCTCCTTCGCCCCAGATTATTCGCTCACTTCCGGTAGGTTTGATTTTTCTATGTTTTCCCAGGAACTTTCCACTTGCATTTATGTAAAGAAGAGTACAATATAAAGTTTTACTTACCAGATCTTTTTCACTCACGCCTATGGAAAGAAAGATCTTATGTTCCCTGGCAAGATCACCCAATTGTTCCGTGTACTTTCCAGGGACTTCTATACTGTTTTCCCAATAGTCCTGCCACTGTTTTTTGCCTTCTTCTGTTCTTTTGCCTACAGTAGTGCCAAAATTCGATCCCCTTGGATAACCCGGGATGAATGCCTCCGGAAAAAGCACCAATTCACACTTTTCATCCGATGCTTTCTTAATCCATCTCTCCACGATTTCCAGGGTTTGATCCCTTTTAAAAAGAGAAGGTGTGGCCTGAACAACTCCGATCTTAATCATAGCATTTTTAATATAATCATTGTTTAAATCCCTGATTAAAATCTTAAGTTCATAAGATAATCATAGCTATCCTGGATACATTGTATTGGTTCCGGGTGTTTGTCGATTTCAACAATGTAATATTCAACACCTGCTTTTTTGCTTTTAGAAAAAATTTCCGCAAAATCAATGACGCCATATCCCGGGCATGTGTATACCTGTTCAGGTGTATTGTCCATATCCTTAACATGGAATATTTTAAATCGGCCAGGATACTTTTTAAACAATGAAACTGGATCTCCACCACCCTTTACAGCCCAGTAGAGATCTAATTCCATATCCACACAAGTAGGGTCTGTGTTTTCAAGAATAGCCTCATACCCCCACTGATAACCATCAACAGGAACAAATTCCTGGTCATGATTGTGATAGGCAAATCTAATACCCATTGATGTGCATTGTTGCCCCACCTTGTTAACTCTTTCAGCGGCCTTCAAAAAATCGTCAAGTGATTTTCCGGGCCCTTCGTCCAGCCAGGGCCAGTAGCAGATCATATATTTTTTACCCATATCCAGGGCATCTTCAACAAGCGTTTTCAGTTTCTCCTCATCCATCATTCCGCTCATCGAAGTCCCACCTGCAATAGGAACCAGGTTGATTTCCTTTAGAAAAGCCTTAAAATCATCCTGTGAAGGGCCTAGATAATTCCCGATCTCAAGATATTTATATCCTATATCTGCTACTTTTTCAAAGGTTCCTCTATAATCTAGATTGATCTCATTCTTAAGAACCCCGGTGATTAATCCTAATTCTTTAATCTGGCCTGTTGGTTTACATGAGATTAATGAGCTGCCACCCAGGGATATCAATACACTTCCCAGTGCAGTTTTTTTTATGAATTCTCTCCTTCTTTGATCCATTTATAAATATTTAAAATTCAATTACTCTTTGCACACTTTATCCTCTTTTTATTATCTATCCCCATTTTTGTTCTGATGATGATTATCATTATTTAAAATGCAAGAAGATTTAATTTCCCTTCTTTCAGTACTTATAACTTAGGCAATTTCCAGGGTTTTCTATAATTGGGGATAATCAATTCATTGGCCTTTACATTATTTCCAAAGTTCCCATTAGCAGGGTCCCAATCCAGTCGTGAATTTGTACGGAGAGCAATATTGGCTGTATGTGCATATCCTGCAACAAGCCTGCCCGTTTCAACATTACAATTTGGCTCTTCTCTGGTTTTTATACATTCCAGGAAATTCTGGACATGGGGTTCATGTGTTTCCCGGCCACTTTGTTTGGGTATTGCCGGCACTTTATATTCTCCTTCTTCTAATTCAGGGAAGAGCTCATATCCGGCCCTGTCTGCCACAATTGTAGCATCATTTCCAATGAAAGCCAGGCCATATAATCTCCCGTAAGGCCCATTTTGGGTTCCAGCTGTGTGTTCCCAGTTGATGGCATAATCTTTCATTTGCCAGCTTACACTCATAGTGTCAAATGTCTCATGTGCGAAGTCTGGATATGAAAAATTACCGCCTGTTGATACCGCAGCAATCGGGAAATCTGTAATATCCTTAGCCCAAAGTGCCATGTCAATAAGATGTACACCCCAATCGGTCATCAATCCTCCGCCATAGTCCCAGAACATTCGCCATGAACCGTGAAACCTGGAGGCATTAAAAGTTCGCTCAGGAGCAGGACCTAGCCACATATCAAAATCTACTCCTTCAGGGACCGGGCTGTCAGGTATAATAGGACGACCAACCCCATAATTAAAGTTTGCCCATATCTGAACTTTTCTTAATTGACCTATCTTACCCGATTTTATCCGATCCATTATATCTTTCCAAAGCCTTCCACTTCTTTGTTGCTGGCCAACCTGAACGATTCTCTTATGTTTTCTGGCAGCATCTACCATAACATTACATTCCCCGATGCTATTGGCCATTGGTTTTTCAACATACACGTCCTTCCCTGCCTCGCAAGCTGCGACCGTGATCAGACAATGCCAATGATCGGGTGTGCCTACGATAACCGCATCGAGGTCCTTGTTTTCCATGAACTTTCTGAAATCTTTATATCTTTCAGGTTTCCTGCCTTGTTTCTCTTCAACTTCTCTGATCCTTCTATCCAGCACATCGTCATCAATATCACAGATAGCTCCGCATTCTACATCAGGTTGGTTTAAGGCATGATTTAATATGCCAAATCCCATATTTCTGGCACCTACGAGACCGACAATAATTTTATCATTAGCGGAAGTGCGATTATTTTTAGCTATCGAAAATCCTGGGACGATACCAGTTGCTCCTGCGGCAGCGAGTTTGGATGTATTGGATAAAAATGTTCTTCGGGTGGATTTCATATGTATAGTTTTAAAAATAAGATCAAAAAATACTCTATAAAAATATCAAACTCATATGGGTTTACCAAACCTGTCTTGTTAAAGAATCTGTTTGGTACAAGGTAATTATTTGGAAGATTGGATTATCTTCTATTCATAATTCAGTTTATCAAATTGAAATCCTGAATGTTTATCATTCTATGATCCTGATCCCCATTTTCTTCATTAGCTTGCTGGCATTAAAACTTTCACAAATTCCGGGTGTGAGTTTGTAATCGAAGAAAATTTCATCGCCCTGAATTGTGCTGTTAAAGCTATAATTGCTAACATTTCTCCCTTCAGTTGCTTCTTTTGCAAGGTCAATATCATGTGTTGAAATCAATCCGGAAGTGTTTTCTTCAGTTAGTTGGTGCACCAGAGATACAGCCCCCAGATGCCGGTCATGTGAATTTGTTCCTTTAAGAATTTCATCCAGGAGAAAATAGACTGGAATATTATCGGCAGTGATCTGAAGGAGCTGTTTTATACGGCTCAGCTCAGCATAAAATGAAGATATGTTTTCCTCCAGGTTATCCTGCGTCCTCATACTGCTGAAGATCTGTGTTGGAGTAAGGCTAAAAGAGCTCGCACACGCCGGACCGCCTGCCAGGGCCAAAACCATATTTACCCCAACAGTGCGCAGAAAAGTACTTTTACCCGCCATATTTGAACCGGTGATCATGCCTATACCTCCACGGCCGTTTATTGAAAAATCATTTGATATTCTGGATTTCGCTGGGATTAATGGGTGCCCCATATTTTTTGTATTCAACTTATGTTCTCCATCTAAAATCTCAGGAAATGAGTATCCCGGATTTGCAAAAGCCATTCCGGAAAAACTTGTCAGCCCTTCGATTTCTCCCATAGCTTCAAACCAACTTTCTGTATTTTCCGGCTGATCCATTTTCCATTTTTCAGCTTGTATCGCAAATTGAAGATCTAGCAGGAATACTATATTAAATAATTGATACATTTTATTGGACCGATTATCCAGGTTCTGAAGTATTTGTTTTAAGGTGCCAATTCGCTGGGATACTTTTGGAATATTTTTAAGATATACTGATTGTAATATTTTAAGTTTTTTTGATTTAAAATCCTTCCTTTCAACTAAAATTATCAGTGCTTCCATACCTTGGAGCGATTTAATGGCTTCGGTGGTATTTTCATGAATATCCTTAACCCTTTCAAGTATGGTTAAAAGTATCACACTGTTCAAAACAATACCCAGGAAGATCCAATGATAGCTTAGGATTGATATTATGACCAGAAAAATAATTATTGTCATTAAGACTGGACCTAGAAATCTGACGATTTTATAAAAGGTATTTCCCGCAATTACTTGTCCGGATTTCAGCCACTTCAGAAAGCCACTTATATCAGATTTGTTTTCATGATGTAGTCCTGTTGCCTGAAACTTCTGGATCCAATCTATATTTCCTGATAATTCCTTTATGCTTTCCTGTCTTAATAGTATCTCTTCATGGCTTGCCTTGGCAGATAACCAATCAGCCATTGTTTTACGACCCCAAAATGTAGTGCATCTGTTGATCAGTTGAAAAAGGGAGTTCTTACCAAAAATGTCCAGATCATTATGGTAGGGGTGTTCAGCGTTGGCAAACTCAAGCCCCGGATCAAATCCATCTAATGAGCCCTTAGCTCTTAAAAGTTCATCGGAATTAATCCTGGAAAGAAATCTATTGTGGTTCGCAAGGTATTCTGTATTATTAAACAACTTTACCAGTATGACAAACGCCAGAATAAACAATACGGTCGATGTTATTACTCCAAATAAATTCGAATAATTCGCAGAGATAGTTACAATTATCAGGAATGTGATAAATGTGAGCACCCGCAAGAAGGATAGGGATTTCAATTTATCTTTTGAATTCAAATATTTTGAATAATAACTATCACTTCTTGAATTGAAAAATGCCGACTTTGAATCCATAACAGTTTAATCTTTCTAAAAGTTTTCAGCGAGGGATTAATAATTATTTTAAAAGGGTATACGTAATAAAGGATGCAAAGTACGCCAGGACAGATAAATATAAGAGTTGGAGTAGTGGCCATTTCCAGGCCTTTGTTTCGCGTAATACGATGGCTAGGGTACTCATACATTGCATTGCAAAGGCATAGAAGATAATCAAAGAAAATGCAACAGCCGTTGTATAGCGTGGCCCTCCGGTTTCTGGATTAATTTCGTTTTGCATTTTTCTACGAATAGTAGTTTCGGCATCGGCCTGCTCAATGGAATATATTGTTGCCATAGTGCCCACGAATACTTCCCTGGCTGCAAAAGAAGTAATCAGCGCAATCCCTATCTTCCAGTCAAAACCGATAGGTTTAATAACTGGCTCAATGGCTTTTCCAAATACACCTGCATAACTGTTTTCTAATTTATACGAAGCGATTTTTGTGTTAAGTTGTTTTTCTGTCAAATTTTGGTCTGCATATTTTTCCGAGACGGTTTTTTCAGCATGTTTTATTTTGTCTGAAGGGCCGTAGCTTGCCAGCACCCACAAAACAATTGAAATTGCCAGAATAATACGGCCTGCCTCCCAGACAAAGGTCCTGGTCTTCTCATATATTGTAATTAATACATTATTGAATCTGGGCCATTTATACAATGGAAGTTCCATTATTAAAAAGCTCTTTCCTTTTCGAACTACAAATTGCCGGATTAAGAGAGCGGAAAGTACTGCTACCAGGAATCCCATTAGGTATAAAGCCATAAGTGTCAGGCCTTGAAGGTTAAATATACCCAATATCCTGACTTCCGGAACTGCCATAGCAATTAATATCGTAAACACCGGAAGTCGTGCGGAACAACTTATCAGGGGAATCACAAAGATGGTTATCAGGCGATCCTTCCAGTTGTCAATTGAACGTGTTGCCATAATAGCTGGAATTGCACAGGCCATACCTGAGATCAGTGGCACTATGCTTCTCCCGTTCAGGCCGAACTGCCGCATGATTTTATCCATAAGAAATACCACGCGTGCCATATATCCGGTTTCTTCCAATATGGCAATAAAGAGGAATAGAAGCATGATCTGCGGTACAAACATTAAGATGCCCCCAATACCTGGCAAAATGCCATCTGTGATCAATGAGAAAAAAGGACCATGAGGGAATTTGCTTTTTAATGTTAAACTGAGATTGCTGATAGACGTATCAATAAAATCCATCGGATATTCAGCCCATGCGAAAATGGACTGGAAAATTCCCATAAGAATGGCCATGAAGATCAAATATCCCCATATCTTATGGGTCAATATGCTATCAATCTTGTCTGTAAAACGATATTGATGTCCATCTAATTTTACCTTAAATGATCCATCAAGTAATTCATTAATAATAGAATAACGATCTATGGTCTCTTTTGCCTGTGCGGAATTAATATCAAAGGCATATTTTTCAATCAGGCTTTCAATAAGTTCCTTTTGAGCAGCTGTTAACTGATGGACATGTTTATATTGATGAATAATCAAATAGGCTTGATAATCATTTTCGAGCTTGAATTCACTTTTGATTTCTGAAATCAGCTGTGGTGCAAAATCCTTTACTTCATAAAAAGGCTTGGGTTGTGTCCCGGAAGTAATAGATGATAGTGCCTCCTTAATTTTATCCACACCCTCACCTGATCTTGCATTGATCCCAATTATGGGGACATTAATGGTTTTCTCGATTTTTTTCAGGTCAATCATAATCCCCGACCTGTCAGCTACATCCATCATATTGAGTGCCAGTATTATTGGAATGCCCATATCATGGATCTGAGTGAAAAGCAATAGATTTCTTTTCAGGTTAACCGCATCAACTATTGCAATAACAACATCGGGCTTAGTTATGGGATTCAGGTCATAAATGGTTTCAAATACTACACGTTCATCATCAGATCTTGGATATATACTGTATGTACCGGGAAGGTCAATGATGTTGGCCTTTTTCCCTTCTTTTAAAGAACAGACTCCGGTTTTTTTATCAACCGTTATCCCGGGATAATTTCCTATTTTCTGCTTAAGGCCGGTCAGCTGATTGAACAGGGAAGTTTTCCCGGAATTGGGATTTCCAATTAAAGTAACTTTAATATATTTTTTGTTCGCCATAAAAAATTACTGTAATAAAATCATAGCAGCTTCATCGAGGCGTATAGACACATTATAACCTGAGACCCTGATTGATATAGGATCACCTAAAGGGGCCTTGAAATTCAATTTTATCATTGAGCCAGGGAGGAAACCCATTTCAAGCAGTTTTAAGGTTAGGGAACTGTTCTGAAATCCACTGATAACCCCGGACTCGCCCACCTTAAGATCAGCCACTGTTTTCCCCATCCTTATGTTTATTTAGATTGATTAAAAAGAGGCCAAAATTACATCCAATAATAATTTAAAGCAACTTGTGGCATTTAAACTTTATAAATAATCAATATTTACTTAATTGAAGTATATTGGTCTTTAATAATCCGGATTTTAGAGAAAAAACCATATTTTAACAACGCAATTGGAATCCCTTGAATTTAAAGTATTTCGATCTTCTGCTGGTTCGGGCAAAACCTATCAATTGGCACTTGAATTCTTAAAGATCGCACTTCAGAAACCGGATTATTATAATAGGATCCTTGCTGTAACCTTCACCAATAAAGCTACCAATGAGATGAAGGCCAGGATCATCGAATTTTTATTTGATCTGGCGAATGATAAAGCCGATGAATCCCTCATAAATACTCTGACTGAATCATTGAACCTAAGCAAAATTCAGTTGATGGAAAGAGCTAAAATTACCTTAGAGATGCTTCTTCATGCATATTCAAACTTCTCGGTGAGTACAATCGATAGTTTTTTTCAGAGGGTGATAAGCGCTTTTTCTAGAGACCTCGGTATTCAGGGCGGATATGATCTTGAGTTTGACCTGGATAAAGTAAAGGATGCAATCACTGACCGGCTTTTTATAAAGCTTGACCAAAATCCTGAACTTAAAATGTGGTTGTTGAGGTTTGCCCTAAGTAAGATCGAATCGAATAAATCATGGGATATAAGGAACGATATCCGGCAATTGTCCGGCCAGATCTTTTATGAGAGTTTCAGCAATCATTATAAAATATTAAGTGATAAGATATCTGACACTTCCCAGATGTCAGACATGCTTCAGGACATAAAAGAAGAAAGAAAAAAAATCAAGTCCAATATTATAGAATATGGTCGTGATGGGCTGGAGAAGATGAAGGATTATGGACTTGAAGTATCTGATTTTCTTCAGGGGGCAAGAGGCCCGGCCGGATTTTTTTCTAAAATGGCTGATGGAACGCAGAATATTAATTTGTCGAGTTCTTATTTAAAAAATGCATTAGATACACTGGAAGCATGGTTTTCGAAGAGCTCGAAAAAACAAGAGGTAATCACCAATGCGCTACAGGATGGTTTATTAAAACATTATAAAGAGGCATATAATTTTTATTCCATTGAGATTATTAAAGATAATACCTATAATGAAGTTCAGAAGTATTTTTTTTACATGGGGATCTTAAAGAACCTTATTGAGGGTGTAAAGGAATATCGTATTCTTAATGACGTAGTGCTCATATCCGATCTTACCCATCTTCTAAATACAGTTATTGGGGATAATGATGCCCCATTTATTTATGAAAAAGTTGGTAGTTTTTATAGACATTTTCTGATTGATGAGTTTCAGGACACCAGTCGTTTTCAGTGGGATAACTTCCTGCCACTGGTATTGAATAGCCTTTCAATGGGGCATATGAATATGATTGTAGGAGATGTTAAACAGTCAATATACAGATGGCGTGGGGGTGATTGGGAGGTATTGCAAAGTCAGGTTGAACAAGATGTCAGACAGTTTCCAGTAAAAATTGAACCATTATCTAAAAACTGGAGAAGTCTGAAACATATTGTATCATTTAACAATTCTCTATTCAAATCCATTCCCGGCATACTCACCTCTAAATTCATGGGGGAGGTAGAAAAAATATCTGAACCTGGATTAAGAGAAAGCGTCTTTAATTTCGTCGATCGATTTGATGAAGCATATTCCGATGTTCATCAGGATCTTCCAAAAGAGAAAACCTATGCTGAAAATGGATTGGTTGAGATTCAATTTGTTCCTAATTCCGAAGATCCGGATAAAAAATCATCCTGGAGAGAGGGTGTTCTCATTAAATCAGTTGAAATTATTAAAGAATTGCAGGATAATGGATATCAACCAAAGGATATTGCTGTTCTTGTTCGGACCAAGGAGGAGGGTAAAAAAGTAGCCAACTATTTATTGGATCAAAAAAGGAATATTGAACAGGAAAAAAGGTACAGCTTTGAAGTAATTTCCTCAGAATCCTTATTCTTGAAATCCTCCCCGGCGATTAATGTCGTAATTTATTTTATACAACTTGTCATTGATCAAACGGATGTTATAGCTTGGGCGAACTATTATTATTGGCTTTCTCTTTTAAAATCCGGAGCAGCTAATGTTGATTTTGGTGAGATTTTCCAAAAATCAAAAGACAGCAATTTTCAAAAAGAACTAAATTCTAAATTATTAAACATACAGGATCGAATTGATTTTGAAAGGTATAAGTCAGTGCCAATTGTTGATCTTATTGAAGAGATCATTATTTTGCTCCAATTAACTGACCACCATGAAGAAAAAGCATATTTACTTGGATTGCAAAACGTTGTGCTGGAATATCTTGTAAAAAACAACAATGATCTGCATTCATTTATCAAGTGGTGGTTTGAGGAAGGCGAAAACAAATCTATTAAGCCCTCAATGGAACAGAATTCTATATTAATTCTTACAATACACCAATCAAAAGGGCTTCAGTTTAAAAATGTATTAATCCCTTTTTGTAGCTGGGGAATTGACCATTCATCCAGGAATGATAACTTAATATGGGCTTCTTCCAATCTGCCGGTCCTTGATCGGATTCCGATCTATCCTTTGCGATATTCATCTCAACTTGCGGATTCCGATTTCGCCAATTCATACTTCAATGAAAAATCACTTGCTTATATGGACAATCTTAATCTTTTATATGTTGCCCTTACACGGGCCGAAAAAGGATTGTTCGTGTTTGCAGAATTACCAAAAAAGCCTGATAATATCCATTCTGTTGGAGATTTGATCTATTGTCTATTTAATAATAATGGATTTCGGAATCAACAAACCGATAAGCCGGATGATCTGGATCTTTCAAATTTCTGGAATGAAGAGGAAAATACTTTCAGATTAGGAAATATGACCAAACCTGGAACAGGTAAAAAACCACAGTCTTTATTCGTGTTGAATAAATTTGAAACTGGTAGTTGGTACAATATGATAAGTATCAGGCGGCAGGCAGATATCTTATCGACTGATGATATAGGGGCAACAGGTGAAAAGATAAATTACGGTATTCTTTTACACCATATTTTGTCGATGATCCATAGTAAAGATCAGGTTGCTCATATTTTAGACTCCCAAGCCGGATCTGGTAATATTGGGCAGGGAGATATTGGCAAACTGTCAGGAATGCTTGAAAGACTATGGACAAATGAAAAAATAAGCAACTGGTTCTCCGGAGACTGGATAATAAAAACTGAAGTGCCAGTTCTTCCTGATAAGGGAAATATCCGGAGGATGGACCGGGTAATGATCAAGGATGATTTAGCCATAGTTGTTGATTATAAAACTGGCGAAAAAAGAAGTTCCGATATTAATCAGGTTAAAAATTATAAGAATATTTTGCGACGGATGGGATATAAAGAGATTGAAGGCTATGTTTTATATTTAAATAATGGAGAACTAGTTGAAGTATAAGCATATGTCCGGATACAGTTCCTTTATAGATGAAATAGCAGAAAAACTTCTGAAAGATTATTCGGATAACCTGGAAGATCTAACGATAATCTTCCCAAATCGCCGTGCAGGATTATTTTTTACGAAAGCCCTTGCAAATAAGATCAGCAACCCGATCTGGTCACCGGCTATCATTAGTTTTGAAGATTTCGTTTATTCAATGATGGATAGTACGCCAGGTGATAATCTGTCCTTGCTCTTAGACCTATATGATGTCTTTAAGAGAATTTCTGGTTTTAATGAAACTTTCGACAAATTTTATTTCTGGGGTGATATGTTGTTGAGGGATTTCAATGAAATTGACAAAAACCTTGTCAAGGCTAAAAGCATGTTCACCACCATAAAAAACCTGAAAGAAATTGATGTTGAATTTGCATTTTTATCCGATTCCGAAATGGATGCACTTGAGAGTTTCTGGGGGAGTGCATTAAGTGATAAAAACAGACATAAAAAATCCTTTATCACGTTCTGGTCTAATTTATACCCTATATATATTGCTTTTCAGGAAATCTTGAAGAAACAGGGAAAAGCTTATTCTGGAATGATCTACAGTGCGCTTTGCACCAAGATCAGGAATGGAAAATTTAAATGGGGAAAAGGGAAAGTAATATTTGCAGGATTCAATGCCTTGACGCCCAGCGAGGAGCTAATAATTAAATGGTTTATTGAATCTTCAAAAGGTGATATTTTCTGGGATCTGGATTCCTATTATTTCAATAAGCCAGGACATGAGGCTGGTTTGTTTTTAAGGCAGTATTATAAGGATAAAGTATTTGGTAAAACTTTTCCAGGAAGGATACCGGATCACTTTAAAGAAATAAGAAAAAGAAATACAAACTATAGCTTCATCACAATATTCCGGTCAAACTAAAATTGCCGGTAATATTCTCCAGGACCTGATAAAAGACCAGGGTGTAGGGGGCATGGATGATACAGTTGTTGTATTTCCTGATGAGTCCCTCTTATCACAGGTTTTATATAGTTTGCCTGCCAGTCTTAAAAAAGTAAATGTAACCATGGGATATCCCTTGGCTAACTCAGCCTTTTTCAGCTTGATAGATAAACTTTTGGAATTACAGGAAAACCAGAGAAAAGGGAAGGGCTTTTACTGGTATAATTACAAACAGGTTTTGAGTATTTTAAACCATCATTTTATCATTGGTTTAGTTAAAGAGAAAGTCGAGAAATTGATCAGTCTGATAGAACGGAAAAACATGATCTATGTTCCTTCAGAATTGTTCCAGGATGATAAATTTCTGTCTGCCGTTTTTAATCCAAATGCCTCTTCGGATTTGTTTGGATACATCGTTGGGATCATAATCCAGATAAGGAGATCGTTCGATTCATTTGATGACGAGAAATTCTTTTTTGAAAAGGAGTTTTCAATTGTTTTTTATAAACTTCTAGAACGACTGAAAGATATTTTCAATGAAAGAAAAGTTAGTATTTCTCCAACTATTCTTAGACGGATCATTAAATATTATTCACATTTGGAAAAGATCCCATTTTCCGGAGAACCTCTTGAGGGGTTACAAATGATGGGCTTATTGGAAACCAGAAATCTGGATTTTAAAAATGTGATCATTTTATGTGCCAATGAGGGGCAATTGCCAAAAACAGGTTCTTTAAGTTCATTTATTCCATATAATATCAGAAAGGCTTTTGGATTACCGAATCCGGATACACAGGATGCTATTTACTCATATCTTTTCTACCGGCTGCTTCAAAGGTCTACCAATGTATTTTTGATTTATAATACAGAAGAATCATACACTCGACAATCTGAACCTAGTCGCTACGTATACCAGCTAAAATTGGAATCAGGATATGAAATTTATCAATATTCCATGGCACTTGAAGTATCTGTTACTGAAACCAAGCCTATCATCATCAATAAAGATGATTTTGTAATTGATCAACTTTCGAGGTTTTATACGGATAAAAAGTACAAATTCTCACCTTCCTCTTTAAACGTATATTTATCCTGTCCTTTGAGTTTTTATTATAAAAACGTACTTGATATTTCTGAAGGAGATGAAGTTTCTGAGGATTTGGATGCAGCCAAATTCGGAAATATCCTACACCGAACTATGGAAGATCTTTATAAACCTTTTATTGGAAAAGTCATAAATAAAGATTCTTTTAAAAATATTCGTAAAGGGCTTAATAACTCAATCAAAAGATCTTTCGCCCGATATTATGGACAGGAATATTCGACAGATTTTCATTTAGAGGGAAAGAATATTCTTGATCTAGAAATCATTAAAAACTATGTTTTGAAAATCCTGGAGAAGGATGAAATTGCTAGCCCGTTTGAAATTATAGGGATTGAGCAAAAGTATTCTTTCGACCTGCCAATAAATTTATTTGGGCAACAGGTAAAGGTTGGTTTGAAGGGGATCATCGACAGGATTGACAGAAAAAATGGAATAATCCGGATCATGGATTACAAAACCGGGAAAGATGAATCTTCCTTTAAAGATATCCCGGGATTATTTGACAGCAATGATGATAAAAGGAATAAAGCCATATTTCAAACCTTCTTTTATGCATTATTATTTATAAAAAACAATCCGCAGTATGCTGATGGTCCTATAATTTCAGGTTTATACAACGTAAAAGAGCTATATAATCCAGATTTTGATCCGAGAATCAAGTTGAAAATGAATCGAAAGTCCTCCTGCATAGATGATATTTTGCCCTTCATGGACGAATATGAATCATATTTGTCCGGGTTGATTACTGAAATATACGATCCTTCTATGCCTTTCCAACATAGGGAAGACCTGGACAAGTGTTTCTTCTGCCAGAATCTGGGGATGCCTTCTGATATTAATAAATAAACAGATCAAACCTGTCAATAAAACAGAGAAAGCAATGCGTGATAAAAAGATCTGTGTTCTTGACTTTTAGTCAAGTAAGGCTGTACGCAGATAATTATTCAGGGGTAGCATGGCTTTAAAAACCTTGGTGGCATATCCCGGAAATTCAGGTTTTATCAGGTCCGTATCTTTTACGCGGTGAACTATGATGTAATATTTCAGTTTCAGCAGCTCTATATTGGGATGATCAGGATCATAGCCCTTAGGAGCTTTTTTCAATTTATCTCCCTCGAAAGATCCAAAGAATTTCTTAAAATCTTTGCTGTTCATAAAATCTATTAATCCATCCGGATTATAATCGATCTCCTGTCGGATCTTTTTAAGGATATCCGAAGGAGGCATGTATACACCTCCAGCTAGCATGGATTGTCCAGGTTGGATGTGAATATAGTATCCTCCATCCATTCCTTTTCGCCCATCTTTGTTGATAAATCCTCCCATATTTTCTTTATATGGCCGTTTGTCTTTGCTGAAGCGAACATCTCTATGTATTCGGAAAATGCATTTCTTGGGATCAGCACCAATGATGTGAGGATCAAATGCTGCTATATTATCAATAAGTGATGAAATAATATCCTCAAATTCCTTTTTCGAACTTAAATATTGTGATTTGTTGGCCTCCATCCATTCTCTGGTATTGTTCTCTTGCAGGCCTTTCAGAAACGATAAAATTTCTTTCATGATGATCAGATTTTTTGGGCGATAACTTCCAGGGCCATACCTCGGGACCCTTTAATCAGAACAAGACTATCTTCGAAAATACAACTTTCAATATATTTTTCCAGTTCTGTTCTGGTTTTAAAATATTTAGCGTCCTTATTAATTTCATATGCATATTGCATTCTTTCCCCACAAAGGATTACTTTATTAAAATTTCCAGAAGCTGTTATTTCACCTATTTTTCTATGTTCCACTTCAGTCAGGTCACCAAGTTCAAACATGTCTCCAAGAATAAGCACCTTGTTATTGCTTTCCATATTTGAAAGATTTTCTATGGCTGCCTGCATGGAATCCGGATTGGCGTTGTATGCATCGAGAATAATCGTATTAGTACCATTTGATAAAACCTGGGAACGGTTATTTACCGGGATATATTGAGATACAGCTTCAGAAGCTTTCTCGGTTTCAACTCCAAAATACTTCCCAATGCAAAGTGCAGCGGCGACATTCGGG
This sequence comes from uncultured Cytophagales bacterium, assembly GCA_942491935.1. GTDB lineage: Bacteria > Bacteroidota > Bacteroidia > Cytophagales > Cyclobacteriaceae > JAGTVG01. The sequence goes on from CALOCZ010000025.1 coordinate 107,196, forward strand.
AAATTATATCTGCCAATTAAATGGGTTTTCAAGGTATTTTTTTCTTCATTTTCTATGGTTACCCATGGATCGGCCTCAAGCAATCTGCAATGGTAGTAATCTTCAGATCCAGGAAATAAAATAGGTTTTTCAAAACGTTTCGACATATTCATAAGGATCGCATCTTCAGAGTTGATGAATACAGTCCCGCGGTGTTTTATAAGCCAATTGTAAAGCTCACTTTTCCCTCTTAGTACACCTTCAAAATTTCCGAAGCCTTCTGTATGGGCTTTTCCAATATTTGTTATTATACCATGTGTAGGTTCAGCGATATGACACAATTCATTAATGTCCCCAAGTTTGTTAGCCCCCATCTCAATGATGGCGATATCAATATCTTTCTCCAGTGAAAGTATCGTTAAAGGAACCCCGATATGGTTATTTAAATTTCCTTGTGTAGCCTGGCACTTATATTTCACTGAGAGTACAGTTTTGATCAATTCCTTTGTTGTGGTTTTTCCATTGCTACCCGTAATGCCAAGGATTGGAATTTTTAATTTTTGCCGATGATAATTGGCAAGCTCTTGCAAAGTATGAAGTGCATTATCTACTAAAATTGTATTTGATGAAGTAGCAGATTTTTTCTCGTCTACAACCGCAAAGGAAGCGCCAGCTGAAAGTGCTTTTTGGACAAATTCATTTGCATTAAAATTAGGCCCTTTGAGTGCAAAAAAGATATTCCCCGGTTCAATTTTTCGGGTATCAGTAGAAATGCCTGTACTGGAAAGCAAAGCTTTTATATAGGTCCTGAATCATTTAATTAGAATAATTGAAATAATTTTCGAATATAGAAAGTAACTTTATATTTACATTGGAATATAAGAACTTTTAAAGCTAAGGAGTTAGATAAGCAGATTATGTGTAAAAAAGTTTTTATTTTGTGGATCCTGATAACCACTTTATTCAGCTATGAAGTCTCATCACAAGTGACCTTGACCTATGACAATTCCATTCCTGTATCCATAGACGATATCCAATTACCTGACCCATGGGCTGGTGGAATAAATGCCGCTCAATACGGGAGGTTGGACCTTAATGGGGATGGTTCGGATGACCTGGTCATATATGACCGTTCATCAAATCTTGTAAATACCTTTATACAAACTTCCGGGGAATTCATCTATGACCCGGATTACCGTATATACCTCCCCGACGAACTTCAGGGATGGATACAATTCAGAGATTATAATTGCGATGGCAGGAAGGACTTATTTGCAAACTCCAACTTTGGAATGAAAGTGTATCAAAACACTGCAGCAAGTGGTTCCGAACCCGATTGGGAATTGGTTGCGGATCCCGTCCTGACCCTGGGATCATCAGGTATGATCAATTTACAGGTAAATATAACCGATGTTCCTTCCATAGAGGATGTGGATGGCGATGGGGATCTGGATGTTCTTGTATATAATTATGCAATCGGTGGTTTTATCAGATACCATAAGAATATGAGTGTTGAACGATCGGGCTCCTGTGGGTTGCTTGATTTTGAACTGGTTTCCCGTAACTGGGGTTATTTTGAAGAATGTGATTGCCATGTATATGCCTTTGAAGAATTTGGAGAGACATGTGGTGATTTAGCCCAGGCAAGGGTAATGCACCCTGGAGGAAAGAGCCTTCTGCTAATCGATATGGACAATGACGGTGACAAAGACTTTTTGGGTGGGCATGAGCAATGTGATGAATTTTATTTCCTGGAAAACAAAGGCACTGCAGAAGTAGCAAGGATGAACGAATTTTCTGAGGATTTTCCCAGTCCGGAGAGTCCTGCCAACTTCCCCATCTTCCCAGCTGGTTTTTTTGATGATTTTGATGACGATGGAATTAATGACCTCATTGTTTCCCCTAATACAGAATACAATCCCGATAAAACCATTAATTATGGACGATCAAGCTGGTTTTATAAAAACAATGGGACAAATGAACTCCCTCAGTTCGATTTTGTTACAGGTACTTTTCTTCAATCTGGTATGATCGATCTAGGTGAGAATAGTGTTCCAGTGCTTGTGGATGAAGATGGCGATGGTGACCTTGACCTCCTTGTTGGAAGCAATGGATATGCTTCAGGAAGCCAGTTTTTCGGGTACTTGTCGCTGTTTAGGAATACGGGAAGCAATACCAATCCAATTTATTCCCTGGCCGATAAAGATTATCATGGTCTCGGTGAAGTGAATCAATATGATATGATGCCTGTGGTTGCAGACCTGAATCATGATGGATTTCTGGATCTTGTAGTTGTTTCTACTAAACCTGATACTAAATCAGTGGAAACAAGATGGTATAAAAGTATTGGCGGGGATGATTCAGGACTTAATTTAAATGCAAGTTTCGAAATTCTGGAAATTGATTTGAAGATTAATGACACACCCTATTTCACAGATGTTAATGAGGATGGATTAATAGATATGCTTGTAGGTAAATCAACCGGCCGGCTCGAATATTATACCAATAATGGTTCTGATTCTGATCCGTTTTTTATTTTGGAGGATCCTGCTTTTTTGGGTATTGATGATAGTTTTATTGAATTCAGAAGAAATCTCGTACCCTTTGTAAATGACATTAATCTGGATGGGCTGGACGATCTGTTAACTACGGATTATACAGGTGAACTAACGGTTTATTTAGATTACAAATATGAGCCAGAGAAAATAAGGAGAATCATATACAATGATCTCTTAAATGATTCTGATACATCTGTTTTTGGTTATCATACCTGGATGACGGGTGGGTTGATTTCCGGATTAGACAACCAGATCTTGATATTCGGTAATACACAAGGGGGATTGTCGGTCTATAAAAATATTGCAGACAATTCACGGGAAGAAACAGATGATGTCGTTCTGGAAATATATCCAAATCCATTATTAAATTCCAATACACTTAAGACCCGTTCAAACATCAGTGGAAACCTGATGATATTCAATAACCTTGGACAAATAATTGAAGGTCCAATAGAAGTACGTGCAAATCGTACACTTAACCTGGATATCGGATATATGCCTCAAGGGATGTATATATTTAAAATATTGGATGAGGATGGAAGGTCTGACGAACAGCGTTTCGTCAGATACTAGCTTCTTAAATTTTAATCAGGTTCAAGAAAATCCTACAAAATCTTGCAAAAGATGATTCTTTATATGAAATTAAATATATGAAGAAACGGAATAATATTCTGCCATTTCAACTTTTTGTAACATAACATTATAAACTTCAAAAGCCATGACAGCAAAATTGAATCCAATTGAGATGCCTGATTGGAAAATAGCCCAGGCAGCTGAAAAGCGAATGAAGAAGATCTATGAACTACGTGATGAATTGGGATTATATCAATCAGAAGTATTGCCCTATGGGCATTATGTTGGAAAACTGGATTATCAAATCATCCTTGAGCGATTAAAGGGAGAATCGCTGGGGAAGTATGTAGATGTTACTGCCATTACACCCACACCCCTTGGGGAAGGGAAATCGACAACGACAATTGGATTACTTGAAGGCTTAAATAAGATTGGTAAAAAACCTATAGGTGCCATACGTCAGCCCAGTGGAGGGCCAACTTTCAATATTAAAGGTTCTGCAGCCGGTGGCGGATTAGCGCAATGTGTTCCGCTTACAGATTTCAGCCTGGGACTTACCGGTGACATAGATGCGATCACAAATGCTCACAATCTGGCGATGGTAGCCTTGACCAGCCGGATCCAACATGAGTTTAATTATACAGATAAGGTTCTTGAAAGCAAAAAGCTCAAACGCCTCGACATTGATCCAAGAAATATTTCTATTGGCTGGGCTATGGATTTCAGTGCCCAATCGCTCAGGGAAATAATTATTGGAATTGGTGGTAAAATGGATGGTTTTATGATGAAATGCGGATTCCAGATTAGCGTTTCCTCTGAGATCATGGCCATACTTGCTATTTCAGTTGATCTGAAAGATTTTAGAGATCGGATCGGAAAAATGATTGTGGCTTATGATAAATCAGGAAATCCAATAACCACCAGTGACCTGGAGGTTGATGGTGCCATGACAGCTCTTCTTTCCAAAGTGATTTATCCAAATCTGATCCAGACATTGGAAGGTCAACCTGTGCTGGTTCACGCAGGCCCCTTTGCCAATATTGCCCTTGGTCAATCTTCTATTATTGCTGATTTTATAGGGTTAAAACTTGGCGAATACCATGTGACAGAAAGCGGATTTGGATCCGATATTGGATTTGAAAAATTCTGGAACCTGAAGTGTAGATACAGCCACCTTGAGCCGGATTGCTCGGTACTTGTCACTACAGTCAGAGGCCTGAAGATGCACGGAGGAGGGCCCAGAGTTGTTCCAGGAAAGCCTATTGATAGATCCTACACCGAAAAGAATACCAAAATGGTGAGGAAAGGACTTGACAACCTGTATGCACATATTGATATTATCCGAAAAAGCGGTATCCAACCAGTAGTATGTATAAATTACTTTCACACCGACGATCCGGCTGAGATCAAAATCATAAAAGATGCCTGCGATGAACTAGGCGTAAGGTGTGCTACCTCAAAGCATTGGCTGGATGGGGGAGATGGCGCTATTGAACTGGCTGAAGCAGTAGTAGATGCCTGTGAGGACAAGCAGAGATTTAAATTCCTGTATGATGATAACATATCACTGAACAGTAAGATCGAACTCATAGCCAAAGAAATTTATGGGGCAAATGGTGTAAAATATACTGACAAGGCCCAGGATAAACTCAATCTGATACAAAAACATCCTGAGTTTAAGTTTTATGGAAGTTGTATGGCTAAAACTCATCTTAGCCTTTCTCACGATCCTTCATGGAAAGGAAGGCCAGAGGGCTGGATATTGCCAATTAATGATATCCTGATATATGGAGGTGCTGGAATTGCCGTACCAGTTGTTGGAGATGTGAAATTGATGCCAGGGACCGCTTCGGATCCTGCTTATCGAAAAATCGATATTGATGTGAAAACCGGAAAAGTAAAGGGTCTGTTTTGACAGAAATAAATCGTGTTCGTTATTAAAAAAATAAATAAGAATTTATAAATTGTATCAGTAATCTAAAGCTCCAAAGATTAGTAACGACCAGTTGATCTTTCAAAAAGATCATTAGCAAATATGTTCAACCAGTTACGTAATTCCATAAGGAAGTACTTCGGTATTTCCATGCGCGAGGCACATGGCATTTTAGTGCTGATTATTATCATGATCATCATTCTTATCTCCCCTTTGATCTATAACAACTTTATGTATTCCGAATATTCGAATTATAAGCTTGATTCTTTGAAGCTTGATAGTCTAATAGCGATTTTTGAAGAAAACCTGAAGCACACTTCGTCCAGCAATCAGAAGGATACAGTGGTTAAAGACACCCTTTTTCCTTTTAATCCAAATACAATTTCCTTTGATCAAATGATTCTCCTTGGATTCGATTCAATACTGGCAAAACGCATTTCGAAATACAGGAATAAAAAAGGTCAGTTTCTTATTAAAAAGGATCTGCTTAAGATATACGATTTTCCAGATGACTTATACAATGACATTGTAAATTATATATTGCTACCAGAAGTAATTGCCCTTAAAAGTCAAAGTGGACGAGGAATTTCAGATAGCATTAAAAATAATAAGAATGAAGAACAGGCACTGCAAATCTTGATCGATATAAATGTAGCGGATACCAATCAATTGATGGAAGTAGTTGGGATTGGGCACATTTTATCAAATAGAATCATAAAATACCGTGATTTGTTAGGGGGTTTTTCAAATATTGATCAACTGAATGACGTTTATGGATTACAGGGAAAATCTCTGGAAAACTTAAAATCTGTTGTATATATAGATTCTTTATTTACCCCTGATAAAATTGAGTTAAACTTTTCAGATTGGGAAGAAATGGTAAAGCATCCATATATTAACAGTCGACTGGCAAATGATCTACTCGATTTGAGATCCAATAAAGGATACATGAATGGGATAGACCAGCTGCGTGATATTCCCTATTTAAACGATAGTATCTTGAAGCGAATAGAACCATATATTGAATTTTGAGCCTTTTTAAAAGAATGAAGATTATTCAATGTTTTTAATGAATGAATTTATATTTTGCCGGTAAATGGAAAAGATCCTTCAATCATATCAGAAGAGGTTGACCAACCTGTCCAGCAATAACCGTTCTTTGCTTTTACTGAGACTGGTATCAGATCAGTTTATTGATTTGCACGACCTTGATTATGTTTTGAACGATCCTTCATTCAGGATAATTCATCAGTTTATTGCAGGTAAAAATAGCATCAGAATCTGCTCGAATATTGATCCCAGGGATAAAATCAGTAATAATGTGAGTCTGCGGCTGAAGCGTCTTCAGCGCATGGATAATTTCATTTTTGAGGAACGTGGCAGTAAGGACCTTTATATTGGGTGGCCTTTTGTAAAGGGAAAAATGCTAGACGGTACTTTAATACGAGGACCCTTACTGTTTTTCCCTGTAGAACTTGAACTTATCGAAAATTTCTGGTACCTGATCAGTCGTAAGGACGTGAACCTAACCATTAATAAATCGTTTCTGCTTGCTTATTCCTACTATAATGGTGTTAAACTATCAGAGGAATTTATTGAAAAAGTATTTGATGATTTCGACAGGAATGCAAAGGAGTTCAAGACCGGGCTCTATCAGTTTCTTAAAGAAAGCCCTGTTGAGATTAATTTTAATACAGAAATGTTTTCAGATCTGCTAATCCCCTTTGAATCTATTAAAAAATCTGATCTCGAGGAGACTGAACAAAATGGTGAGCTCAAACTTTTCCCTCAGGCAGTATTGGGAATTTTTCCACAATCAGGATCATACCTTGTTCCGGATTATAATTTTTTATCCAGTAAAAAAGAATATGGATCTCTGGAAGATTTCTTTTTTGAAAGGTCCTTCTCAGAAGAAGATGAAGGTGAAATAAGGCATCTCTCTTTCTCTTATTTCTTAAACAAATTGAAAGAAGAACAGATCTATACACCTTTTAAACTGGATGCTTTCCAGGAAAATGCTTTAAAGGCAGTAAGAAAAGGGAATTCTATAGTGGTTCAGGGGCCACCTGGCACAGGTAAATCACAGTTGATATGTAATTTAATGAGCGATTTTATGGCCAGGGGGAAACGGGTATTGCTTGTTTGTCAGAAAAGAGCGGCCCTGGATGTGGTTTATGACCGGCTCCAGCAAGAAGAACTGGCTGATTTTGCCGCGCTTGTTCATGATTTCAAAAATGACCGAAAGGATATATATAAACAGATCAACACCCAGATCGAAAAACTGTATGAGTATAAGTTAAAGAATAATTCTTTGGACTCCATACAGCTTGAAAGGAAGTATTTACAATCCAGCAGGCAGATAGACAATCTGTCTGAAGAACTTGATGAATTGAAATATGCACTGTTTGATGAATCTGAAAGTGGTGTGTCCGTAAAGGAATTATACCTAAGCTCTGATATTTCCAAACCCATTATTAATCTAAAGCAGGAATACAACTTTTTTAATATTCCGGATATCGATGAATTTCTCGGAAAACTTAAGTTTTATCTTATTTATGCAAAGCGCTTTTTAAAAGATGGTTACCCTTGGCGTGTACGTAAAAATTTCAAAGCTTATAAGCTATCAGATCTCAAAAAGACACTTGAAATTATCGATGATATACCAAAGTTTCAAGCCGAAATAGATAAGCAAGTCAAGGAAATTGTTAAAACAGGCATTTCCCTGGCGGAGGGTGATGCTATCAGCAGAAAGAGCCAGGACATTCAAGAGATGTTCGAATTATTAAAAGATGAGAAAACGTATGAATATTTTATTCATATTATAAATTCAGGTCCAAAAGACGCTGATAATCTCTATTTAAAGAATATTGAAAAAAATCTGAATATTTGTTGGGAGGGTGCTGGGGTGGAGCAGAGTCTTCCGATAAGCGTACTGGGAAAATTTCAATCAGCGCTTCATAAAATGTTTGAAGCGCGCCGAAATATTTTTAAATGGGTCAATTGGGTGCTGTTTTCCCATGACAGGCCTATGATTCAAAAGGCCCTGGATAACAATGATTTATCCAGAAAGCGCAAAGATCTGAAACTCCTTACTGAGCGACTGGACAACCGTTTAAACCTGGAACATAACCTTACAAAACTAAAGGGAAATGCCTGGTTGAATGAGGTGCCCGATAAACCTGATAAGGATTTGATCGAGAAATGGTTTTTCAAGTTTCATAATGCCATAGCAGCAAAAGACATCTTTATTAGTATTAGAAGTTTTTCCGATTACTTCAGCGTAAGCCACCTTTCATATGATCAATTTAAAAGAGAGGTTTATAAATTACTGGAAATTATTAAAGGAATACCCACAAAGTGGCTGGAATGGGAAATTTATCTACAACCCACCAAGATACAAGAGATATTATCCAATAAGTACGATCCTGGAAGATTGATACAAGTATTGAACCGGGATTTTGAAAGTCTCTGTGATTTTGATCGGCTAAAGGATGAATTCTTAGATTACGAATTGTCAATTATCTCAAAAATGGAGGAGATAATAGATGATTATCCTGAAGATGAACTGCTCGATATATTTGTGAATAGTCTCAGATTAGCCTGGATTGAGCATATTGAAGTGAAATATCCCATTTTAAGAACAGTATCTTCCCTGAAATTTGATCCACAGGTCAAAATGCTCCAGAATGCTGTAAAGGATAAACTAAGGATCAGCAAAGAGATTGTATTGATGCGGTCGCGGGAAAGGACATATGCTGATGTAACCTATAACCGGTTGAATAATATGATCACCTACCGGGACCTGATACACCAGGTAACGAAAAAGCGTAAAATTTGGCCAATCAGAAGATTGATTTCTCATTTTTCAAGAGAATTATTTAACCTTATTCCCTGCTGGCTTACATCCCCCGAATCTGCTTCTGCCATTTTCCCTATGGAGAAATTGTTTGACCTGGTGATCTTTGATGAGGCTTCACAATGCTTTTCCGAAAGAGGACTACCAGCTATGTATCGTGGAAGGCAGCTTGTTATAGCTGGAGATTCTAAACAATTGAGCCCTTTTGATCTTTATAAGACAAGATGGGATGAGGAAGAAGAAGATCATCCAGATCTGGAAGTAGATTCCCTGCTTGACCTGGCAGATAAATATTTGATGCAGGTGCATTTGAAAGGGCATTACCGGTCTAAATCATTAGATCTGATAGATTTTTCGAACAAGTATTTTTATGAGGGCAATTTAATGATGCTTCCTGATCGTAAGATCCTTAACCGGAATAAACCTGCCATAGAATTTATAAAGCTTGATGGTTTATGGGAGAACAATTGCAATTTGATTGAAGCTCAATACGTGGCTGACCTGGTATTTAGGATTTCAGAAGAATTTCCTGGAAAGCACATTGGAGTAGTCTCATTCAACGCCCGGCAACAAGACCTGATACAGGACCTGATAGAAGAAAAATCTATTGAAAAGGGTGTCTTTATTCCTGAGAACCTGTTTGTGAAAAATATTGAAAATGTACAAGGGGATGAACGGGATATTATTATTTTCTCATTGACGCATGGACCTGACAAAAAAGGCAAATTAAATATGCAGTTCGGGAGTTTAAATATTGTAAATGGGGAAAATCGCCTTAATGTAGCTATTACAAGGGCGAAGGAGAAGATCTACGTTGTAACGAGTTTCTATCCTCAGGAAATGACAACAGATCATTTAAAAAATGAGGGCCCCAAACTATTACGGAAATATCTTGAATATGCATATGATGTATCCAGTAAAAAATATAAACCTGAGATCAGGCCGGCCATTAATGCCAATGCAAATTGGTACCTGAAAAACAAAATTAAACAAGCATTAAAAGAAGATCCTAATTTTCGTTTAGACATCTCTGAAGAATTGCCGTTTTCTGATCTGACCTTAAAAGATAGCAAACAATACTATGGGCTTATCCTGACAGACGATGATCTTTATTATCAAAGCGTATCAGCAAAAGAAACGCATGTTTATAATCCATTTACTCTTTCTTCCAAGAACTGGAAATTCAGGGGTGTGTTCAGCCGCGAAATATGGCAGGATAAGGATGAGGTCGTAGAACGCTTGGTAAGGTTCAGTAATTACCTGGAAGAATAGCTTAGTTATTAATTGATCTCTCCACCCGTAGACCCACTGACATGATTTCAGGAAGGGAATCCATACGCATATATTGTTTAATTCTGAACTGGTACAATCCCGGATTATTAAACTGGTAATCTTCTAGAACCAGGTACTGATGATCAAATATATCTCCCATACCACTTCCATACGGTTCGCCTGTTTTACTATTGAAGAGGTTGATATTAGTTAAATCGGAATCATATACATTACCAAGTGTATCTTCCAGAGAATAGGAAAGGTATATGTTCTGGTAGGGATATTGTATAGTATTTCTAAGGTTAAAATAGAACCTGTAATCGGTATTTATATCCATGATCTCAAAATTGAATACAGCTGCCGAATCCTTATTCCAGATCCTGTCAGAGAATTTTATGTTTTTTTCAAAAATTCTACCTCTATTACAACCGAATGTAATAAAAACCACGAATATCAAGAAGATAATTATCCTATTCATTTTTTGGGTTATTTCTTCTAGGCTTAAATCTTTTCTTTTTGCGTTTTTTACGTTTTATATTTTTCTTGAATTTTCGATCCAATTCCTCCAGGTCAGAATTCAAGGCCATGGTGGTATCCTCAGTATCTGCTTCTTCGTTTTCCAGTAATGTTGCTGGTTTTTTACCTTTTTTGTTGAGTTCCATTACCTCAGCTACACGTGATGCTTCAACTGGTATCCAGGTATTCTCATGTTTATAGCCGAACCACATGATCTTTTTGAAGATATCTGTTTTTTGCAGGAAGGCCTCTCCTTTTTCTGTGATCAATGGGGCTTCTATTTCTGGGATGTCTGTTAGAGCCTCCATATACGTGTCAAGTTCATAATTCAGACAGCACTTCAGTCTTCCGCATTGCCCTGATAATTTACTTGGATTTAGAGAGAGGTTCTGATACCGGGCTGATGTAGTTGAAACACTTTTAAAATCTGTTAACCAGGTTGAACAACACAATTCTCTACCACAGGAACCAATACCCCCTAACCGGCCAGCCTCTTGACGCAAGCTGATCTGTCTCATCTCAATCCTGATTTTAAATTCGGATGCAAGTGATTTGATCAATTCACGAAAATCAACCCGTTCATCTGCAGAATAATAAAAAGTAGCTTTGGTGTTATCAGCCTGATATTCAACATCCGTTAATTTCATTTCAAGACCTTTGTCTTCGATGATCTCCCTGGTACGCTGAAGGGTTTTTAATTCCCGGTTACGTACTTCCTCAAATTTTTCAAGGTCCCTGGGAGTAGCTTTCCGGTATATATTCCTGATATTCTCATCATCTTCAATTTTCTTTTTCTTCATCTGGAATTTAACCAGTTCCCCCATCATAGATACATATCCGATATGATGTCCGTTAGGTACATCAACAACTACAGGATCTCCGGTAGCCAGGTCTAGTTCTTCATTTTTAAAGAACTCTTTACGACCTGATTTAAATCATACCTCAACAATATTAAATTGTTCACCCGTCGGCAGTTCCATGTCTGACAACCAATCCGTTACACTGAGTTTATCACAACCGTCTGTTAAGCACCCTCCGTTATTCCTGCATCCTGGTATTTTATTATGCTCAGAGGGCACTATGCATGTTGTACATCCCGACATTCCAATCTAGTTTACTTTTCAATTTATTATTCAGCTGGTGAAATTTACTTAAAAAAAATCACTTTTCCAGTTTCAGAAGGTCCTGGCCAATATCGTTCCTGAATTGAGCGCCATCCCATGTGATTTTTTTAACATTTTTATAAGCTGTCTCTATCGCTTCCCTGAGATTAGGGCCTTTCCCGGTAACAGCAAGAACCCTTCCACCATTAGTGACAATTTCTCCATCATCATTTAATTTAGTGCCTGCGTGGAAAACCAATGCTTCTGTGGCTGCTTCAAATCCAGACATAACCTTACCTTTTTCATAGCTGCCCGGATACCCAGCGGAAGCCATTACTACTGTTACAGCAGTATCCTGGGTGAATGTCACCTTTTCCGTAGCGAGGGTTCCCTGCGCTGTAGCAGATAAAAGTTTAACAAAATCATTTTCAATTCTTGGAATAACAACCTGTGATTCAGGATCCCCCATTCTAACATTATATTCAATTACAAAAGGATCGCCCTTAATGTTAATTAAACCCAGGAATATAAATCCTTTATAATCAATGCCCTCCTCTTTTAAGCCTTCGACTGTAGGCTTAATAATCCGTTCCTCGACCTTATCCATAAACACTTTATCCGCAAAATTCACAGGTGAAACGGAACCCATACCTCCGGTATTTGGTCCCTGATCATTATCCCTGATACGTTTATAATCCTTTGCTTCAGGGAAAATCACATAATCACTTCCATCAGTTAACAAGAACACTGAGACTTCTATGCCATCCAGGAAGTCCTCAATAACCACTTTCTCACTTGCCTTTCCAAACATATTATCAACCAGCATACTTTCAATAGAAGAAATCGCCTCCTCTCTGGTTTTGCAGATTAATACACCTTTACCAGCGGCCAATCCATCTGCTTTCAAGACAATAGGAGGCTCCTTTGATTGGATATACGCTTTTGCTTCAGACAGAGTATCAGAAGTGAAGGTTTTAAATCCGGCTGTAGGTATCCTATATTTTTGCATGAATTTCTTGGCAAAATCCTTGCTGCCTTCCATCATCGCACCCTGCTGGTCAGGTCCGACAAACTGAATCCGGTTTAGGGCAGAATCAGATTTGAAATAATCCTTCATCCCTTCCACTAATGGAGCTTCAGGCCCTACAACTACTAGATCAATATTTTTATCCATTATAAACTGTCCAACCTTCTTAAAATCCGAGGTGGATATATCGACGTTCTGGGCAAAAATACTGGTGCCAGCATTTCCAGGTAATAGGTACAATTGATCACAAAGCGGACTCTGGCTGATCTTCCATGCAAGTGTATGTTCTCTTCCTCCGGAACCTATAATTGCTATGTTCATAAATAAATAGGTTTAAAACTTAATTGGCGTATTCTGATAAAAATTTAATTCTCATTAACCTCAGATCTTCCTCTTCATAACCCATATCCCCAAATTCATCCATGGCATCGGTGAGGCTATCATTCTCTGCACTCAAAAAATAATCAAAGATCTCTTCCCTTCGTTCTTCATCGATGTATTGATCAATGCAATAGTCTATGTTTAACTTGGTCCCGGAATAACATATCTGTTCCATTTCGTCAAGTAATTCCTCGAACGACAAACCTTTCGATTCCGCTATTTCATCCAGTTCAATTTTCCTGTCAATCTGCTGGATAATAAATATTTTAACCTTTGATTTATTCCCGGCACTTTTAACAACAACATCCGCAGCGGTGGTTATTTCATTCTCTTCTACATATTTTTTAATGGCGTTTACAAAAGGCAAGGCAAATTTATCAACTTTTCCTCTTCCCACTCCGTTAACATTTCCCAGTTCTTCTTTTGAGGTAGGATAGGTGGTTGCCATTTCTTCGAGTGAAGGATCCTGGAAAATCACATAAGGAGGTAAACCTCTTTCCTTAGCTACCTTTTTCCTTACTCCTTTCAAAATATGATATAAGGCCTCGTCGTATGCAATCCCACCACCGGCGGCGGGTTGTGATGTTGGTTCCTCCTCTTCGTCATCTACAGTGAAGTCATGTTTTTTAGATATCATGACAGATACTGGATTATCCAGAAAATCTTTTCCTTTCTGAGTGACTTTCAGGGTCCCAATATTTTCTATATCTTTTTGCAGGTATCCATTAAGAGTAATGGTTCGGATTACGTTCTGCCAGAAATCATCATCATAGTCTTTGCCACTGCCAAAAACCTCTAGTAAATTATGTTTATAGCTTAAAACGTACTGATCATCCTTACCCCGCAAAACATGTGAAAGATGAGTTATACCAAACCTTTCTTTAGTTTGCAGAGCAGCTTTTATTGCAAAAATTGCAAGTTCCTTTCCTTCAAATTTCTCTATCGGATAACGGCAGGAATCACACCACATAGATACTCCACATTCCTTTGTATCATACTCCTCTCCAAAATAATGGAGCAGCTGCCTTCTCCTGCACTCGGAAGATTCTGCATAAGCTGCCATTTCATCCAGTAATACACGTGCATTCTCTCTTTCAGTAACCGGTTTATCTTTATTGAATTTCTCAAGTTTGAGAATGTCCTTGTAATTATAAAACATGATGCAGTTCCCTTCAAGGCCATCTCTGCCAGACCTGCCCGTTTCCTGGTAATACCCTTCCAGAGATTTAGGTGTATCGTAGTGAATAACAAACCGCACATCAGGCTTATCAATCCCCATTCCGAAAGCAATAGTAGCCACAATGACGTCAACTTCCTCGTTCAGAAAATCATCCTGATTTTGTCTGCGGATATCAGCATCTAATCCAGCATGGTAAGGCGCTGCTTTTATATCGTTTACTTTAAGAAAATCTGCAATTTCTTCCACTTTTTTCCTGCTGAGGCAATATATGATTCCGGATTTACCCTTATGCTCTTTTATATATTTAATCAGTTGCTTCTTAACCTGTTTTTTTGGTCGGACTTCATAATACAGGTTGGGGCGGTTAAAGGAAGATTTAAATATGGTCGATTCTTCAATAAGAAGGTTTTTTTTGATATCCAACTGGACTTTTGGGGTGGCTGTAGCGGTTAATGCTATCAATGGAACGTTGCCGATTTCATTAAGTATCGATCTGATTTTTCGATATTCCGGTCTGAAATCGTGGCCCCATTCTGATATACAATGTGCTTCATCAATTGCCGCAAATGAAACATTAGATTTTTTTAAGAAATCAATATTTTCCTGTTTAGTCAAAGATTCAGGGGCAACATATAATAATTTCAGTTCACCACTCAGGGTTTCCCGTTTTACCACATTGATCTCTGTCCTGGTTAATGTAGAATTCAGAAACCTGGCGTTTATACCAAAAGCATTCATCTGATCAACCTGGTTCTTCATCAAAGCGATAAGCGGGCTTATTACTATAGCCGATCCTTCAAGTATGATCGCTGGAAGCTGATAGCAAAGAGATTTTCCGGCACCGGTTGGCATGATCACAAAACTATTATTGCCATCCATTACGTTTTTAATTATCGCTTCCTGGTTTCCCCTGAATTGATCGAATCCAAATACTTCTTTTAATGTCCTTCTTAACTTTTCCAATTCGCCTACTTATTTTCTAATTGATCAGACCGTAGTACAATGAAGTGTTAATATACCATTTATAAATTTAATCATGTTAATATTAAATTAATAGTATGAAGTTAGGGAAATTGACTACGGACTGGCAGAAACTTTTACAAAAATAATATTATTAGGTCATAAATAATATCTTTGTTATATTGGAAAAAGAAATAATGTCAATCAAGAACTCCATTCCTTAAAATAAATCAAATGAACAAACATTATTATGTGGTAATTATGGCGGGGGGTGTTGGTTCCCGTTTCTGGCCATACAGCCGCAATGATCATCCTAAGCAATTTCTTGATGTTTTGGGAACCGGATCTTCGCTTCTTCAACTTACTTACCAGCGATTCCTTAATGTATGCCCTGCTGAAAATATATATATTGTTACGTCCCAGGATTACTATAAGCTTGTAAAAGATCAGTTGCCGGACATGACGGACGATCAAATACTCCTTGAACCGGCCCGGAAAAACACAGCCCCATGCATTGCTTATGCCAGCTTTAAGATTGCAAAAAAAGATCCCAAAGCAACTATGGTTGTAACTCCCTCGGATCATGCTATTCTAAAAGAAAAAATCTTTATAGAAGCCATAAATAAGAGCCTGAAATATGCCTTTGAAAATGATATTTTAATAACACTTGGTATTCAGCCAAACCGACCCGAAACAGGTTATGGTTATATTCAATATCATATCGATAATAGGAGCGATTTCAAAAAAGTTAAAACTTTTACTGAAAAACCCCAGATCGATCTGGCCAAGAAGTTCATAGAGAGTGGTGAGTTTGTCTGGAATGCAGGAATATTTATCTGGAATGTGTCTTCTATAAACAAAGCCTTTCAGAATTTTCTGCCCGAGATATCAGAATCGTTCGAATCCATATTTGATTCTTATTACACCTCTAAAGAGAAAAAAGCCATTCAACGTGCTTATTCTCATTTTAAGATCATATCGATCGATTATGGTGTTATGGAAAAAGCTGATAATGTTTATGTAATATTAGGAGATTTTGGATGGTCTGATCTTGGTTCCTGGGGATCATTGCATGATATTAAGGATAAAGATGGGAATAATAATGTAATCGAAGCTAACGTATTGCTATATGATACACATAACAGCATATTTCTGGGAGACGAAAAAAAGCTTATTGTCGTACAGGGACTGCAGGATTATCTTATAGCTGATACGGGTGATGTTCTTTTAATCTGTAAAAAAGACATTGAAAGTGAAATGCGTGGGATCATCAAAGATGTAAAATCAAAAAAAGGAGAAGATTATATTTAATTCCTTCGTTGTCTTACCAATTCAGATCCGGCAATAGCCATACTGACCGATACGTTGAAGGAACTTACTTTTCCATGCATAGGTATATTTACCTTAACATCTGATTTTTTAAGGATTTCGGGGCTTATCCCATCAAATTCTGAACCTAGTACCAGGCATGCCGGTCCATTCATGTTGGTAGTATAAATTGATTCGTTGGCTTTTTCTGTGCAGGCTATAATACGAATGCCATTGTTCTTCAAGTAATCAATTGTGCTTAATAAGCTTTTTACCCGGCAGACAGGTATATGCATTAAAGCACCTGCTGATATCTTAACCGCTTCATTATTCAACCTGGCACTCCCCTTCGAGGGTATTATGATCGCATTGAACCCTAATCCTTCGGAGGTTCTGGCTATAGCCCCAAGGTTATGAACATCCGTTATATGGTCGAGAATCAACAGCAATGGATCAGTCCCCTGGCTATATGCATCAGTAATTACATTATCGAGAGAGGAATATTTTATAGCTGATAGAAATGCAATTATACCCTGGTGATTTTTGCCTGTAATGGCATTCAGTTTTTCTTTCGGAACCTTCTGAATGGGAATATTCAACCTATATCCATTATTAAGGATATCCTTGATCTGACTATTGGAATAATCTTTTCTTACCAGGATCCTGTCTATTTCTGAGCCGGATTCAACGGCTTCATGAACAGAGTGGATACCAAATACATATTCTCGATCAGCTTTCATCAATTAAGAAATCTAATTAACTCCTTTTCTCCACCTGTCGATACTTTTATACCAGTAAGATTTATACTGATTGTCCCGGATCAAGGTGTAATGTTTGTCTGAAAATATATTCCTGATTTTCAGGAAATTAAATACTACAATTTGATTTTTGCCTGGATTTTTATAATACCATGATTCTTTTTCTTCTGATACATATACCTCATCCGGAGGTCCTACAATTATAAATATCATCCCCATATCCGTCTTCCATCCTTCCTTGTAGTTTGTAAAGCGTACGTTTGCCTCTTCAATTCGGTCATAATATCTTTTAATGATCATCTTGGCCACAGATTCAGATTTAGCAAGATCCAGCCAGAAACCCTCAAAGGCCGACCTGACATCTTCCGCATTGACCAATTCATCAATTTCATCTTTTGTGCTTAGATATATCAATGGTTCACTAAGTTCTTTAATTGAGGTCATTTTTGGATAATAGTTGCTTACCACACGGATTCCTATACCTGACAAGGATGCAGTGTCTGATTGTATAAAGTATAAACCTTCTTCCTTCAGAGAAAAAGGTTCATTGTTCCTAACTTTAGTTAAAGTTGAAATCTCCATTGATTTACTAACAGTTTTCTTTAACCTGTACATAGGAGGATCAGCTACTTCAAAATCAGTTTTATAATAATATACAAAGAACTCCTGCTCATCATCTTTAAAATCTTGTATCCGTATAGTTTCCGGAACAGTTATATATTCTGCACAAACAGGCAGCAAACTGGAATTGTTATATATCATGAAATCTGGGGAAGGAAACTTTATTTTAGATATAAACTGTATATCATAGGCATATTCTTTCCCTGAAACCTTGTTCCGGACATTTAAAAATAAAACATTATAGTTATTGGCATCCGGGATACGGATATGGAAATATGTTGATTCAGAATCTCTCCCAATTCCATGTACCGGGTAATTTAATGTTCGACTTAATAATATTTCCTCTGCATCCAGTGAAGATTTTATTTCATAATCCAGGCCAATGTTCTCTTCAAAATCAATACCTTCCGGGATATTGAGGGTAAAATAAATGTGGTATAAAGTATCATCTTTAGCAATTCTGTAATTGAGAATATACTCACTATCCAGATCGTATTTCCATGCAACCGACTTCTTCGTATAATTTGATTGTGAAAACGCCTGCAGACTGCTCAGGGTAAAAATAAAAAACGCAAGCCAAATGAACCGAAGATCATTTATTTTCATTATTATATTGCTTTTTGGGGCGTACTCCATGTAAATATCTCAAGTTTAATTTTCAATTTACTCTTTCTATCCTTTTTTTTGCAAAAACTTTGCCATGTCCGTATTTAAAACAGAAATAACATCAGATAGTATACCATCTGACAATCCAATACATCAGAGACTGCTCAAACCCTACACAGTTGTAAAAGACGAAATCAGGGGAAATGTTCTGGAATTAGGATGTGGCGAAGGCAGAGGAATCGAAGAGATTTTACCAAAGGTAGATGCTTTCCTTGGATTGGATAAAATTGATGAGGTGATTCAGAACCTTGGTGCAAAATTTCCACAAGCTCAGTTTATGCAATCATTTTTCCCTCCGGTTGAAATACTAGAATCGGGAGTGTTTGATTTTATTATTTCCTTTCAGGTTATAGAACACATCAGAAGTGACCGTTTGTTCCTTGAAGAGATCTACCGCTTATTGAAGCCAGGTGGAATAGCTATTATAAGCACACCAAATATTAAAATGTCCCTTTCCCGGAATCCATGGCATATTCGTGAATATACGGCAATGGAATTAGAGGATCTTTGCAAAGGCATCTTTAATAAAGTTATTACTAAAGGCATAGCGGGTAACTCTAAGGTGATGGAGTATCATGAAGACAACCGAAGGTCTGTAGAAAGGATTATGAGATATGATATATTGGACCTGCAACATCGATTACCTTCATTCTTATTGAAATTACCTTACGAAATATTGAACCGGATGAACAGGAATACACTTAAGAAAGGGGCCAATGAACTGGTTGCCTCTATTTCCTATGAAGATTATCTGGTTACGAATAATCCTGAGGAGTCGTTGGATCTGTTTTACTATCTATATAAAAAATAAATCCCACCTGTAAACAAGCGGGATTTTTTAGCGAATTAATGTGTTATATTATTTTTTCTTGTCGTCTACTTCTTCATATTCAACATCAGAAACGCCACCGTCGTCGCTACCTTCTGAAGGAGGTGCTTCAGCACCAGGCTGAGAACCACCGGTCTGGCCTGCATTTCCAGCGCCAGAGGCAGCATACATTTCCTGAGAAGCATTTTGCCAGGCAGTATTCATTTCTTCCATGGCCTTATCAATTGCTTGGACGTCCTGCGATTTGTGGGCTTCCTTAAGTTTATCAAGTGCACCATTGATTGCAGTCTTGTTGCCTTCTGAAATTTTATCGCCATATTCTTTCATCTGTTTTTCAGTCTGGAAGATAAGCGAATCTGCCGCATTGAACTTATCTATTTTCTCTCGTTCTTCTTTATCAGTTTCGGCATTGGCTTTAGCCTCATTCTTCATTTTTTCGATTTCATCATCTGTAAGTCCTGAAGAAGCTTCAATCCTGATCTTCTGTTCTTTACCTGTTCCTTTGTCTTTAGCAGAAACGTGAAGTATCCCGTTCGCGTCGATATCGAAAGTTACTTCGATTTGAGGAACACCTCTTGGAGCCGGTGGGATACCATCAAGGTGGAATCTTCCTATTGTCCTGTTGTCCTTGGCCATTGACCTCTCGCCTTGAAGAACATGTATTTCTACAGATGGCTGGCTATCAGCAGCGGTAGAGAATACCTCTGATTTTTTAGTTGGTATGGTGGTATTTGATTCAATAAGTTTCGTCGTAACACCACCTAGAGTTTCGATACCAAGTGATAAAGGCGTTACATCAAGCAAGAGCACGTCCTTCACCTCACCGGTAAGAACACCTCCCTGAATGGCGGCACCTACTGCAACCACCTCATCAGGATTGACACCTTTAGAAGGTTTCTTTCCGAAAAATGATTCAACAGTTTCCTGAATTTTTGGGATCCTTGTAGATCCTCCAACCAGGATGATCTCATCAATCTCATCTACTGAAAATCCCGAATCCTTAACTGCCTGTTCACATGGTCCCACAGTTCTTTGCACCAGGCGATCAGTCAACTGTTCAAATTTAGATCTTGACAGGGTTCTGACCAGGTGTTTTGGGATTCCATCAACCGGCATGATATACGGCAGGTTGATTTCTGTGCTTGTTGAGCTTGAAAGTTCGATTTTAGCTTTTTCCGCTGCTTCCTTCAAGCGCTGTAATGCCATAGGATCTTTCCTCAGATCAATATTTTCATCTTTCTTAAATTCATCCGCCAACCAGTCAATCACAGCTGAATCAAAATCATCACCACCAAGATGAACATCGCCATTGGTAGATTTAACTTCAAACACGCCATCTCCAAGTTCCAAAACAGATACATCAAATGTTCCACCACCCAGGTCGAATACCGCAATTTTCATATCCTTATTTTTCTTCTCAAGTCCATAGGCCAGAGATGCTGCGGTAGGTTCGTTGATAATTCTTTTTACATCCAGCCCTGCTATTTGTCCGGCTTCTTTAGTAGCTTGTCTTTCTGCATCATTGAAATAAGCAGGAACAGTAATTACGGCCTCAGTTATTGAAGTGCCAAGGTAATCTTCTGCTGTACTTTTCATTTTCTGCAGAACCATAGCAGATATTTCCTGCGGTGTATATAACCTGTCACCAATTCTCATTCTGACAGTGTCATTATTTCCTTTTTCTAAGTTATAGGAAACATTTTTCCTTTCTTCTGCTACCTCACTGAATTTTTTGCCCATAAACCTCTTTACAGAAGAAATGGTATTTTGCGGATTGGTAATTGCCTGGCGTTTTGCAGGATCACCAACCTTTCGCTCTCCCTTACCATCATCAAGAAATGCCACAATTGATGGAGTTGTCCTTCTTCCTTCACTATTCGGAATAACAACTGGCTCATTCCCTTCCATAACGGCAACGCAAGAGTTCGTAGTTCCTAAGTCTATACCAATTATTTTACCCATTATATTATAGTTTAATTTTTATGTTCAGATTTTTTTTCAGATAAAGATCATCAATCCTTGTGCCAAGAGGATATTTAGATGTATTAGTGACAGTTTGTCAGTATTTTAGCTGATTTAATTTAGTAAGGAAGGAATTTTTGGCTTAATTTTCTGTCCTGGACATATCAGAATCATAAGCGGCCAATAAGTTTCTGGCAGCTTTTATTGAAGGTATAATGCCAAGCGCAACCTTAGCTTCTTCACTTTTCAAGTTCTCCTTAACAACCACATTATTAAAAAAACGGTTGGTCAGTGTATCTTTTATAAGGTGGTGCATCCAGGCTACATTCTGTTCTTTTCTTTTTACATCAAAGAATCCTATTTCCTTAATATGTTTGAAATAGTCTTCTATCAATTGCCATGTTTCCTGGATGCCGGTTTCTTCTAATGCAGAACTCAACATCACTTTTGGGTACCATCCGATCTTGCTGGGTGGAAACAGGTGGAATGCATTTTGATATTCTATTCGGGCTCTTTCAGCTTTTCTAATATTTTCGCCATCGGCTTTTGTAATTACTATGGAATCAGCCATCTCCATAATCCCTTTTTTAATACCCTGCAGTTCATCTCCAGCTCCGGCAAGCATCAGCAAAAGGAAAAAATCAACCATTCCGTGAACCGAAGTTTCAGATTGGCCAACACCTACAGTTTCTATAAATATTACCTCAAATCCTGCTGCCTCACATAAAAGCATAGTCTCACGGGTTTTCTGGGCAACACCGCCTAATGCAGACCCGGAAGCAGAAGGTCGAATATATGCTTTAGGATCGGTTGCTAAGGATTCCATTCTGGTCTTGTCTCCCAGGATGGCACCTTTTGATCTCTGACTGCTGGGATCAATAGTAAGAACTGCTAACTTTTTATCCATTGAGGTTACGTGTTTCCCGAAGGATTCGATAAAAGTACTTTTCCCCACTCCGGGAACGCCTGTTATTCCAATGCGCAATGAATTACCCGTGTAAGGAATGATGGTTGAAAGCACTTCTTCAGCGAGCTCATTATCTTCAGGGAGCGCACTTTCAATAAGTGTGATGGCTTTGCTTAATAGGATCCTGTCTCCTTTCAGGATGCCATCAACATATGCCTTTGGTGCAAGTCTTTTCCTTCGAACGTATTTCATAAAGTATCAAAATTAAGGAAAATCAATTCAATTTCCCCTATGTTGTCTTGATAGAGTTTTAATATAATTGAAAGATAGTTTTAAGCTTTTATGACAGAATTTAATATGTTAATGGGTGTTGTATAAGAAACTCCATTTTATCATATAAGTACAGTCCTGAGATATCTTTAAAATTGAATATTCAACTTGGTATCCCAGAATTATTCTTATAAAAAAATAAACTATGATATTCTGGAATGTTTTAGAATTATGTGTTAATTAGGGCTGATTTTTAAGATCTTAGAAAATTTTATAGAAATGAGTTTGGTGTTACAGATTGTCACTGCTGAAGTCCTGTACTTTTTGGCCATAGCCTCCGGCATTTGGTTGAGCCATACAGGGAAACCTTTAAATCCATTTGTATTGATAATCCATATATTGATAGGATTGGGAACGGTAATATTTACTTCATTGGTAATATGGAGTCTGTTACAGACCGAAACCATTACCACAGCGATTCTGATACTTGCTATTTCTTTGGGAATCCTTATAGTTGGATTAGTAGGATCAGGATTTTTACTCAGTTTTGACAGGGGTTATAACAACCAGTTTTTAAGAACACATAACATCACCACGATTTTAGGAATTATAGTATCTTCAATAATTATTTACTTGCTGGCCAGTAACAACATTTAGTATCAAGCCCTGGTATACACTGCATCAACAAAGATAAGGTCGTCCTATTTTAGAAAAATGTCTTGCCCTAAAGAAAGTTAACAGAATGAACATAGATTCGCGGGATTTATATCAAATTTCTATATAATCGTTATATTGTTTACTAATATTATTTTATATCCACTTTGTTTTCAAACTCACGTCAACTTTTGATGTGCCATTATAGATGTCAGGTATCTATTCAGGCGTCTGCATATTAACTAGATTAAATCCATCATGCCTTTATACTCTTTGAGGATCCTCTTCGAGCAATTTTTTCAGAATTTTCTTAGCAGCCTCAGAGATCACAGTACCGGGTCCGAAAACTGCGCCAACCCCTCTCTCATACAGATAATCATAATCCTTTGGTGGGATAACGCCTCCGGCTACTACCATGATATCATCCCGGTTGATCTTCTTTAATTCTTCTAAGAGCTGAGGTACCAGAGTTTTATGCCCTGCAGCCAGGCTGGATGCGCCAACAATATCTACGTCGTTCTCAGCAGCCTGTCGTGCGACTTCTGCGGGTGTCTGAAAAAGAGGCCCTACGTCCACGTCAAATCCAAGGTCAGCAAATGAAGTGGAGATTACCTTTGCTCCCCTATCATGCCCGTCCTGGCCCATCTTCGCGACCATAATCCTGGGTCTGCGGCCTTCCAGTCTGGCAAACTTATCTGTAAGTTCTTTTGCTTCATTAAAATCTGTATCATCAAATGCCTCAGAAGAATATATCCCTGAGATTGACCTGATAGTCGCCTTATGTCTGCCAAAAACTTTTTCCATGGCTATGGAAATTTCTCCCAATGTCGCTCTTTTTCTTGCCGCATCAACAGCAAGTTCAAGTAAATTCCCTTCGCCACTCTCTGCACATTTTGTAATAGCTTCCAATGCAGCTCCCACATCCTGACTATTTCTTTCTCTCTTAAGTTTATCAAGCCTTTCCAATTGTGCCTGTCTTACAGAAGTATTATCGACTTCAAGTAATTCTAAATCAATATTATCCTCGGTCTGGTATGTATTTACTCCGATAATACTGTCTTTACCTGAATCGATTCTGGCCTGTTTCCTGGCTGCTGCTTCCTCGATCCTCATTTTTGGTATCCCGGTTTCTATTGCTTTGGCCATACCTCCAAGTTCTTCGATTTCTTCTATATGCTCCCATGCCTTTTTTGCCAGTTCCTGAGTCAGGTATTCCACATAGTAGGATCCAGCCCATGGATCAACGGACCGGCAAATATTGGTTTCTTCCTGCAGGTATAATTGCGTATTTCGAGCAATCCTGGCAGAGAAATCTGTGGGTAGGGCAATGGCTTCGTCAAGTGCATTGGTATGTAATGATTGGGTATGCCCAAGGGCGGCTGCCATAGCTTCTATACATGTCCTTGCTACATTATTGAAAGGATCCTGTTCTGTCAAACTCCAACCTGAAGTCTGGCTGTGGGTACGGAGCGACATGGATTTTGGATTTTTCGGATTAAACTTGTTTACAATTTTTGCCCAAAGTAATCTACCAGCCCGCATTTTTGCGATCTCCATAAAATGGTTCATTCCTACTGCCCAGAAAAAAGATAATCTGGGTGCGAATTTATCTACATCAATTCCCGCCGCAATACCAGTACGGATGTATTCCAGCCCATCCGCCAGAGTATATGCCAATTCAATATCAGCAGTAGCACCCGCTTCCTGCATATGGTATCCGCTGATACTGATTGAGTTGAATTTAGGCATATTCTTTGACGTGTATTCAAAAATATCGGCAATGATCTTTATGGACGGTCGAGGAGGATAAATGTAGGTATTCCTAACCATAAACTCCTTAAGAATATCATTCTGAATAGTTCCAGCCAATTTATCAGTCGGAACGCCTTGTTCTTCCGCAGCCACAATATAAAATGCCATTACCGGAATAACGGCCCCATTCATTGTCATGGAAACAGACATCTGATCAAGAGGTATATCATGAAAGAGTTCTAACATATCCAAGACAGAATCTATAGCAACACCAGCTTTCCCTACATCACCAACAACTCTGGGATGATCAGAATCATAGCCTCTATGTGTTGCAAGATCAAAGGCAATAGACAATCCTTTTTGCCCAGCTGCCAAATTTCGTCTGTAAAAAGCATTGGATTCTTCAGCTGTTGAAAATCCTGCATATTGCATACAGTCAGCAGCTCATTACGTACATCATTGAATAAGGGCCTCTTAAAAATGGAGGAATACCAACTAGCATAATAAAGATGTTCATCTTTGATATCTTCAGCCGCAAAAATAGCTTCACGTTTATTTTTTTCTACAAGTCGGCCAATCCTTATGAATTATTTTTAATTTCAGCTTTTCCTGTAGATATTTTCGCATCATATCAATTGATAATTTTGAAAATTCAGGTCTCATATCTATAAGGATTAAGCATTTAGAATATTTAACTGGGCTTGGAATTGGAGCAGTGATTCAGTCAGGTTAGTCCGCAGATTAATGAACTGGAAAACACCCACCTTTCTAAGTCCCTCACGATTTTCTTCCGGATTTCCGGCAATAACCAGAATCTTGTCACTATTGGCACTGAAAGCTCTGGCATATTCAATACCATTCTCAAGATAATCTTCATCCGCTCCGCACATAACAACAATGTCCGCTTCGCTCTCAATAGCTTTATTAACGGCTTTAAGCCGTCATTGATGGACTGCTTTCTATGCTTTAAACTAGCCGCATCAAAATCACAGTAGAGATTTGCCCTTGCCTTGCATAACTTTGTTATTGCCAAATCAAAGATAAAGAAATACGATCGGCGTTTATCTTCTCTGTTTTCTTGATATACTGATCAAGTGATCATTTGAGTTTTTCAGATTGCTCAAGCTTGATCTAGTAGAAGTTTGGCCTCCTTCAATATTAGATTTTTTTATTTTTTAATTCAGATGGGTCGATCGTTTCATTTGTATTGGGATACTGGTTCGTGCCAATATATACTTCACATCCTTTTGATGTGAGATCATGTGCTATCTCTGGAAGCCTCCATCATATTTTTAATGGTCCTTCTCAAAGGCTGAAGCAAATCTCACCTTCATTTTCTATTTCTTTGAATATAGCCAATCCACTTTCCACCAGCATCATAAGCTCCTCGTGCAAGAACCAGCCGCAGGATCTGACCTTATCGAAATAAGATTCTTCCTTCAATAAATTTGAAATATTTTGGAATGCCCGTTTTGAGAAATCTGTTAGACACTGAAGACACTCATCAAAGTGAGATTGAGGTACTTATTGCATCCACCTAATGTAGCAGACATGGCTTCCGTAGTATTGCAGAGCATATTTACATAGATCATAAGTGGCTTTAGGTGAGCTGATTACAATGGTCTTTATATTGCCCAGATTTCAAATCAGATGCACTATATAGTTTCAGAATATGATAAAACAATATTCTGAAGGCCCGGATTTTTGCAATTTCCATAAAATAGTTTGTGCCAACTGCTAGTGAAAATTCAAAACCCGATAATATGTCATCTAGAGGCCACTGACTACTGAACCTTTCTGTATTCCACTTCAGAACCAGAGCTATTTCCTGTGTAGAATTGGCTCTGAATTCTGAAAATAGACTCCATGGATATTCGTGGTTTAAAATCATTGATAGATTTAGTGAGGATTAGGCATTCTCTTAGTTCTTCTATCCCCTTTATATCGAATTCCTGAAGTACCATTAACTTGGCCAGATCAAAATTTAATCCCCATGATGTGATTTCTTTCAATAACTTCATTTTATCAATAGGTAGAAGATAGCTTTCAAGAAAAGGCTTTGCATTTACACTGGAATTGTGAACTTTATTGGATTTATATTGGATGAATATTATTTCAATAATTAGTCCAGATCAGGAATGGCTTTCTTTAGTAAGTTATGGGCTGACCCATATGAAATGCTCTCTGGGCCTCTTTGTTATGGCTCTTTCTTGATTAACAGGATCTTTTCATAAAGCTTGCCAGGATCTGGAGTCCTGCCTGGATTATCACAGGTTTAATTCAGATTTTGAAAGCTTTTAAGATAATTCAGGTGATCAGAGTTTTCCAGAGTATAAAAGGGATCAATATTCAGTCCTTCGAGTATTTTTCAAACGATTTCTGACGAAATCAACCCTTTTCAAATCAATAACTTTGTACTATCCATTTTTCTTTAGGAGTAGGAGGAATTCTGAAAAATTGCCTTCATAGCATTACTCATAAGCGGTACATTTTTAAGGAATATTATAAATAAAAAAAACAGCAGCAACATTTAGATAACTGCTTTGCAATCGATTTAGTTGCTGTAAGTGAAAATAAAATACTTGCAAAGCTACTTTTAGAAGACGATCAAGCAGGCTGACTACGTATCAAAGATTTAGATACAATATATCATTTTTTTTACTTATCATGTGTATTGCAAATTAGAATTTTTATTGAAATTATACTTTGAAAAGAATCAGATTTCATATTCAAGTTGTAACTTTCTTGATTTTTTTATGAAATTTGTGGCCTTTTCCCAATAATTTGCAAGGAGTTTAATTTGATTATAAAGAGAATATACGTGCTGAATCATCAAAAAATATGGGATAACTGTCTTACAGTCGAAGAGATATGAAAGAACAGGCGTTTAATACACTAGTTTGAACCTATTGTTCCGATCTGAAGTAGCAAAGTAAAGAACGCCTTTTGACTATCCGAGTGCCAGCCAGTTTTTTGAGTAGTTGAGAGGAACATTATGTCCATGTTTTACGTGATACTATTGTGGATCAACTGGGCGCAGAGAGCAAGCTGGAATATTCCTCGTTATAGATACAGGAGCAGTAAATCAGAACCTATACAATTAACCTGCCTACAAAGGCCTGAAAGGAAGAACATAAAGAAGGATCGGCAATTTCCTAATAAGAATATTGAAGATCTCTTTGCTATGATTTCAATTTAAATTCAAATTATACATTTGAGACCTTTATAGAAGGTGATTGTAACCGATTGTGCTCCTTGATTTTGCCGTAGCGCAGAGACAAGGAATTACCTCATTGTTCAACACAATAGTTTATGGAGGAGGTGGGCGCAGGGAAGCGCATCTGGCTCAGGCGATGATGAGAATACTCCAGCGCCTTATCTGATAAGGGAGTCGCGCTGTGCCTGCGGAAAATTCACTCAACAGTTTATTGAATCAGTTAAGATAAACAAGATCAATTCAAATTTCTACAATAGATGAAATGTTCTTATTCTGGGTGATATGCAATTTCTAGCATTCGGAGAAAGACACAAGAGATCTTTTTCATGTTTTTAACCATCTTCATCAATCGAGAAACGAATCATCATGGCCAACAATTGCCTGAAGAATTTAAAAGTATGGAAAGACTTCTTTCAGGATTTAAATAGAGTTGACCGCTGATATGGCAACCAACTTTTGAAACAAGAGATTGCCATTTATCATAAAAAAATGCAATCTGATAGAATAAATATTCCGGAAAAGTCGTGAATATCACGTACGGCATTGACACCAATGGCGAACTGGAGTATTTTGATTTCCCTTATCGCCCATGGCTCACTTGAAAAAAGATATTGATCTGGAGCTGACTGGCAGACCTTGAAGACAACATTCATGATATAGATACTGAAGTAAGTATTGATTATACAGAAAACCGTTTCGGAGTAACATCTCAAAACAGACCAGCCTGAAGACAAAACCAGGAAAAGAAGTAGTCATAGCCAGACAACTGGCCATGTATTTTGCCAAAGACTGCACAAACCTTTCGTTAAAATCAATTGTACCATTTTTGATGAAGGAATCATAAATGCCTGTGCCATGCTATTCAATCTATGACTGTATACGATGTGGACAGCCGTTTCAGATCTTGTAGATGAACTGAAGAAGAAACGAAAATGAAATCCATATAGATTCTCCAATGTTTTATGCCTTTAAAAGATTAGGATATAGCTTAGTTTTTCGAATACACTGCTTCAAATTGATTTATGCCATTTTTAATTTTAACATGAACGGAAATTATTTATATTTCAAATTCTTTTTTATTTTCTCAACACCCAATATATTCCGCCAAAGAAAATCCTAAAATCCATTTTATTTTCGGCTTTTATCAATTATACACCCATGCGTTATGATTCAATACAAGGATGGATTAGGTGATCTTAATGGAATAACGCAAAAGTTAGATTACATAAAGGATTTGAGCTGGAGGCATTATGAATCATGCCAATATTCGAGGCCAACACAGCTACAAATATTTTACACAGATTTTATGATAGATTTGATGCAGTATAGCACCAATAGAAGACATAGAAAACCTTATAAAGGAAGCACGCCAAGAAGGAATCAGAGAGATTCTGGAATCGATTTCAGCATCAACCATGCAAATCCTGATAACGCCTGGTGCGAACGAATCAGTTGAGAAAGCGTCCTATAAAGAAACTTCTCTAAGTGCAGACAGAAATTTGTATAGGCATTGTTAAGTAGGCAATGCTGTTAGTTCCTGTTGCAGTTTTTGGGCTTATGCTTTAACTTACATCTGATGTTGAATGATTCGTTAGCGAATCTGTGATTGTATATTTTTTGATAGTTCTTGCAGGATTTGTTTTTGCTGGTAGTTTTTTATCTTTTACTTACATGGTATGATTGGAAAGAGTGACACTTTTTGGCTGAAAATAAGGATGCAATTACTTGCATTTTCACCACCGGTTCTGCGGCAGTCATGCCACTGTCACAAAGCAGCAGAGGAAGAGCTTCATGTTGGCAAGTCTGTCAGCAAGAAATTTCATTATCCCAATCGAGGCAACTGTAAATATGGATGGCACTGCTTTATATCAAACCATCACCGGCATTTCATTGCTCAGGTTTTACGGACTGAAATGAGCCAGTAGTATTATCGTAGTAGTAATTACCATCGTAGCCCGCATCCATCGGAACACCTGCTATTCCAGGTAGTTCATAGTTATACACTTCTATTTTAGGCAGTGTGAGGATGCACCTGCCAGAGAGCATTATCAATTATCAAGTAGAAAGACTTTTAGGCATATTCAGAACAGCAGCAAATGTAACAGGCGATCTTACCGCCTGTGTAGTATTCAATCACTTTTACAGGAAACAGAGCCGATTTCTATTTCAAAACTTAAAACAAAAACATCATGAAAGCAACAGCATTGATTTTTACAGGAATTAGCTTTTAGGTTTATTCTGTACTTAGTACCTGCAACAATGGCAATAGAGCAGCAAGGCAGCAGCCACAATCAAGGAACATGAGATTGGTAAGGATAATGAAGGTAGTATGCACCAACAGCATCAATCAACTCAAAAATAAATTTGCCCATCAGGACATTGCCATTATTTGAAAATCCCTATATGCCTGAGCCAAGCCATGAACAAAGTGTAGATTTGAAGTAGTAAACACTTACATGGCAATGAAAATGCCTTTGTAAACGATGATGCAGCCAGTACCGATAAAGCTGCTGAGGTTATGGCAAAAGAGATAGAGCCAAGCTAGATGGACATAACCACTTTCGATGAAGGCAAAGGGCTTAGAACCAACTTCCTTCATATGCAAAGAACTGAGTGAACTGCGGCATATAAAGAGGCTACAGGAAAGAAAGGCATTCCCTGTGGCCACATTTCAGAGATAGTTTACTGTGCAGTAAAGAGATTTTGGTTATCCAGGCGAAATGGGAAGCTGTCTTCCTTTTTGTCCCATAGCATTTGAGGGAGAAAGGCTTACTGGATCACAGAAAACAAGGAAATCCTAGGAAACCCCTATTTAGAAACTAAAATGCTGGGCGGCAGCATAGAAGAAGAATTATAAGACGCAGGAAAATGGATAGCTAGAACAGTTGATAGAGCCAAAACTTGTTCAGCAGACAATCAGGAATAATCAC
>CALOCZ010000026.1:0-106500 GCA_942491935.1 uncultured Cytophagales bacterium
ATCATACTTCAAGATTTCAGTTACATGTACTCCCAGAAAATATCTGTTAAAACCCTGGTGGAATTGTTTACATTTTATTTTGCAGGAAATGGAAAATAACACATGGCTCAGTTGAATACAAGTTTTAATTTTTTCTTCTTGTATTATTCTGTACATTTTAACACTGCACTAGCTCAGGGAAGATTCATCAAAATTTTAATTCTTAAACGGATCATGTTTTGATCAGATCATACTTGATCCGACTGAAAGCCAGACATCGGTTGGATTATTTAAAGATCTGAACATTAATTGAAAAGCTGGTGGTGCTTATTCCTGTAAATATTTCAACAATCTATAATGAGATATTATCTGAATGACCAATCAGGATTAGAATTTGGTTTTGCAGGTGGTGTTTTTTACCCGATTCAATTAGCTATTTCAGAAAGATTAGCACAAGTCTTATAATTTTAATGAAATCAGATATAGCGTTTAGACAAAATAATTTAGTTGCGTTTGTTATGTATTCGACTCCTCTTTATCCCGCCAGAGCGGGACTTCAGGTTCAATCCTTCATGCTATAGTTGGCTAGTAAACCGAATTGTATAGCGAACAAAGCCATTTAAGATATGAACTTATTTGATTTTAAAGACTTTTCGGAAATGATATCCATAAATGGAATAAGTTACTGCCATGCTGAAAACCTTAGGTCGGTTAAACAGAGTCCAAAGCAGTAATTTCCAATAATACCGTCGTCCCTTTTTTAAAAATACCGAGGATCAACATCGACTTTAGAAGGGCTTTTACATCAGATAATCCAAAACGCTTTTTAAAATGTATGCTTTTAGGATACCTTGATAGAAAACCTTTTACCCGCAGATAATATGGCTTTCTGGAGTAAATTCCCTTAATGAGATTCTGATATCCATGTTTCAGGTCATCGAAGCTCATCTTTGGTATAAAATTCATGGCCATGTCCGTATTATTGCCAGAGAAACTGCTGATGATCCGGTTTTCTTTTAATAAGCGTTTGTATAACTTAGTTTTAGGTGGGGCATTAAGCATGCCAACCATTGCAGAAATAATTCCACTATGTTGGATAAAATCAATTTGTCGCTGAAAAATAGAAGGTTTATCGCTATCGAATCCTACAATAAATCCACCCATTACTATTAATCCCTTATTTTGAATTTTGTGAACGCTATCTATCAGATTTCTATTGTTATTTTGAAATTTTGAGCATTCTTTTAAACTGTCTTCATCAGGTGTTTCAATTCCTACAAATACTGTTGAAAATCCACTCATAACCATTTTGTCCATTAAAACATCATCATCTGATAGATTGATAGATGCTTCAGTAATAAATTTAAATGGATATTTTCTCTCCTGCATCCAGGCAGACAACTTCGGCAGTAATTCACTTTTTAGGAATCTTCTATTACCAATGAAGTTGTCATCCACGAAAAAAACTTCGCCTCTCCAACCGTTTTGATAGATTACATTCAATTCTTCAAGAATATGTTCTGAAGACTTCAATCGCATTTTATTCCCAAAAAGAGCTGTAATCTCACAAAAATCACAATTAAAGGGGCATCCCCTTGTTAATTGCAAACTCATTACAGCATATTTCTTCTTATTCAACAACTGATATAATGGCAAAACACTTTGGCTAAGATCCGGGAATTCCTTGGAACTATACTGTGCTTTTGGAATTCCATTTTGAAGGTCATATAAAAACTCCTGAAGTGTCGCTTCAGCTTCATTGAGCACAAGATGATCAACCTGAGGAAATAAATCCGGCTCTTCAGTAAAAAGTGGTCCGCCGGCCACAATTTTTTTCCCTTGCGATATGCAGCGATTTATCAGGATTTCAGCTGATTCCTTTTGAATTGACATGGCACTGATAAAAACTAAATCAGCCCAAAGTATATCATTATCCTTAAGTGAATCGACATTCAGGTCTATTAGTCTTATCTCCCATTCTTCAGGCAACATAGCCGCAACTGTAATTAATCCTAATGGAGGATGGCTGGATTTTTTTGATATAAATTTCAAAGCATACTTGAAACTCCAGAAGGTAACCGGAAATTCAGGATATAATAAAAGTGCCTTCATAATTATCGAATTCAAATGTAATTTAGGAAAGATTTTAGGATTATTAAAGGATTGTGGGTAGAATACGAATTGGGACTGTATATGAAGCAAAAAATACTGAAGTATTAATCAATTATCTCATAACTGTAAAATTGAGGTCATTTTACGTTTATAAATCATTATTCGACTTAATTCTCTCAATTTAAATGGAATTATAATCTGAGAGTTTCCTCTGAATTACTCATACCTAAGGGTAACTACCGGATTTGTCCTGGCAGCATTCCACGACTGAACAAGCACAGTTCCTATCGCCAAAACAACAATTCCAATTCCAATCCCAAAAAGAAGTGACCATTCCAAAACAATCCTTTCGGGAAGGATCTGCAGCATTTTACGGAAACCAAAAAAAGTTATGGGCCCTGCGATGATAAAGGCAATTAAAACAAGCTTTATAAAATACCTGGCTAGTTGAAAGGAAATGTTTTTTATAGACGCTCCGAAGACCTTACGTATACCAATTTCTTTTGTCTTTTGCTGGGTTATATATAAGGCTAAGGCAAACAATCCCATACTGGCGATGAATATTGCAAAAAAAGTCCCATAAAAAATCAATCTCGCAAACGGGCTTAAAATGCTTATGAAAGTATTGATCTCATCATCTATAAAAGTATATTGAAATACCTGGTCAGGAAATACCTCTTTAAAAGTGGTTTCAATTGATGAAAGTGCCTCATTTTTTTTATCTGGATCAATTCTTGCCAATAAATAGTTCTGATTATTAGATGAAAGAATATATGCACAGGGCATTTGTTTCATCTCGATCAGGCGACTGACCTTAAAGTTCTTTACCACGCCTTTAATTTCAGGATAGTCTATTGGAACAGGTTGATTTGAATTATTATAATCAAATAATTCCACCTGATCACCTATTTGATAATACTCACCAAAGAGATCTAAAAAGGTTTCATTTACTATCATACTGGTCTTTTCAGTTTCTATAGACAACGATTCCGGTTTTATTTTATATTCTATTTCCAATAAATTGAAGTATTGTTCATCTATGTATATTGTTGGGATCCGTTGATCAAGATCGGAGGAGGGATCTTTCATATAAACACTGAAATCATTGCGCATTGACATTGGCACTTTTGATGTCAGGGACACACCTTTCATATTAACATGCTGATCCAATTGATCTTTTAAGATTCCAATTCTTGAATCCTGATTAAATCCATCAAGGCTTATTGCCAGTAAGTGCTCTTTATTAAATCCAAGATCCTGATTTAACATAAAATTATACACCTTATAAATGCCAATGCTTCCAACAATTAAAACTATGGATACCACGTATTGAATAATAACCAATCCTTTCTTCATTGTAATTGAACCTTTCCTTTCTCTATTCCCCCTTAAGGCTTTTACCGGATTAAATCTCGAGAGTATTAAGGCAGGATATACTCCTGATAGCAGACCAGTAAGAAATGTAGTACTAAAAGCTATTCCTAAAAAAGTCCAGTTACCTAGAAAACCATTATCAAGATCAATCTGATAAAGGATATTCGAAAAACTGTTTAAATGAGGAATAAATATTTGCATTAGAACAATTGCAAACAGAAGGGATATAAATGCTATAAACATTGACTCTCCCAAAAACTGCCAAAGTAATTGACCTTTCTGGGCGCCTAGAACTTTTCTAATTCCTACTTCACGATTCCTTTTAATTGACCTGGCGGTAGAAAGATTAATATAATTTAAACTTGCAATAAACAGTATGAACACTCCCAATGTCAATAATACATAGGTCATAGTTTTATTTCCTCTTTGAGAACTTCCATCTTTCGTAGGATTAAAAAAAATCGAAGTGAGTGACTGCATTGGTAAGCTGGCCTCATTGTAACCCTGAAGAGGTACTTTCTCAAGTAAAATCTGGTTTATTCTGGTCTGTACCCTATCCGCGACCGCATTTTCTTCTAACAACAAATAGGTATGACATCCATGCCAGTCATTTTCATACCAGTTATCCTTTACAAAGCGATTAAGAGTGTTCATCGATACCAAAACTTGAAATTGTATATGGGAATTTTGTGGTATATCTTCTAATATTCCCGAAACTTTTAAAGGCACAGCTTCACCAGTTCTTGTATAGGTAGAGAGAATTTTATCCATAGGATTCTCGTCTCCAAAATATTTTTTTGAGATGCTTTTTGATAAAACAATTGAGTTAGGTGCTGCGAGGGCAGTTTTTTCGTTTCCTTGAATTAGCTTAAAATCAAATACGCTAAACATTTGACTATCACATCCATATGCATACATTTCCTTAAAACTGTTATCCTTATAATGCAAGTCTAAGGGTAGCGATGAAAACCTGACCACCTCTTCTACTTCGTCAATATTGTCCTGGATATAGTCTGCAACAAATGGTGCCGTAAATGATAGTCGCATTCTTCCTTTTCCTCCATCCAAATATTTATTAATCCTGTAGATTCGATCTTTCTTAGAATGGAATTGGTCGTAGCTGTGTTGAAATTGAAAATATAAAACGATTATTAAAAAGCAAGCCAATCCGATACTCAAGCCGGACACACTGATTATTGAAAATATTCTTTGTCTGATAAAACATCTGATGGCAAATAATATATAGTTCCTGAACATATTTATAAAATTAAAAAATGAAGTTTGGCTAATTCCCAATATAATCTTCAAATTCAATGCCAAAATAAAAAACACTTTACAGTTATCCCTCTTCAGCTTTTCAAAAATAGAAATGTACGATTCTGAACAATATTATCCGTTTTTGATCCATAAAATAAATAATACCAAAAAACTAGCGTTCTATTAATAACCCATTCTTGAAAGATAATTAGTTTGAATAAACATGGGAGTGTTTACCATTGAAGATTAAGTTTATATAAAAGGTGTAACCTTCAAGCAATTACTTAAAATATTCAAAAAGCATATATGGGTAAGTTTTTCAGAACAATCGAATTAAAAGAATTTTCATGAACGCCTTAATCTGACTATTTTATGTTCTTGTTTAACGTCAATTTTTATAAACTGAAATGAATACGATTGAATTTACTATAGAGCCTCTATTACGAGAGTTTTTAGAAGATGATAAGCTCATTTTTGAATTAGAAAAGTCTTTAACCAAACCCGTTTCAAATAAAGTAAAGCTGGCTTTAATAAAAGAGGTTCTGGACAAATCCAGGAGGAATATTGGCCCTGACCAGTACTATGCCTATAGTGAATGGCTAACTATACTTCTTGACAAAATTCTGAATTTAGGTGAATCCGAGCCGGAAAACGCAGCCTATTTCAGCCATCATGATGACATTCGCGAAATAGCCATAAGAAATTTGAAATCTACCAGATCAGACTTGAAGATCTGTATGTTCACCATAAGCGATGACCCAATAGCTGAGACTTTGGATGAGTGTTACTCCCGAGGTGTGAATGTAAGAATTATAACCGATGATGGAAAAATCTTCGATAAAGGATCTGATATTGTACTCCTGAATAAAAAAGGAATCAACGTAAGGATCGATTCTGACAAAAGCCTCATGCACCACAAATTTGTAATAATTGATAACATCAAATTGTTAACTGGAAGTTATAACTGGACCAGGACCGGAGCTGATATAAATAATGAGAATATGCTGGTCACAACCAATAACAAAATTGTAAGGGCATATAAAAAAGAATTCCAGAGACTCTGGATGGAAATGAATCCGCTTAGTAGAAATGGAAACGGCAAGGGCAAAAAATAACAAAAATCAAACCTCTATATTCAGGTTGGATATCGATCAATTCAAATAGATTTTAATACTTCAATCACTTTATCAATATCATTATCATTATTGTAAAGAGAAATTCCTAAACGAGTCACTCCTCCTCTTTCTGCTAAGCCCAGTACTTCCAGAGCCTTTTGAGCATAAAAATGACCATCCCAAGCTGTAATGTTGTGATCTGCCAGAATCCTGCATATATCAATAGCTGCTAAATGATCATGAACAAATGAAATTGTCGGTGCCCTCTCATCTTCTCCAAATTTGGGACCAACTATTCTCAGATTTTCAATCAGATTTATTTCTTTAAATAGTTTTCTGGCAATTCGTTGCTCATGGTCAGTAATTGCATTCAGTCCTGAAACTAGCCGTTCACGTAAAACATTCCCTTTTCCTAGTGATGAAAGGAAAGCAATGGTTGCATTCACACCGGCGAGAGATGCATGATTGAGGGTACCCGTTTCAATACAATATGGGGCAATCTGTTTTTGGGTTGATAGTCTATCGACGGGAAGTTGATCCAATTTACCTGGTTTTGAATATAAAAATCCAAGATGCGGGCCATAAAACTTATAGCTGGAACACAATAAGAAATCCATTCCTAAATTCTGTACATCAATTGAAAAATGAGGAGCATAATGAACCGCATCAACTAAAAGTAAGGCACCAACTCTATAACTCAATTCCCTGGCTAATTTAATATCGTTTACCGTCCCAAATGCATTGGAAGCCCATCCTATAGCCACTAATCGTGTATTCTCAGTAATTTTATTTTTTAGGTCATCATTATCAAGGGTTCCATTCTCTCTTATACCTACTTCCTTGACCTTTATTCCATTTAACCTTAGAGATAACCAAGGCCCCCGGTTTGCTTCATGATCCAATTGGGTAATTACTACTTCATCTCCAGGTACCAGGATCCTCGAAAATGCCCGGCTGAGCGCTAAGTTTAGGCTCGTCATATTCTGGCCTATTGAAATGTTTGAGGCACCTTCTGCACCAAGAAATACAGCTATATTTCTTCTGGCATCGTCAATGATGCGATCTGTTTCAATTGATGTTTGGAATTGCCCATGAAAGTTAGCGTTATAGAACCTATAGTAATTCGAAACAGCATTAATCACGCGCTTAGGTACTTGTGTGCCACCAGGTCCGTCAAAAAATGTTAATGTTTTCCCTTTCACTTTTCTTTGCAGGGCTGGAAAATAATCCCTTGCATCTTGTAAAGAGATCTCTTTATTTTTCATGGCTATGTCTTAAAGTATTAAGATCCTTCCTGACTAAATGAAAATTACAGATCTAAGTTAAAATATTTTTCTGAGAATACACTTTAGACTGCTCCTTCATTTGATCTGAATACAATCCTGACAATTATATTCAAATGAATACAAGAGATTATAAAAAGTATTTTTAAAATCCAGTAAAAAATTGGTAACTTTTGAGATATACCTGATCAAAAAATTATTGCTCTATTTAATAAAAAATTGATACATACATTAAATCATCTTGAAAATCAATCAATTATTTCTGGTGCTTATTCTGATGACTAAAAATTTAATTTGTCAATTTTGACAAAACGATATTAGTTCATGAGGAAAATTTTAATTGTATTAGTTACAAGTGTTCTTATCGTATTTCTGGTGTTTATTTCCAGCCTTCTGATATTTTCAATCAAGCATCCAGAAAACTATTGAGCACGCAATAACGGAATATATAAACTCAAGTTTTGAGAATACTATTCATATCGAAAGTTTCCATCTGACCTTATCTTAATAATTTTCCAAATGCCCGACTGAGTTTATCGAATGTTGTGTTATCGGATGATAGCTGCGAAGTAATTCGCATAGGTAGTATCAATGTGTTTTTTAACATAAAGAATTTTCTGAATGAAAATATTGAGATCAATAGAATTATTATAAGCAATGCTGTTATAAATGACAGAATCGATATTAATGGCAATAAGCCAAAGATCAGGTTTTCAAAAAAAGTCCAGGTGCGGAAAAACCAGCCTTCCGATCCATATCTTATCACCAGATTTGGAGCTAAATAACATAAAACTCTCCTTAACAAATGATTATAAAAAAAATGAAACATATATTACCATAAATCAAAGTTTATTCAACCTTGAACTGGATCAAAATCTAATATCCTTATCAGGTAACTTATCTGGAAATCTGGATTCATTAAAATCAAATGGATTCACATTATTTTCCAACAAAAAAATTGAAGGGAATGATATTATTTTTAAAATAAACACTAAAGACGGCCACACCTATCTTGAAAGTGGATATTTAGAAGCCAATTCTTTAAAACTGCATCCAACTGTGTCCTTTAAGAAGCAGGAAAATGGAAATATGGTAAAACTAATAATAGAAACCAGTGGCAACCTGGATGCGCATTTGAATTTATTTAATCTCCCGGAAGGAATAACTTTAAAACAATTGAACGAGGATGCTGAAATAAGAGTATCCTACAATCAGGATGGATTGGTAAATCCTTTAACACGGCCTTTTAATCAGCTAAAGTTTGAAATAAAAAATGCACATTTTTCAAGTCCGAGTATACCCTATCCTGTTCAGCATTTGCATATTATAGGAAATTACAATAACGGTGTAAAGCATAGTCCTGAAACTAATAATTTGATTGTCGATACACTAAATTTCAAAATAGAAGAAAGCTATGTCAATGCCCGGTTATTAATAAATAATTTAAAAGATCCTGTAGTACAG
Organism: uncultured Cytophagales bacterium; assembly: GCA_942491935.1. Lineage (GTDB taxonomy): Bacteria > Bacteroidota > Bacteroidia > Cytophagales > Cyclobacteriaceae > JAGTVG01. Next base: position 8,585 of record CALOCZ010000026.1, read on the forward strand.
GGCCATTTAATATCTGAAATAGACTTAAAACACATTCTTCATGATGATAAATTTAGGGCCACTGGTTTTGTTAGAGCAGATTTATTTATTGACGGTAAGATTAATGAACTGCGGAAACTTCATTTGAATAATGATCAGCGTGCTTATGGATATGTCCAGATTGATTCTGTTGACCTCTTACTTGGAAAATCAGAAAATAGAATAAGAATTCCATATGGGAATATTAACCTGGATAATCATTATGTAGAAATTATTGATCTCAATGGGCAATTCAATGACTCTTTTTTTGAAATCCAGGCTGAACTGAACAATCTGGATGATTTTATCTTAAACAATAAAAATCCTTTAAGGGGCAATATTAACATTTCATCTGATTATATAAATCTAGAGTCTTTAATAGCTCCTAAGGATACTTTAAAAAGAAATCAAAGTACTTTTAAAATACCTAATACTAATCTTGATATAAATTTTCAGGCAAAAAAAATAGAAGGGAAATTTGGGACAATAGATCAATTGAACTTCAATGGAAATATAGACCATGAAAGTCTAAGCGTTGATAATTTGACCTTCAATTTTGAAGATGGAATAGTAAAGAGTAATCTTTTAATAAAGCGCAGCGAGAATGGACTGGAGATCAAGGGAGGAAAAATTAATGCTGAATTTAATCACCTTAATATTGATAAAATACTTAATTCCGGTAAGAGAAATGTTGAAAGTTCTAAAGGTACCCAGCTACCACATGATTTAAATTTACAATTTGATCTCTCGATTAAAGACGGTATCGCATTTGAACGCGAATTTAGAAATTTTGAAATGAATGTTATTTTCGCGAAAGGCGATATTGAAGTGAAGAAAATTGAAACAGAATTGATGAAGGGAAAGCTTTCATTGTATTCAGATATTAAATATAACCAGGAGGGAATATGGTATGTTAAAGCTGATGGAAATACTACTTTCCCTCACTTATCAGTCCGGGATCTGTTAAACGACTTTCATAAAGAAAAATCATCTTCCTCAGAAACAGAAAAACCTTTTAAATTACCTGAAATAGTAGACATTAATTTGGGCGTTAAAATTGACAGCCTTGAATATGGCAAGCTGGTGTTTAATAATATCCATACGAAAATAAATGTCACTAGAGATGAAATTGGTATTGAAGATTTTTCAATTAATTTAAATAAAGGTTTGGGTCAAATAGATTTACAGTTAGTCAATTACCTGCAAGACGATCCCAGAATAATTGGCAATATAGATCTGGACCATAGACTCTGTGAATATTCAAACAATTTATGAGTCGATTAGTGGATTCAGTTCTAATGAAAAGCACACTGAAGAACAAATGTCACATGAAATTCCACACAATGTTGCTATTAATGTTAATCTATCTGCTGATTATATACAAAATCAAAATATTATTATTGAGAATCTACATTTATCCAGTAATATAGTTGATGGGATCTTAAGTATTAGTGATATACATTTCAATTCTGCTGGGGGACATATTAAATTTTCCGGATTGTGGATTCAAGATGATAACAATTTAATTGATGGGCATTTTTATACTACTGGAAACAGGTTGTCTATTGATCCATTGATTAAATCTTTCACTAATACCGACTTAGCAGACGGCAGGCATGGAAATATTGAAGGTTATCTATCTTTTGAGGCAGAGGGATTATTTCAAATGGATAGCTTATTAAATATTGTAACAGATCAGAACCTGTTTTTTTCTGATATTATTATTGAAGAAGGCAAAATAAGTAACAATCCTCAATTAGATACTACTTTATCTTTTATAGGACACAGGGCTAAAGATAATGTTCTTATAAAGAATTCTGAATTTCAGATATTTATAAATGGAAGAGATATTATTCTACAGGATGTTTTAGTTAATAATAGCATTAGTGACATGGATATCTTTGGAAGATATTACGAATATGATTCAGCCATTAATCTGAATTTTCGAGTAAGTCTTACAGATTTGTTTTTCCGAACCAAAAAGAAAAGATATGCAGACACAAATGATGGAAAGATCAGATTATTTAAAGACCTCAGTGTATTTATTGAATTGGATAACTCTTCTCCAAAACATAAAATAAGGTTACACCCGAAGCGAAAACATAGGTTGAAACGAAAGGATTTGGAAGCTGACATTGAGGCAATTGTTATTGAATACCGGACAAGATTGAATAACCTCTATCTGGATGCTGATCCAAAAGTAGAAGAAAGCAGGCTTCCCCTGGAGGAATTAAACGATTAGTGCTTAAAAGTCTATAAATTATTTCAGATTAAATGTTATAAATCTCAGATATTGTTGTTTCCTTAATTGTTTTAATCTCATTTAAACTTCAATTTTTAACATTTCATAATAATTCAGACTAATTTTGGACTTTTTACAGGAAACCATTTCTAATCTTAAAGAAAGTAAAATGAATAAAAGAAGAGAATTTTTAAAAGCGACAGGGGCCCTGGCTGCGGGAAGTCTCATTCTTCCTTATGGCTGCACATCAAAGAAAAAGCCAGCTGACTCTGAAGAAATTATTGTACAACCAGAAAAAAAGAATATTGGATTACAGCTGTATACTTTAAGAGATGAGATTGAAGCTGAAGGAATTGTTCCAGTTCTTGAAAAGGTGGCCAAATTGGGATACACCTGGATGGAAGGATTCAAATATGAAGATCGTAAGATCCTCGGCCTTGCTCCATCAGAGCTTAAAAAAGTTCTTAATGATCTGGGTATGACAATGCCAAGTGTCCACGCTGTGACGGAGGTCTCCTCGGATGGAGGCAAAGACGCCGTTATTAAGCAAATGGCTGAGTCAGCTGAAGATGTTAAAGCGGTAGGCGCGGAATACTTGATATGGGCCTTTCTTCAGCCAGACGATAGAAAGAGCATTGATGACTATAAACGTCATATTATTACATGGAACCAATTTGGTAAGGTTTGCAAAGACAATGGCTTGCAGTTTGCCTATCACAATCATGATTTTGAATTTTTAACACCTGATGGAATTAATGCCTATGATATGATCATGGAGAATACTGATCCGGAAGAAGTTAAATTTGAGCTTGATCTGTTTTGGATTACTATGGCTGGTTATGATCCTGTTGAATATTTTGAGAAGGCACCTGGCAGATTTCCACTCTGGCATGTAAAAGATAAGATTGAGCAACCGTTCATCAGCGAAGATGGGGAAGAGCGATATTTTGCTGAAGTAGGTAATGGCGTAATAGATTTTGCCAGAATCTTCGAAGCCCGTAACACGGCTGGCCTGGAATATTTCTTTGTGGAGCAGGACTTTACTCAAAAAACTCCATTCGAAAGTATTGACATCAGCATTAAATACATGAACAATGCTGACTTTATATAAAATTATAAAATATAAAAAAGGCTGTCTTTTTATTTAGACAGCCTTTTTTTTGTGCTAACATCGAAGTTTTTAATCCACCTGAAAGTCAAGGATCATTTCAGACATCATCTGGGGATCATCTGTATTTTTTAGTTCTTTCTCAAGTGGTTTTGTACCATCGATAAGGACCAGTTTGCTGCATTTTCGTAATACAGGCATTAATTCTTCAAGGATCAGGATTCTTCCGTGATGATCACAATCATTCAACCGCTTTAATTGATCTAATTTTTTATTGTAAATACTTTCGCAAGCTTCATATATATTCTTCTTTCTAATTTTTGTCACCTTCGTATCTTTCATCCCCCCATAATGTACATTTACTTTCTCCTCCTTAACATAAAGTTGGTCAATACGTATTTTGTATGCGTATGTTTGCTCCCAAAGATTAAAATATTCATTACTCCACCTATCTTTTCTACGTTCCAGTTGCATATAAAAATCATATAAGTTTACCAGTGAGCCATAAGTTCTTCTTGTTTCTTCAAAAAGATCAAAAAATTCATTCCGAACATTTATATCACCCGAGGATGTATTGAGATCTCTTAAAATCTGCTCTACCTCCGTAACATCATTTGAGAGTTTCTGGTACTCTTCTTCTACAATCTCAAGATCGAAAATTTCAAACTTTTTATAAATCTCATCTGCATCCAGTTTAATTTTTCTTACTTCTGCTTGATATTCACTTACATTGAGGCCGCTCAGGCTACTATCTCCATCCGCACAAAATCCACTGTTCCAAGAAACTAAAATAAAAACTATAAAAAGGTAAGCTTTATTCATTTTATTGCATGGTTTTTACAATCTAACATAAGGAAACTCTATTTAATTCCAGATTTTCCAAAAATTTTCACAAATATGCATAAATAATTCATAATTTATTCGATTTTATTGAATGGAAATACTTTGCACGGCTGGCATTTATTTTACTGGTGATAAATGGATACCTAAGGCAAAAAAGTTTCATTTTAAGCTCGCAGTCATATATTTCATACCGGCCTCCTTGGCCAGGCGCACCCATTCATCAGCATTATAATTTACAGGATTAAAATTTTTAGCAAGTGCCTCATATTCAGCAACAGGTATCCTTGCCCTTAGCATAATCCACTCACTTATTCCAGGTATTTGTTCTCCTTTCCATTCCCCTTTCGGTAATGCATATAATCCCCAATGAATGAACATGCCGAAACGGGCATCTTTCCATCAGGCCAAATTTTCCTCTTTTGTTATAGGAACTATGTCTTCTTCCTTACTGACACATGATATCAATAGCTGGATTGTGATAATAATTAAAAAAAATCTTTTCATAACAAAAATGGAGGTTTCATGAATTTAAAATTTCAGAAGAATATCATGTATAATCAAGCTATTTTTTAATATTTATAATTATCGATTTCTTTGTATGGCATTTTTTAGATCAATTCGTGGATTTTCACTTTCTATATTTGAATACATCAGAAGGAGAATGAGCGTCTGACATAATTCCTTCTATTTCTTTAACGATTTCAGGGTGATTAGAAGAAATATTTATACGCTCTTCCGGGTCTTCTGCAAGATTATATAACTCGATAGGATTATCTGGATGACTCATAATATTTAACCTGATTCCTTTCCATTTACCCATCCTGACAGCCTGTTTCCCACCTTGTTCATAAAACTCCCAGAAAAGGTAAGCGTGCTTTTTTTGTGTTCCTTCCTGCTTAAGCGTTGGAAGAAAGGATATTCCATCTGTATTAGCAGGGATATCAATTCCGGCTATGTCGCAAAATGTAGGTAATATGTCCCAGAAAGCTGATATATGTCCGGTTTTTAAACTACTTTGTATTTCATTTGGCCATCGAACAATAAATGGGACCCGTATTCCTCCTTCATATAAATCCCGTTTATAACCTCTGTAAATGCCATTTGAATTAAAAAAATCAGGATCAGCACCTCCCTCGAGATGTGGTCCGTTATCGCTTGTAAATATAAAAATAGTATTTTCTCCAATTCCTAGCCCATCAATTTTATTCATTATATCAGCTACGGACAAGTCAAGTCTTTCCATCATAGCAGCAAATGCCGCCCTGGGAAATTGCTGGGAACCGTAGGGACCTTTTCTATACCTGGGACCATCATCTACCCCTATATAGGGTGTTTCATCAAATTTTCCGAGGTACTTTTGAAACAAAGAATCTTCAGGTACCAGAATTTCAGCATGCGGTATAGTATAAGGCAAAAAGAGGAAAAAAGGATTATCCTTATTCTTTTCAATGAAGTCAAGTGCTTTTTGATGAATAATATCATGACTGAATTGAGCCGTTCCTCCATCATCATTGCCATGCAGAAAGATAGTATCCTGGTTATGCCATAAATATTCAGGATAATAATTATGCGCCAGACTTTGACAATTATATCCAAACCATTCATCAAATCCCTGATTTACAGGATCACCCTCCGTTCCCGGACCGCCTAAACCCCATTTTCCAAATCCTCCTGTTATATATCCCGCCTTCTTTAAAATTTCAGGTAATATCTCAATTGAATCTGGTAAAGGGTACTGGCCTTCAGGTTCTACTCCTTTGTTTCCCCTGATGAAGGTGTGTCCGGTATGCTGACCGGTCATAAGAGAAGACCTGGAGGGTGCACAAACTGTACTGCCAGAATAATGCGCAGTAAAAAGCATACCTTCGGCTGCCATCCGGTCAATATTGGGTGTGTTGAATATTTCCTGTCCATAACATCCAAAATCTCCGTAACCAGCATCATCAGCAATCAGAAATATGATATTTGGCTTTTGAATCAATTTATCATGAGAGGCCTGACATGATGCAAATAATAGTATTAATATGAATAATTTTAAATACATTATGGCACAATATTAGATTAAAAAATTATTTATGCTTCCAGGGACTCATCCAGTTTATCATTAGTTCTGACCAGGAGCTAAGGCTTGGATTATCCAGGGCCATACCTACTCCATGTCTGCCGGTTTGGTAAACATGCAATTCGACAGGTACATTGTTTTTTATACAAGCCTCGGCAAAACTGATACTATTCTGTGGAGGCACACCCTTATCTTCAGCTGTATGGAATAAGAATGCCGGTGGATTATCCTTCGTTACCTGATGATTATTTGATAGTTGCCTGGCCATTTTTTGATCAGGTTCATCTCCTAATAGAGATTTTGCAGATCCACGGTGGGCATAATCGTCAATAAGGGAAATCACAGGATAACCCAGGATCAATCTATCTGGTCTTGCTGAAACGGAATCAGCAAGGTCATCAAGTTTATCTTTATAAAGATCAGGTTGAGTACCAACTGTGGAAGCAAGGTGCCCTCCCGCACTGAATCCCATGATACCTATTTTATCAGGAACTATATTATACATATCAGCATTTTTTCTAAGAATCCGAATGGCACGACATGCATCTGAATAAGAACCAGGATACCGGTCTGGAGATACCCGGTAAGTTAGTACTATGCCTATAATCCCGTTCATTGCAAATAAGCGTGCAAAGGGCTGACCTTCATGGGAAGCCTGAATATTATATCCACCTCCAGGACAGATCAATACAGCGGCGAACTTCTTATTTACATCCTTTTCACGAACCGTTGGATAATAAATTTTGATTTTGGGTCTGTAATCCGGATTCTGACCATTATTTTCAGATCCTTCAGGCCAAAGGAATATCTCTTCATCTTTCAGAGCCGGATCCGGATCTTCAGGATCCATAGATGAGCTCGCAATTGCAGATTGTGAAATCCCAACAGCTCCCATCATCATTGTACTGTTTTTTAGAAATTTTCTTCTATTAAAATTCATGGTTTCTTGTTATAATTCCAGATAAGCTGCAAAGCCGCCACCTTTTTCCATTTTCAAGTTATAAAATTGTCCCCCTTCTACATTTTCAGTTCCAATAGTAATTTCAGTAGGTTCAACATTGCTTTCGGACTATCTTTAAAGTAATGCAATTTGTATTTTCCTTCCGGTAAGAAATCCAGTTTAATCACAGCATCTCTTGAGATACTATTGTTCATACCTCCAATATACCATCGGTTTCCTCTTTTTCGGGCCATTACTATATATTCACCAATATCACCACATAAAAACTTGGTATCATCCCAGCTTGCCGGCACCTCTTTTAGGAACTCAATTCCTTTTTGATTTCGGTAGTTATCGGGGTGGTCACAGGCAACAGTATAGGGACTAAAATAGACAACAAACATTCCCAGCTGATGGGCTCTTGTAGTCATAACCTGAGCTGGAGCTCCATTCCTGAAATCTTTTGCTGTAACATTCAAAAAACCACCGGGCGTATAGTCCATATGTCCGGCCAACATCCTGGTATATGGAAGCGTTACATTATGTTCCGGAGTGATCCGACTCGACCATTTACTATACTCATTGCCAAGTACCCCTTCCCTGGTCACCAGATTCGGGTATGTTCTACTCCATCCGGTAGGTTTATAAGCACCATGGAAATCAACCACCAACTTATGCTCGGCAGCTTTTTTTACAACTTTATGATACCAATTAACCATTTCCTGATCGTCCCTTGCCATAAAATCAATTTTAACACCTGAAATTCCCCATGATTCATATAAATCAAATGCTTCATCCATTTGTTTTTCAACATGATCCCACAAAAGCCACAATATTAACTTTACATCATTCTTTTTTGCAAACTCAATCACTTCGGGCATATTAACTGCCGGATTTACTGTTGTTATATCAGCATCGGGATCAGCCCAGAACTCGCCATCTGTTCTAAAAGGTGCGCCATACCAGTGCCAATCAATAAGCATATACTCCCAATCCATATCAGCAGCAAGCTGAATATAGTCTATCAGGGTTCCGGTATTCATATTCACTTCTCCACTCCACCAATGATCCCAGGCACTGATTCCCGGCGTGATCCATGAAGGATCCTCTATCTCACAAGGGTCGTTCAGATTATTCACAATTTCGGATTCTATTAAAGCACCCGGGGGAATCGGCCAACATGATTACCCGCCATGGTGACCATGAGCCTGGTAGAATTTTTACCTTTTCATTTGGATTTCCAGGTAATGGTGACAGGTCTGTTTTCAAACTTGTCAACTTACTTACTTTCTCCTTTTTAAGGTACATTCCAGCCCAATCAGTCAGATCAGCTTCTGTTATGGCTGCATAGCATGTGCTATTTATTTTCACTAAAAAAGGTAATCCTATTACTTGTTCCGGAGTGATCTCATCCAAAAACATCGGATTAAATTCTTCTTCCTGATGTGTAGCGTAGGATCTATAATCTGCTGCCCAGACTTTATGGTTAGCTGTAAAATTAAAAGAAGTAGATTCATCCATTAATGTCTATCTTTCGAAATTATGATAATTTGGAAGGAATCTACTCCAGCTTTCTGGTATCTGGTACCGGAAAGCAACACCATCATTATAGGCCCTTATAGCAATACTAACAATCCGCTCTGGAGATCTATTCTCCTGAACACTTATGATAAGTTCATTATAATGATTTAGTACCTGACTGAAACTACCCACTACTGGTTCCCATGTCTCATTGAATGATTTTTTTTCAACCTGAAGGATTTTTACATTACGACCAAAATAAGGAGCCTGTGAAAATTGAAGGCCAAATGTAGAATTTTCTAATACACATGTTCATTTATACCAAACCTCATATACAATTTTGTCACCTACAGATATTTTATATTCTGCGTTTTGATCAGGCGATTGTACGACATAGGTTTGGGAATGAAGATTTGATGATATTAATGCAAATGCGATTAAAAAGAAATAGATTTTAGTTTTCATAAAAAATGATTTGTGCTTTATCAATTAAAAAATATTATTACCCTGAAATATTACCCGAATATAATGATTCCTATCAAAAATTTAGAATAGAATTTTTATTTACTAATACCGGGTTTTTCGCAATTTTTATAGAAATAATCAACTTTTTCGAATTTCTTACACAGGTACTTTAAAAATATTTTTAAAATAAATATCAAAAAAGTATTATTTTTTATAGAAATAGTTTAATTTTACTTATAGTTCAGCGTAACCTATGATTTTTATGAAGAGATTAAGTCGGATCGCCCAGCACTACCCTTTTACTATTCTATTAATTAATCTTATTCGCATTTCTACAGGGTTGTTCCGATACCAGTGAGGATGAAATAAATCAATCGCGTCTAATTGTAACTTTGGTTGACTCTCCGGCTGATTATCACCAGGTAAACATTGATATTCAGGAAATTAGCTTGAAAACAGACGGAACGAATACTGATGATGGATGGATAAAACTGGAAAAATTTAATCCAGGAGTTTACAACATTTTAGAATTTACAGGTGGACAGGAATTACCTTTGGCGGACATGGAATTCCCAAATGGAAGCATTTCCCAGATAAAATTGAAATTAGGAAAAAACAATACATTGGTTATTGACAATCATACATCTACCTTATTACTTGCTAATAATTTTGAAGATGGCTATAAATTTGCTGTGAACGAGATGATTTCGGGAGAAGGCACCAAGTTCCTTCGAATTGACTTTGATGCGGCTCAATCAATAATTAAGCTACAGAGCACTGGAAAGATGGTGCTGAAGCCTGTTCTTAAACTTATGTCGGAGTCAAATACAGGATCAATATCTGGCATAATACATCCGGCTCAAAAAAATGTGTTTGTTAATGTTATTGCAAATAATAAAATTGTTGGATCAAGTTACGCGCCTGAGAATTCCAGTAAATTTTTTCTGCCAGGACTGGAGCCTGGAATTTATGACCTTTCATTTGAATCCAGTGATGATCAAAACCAGCAATACATCAGGAATGTGTCAGTTACGGTCGGACAGGTTACATATGTAGGAATTTATAGTATAATATCTGAGGATTAAAAAGTCTATCCCCCTCGTTTTGAGTTATATGTAAAGTTTCACTTGTAGTGTTCCTATTTATTCAAAATCATAATAATATCAGAATTACACAAAATTACATAGTTCTAATTGAATCCATCATTTTAAATCACGAAGGGCAAATAGCTCCGCAATTTTAACAACTACTTCTACACTTTTTTCCATTGACTGAATCGGGACATATTCGTATTTACCGTGGAAGTTGTGCCCTCCGGCAAAAATATTCGGGCAAGGTAATCCCATATAGGAAAGCTTAGATCCATCGGTTCCCCCCCGAATTGGTTTCTTGATAGGTTCAACTCCTACGGCATTCATAGCTTCTTCAGCAATATCAACAATATATTTAACTGGTTCCACTTTTTCCCTCATATTGAAATATTGATCCACAAGTTCAACGGTAGCCCTTCCGGACCCATATTTTTGATTCATAAAATCAGCACAATCCTGTATTAATTTCTTTTTATCCTGGAATTTATTAAAATTATGATCACGGATTATATACCTGAATGTTGTATGTTCAACCTGTCCATTATAATCAATGAGATGGAAAAATCCTTCGTAATCCTTTGTATATTCTGGCCTTTCGTCAACAGGAAGCATTGCGTTGAATTCCATGCCAAGTAAAATTGCATTTATCATTTGATTTTTTGCTGTCCCTGGATGTACGTTTCTTCCCTGTATTTTCACAGTAGCCAAAGCGGCATTAAAATTTTCATATTCAAGTTCTCCTATTTGTCCGCCGTCTAATGTATATGCTACATCTGCTCCAAATTTTTTTACATCAAATTTATCAGCACCTCGACCTATCTCTTCATCAACTGTAAATCCAATACGGATCTTCCCATGTTTTATTTGAGGATTTTTAATCAAATATTCCATTGCCGTTAATATTTCGGCAATCCCTGCTTTATCATCAGCTCCCAATAAAGTTGTCCCATCGGTAGTAATTATATCCTGACCCTTATACAATAATAGTTCAGGAAAGTCCTTAGGAGACAAAACCATCTTTAATTCCTTATTCAGTTCAATATCCTCGCCATTATAGTCTTTAATGATTTTCGGGCTCACATTGCTACCTGACATATCAGGACTGGTATCCATATGAGATATGAATCCAATTACCGGAACCTTTTTATCAATATTCGCGGGCAATGTGGCCATAATGTAAGCATGTTCATCAATAGATACTTCCTCAAGCCCTATTTCTTTGAGTTCGTCGACAAGTTTCCTGGCGAGATCCCATTGTTTTTCAGTACTCGGACAAGATTGTGATGATTCGTCTGATTGAGTATCAATTTTTGCATAACTCAGGAATCGATCTGTTACAGTCTTCATAAAAATCAGATTAAATAATTTACCACAATAATACTGGAATATGTGATTATAATAAAAAGGAGATCAAATTCTTTGAGGTAATTCAGTCAAAAAGTACTCAAAAGAAATCCCGCTCTTTGCGGGATATTAATTATAATGCAATAAAATTGTGTGGATTGTTTAATACATTTGATTCACCAGTTTACACCAGGCATCACGGTCCTTAATTTTAAAGTTCAGCTCCTTCCCATCTTTTTTTACAATATTCATCCCATTATTTGAGAAAAAACCAGTCTTAAAAGGAATTACCTCCTTAATGTCAACCGGTATAATTTCTATATTACTTTTTGAGTTTGTTTCATTTTTAGGTCTGAAATAGATTCTTTGGTTGGTTAAAATAAGTTTACCATCCACTTTGCTTCCGTTCATGTATTGTGAATTTCCCGCCTTTACAACTTGCTCATTTGGTTTTAATTCGATTTTCATGATTTCAATTATTTAATTCCTTCCCTACCGATAAATCATTTATTATGCCAAAAAAATATTCCTTTGATTTTCAACCATTTATGATGATTTTAAATTGCCAAAAGCACATATAGTGTCCGGTTTTGACATATTGTTGTTCGATATAATACAACTGCCTCTTTTAAGGCCTTTTCTACACATTTGTGTAAAATATATATGATTTTGCTAACTTTATACGCCATTCGTTGTGATCTTATTACACAATTCAGGGATTTGTTAGATCACTTTGGCGAGCATTCTGGTGAGCATGTGTAAGATGTTCACACAGCTACTAGTTGCCGGGCAATATTAAAAAAGGCTGTAGCCTCGGCAAAAATCAAAAAACACGTTACGCTTCACACACTTAGACATAGTTATGCTACCCATCTTCTCGAAACCGGTACGAACATCCGATACATTCAAGTTTTGTTAGTGCATAGCTCCTCACGGACAACTGAGATTTACACTCATATAAGTCAAGCTCATTTACATAATATAAAAAGTCCTTTGGATTTAAATCCCGGCTGGGATAAATTAGATTATAACTATATGGTGTATAAACGCAATGTGTTTATACAGCAGTTATGCGCAAGCATAATTTACACGGAAATTTTAATTAACAAAAAAAATATAATGAAAAAAACTATTTCAATACTTACTAAAAATCCAATAGTATATTTCTTTTTGCTATCATTTTTAATTTCTTGGATTCTTTGGGTCCCATTACTTTATGGTCATTTCAAGTTTGGCTGGACAAATTGGGAAGGAAATCCTTGGACTAATTATAAAACCCTACTTGGAATTTTAGGATCACTAGGGCCAGCTATTTCAGCTATAATTATGACTTACTTAATTGATGGAAATAATGGAGTGAAAGTACTATTTAAAAAAGTAATTCAGTGGAGAGAGAATATATTATGGTGGATTATAGGTTTTTATTTATGGTGGATTATATGTTCTTTATTAGCAATTGTTTTCAATTTAAAACCACTACAAGATATTACTTTAGGTTTTGTATTTTCGCTAATAAACATTCCTGCAATGATTTTTGTCATTCAACTTCCCTTACTAATAGGTATGTTTGGTGAAGAACTAGGATGGAGAGGATTTGCACTTCCAAAATTATTAGATAAATATGATCCAATTGTTTCAAGTATTATACTTGCTTTGCCATGGATATTTTGGCATACTCCTTTAGCTGTATTTCAAGATTGGCGGGGCAATATGCCGATTGAGAATTTTCTGCTTAATTATATATTGTTAATTTTTCCGTTGACTTTAATTTTTACTTGGTTTTTTCAAAAAACAAAAGGAAGTGTTCTTCTAGTTATTATATTTCATAAGTCATTTAACTTGACTTTTAATGCATATTCTTCTGCTCTAGGTTTAGATGAAAATGCAGGTAAATTGATTTGGGATAAGACCATCATTGTATTGTGGGTAATTGCAGTTATTATCGCAATTTATTATTTATATCAGAAAAATAAGAAAAACCAGAAAGTATAGATTATAGAATATTGCCAGCGCATAACAAGCACCTATACCCCATACCTGCAATACTGACCAACACGAATCCCTTCTCCCCATTGCCTTTCAGGTAAACATCATTTAACTTGTCATAAAAACGGTACGGCGCATAGCATTCCAACCGTTATGTGTCATTAAAACCCAGAAATGATAAATAAATTATATAATTTTCTTTCAAAGCCCTTTATCGTAATAGTCGTAATGATTATTGCACCTATTTTATCTATTGCCGATAGAAATTTTGGATACTTCTTTGGACTTTTTATAGCTCTATTCTTAGTGTGGAAAAGTGGATGGAGTTGGGCTAAATTTGGGTTTGGTCAAAAAATAAATCTCAGAACTATTTTAAGAGGTTTATTACTTGCAATCGCTATTTTTCTTATAGTCGATATCTGTATTCAGCCTTTTTTAGAGATTTATTTTGGGAAAATTGATTTGAGTTCAATAGAGGAGATAAGAGGGGATTTTGCCAGCTTCTTACCTCTGTTTTTGATTATGTGGGTATTTGCCGCATTTGGAGAAGAATTCTTGTTTAGCGGCTATTACATGAAACATCTTGCTGAACTATTTGGAGATTCTAACAAAGCTTGGCTTATATCAGCTATTACACTCTCAGTTTATTTTGGAGTTTCTCATAACTATCAAGGAACTTCTGGAATGATTGCCGTGGGATTAGCCAGTACTATATTCTTTTTTACATTTTACAAGAACAGAACGAATCTCGCTTTACTTGTATTTGCTCACGGATTCTATGATACGATTGGATTAACCCTTATCTATTTAGAAAAAGATAGAATATTTTATGAATGGGCATTGAATCTGATAAAAAACTAAAACTCCACACAACAAAATATAAAATTAATAGCCGGATTAGTAGTAAATATGAGCATTGTAACCCGCACAAAAAATTTAGTTGTAACCTGAAAAATTCGAGTTCTATAGTCGGCTACTATTCTTATACAAACCGTTAGCAGCAAGGCAAAGAGCTTCGAATGAGAATTTCTCAATAACTTTATAGAAGAACCATGAAAAATTTAACAACAAAAAATAATTATTCTTATATCTATTTATTGTTAGGTTTTATATTTCTTTTCTTTTTTAATGGAAAATGGATTTTGCCCATAGCTGCATTTTTAGCACCTGTATTCTTGATTAGATTTTTTAGGTTTCAAAAGCCCCTAAAAGGATTTTTATTTCTAGTTCTAGCCGGTTGGATTTCAAACATATTTATATGGAAAGGTATGATGCCAATGTCAGGCTTCTTCTACTATTTCCTGATGTTTATATTTAGTGCGACTACTGCACTAATGTATTTAATTGACAAGGCTTACACTCAAAAATTTAAAGGGATAATTTCAACTCTTGTTTTTCCGTCTGTATACATATTAGTTGATTTTATTACTATATCAACTAACCCATCAGGTTCTTATGGCACCTTGGCACATACACAAACATCTTTACCATTGATGCAAATTATTTCGGTAACGGGTATTTGGGGTCTGGTTTTTATTATTCTTTGGACTTCAACTGTGATAAACTGGCTTTGGGATAATTCTTTTGAAAAAGGTAAAATAAAATTAGCTTCGTTTACTTATGGAGTTCTCGTTTTATCAATAATACTCTTTGGTCAGATAAGGTTGGCTATTGACGCAAAAGATAAGACTGTAAGAATTGCCTCAATAAATATTAGCAAAGACGCAATAAATAATCGTTATAATGCAAATATTGATTCCCTTGTTGAAAATGCCAATAACATTTTTTTGACACATTGTGAAATTGCTGCAACTTCAGGTGCCAAAATTATATTTGGTATTGAAACTGTTATAAGCTTACTTCAGGATGAAGAAACTGAGTTTATTGAAAAAGCCAAGCAAATCGCTCAAAAAGACAGCACTTATTTGGGGCTTCCAATGCAAGTAATGCTTGAAGGTTTTCCTCAAGTGCGTCCAGAAAACAAAATTATTTGGATTTCGCCCCAAGGGCAGGTTTTATATACGTATCATAAATCGAAACCAACTACAGGCGAAGGAAATTATGGCGATGGGATTATTAAATATTTCGATTCTCCTTATGGACGAATTAGTTCAACCATTTGCTTTGACATGGACTTTCCTGCACTCATAAGTCAGGTTAAAACAATGGATATTGATATTATGTTAGTGCCAGGGAACGATTGGGAGGAAATAGAACCCTATCATACCTATGTTGCATCTGCAAGAGCTATTGAACAGGGTTTTAATATGGTTAGAGCAGCATCGCACGGATTATCTGCATCTTTTAATTATAAAGGGCAGTTATTGTCTTCACAGGATTATTATAAATCCGACGAACTTATTTTATACTCTGACGTACCTACCAAGGGACAAAAAACTATATATTCTATTTTAGGGGATTATTTTGCATGGATGTGCATTATTTTCTTTTTGATTATTAGTGTTTTTTTTATAAAATATAAATTTGAAAAAAAGATTTGAAAGGAAGAATGCCCAGCTGCCAACACATGGTATAGTGCATTCGGGTTTCAGCGGTTTTCGAGTGTTTGTGTCTCGTAACAAAGTTGGTAAAAACTGAAAGGAAATCGCTTCGTAATTCCGCACGACACCATACCTGCGATCTCGGGTCATCAATCATCCCACTCTCTTTTGCCTTTCATGCAAACATATTTTATCTTGCTTTAATAACGGTACGGTGTATACATGCCAACCATTATACTTAATTAAAAACTAAAATGAAAAGGATACTGAAGTGGATTAAAAGAATTTTCATCGCAATCCTAAGCCTAATCATAGTTATACTGGTTGGACTTTATGTCACTTTTTACTTTTGGAAAAAAGATATCGTTCAGAATTTACCTCAAGATTCACAAGTAATAATTACTGACAAAGGAGACATAGAATACAGATTATTGGGCAATACTGACCGATATATGCTCATGATTCATGGGTCGCCGGGTAGTGTGCACGTTTCTGAAGGGGAATCATTTGTTGATAAAGGATTTAGTGTATTGGGAGTCTCCAGACCTGGCTATTATCAAACGCCTCTATCCTCTGGAGGAACACCCAAAGAAGATGCCGCACTTTTTAAAAGCTTATTAGATAAGCTGAATATAGATTCTGTATATGTCAATGGAATATCTGGAGGTGGTCCTTCATGCATTCAATTTGCGATAGACTATCCTGACAGATGTGCAGGACTAATACTACGTGTAGCTGTTTCTGAAAAAATTAAAGACAAAACGGGTGTCGATGGCCTTTTGAATTCATTTTTTCAATCTGAGTTTGGCTTATGGTTAGGAATTCAAATTGTCAAAACTCAAATGGCTGAAGATGAAAAAGAGAAGCTAATTTGGTTTGCCGAACGAGGTTTTTTCCCTTTCGAATCCATTGAAGATGGTTTGGAAAACGACACTTATGAATTTACACATTTAAAAGATCTGGAATTGGAGAAAATAATGTCCCCAACAATCCTATTTCATGGAAATAAAGATAACACCGTCCCCTTTTCATACTCTCAGAATGCTGCTAAAAGAATACCAAACGCAACTCTTTTTGAAATGAAAGGAAAAGACCATTTTGTTTTTTTTACATCTTATAGCGATACTGTTAACGCTGAAATTGTACAGTTTATCAGCAATATAGAAGCACATGAAAAATAAGTATAACACTGTATATGAAATCATAGCACCCTACGGGATGCTACGCTTCATGTACTTAACCTTGTGCGCAAAGCTGGAGCGACAGTGTTAACAATGAACATTAAGATATGATTTTAAACTATATTCGCTGGAACACTGACCCCGAGATAATAAACATTTTCGGTATTTCAATTCGATACTATGGATTATTTTTCGCAACTGGATTAATTTATCTCTATGATGATTGAAGCTGAATGGGATGACCGTCAAACCCGGAAAATTGCAAGATCAATTACTAATGCCCGGTTCCATTACAAGGCATCCATTGAAAACATTATCTATGAGGAGCAAAGAAATATTGATAAGAACAAATTATTGCGGCTTGCTGAATGTGGTGAGGCAAATGAAACATAATTACTTGATTAATTGAAGATCATGTTGGATGTAAAATTGATTTATATCTACACTCTATTAATATTGAAGACAATTTATTAAAAATAATATGAATTATTTTACTGATATGCATGTCGCCATAAGATATGGAAACATTTCATTTCACTAAGACAATTATTGCAAAAAACTTAAAGATATTAAAACTCAATTAAAATATAAATTTTACAAATAATCGTCTTTAAACAAGACTAAAAAGATTCTGTATTATCTAATCACAAAATAATTTCATAATTTCAAATTTAATCAAGTACCATCTATTTTTTAGATTAAGGAATTGTCATGAAACTAACAGTTAACAGATATAGCTTTTATTTGCGATTTTGGACATTAATAATGATTTGCTTCGCTTTGTTTTTTTTAATAAACCATGCCGTTCTTGCCAGCACATATACCAAGCCGCGAATCATTGTCACTACAGATATTACGAATGAACCAGATGATCAGCAATCGCTGATCAGACTGCTGGTTTATGCTAACAACTATGATATTGAAGGATTGATAGGCTCTACAGGTATCTGGAAACTCAGTGATCCTGCAACGGAAGTGATCCACGAGTGCATCAACGCATATGGACAGGTAAGAGGTAATCTAATTCTACATGATAAAGATTATCCAACGGAACAATATTTACATGATGTTACCAAAACAGGGAACAGAGGATATGGAATGAGTTCAGTGGGTGAACGCGGATCAGCGGGGGCCAACATCATAATAAACGCGGTTGACAAGGATGATCCCAGGCCAGTCTGGTTACTTGCCTGGGGAGGTGCCAATACAATCGCTCAGGCCATATGGACTGTTCGCGAAACTAGAAGTCAGGAAGAATTAGAAGAGTTCATTAGTAAAATACGTGTATATGACCTTGCGGGTCAGGATGATGCAGGCGCATGGATGGCAAAAACATTCCCTGATTTATTTATCATTCGTAATGTCCTCATCTATAAGGGAATGTCGAATCGTTACAGCAGTGATGCATGGGATCATACACGTGGTGGGGATGAAACTGTGGTGACTTTTGACTGGGTGAAAAAAAACATTCAAACAGGTCATGGTCCATTAGGTGCCCTGTACCCAGACGCATTGCATATTTGGGAAGGTGATACTCCAACATTTTTCTATTTGATGACCAATGGGCTGAACGACCCTGAGCAGCAATGGCAAGGTAGCTGGGGAGGTCGATTCAGCAGAGTAAAGGAAAAAAATGTAAATGTGTTGGCCCAGGAATATGCAGGTGCTGATTGTAGTAAAGGTTGTTGGGTGAATGAAAAACCATACCTGGATTATTGGGTATATGCCGATGCGGAAGACCACTGGGAATACAATGGAAAAGAATATAATAACAGGTGGTGCACTATTTTTCGATGGCGAACTGATTTCCAGAACGACTTTGCTGCACGTATGGATTGGTGTGTCAAGGATTTTGAAAACACAAATCATAATCCAATTGCAATCTTAAATGGAGATGAATCAAAGGATGTGATCTATGAACAAGTACAACCTGGTATGCGTTTTTCTGTAGATGCAAGAAAATCCAGTGATCCCGATGGAAATAATCTTAATTACGAATGGTGGATTTACCAGGAAGCCGGGACGTATGAAAAAAAATTAAATATAAAGAATTCCACATCAGCTAAAACAAGCATTTTTATTCCAGAAGATGCAGCTGGGAAGGATATACATGTTATACTTACCCTAAGTGATAATGGGAACCCACAACTAACAAGCTATCGAAGAATAGTATTAATGTGTAAGGAAGATTAAAGAATTGTCACAGTTAATTAATCAATTTACGATCCTCATCCAAAAACGAATAGTTTTATTACCTCTGACATAAAGACGAGAGATACATTCAGATTCTTTATAATGCGAGAATAAATTAACAATTTGATATATATTTGTTAAAGATATCAAGCATAGAGGAAGATGAAGGGAAAAGTAATTTGCATTTTTTTATTAAGCACATTTTTTTTAAGATTATCATATAGCCAGGTAAATCTCACCTCAAGTAATCTTCCTATCGTTTTAATCGATACACATGGCACGCAGATCCCTAATGAACCTAAGATCCCGGCAACCATGCGCATTGTTGACAATGGCTCAGGTGTAAGGAATGAAATCACAGGGCCATACAATGATTATGATGGCAATATTGGTATTGAAATTAGAGGATCATCTTCAACTATGTTCGATAAGAAATCCTATGGCCTGGAGATATGGGATGACAATCTCAATGATACAACAGCTTCAATCCTGGGCATGCCGGAAGAAGAAGACTGGGTTCTTCATGGGCCATATAGCGACAAAAGCTTAATGCGTAATTTTCTAACTTTTCATCTGGGAAGGGAATTGGGAAGATATGCTTCACGAACACGCTACGTGGAGTTGGTATTAAATAATGATTACAGGGGGGTATACGTATTTATGGAAAAGATCAAACGAGATAAAAATCGTGTAGATATAGCAGATCTTGGACCGGATGAGAATACGGGAGATGACCTCTCCGGAGGTTATATCATTAAACTGGACAAATTCGATGGGAGCAATACCGGTGGTGGCTGGGCTTCTCCCTACCGACCTCCTGGCTATACGAAATCTAATCAGGAAATTTATTTTCAATTTGATTATCCCAAAGTAAAAAATATAACACCAGCTCAGAAACAGTATATTGAAGATTATGTAACTGCTTTTGAAGAAGCACTCCAGACTAGGCCATCAAAGGATCTTGTCAATGGATATAAATCCTATATTGACCTGGAATCTTTCGTGGACTTTGCAATTATCAATGAACTCAGCAGGAATGTTGATGGATACCGCTTAAGTACATTTCTGCATAAAGATAAAGACAGTAAAGACGGTAAGCTTTATATCGGACCAATTTGGGATTTTAACCTGGCCTTTGGCAATGCTGACTATTATGACGGATCAAATACAAAAGGTTGGGCCTGGAACTTTAATTTTAATCCGGATACAAAAGATGATTTCTGGTTGATTCCCTTTTGGTGGCAACGGTTTCAATCTGATGCAGAATATGTAGATCTACTTAAAAGCAGGTGGCAGGAATTGCGAACAGATCCATTTAATACAGAGACTATTCTTGATTTTATTGACTCCACAGCTAATGTACTGGAGGAAGCACAAATACGGAATTTCCAGAAATTTAACATTCTGGGTCAATACGTCTGGCCAAATGCTTATGTGGGAGGATCTTATGCTAAAGAAATTGATTATTTAAAGGACTGGGTTGTAGCAAGGCTCAATTGGCTGGACCAGGCTATTGATAATACTGTTACTGACCTACCTGCAAGCAATTCAAATGCATCTTCTATGAAAATTATACCAAATCCTTTCGATGACGAATTATATGTGGAGTTATCTGATAACTTGTCAAATCCTGAGATTACTATACTCAATATCCTGGGTGAAAAAATCATAGAAACACGACCTGATCCATCATTAAAATCCGAAAGGTTATATTTGAATGCAGCTGATGGATTTGGGAACAAATTTGTTCCTGGTATTTATATACTTATCTTAAAGTCTAATGGTCGTGTCATATCTAGTGAAAAACTTGTAAAAAATTAGCGCCATTGCTATTGAAATTAGTCTTTATGCTAATAAATTTATAATATAAGACAAATTTTATTAATATTTTGTAACATATAGAGAATTATGTCAACAGAAGATATATGCAGGCAATTTAAATTACCTTATAAACACTTTGAAATATCTTTATTGGGTGAAGGACTCATCAACGATACCTACCTGATTTCTCCCTTGAATACCAAACACGGGGATAAATTTGTATTACAAAAGATAAACAAGGTTGTATTTAATGAACCTGAAAAGTTAATGAGCAACCTTATTAAGATCAACCGCCATCTTGAAAAAGAAGGTTCAAATTGTCTACAGCTCATCGAATCAAAAGATGGAAACTTATATTTCATCGACGAACATGCTGATTATTGGAGGATCACCAAATATCTGGAAAACACAAGGACCTTATTTACAGCTGATGATCCTATAATAGCTTATGAGGCGGCTAAATCATACGGTAAATTTTTAAAAGATATTCATGATCTTAGTATCGCTGAAATCTATGAGACCATACCTGGATTTCATAGCTACTCAAACCGGATTTCACAATTTAAAAAATCAATAGAAGCCAATAAAAAAGACAGGCTAAAGGATTGTCAAAAGGAAAAGACCTGATCTTTCAAAAACAAAAATACATTGATACATTTTATGAATTGAATCTCCCGATCCGAGTTATACACAGTGATACTAAATTAACAAATATATTATTTGATGCTGAGTCATATCAGGGCAGGTTGGTTATTGATCTGGATATTTCTATGCCGGGATCTATCCTATACGATTATGGAGACATGATAAGGTCATTTACAAATACCCTACAGGAAGATGATCCAAATTTGTCTGCAATAGATGTAAAATTGGATATATTCGAAAACTTAACCAAAGGGTTTTTAGAATCCACTAAATCCTTTATTAGTGACAAGGAAGCTGAAAATCTGCTTCTGGGAGCGAAATTGGTAGTTTTAATACAAGCCATCCGAAATTTAACAGATTATCTGCTTGGTGATGTTTATTATAAGATAAACTATGAAGATCATAACCTTCACAGGGCTCAAAACCAATTAACATTGTTGCAGGCGCTTGAATACCATGAAAACACCCTCCAAAAGATGATAAACAAATACAGATGAACAATCCAGGTAATTGAACTATCCATTTAATTACTTATATTTAATTGGATGATCATTTTTGAAAATATATGAATGTAAAAGACAGATTTTTAAGTGCATTAAATGGAGAAAAGCCTGATCGATTACCCGTAACAACACATCACATTATGCCATATTTCTTAAAGAAATATTACGGCAACAAAAGTTATCAGGAATTTTTTCTTGAAATGGGCATAGACTCTATTGAGTGGATCATTGATTATAGTCCCGATACATCAAATGGGGAATATTATGATCCATTGCATAAAGACATTGGATTTTTGGATGCAAGAAGGATATGTAATGACAACTGGCGATTTGAAGAAGAAATTCTCAAATCAGATAAAAATGGGATAACAAAAAGATTTAAGATCGTCACACCTGAAAAAACTTTGTCAATGGTGTTAAAGGTTGATGTCCAGTCTACCTGGGTATTGGAACATTTGATCAAGGATAAAAAAGACATTGATATTATATCCAAATATATGGTGAAGCCAAAATGCAATGTTGAATCTGTTAACTCAAAAGCCAATGAGATTGGCAATTCTGCCTTACTACGTGGCCATATTATTTGTTTTGATGGTTTTGGACAGCCAGGTTGCTGGCAGGATGCATCATGTTTATTAGGGATCCAGGATCTGATAATGGCAACTTTTGAGGATCCCTTATGGGTCCATGAATTTTTGCAGATATTACAGTCCCGCAAGCTTACATATATTGAGTCGCTGGATGGTGCTAAATACGACCTGCTTGAACTTGGCGGCGGGGATGCTTCTACTACCGTTATCTCACCCGATATATTTAATGAATTTGTAGCACCTTATGATGCCAAACTTATTGATTGTGCACATAAATCAGGTCAAAAAATTTCCTACCATACTTGTGGTGGAATGATGCCTATTCTGGAACAAATCGCGGACATGAAACCTGATGCTATGGAAACATTTACGCCGCCGGCAATGGGTGGCGATGTTAATCTTCTGGAAGCAAAGAAAAGAATAGGGAGCAAAGTATGTATGATTGGAGGTTTTGATCAGTTCAATTATTTCAATGGATGCAATCCGGAACTTACCCGAAAGGAGGTTCGCCGGTGTTTTGAAGAAGCTGGACAAGATGGCGGATACATTTTATCTCCTTCTGATCATTTTTTTGACGCTGACCTGCATTTAATACAAGCCTTTGCAGACGAAGCTAAACTATGTGCTTATTTGTAATTTGATAGATGAAAGCCACTAAATTATACGTCCTTATTACTGGTGCAAGCCATGGAATTGGAAAAGCCTTCTGCCATGAACTAGCCAAAAAAGGACATAACCTGTTTATTATTGCTTTATCAGACAAATGGCTTCAAGCTGTTGAAAATGAATTAAAAGAAGCTTATAATGTTGAGGTCATTTCATTGGGAATGGACCTCACTCAGGAGAATGCAGCACATTCGATTTATAATTTTGCGCAGGAAAATAAAATTAAGGTCAATCTCCTTATCAATAATGCGGGCATTGGAAGCGGAGGGCAGTTCGTAAATTCTCAAACTGAACTCAATTCACATATTATGCGATTAAACAACCAGGCAATGGTTGAGTTAACTCATGAATTTTTACCTGTATTGATTGAAAATGCTCCTTCAAATATCTTAAATATGAGCAGCATGGAAGCAACACTTCCATTACCTTATAAATCGGTATACACTGCTACAAAAAATTTTATTTATAGTTTTCTCTAGCTCTCAGCGAGGAATTAAAACCTCATAATGTTAAAGTTTCAGTAGTATGCCCAGGAGCAGTATTAACTAATGAGGACGGTTTGAAGCGTATCGAATCTATGGGCTGGAGAGCCAGGATGCTTCTTAAAATGCCTGAAGAAGTAGCTGAAATAGCAGTCAGACAAATGTATAGAGGCAAGCGCGTAATAATTCCAGGAATCGTTCCATTATTAATAATAAGAATCATGCATTTCCTGCCATTATCAGTTAAAATGAATATACTTGAGAAGGTATTTAGAAATTATAGGGATCATACACATGTTAAAATCGATAAATCAAAGGCTGTGGAGGCCATTAAATAATTTTTCTAAAACTAAATTTACGACTATGAAATTTATATCAATAATCATATTAATTCTAACAGCGGGATTTACAAATATGAAAATAACTTCGGAAAATAAAGAATATATATATGTAGGCACATATAATGAAGATAACAAACCGGGAATTTTCGTTTTTGAATTTGACAGGAAAGAAGGGAGTATGTCACTTGTTCAGGAAGTTGGCGGAATGGGAAGTCCCTCCTACCTGGAGATCCATCCTTCCGGGAAGTATCTTTATTCTGTTAACAGAAGCTCCGTTATTCCTGATAAAAAGTGGGGATCAGTGAGTAGTTATAAAATAGATCCTACAAATGGTACACTTTCCCATTTAAATGACCAACCCACTCAAGGTTCAGAATCATGTCATGTTAGTACTGATTCAAAAGGAAGACTTGTATTCGTGTCGAATTATTCAACAGGTAATTTATCTGTTTTCTCTGTATTGGAAGATGGAACATTGGGCACGTGTTCAGACACAGAGCAACACATCGGAAACAGTATTAATGAAAGTCGGCAAAAGGGGCCTCATGCACATCAAAGCATAGTATCCCCAAATGATAAATTTCTTTACGTAAGCGATCTGGGAATTGACAAAGTTAAAGTCTATTCTATCGACTACGACAATAACACATTGACTGGACAACCTGATTCAGACGGTTTAGTCGAAAAAGGTTCCGGGCCAAGGCATTCTGTTATACATGAAAATCAAAAATTCGCCTTTGTTATAAACGAGCTGGCTTCAACGGTAACTGCCTTTAAAATAGATCCTGCAAATGGCGGCTTAACTCCCTACCAAAACATTACAACCGTTCCAAAAGATTATAAAGAAGTCAACTATTGTGCGGACATACACATAGATCCATCAGGTCAGTTTTTATATGGATCCAACAGGGGCCATAATAGCCTGGTTATTTTTAAGATCGATCAGGTATCCGGTGAATTAACAAATGTTGGGTTTCAATCCACATTTGGGGAATGGCCCAGAAATTTCTTAATTGATCCTAAGGGTGAATTTGTTTTTGTTGCAAACCAGAATTCGAATAACATCGTGTTATTTAGAAGGGATCCTGAATCCGGAAAACTCTCAAAAATTGAAAAAGAAATTATCGTCCCCAAGCCAGTTTGTTTGAAGATATTGGAGACAGGCAAGTATTAGGCATGATAAATCAAACATCATTCATTTTCCTCTACAAATCTTTTCGCCATTGATTTTACGGCGGATACACTGAAAAATCCTGTGACAGGTTCATCGTTTGTAACGTTGATGATATTGGTACTAACATTTGCAAGTGGAACCGCTAACAATTCAGTTATCCCTCCAGGCCGGTTCGTTTGTACGGACACTTCAAATAGATATGAATAAGCCAGGTTTGTAATTGAGTGGATTTCCACATAAAGAGAATCGCCGGGGATATAAGGGGAAATTATGTCTCCGTTTTCATCCTGATCGTATGGATTCACACCTGTTCGAATAAATTTATTAAAATACACTCCATCAATATTGTCTCCCCTGCTGAAACCTGCATCATAAGCTATATTTATTTCACTTGGTTTACTCAGGAATTCACCATTCTTATAGGCTTTTATCCAATATGTATCTCCAGTTCCTATAAAATCACTTGCATAAAACTGTGCTAGATAAGATCCTTTTAATATCGGATTATCACTTGCTAGTCTGAAATCCATACTATCAATATCCGGGACTCGATTCATTTCACTAAATGACCCAATCTGGAATCCGTTGATTTTTACATCTAGAATAAACCTGTCATCCACATCACCAAGATTTATTGAGTCATTAGAAGGTGCCCAAATGTACTCACCCTGTGTGATCTCAGATTCAACAAATTGGAACTGATCTCCATTTTCCTTAATCACCCTGACTTCAGCACCGGAGATGCCAGGTAAGGCATTGTTTTCAAAATATGGTAGTGATCTCTTGATCTTTATTACTTGTGGTTCATTTTTATCATTTATCCATGCATCCACAATGGTTATATCAGGTGCTTCTTCCAGCGTGAGGTCAATATTTTCTTCACAACTACTTAAAGTCAATTGAATTACTAGATAATAACATAGTATTTTAAATCCGTTATGCATATTTAAAACTTAAAATTATAGGATATGCCAGGCACTATTGTACCGATAATTGACAATTGGGTAGCAAATGTTGGGATTGGTTCCCCAGGTACAGGCCTTTCTGTTCCTTGAGAGAAATAGATTGAAAAAGGATTTTTGTGCGCATACAAATTGTATATTCCAAATACCCAATAATCCCTATACTTTTTCTCCTTACCTTTTTTGTTATATTTTTTACTATTTAAAGTTACAGCCAGGTCCAACCTGTGATAATTCTGGATCCTGTGATTATTCCGTTCTGAATAATAATTGTAGGGTATTAAGTAGTCCTGAACCTCCAATCTTGTTGTTGGGAAAGTGCTAGGGGTGCCAGATAAAAAGGTAAAAGTTGAAGAAAAGCTCCACCTGTCATTTAATTGATAAAAACCCGCTATTTTTAAATTGTGTATTTGATCGTATCTTGTGGGATACCAATCATCATTATTGATCCCGTTAACTTTTATTTTTGATCTGCCCAATGTATAACTGATCCACCCCTGAAATGAACCTGTTGTTTTCTCAAGATATAATTCCAGACCGTACGATTTCCCCTGTCCGGGTAGTAGTTCTCCTTCAATATACTCGTTAACATATAATTGTGCTCCATCAATATATTCAATTTGGTTCTGGTTCGATCTGTAAAAAGCCTCAACAGAGATGTTGATCACATTTTGATTTCCAATATTTCTTAGATATCCAAGTCCAAAATGGTTCCCGATTTCTGGCTTTATATTATTTGTACTTGGAATCCATATATCAAGTGGATTTGTTGCTGTAGTATTCGATATTAAATGTATGTTTTGGGATATACGGTTGTAAGATATTTTAAACGAACTTGATTGGCTAAGCATATAATCAATAGCCAGCCGTGGCTCAATATTAAAATAACTCTGGATCACTTCTCTTTCATCTACGCTATATTGTGATCTAAGTAACTTTCGTTTCCCTGATATTATACTTTCATATTCGTAAATATAGCCAGGACCTAGATACATATATCCTGCAGCCCGCAGCCCATATTTCAACGTTAAAGAACTACCGATGTTCTGTTGATTACTGACATAAAGATTCCATTCCGCAGGATATTTTTTGGGTAAATGAACAATGCTTGAATCAAAATTACTAACGACTAATCCATCGGCAGGTGTGACTGAATAATAATTAAATTCTCCCCCAAAATCAAGGGTATTATTTGTATTAATATAAAATGTGAACTGTGGTTTAAACGAAAATACCTGAATCCTGGAATTCCACTCTAACCTGTCAATTTGATCATCAAAAAATGCCAGTTTATAATCATATTCACTATAATTTACGCCAAAGTATGAAAAAAGTCTTTTATTAAATAAATGATTCCATCGTAGTGACAACATTTTACTACCCCAGTCAAAGCCCTGTACTGAATTAACTTTGAACACATCCCTTCCAAGATATCCTGACAAATAAATTTTATTGTTTTCATTTAAATTATAATGAGCATTTATTGACAGATCATAAAAGTAAAACTGTGACTCATTATCCAATTCTTCAAAGAAGGGTTTTGCCAATACATCAATATAAGATCGTCTCCCGGTTACGATAAATGAAGATTTGTTTTTTCACTATTGGTGCCTCAATTGAAAGCCGGGAGAAAATTGTACCAATTCCCCCTGACATGGAAAACTGTTTATCGTTGCCATTTTTCATCTTTATATCCAGTATCGAAGAAATCCTGCCACCGTACTTTGCGGGTATTCCACCCTTGTATAAATGTACATCACGAACTGCATCTGGATTAAATACAGAAAAGAATCCCATTAGATGTGAAGAATTGAAGAGTGGGCCGTCGTCCAACAACACCAGGTTTTGCCCTACCGTTCCGCCACGTACATTAAAACCTGAAGCTCCTTCGCCAACGGTACTAACTCCTGGCAATAACTGAATGCTTTGTACTATATCTACTTCGCCGAGGAATGCCGGAATGGCTTTAATTGTGCGGATGTCTAACCTATTAAGACTGATCGCATTTTGTTCAATGTTTGAATGGTCTATCTGACCAATTATTACTATTTCCTCGAGTTCTCTGTTTGCTTCCGTTAATTCAATGTTAAATTCTGAATCATTCTCTAAGTTTATTTCTATTGATTTTGTAATATAACCGAGATATCGGCATTCCAATGTATAGTTGCCTTTACCGAGAGTTATAGAATAAAATCCATAGGAATTCGAAGAAACTCCACTATTTAACTCCTTAATATAAATTGAAGCTCCAAATAAAGCTTCCCCGTTTGTATAATTTCGAACATATCCACTAATAACACATTTATTACTGATTTCTTGAGATTTAAGACCCGAAAGTCCTGAGATGATCGAAATCACTAAATAGGAAAAAAATATTCGCGCAACCTTGTATTTCATCTCAGTAGAATTGGTGCTTGAAATTTTCAATAGAATTATAGGAAAAATCTCAAATATTAGCATTCCACTTTATAAGATCTTTCTTTTGAAGGATGAAGATAAGTAAATTTCTTGATTATGTTCTATAATATAGCAAAAAAATCCTAAATTGAATAATGTTTCTATTCAGTCGGCAAATCATTCGGATCCAGCCATTCAGCTTTACTGCTAACAGCTGCCACATTAAAAAATCCTAAAACAGGATCATTGTTTGTCGTATTGACGATATTGGTTATCACATTTGATAATGGTGTAGCAAATAATTCCGCAAATCCCCCGGGTCTGTTAATCTGAACCGTAACCTGTGTTAAATAGTAATATGCAACATTTGTTATAGAATGTATCTCAACATAAACCGAATCACCTGGAGCATAAGGAGAAAGGAATTCATCATTTTCATCCTGTTCAAACGGATTTATCGCATCACGTAATGGTTGGATAAAGGTGATGCCATCAATCTGACTTCCCGCACTGAATCCAGCATCGTATGCTATATTTATTTCATCAGGTTTGTTTAGATAAACGCCGTTTTTATAGGCTTTAATCCAATAAGTATCACCAGGTCCAAGAGGATCGACTGCATAGACGCCAGCGAAATACGAATCGGGAAAAAGCTATTCCCTTCCTCGAATCGGAAATCAATACTGTCAATTTCAGGTACCCGGTTCATTTGACTTGTAGCTTCCAGAATTGCATTTTCGACTACTATTGTTAAAACGTATTGATTTCCGATCTTACCGAAAGTATTTGAGTCTGATGGTGGTGTCCAAACATAATCACCCTGAGTTATTTCTGATTCAACAAACACAAATTCATTGTTATCATTATCAGTGATTCTTACATCAGCACCTGAAATCCCTGGAAATTCAGAGGCATCAAAATATGGTAATGTTTTCTTGAGCCTAATTATCTGGGGTTCACTTTTATTTGTGAGCCAGGCATCCACAAAAGTTAAAGGAGGGGCATCAGGCAAATCAGGATCTATTTGAGTTTCACACCCCCAACTTAAAACCATTGCGATAAATATCAGTATATAATAAAATCTAATCATCTTCATTAAAAATTGAAATTATAAGAAATTGCCGGAATAATCGTACCAATGATGGCGAGTTGTGTACCATAAGTAGGTACTGGCTCTCCAGCCGCAGGACGATCTGTACCCTGAGAGAAATAAATTGAAAACGGATTTTCCCTTGCATAGGCATTGTAAACTCCAAATACCCAATAATCCCTGTTTTTCCTTTCTTTTCCATTCTTCTTATATTTTTTCCCATTTAAAATAACTGATACATCCAATCTGTGATAATTCGGGATCCTGGTATTATTTCGACTATTTAAATAATTATAAGGTACCACATATTCCTGGCTCTGAAATCTTGATGTTGGAAAAGTTGTAGGCGTACCGGAGATAAAAGAAAAGCTAGCTGAGAATGTCCATCTTTCATTTAAATCGTAAAATCCTGTAATCTTCAAATTATGCAGTTGGTCATATCGAGTGGGGTACCACTCATTATTGTTTATTCCATTAACATTTAGCTCAGATCTTCCAAGCGTATAGCTTATCCAACCATTCAATTTCCCGGTATTCTTCTTGACATAAAATTCAAGTCCGTATGCACGGCCGATACCAAACAACAAATCTCCTTCTAAGTATTGATTAATCAATAGGTCAGCCCCATCAATATATTCAATCTGATTATCAGTATTCCTGTAATACGCTTCTACTGAAGTTTCGTATTCATTATTTTGGCCTAAGTTCTTAAAGAATCCGAGCGCATACTGGTTTGCTAGTTCAGGTTGTATATTATTGGTTCCGGGAACCCATACGTCCAGTGGATTAGATGCCGTTGTATTAGAAATCAAATGAATATTTTGTGACAATCTGTTAAAAGATGCTTTAATTGAATTCTTTTGATTTATTTGATATTTAATTGAAATCCTCGGTTCAAGATTAAAATAATTCTGGATCACTTCGCGTCCTTCAACATAGGTCTCAGAAACTGGTATTTTTCTTTGTCCAGGGATTATTGTCTCATATTCATAAATATAGCCTGGCCCAATATATGAATAACCTGATCCTCTCAATCCATATTGCAATCCAAAACGATCCCCAAAATTGATCTCATTATTAAAGTAAAGACTCCACTCAGCAGCGTATTTCAATGGTAAGCTTATATTTGATACTTCTCCATTACTTACACCAATAGCATCAGCCGGTGTAAAAATGTAGTAATTAAACTCTCCCCCGAAATCCCAGATGTTATTTGTATTCACAAAATAGGTGAAATTCGGTTTTAAAGATAAAGTCCTTATTTTTGAATTCCATTCGAATTTGTCAAGATCATTTTCTCCAAAAGCAAGAGCATAATCGTAATCACTGAAGATTAAATTTACATTTGAGAATAGCCTGTCATTGAAAATATGATTCCACCTTAATGTTGCGGTATTATTTCCCCAACTGAATCCCTGATTTGCATCAAATTTGAAAACATCTCTCCCCAAATAACCCGAAAGGAAAATTTTGTCCTTTTTACCAATATCATAGTGGGCTTTTAATGTAAGATCATAGAAATAAAACTGTGCGCCTTCGCTTAGAACATCTGTGAAAAGTTTAGCAAAAACATCAATATAAGAACGTCGGGCAGCGATAAGGAATGAAGATTTGTTTTTAACAATAGGAGCTTCAATTGTCAGTCGTGAAAATATAGTACCTATTCCTCCCTGTGCTCCAAATTTTTTACTATTCCCTTCCTTTAAACGAATATCAAGTACTGAGGAGATCCTTCCCCCATACCTAGCGGGAATACCGCCTTTATAAAGTTTTACATCTGTAACAGCATCGGGATTGAATACTGAGAAGAATCCCAATAAATGAGAGGAATTATAAATAGGAGCTTCATCCTGAAGCACAAGATTCTGACCTACACTGCCTCCACGAACATTAAACCCTGAAGCCCCTTCTCCAACCGTGCTAACACCTGGTAGACGCTGAAGGCTTTGTATCACATCAACTTCGCCTAATAAGGCTGGTATCTTTTCTATCGTTTTAATATCGAGCTTATTAACGCTCATATCAACACGCTTAACATTTGAATTTGTTTTACCAATTACAATTACTTCCTCTAGTTGTTTTGTGTCTTCAATTAACTCTACATTTAGCTCAGTACTTTCAGTAAGAGTAATTTCTTTAGTGATAGACAAAAACCCTATATATCTGAATTCAATTGTGTAAGTACCCTTTTCAAGCGTTACAGAATAAAATCCATAAATGTTTGTTGTTGTGCCTCCTCCAATTTCTTTAATGAAAACAGTAGCACCAATCAATGCCTCACCGTTAGAAGCATCTTTAATATAGCCGGCAATACTTACTTTTTCAGCTAATTCAGTATCAGCATCATCAGCATAAATATAGGAGCTACCTAATAAAAGAATTAATAATATTACTTTTTTGATCTTTCTCAAGACTTTGATTGTATTTAACGAATTAAAAATCTAAATGGAAAACTAATTTGCTTCACTTTTGTTCAACTATCTTAAAAAATTTATAAACAAAAAAATTCGCAAATTAACGTCTTTGATATTAATGTAATTTCCGGTAAAAGGTTTCATTATCTATGTTATTATTTCATTAAGGAATAAAAAAGAATAAAAAATTTTCTATTCTTCACCAACATCTGAAAAATAATCGTCAATATCACATAATTTTTCACTCAATAACCACAACCTCTGAGCATCTTCCTTTATATAAGATCTTTTAGAGGATTTTTTGATTTTACTTTTATCCCAATATTTTCCAGAAACACCTTTGACTTCATCTGACGAAGCCAGATAAATCGATGTTTCAGCCCCTTCTGCAGGGGTAATCCCACCTAAACGGCGTAATTTCCAAGCCAGGCTATGAATAGCTACTGTGTGCTTTAAACCTATATTCGTTTTAACCAGCCCTGGCTGTAGACAATTAATACAGATTTTATCTAAAGGGTTGCGCCTGTTGAATTCGTAGGTAAAAAGTATATTGGCTAATTTAGACTGGGAATAAGCTCGTAGACCATGATATTTTTTGGTCAGGTTAATATCATTAAAGTGAATTTTGCCACTAATATGCGAGTCAGATCCAACATTTATGATCCTGGGATCATCGGAATTAGCGATTGATGGTAAGAGCAAATGAGTTAAATAAAAATATGCCAGGTGATTAACCGCAAATTGCATTTCAATGTTTTCATCTGTATATGTCAGGTTCGAATACCAGGTCCCAGCATTATTAATTAATATGTCAATTCTATTATATTTAGATAATATTTCTTTAGCCCCTTTTTTAATTTCTTTTTGAGAACTTAAGTCAATAACAATCCCCTCTATATTCTTATGGTTTGATTCAGAAATAATTTTATCTATGGTAACCTTAACCCTGGATTCATCTTTAGAAATAATCACCAGGTCGGTATTCATTTTAGCTAATGCGAGCGCTGTTTCATATCCAATTCCTGCATTTGCTCCTGTTATTACACAAACTTTTCCTTTCATAAATTTTTATTCATTATCAAATATTGCGGATTATCCACCCAGCCAGCTGAGCGTTGATTCTTACCCTGCAAGTCATTATCTCCTAGATCCAATCTGATCATTTCAGCAAGTTTGGTCAACTCCAGTAATTTCCCGGGATATTCCAAACTTAAGTCATGTTGTTCCTGAAGATCTGATTCCAAATTTACTAATCTCACCATCTGACCCGGACCTTCGCTTAAAATCTCATTCCACCTGGTTTGCTTTACATCTAGAGGTAAGAACAATTTCCAATTACCTTTTCTTACAGCCTGTAATTGATCGCGATAGTAATAATAAAATGCTCTTTCACTTAAATCCGGATCTTCACCTTCAGTTAAAAGCTTATACATGCTTTTTCCATCAATTTTCCGACTTGTATCCAGATCATAATCAACAATTTCAGCAAATGTAGGTAAAAAATCCATGATGGTTATAAAGGTGTTATCATTACTTCCCCTTTCAAATAATTTATCCCATTTAATTATACATGGCACTCTGAAACCACCTTCAAAGTTGCTGCCTTTCCAGCCGGCAAGTGGCTTATTGCTTCCTCCAAATTGCCTGGCAGCTCCATTATCAGAGGTAAATATGAAGAGGGTATTTTCATATATATCCAAGGAATCGAGCAATGAGACTATTCTGCCAATAGAGAAATCTATTTCTTCAACAGCGTCTCCGTATATACCATTTGAGGACCTCCCTTTAAAATCAGGAGATGCATAAATTGGATTATGTGGCATATTATATGGAATATATGTAAAAAAAGGAGTGTCAGAATGATCCTTAATAAATTCAATAGCTCTGTCAGTGCACATTTTAGTAAGGTACTTTTGATCTACTGGTGCTATAATAACACGATTGTTATGAACAATCGGCAATGGAGGATCTCCTCTCTCTTTTGAGTTCATATCATTACTGTAGGGAACACCAAAATAAGTGTCAAATCCATGATTGTTTGGTAGAAAAACCTGTTGATCCCCTAGGTGCCATTTTCCAAAACACCCGGTAGCATACCCTTTTGATTTAAGAATCTCGGCAATGGTATTCTCATCAGGATTTAGTCCTTTATTAGCCCCTGGTATCAGTACACAGTGGTTTTTCGAATCTCTGTGCAGGCTTACCCTTCTAGGATAGCTTCCTGTTAAAAAAGCTGCTCTGGTTGGCGTGCAGACACTAGCTGCAGCGTAAAAATCAGTAAACTGTATGCCCGCTGATGCTAAGCGATCAAGATTAGGAGTTTTGTGAACCTCATTACCATAACACCCCAGATCTCCAAATCCAAGATCATCCGCCAGGATAAATACGATATTTGGCAAATCTTTGGTACTTTTTTCCTGTTTGCAGGAAAAACAAAATATAAAAGATATTAGAAGTACATAATATGACCTGTTCATTCGTTGAGTTAAAATATTAGTGTAACCTTAGTTCCTTCCCCCTCATGACTTACCAAATTGATATATCCATTATGCGCTTTCATAATCTGTCTTGATAAAGTGAGACCTATACCTGATCCATCCTTCCGGGTAGTAAAAAACGGCATAAAAATATAATCAAGCATATTAAATGGAATACCGCAACCATTATCTTCTATTATTATCA
Organism: uncultured Cytophagales bacterium; assembly: GCA_942491935.1. Taxonomy (GTDB): domain Bacteria; phylum Bacteroidota; class Bacteroidia; order Cytophagales; family Cyclobacteriaceae; genus JAGTVG01. Next base: position 43,847 of record CALOCZ010000026.1, read on the forward strand.
AAGTCCTGTCATTGGCCTGCTCGGATGTCAGCTTGATCTTAGGATTAGGATGATCGGAAAAAGCATAAGCCGCATTCTTTAACAAATTGATAAGTACCTGGGCAATCATTTTTTTATCCATGAGTATTTTTAAATTGCCTGGCTCAATTCTGACATTCAATTTTATGCTTTGATGTAGAAAACTATTTTTCAATAGATCCAGAATCTCATTAAAAAGATCAGAAACCCTCACTTCCGCAAATTCCGGTTTAGGAATATCAGTAATGGTTTTATAATCATCTACAAACTTTGAAAGCCCAAGACTTCTATTATGTATGGCGTTTAAGCCTGATTGCATATTATCAACTTCCTCAGATGAAAGTACTATCTGTTCCTTGCCCTCAGATTTTCTTATGGTTTTAAGCAAAGATGAAGAAACCAATTTCATCGGACTGACGGAATTTACAATCTCATGAGTTAAAACTTTAATCAATTTTTGCCAGGCTTCTGATTCACTTTCTTCCAGTTCAGTATGGATATTCTGAAAAGAAGCCAGTTTGATCTTTTCACCTGAAATTGAAAATTCTGACACGCTCACATACAAACTGACCAATTCTTCACCCTGTAGGATCTTTAGAAGTTCTTGTCTACCTGGTTTCATTTTATCCAGTTTTTCCGGCATATCATTGAGAATTGATTTTAATCCAGATAGATTCCCAATATGAGGGACATTCAAAAGCTGTTTTGCCGCCAGATTGAATAGCCTCACATGGCGACCGGAATCCCAGGCCAGAAGTCCAGTATCCACATGTTTAATAACATGATCGAAATATTGATGTTCAGTTTCTTTCTCAATTTTTAATTGGTTAAACAGACCAATGATCCTGTTAAACTCATCATATATCGGCTTAAATGGTAGTTTTCTATTCTTATAGAATGTTAACGAACTATCCTTAAACTGAAAAGATTGGAGGAATAGCAATAGATTTTTGTTAGTTGTATTTATATATCTTATTAGTAGAAGAACTTCAATTATCCATAAAACACCTAAACTTATAGAGGTAACAATTTTATTCTGCTGACCTATCGCCCACATAAAGGCATAGGAAGTAAATGCAATGGAAAGTGAATAAAATATAATATTGATGTTAAAACGGCTAGAGTTCATATTTTTTTAATTTTTCATATAATGTTGATCTGTTGATTCCCAACTCCTTTGCGGTCTTGCTCATGTTATAGTTAAACGTTTTCAGCGCATTTTCAATAACCTCTTTTTCATTCTCTTCTAAATTGAACGTTTTAGATCTGTCCAGTTTAATCTTAACACCTGAGCTTAGCATATCATCAGATATCTTCAGTTGACTACCATCAGACAAGATCACAGCTTTTTCAACTAAATGCTGTAATTCCCTAACATTACCTGGCCAATCATATTTGATTAATTTATTCAGCGCCGAATCCATTATCCTGGTAATATTCTTATTGTATTTATTAGAGTACCTCTCCAAATAAAACCTGGCAAGATTAGGTATGTCTTTTTTTCTCTCTCTAAGTGGTGGCAAATGAATTTCTACAGTTTTTAGACGATATAACAGGTCTTCACGAAAACCGTTATCCGACACCATTTGATCAAGCGATTTATTAGTGGCTGAGATCAATCTGAAATCTACAGGTCTTGGATTATTTTCACCTAATCGCGTCACAGATTTGTTTTGTATAACGGTCAATAACTTCATTTGTAATGGATGAGATAAATTTCCTATTTCATCAAGGAAAAGGGTACTCCCACTTGCCAGTTCTATACGACCTGCCCTATGGGTGACTGCATCGGTAAAAGCTCCTTTCGCATGTCCAAAAAGTTCACTTTCGAAAAGGTTTTCATGAATCGATCCCAGGTCAACTGATACAAACAACTCATTTTTTCTCTGCGAGTTTTGATGTATTTCATGGGCAATTACCTCTTTTCCCGTGCCGCTTTCACCAGTAATCAGGATATTTGCATCAGTTTGTGCGACCTTTTCAATAAGGGTATAAATTTCATTCATATGCTCTGATTCACCTTTTACCAAAACATGACTATCTTTTGACAAGGAAGCTTTTAGGTGTTGTTGCTGATTTTTTAATCGATTGATTTCTTTATTAGATCTATTTATCTTGTATGCTGCAAGTACCGTCGACAATATTTTATTCTCATCCCATGATTTCTGTATAAAATCCGTAACCCCTTCTTTTAAAGATCTAATGGCCAGATCAACATCGCCATAAGCTGTTATAAAAATAATACTTACTTCCTCATCGATTTCTCGAATTTTATTCATCCAATAAAATCCTTCATTCCCAGACTGTATGCCAGCTCTGAAATTCATATCCAATAAAATGACATCAAATTTTTCATTCTTCAAATATGTAAGAACCCTATCAGGAACGGCTTCAGTAGTTACATTATCAAAATGAGGGGATAAAAGGATTTTTAAAGCAACAAGAAATTCAGTGTTATCATCTATAATTAAAATCTTTCCAATTTTATCTTTTGCCATTTGAAACCGGGTTATTATGAAATGCTTTGAATTGGCTGGTATAAATGTAATAAAATGTTGGAAAATCCAACAGTATTAGACATACTTCTTTTAATCCTTCAGAAATTAAATAAACAACAATATTGAATTTTCCTGGGGAAAAATATATGTTGTTAGCATTAAACAACTTTTTGCTAATAGAAATAAAAAAGAAATATAATCTAGGTTAGGTTGACAAAAAAATCTAATTGCCATGATCATTATCGCCTTTATCTTAAATACCTTAAATTTAGGTTTATAAATTAAGATTTCTTATTAAAATGCTTATTCTGAATTCAAGTGATATCTTTAAAGCCTGCCATCGTCCTGATATCATAATGGCAATTGAAAAGGCATTCCTTCTTCAATGCAAAAATAAATACGTTATGCCAGACCGCCTGCATCTGAATATTCAGGATGATATTCAATTGGTTATGCCCTCAGCGGCAGAACCAATTTTTCGTACCAAGTATGTTACAATCAATCAAGGAAATTCTGCAAGAAATCTACCTATAATCAATGGATCGGTTCAAATGTAAAACAGAACGACGGGCAATTGTTGTCTTTGATGAATGGAGGTACGGTGATGTATCCCGGCCTATTGAAAATAAATTGTTAAAGGATGAGGACATTATTCAGCTGAACAGAATTATACATGGAAAACATAAACCAAATAATGAAACCAGAATTTTTAAATCAGTTGGTATGGCCCTGTTTAACATAACGGTTTCGCACACTATCTATCAATCCGTAATTGAGAAAAACATTGGCATGAATATTTCGTTATAAAGCGTTTTTATGATCTTCTTTACCTATTATATTAATTTAAAACAGCTATTATTTAAAAAATGAATCCAGGATATTTATTCGATAATTTCTCATGGGATTTCCCTGAGGACTGGGCGGTTATAAGATCTGTTGATCTTCACACAGGAGGAGAACCATTAAGGGTTTTAACCCATGGATTGCCAGAAATCAAAGGGAATACAATTCTTGAGAAGAGAAGATACTTCAGAGATAATTTCGATTACATCAGAACCGGAATAATATTTGAACCAAGAGGGCATGCTGATATGTATGGGGCAATAATTACAGAACCTGTAACTGAAAATGCTGATTTCGGTACTTTCTTTATCCACAATGAAGGCTATAGCACCATGTGTGGTCATGCAATAATAGCACTTGTTAAATTGGTTTTGGATACAGGACTGATTCAAAAAGACGATCAAAATCCTGAAATAATCATTGATGCACCACCAGGACAAATAAAGGCCCGCGCTAAAATGAAGAATGGAATTGTAGAAAGGGTTTTTTTTACAAATATCCCATCCTTTGTTTTATATAAGAACGAAACAGTTGAGGTTGATGGAATCGGTATTGTAAATTTTGACATTTCATTTGGGGGAGCATTTTATGCTATCTGTGATGCTGGGCAGTTTAATTTTAACCTAGCCCCATCAGAATATGATCAATTGATTGATATTGGTCGCAAAATCAAACATACAATAGCAAATCAGTTCGAGATTAAACATCCGTTTGAGAAGGATTTAAGTTTTTTGTATGGAACCATATTTGTTGGTCCGTCAGTAGCTGATTCTAAAAACCATAGCCGAAATGTCTGCATTTTTGCTAATGGAGAAGTTGACCGGTCATCAACCGGATCTGGGGTAAGTGCACGGGCAGCACAATTATTTCTTAGAAATGATTTAAAAATTGGAGAGTCCATAAGAATAGAAAGCATTCTGGGAACTAAAATGGATGTTAAAATTTTAGAAATTACAACTTTTGGCCCGTATGATGCCGTCATTCCAGAAGTAAGCGGTACAGCACATATTACCGGGCAGCATAGTTTTTGTTTCGATCCTGCTGATCCCCTGAAGAGTGGATTTATCTTCAGGTAAGATCGAAATTGTATATATCTATCCAAGTCTTGATCATGATTATGTCAAAAAACTTTTTTTGTCAATGTGGGTCGATTGGTGATTTCTGATATATTCGTACACATTTGTTGGAAATTCCAACACACCCTACTACAATCACAATGTATACTACTGATAATCAATTACTTATTATTTGGCATATCAATTGAATAGCTTTATAACATATAGGAAATTTTTAGATATGTTCAGATATAACCTCAAAATTGCCTTCAGAAATATTCTTAGAAATAAGGGATTTAGTATTATAAATATTCTTGGCCTGGCCCTTGGCATGACGTGTTCGCTTATCATGTTGTTGATGGTATACGATTTATATAAGGTAGATACATTTCATAGGAACTACGATCATCTTTATATATTTCAGCAGGATGTTGTACTTGAAAGCGGAACCTACCAAACCGATCGTTGTGGTGCGGCAATTGGACCTTTTCTAAAAGAAAATTACCCACAGATCACAGAATTTGTTCGAGTGGGATATACCAGAAACCTTCTCCTTGCCCATTTCAAGGATAGTACTACAAATGTTCGACCAATTTCTATTGTCGAAGAACAGGGCATTGCAGTCGACTCTACCTTTTCAAAGCTATTCTCATTTCAAATGGTCTCAGGTAATCCGGAATTTGCCTACCAGGGAAAACACTTCATTGTACTTACTGAATCTCTTTCCAATAAAATATTTAAGGAAGAGAACCCCATAGGAAAAAGAATAATACTCAATGAAGAATTTGATCTTGAAGTAACGGGTATTATTGAAGACCTTCCCAAAAATTCAAGCTTAGAATTTACTTATATCGTTCCTTTTGACATCATGGGTACAATGGGATACCCGCTGGATGGATTTGGCGGAACCAATTTTTTTACATATTTCTTATTGGATGATGAAAACAGTAAAGAACAAATCAATTCATCATTAAACGAACTCCTCGACAAGCAGGACTATGATGAACAATTGGAATTATACAGGTATTTGAGTCATATAAAAGAAGCCTTCTTATATGGTGAATCCATGAATTATCTTGGTCTATATATATTGTTCAGTATTGGCATTGGAATATTGTTTATTGCATGCATTAATTATATAAATTTATCTACAGCTAAATCTTTTGAAAGAGCGAAAGAAATAGGAGTTCGAAAGACAGGGGGAGCCAGCAGAAAACAACTAATTGTTCAATTCCTGGTGGAAAGTTTCATGATTGCTCTTATATCTATTCATTTATCAATCCTTCTGGTAGAATTAATATTACCCGTGCTTAACCGAACTTTTGAAGCAGATATCAGATTGAATCTAACCGATCCGGTCCTGTGGCTTCTGATTTTAATAATCCTGGTCACTACAGGCATATTATCAGGCTTGTATCCTGCATTTATTTTATCGAATATCCGACCAGCTTTAGCAATAAAAGAAATGCAATTTTCTGGAAAAAAAGGAAACAGATTAAGAAAGATCTTAGTTGTTGTTCAATTCGCCCTAACTCTGTTCTTTATTGTCAGCACATTGGTATTATATAAACAATTTATGTATCTCCATAAAGCAGACTTCGGGATAACAAGGAAAGATATTATTTACATACCCACTAGGGGTATGATTTGGGAGAAATACGAAGAAATTAAGCAGGATTTATTGAAGGAAAGTAGTGTATTAGAGGTTTCAACGGCATCTGCAATCCCAACGAATGTTGAAATGGGAGACATAAATTGGGGAAAGACAGATGAAGAGCACAACATCATTGCACGGATAATGTGGGTTGGAGAAGATATGGATCAAATATTGGATTTGAATCTTGTACATGGCAAATTCTACTCAAAAGATACCCCGGCAGAAAATCAAGAGGGAATCATTGTAAACGAAGAGATAATCAATATTCTTGGCTATGAAGATAATCCGATTGGTCAAAAGTTCCGGTTATGGGACATGGACAAAAAAATTATTGGAGTTATAGAAGATTATAATTTCATGCCAATCGATATTGGAGGCCGTGCATTGATATTGCCTTATGAGAATATTGGAAGATTTGTATTTATTAAGGTTGTGCCAGATTTCAGGTCGGACCAATTGGTTCGGTTGCAGAACATTTTTGGAAAACACAATCCTGACTATCCATTTATATATTCATATCTGGAAGATTATGAATACCCTTTTTTCAAATCAATCATGCCTTTGCTTCATGTTTTATTTTATCTATGTGGTTTTGGTATCTTAATCTCATGCCTCGGACTATTTGGTCTGGCCATGTATACCACTCAGAGAAAAACAAAAGAAATAGGAATAAGAAAAGCATTTGGTGCTAATGTATCTACTATAATAATTTTATTGACAAAACAATATATCAAGCTGGTATTATTAGCTTGTATAATTTCCTTACCAATTGCTATTTTACTAATGAAAGGTGTATTAAGTTTCTTCACGGTCAAAACAGGGATCAATACATTCTTCATGATTTTAATTGTGGGATCTATGATATCCATTTCGATTTTAACTATACTTTATCATTCTGTAGTAGCAGCAAGAAAAAATCCTATTAATAGCCTGCGATATGAATAAAAATACTCGAATTAATCGCATGTATTAGATCACTGTTATTATGAACTATCTATTTTCAAAATCAACTTTCAGGGGCATCTTTAGGAATAAATATAACTGGATAAACATATTCGGATTAACTGTTAGCATATCAATGTTCATGACCATATTCCTGTATATTCAAAATGAATACAGTTATGAAAAACACCATGAAAAGTTGAATGATATATTCCGGATTGAACAATTCCAAAAATTCGGAGAAACAAGGAATATGTGTGGGGCACCTCCCCCACTGAGTCTGGTGATCACCGAAGACATACCAGAAATTCAATTAAGTACAAGGTATGTAAAAAACAATGAAGCCTTGATAGAACTACCAGATGGATCAAAACTTGGAGAAAGTAATATAGTTTTTGCCGATAAAAGTTTTCTGGAAATATTTACCTATCCGGTTATCAAAGGCAGTTATGATGGGGATTTAGATCAACCATATATGGCCGTGATCACTGAACAGGTTGCTGAGAAATATTTTGGGAGGCAGAATCCTATTGGAAAGATCCTGAAATACAATAATGGATTTGATTTCGAGATTAAAGCTGTTGTAAAGCAGCTATCAAACAACTCCCATCTCAATTTTAATATATTAATTTCCTTTAACACAATTCTTTCATTGAATGGCCCGGAAATCGTTACCGAGGATTGGTTCAGTAACTGGACGAAACATTATGTGTTGATACATCAGAATGCCAGCATAGAAAGCATAAATGATAAGCTGAAAAACTATCTGGCTAAATATCAGGGGGAAGACTCTAATAATGAGCTTTACTTGAAACCTGTAAAGGATATACATCTAAAATCAACAGTTGTTGATGAAACTGCTAATGTAGGTAGTGCTCAAAATGTAACCATTTTTACATTAATCGCTTTTTTAATAATCATCGTGGCCTGTATAAATTATATCAATTTAACAACAGCACACAGTACAATCCGCGGAAAGGAAGTTGGTATACGTAAGATCAATGGTGCTTACCGCATCAATCTCATATTCAGGTTTCTTGGGGAGAGTTTTATTATTTCAATTATTTCATTGATTTTGGCAATTATTCTTATAGAATTTACATTTCCATATTTTAACCAGCTCGTAAATAGAAATATTGAGATAAATTACCTTTACAACTGGCAATTCTACCTTATTTCAATTTTTATATGTTGTGCTGTTACATTGATATCAGGATTATACCCCGCTTTACTTCTTGCCAGATTTAAACCAACAGAAGTGCTGAAAGGATCCTATTTCGGGGGGAATAAAAAAGGGACATTTCGACGAATTTTGGTCATTTTTCAATTTTTCATATCAGTTTCATTAGTAATAAGCACAATTTTTTTAGTAAAGCAGCTAAATTTTATGGCAAATTCTGACTTGGGTTATGATAAAGAACAAGTATTGATAATTTCCATTTCAAATCCCTCAATTCAAAAGTTAAACCAGTTTAAAACGGAAATTGAGAAGAACAGCGATATATTATTGGTGTCAAGTTCAGATTATTTACCCATGAATTCCCATAATTGGACTGGATTCTCATGGGAAGGAGCTGAGGATGACAAGTATATTAGGATGAATATAAATTATATTGGTCCGGAGTTCATAGATGTCTACAATATTCCATTGAATTCTGGTATAGGATTTAAACCAGAACAATCTGAACAAGATCAAATGTATGTATTGCTCAATCAACAGGCGGTAAATGAAATGGGCTGGCAGGAGGATGCGCTGGGTAAAAAAATATTTTGGGCTGTAGATTACCGTACCAGAAATAATAAGGAAGCCATTGTTGCGGGAGTTGTAAATGATTACCATTATTTATCGAAGCACCACTCCATAAAACCGCTGATCATGCCTTTATTAAATAAAGATGCTACTGGATCCAGGATTTCGATTAAATTGATTTCAAAACCTCAAAAAGAAACCCTTGGATTTATTGAAGCAACGTTTAAAGATATATATACAGATGAACTCTGGAACTTCAATTTTGCTGATAATATTGTACGAAGTCAATATGATAAGGAAAAACGAATGAGTCAATTGGTTCTTGTACTCACATTGATAGGAATAATCATTGCCATCACAGGGCTATATGGTTTAACTTCATTCATTACGAATCAACGGATAAAGGAAATTGGTATTAGAAAAGTGATGGGGGCAAGTTTACCATCTATCATTTATATAATATCCAAAGAATTGCTGATTATGCTGTTGATTGCAAATATTATTGCCTGGCCACTGGCCTACTTACAAGTTTTAAGCTGGCTACAGAATTTTGAATATCAAATTAATATTCAGCTGAATGTTTTTGTTCTTGCAACAGTAATAACTTTCTTGCTTGCTATAGCCACAGTAGGCTTAAAAATCCTTAAGGCGACTTTTCGAAATCCTGTTGAAGCATTAAGATATGAATAAATAGATATAGTATTCTATATAAAAAGGCTATGATTAAAAGAAATTTTTTAATAAGCATTAGAAATTTTTATAGACACAGGTTATACTCAGCTATAAACATACTTGGCCTATCCTTATCAATAGGGGTATTTTTATTAATTCTTTTATATGTGATAATGGAGTTTAATGGTGATAAGTTTCATGAAAATTATAAATCCCTGGCAAGACTTGACCGAGGAGATAAAGTAGGTACACCAATCCCTATGATCAACCACTTCGGTACAAATTTCCCCGAATTCAAAAGCTATGTTCGGCTCAGCAGAATGTGGGACCCGGTGATCTCCTTTAAGGATCAATTTATGAAAATTGATAAGGGATATTTCTGTGACACAACAGTATCCGATATTTTTTCTATTCACGGCATAAATGGTAATTTAAAAGAGACACTTAAAGATCCGTTCAGTTTGATCATATCCGAAAAGATTGCTGCTATTTTATTTGGCCAGGAAGATCCCATCGGGAAAATAGTTAAATATAACAATAAGTTTGACTTCAAAGTTGGAGGTGTTTTTAAAAGTTTACCTTCCAATTCACATTTAAATTTTGAAGTACTTTCAAACATTGACAATATGTCAAAGATGAGCGAAAGTGAGAAATACCCCTATGAAAGTTTTGATCAATGGGGTTGTATCACCTACGTGCTATTAAACGATAATGTCAATTACCATGACCTGAATATAAAATTGAATAAATTCATAAAAGACATATTTCCTGGAGATGCATCACTACAAGCTCAATCATTTGATAGTATATATTTAGATTATGCAAGCGGGAAGGACACAGAAAAACATGCTAATTCTAATATCTTATATATCCTGCTATCTATTGCAATATTAATTATTTCAATAGCATCTATCAATTTTATAAATTTATCGACCGCCCGTGCATCGGTACGCCTAAAAGAAATAGGGATCAAAAAGGTTATAGGGTCAACAAAAAGTGCACTCCTGGGTCAATTTCTTTTTGAATCAATATTTCTCTGCATTTTATCATTAATTCTCGGATTTTTAATTGCTGAAATCATTAATCCCTATCTAAGAAATTTGCTATCCTATGATCTGAACATTAATTATTTCCTAACAGATCTTTATCCTGTTTACTTTTTATTAGGAACTATAATTCTGGGATTCCTGTCCGGGATATACCCGGCTTTATATTTAAGTTCACTTTCATCTATAAAGATACTAAAAGGTCAATCCAATTTAAGTTTAAAAAAAGGAAGCCTGTTCAGAAAGATATTGTTGATATTTCAGTTTACGATTTCAATCATTATTATCCTGGGAGCAATCACTATCCAAAGTCAACTAGGATATCTAAAAAATGCGGACCTGGGATTCGACAAAGAAAACTTGATATACATACCTTTTAATGATGAGGAGAGCACTAAAAATGGAAAAGTTTTTCTCCAGGAGATCATAAATGAGGATAATATAATTGGAGCATCTCAAACGAATACCCTTCCGGGAAAATATTTCTCCCAGAATATAATAGAAATTGAAGGTGAAAAGAAAATACTATATGATTTCGTTTCTGATTATAGATTCTTCGATGTCATGAGACTTAAAATAACAAAAGGGAAACTACCTGAACCAGATATAAAAGCAAGTAACGGAATTCTGATTAATGAATCAGCTGTTAAGTACCTGGGTTGGGACGATCCAATTGGGCGAAAGGACATATGGGGCATTCCTGTAATAGGAATTATTAATGATTTCCACTATCAGTCTCTTCACAGTGAAATTTTGCCATTAATGATCCGTTTTCACGAATTCTATAATTACGCTTTGGTAAGAATATCATCTGATATAATTCAGAATTCCATTATGGCCATAGAGAATAAATGGAAGGAAGTTAATCCTAATTCGATGTTTGAATTTCATTTCCTCGATGCTTCAATCGACGCAGTGTATCATTCTGAAGTTAAATTGGGGAAACTAATTACCTACTTCTCCTTATTTGCTGTTTTGATATCCTGTTTTGGACTGGTTGGCCTGATGGCATTTACTATAGAAAGAAGAATTAAAGAAATCGGAGTAAGAAAAGCCCTCGGAGCTAATATTTTCGACATAGTAAAATTAATATCCGGCCAATATACCGTTCTTATGCTAATCTCGTTTGCATTAGGCATACCTATATCATTGACATTTTTAGATAAGTGGTTAGATTCTTTTGCCTTTCAAACGAGTATTTCAATTTGGATCATCATTCTGGCTTGCCTGATACTGACTTCAATAACATTTATTAGTATTAGTTTCCAAGCGGTTAAAGCTGCCGCAACAAATCCGGTAAAAGCCTTAAGATATGAGTAAAGAGAGGATAAACCTACAATATTCGTGAATCATGTTAGAATACTTTTTTAAAATATTTCTTCGAAACTTTCAGAAACAAAAGGCATATACCCTTGTAAATGTTTTGGGTCTTTCCTTAGGCTTTGCGGTTGTTATGGTCATTTTGTTTTGGATACGCTTTCATTTAAATTTTGATCAGAATATAGAAAACAATAAGAATATATATCGCATTGTTCAAAGAATTAATGACAGCAATGAAAGCGAGTTAGTTTCACTTACACCTGGTCCACTTGCTGAAACACTCAAAAATAGATTTCCGGAAATTACTCAGGCTACAAAAGTTCATTATGGTCCAGATATGGTTATTCGAATTGAAGAGGAGGCATTTATTGAAAAGAGGATTCTGTTTGTCGATAGCACCTTTTTCCAGATATTCAATTTACCATATCTATTTGGGCAGGATCCTGTAATAAATTTTGCGAATAGTATCTTATTGTCAGAATCGGTGGCAATAAAATATTTTGGATCCACAGAAGTTATTGGGGAACTTCTGACTACTCCAGGAGGGCATAATTTTATTGTTTCTGGAGTATTCAAGAACTTACCTGAGAATGTTCATTTTGATTTTAATATCATACTCCCAATTTCTTTTGCCATTTCCCGTGGCGCTGAGGTATTCCCTAATGAATGGTATAGGTTCGCCGAGGTAGAAACATATATTGAGACGCTACCTCAAACAGATATTGCATCCCTGAATTCCAAGATCAGGTATCTGAAAGCTGAATTTTCCGAACATAAAAATGATGAATTGATCTTACAGCCGATACGTGACATTCATCTCGATCAAAGTTTAAGATATAATCTGGCAAAAACGATCTCTAAAACTACATTAATGACATATGGCATAATAGCTTTACTCCTCCTTGCCATTGCCTGTCTTAATTATATAATACTCACTGTAGGTCTCTCAACTAAAAAAATAAAGTCAACTGGAATTAGAATAATTCATGGTTCCTCAAAATTTCAAATTATACTAGGCACCTTGTTTGAATCCATTCTTTTAACCTTTCTTGCGTTCGCTCTCAGTTTAGTTTTAGTTGAAATGTCAACACCCGTTATTAGTCAATTAATAGGCTTAAAGCTTTCATTCATAGATCAATTTTCAGGCCCTCTGTTGATTGCTTGTTTAACTGCCACATTTTTTATAGGAATTTTAAATGGATTGTACCCGGCCCTTATACTCTCCGATACCGATCCTCTTTCAATATTTAAAAAGCATAATACAAAAAGGGTATCGAAACTGAAGATTTTAAAATCGTTAATAGTCATTCAATTTTCAATAGGGATCATTCTGCTGATATATGCAGGAGTTGTAAGTAATCAGCTTAATTTCATGATTTCAAAAGATCCGGGATTTGACCGGGAAAACCTTATTTCGATTACGCTATATGACGAATCAAGAGAAAAACTATTTAACATTTATAATCAACTTACTCAAGAATTAAAGGGAATAAATGGGATCAGTAATGTCAGTATTTCGTGTAGTTCGCCTTCTTTAGTAAACACTTCAGCTGGATTGGCAAAATGGGAAGGTCAAAAAGCAGGGGAAGAAGTTTATGTACAATGGAACTCCATTTTTTTCAATTATTTCGAGACCATTGGCGTAAAGATGGTACAGGGAAGAAATTTTAGCGAATTTAATGAAAATGATATTTCTAAGGATAACCGGTCAAAGTATATACTTAATGAATCTGCTATAAAGTCAATGGGATTAACAGCAAGAGAGGCGATTAACAGAAATTTCACTTTATATGATAAAACCGGGCCTATTGTAGGAATAGTAAAGGATTTTCACTTCAAGACTTTAAATGATCCTATAAAACCGATGGCATTTAGCATAATACCCTATGTCTACAGGGAATTCTTGATCAGAAGCACCTCTGCTGTATCACCCGAAGTTGTTGAAAAAGTGGAAAGTGTATGGAAAAAGTATCTGCCGGAAGATCCATTTGATTACGCTTATTTAAGCGATTCCTACCAAAACATATATCAGTCGGAAAAAAGCTTATTAAATTACAATCGCCTTTTGGCAGCATTGATAATAGTAGTCTCTTCTCTTGGATTTTCCGGACTGGCCTTCCTTGTTTTGGATCAAAAATCAAAAGAAATAGGCATCAGGAAAGTTTACGGCGCCAACGCAAAAAATTTAATGCAACACCTTCTTTTTCTGTTCTTCAAATGGATATTGGCTGCAATTATCATATCTGTTCCCATAGGTTATCTTCTATCTTCCTACTGGCTTGGAAACTATGCATACAAAACCACCATTGGAGTTAAGATATTTTTAATTCCAATTTTAATAATTATTTTAATATCATTTTCAGGCATTATATACCGCGTAATCCGTAGCTCCATCAAAAACCCTATAGACTCTATAAGATATGAGTAAATTGTGGAAAGGGGGCTCTTTTTACAATCAAACCAAATATTAACATTAATTAAGAGAAAATTCTTCATCCGTCGAATCAAATGACAGATATTTACACAATTCTATTATTTGATTTGGGATATGCATCAGATAAAATCCTCATTAAGATTCCTCTGGAATAATCGCTTTTTTTCATTAATTAATATTTCAGGCCTGACCATTGGATTTATATGTGTGCTTATCATATTTATCTGGGTAAATGATCAATTAAATTATGATAGACACATTAGGGATTATCAGAAGATTTTCAGATTAACAGTAGAAGTTAATAATCCAAGTGGATATCAGAGCCATTTTGCAAGATGCTGGCAACCCTGGACCAGACAGATACACAATTATTTTTCTGATATAGAAAAAATAGCCATTCTTTCCCCTCTTCGAAGAACAGCTATAAAAATGAATCAAATTAAGTTTAACGCCGAGCAGGTATATCGATGTAACCAGGAAGCATTGGACATCTTCGATATTGAAATCATTGCCGGAGACATTAAAGCTTCATTTCAGGAACCAAATATGGTGATGATCTCCGAGACCATTTCCAATACCTATTTTAATAATATTGTAATTATTGATTCTCTCATAGAGCTGGCAGGCGCTTTCGATACTGAGTTTAAAGACTTTAAAGTAATTGGTGTTTTCAAGGATTTTCCTAAAACAAGTCACATACACCCGGAAATTCTAGTTTCCCTTCCTGAACCTGAAGAATTTGAAGGATGGGCATATACGTATTTAAAATTGTCAGATGTATCAGATGCTACGGAAATAATTCAAAAATTTCCGGAATATGCGAATCAACATTTCAGTGATGAAGTTAAGAACACAACCAGAATAGATTTACAAAACATAGCAGATATTCATCTGCATTCTAAAAAAGACAGAGAAATTGAGATAAACGGAGACGTTAAAGTGGTATGGTTATTTTCATCTATTGGGGCAGCTGTGTTGATCATATGTTTAATTAATTTTTTAAACCTCAACTTTATTCTTCAACTGAAACGTAAAAATATTTTTATTATAAAGAAGATACTTGGTTCAGGAATTTGGGAATCAGCAAAATCGATTGTTCTTGAAACATCAGTTCAAATCAGTCTGGCATGTTTGATAAGTTTGATCCTAGTTTATTTACTTAAGCCTTTCGGATCATATTATAATTTTGAAAACACAAACTTTCTATTTCTGCTTTTATTTGAACTGCTTACTTTTTGTATTGCATTTATTGTAAGTATAATCCCTCAAGTCCTAATTATTCACAGACAATGGAGAGAAAACACATCATTAAAAGGCGCAGAAATTGACAATTCTATCCTATTAAAAAAAGGAAACAAGGGATTTAGAAAAGTTTTTGTCATTCTCCAGTTTACAGCTTCTATTGTTTTAATAACCTTCGCCTACTATATTCATCTTCAGGAACAATTTCTTTGGAAAAACAGAATGGGATTTGATCAGGAGTCAGTTATAGTTTTAAAAGATCTCAACTGGAAAATGAGAGAAAAATATACTGACTTTAAAAACCGATTAGAGACTTATCATAATATTAAAGAAATAACTGCAAGTATGGAGCCCCCATCAGGCTATGTGATGGATGCTATGTCTTTTAAAATGGATGGCATCCCGGAGGAGGATGAAGTTTCAATTTATGTTTTTCCTGTTGAGAACAATTATATTGACTTCTATGAAATACCCCTTATTGCCGGCAGTAATTTCAGTCAACATTTCCCTGATATGCAAAGAGAAGAATACATTTTAAATGAAACTGCTTTAATCCATTTGGGATTTTCGGATCCGGAAGAGGCCATTGGCCGCCAATTCCAATTACATTTCAGCATTGACTCACTCTTTAAGGGAGGAATCATCAAAGGTGTTGTCAAAGATTTCAACTTGTCGCCTTTATTTGAGAAGATCAAACCTTTGGTTTTGTTTCAAAAGTCAATATGGTATAGCACGATTCTTATAAAAGTAGATTCAGCGAACAAAAGGGAGAGCCTTCAACTGGTTAAGGCAGCATGGGATGAATTATACCCTGAATATCTCTTTGACTATTCATTTGATGATGATCTTTACAGAGCAGCTTACAGGAATGAGATCCAGCAATCAAAACTGTCTAAATACTTAACCATTTTAGCTGTATTTATAGCATGCCTTGGGCTATTTGGTATTAGTACCATCATAATTCAGTTAAGAACTAAAGAATTAGGAATTAGAAAAGTTAATGGAGCCTCTTCTATGAATATTCTATATATGCTATCAAAAGAATTCACTCAATGGATAATTATCTCTATGATTATAGCAATTCCATTTGCTTGGGCAATACTTATAAAATGGAGCGAGAACTATCCATACAAGGTGGAATTACCCTGGTGGCTTTTTCCATTAGCCGGGATGATCACCTTAATATTTGCTTGGCTATCAATTAGTTATTATTCATTAAAAGCTGCCAAAAAGAATCCTGCCGATGTTTTAAGATATGAATAAAGCGATAATCATTGGTGAAAAAATCGGGAAAGTTCATGTAGATATGGGCGGCACTGCATGTAAAGTCCCCCTGGCAACCGAATATATTCAAAAGGTGATCGCCAGAGGGAATCTTGGTAAAAAACGAAAAGTGGCTAGATGCTAACCTATTATGGTTACTGTATCCACAGCCTGAAAGAACCGAGTGGCCAGGCCATTTTCCACAGTCCAGATATGGGCCGCATTTGCCTTGAATTTTTTGCCAGTAGCTTTCCATGTTCCCAGATAATATCCTTCCATGGCAACTTTATTCCCGCTACCAAAGATATCCACTATATCAATATTAAAACCATCATAGTGGACTGGTATCTGGGCAAAAATATTCTCGACTACTGCCTGATGCCCTATATATGTTCCCTCATTTTCAATAAAGGGAAATCCTTTGCATTCATTCCATTCGATTTCCGGATCAAAGAGAGTTAGAACGCCTTCAATATTTCCTTCTGCAAAATATTGATAGCCTTTTTTTAATAAATCAACATTGCTCATAAAATAGTTTTTAGTGGTTATAAATTAATTAAGTAAAGTTTCTGTAAATTGATCCTAAAATGTATTAGTAAGGCATTCCAGGATTTTGCCCAACATCCAATTTGATGCAATGTTCAATTTAAGGAAAAAGTTCACGATTTAAAATATTTTTCATATCTATTATATACATTTAAAGTATTATGGATGAAGCCCTCATCTCTTTTATATGATTTTTATTCAATTATCAATCTATGAGATCAATTAAGTTAGTTTCAATAATTACGTGTTTAATTTTCAGCTGTTTATCGTGTTCAGCACAAGATATTAGTAATAATTCTTATACAAAGGGCCCGGAAAACGGATATTTACTGGCTGTAGGAGGTGGCCATGTTCCTGAATCCATAATTAATAAATTTAAAGAACTTGCAGGAGGACCAGAATCGCATTTAATTATCATACCTACCGCAAGTGAAAATCCCGATACAGCTATCATCAGAAAAGAGTGGACAGATAAAGGCTGTCTACATATTTCTATCCTACATACTAAAAACAGAGAAATAGCCAATTCCAGGGAATTTACAGAACCTTTACGTAATGCCAAAGCAGTCTGGTTCAGTGGTGGCAGACAATGGCGACTGGTAGATTCCTATAAAAACACAAAAACTGAAAAGCTACTCTGGAAGGTACTTAACCGGGGTGGCGTAATAGGCGGATCTTCAGCAGGTGCCACCATTCAGGGATCATACCTGGCCAGAGGAGACACAAAAAACAATCAGATCATGGCGGGTGACCATCAGGAAGGATTTGGATTTATCAGCAACATTGCTATTGATCAACATGTCATTGCCCGAAACAGGCATTTTGACATGTTCGATATTTTGAAAGAAAGGCCCGAACTTCTAGGCATTAGCATTGATGAAGGTACAGCTATTCTGGCACACAACAATAGCATAGAGATTCTAGGTGAAAGTTATGTAATTGTATATGATGGATCTTTCTGGTCCAGAGAAGGAAGTGATCTAAAGAATTTGCCCTACAAAGAAAATTTGTTTTACTTCCTCCGTGAAGGTGATAAATATGACCTCAGTCAGAGGAAAGTAATCGAACATTAATTAACATTTATCTATATTATTGATATTTTTTTAATTCAAATCTAATAAAGTGTCAACCTAAGTCCGAAGTATTATAGTTTATATTTATTCTTTCCGAGGTACTTGATATATTTTCCACATCAACAACTTTTATTACTCAGTAAGTTTAATTTTCCTTATATCTACAAACCAGGATTGTTTAATAGCTGTTCTAAAATAATACTTAAGGATATTTAAGTAGATATACAGGTATTTCCTAAATGATCCAAACGGGAAAAATATTAATCCAAAAATAGCCTGAAATAAATTCTCAAACAATAATGTATTCAATATGGAAAAACTCTGTAAAAAGAAGTGGCTGATTCCGGAATAATGCTTCCTAAAATAAATATGTTTAGAAATGATTACCATAGTTTTACAAAAAACAGTTAATCTTAATGTCCTTCTGGAGGTGCCACCATGTTGATGAATAATAGCCGGTTTACATTGCATTGCAACATTTCCACCATTATCTTTTACCTTTTTACATAAGTCAGTATCCTCATAATACAGCCAATAATCCTCATCCCATCCGTTAATTTTATCAAATTGATCACGACTTATCAAAATCAAAGAACCAGAAACCCAATCGGGAAAGATGACATGGGAATTTTTACAAGTTAAACTCATTTTGTTTTTTAGGATCAAACCATATACAGATTTAATGATGCTATTTATTGTCCAGAATGATGGGAATATGCCATAAGGATTTTCTGGCTTATTATCCAGACTCATTTGTTGTGAAGAGATGATACTATAATCTGTGTTTCTTTGTGCAAGATCTAACATAGATTCTATAGGTTCCTGAGAAACAATTGTATCAGAATTAAGGAACATTAGAAAGTCTCCAGTGGCATATTTAGCGCCAAGATTATTGCCATTAGAAAAACCATAATTCCCGCTATTTTCAATAAAATTAAATGAAGGGAATTTCTCTATAAATTCTTCTAGCTTACCATCATTTGAAAAATTATCTACAATGATTACTTCCAAAACAAAGTTTTCAGTCCTTAGGGATATAAGTGAATTAAGGCACCTCTCTAATGGTATCCACGTTTTGTAGTTAACCGTGATAACAGAAAGCTTTATCATTTGATCTATGAGTTAATATATTATTTTTTAGGAGAAATATGCTTTTGAAATTTATTTAAACCTATTTCATATAAAAATGATTTATCCTTTTAATTAAATACAGCAATCTCAAAGTACCATTTTGATTTTCTAGTCTTCCAAGCAGATCGGCGGCTAATTATCCAGAATTTCAATATTATCGAATTTTGAAGTTTTTCTTGATCCATGTTCCACTACCCATGCTCATTATGCTGCTAACGAATTTGGGCAAAATAAAACATAATAAAACAATGTGCCAATCTTTTAACACTATCTTTAGGTTTATAGTCTGGTTTCTAAAATCGAATTTATGTTTATACCACTTTGGTATTTCTATTCAAAATCAGGGAGAGATTCAATAAAGATCCATGATGTTTTCAAATCATTATAAATGTTATTTAGAAGGGTTATGATCCTGTCTTAACCAGGTCATTTATAGATTCCATTGATAAGAGACAAAATTTTTCTATTTGGCAAACTTGTAACCGCAGATTGCTGTAAGAGGTATAGGAATTTAACTTCGGTTATATGTGGCTGGCTTATTATGAATCCATGGTGTAAATTAGCTAAGTGATATGTTATTAAAAAGACTGATGGGAATGGATTCTTGAAAGAGTACACAAAAGCCCCAGTTTTGAGGCTTATCGTACTCAGAGGTCGAGAGCGCAGTCCAGCTGGACTACATAAATAGTAAGAAGGATAAAAAATTTCTGGCGAGAGCAGAATGTCTCAATAAATCGTTTAAATTATGGCCCCTGAGAAAATATTTGATGAGTTGCATCGCAATAAAAATGTGTTTCATGAATTGTTGTGCAATATTCCCAAAGAAATTACACTTTGGAGTCAGACTCCTGAGAAGTGGTGTTTAATGGAAGTCGTTTGCCATTTATATGATGAAGAAAGAGAAGATTTTAGAACACGGGTAAAATGTGTTCTGGAAGATCCGGAAACTCCTCCCCCATCATTTGATCCATTAATATGGGTTAAAGAAAGAAACTATAAGGACCAAATATATGATCATGTACTGTCGAATTTTTTAAAAGAAAGGGAAGCTTCTGTTCAATGGTTAAGAACAATTCAAAATCCCAAATGGTCAAATACTTATCTCCACCCTAAATTAGGTCCGATGAGTGCTTATTTATTTCTTACAAATTGGCTGGCGCATGATTACCTTCATATTCGTCAGATAATACGATTGAAATTTGACTATTTAAAGGAAAAATCTGGCGAAGCACTTAATTATGCTGGAAACTGGTAGTTATACCTCATTATAGAGGTAAGCAGCTATCCTGGATATGATACTATTTTATAATTCTTATATTCAAACAATCTGTACTTTGTTAATTCTTCAATTTTGCTAAGAATTTTATCTTTAACACTCATATTCGATTTTTCAGGATCATACAAGAAATCCCAATCCTTATTTTTAATGTATTCGTGAACATAAAGAGGATGACTACCTTCAAAATCAGTTAATTTATCTACTTCGTTGTAATCAAATGCGCTTTCATTTGTATTATTTGACAGCCAGGAATCATTATGGTAAAACCGGTAAAAATAATTCATCCTCTTTTTCATTAACTTGGGATTCCTTACAAAGGAATAATGATATACTGGGATTCCTGTATTTAATACCAGTAGTTTTTCACCCTTTTCTCCCGATTTATACATTTCATAGGATTTATATTTTCTAAATCCTTGAGAATCCTTATAGGAATAAATATTTCTTTGATTTTTAAATGCCCTTATCTCATAACGATGTACATTCCTTGTATCTCTTATGTATTTAAAATCTCCCCAGAAATGATAGAATTTAAATAACAGACCATCAACCAAATCATCTTCTGATGCCAGTTTGATATTATCTCTGACACTTTTCTGATCTGACTCGTGGATGACCTCATCCGCCTGTATGTGTAAACACCAGTCTCCTTTCAGATGGTCAATTCCTAAATTGGACTGCTGGGCAAAAACTTTTCCGTTTTTTCGAAGTTCCTCATTCCAGATACTATCAACGATCTTGATCCTGCTGTCTTTAATTTTAGGTATTGCTTCTCTTGTCCCATGCGTTGAATCACCTACCACTACAATTAGTTCATCGACTATAGGCAATATGGAATGTATAGAAGCCAGGAAAGGATCCATAAGTAATTCCATTTCTCACGTATGTAAAACCATGTTTGTCATTATCGGAAACCACAGGAACTTCAGATTATTTCAAAGCAGACTACAAATCTATTCTCCCCTATATCAAAAACAAAATTATTTACATAATTCCTTTATCCCAGTAATTACCAAATCTTCTGTTTATAAAAAACACTTAATAGTTTCAGTTTATTACAGGTCAAAAATATCCTATGTATCCCAGTTCTTTTAACAAAGTAACACATCAACAATATCCTCTCCATCCTTTAAGTGCAAAGCCTTCTGCGCTTACAGGATTTGATCAGATTTATCCTACCTAATAAAACTTTCTATTCATGTCCCTCAACGTCAATTTTAATTAATCTGGGAAAGATTTCTTGTTCATAAGTATATTGATCCACTAATTGTTTCTTTTTTGTACTTATTCCTATCATCGAACAGATCTATTTTAAGAGAATGAGCTGATTTAATTGATAATCCTTTATTTTCTAATACAACATTATGAGTATAAGTTTAGATTTCTTGGAGATATTGATATCTTCGAAAGCAGTAACTCTTCCCATACCAATGACCCTTTTTTGATGCCAAAAAAGGGCGTAAAAGATCCAAATTCTATTACATATTAAAAATTGTATCTGTTTTATGTTGATTTGCACCAAAACAATGCCATAAAAAGTACCTGGAATTATTAATCAAACATCTTCAAACCTTTTCAGGCGTAACCAAGTCTTTAATTGATTATAATCATAATAGTACCCTTTTTAATTCATCTTATTTTTCAAGGCAAGTTTGATATGAGCCAGATGATGATTAGAGTGCCATGCATAAATACCAATATTTTCGGCAAGCGTAAATCGTCTTCCATGTTCCGGATGTATAAACTCCTTTTTAAGATCCTCTGAACTCAAAGATTTAAGTAATACTATCCATCTGGAATGTAATCCTTCAATTATTTTTATTGATTCCCCAATTGGCACCAAATCATAATCTGGCATTTCTGCCCATTTATCTTCAAAATATGGTTTAATCCTTGGGGTATCCTCAGTCATACTAAGTTTGAAACGAATAAAACTATTCATATGGCTATCAGCACAATGATGTACGAGTTGCTGTATGGTCCACCCTCCTGGCCTGTACCGCCATTTTAATTCTCTCTCACCTAATCCATTGACAAGATCCCAAATTCGAGATGGAAATAATTCTATTTCATAAATCCAATTTTCGATCACCTCGTTATTTATAACATCAGGCCTTTTGAATTTTCCTATAGGATATTTAAGTTTTATGATCATTTCTGAATTGCTCATTATTATAGTTTTCCTTTAATTTTTAGATTTTATTCAGTCAACCGTTCATGTTACTTTCAATAAATTAGAAATTGTCCATATGTTCAAATAATTGTTTGTTTTGACAATAGCTCGCTTTACATCTGAACATTGTAGATGACAGGAAATGGTTTCGGAATTTCAGCCTTATCTTCTTCAAGCATCTCCCTTAGATCGATTTCAATACCTCTGGAAATAGTGGATATAGGCACATCATTTGCTGATCCCTCGAATGGATTCTCTCCTACTGTTCCAATCCGTTGCATAGTATGGAAAATCCATGAGACAATCATGATAAAGGGTATAGCTCCCCAAACAAACAAACTACTTATAATTGGGTACGATTCAACAAATAAATTGCCTATCCTGGAGAATTCAGGAATTACACCAAAAGGTAGCAAGACAATGAATATCCATACGAAGTAGTTATTCAAAGTCGCATACTGACGGGGATAGGGGAAATTTTTTATCCGTTCTGATTTTCCCTGGTGGTCAAATAAGTCCTTTAGTACATTTTCTAGCTCAAGAAAAGAAAATTCCCATATGATTCCCTTTTCTTTCAATGCCTGAAGTTGTTTAGACTGTAATGATAAGAGCGCTGCCGCCTTATTGGTCTTTTTGAGTGTATATTCTAACTCATCACTGCTGAGAAGTGGTTTCAAATCATCCTCAAGGGTATTTTTGAATTCAGGAATATGGATCTTGTTTGCCCATTCCCTGTTGGTTGTGTGATTAAGAAAAACTTCCCATGGTCGTTTCTGCCGCATGGCGTGACGCAAGGCAGTCAACCAGGCTATGTGTCTGTAGATGATCATTTTTTGATATATCTTTAATTGAGAATCCGGAACTGGAACCCTAGCATACTCATTCGTGATGAAATTGAGGGTAAATATTCCGAAAGTTCTCGAGGTATTTACTATTCCGCCCCAGATCTTACGGGCTTCCCAGATTCTATCGTAAGTAACATTGTTTTGAAAGCCAATGATAAATGCCACTGCCGTACCAATTAAAGCGATTGGCAACCAAGGGAGGTGAAGCCATTTCAGACCAACAATTTCATATAATATAGTGGGGATAACCGCCAATATAAAGAAAATAAACACTTCCCCTCTTGACCAGAGAAACATGTCTTTAATGGTATATCTTTTTCTAATGAACATAATACACTTAACTTTGATATTTAAATTAATGTTTTACAAACTGGAGCCTAATCAGTTTTCTTGCTTGAGCATACTTCAATATATAGATATCTTTAGCAGATTTCATTGGCTTTAATCATTTGACACTGATGAAACCTCAAATTTCTTTTATAATATTCAAGCATTCTTCTATAATTTAACTTTTGAAAGTTTGTTTTTCGAATTACCGCTTAGTGCCATAAGTCCTAATATTGGCCCAATAGCCAGTGAAACATATATGAATTTATTATCAAAATGAGTATGCAGAAAACTAAGCAATTGAATGCTTAATATGGTTATTGAAAATCCTATACAATTCACTATGGTTAAAGCCGTTCCTTTTGCTTCCTCCTGTACGTTATTAGCTACCAATGTAGAAAATAAGGGTGAATCCGCTATAACCACCATTCCCCAGAACAGTAGAAAAGCTATTAGTATATAGTGTGAATTTAGGAGGAATATTATGGGAGACAGCAGACAGCAGGCACCAGAAAATGCAAGTGCAAAAAATGCGATTTTCTTGGCGCCGAAGTTCACCGACAGATAACCACCTAATACACAAGCAAGACTGCCAATTCCAATGATAATGAAAGATTGCATGGGTACGTTCAGTGTATTTTCTGGATTTATCATATTGAATGTAACAAGCATTACAGGAACGAAAGTCCAGAAAGCATATAATTCCCACATATGTCCGAAATAACCAAAAGCGGCGGATCGGAATTCTTTATTTTTGAACACACGCATAAATACGGAAAGATCAAATTCCTGACTGGATTTTCGGAAAGGGCCATTTGGCACCAGGATTACAATGGACAGTCCCCCCAGCAACGCAAGCAATGAGGTAATGATTATTACAGACCTCCAGGGAAGATCAGCAGTGAAAGCCTTCAAAACATGAGGGAAAGCTGTACCTAGAACCAGAGCGCCTACAAGCAAACCCAGTGACAATCCAAGTCCTTTTCGAAAATAATCAGCAGCGATCTTCATCCCTACCGGATAAATGCCCGCCAGGAAAAATCCGGTTAGAAATCGTAATACGATCAAACTTATAAAACTATTTCCATCAAATATGATCAAAATATTAAATAATGCGCCAAGAAGTGCACTTGCAAAAAAAACTTTGGAAGGCGAAAACCTGTCTGCGACGGTAAAAACGGCAAATACTAAAGTCCCCGTTATAAATCCAAACTGAATTACCGATGTTAAATGACCCAGGGCATTGTCATTAAGCTCAAAATCTATGATCAGATTACTCATCACCGCATTCCCGGCAAACCATATGGATATACAGCTGAATTGCGAAAAAACGATTATGGTCAGTATCCAATTTTGTTGCTTCATTAAAAGCGTCAGTTATTTTATTCTGATGAAAGGGCTTGAATGGGAGGTATATCAAACCATATAATCTTTCAAAATAGCTTTTCAACCTGTGATATGCAAAGGTTTATTCGGATTTATTGTGTTTTTGGCTACGGATAAGCCCAAAGGCTGTGTGTCATCTATTCGAGGTTCTTAACATATGCCACATCTTCTTTCACATCGCTCAAGAAATTTTCCCAATGAAAAGTTTTGAACTCAGGCCATCTCGATTCATGATGACCCATACTTACATATGGCATGGGTTTGTAGCGGTCTTTCGTTAGCAATACGATTTGATCCCAATGATTTACACATTTTTCAAGGTAATCAATTGCGGATTTCTTATAAGCTTCGCCACCTGAAAGAAGGTAAAAACTTACAGAAACACCGGCACGAATTTTATCAGCAAAATAAAACCCAAGATTGCACCACGTTTCCAGATCATCCAGTTCTGAGCCTAGTGTTGGATCATTATTGACAACTCTAAGCTCATTGATTAATTCAATACCGGCTATACAGTTATTGGAAATATAATCTGCCAGTTCCAAAGGGGTTGTTTTACCCGGATCAATATCATTTTTGTCAATTATCATATTACAATAATTGCTTACGGAAAGATAATCCTGGTCCAGGGTTTCATGGTTTATTAATTCTTCAATTGAAATAAAGGGGGAATTCCCATCATCATAACCATACGGCCATGGGGCAAGAAAGCCTTCTGAATACAAAGTAAAGTCCCACGTTCCCTTATAAAATGAAGCAATTTTTAGAGGCACTTCAGAAGCGATTGAATAAGCTTGCAGCAGTTTGTCGGCATCGGCTTCTTTGTAACGAATCTTAAAAAGCCTGCTTAAAGATTTATTATTCTCACTTGGATCATACATTAACCTTCCCCATAAACTATAGAATAACCACTGTTTTTGAAATGCATAATCCCAGGATTTGCTTTGAAGATCAATTGTTGAATAATCCAAAGCCGGGATATAACCCTCGGAACCTATAAAATAACCATCCACGTAGCTGTGGTTATTCGTAAGAATATGGTTCCTGATAAACTCGGGATTACCCCAGCGAAGAACAAAGAAATCTTCATTTCTAATCATCCAGGCAATAAAATAATTCGTAGGATCAGGATCCCAGAAGTCCCGCATGATGGTGCCTTCATCATTTGCATGTGTAATTGATAGATTTGGTGTGGAATGCCCATGTGACCAGTTAAATTTTACTTCAACGATGGTTTTTTCAGGAAGGTCAGCTTTATCTATTACCCTTCTCATTTCTTTTGGATCTCCGGCTAGCACAGCCCTGTGAATGAATTTCACCTTTCGATCTGCTTTCTTTATACCCTCAACAAATGTATCCTCAATCCATTTTTCCCTTTCCACAGGAGTCATTTTATCATCTCCCCAGTTGCCCATCCAATCTGCTAATGTCACTCCTAGCCCAGATAAATCTTCATATTCATTGATCAATTGAGTTACGGATTCCCGGGTATACTTTTTTACCAGTTCAGATCGGTCATCATGGATCGTTGCGCCATAATGATTGGCAAAAGCTTCAGAAACAACAATATTCCAATTTACCAGGTATGTTTCAATTCCACGATCTTTGGCCATTTTAAAAAGTGACTTCCAGAAATGACCTCCATTCATTGAGTTCACCATCTTCAGTGGGAGTTGCTTCCGGATAATTTTTTGATCGGATCATATATGGGAATATATGAGTACTCCAAAGGGATAAAGCATTAAACCGGTTTTCCACCATCATATCAAGGAATGACTCCCAGAATTTCAAATCTCTACAAGTCTCCTCGTGAATTTCTGTCGCCGGACCGGGTCGATAGGGTGCCCATGGCAAATTAAATTTAATGGCCCGGAAAGATAAAGCCGGATCTATCTCCTTTTCCATGATATGATTAATGTCAGGATCAGTTTTTATCTGCTCTACAACTTCAAAAATGCCATACTGACAACCCCTCTCTGATCCGCCCAATATAAATATTTTTCGATCCTGCTTAATAATTTTAAATCCATCGTGAGAAACATCATCTACATGATCGTACATTTCTTTTTGAATATTTTGGTTATAATCTGCTTCCGGGTGTATAATCATTATTTCATTATCAACCTGATTTTCTGACCCGATCTTCTCAATAACATAACCTGATTGATCCAGCTTTTCTATAAGGCTGGTCATACCGAATGATATCACTGTGGAGTTCTCATCGAAATACAGGCTGACGGATTCGGAATCTGAACACGATTGAAAAAATGTCATTAAAAGTATGATTAATGATATGCTATGGTGTTTCATTTTATTCTTAAGATTTTTCATAAAATCTTGCAGGATATCTACATTGTTTCATAATATAAATCATCTACAGTTACTTTCTCAATTTTTATTGCCCCGATTAGATAATTCTTCAACAGTAGAACATACCTGGGTCCATTTTAGAATATTTCATGTTCTCTCTTAATACATATAATCTGCAAAAGGATAGTTACCATATATTAAAAGATGCTGATTATATGTAATTTATATATGCTGTCATTTTATTAAACAGTTTCTTAAGATGAATTTAATTTATTAATAATCCAATATGTTAATGCTTTATTTAAGGATCAATTTACATTTATATGTATACAATTAAACAGCAAATGATACATATGATTGCCAAGATAAAGTTAGGTATTGTAATGTATTACATTCAATACTAGATCAACCTTGAAATACATTTCAGCATACATAAATGAATTGGCTTAAACATTTATTTACTACCAGTTGTTCTTTTTTATTTGCTTTAAAAAAACAGTATAATTGCAGTTTGAAAATTAGCTTAAGTAATATGTTTATACGATTTACATTCATTTTTAAATATAATTCACAGAGCAATGTATAAGATTCTAATAATTCAGTTTCTAATATTAGTTAGTATCAAAGGAGTTCACGCCCAGGAATCATTGGATTCCATATATTCTTCAAATGAAACTCTGGGTGTACATATTAAGGAGGTAATAGAGGAGGTGGTAAGGTTTAGTTATCCAGGAGAGGATATTTTAAACTCCCTCAAATTATCTTCAGTAAAGAAGATCGTTTTCAGTTCAGGTCGGATTCAGACCTTTGCTGAAGCACCTGTTTACAGGCAAGTGGTAGATGGCACAGATTGGGAATATGTTGAGGTAGTCCAGGTGGAAGATCAATTGAAGGGATTATATCAATTGGACCAGGTAAGTACGAAAGCAAAAGCCATGACGGGCTTGGGCAGTGTAGGTAAAATGGAGAACAGGGCTATGATGAAACTGAAGATTGAAACCGCAATGAATGGAGGAAATGTAGTGTATATCACGCAACAACAATCTGCCACCCGGTCTCAAGTGAGCAATAGTTCAAGTGTGGTTAGTGGAGTCGCATATTCTGATAGGATTCCAGAGTATTCTTCCATTTCCAGTATTATAAAAGATCAGGATATATTTCAGCTTATTGAAAAACATGAATTAGGTGTTAACAGCACAGATATATCTGTTAAGGCACTCCCAGGAGAATCCATAAAGTTTAATAGAATTGAAAAATCAGGTAATTTGACATATGTATATGCAAATATCCCGAATGAGGATACAGAAAAATTCAGGATAAGTTATATTGATAATGAAAAGATCATTTTAGTTTACAGGGATAAAAAACATATATATAATCTTGTTTTCAGGATTTAATCAATCTTTTTGAATATAAGATTAGTCCCATCATACCCGGTTAAATTCAGCTCAAAATTCTTAATTTCATATTTCATACTCTTACCCGCAACAGTTTTAGCAATCAGATCCTCCAACTCCATATCCGGGCACATCATCCGGGTCATGGCAAATGGTTCGAAATGAAGTATATCTTTTCCGGCTCGATAAAAAGTGCCGTTAATGTTATTACATCCTGCATGACCACTAACCCTGCCTTCTTCAACATAAAACTCAAAAGTAGGACTCCCCTTTTCCGGGAACCTGTCTGAATTGATTTCATTACCATTAGCCTCAACAAGTACCCAGATATCATGTAGCCGATAATCTGGGACATATTGCCCGCAGCCAATGAAAGAGCCATATTCATCCTCCCCTTCCCTTTTAATTTCTACCTTAACTGAATTTCTGAATTTTTCATCAGACATCATATCTCTACATTCTTCTTCGGTAATTGTGACAATGATCTCACCCGAATCTCCACCACCTGAAATTCTTGTCACCGTAGCATCTGCTGCTTGATGAATCTTCAAGGACGTTGTTTCAATAATCAATCCATCTAAATTAGAGAACTTTATTCCATTTTCCATATCAATATCAACAGCCCATGAAGGTTCATTTCCTCTGACATAGAAATCTATCCCCTGCTGCCATAATTTCATTTTAAAGGATATACTCGCAGGTTCATCTTGTGAAGTAGATGCAATTTCTTTATTGTCGGTCTTCGAATTTTCGGTTTCCGTACTATTTTTCTTTTCTACTCTATTGCACCCTAATGTAAATGCAGAAATGAAGAGAAAATATGTAATCAATATTAATATATTTTTCATGGTGTTTTTTATAAGAATTTCTAAGAAAATTATATCAGTTCAACATATAACCAGGTGGAAAAGGCTAGTAATTCATCGATATCGTACCCAATACTAAAAATACAATATTTTGATTGTAGCTAATTCCTTATTTTTGGTTTTTTAACAATTCACACATATGGATATCAAAATAGAAAAAGCTCAACCAAAGGATTTCAAATCCATCCATGCCCTTATTCAGGAATTTTCTAAATTTCAGAATTCACTGCATAGAGTTTCCATAACCCTTGATTTGATGGCAGAACAAGAAGATTATTTTAATTGCTACATCGCAAGAGATGAAAGAAAGGAGATCGTAGGATATACCAATTATTCAATTATTTATTATTCCTGGGTAGGTAAATCGCTTTACCTGGATGATATATATGTTAAACCTTCCTTCAGAAGTAAGGGAATTGGCAAGAAACTTATGAACAAAGTATTTGATAAAGCAAAAAGGGAGAAATGTAACAGGGTTCGGTGGCAAGTATCCAAATGGAATTCTTCTGCTATTAAGTTTTATAAAAAGCTTGGTGCCATTGTTGATGACGCAGAATTGAACTGTGATCTACTTTTAGCAGATAAATAAACTAAATGCCCAAATAAACTATCTTCCAGGAATGAAAATTTTAAATTTCATCCCGGTTGATAAATATTTTTACTAATTTATTGATGGATAATTACTTCCATCCAGGATTTTACTTGTAATTAAAGCAATCTGACAAAATGGGAATTACTCCCTTTCTAAAGATAAGGATCAGAAGGCTAATTGGCATAATAATAAGTTGGGCAATAGTATCTGTTGCGTTTTTTGTTTATGAATATTATGCAGTCCGCCTTCATGCGCCAGAAGCAGCTAAAGAAATCAATATTGGTTTCAATATTTTTATTAACATGTACGCAGGTATACTGGGAGGAATTCTTGGGGGGCCATTTCTGATTTTTTCAGTTAGTATGAAGACAAGAAACAGGCCATTCTATTTTGGTATAATTTATACTGCCATTGGCTTTCTGCTGGTATATATTGTTATTTCCTTTAGTATTTCCTTACTGGTCTTTTCATTCAACCTAGAAATGCCATTCTATTCAAAGAAAGTACTCTCAGCCACCATAGGCAATATGCTGGCCATTTGGCAAATAAAAAATCTTGTAATCTGGCTTATCATCATATCCACAACACAGTTCATTCTGCAAATAAGCGACAAATTCGGACCTGGAAACTTATGGAAATTCATTAGAGGGAAATACTATAATCCCAGGGAAGAGCAAAGAATATTCATGTTCCTTGATTTGAAGTCATCGACCAGTATTGCAGAAAATATTGGGCATACAAAATACTATAACTTATTGAACGATTTTTATTCCATAATTACGGATCCAATTATCAATTATAATGGAGAAATCTATCAATATGTTGGAGATGAGATTGTTGTTACCTGGGATCTTGAGAACAAAAACCAAAAAGATAAATGCATCACATGCTTTTTTGAAATTCAAAGAAAGATTTTTGAACAAAGAGCAAAATTTTTGAATTCCTTTGGGCTTGTTCCAGAATTCAAAGCCGGCATTCATTCCGGGAATGTCACTGTCGGTGAAATTGGGATCTTGAAAAGAGATATTATTTATACGGGTGATGTATTAAATACAACTTCAAGAATACAAGAGGCTTGTAATGAATTTAAAACTGAACTTTTAGTTTCTGAAGAAGTTATTCAGCTAATTTCAGAGCCGGAAATGTATATAATCAATCCCATTGGGGAAATAACTTTTAAAGGAAAAACAAATAAGGTTAAGGTAGTCTCGGTGAAAAAAAAGAATGCATATTAACCAGATTTGAATTCAATCGCTTGAGTTAATGATGCCCTTAATATTCAAAGGTGAAAAAGAACCGGTCTGGAAGTTATTGAAATCAACTTTGACAATAACAAGTGTGTCGCGGGTTGTTTCTGCAGGCAATTGATGGCATGAAAACATCAATCCGAACACAATAAATATGTATTGAAATATTGTCCGAATATTTTTCATTGTATTGCTACAACACATATTATCATTTATTTAATCAGGCAAATGCTAAATTACTTTTGAAACCTATAAGTATTACAATTTCCCTAAAGATTTCAAATTTATTTGCATTGTAAGTTTCAATATACTTTATTTGGTCCATAAGGGGAACAATTCTAAGGCCAAATAATTTAGTATTCAATGGTACAAAAGAGAAATAAATTTTCATCCAGATTCGGGTTCATTGCTGCCGCTGCCGGCAGTGCTGTTGGATTAGGGAATATCTGGAAATTCCCTTTTGAAGTTGGCAAAGGTGGTGGTGGTGCTTTTTTAATTATATACTTGATTTTTTGCTTTGTTCTATGCTATCCATTACTTATTACTGAAATTGCCATTGGAAGAAGGTCGCAAAAGAATCCTGTGGGCTCATTCACCGCAATGAAACATCCAAATTGGACTTTCATAGGATATTTAAGTGTCCTTTGTGGCGTACTGATTTTGTCTTTCTATAATGTCGTAGCCGGGTGGGTTTTCGGTTACTTCGTAGAAATTTTACTCGGCAATTTTGATATCGGCAAGAATTTTGAAAGTTTTATAACAGACATCAGTGAAGTGGGCGGATATTCATTGTTGTTCATGGTAGTGACAGCATTCATTGTTTCAAAGGGTATTACTCATGGGATTGAACGTGCAAGCAAGATACTGATGCCGGTTTTAGTAACCATCATGGTATTTCTTACAATCTATGCATTAACACTCGACAATGCTATTGAAGGCGTCAAGTTTTACCTGGTTCCGGATATTACAAAGCTAAGTATAGAAGTTGTTTACAGGGCTCTTGGACAAGCATTTTTCTCTTTGTCACTAGGTATGGGGGCTTTAATTACATACGGAAGTTATTTGAAAAAACAGGAAGATATTGTAAGCGCAGGTGCGATTGTCACATTGTCAGATGTTGGAATAGCCTTTCTGGCCGGATTGATGATTTTTCCAATCGTGTTCTCGCAAGGATTGGAAACAGATGGCGGGACAGGTTTGATCTTTGTTTCTTTACCTGGAGTATTTGAAAATATGGGACCAGTATTGGGCATAATTATCGGCGCCTTATTCTTTCTTTTACTTTCTTTTGCTGCCCTGACATCGACCATCTCATTAATGGAGTTACCTGTTTCCTATCTCGTAGACCAGAAGAAAGTTAAACGGGAAATTGCCGTATGGATATCCGCGGGTGTAATATTTTTAATAGGTATACCGTCCCTCATAGGTAATGGATATTCAAAGTTCTTTTCTAATTTCATTACATATTTCGGAGCGGATAAGGCAACCGACTTCATGACATTCGTTACGGACCTGGCACTCAATACCTTCTTGCCAATTGGGGGTTTCTTTATTTCCATTTTTGCTGTGTACATATGGAAAAGGCGTAAATTATTTAGAGAATTATCCTATGGAAATGAAAAATTCCTTAAGTCATGGATCGCTAAATATGTTGGCTTCTGCCTGCAATATATTGCACCTGTTGTGTTAGGAATAACATTTGTAATTACTGTGCTTGAAGTGTTTTTTGGAGTTCACTTATTTAACTGAGAAAGTCCTTTTTATAAGGCAATTTGTGAGTTAAATATTAAATTTAATATTATTTTTATATTCACTTTTTGACTTTTTAAATCCTTTAAATATCAAGTTTATGACTAAATTTTTTAAAGCAAGTTATCTGTTAATTATCCTGGCCGGCTTGATCTGGGCTGGATGTGCCGGCACCAAAACAAGTAAAGAAGCCGCTATTTTGGGCGACTGGGAATACCTTGTAGAGGGTACTCCAAATGGAGATGTAACTGGTGTTATGAACATATCGAAAGATGGCGAAGCATATGTAGGAAAGCTGGCATCCGATATGGGTGAGATCATGCTAAACGATCTGACTATTGTTGAAGATAAACTTTCAGCCAATTTTGATATTCAGGGCATGACTTTAAATATGGATGGCACCTTCGAAGGGCCAAAATTTACTGGTACAATTGCGGTGGATTATAATTCCTTCCCGATGACTGCCAATAAAAAGTAAAATTTCAGTCCCGTTTATTTATGGGACTTAATTCGATTGCATTATCTTAATTAATTGCACCCTTCTTTTTATATCCATTTTAAGATATATTCTATGGATATGATCTTTCACTGTTTGTAAAGAGATAAATAAAGTATCCGCGATTTCCTGGTTGCTTTTACCGGAGCAAACCTGTTCAATTATTTCGCGCTCTCTTCGGGTAATCCCGTAGCGGGCAACCAGGTTATCAAAGGATGACATATTTGGATCACCATCAGCCAATTGAATAATCTGGTCTTTCTGACTATAGAAATATACCAATGGGATGACTATGGATAAAAAATACAATAATATGAAAACCGGAATGGTAGCAGGATACAGGTAGAAAATGTAAACTGAAATAACCTTTAATAATAAAAATGCGATCGATATCAACACATATCTTCTTATAGGAACAAAAACTGAGATATTGATTTTAGAAGTTTTCAAAAATATAATTATCAATCCCCAGCTGGTAAGAATTACATCCAGGATCAGGTAAACATAGATCAGACCTATACCAGGCAGGGTAAATGATCCTGTACCTGTTTGGGCAATTGACCATCCCAGTGCTATAAAAAAGAAAAGATGAAAGAAGAAGTATGAAATCGAAACT
This sequence comes from uncultured Cytophagales bacterium, assembly GCA_942491935.1. Lineage (GTDB taxonomy): Bacteria > Bacteroidota > Bacteroidia > Cytophagales > Cyclobacteriaceae > JAGTVG01. Next base: position 78,620 of record CALOCZ010000026.1, read on the forward strand.
GTTTTCCCAACCCTTGATCCGATTATTTCATAACAGTACCTTAAATACATATACCACGCCATAATAAGAAATGGGAATCCAAGAAACGGTATGGCATAACTAATGGTTGAAATTGTGCTATCGGAAATAGAAACTTGTATCAATACGATCTTAATAAAAATCAATCCCCATATCCCGTAAATACCAAAGGCACACATTAATATCACATAATAAAAATAGGATTCAACAAAATTTACCGGATACGATCTTCTTAAATAATTGGCAATAAGTATAGCACCGGCTATGGCTCCAATCGAAATTAATGATAAAGAAAAATATAGTAGTGTTGTGACCATATGTTAATAAATCAAATGTAAGAATTTTACTGATCTCATTCACCCTACCAAAGTAGTGAATTCCAAAACACAACTTTAGTATGATAGATTCTTTAATTTTTGCCCGTATAATTGAAGAAACAAAACAATAAAAATCATGAATAATCAAAATACGCAACCTTATTTCCCCGATTCAAGTTTCAGTACTTCCTTTAGTTTCGGGTGGAAACAAATGATGAAATATTTCCTTTATTTGTTCCTGGTTTCAGTTATAATAACTGTTTTACATGTTCCAATCAGTATTGCAGATAGCTTCAAAAACGACATCACACCAGGTGTTGTAGTACTTCAGGTTCTTGGCTTCTTTTACTGGCTATTATTATTCCCTATCTTTTCATATGGTGTAGACTGGATATATCTGAAAGCAATCCGGGATAAGGAAATAGATATTAAGGAAATGTTTGTTGGATTTAACAATTATGTTAATATAATTCTTGCCCATCTGCTGGCAACAGCCATTATAGGAATAGGATTTATATTTCTGATAGTGCCAGGAATCATTTTTGCTTGTCGTCTGGTTTTCGTTCCTTATATAGTCATGGATAGGAATCTGGATGCAGTTAAAGCGGTTGAAAAGAGCTGGCAGATGACCGCTGGCCATGGATGGAAGATCTTTGGAATGGGCGTAATATCTTTCTTTATTATTATTTTGGGTTTGATCATGCTGATTGTAGGTGTTTTCCCCGCTGCTATGTGGGTATCATCAGCATTCGCCAGTCTTTACCATTCAATCGATCACCAGGAAAAGTTGGAACTTGAAAATGGAAATGGCTCATAGGTCTTCAATTCTTAAAACACAATAGACTCTTTTAATTAGTTCTCCTTTTAAATAGATTAGTATTCACATGTAAAACTACAGTGAATACTAATTTTTTTTATACTCATTTCAGTATTGGAATATTATTCCTCCTAATATCAATTATGTTTTCTTGTAGGGAGAATGGAGCTGACGATAAGTTTGAGGAATTGTATGCTACAAAATACAGCTACGATGTAGATGGCAATCTAAAAGCGAAAATAAACACTAAAGGAGGCAAAATTCACGGGGAAGTCGTAACCTATTATCCCAGCGGACAGATATCAACCCTTGCATATTATATCAACAATAAAAAAGAAGGTATTGAAAAGAAATATTATAAAAGCGGACAATTATACAGGATCAGGCCTTTTAAAAATGGCAAACTAAATGGTTCTGAAATTCGATATTATAAAGATGGTGGGACTAAGACAATTCAGGAATTCAAACATAACAATCCTTCGGTTGGATTAAAAGAATATTCACCTGGAGGAAAAATAATTTCTGATTTCCCACGTATCCTTTTTAGAATTACAATGGAAAGGGATTATGCTGAACAAGTATTGTTAAATTTCTATATGTCTGATAATAGTAAAAATGTGGATTATTATTCGGGTAAACTGATTGGCAATAAATATTTTGATAAGAATGCCGAGCTTGAATTATCTAAAAATGGTATCGGTGAAATTTGGATACCTCCTGGCTATACCGGATCGTTTTTTATCTCGGCCAAATCTGTGAGGGATTCAAGGGGATTATGCATAACTCAGGCTAAGGTAATGCTCAGAGACGGATTAATCAGAGAGGTAATTTATTAATCTAACAATTCACAAGTAACTGAATATATTATTTTTTTTATTAAATTGTATGCATTTGAAAACCTGTAATTCAATAAGATGAGCAAGTCAAACGGAACAAATGGGGACAAAAAAGTTCCAATCAAAAAGTCTGACAAACTGAATTATGAAAAAGAACTTCTGAAACTTCAGATTGAACTTGTTAAAATGCAAGAATGGGTACAGAAGAAGAAAACTAAGATCGTTGTCATATTCGAAGGCAGAGATGCTGCCGGTAAAGGCGGCGTAATTAAACGCATAACAGAACGTTTAAATCCTCGTTTCTGTAGAGTTGTTGCCTTAGGTGTCCCGACTGAAAAGGAGAAAACACAATGGTACTTTCAGCGGTATGTCCCACATTTTCCTGCCAGTGGGGAAATTGTTCTTTTCGATAGAAGCTGGTATAACAGAGCAGGTGTTGAACACGTCATGGGCTTCTGTACAGAAGAAGAATACAGAGAATTTTTACGGTCCTGCCCTGAATTTGAGCAAATGCTGATACGTTCAGGAATTATACTAATTAAATATTGGTTCTCGGTAAGTGATGATGTCCAGGAAAAAAGATTCAAAGATAGGATTAAGAATCCATTAAAGCGCTGGAAATTCAGTATGATGGACTTAAAATCACGTGAAAACTGGGTGAAATATTCAAAAGCAAAAGATGAAATGTTTCTTCATACAGATACGCGCCAGGCACCATGGTATACTGTAAATAGTGATAATAAAAAGAAAGCCAGATTAAATTGCATTGCGCACTTCTTGTCAAAAATACCATATACCTATAGGAAAGAAGACCCAATTAAACTTCCTAAACTGAAGAGGACTGATAATTATGAACGGCCTCCAATGAATGAGCAAACATTTGTTCCGGAATTGTATTAAATGTGATGTATTGATTTCGACAAGCTAACCTAAGTAAATTTCTTTACTTTCTGATATAATTAGATAACTAGTTAACCTGATAGTTATTCATACCATTTCAAAATTCGATTTAAGAATTTTACTAAGAATAATTAACATAGACTTAACATATATGCTTTCAATTCTTAAAAGAATTAATAAATTTGCACCAGAAAATAGTAATACCTATATCTTAAAGAAACGAACATGAATAAAAATGTTGAGGAATATCAGGCTTTCAAAAAAGGCAAGATCAGAATGCCTGAACATTTAAAGGCGAGAAAGGAAGAAAAAGCTAAATTATATAATAATAAAGTAATTGAATTTTTATCCCGGGCCCCGTTTGGCGTACCACATACGATGTGGGTAATTATAGCCATATTTTTCTTCTGGTATTCAGTTTACATGATTGACTTACCCGTTCTATATATTGTGCTCCTTGGTACTGCAGGTGCATTCTCCTGGACTTTCATGGAATATTTAATCCATAGATATGTTTATCATACAGAAACAAATTCCGAGGGCCTGACTGAGTTTCAGGTCGGTATGCACTCCAACCATCATCATTACCCGAAAGACCCTGAGCGATTAGCCATGCCTCCTATTCCGGGGATTATCCTTGGTGTAGTGTTTTTTGGATTGTTTTATCTGATCATGGGAAACTATGCCTATGCCTTCTTTCCTGGATTTATGCTAGGTTACGATGCTTATATTACCCTTCATTACTATCAGCACAGGATTAAAAGTCCTAACTACAAACCATGGAAAAAACTGTGGCAGCATCATAAGGCACACCATTACTCTAATCCATATAGCGCCTTTGGCGTATCAACACGATTGTGGGATTTCGTTTTCGGGACAATGCCGAAGGCATCAAATAAAAAGAGACGGGTAGAAGTTAAAGCTGCTTAAAAATCCAACCTTAGAATAGCCAAAATAATTTTACATAAAAGCCTGAGGTGCCATCTCCTTCATTAAATGCACGGCCATAATCAGCGGAGATTACAAAATTTTCATTAAGGCCAACTTTAAGTCCTATCCCTGCAGTAGAGTGAAATGATTCTGCTCCCAGATCGAAAAATTGATCGAATGATCCAGCTGGTTTGTCCCACCCGCTCAAATCACGTTCCATGTATTGAACGATTCTTCCGGTATCAAAAAACAGGTTGGTTCCTAAATACAGGTTCTGTTTAAAAACTACAGCTCTTAAGAAGATCCAACGGAATTCAAAGTTTCCAAGAACAAATCCATCTCCCACAACCCGGTTCCTTAAAACACCGCGAAGAGTTAGTTTTCCACCCAGTCCCTGTGATGTGGCAGACCGCATGTCAATTGGCACTATATGAGGTTGTATATGGAAAGGAACCTCTCCCGCCAGGGTTCCCTGATAAGCTAAACGATAGGCAAATACAAGATTCTTCTTAAATAAAGAAATATACTGACGGTGAATAAATGTAAATTTCAAATAGCTTGATTCCCAATCACCTAAAAATTTAGGAGAATAAGATAAGACGGCCTCAGTCCATATCCCTTTCGTTGGAAAAGCATCAAAATCCCTCCCATCATACACCAATCCACCCTTTAGATAGGTTACCTGGTTTCCGTCAGCTTCCGAGGACAAAAGAACTCCATTTTCCTTGTAAAGATCATATAATCCTGGCGTATCAGGTAGCATCTCATCAGGATCCTTGCCTTCATTTAATCGATCAATGTCAACCGATCCAACCTTATTATTAAAATAGGCAAATCCGGCGATCCACTTTACTTTGTCGTTGTTCTGCATCAGATTTCCCTGGAATCCGGCCATTACCCTGAACATTTTCCGTTCATGACGGTAAAAGACCCTTGAAACATAGGCGGAATCATTTTCATCTACCCATTCAGGATTATAAATGGCTTCATAACCATTGAATCCATAAAAATTGAGGGCTTTCTCGGTTAAATAACTGATATCTGCAGTAAATCTTATATTTGGGATCAGGTATTCAGAATCGTAATAAAACCGGGAAATCATGCTTCCCTTTGTAGTGTTCGACCATTCGAGGTACAAGGAATGTCGATAATTCGGATATATGGTTCCATCTCCATAATCAAACAAATTAACCAATGCTCCATATTGTAAGCCCACGTCTGTATCATAAGCAACAACTGGCAGAGCACCAAATGTCCATCCCTTCTTCACTTTAGTTTTGGTAGTATCTTTCTCTTGAGCAGAAAGTAAACTGATATTACTAATCCAAAAAATAAATGCCAGGAACAAAATTATCCGGATTATCCTTTTCATAAAATAAAAATTGCTTCTCAATATATAAACTTTCTATTAATATAAAAAAATATGAATAGCAGTAAGGGTAATCCGGATTTTGATTGTCTCTCTATTAAACATTACTGAATTTAAACTTTAATACTAATACAATGAAAAGATTATCAACCTTAAAATCCTTTTTATATCTTATCCTTATCACTATGATTTTTGCCTCTTGTGAGTGCAACGAAGATCCCGGCGTTGTCATAACCGAATCCAGGGAACTGGCTGAGTTTGATGCCTTAAATATTGAGACTGTCGGCAAAGTAAACCTATATGCTGCCGATGAGTTCAAAATTATAGTGAAGACACATGATAATATTATCAATGACATAGTTACAGGTGTTGTTGACAATAAACTGACTGTCCGGTTAACCGGCACTCACCGACGCATAAAAACACTCGAATTCGATGTTTTTGCTCCCTCATTTACCCTGATTGAACAAAATGATGTAGCTGATATTAAATGTATTGATGGTTTTACTTCTAATGAACTGACCATATTGCAAAATGACGTCGGGGATATTAATTTATACAATTTAAATCTGCAAAACTTGAATATAGAATTAAATGATGTAGGAGATGTTGAGTTAAGTGGTACGACTCAAGATATTACAGCCTCACTAGATGGCGTAGGCGAAATTCATCTTTTCGAAATGAATTGTAAAACCGCTGACGTTGATTTAAGCGGAACAGGAGATATAGAAATTTATGTCTCTGAATCCTTGGAAATAGATCTTTCGGGTGTAGGAAGTGTTTACTATAAAGGATCTCCAAATATTGCAATAAACAAAACAGGTGTTGGCCAGATAGTTAATGTGAATTAACACGTATTGAAATTTATTCAAACACAATTCAAAACAAAGGTTGACTCATTCCTTATGGGCCAGCCTATTTTTTTATAACGAATCCTTAAGCGCCAGAGTAGATTTCGGTTCAATTTATCCAAGGAGGCCAGTGAAATATTAACATCATCTACTGTTTGAAGAGATGTTTTGCAAGATTATAGAGATGTTTTCTCCATACTTGCCAGACTTGCTTTCCTTCACATTCATACCAAATATGCTCAATACCTTCTTTTCTTAATTCCAGATGATAGGCCAATCCATTCCTATATCCACTATCCCCTTTCCCATAGCCAAGCCACAATAATTCTAGTTCTTCGTTCAAATCATATTCCCTGTAAATGGATTGCATATCCAAATTTCTGGGATATGAGCTCATAATACCTATTGATCCGAATAATTCCAGATTCGAAAATCCAATTTTCATGGCCTGCCTTCCTCCCATTGTTGAACCAGCAAGGGCCCTGTATTTTCTGTTTCTTATCGTTCTAAAATTCTGATCTATTACTGGAATTAAATCATTAAGCAACAATCCTTCAAAATCATTATCCTTCTCAGATGGCCTGCTAGGATTTTCTGCTCCCGGAATTGCAGCATAACCATTATCCATTACGATGATCATTGGCATCGCTTGTCCATTGCTGATGAGATTATCCATAATAAAATTGGCTTTCCCCTGGTAAATCCAAGCCATTTCACTTTCCCCTGCACCATGTTGCAGATATAAAACTGGAAATCTTAAATTTAAATCTGAATGATAACCCGGGGGTGTATAAACTAATGCTACTCTTATAGTATTGGTTGTTTTTGAATGGTACCATTTCGCACTGACATCGCCATGGGGTACTCTTTGTGTAAGATAAAACACAAGATTATCATCAGGTATTTCTAATCCGGTTGTTTCCTTACCCCATCCGAAATAGGTTGGTTGACCAGGAAAATTAACAGCTACACTATCGATAACCAACTGATAATAATGAAATCCAGATTCGATTGGAGGCGTAGTAACTTCCCATATACCCTCCCGGGTTAAATTCATAAAGTGTTTTCCTCCCAGGGCATTACCAAGTCCTTCAACATATAAGGAATTAGCGTATAATGCCGGAACTTTGAAAGTAACACAACGATCATCATGTATGGTAACTGAAGCTTGGCCATAAAGACTTCCTGAAATAGCATCTGTAATTACTATTATTAACAGCCAGTGTCTCATTTTATTCATAATAGTATCATTAAGATCTTTTATAAGTATTGCGACTGTTAGCTATTATTGCCAATTTCTAATAATTTATCCCATTGATAAAAGCGCCTGGCCAACAGGTAATACACTAACTTGTTCCATTCCTAGCAATCTATCCAGTAATTCATCAAGATAAATAGAACTCATAGGTCCCCATCCCTCCCCATCGAGACCGTGGGCGTTGAAAATAAACCACCCTTTAGGTCCTATAAGAAAGTTTTGCAACTGATCTTCAAAATATGAGTCAATATTATCCGGGCCGGCACTTATACATGTTAACTTTTTCTGCCTTTTATGTGGAAGCCTATTAATGGCACTTCCAGCTGTTCGAAATGCCAAAACCCTATCCGATAACCATTTTTCCAGTTCCTCGGTAGAAGAATTGAAAGGAAAATTAAATATGGACTTTAAGGGATCGAAATTTTCCAGATTTTCCGAGAAATAATCAAGCGATTTTAGAATGAGTTTTTGAGCATCCGCAAGATCTAGCCTGGCTAGGTTTTCATGTTTATATCCATGTGGCATAATTTCATGTCCCCTTCGCTTCAATTCATTCCATAAATCAAAATCACCAATTACTTCTGGTTGAATATAATCATCAGGAGGTTTAAAATCATTAAGATGACCAGAAGCTATTACATTAAAACAGGCACTTAAATTATATTTTTCATAGATCTCAGCAGTTTTTATAAAAGATTTTTCGAATCCATCATCAAAGCTGATTGAAACCACGTGAGTGGTTTTTCTTTTAATATTACTGCACTGTGTTAAATAAGGTAAAGCTATAACTCCAATACCGGCTTTAATTAAAAATGATCTCCTACCGTCCATATTTTAAGCTTCTTTTTCGTAAGAGAATAATCTTGTTTTATATATAAATTCAAAAAACATATAAAAATAAAAATTCCGGTGTACTTAGAAATTTACAAAAAAAAATTATGATTCCATAATATACGAAAAGGTGATCAGTTCAATATCTTGTATTAATAAACAGATTATTGAAGGGCTATAATCTATTATAGATCAGTTATTTATATTAATTTATTAAAAGTTATTATTGAATTATAAAAACAAGATATAAAGTATGCTGTTCATAAAGAGTTAAATTGTCATTACAGTTTTAAAATTGTGCTCCATATCTCCTTATTAACAGGTATACCAAGTTTTTTATTTTCAATTCTTGTTATAAGTGTTCTTTCACCAGGATAATAAACTTTATCTCCTTCCATTGCCGGATTTGAGCAATGTAAGTTTCTAATCACCTCATCAATTATTTTTGTAATGAATTGCTTATCCAACCAGTCTATATTGATAGATATAAATACTTGTGATAGCCCATATTCCTCATTTCTTAACCCAATCTGATGTGTTGAATCTCCTTTTGCGAGTATCGAAGCAATTATATCCAATACAAGAGAAAGCCCGGAACCTTTCCAGAATCCTATAGGCAAAGCAGTTTCATTATTTATAATTTCCATAGGATTCCTGGTTAACGCGCTATCACTATCAAGACCGCCAAAAAATTCCAATTCTTTACCCTCATCAGCATAGGTTTGCATTTTGCCATAAGAATATTGGGACATAGCCGTGTCAAGAACAATATTTCCCTCTTTTCTAGGTATAGCTATAATTAAAGGATTATTCCCCAACACTGGACTTTTACTACCCCAGGCAACCATATTCGGCTCTGTATTAGTCCAGCAAATACCTATAAATCCATTATCCGCAGCCTGCCAGCCATATGTACCTCCCCTCATCCAATGGTTTGTATTTGATAGTGCAACACAACCAATACCTGCCGATTTGGCAATATTCATTGCACCCGACATGCATGAAAGCGCATTTATAATTCCAGGTCCTAAATTTCCATTCCATTGCTCTACATTCCCGTAAGAGCTTATTTTCTCAGGTTCAGCATCAATTTTCACTATACCATCTCTCACATTCTTAATAAACCTTGGAAACCTGTTCAATCCATGAGAATATACTCCGTCTAATGAAGATTCCGTAAAAATATTCGAAAGTGTTTGAGCTTTATCTGGCTGAAAGCCATATTTAAGTAATACCTTACCCAAGGTTTCTTGTACGTCATTGAAAGAAATCCTCATTAGTATTACTTATTTAATCAATGTAAATATCTTCAGGATCCGTTTTGTCCAATTCAATAAGGAACTCTGCAATTTTCGGTATGATCTTTCCTAAGTATTTTTCACCCTTTTCTTTTGTAGATCTTGATGGATTGCCGATTCCGGTATCTTTTGATACCTTAGTCCATTCCCTGGGAGCCCATAACCATCCCTCATGCCGTCCATGAAACTTAAGTTTCTTGCTGGCGCCATCACCTGCTTCATTTAAGGGTAAAACCCAATCAGGAACAATATGCATCATAATACTGGTTTCCATCTCACCCGCATGATCTCCGGTGTCTTCGAAATATTTTTTCCAATCCCCTTCAACCAGGTACCAGTTAATTGTACCAATGAAGAATCCCGGATAATCAACTTTAATTTCACGTATCATCTGCCTGAAATCATTCCCTCCATGCCCATTTAACACGATCAGCTTCCTTATCCCCTGACCATAGAGTGAGTCCACAACATCCCGAAGTACGAATGCCTGGGTTGAGGGATTCATATTAATAGTAAGTTTGATATCCAGCTGCTGGGTATTAACGCCAAATGGGATTGTAGGTAATATGGCAACTTTAACATCTTTCTCCCATGCTTTCTTAGCAGCTTCTGCGGCTATATAATCACATTGAATATTATCAGTACCATAAGGTAAGTGATAATTATGAGCTTCGGTGGCACCCCAGGGAAGTACTGCAATTGAATAATCAGTATCCTTAACTGACTTCCAGTTATTTTCAGCAATTATATATGGCCTCGGTGGCTTATTTCCTGATATATCGGTCATTTTATATTTTTAATTTAGTTCCATAATGTACATAAAAACAATGATTGTCAATATTTGTGATCCCAAAACCTATGTACTTTACCACAATAAACAAATTAACAATCCTGTCATTAGAATAAGTTTGTATTTATTTCTTAACGCAAATAAAAAATTGTTTGATTAAATCAAGCAGATAATAATTTTTGTAAGATAGTAAAATTAAATTATCTACATATTTTTGTTCAACAAACTTCCCTAATTTTTACATATGATCGATCGTTTTTTCCGGATAAAAGAAAGGAACACCAGCATGAGACAGGAAATGATAGGGGGGCTAACCACTTTCCTCACGATGTCCTATATCATTTTTCTTCATCCTAACATGCTGGCGGAAACGGGTATGGATAAAAGTGCTTTAATTACAATTACCTGTCTGGCATCTTTTATCGGAACCTTAATCGTCGGATTATGGGCAAATGTACCTTTTGCTCTTGCCCCAGGCCTGGGATTAAATAGCTTCTTTACATATTCCGTTGTAATAGGATTGGGAGTTGACTGGCAAACTGCTTTGGGAGTTGTATTTATTTCAGGAGTATTGTTTCTCATTCTAACTTTTTCAGGGTTTCGCGAGAAAATCGTACATGCAATACCTTTATCTTTACGTTTAGCCATGCCCGCCGGTATCGGGTTGCTGATCACTTTTGTTGGTTTTAAGAACATGGGACTAATTATCAGCAACTCTTCTACCCTTTTGCAAATGGGCAATATGTCATCAACATTAATAATCAGTCTTTTAGGTTTAGTATTGATTATTCTCCTTGAGATAAAAAAGATCAAAGGGAGTATCCTTATGGGAATATTATTTATTGTGATTTCAGGCATTATTTTTGGTCAAATACAAGCTCCTGAAAGTTATATTTCCTCACCTCCTTCCATTGAGCCCATCGCTTTCCAATTGAATATCATTCAAGCCATGAAAATCAGCCTTATAGGTGTGATTTTTCTTTTCTATTTGTTGACATGTTTGACTCCGTGGGAACTATAATTGCCTGCTCCTACGAGGCGAAACTTGTAGATAAAAATGGGAATATCAAGGAGATCGATAAGATTCTGGGATCTGACGCAATTTCAACGGTAATTGGTTCTTTATTAGGCACAAGTACAATTACTACTTATGTTGAATCGGCATCTGGCATTTCCGCAGGCGCGAGGACAGGTCTGTCTTCAGTCATTGTAGGAATATTATTTTTAATTGCGCCTTTTTTTGCACCACTCATTCAAATCGTTCCGGGGTATGCAACGGCACCAGCCCTTGTTATTGTTGGTTTATACATGTTTCGAAATATTCAAAAAATAAATTTTACTTATCTTGAGGATGGAATTCCTGCGTTTTTCACTATAATAATAATGCCTTTTACCAGTAGTATTAGTCTTGGACTTTCATATGGCTTTATCTCTTTCATTATCCTGAAAATTATTAGTGGCAAATTCAATCAAGTATCACTAATCTTATGGATCATAGGTATTTTGTCTCTGGCGAACCTGATAATTTCCTCCTAGCTTTTAATTCAAAAGCATATCAATCAAGTTTATTGTTTGATACAATAAGAAGAGGCTGTTTAAAACAGCCTCTTGTCCGGTTAAAGATTACAATACAGAGAATTTTAGAATTTTGGGCTTTACCAGCCTTTCAAAATCCGTATAACCCATTCGGATCAACTCAGAATGCGTACCAGCATTAAATGCAATTTCAACATCTTTCGTTAAACTCTGCGCAACAAATACGTCCATATTGTACAAATTCCCAAACGGTGGCATAGCCCCGGTTTCACAGTCTTCAAATATTTCCTTGAATTCTGATTCATGAGCTAATACAACATTTTCATTGCCCGTTATTTCCTTTAAAAGATGGAAATCTACATGATAAGTTGCAGGCAAAACAGCCATTGCAAGCTTATCATTGATTTTAATAATAACAGTTTTTGCCATTTCCTTTCCTTTTATATGCGCTGAAGCAGCTACCTGCTGTGCAGTAAAGGCCTGAGAATGAGTTATAGTAACATATGGCACATTATTATCATCGAGGTATTTTTTAAGTTTTCCGCAAGCCATCATTATGTTTTTAATCGTCTTAATTTAATTACGGAATAACATTTCCATTTAGAAATGCAGTAAAACTAATTTAGTTAGATGAATGAAAAGCGCATTGGTCTGTCATTCAAAGACCAACAATTAATATCAAATGTAGACTAGAATTCTCTTTCGATGAATTCTACCCTGGAAGCTTTATAAAGTATAAGATAAAAAAAAGTTCATCATCCTTCAAGATAAATATCCATTTTCTGGCATTGGAAGACGACAAACTTTTTATCAGTTCTTAAAAATGAATTAATGCAGCTATGCAATTACTTGCCAAGCATCGGGAATAACTCACGGATCTCAGCATCAGATGGCCTTTTCCCATATTCACATATTTCAAAGGTCTCGGCGTACTTAACCAGTTTAGAGTGGTCATTACCATACCATTTATCCAACGATGCCCTGGCTTCTGCTGAAATAGGGCCACCACTCCATATATTCCCCAACCATTTCAGCCTTTCGTCAGGATCTTCAGGAACATTCTCAAGTTGGCCTCTCGTCCAGGGAAGCCATGAGAAAAATTGAGATTCATGCGCTGCCATGCCATAAATTTTTTGATCGAAAACATCTGTAATATCCACGGCAATATCCGGACTAAATGGATTAGGTTTTTGAAAACGATCCCTGGTGTAAAGAAAGACTGGATTTTTCTTTAATGGTGGTGTGTCCGGCGCAACATTTGGAACAATAACCATATATGCGGCATCCTGTAGAAGTACACCTGTATATCTATGGTCCGGGTGATAATCATTTGGTCTGGGTCCGATGACTATATCCGCATTCCATTGCCGGATCAGCCGAATTACTTCCAACCTGTTTTCCAGGGTCGGCATTAGTTCACCGTCATGGTTATCCAGGGCAATATACTTAACGCCATATCGTTTCCCAGCTTCTTCAGCCTCTGCCCTTCGGATTCTGGCCAGGGCGCCTCCGCCCATATCCTGATGCCCTGCATCCCCATTTGTTAAGGCAACCATCATGACATTGTGCCCCATTTTTGACCAAAGGATTGCTGTTCCTGCATCGCTGTCAGGATCATCAGGATGAGCTCCAAATATGATTACATTTATTTTACGTTCCTGGGCATGCAGACAGACTATAGCTGTCAATAATAGAAGAAGTAAGAGAGAGATTTTTTTCATAGTAATATTATTTAATTTATCAGTGAATTCATTTTTCCACTAAGATATTAAAACTGATTAGTTACAGAGGTGTGGGAATGAAATTAATTATACTTTTCAGGCGTATTTACTTAATCATGGGAAACAATCTTCTGATTTCATCATCACCTGGATGTCGCCCATATTCACAAATCTCAAAGGCTTCTGCATCAGTTACGAAAACAGCTTTGTCCTTCCCATACCATTTAACCAGTGATTCTTTAACGGCCTCAGTGATCCTAACTTTTCTATACTTTGCAAGATAATCCAATCTTTCTTCAGGATTATCAGGAATTTCATCCAATCTTCCGGAAGTCCATGGCAACCACTCAAAATGTTGTGATTCATGGGCTGCCATAGTATAAATTTTCTGTCTGTAAGTATCTGATATATCAATTGCAATGTCAGGAGTAAATGGATTTGGCCTTTGAAAATAATCCTGAGCATATAAAAACAAGGGATTTTTTTTCAATGGAGGGGTATCGGGTGCAACATTCGGTACAATTACCATATATGCGGCATCCTGGAGCAGGATACCGCAATTTCTATGATCGGGATGATAATCATTTGGCCTGGGACCTATTACAATATCTGCATTCCATTCTCTAATTAATCGAATAACCTGTAACCTTACATACAGTGTAGGCATCAGCTCACCATCATGGTTATCCAGTACAACATATGTAACGCCAGCCCTCCTTCCTGCTTCTTCTGCTTCTGCTCTTCGAATTCTGGCAAGGGCTCCGCCACCCATTGCAAAATGTCCCGCATCACCATTAGTTAATGACACGAACATCACATTGTGACCCATTTGGGCAAATTTAATTGCTGTTCCTCCGGCATCCGCATCAGCATCATCCGGGTGGGCCCCAAAAACTATAACATTTATCTTATCATCCTGGGCGTATGATAATAAAGTCGCCGCTATAAAAAACAGTGTAAATATATTTCTAATTATATTTTTCATAATAAATACATAGATTTATATAAGCTGCATTTTCAGGGGATCCCAATTAACAGTTTTATCTTCAAAGTAACTGAAATTCGAAAGTAAAGCAGCCCCGGCAGCCCTTAATCCATAAGTAGTATCCTCTACCACTTTCCTGTTTCCACGCATCGCCTCAAAAAAAGTAAGAAAATGATCGTGATCTGCTCCTTTGTAAGAACTTGAAGCCTCAAAAACAGTATCCTGAGGATTTAACATTTTATCCCGCTGTTGTTCATACTTGGCATCATACATTTTATTAATTTCTTTCTGAATATTAGCAGGATAAGATTTTAGTGCATATCCGGTAGGTCTCCATCCCATATCGCTATGGGTCACGGTAACAGAACCCCACCCGACGATCATGGCTCCTTCCGTACCAATTAACTTAAATCCACCGCCTCCGCCACCTCCGGCAACAAAATTGATCCTTAACACAGCATTAAATGCAGGATGGTTCTCAGCATCAGGGAAATCATATAAAGACATCAGAATATCAGGAACATCCCTCCCATCTTTCCAATAACGTAATCCACCAGTAGATTTAGCACGAACAGGCCCTAAGGAATCGATTACAAAATTCAAGGTTGAGAAAGAATGGACAAATAGGTCACCAGCGACTCCAGTGCCATAATCCTGGTAGTTGCGCCATCTGAAAAACCGAACGGGATCAAAATCCACTTTTGGAGCAGTACCGAGGAAAGTGTCAAAATCAATGTTTTCCGGGTTAGCATCAGGAGGAATTGGATATTGCCATGCACCTTCTGAGGAATACCTGTCATTATGAATTTCTACCATAACCAGATCGCCAATAACACCCGATTTATATAATTCCCTGGCTTTAGCCGCATATATGCCTGACATGCCCTGGCTTCCAACCTGCAGTATTGCCCCAGTATCTTTCTGAGCTTTAATCAGATTATGACCTTCCGGTATGTTTTTTATCATTGGCTTCTCCAGATATACTGCCTTTCCTGCTTTCATGGCATCTGTTGCAATACGCTCATGCCAATGGTCCGGAGTAGCAATAATAACTGCATCGATATCATCTTTTGACAAGATCTCTCTGTAATCCCTCGTTGTAAAAATATCCTTACCATAGATCTCTTTTGCCCTTATCAACCTGCCTTCATATAGATCACAGGCGGCGACAAACTCAACTCCATCAACACCAACAGCATTACCTGTATCCCCTATCCCTTGTATACCAAAGCCGATAGTGGCTAGTCTTATTTTATCATTAGCCGCATAGGTTTTTGAAATATAATTAGATTCTAATATCTCCTTTCTGATACCTTTATTGCGTGCTGTTAATATATTAGGAACCGACAGTGCAGCAGTCCCTAATGAGACCTTTGTTAGAAAATCTCTTCTTGATGTTTTTTTCCTGGAATTCATAGTATAAAAAATAAATGATGAAATAATTATTTTCTAATTTATGAAATAAGAATTGATTTGAATAAAAAATTATTATTAATTACAGATCTTTATCAAAAATGAATAGATCTGATTTATGAAAACATCACGTCGGAAATTCTTAATGAACGCAGGCACTATGGTTGCCGGCGGACTGGCATATAATCATAGTATAGCATATGGTTCGGGTATTAACACTTTAAAAAAAAACAAAGTAACAGTGGGCGCTCATCCATGGATATACGCTGCTACATTACCTGAATATGATATAAGCCCCGCATTAGATAAAATATTCCAGGGGGTAAAATACGCTGGATTCGAAGGTGTGGAACTAATGCATCATCCATTGAGAAACCACAACACCACACTAATTATTTCTGAATTAAAAGACAGATATGGATTACCGGTAATAGGAACTTCCTATGGAGCTGATATGTGGGATAAATCCAAACATCAGGAAATTCTGGATGACACTGAAAACATCATTAATAACCTGGCAGAAGTAGGAGGCAGAACATTAGGAACTTCTGTTGGCCGAGCTCCGGAAAGGAAGACAGAAGAACAATTGGATGATCAGGCAGATCTATTAAAAAAGATTATTGTTATTGCTAATAAAAAGGGCATTGTCCTTAACCTGCATAATCATACCTATGAAGTAGAAGAAGGTCTTCATGATTTGAACGGAACGCTGAAAAGACTTCCTGATGTCAAATTAGGACCCGATCTGAACTGGTTAGAACGGGGCGGGGTTGATCCGGTTGATTTTCTTATTAAGTACCAGGATCAGATAGTTTTCATGCATATACGCGACGAGTTTAAAAACGGAAAATGGTCTGAATCCCTCGGCGAGGGAGATGTAAATTTTAAAACGATAGGGAAGACATTAAAAAAGATCGATTTCTCGGGCGATTTGGTGGTAGAACTTGCTCATGAAGGGGATTTCACACCCACCAGACCGATCCGCGAAAGCTTAAAGATGAGCAGGGAATATGTGAAAAAAACAATGGGCTACTAAATAGTAACCCAGTTGTTCTAAATGCATTAATTCTTTAATCAAGATCCGGAAACTCGTTATCAATAATCTGCTCGATTTCTTTAAAGTATTTTACAGTTTCAGCCTTTAATTCCATTGTGGCCTCATCATCACAAACGATCACAGCATGCCTGTGCATTTGTAACATTGAAACTGTCCACATATGATTAACACCTTCTTCCACTACCTGACGCAATGCCCTTGCCTTATGGAATCCATTTATTATAACCAATACCTCACGTGAATCCATTACTGTACCTACGCCTACGGTTAAGGCCATTCTTGGCACCAAATGAATATCATTATCAAAGAATCTTGCGTTGGCTTTTATTGTGTTGAAGTTAAGTGTTTTGATCCTTGTTCTGGAAGCCAGTGATGATCCTGGTTCATTAAATGCAATATGACCATCAGGCCCAATTCCTCCAAGAAAAAGTTCAATTCCTCCTAAGTCTTTCATCTTTTTCTCATAATCTGCACATTCCTTATCAAGGTCTGGAGCCATTCCATTCAAAATATTTACATTTTCTTCAGGGATATCTATATGATTGAAGAAATTCTCCCACATAAAATAATGATAGCTTTGTTCGTGATCCCTGTCCAATCCCACATACTCATCCATATTGAATGTGATAACGTTATCAAAGCTAACAGCCCTTTCTTTATTGAGCTTAATTAGAGCTTTATACGTTCCCAAAGGAGAAGACCCGGTTGGCAAACCCAAAACGAATGGTTTCTCTTTTGTGGGCTTAAAATTATTTATCCTTTCGGCAATGTAATCAGCAGTCCATTGGCTTAACTGTTGATAATCTTTTCTGATAATAATCTTCATATTTAATTATTTAAAAAATCTGTTAATATGTGTTTACAAAATGAAATGCTGAAAATACCTAATTTTTACCAAATTACAAATGAAATCCGGTTATGGTTGATGTATAATAATTTTTAACTCTAAACATGCTCTGGAATGAAAATAAAATATTAATTTAAGTGAAAGAAAAAGTATATTAAAATGACGAATAAGATACGAGTTCTAGTAGTAGGTATTGGAAACATGGGAAGATCTCATGCACTTGCATATCATAAAATTACGGGATTTGAACTAGTTGGATTGGTCGACCGCTTACCTGAGAAAAGAGAAATCCTTTCCAACGAACTGGGGGATCCCTCAATTCGATGATTTTGACACAGCTATGGCTGCAACAAAACCTGATGCTGTCAGCATCTGTACCTATCCTGACACCCACGCAGAACTGGCCAGGAAAAGCTTATTGGCAGGTGCACATGTATTCGTCGAAAAACCTTTAGCCGTTTCTGTAGAAAAAGCTTCAGACCTCGTGAATCTTGCTCAAGAAGTAAAAAAGAAGCTAGTTGTAGGATATATCTTGCGGGTTCATCCTTCCTGGAAGAAATTTATAGAGATTGCCCAGACTTTAGGAAAACCTCTGGTCATGCGGATGAATCTTAACCAGCAAAGTAGTGAAACCACTTGGCAATGGCATATAAATTTAATGAAATCCATGTCTCCTATTGTAGATTGTGGTGTTCATTATGTTGACGTGATGTGTCAGATGACAAGATCAAAACCCCTCCGGGTACATGCCATTGGAGCAAGATTAACTGATCAGATTAAACAGGATATGTATAATTATGGTCAGTTGCAGGTAGTGTTTGATGATGGATCAGTTGGTTGGTATGAGGCTGGCTGGGGACCGATGATGAGTGAAGTTGCTTTCTTTGTTAAGGATGTGATTGGTCCAAAAGGATGCATTAGTATCATGGATGAACATAAAGGTGACAAAGGATCTGATGATATTGATTCCCATACACAGACCAATCGTTTAAAACTACATTTTTCTGAAATGGATGAAAACCATAACTTCATTAAACCGGATGAAATAATCAGTACAGAAGATGAACCCGACCATCAGGGATTATGTGATTTGGAACAGGAATTCTTCTTTAATTCAATAGTAAATGATGTTGATTTAACAGCGCATCAGGAAGATGCAATTAATAGCCTTAGGATTGTCCTTGCAGCTGATGAATCTTTCAGGACGGGAAAAGTAGTTGAACTGGAATAAGGTTATCGAAAATTAAGGTCTCAGATAATTCCCTTATGGTTGAAAGTACATTTCAGGCCAGTCTGCTTTTTTATTCACTACGGTAAGTTCAACTGATCCTATAGCATATTTTCTGTATTGATTTCCTAGTTTATCATTGGTTGCAGAGATCATATTAAATCCTTGATGCTGAACCGTTGCTTGTAATGAATTGAAGGTTTTATTTTCATAGGCTGTCAACAGGGCTTTTTGTAATTTCCCCTCTTTGAGAAAGAAATTCATGCTTACCTTTTCAGTTGTACTGTTTATTCTACCTATAAGGATAATTTGGTTGTGATCAGAGTTTGTATATTTCACCTTCAAAAATGATGTTATTAGATTCAAAATACTGAAGTAAAGACATTCTTATTCCATGAATTTTGGTTAACTTTGTCAGGTTTAAAAATTACAGAAATGGCGGTTTATGGGGATGCCATTATCGAGAATTTAGAAAGAAGTATTATTTTAATTAATACGGATCGAATTTGGCGAGAGCATTTGCAAAAAATGCCGCTCTTACGAGAAGCAGTCGGTTGGCGTGGATATGGCCAACGCAACCACTTTATGAATATA
Organism: uncultured Cytophagales bacterium; assembly: GCA_942491935.1. Taxonomy (GTDB): domain Bacteria; phylum Bacteroidota; class Bacteroidia; order Cytophagales; family Cyclobacteriaceae; genus JAGTVG01. The sequence continues at coordinate 98,216 of CALOCZ010000026.1, forward strand.
AGCAAGATGCTTTCTATATGTTTGAGACTCGTGAAGAAGTATTGGTGACATTTTTAGTAATTTATGATTTATTCTGATCATCAATTTTATATAAATTTATTAACTATAGTCTATGACAAAACGTACACTTTCCAATAAGACACATGTTATTCTATTTTAAGAGTCTCAGGTTTTCGTGCTCGTATGGCAATACCACAAGGTCGTAAAACGATACGAAACAGACGTCAAAAAGGTCGAAAAAATTTAACAATTCGTCGTTAATTTTTTTAATTATTAGAGTTGGTTATTGTAATTGCTCTAATAATAAAAAATTTTTTATTTAAAACTCATATATTGCGGCCAATGGCCGTTGACGAATGCCAGCATCATCTATCGATTGCGTTTGCCACCCGTCCCTGTCAATTGGCGGTACCGCATAGTGATAGGCGCGGTCAATATCCTGCTTCTCTACTGGCAGTGGGCCTGGATAATGCGCAAGCCGTGAGAATTAGGCTCAGGCATAACCTGAAGAACCAGTGGGCGGTTGCAGCATGAATTAGATATCCAAGTCCTGCCATTTTTCGATCCTCAGATAGCGGCGATTATCGATACTCAAATGTATGTCTATGACTGAAAACCAAATATTACTGGATGTGTGATTTATTGAGAATCGTATGAAAAACGGACCCCTGAAAACGTTGGATTTTTGCCAGTATCGCAAGTTGTTGAAAATGTAATATATTTCTCGGTTATCACATTGATTTCGGTACTGTCAACGGCTGAGTCTTCGTTTTAAAAATTTATAAATACCTGTCCCCAACACGCCCCTTGATGGCGACGCTCCACCGTTGCTGGCAGTTTTCTAACCTGTTTCACAAAATTGCCGTCCCCCAGTATGCGTTCATCTCCCTTAATTCGACCTTTGCCGCTACGCGTGACCTTGGCGGCCGTCCATCCGCCAAGGCTTCGAATCAAACTGCCTCCAACCAACTCAGGTTCTTGGCCGTCACTAACGGCTTTCACAAATTCACTGTATAAACGCTGCCGCGCGTCTGAGGTTCCTACCGGGAATAGCTACAATATGTGTACCCAGGCGTTTTGCCAACTGCGCATCGGCATCTGCCCACCATCGCAAGCAGTGGCCAGCATAGCTGAATTCCTTCAATTCGTTATAGCTCGCCACAAGTTTGGCTCGCAATGGATTCAGGTGAATATAACGTACCAGTTCCTTGAATAAGGATCTTCTTGGCAAAGAATCGACTTGTAGCGGTTCTGAAAAACATGGCCATGACGCCGATGGCGCCGATTGAACCAAACGGCATATCCCGCTTCAGCCTTCTCATGACCCCGCTGATCGGCGTACATTCCGTACGCAGAAATAAGTGAGCGTGTTTTGGGATCAATGCCCATGCAAAACAATCGGTTTGCGTTTCAGTCAGCACCTGCCCTAATCGCCTTACAAAAGAGTCACGATCTGTATCGTCCCAAAAGATTTTCCGATTGATTCCTCGAATGATGATATGCTGCAGTGCACCCGCTGCATCAATTTGAATTTTCGTGACATGTCCGTTCAAGTAGCCGCTAAATTCATTATGTCAATCAATATATCAATACCCCCTATTACTATTACCCACGAATGTGTTTTCCAAGGATGGAAATTCTCTGGGTTTGTGTGAATCTTATTCTGCGCTGATAAGAGCAGCACCTGATCGACAGGATAGAGTCACTGCGCAGAGGAATCACTTATCAGTTGACCTGACCGGGCTTTTCCGCGTCCTTTTGTAGGCTGGGATGCACCGGCTATTCCGGGCAGGTCTGTTGGTAGGGCTCTCCAGTCAGATAGCGTTCCCATTCATCTTTGGTCGGGTTGCGATTCAATCGTTTGCATGCGGCCTGACGCAGGTGCTCGGTGCGCCAGCGCCAGGTTCGAATGACCTGGAGCTCGCGATCGCGAGCAGCGGTGCAGCCAATGACCATGACGTCGCCGTTGCCGCTGAACATCACACCCTTGAACGTATCTTTCAACCGGAGCGATTGCCGTGTGTCCGGTGGGCACCTTGCGTAGGCGAAGCAAACTTCGCCGGCGGACCAGGTCACCAGATGTGTCCTGTCCGGCGTTGTGCTATGGGCCATCTCTCCTTTATGCAGGTGCAGGGAAGCTGTTTCGCCCCTGGCCCGCAAGGGGCAGGATGCGGACAATGCCGTCGCGTCCGAAAGCGAAGAGGCGTGCATCTTCATCGCTGAAACGGGCGACTGCACCGTAGTGATTGTAGGCGAGCCGGCACTTTTGCCAGCGCGGTCGATTTCCGGGTTGCGGTCCTGCCTTCAGCAGGCCGCCAGCATTGTCCTGGCGGGACTGGAACCGGGTGGATGTGGCCACGAACTGTCATAGCTGATCTGCAGCAGCTCGCGCCCATCCTCCACATCCAGGAAGTGAGGCTGGCGCGCCTGTTTTCGGATCACGGCAAGGTATCGGCCTCCCCGACTCAGTCGGTGGCTGTCACCCGGATTTCTTGCTCTTTGCCGCCTCTACCGTCTGCCCGCTGTCCAGCGTCAGCGTCCACGCGCAGGTGCGTCCGTCCAGGGCTCGCGGCGGTGACTGAGGCACCATCCATGGAAAAGACCAGATCGTCCACCTTGGCACCGTGTTTGAGCCAGAAGCTGGTGCGGCTTTCAAGGTCCCAGATGCGAACCATCGGTCGCTGCCGACGCTGGCCAGGCGCCGGCCGTCCGGGCTCAGCTTGAACAACCGCACCGATGCGGATGGCCGAGGGGCGCAACAGTCTTGCCGCTGGAGGCGTCGAACACCGCCACATGCCGCCGGGCCTATCTGGGATGCGAAGCGACGACCGTCGCGACAGACCGACAGTCCGACCCGCGATGTATGCGGAGTCGCATCACGTCACGGAATGGCTCAACCGGCCATATGCCCACGATGTGGATGTTCCTCGGGTCCGCCCTCGCCGCCCACCGCAACCCGGCCTCCATCGGGACTGAAGGCCACCAGGTCAGCGCTCCAGGGGCGAACCATCCGGGCCATCTCTCACCGTCTGGAAGGTGCCACAGTCTGGCTGTATGATCGTCGCCGCCGGTGAGCAGGTATTGACCCGCTGGGCCGAAGGTCAGGTCCAGCACAACAGCGTCGGACTGGACATCCAGCACTTGTTTGCCACTATCGAGATGATCCGGGCTTTTCCGTCGCCGCCCGCCACTGCAATCACAGGGTCCCGAGGATGGAACGCGAGTGCCGTGACGGGTGCGCCCACTGCGAACTGTCTCGTTTGCCGGCCATCCTTTGTGGCCCACACGTTTACCAGGGATACCGCAGATCCCACGCCGGCCGGCCGACTCACCGTTGCTAGTCGATCACCGCGGGGGCAGAAGGCCAGGGCCGACACATCCGAGTGGTGCTCAAGGCTCGCCAGACGTTGGCCACTGTTCGTCTCCCAGATTGAAACGAAATCGTCATCGCTGGCAGTGGCGAGAAGTTTATCGTCCGAACTGAAGCTGATCCGCCGTACGGGACTTTGTGGAGAGGCGTGTCGTCGAGCTTCCATCGGCGGTGTTCCACAGTGTGACCAGCAGGGCCCGACACCGATGCCAGCAGATCACCGCTTGGGCTGAATCGCGAGTTTCGCAAGGGCGTGCCATGTAGAGGCCTCGTAGCTCGAAGCGGCTGCCCAGCCGCTTGCCCTCCAGGACCGCCAGGCACCGGCATCACGAGGGGTGGCGGCGTGAAGATAACCCTTGGCGGCTGAAAATTGAAGCGCCAGCCAGCGTCCACCAGGACCGCGTCGATGCGGTGCTCGCCGCTGCCGGTCCAGGTATTCCAGATCTGCATAGGCAGCTGGAGCCGAAGTTAAGATCGTAAGGCCGCGTGGCCAGATGATCGCCGTCCGGGCTGAACGCCAGCTCCAGTGCCTGGGACACGGGCCGGATCGCAACCTGCGCGGCGGCCGCCGCAGCATGATCTGCCGCAGCGTCTGCGCGGCTTCTTGGTGGGCAAAGCGCTTCAGGGATTCGCCAGCAGGGCACCCACCTCCTGGACCGTCGAGCGCCGGGTCCTTGACGACCGGCCTGGGCCGCGAGCTGTTTGCCTTGTTGGTGCCGGTGCCGTGGTTACCAAAACATCCCGCCCTATGCCCTGGTAGGCAATCCCTCGCAGCAAATTGGCTGGATGAGTGAATCTGGCCATCGCCTCCACCTCAACGAAGAAGGCATTTATACCTGTCCGGAGAGTGGTGACACCAATTGAATAACAATACCGTAAATAAAATCAACAACTAATATAAACCCACCATTTAACCATCATGCTTTAAGGAACTATTAGCCAAACAAAAAAATTATCCGTCATTAAGTTAGGGATATGTTGGATTACCCATTGCCCTTGAATTTGCCCGCAAAATGTCAGTCATTGGATTTGACATCAAAGCTGACCGGGTGGAGCTTATGAAAAAAGGCATTGACCCCAGCAACGAGTTGGAAGCATCGGCCTTTGAAGGGTGCGACATTCAATACACCTGCCATGCAGAAGACCTGAAAGAAGCCAATTTTCACGTAGTAGCGGTACCTACGTTTCATCAACGATCGAAGTAAACTCACCGGACGACACCCTCTTGAGCGCCACCAAAGCCGTCGGTAAAATCCCGAAGAAAGGTGATTATGGTATTCGGAACTACATCGTTTACCCAGGCTGTACTGAAGAAGATTGCGTACCTATCCTAAATATGAGTCGGGATTGAAATTTAACGACGACTTTAAAGTGGGCTTAGCCCGAACGTATTAACCCGGGAGACAAAGAACACACCTTAACTAAGATATTGAAAAATTGTATCGGTAGCGATGCTGGAATCACTGGAAGTCATTGCCGAAGTGTAGCTTAACCATCATCAAAGCCGGTATTCACAAAGCCAGCAGCATCAAAGTAGCCGAAGCCGCCAAGATCATTGAAAACACTCAACGCATGTAAACATTGCCTTGATGAATGAGCTTTCATTGATCTTCAACCGCATGAACATTAACACCTTTGAAGTCCTGGAAGCAGCCGGCACCAAATGGAACTTCCCGAAATTCTTCCCGGGCTTAAGTGGTGGTCACCGTATTGGGGTGGATCCGTATACCACCTACAAAGCCAACCAGTTGGGTTACCACTCCAAGATTGTTAATGGAGGGCGTTTCATCAACGATTCCATGGGGGCGGCTGTGGCCAAGACCCTGGTTAAAAAGACGATTTCGCACGGTAATAAAATCAATGCCCTGCGCCCGCGTCTTGACTACATAATAATGCACACATGGAGCTACCTTTAAAGAGAATGTGAGCGGGAGCATCCGAAATTCCAAGGTGGTTGTTATGTTTACAACGGAGTTGAAGTCCTTCAGTATCGATGTAGAGGTGGCTGATCCACATGCTTCTTCAGAAGAATTGATGGCCGAATATGATGGTGGTATCTCCGAAAATCAAGGGCAAATACAACGGTGTTATCGGGAAAAGGAATCAAACGTTTATTGTCGTTTTCAATGAAGTCAATTTCAAATCCAGATGGTGGACAACGGGGTGTTTGTGGATGTCAAAGGAATTCATCGCGACAAAATAAAAGACCTGACTTATTGGAGCTTGTAATGATCAGCAAAAGATATCGGCAACCCCTGGAGATTCAATGATCCTTTTCCTTTTAATAATCCGGTCATCATCCGTGTCGATAGTCCAACTTTTTGAAAAGAAGCTGTACTGACAAGGCAGTTGACAAGAAATTCTCGCAAAAAAGTGGAATTCACCGTGTAGATTCCACTTTTTTTATGCCGGAAACGCCATCGTCCATGGTCAATGGTCCATTTTTTTGAAAAGATGCCTTTTGGTCCTTTGGTCGATATTGTTTTTTTTTGGCGGGAAGCACAAAAGTACATGGTCGATGCATCGATTTTTGAAAAGAGGGGAAATGTACCTTACAAACGCCCTCCACTCAGCACACAACCCTGTTTCTGCTCCACCACTTTTCCCGATGGATAAAAACAATCGCACCCATATAATATAAAATCTTCGGCATGAGCTGTACCTGATCCATCCCCAACCCATCCCATATAAAACGGATCAGTGGCCATCAATTCATTATTGACCAAAAATGTAACTTCCTGCCTGCTCCCATTATAAATGCGGATAGAGACCATTCCATCTGGTTCCACATTTTTCAGCCCAATGGTTAATAAATCGTCCCTACCATCGCCATTGGGAGAAAACACTTCGGGTGCTATCCACATTTTCTTCCTGTTAGTTACCGTCAACGCCTGAGAATTTAAAACCGGTCGGTGTGGCATATCCCACCGCAGAGGCAGCCGAGTGCCAATTGCGCGGATCATCGCTGGCCCCATCCGGCGAGAGCCGCTCCAATGAAACACCCTCTTTGTCTTTCAGAAGATCAAAATGCATTTGTTCCCGGTACGCGAAATGATCACTTAGTGCCCCTGATCGATCGGTAAGCGAGCACCTCCTCATCATCCGGCAAAGAAGGAGTAACGCATCAAAGCCAGTAAGTGGATTTTGTGATTCACATCCGTAGGCTGCCATTAAACAAGCTATCCGGCGTGTCAGCACCAGAATCGCTGGAAACAACATCCTGTTTTGATCCGAAAATGGAAACAGTTGTGGAGGAAGCAAGCAGACGGCCTCTTTATGCGCGCCACCACGTAGCGATCACCCAGGACGACGGCAGTCCCAGCAAGGTCCTTCCTCCATCAGACGGGGACAAAACGTCACCTCCATCGTCGACGAGATTGTTCGACGGCCATTTCCTGCATGAACTGGCGCCAGCGCCGAACGCCGCCGAACTGGAGGAAGAAGGTCGCGCAACGAGGCCGCGAACAGGCGGCATCCACGAACGGCGGCACCAGAACCTTCACACCGAGAAGACGGCAACGATCAGTCAGCGCCGCGTCCAGCCCGCATCGAACCACGTCATCGGCATCGTCCGCGAGCCTCCAGAGCAGATCGCCAGCGAACTGTTCGGCAGACGCACCGGTTGCAGAAGCCGCCGCCACCAGCCAGCCGCCGCCTGGTTTCCAGCGAATTCATCGAAGACTGGTGGACGAAATCGAACAACAACGCCGAGAGCGACCATCCACACTGCCCAGCAAACTCCATCAAACTCTTCTGAAGAGCTCAGTTCGAACTGACTCAGACAGAATGAGGCACGAATATCTGACTCCCTGTCGACTGCTAGCACCACTGGGAGATTCCATTGCTCAGCAACACCTCTTCCAAGTCTCTGAGCATGGATGCAGCAGACTGCCTCTGAATAGCTTTGAAGAGTGATTTCTCCCAGGGGCAGAATTCTGCAACAGACAGACAGACACTGGGGCTTACCGGGGAAGGAGATCAAAGATTCTACCAGGGTCTGAAATGTTCTGCAGCTCTGGTCGATGGACCAACAGCTGGGAAAATGTCCAGCACGTCCAGCAGGTCGACACTGACAATGGGCTTGAGAAGGAACAAACATCACCACCGCCAACGTCCAGGACCAGGAAGATCGGCCCGCCAAGAAAGCCCATCAACCGACCAACCAATCGTCGATCAACAGGACCAACCAACCAGATGGAAGAAGGTCGGGAGCAACTGACAGAAGGTCCAACAGGAGATACGGCACTATGTTCGCCTACAGGTGGAACACGAAGAATACAGGTCGATCAATAACGAATGCTCACCTCACCTCACCTACCCACCTACAATACGTCAAATCAAGTTCTCCAACTACAGAACAAACCAGCGTCCAACACATTCCAGATCTCAGAATGCGTCTAAAGAAGAAACGGTCATCACCATCCTCCTGCACGCCTGAGAACATTACAGTCAGTCTGTTCGTACGCCTGAATCAAACTTAGCCTTTAAATGGGATCAGAAATGTCCTATGCTCACCAGTTCAGTCTGGTACCAGGCCGATCAAATGATCCGCAGGCTCTGCCTGCAAGACAGTCAGCAGCACCATCGCCAATGGGGGGGGGGGGGGAAGAAGGCACCGAAGAAGAAACCAAACAGAGTCAGACGTATACAAACAAAGTTCACTTTTCAGAATTATTCAACAGCAACATACTGTATCAACATTCTTCCGAGCACAAAATCGGAATTCGAATTACGGTAAATTTATCCCACCAATCAAAACTAATCATTTTGCGTCGTCTCACTAATTTCTACAGTACAGTACCATATCCGCCACGAATCAAAACTACAGTACAATCGACGAAATACAGTACAGTACCGTATATTTCAAAATCAACATATCCCGACAAGATTACGGGCACAGCGACAAAACTGTCTT
>CALOCZ010000027.1:0-5526 GCA_942491935.1 uncultured Cytophagales bacterium
ACAAAGGCATTGAATGATGAAATATCTTTTAGAAAAAGGGCAGAAGATAAATTGAAGGTAACCAACAGGCAATTGCGAAAAGCAAATGTAGAACTTGATAATTTTGTCTATAAAGTTTCACATGATTTAAGGGCGCCAATTGCATCGGTACTTGGCCTGGTAAATCTTGCCAAGAAAGAGAATAAGTTTGACACGCTGAAGCAATATTTCGACATGGTTGGCAGAAGCGCCGTACAGCAGGATTCCTTTATAAGGGATATACTTGATTTATCCAGGAATTCACGACTATTAATTGACAAGAAAAGGATCAATTGGCAGGAATTAATAAACGATACTTTCGATCATCTGAAATACAGCGTAAAAGATAAAGCCATTGATAGAAAGATAAACATAAATGGAAAGGCCGGCTTTTATTCCGATCAACGAAGAATCAAAGTGATATTTAATAACCTGATCTCCAATGCCATAAGGTACTCCAATGGCAAGGACCCAGTAATTGAGATTGATGTTAAAATAAACAAAACCAATGCGAATATCTCCATTTCCGATAATGGGGTTGGCATAGAAAAGAAACACCAAAAGAAAGTATTCGAAATGTTTTACAGGGCCACGGATGCTAACGCCGGTTCAGGATTGGGACTTTATATTGTCAAAGAATCTATAGATAAATTGAATGGCAATATTGACATGATGTCTGATGTTGGCATTGGCACAAAATTCCTTATTTCCCTGCCAAATCTGAAGAAATAGTTGAGCTTACCCTATCATCAAATCCCAGGCAGAATAGATAAGAATATCACTCCTCTTTGTTATCTTCCAGAGTATAATAGAACTGTACAATACATCCAAGCTGTTCTACATAAACCAACACTTTACGGGCATCAAATTTGTCAACCACCCCGGTCATCCCCCTGAAAGGCCCCTCGGGTATTTCAACGAACTGCCCCCTCTCGAATCCACTTCCTTCTACTTTGATATCCGATCCGGCATTTTCAATTTCTCTGATCGCCTGCAATTCAATATCTCTGATTATAGCTGGCTGACTCGCATAATAGACATATTTCATTACACCCGGATCCCTTAATGGCAACTGTCTGTTCTTTTCGTTGATATAGATGAATATGTAGGATGAAAACATCGGGATTTGCACCTTCTTTTTCCTATCACTCCATTGATGAACCGTTTTAATCAATGGGCAATAAACATCATAACCTGCCTCCTGCAAACGAGTTGTTACCTTTTTTTCATTTCTTGGCTTAGTATACAGAACATGCCATTTATATTCATTGATCTTTTTTAATCTTTCTATTTCATTTACCGACATCCTTACAATTAATGGTTGATTGGGTTTTACATATTTTTAAAAACCACATTTATTGTCGCCATCCAATGACTTTATTTCAATAGGTTTTTAAACTTTTAAACCGCCAAAGTTAATATGAAATCATTTAAATTTTCCTGAATTGAGTTTTGTATTGTTATACTTTCCTAACTTTTATTGAAAAAGCCATTCTTGGATTAATAACAAATACCTGCTGGATATCCGTTGAAGTGAATCCATTTGATTTTAACTTTGGAATTAGCTCTTTAAAAACTGCAGAATAAGGCGTGAATGATCCTCCCCCATCTTCCCCGGGCGAGTACCATCCTGCATCATGTGATACAAGCACTTTATTTAACAGATCATTCTTTTTGAAATCCTTAAGCCAGTTTACATATTGGTCAGCATTCTTAGGATTCAAGCCATCTATACTTACCCAGGCACCCATTTTTGCCGCTCTTAATCGTAAATTTCCATCGTCTTCATTTTGAGCATGTACCCAGATGAAGGCCTCCGGGGCGACTCCCTGGGACTGTAGCAATGAAATTTCCTCAAATGCCGGAATGGCTGGGCCGGTATGAGATGCAATAGATAACCCGGTCTCTATATGGGTAAGCCCCGCTGCGCTTACGATTTTTTGATGTAGTTCTGAAAGTGGCTCCGGGGCCACCCCTATTTTCAAAAATCCAGGTTTAATACCTGAACCATTGATCCCTGATTCTGCTTCTTTGATCCAAAGTTCGGCTAAGGACCTACTATCTAACTCATAGGCTTTTCTTGGCATATATTTATTATCAGCCGCACCATAAAACCCAGTATTTGTCAAAAAAAGCATCCCGGTCTGATCGGAGATCTTTTTCAGCAGCTCCGGATCTCTTCCAATATATTCAGGAGTGCATTCAACAAAAGAATGGCAACCCAGGTCTTTAATCTCTTCAAGATAGGGAGTGACCACACGTATTACTTCGTTATGGTTCCACCTTTTAGGATCATAATTATCCGCACCGATAAAGTCAACCAGGATATGCTCATGAGAGAGTGTAAATCCAAGTTCGGAGGCCTTGACAATCCCGTTTACGGTCATTATGTTCCCTTCTGCTATGACATTGAATTCATCATTCAATTTTAATCCAGTAGATATTAACGGCACACCAAAGCTTAGCTTTATGGAATTCTTCAAAAAGGTTCTTCTGTGTATGTTTGTCATAAATTATTTTTTAAACATCATTACACCATATTATTTCATTTATCAATCAGGATCCTTAGTCTTAAAAGAATAAATAATTGAATTTATAGAACATCGGGATATGATTTAGGCTAAAATTAATAATTTCATTTTTCATATGATAACCAATCCTAAAATCATTAATTAAGTCGAATCATTTGAGGCAATAAACGAAATTATGTTTATTGGTATTAAAAATTGAACGAAAATCTACCCAAAAAAAAAAATCAGGGTATATTTGGCAGGAATTTATCATTATAACCTATATGAAATTTAGTAAAGTTCAGTTCTTTGTATTGCCTTTCTTAACCCTGCTTTTAGTCAGTAATTCCACCTGTCAGGAAAAAAACCATACTGCTAAATCACAAGATGATGACCTGCCAAAAGCCCAGTATGCAAAGAATATCATTTTAATGATCGGAGATGGGATGGGAACCTCGCAAATTTATGCTGGTATAATCGCAAAAAAAGGGCATCTCAACATGGAAGAATTTCCCATTACGGGTTTTTCAAAAACTACATCTGCTGATGATCTTATTACAGATTCTGCGGCCGGGGGTACGGCTATGGCCACTGGGACAAAAACAAATAATGGAATGGTAGGTGTTGATCCTGAAAAACACAGAGTTGAAAATATCATAGAAATATCTGAAAAGGATGGAAAAAGTACTGGTCTTGTAGCCACTTCTACCATAACGCATGCAACCCCGGCATGTTTTATAGCGCATGTTGAGTCAAGGAACGATTATGAGAAAATCGCCTGGCAATTTCTTGATACAGATATAGATGTATTTATTGGTGGCGGAGGAGTGCATTTTATGGAACGGCTTGATCAGAGGGACCTTACAATAGACTTAAAAGAAAATGGTTATGAATTATGTTATTCTATGGAAGAGTTGGATAAAGCCACCGGTGAAAAAATAGCAGGATTAGTATATGAAGCCAGCCCTCCTACTATGAAAGCGGGACGGGGTGATATGTTATCAAAGTCTACAAAAAAAGCAATAGAAGTATTATCTAAGAATGAAAACGGTTTCTTCCTAATGGTTGAAGGATCACAAATTGATTGGGGTAATCATCAAAATAATATTGAATACCAGAACCTGGAAGTCATTGATTTCGACAATGTAATCGGGGAAGTCCTTCAATTTGCCCGGGAAGATGGCGAAACACTTGTAATAGTCACTGCAGACCATGAAACCGGGGGACTTGGTATTAATGGTGGTAATATGGCTAAAGGTGATATTGTACCGGGATTTACAACCATGGGCCACACTGGAGTGATGGTGCCTGTTCTTGCATATGGACCACAGTCTGAATTATTCAGCGGTATCTATGAGAATACTGAAATCTTTTTCAAAATGCTGAAAGCACTAGGGAAATAATAGGGCATCGAATGATGAGATCATCAGAATTATTAGATGCTTTAAAAAAAGACAGTCTTTCAATTAACGATATATTCCAGAGTCAATTTTTAAGTCTTTCAATAGATCAGCTTAACTGGAAGCCAGACATCCATTCCTGGAGCATTTCTGAATGTCTTGAGCATATAGTGCTGAGCGGCCAATTCTATATAAATGAGATCACAAACGGTTTTTTAAGCCACAAACCAGAGAACGAACCTATTAACATTAATTTCAAACCAGGACTTATTGGAAATTATTCAGCTAAATCAATGAAACCGGGAAATTCTGGTGAAATAAAAAATAAAATGAAAACTTTTAAAAGAATGGAGCCTGGTAAAAGTGGGATTGATGCTAAAAAACTATTCACCGATTTCGGGAAATATCAGGATGACCTTATACTTTTAATTGAAAAGGCCAGATACTATAACCTGAATACAATAAAAATTAATTCATCAATAGGAAGAATCATTCGTTTTAAGCTGGGGGATGCCTTTCGATTTGTTATAGCGCATAATCAACGACACATTCAACAAGCAATTCATGTTTTACAATCTGATGGATTCCCTGAGGGTTGATTTTTTCAAGGACCTAGGTTAAATAAACACAAGACCTCCATAAACGAAAAATCCCGCCGACCTACATTGAAGCAAGCCAAGGCGGGAATTTTGCCTAGTTATTTCGAGATTGATCCTATTTATATAACCTATATATTTCTACTCCTCCAACATCAGTCAGAAAATCTGCTCTTTTTATCAATTCATTGATCATGTTTGATTTTTCAGATCCGCACCTGACAAGACGATTATCCTGACTATATATTTTGACTTTTACATTCATACAATCACCAAGGTCTTTAAACTCTTCCATGAAATTTTCTTCCATTTCAAAAATTTCAAATTCAGTGTCAATCGCTTCGGTGTTAATGGTCTCTGCAAAAGTCGTTAACGAACTCACGCAACAAAAAACCAACAGCATCAAACTGAAAATGATTACTTTGTATGTGTTTATGAGAGACTTCAATAAATTGTTCGTTTATTATCTCTTATTATAGTGCCAATCACATGCCAAAATTCATATGTAGCTGATTTTCAGGATTTTACAAAGGCAGCATGCCGCAAGGATGTACAAAAGCGCACACTTTTATGGACGACTGGGGACACAATTTTTCGAATTATCTAAAAAATATTTCTGGCTCTAAGTATTTTGAAATCTCTTTATAATAAAAATCCGCAAATTCATGCCGTTTTTTATACCTGTATTGCATCACCCATCTTGGGTGAGGGAGGGCATCTATTTTCTTAAAGAGTTTATTTCGCTTATTAAGTTTACTAAGGTATTTATAGTTACGGCCCCTACCCAGGGAGAAAGCCACTGTAGTATTGGCCCCAAAACCGATCTGTTGCTGAAGCCATTTAACGAATTGATTTTCATATTGATTTACCAGATCATCACTGTCGTAATAATTTATATTCTTGTCGTTCATTACAAAACCCAGAGGAGATACGGCCGTGAGGTAACACTTTCCAAAAAAAATATCCGGGCCACCAAAATTCCGAACAACTTCATAAATGAAC
>CALOCZ010000028.1:0-160003 GCA_942491935.1 uncultured Cytophagales bacterium
TTATCGAGGCCCTGGGTCTGCAACTGGTTGGTGCGGGTTTAAAGGTCGCGGTTCTGGCGGTCGATCCCTCCAGCAAGATCAGCGGCGGCAGTATCCTGGGTGACAAGGTCCGGATGGAGCTGCTTTCGCGCCAGGAGAATGCCTTTATCCGACCCAGCCCCTCGGCCGGATCCCTTGGCGGCGTCGCCCGCCGGACCCGGGAGGCGATGCTGCTCTGCGAGGCGGCCGGTTTTGATGTGATCCTGGTGGAAACCGTTGGCGTTGGCCAGTCGGAAATCACCGTCAGCGAGATGGTGGACTGTTTTATGGTACTGCTGCTGCCCGGTGGCGGTGATGAGATTCAGGGCATCAAAAAAGGCATCATCGAGATGGCCGACCTGCTGGTCATCAACAAGGCCGATGGCGAAATGGCAAAAACTGCCGCACGAACCCAGCGCCATTACCGCAATGCGCTCCATTTCCTGAGGCCCAAACTGCGGGGCTGGACGCCGCCGGTCAAAACCGCTTCGGCCGCGACAGGGGTCGGCATCAGCGAGATCTGGGACGCGATCCGCCAACATCGCAGCTTTCTTGAGAAAAACCAGCTGCTCGACCGGGTACGCCGCGATCAGACCGATCTCTGGTTCCATGCCACCCTGAGGCACGAGCTGCTGGACCGGCTCTATGCCCACCCTGCCGTCATACAGCACATGGCGGGTCTGTTTCTGGAAATGAGCAGTCAGAAGAAATCGCCCCACCAGGCAGCCGAAGAATTGATTGAACTATTCCTGGCCCAGCCTCAGCAGGAGCCGACAGCCAATTAAGCTGAGGGGCAGAGACTCAGGTTCTGTCTTTGATCCGCATCAGGCCTTCCTGAATGGTTGAAGCCGCCAGAATGCCTTCGCGGGTGTAGATATTGCCATGGTTCAGGCCCCGAGCGCCAATGGCCCTTGGGCTCTCCATGTCATACAGCAGCCACTGGTCGCAACGGCAGGGGGCATGGATCCACAGACCGTGGTCCAGACTGGCGCCCTGAAGGTTGTGGGTCAGGAAACTGAGACCATGGGGACCAAGGGCCGTACCCATCAAATAGAGATCCGAGAGGAAGGCGAGCATTGCCGTGTGGATCCCCGGGTCATCGGGCAGGGGGCCATTGCTGCGCATCCAGATCTGGCGGCGCGTGCCCATGGGTTTGGGGTTCAGATGGTCCATTCGCTGCACCGGCCGGCACTCGATGGAGGTATAGCGGTTCTGCACAATAGGCATCTTCTCAGGGAAAAGCCGGGCGAACCGCTCAAAATAGGCCTCGTCATTTTCCAGTTCTTCGGGCGGCGGCACATCCGGCATATCCACCTGGTGCTCCACGCCCTGCTCCTGCCTGTGGAAGGACAGGGAGGCGCTGAAGATGGCGCAGCCATCCTGTTTGGCCACCACCCGACGGGTCGTGAAACTGTGGCCGTTGCGAATGGGGTCCACATAAAAAAGGATGGGATTCTGCGGGTTGCCCGGTCTCAGGAAGTAGGAGTGCAACGAGTGCAGCAGACGATCGGGCTCCACCGTTGCCGTCGCCGCCCGGATCGCCTGGGCCACCACCTGGCCACCAAAAACCATATGGGTGCGTCCCTTGGGCGAGTAGCCGCGGAAAAGATAGCGGTCCAACGTCTCAAGGTTCAGTAATTCAAGGACTTCTTTCAAATCGTGCGCCATTTTGTCCCCCATCCTGCACTACAGGTCCTTTCGCCGTCTTCCCACCGTCAGGACCTGTAGGGGTCCAGCATAACATCGATTCTCCGGTTAGGTTCAAGCATTATTCGAGCGGGGAAATCGGACCTTTTTGCCCATGATCGTAAAACGCAGTTCATCCCCGCCGTTCGGCTATAATTGTATTCCTTCACCCAAGGGAACTATTTAAAACCAACAGGACCTTTTCTCTGTGGTCCCATGGTTCGCTCGCTTTTCCCCACAATGATTTACAATAGACCGAGCACAGGTCTAAAACAGGGGGTTCTTCACCTGTTTTACCGCGCTTCAGCGGGAAAGGGTCACAACCCGGTAAAACCTTCTGGAAAGACTTTTCACCGGGTCAGGCTTGCGATAGAATGAACTGGTTCCAGGCGGGAGAGGTTATGCGATCTAAACATTTTAATATATTGGTCGTTGATGGCAACCGGGTCAGCCGCAAGGTTTACAGCAAACTGCTGCACAAGCAGTTTCAGGACCAGTGCCGGATTCTGGAAGTGGAACGGGGCGAAGATGGGTTGTACTTTTGTGAGACCCAGGATATAGGCTGCGTTCTGATTGATTATCACCTGCCCGACATGCACGGGCTGGAGTTCCTCAACGCGCTCAATAGCCGCATGGCCAACCATTATATTCCCGTCGTCATTCTCACCGGTCAGGGTGATGAGACCACCGCCGTTCAGGCCATGAAATCCGGCGCCCAGGATTATCTGGTAAAGGGTACCTTTTCGCAGGAACTGTTGGCCCAGGCCGTTCAGAATGCCATCGAGAAGGTTGAACTGATCGAGGAACTGGACCGTAAACGCCACGATCTGGAACACACCAATATCGAACTCAAAAATGAGATCAAGTTCCGCAAAGAGGTTGAAGAGAGCCTGCGCCTTTTCCGCGACCTGATGAACCAGACCACCGATGCCCTGTTCATCCTCAACCCCGACACCGCCGGCCTGATCGACTTTAATAATGCCGTCTCGCTTGCCCTGGGTTATAGCAACGAGGAGTTGAGCAGCATCAGCATGCTTGACTTTGATTCAGGGATCGCTGGCCCCACCGTGTGGAAGAACATGGTGCGGACCATCATGGTCAGCACCAATTGGATCGCTGAAAGCGTGTTCCGCCGCAAGGACGGCAGCGAGTTCCCGGTCGAGGTCAACTACCGCTACATCAGCCGTGACGAGAAAAACTACCTGGTGGCCCTGGCCCGCGATATCACCGAACGCAAAAAGGTGGAGGCCCGTCTGCGGGACCTGTCCAACCGCGATGGTCTGACCGGTGTCTACAACCGCCGTTACCTGGACGAAACCCTGGATTCCGAGTGGAAACGCCTGCGCCGCATCGAGAAACCCCTATCGGCCATCATGATCGATGTGGACTTCTTCAAAAAATACAACGATACTTACGGCCACCAGGCCGGGGACCAGTGCCTCAAGGCGGTGGCCATGGTGCTGAGCGAGGGTATCAACCGGCCTGCCGATTTCGTTGCCCGTTATGGTGGCGAAGAGTTTGCCGTCATCCTTCCCGACACCGATCATCAGGGTGCCCTCTTCCTGGCCGAAGAATTTAAGGCGGGCATCAACAGCCAGGAGATTGCCCATGCCGGATCCGAAATCAGCAGCCATGTCACCGCAAGTTTCGGTGTAGCCACCATGGTTCCAGGGGTAAAGGCCGGCTTCAACGCCCTGCTCGAGCAGGCCGACAAGGCCCTATACAAGGCCAAAAAATCGGGGCGAAACCAGGTCATGTCCGCAGAGGCAGTAAGCCCGGAAAAATGATCCTTTTTACAAATCCGGCATAGTGCAGGGGGATTCTGGTTCGTTTCTCAAATGGGGAGGCCAGTATCTGGCGATAATTCCTGATCCTGAATGTCATAAGAACTATAGGCTATGGTCTCTTTCTCCTTAAATCACCAGGGGATTTTTTAACCGTCCCGGTCAAAACTGATGCCCCATTCAAGAGGTATTGCATGAAGCTGATTTTGTTGCTTTCCGTCCTGTCCCTTGGCACCCAACAGCAAGGCCCGGCCCTTTATACTGGTATGTGGAATAATTCCCGCGCCAAAACCAACGGCAATCTTTCGGTCATGATTATGCCCACCGGCGAAAGCAAGTGGAAGGCAAAGTTCAAGGGTGAATTTCAAGGTGACCCCTTTGATTATGAGATGGATTTCACTACAAAACCCGAAATCAAAAAAGATAAGGAGACCGGGAACCTGAAGATCCAGGGTCGTGCCAATGTGGAAAGCCAGATGTATATGTTATCGGGCTGGATGAACGACAATACCTTTTACGGGCGCTTCAGTTCCTCTGGCCCCAACGGCGACTTCCGTTTATCCCGCAAAATGGATTAGTCCTGCTGTTTTTCTGGTCCCAACTCCTGGCCAGATCCCTACCCAAACCTCGTCCATTTAGGGCAGTGGTCTGGAACATGGTCCGCTCTTATAGATCCTGATGGGGGTACGGGGCGGGGGAGACCCGGATATTTGAAGCCAATAGGCCAGGGGCTGGCACCGGAAAAACAAGTGGTGAGGCCCCACCGGGTGAACGCTTTATCTTCAATAAAAGAAACTATAAAACCCCGGAAAATAAGTCAGATCCGCAGGGTTCACGGACTCCATATTCCCGAAAAAAGCCAGATGGGAGGGCGCTCGGCCAGGTTGGCAGATGCCCTCCGCTTGACGGGATCACTTATTGGTTAACGCTGTAAACGGGCCTACCGTTGATCTGCTGGATGGGTCGGGCATTGTTGGGGTAGAGTTTCTTAAAGGCATTGATCTGCTCAGCCGAGAGGGTGATGGGCTGCTGCATCACATACCAGGTGACAATCTCATCACAGGGCGGCGTGGTCAATGAGCCGGAATAGGTCAAATAACTGCCGTTTGCGGGCAGGAGCGCAGCCGGATTAATGACCGCGCCAGGGTCTGGTTGGCCGGAGTCGCAGTCTCGGGGCATCTTGGACCACAGTTCGGCAACTAACTTATTGGGTTCGCCTTCTTCCAGAAAGACCCCAACCACTGCCAGTTTACCGTCATCGCCTACATGCACCAGATGGACCTCCATGGGGAAGGTCTTATTCTCCAGCCGATGTTCGCTCTTATAGTGGAAATGGAACTGATCCAGATAATAACGTTTCTCGCCAATGGTCAGCCACAGCCTGTTCTCCTCTTTAAAAGAGGCCTTGATGGTGTGGCAGTTATTGGAAATACTGACCCTGGTTTCATGATAATCGAACCCAAGCGCGGGCCCAACCTGGGCAACAGCACCGGTAAGATTGATCGGCGATTGAGAAGGCCCGTTACAGTCTTTATATTTGTGAGAGAGATCCCCCCAGAAAGAGGGCCCATCCAGATTCTCATACTTCCATTCTGCGGTCCCTTTATCGGAAACAGGCACAAAAGGCGAAGCGGCCTGAATCATCAGGCAGAACAACAAAACGAATGGGGCAGAAAGAACTCTCAAGATTCCTGGCATAGATTGTACTCCTTCAGTAGTCTAGTCGAATCAATTGAGCCCATTCTAACCTGAGAATCGGCTGCTGGCAAGGGTTTCTGCGAGGTAGGGCGCCTGTCACCGACTGAAATGGAAAGATGTCGAAAGAATAAAGAAGGCAAGCTGCTCAGTTTTTTTTGTAGAAATGATCCTTTTGTTCCTGATTTTCCGCATGGATACTTAGAAGGTATTGCAAGACCTTTCAATGGTGTCGGGTAGTTTCTCCTCTGGTTCTTGAAATAATTAAAAGATGCCATTGTTAAGTGTTTCTTTTCGCTGGTCTGGAAAAACTGAATACAGATATTTGACTAAGGGGTAGAAATTATGAAAAAAAAGAGAAGTTTTTCGATTTATTTGTTGAAAGAGGGGTCTAAGCTAGAAGATGCTTTAGATAAAGGTAAAAAGGATCTTCCACCTGCACAAGAAATAAATGAAATAGTTGAAGGCGGTAAGATATATGTGTTTGATAATGAGCCCAAAGAGCCATGGTGGAAAAAATATTGGGGCATTTCTCAAGAATTATTTCAGGAGTTTAAGGGCGCATTGGTTCTTTTGCCAGTAAATGAGCGTATTTTTGTGATCGCTTTTGGTCATGTTTCTCATTACCTTAATGATGATATACTTGAATATGATTTTGGAATTGTTACAACTTTAAATGCTTTAGATCCTGAAAAAATTAAGTCAACAGATATTTTAAGTCCCGAATTGGCAAGGCGTGGTCGTCTTCAGTCTCCAAAAGCTTCAAACCTTGGATTCTTTGGCTTTGATGAAAATGAGTCAATCATGAAAAGAATTACTGGATTGGTTAAGAATAAATATAAACAACTCATCAAAAATATTACCGGTTCAACCAATCTTAGAGTGAGTACAGATAAGTCTGCGAAAGATTTGGCTGACTTTTTGAGAGAATTGTTGGTTATCTATGGGGAAAAAGATTATGAAATTAATTTTCCAGGTATAAATAAAATTAAATCAGTTAAAGAGCCTTTTTTGATAAAGCAATTGGATGAAAAGCTCTTTCAGGCCTATACTGCGGAGTCTGATAATTTGTTTTTGTCAATTCCAGATATATTAAATTATGATAGTCCAGTCCAGTTTCGCTATATAGGTGGATGTACTATGGATGAAGTTTTTGATGATGTGGATATCGCAGATTATAGGGCTTATCAAACAAAGAGTAGGTCTGAGTTTTCTTTGGATGTGCTGAAAAAACATCGTTTATCTATTGTAAAAGATGATGGGAGTTCGGATTCTATAAAGTATTCGATCTACAAATGCCTTTTGTTTGATTGTGAACTTGATTCTGAGACATATCATTTTTGCGAGGGTGGGTGGTACCGTGTTCAAAAAGATTTTATCAAGAAATTGAAAGAAGATCTTGATCCATTTTTTTGTGATCTTGATGATTTGAAGAGTTGCAAATTCATACGAGAAGACGATTATAATAAAAATATAGAGCTTGATAAAGACAATGTGATTTGCCTCGATAAGGAAAATATTGCACCAAAAGGTCATGCCCAGGTCGAGCCTTGTGATCTGTTTATGGAATTTGAAGAGAAAGCAACTTTGGTTCATATCAAAATTTCAACAATGTCGGCTACCTTGAGTCATCTTTTTAATCAAGGATTGAATTCGGTAGTTCTCTTGATTCGAAATGAAAATGCGAGAGGGAAACTGATTGAGCTTGTTAAAAAATCTTTCGCTCTAAAAAAAGTGGAAATTGGCAATTCTGAATCAATGATCAACGATAAGAAATTTTCTGTCATTTATGGTATAATTACTCCAAAAATTAAAAACAATAAATCAGAGAACCTTCCTCTATTTTCACGTATTACTCTGCTTCGGGTCGTGAATAATTTTAAGCTTATGCGAGTCCCAGTTTCTGTTGTTTTCATTAAAGATGAGGCTGACCGTAAGTCAGTTAAAGAAGGCTCATAAAATAAATTCATTTAGATCTTGGATTGTTATGGTATCACCATGCCTTTCATGGAGTGCCTATGGCGTGTAGCCTACTGTTATTGGACCAGTACGCCGATGCCAACCCGGGTTCGCCGCTGACCCTTGTGACTACGGGTCCTGCGGCCCTGCTCTATCTTCGAGGGACCATGCCGGGCAAACTGCCCGCTGTTTTGTTTGAGGTGCCTTCCCGTTAGGCCGAGGTCGGGTCCGCTGGAATTTTCCATTTCTGGCTTGAGCCCAAAGGTCGCTTGTCAATCCCAGGGTCGAGGGGTACAATGCTTTGACTTGTAGGTGATGGGGTGATCTTTGGGCGCTTTTGAACCCAAGGGCAGTGAAAACATAAAGATCCATGGGCTTCGCGGTTCCTCGGATATGTTTTACCTGGCCCGGACCGGTCGGCGGGCGGTGGTGGTGACCGCCTCGGCAAAGAATATGGCGGCTCTGGCGGAACGGCTCCAGACCTGGTTGCCTGCGGCCCGCATCCTTCAGCTGCCCCCTTTGGATGGTTCGCCCTTCTCTTTTTCAGCAGTTCACCCAACCACCCGCCGGACCCGGCTGCTGACGCTGGACGCCCTGCTCCTTGATGAGTGGGACTATCTGATTACCACGCCCCAGACCTTTTTGGAGCCTTTGCCCACCGCTGAGAACCTGGTCAAACCCCGGTTGAGCCTGGTGGCGGGCGACCATTATGATATAGATCAGGTGGCGCGGGATCTGGTGGCTATGGGTTATCTCAGCGTGGATATTGTGGCCCAGCCCGGTGATTTTGCCCGCCGTGGTGGGATCATTGATATCTATTCCTTTGCCGAGGACAAGGCCTGGCGTCTTGATTTTTTTGATGATGAACTGGAAGAGATCCGCCTGATTGACCCCAACCGTCAGCGCTCTATCTCCAATGCTGATCGCTGCGATATTCTGCCGCTGTTTGAGTGGGCCATCAACGACAAACAACAGGAGATCTTTGCCCGTAAGGGTGGCGATCTCTGGAACAAAACCGAGGCCCGCAGCCATTTTCTGGAGCTGGTTGCCCAGATTCGCGATCGGGGTCGTTTTCCCGGTTATCTTCATTGGACCAGCCTCTTCTTTACCAGGACCTGTCATTTCTACGATCTGATCCAGGGTGAGACCCTCTGTTATATCGATGATTGGGAGGAGGTTCAGGATACCCAGGAACGGTTCCTGACCCAGGTCCGACTCCAGGCCGATGCCATGTCCGACAAACAGCTGCATGTGCCGACCCATACCCTCTATGGGCTGGACGACCTGGAACGCTTCAAGCTCCCAGAGCATTTTTCCGTGATCCGTCACCATCAGCTTAAGCTGGACAAGGTGGACCAGGATTTCGTGACCCAGACCGTACCCCATTACCAGAACGATGTGGGCCGGTTCCTGGACCATTGGAAGAGCCAGGTCAAACGCCTGGCCATTGTGCTGGTCAGCCATAATAGCGCTGTGCTGCATCGCATCCGCGAGAGTCTGGAGGATTATGGTCTGATGGTGCGCAACCTGGAGCTGCCGCTGACCACAATGCCAGGGCCGGGTTTTTATATGATTGCCGGTCATCTGGATACCGGTTTCTCCTGGCCCGACCACAATCTGACCGTGTTCAGTGAACGGGACATCTGGTCCAAGACCGCCACCATCAAGCGGCCTGGCCGCAGTGACGGCAAAAAGATCTTTCAGGCCGAGTTTCGCGATCTGAAAATTGGCGATTATGTGGTCCATCTGGATCACGGCATTGGCCGTTTCCTGGGGCTGGTTGAGCTTGAGGCCGGTGGCGAGAGCCTGGAGATGATGGCCATCGAGTATCGCGATAACCAGAAACTCTATGTGAACCTCAATCAGTTGGACCTGATCCAGCGATATGGCTCGGAGAATACCACCGTCCACCTCGACAAAATGGGGGGCACCTCCTGGGCAAAGGCCCGGGCCCGGGTCAAAAAAGCAGTGCGCCAGATGGCCGAGGAGCTGCTGCGGCTCTATGCCCAGCGGAAACTGGTTACCGGCCACAGCTACGGGCCCGATACCGAATGGCAGGCCGAGTTTGAGGATCAGTTCGAGCACGAGCCCACCGATGGTCAGCTGGGTGCTGTTGCCGACATTAAGCGGGACCTGGGAAAACCCATGGACCGCCTGCTGGTGGGTGATGTGGGTTTTGGCAAAACCGAGGTCGCCATGCGGACCGCCTTTAAGGCCGTGATGGAGGGTTATCAGGTCGCAATCCTTTGTCCTACCACGGTTCTGGCCTTTCAGCATTACCACACTTTTAAGAACCGCTTCGCCGGGTTTCCGGTGAAAATCGATTGGATTTCCCGGTTCAGCACCACTGTCCACACGCGAAAAGTGCTGGCCGATACCGCCGCCGGGGCGGTGGACATTGTGGTGGGCACCCATCGTCTGCTCAGCAAAGACATCGTTTTCAAGAACTTGAGCCTGGTGGTGGTCGATGAGGAACAGCGTTTTGGTGTGGCCCATAAGGAACGGCTCAAACATATGCGCAAACAGGTAGACGTGTTGAGCATGACCGCGACCCCGATTCCGCGGACCCTGCACATGAGCCTGACGGGCATTCGCGACATTTCGGTGATCGAGTCTCCACCCCTTAACCGTCTGGCAATTAATACGATGGTCGTAGAGACCCGCGACGATCTGATAAAAAATGCAATCGAATTCGAGCTGGAACGGGGCGGTCAGGCCTACTTCGTTCACAACCGGGTGGAGACCATGGAGGCGGCGGCGGCCAATCTGAAGATTCTGGTGCCGCAGGCGCGGATCCGCATCGCCCATGGCCAGATGGACAGCAAACAGATCGAGGAGGTAATGTTGGCCTTTATGGAACACAAGGTCGATATTCTGGTGGCCTCCACCATTATCGAGAATGGGGTCGATATTCCCAACGCCAATACCATGATCGTCAATCGGGCCGACCGCTTTGGCATGAGCCAGCTCTACCAGCTCCGGGGCCGGATCGGGCGAGCGGACCGGCCTGCCTATGCCTACCTGCTGGTACCTCCCCGGGCCCGCATGTCGGCCATCGCCCGCAAACGGCTGGCAACCCTGGAGGAATTCTCCGATCTGGGGTCCGGTTTCCGCATCGCGGCCATGGATATGGAACTGCGTGGGGCCGGTAGTATTCTGGGGGGCGAACAGGCCGGTCACATCAACACGATCGGCTTTGAGATGTACCAGAAACTGTTGGAGGAAGCGGTCCACGAGCTGGATGGGACTCCGGTTCAGGACCAGATCCACTGTTCGGTGAAGCTGGGATTTGGGGCGGCCATCCCGCCTACCTATATCGAAGAGACCAACCAGCGCCTGAGCTATTACAAACGGTTGGCCGGTGCCAGAAGCGAGGATGATCTGCACATCAGCCGCGAAACCATGATCGACTGTTATGGCCCACTTCCCGAGCGGGCCGAGTCTCTGGTCTCCGAACATCGGCTGCGCCTTTTCCTGGCCAGTCACAAGGTGCTCCTGGCGGAACGGGATCGGGACCGGCTGCGGATCCGTTTCCATGAATCGGCCGAGGTCAATTCGGAGGTGGTCTTGGGCTGGCTGCAACAGAAAAAACCAGTGAGCATCGCGCCCGATGGTCTGTTGACCCTGGTCCTGCCCTCGCAGAAGGCCGACGAGGTCTACAATTTCATCCGCGAGACCGTGCTGGCCCTGACAAAATAACCCGTTTCAACCCCGGTTCATGATTGCCTCAGCTGGTTTCCAGGCGGGAAGGGGAGAGGTGGCTGCGGGGGATTTTGGGGCGGCGGACCTGGCTGATGCCACGGGCCTTTGCCAGACGGGTCAGGGCTCTGTCCAGGGCTTTGGGGTCAAGACGGGTTTCGGGTTCCTTCCAGAGGGTATCGATCTGGAGACAGTTATCTAGGACCCGACCCTCCAGGCGGCCGACAAAACGGCCCTCGTGCAGCAGGGGGCAGACGTACCAGCCCCAGCGGCGTTGGTCCACGGGTTTATAGACTTCCCACAGGTATTGGAAATCAAAGACATGCTGGATCAGGGGTCGGAACCAGAGGACCGGATCCAGCGGACCGAGGATGCGCAGATGCTGGTCCGGCTCAGGAAAGAGCCTGTCCTGAAAGGACTTTGGTGCGTAATAGACCGTATTGGCGCCTTGGATGGTGATGGCCTGGATCTCGCCCTCGGCCACCATCTGATCGGGCAGGCCCTCGCGGCGGAAGCTGTCCAACATCGACCAGTGGGGACCGCCCACGCGGGGCAGCAGGCCCGCCGCTTCGATTCGCTCTTTGATGGCCCAGCGCCCAAAATCGCCGCCGGGTTCCTGTGCCACCTGGGGCAGGGCCCGTTGTGGGACATCGTAGATCTTGTTGCGGCCCGCGCGACCACAGACCACCACCTTACATTGGAGCCAGAGCACTTCCAGCGCCATGGATGCCATTTTTGCCGTGCCTTTCCAGCCGTTATAGTCCAGGGGCTCCACTCTGCCAAAATCGCTGAGCTGGGCGGCGGTCAGGGGGCCGTGGCTCTGTACTTCGGCCAGGACCGATTCTAGGATTTGCGGGGGAATCCGGCCGAGGCGTTCTTTTAAGCGCCACCAGGGGGTTTCCGAAACGCGATCGCGGTACCAGGGAAAAGCCGAGGCTGGCAGCAGACAGCGTTCTTTGGCGAAGTGTTCAAAACTCTCATTTGCGGGGATCCTGGTGTAGATATCCGCCTGTTGGTAGTCCCGGCAACGGGCCAGGGCCACCAGATCCGGATTGCTGAGGAGCGGGGCCAGTGGGTCGATTTGGATACAGCGTAGATCGGAAAGCAGACGGACCAGACCCGAGTCGGTTGGCTCGTATTCGAAGCGGTTCAGCTTTAAATGGCCCGTCATATAGGCCGCCGCCTCCTGAGGTTTCAGGCTGATCATCTGGTCCCCCCGGCTTAGAGATAAGCGTCGCGCCTGGAATCGTCTTCGTATTCAATGGGGTCGCGGTAACCGGCCCGTTGGAAACCGCGTAGCCGCAGGGCGCAGGAATCGCAGTGACCGCAGGCCTTTGTGGTGCCCTGATAGCAGCTCCAGGTCAGGTGGAGTGGTGCTTTGAGCTCCATGCCCAGGGTGACGATCTGCTGTTTTGAGAGGGAGATCAGCGGGACTTCGACGCTGAGGTGGGTATCGGGCCGGGTTCCCATCTCGATCAGCTGGTTGTAGGCATCAACAAAGGACTGGCGGCAATCGGGATACCCGGAAGAGTCCTCTTCCACCGCGCCAAAAAAGATGCGGGTGGCGCCAAGCACCTCGGCCCAGGAGGTGGCGATGGCCAGCAGGTGGGCATTGCGGAAGGGCACGTAGGAGGTGGGAATCTCGTGGGCATTCAGATCCGCTTCCGAGACCGCCATCTTGTCATCGGTCAGGGAGGATCCGCCGATTTTCTTCAGGTGATCCAAATTGGTTACCAGCTGGTGGCTGGCCCCGAAATGGGTGGCCAGATCGTTGAAACTCTTCAGTTCCCGTTTCCAGGTCCGCTGACCGTACTGCACGTGCAGCATCGCCAGGCGAAAATCTTTTGCTGCCACCGCCGAGGTGACGCAGCTGTCCATGCCGCCACTTACCAGAACTACTGCCAGATCTTTCAATGTCCTGCCTCATCTCCCCACAAGATTTTGTGGAGCTGGATTTGGAACCGGGCGCGGATACGGCTCTGAATGAGGGCTTCCGCAAAGGGTTTCCGGTCGGTGATCGATGCTACCGGCGAGATCAGCAGCTGGAAGCGCTGGTCGAGGTTGAGCTCGCGGATTTTCTGAAAACTCCACTCCAGATCCCCCATCGAGCAGACCACAAATTTGATCTCATCACCCGGCTTGAGGAACTCGAGATTGGACCATAACATGCGGTCCGACTCGCCGCTATCGGGGGTTTTCAGGTCCATCACTATATGGGTTGCCGGGTTCAGACCTTCCACCGATTCCATGCCACCGGTCTCCACCAGGGGCAGGTACCCCCGTTCCACCAGCTGGTCAATAAAGAGGCGGACCGCTTTTTGATGCAGGGGTTCACCGCCGGTGATCTGGACCAGCCGGGCACCCTTTTCGGCGACAAACTGGTGCAGTTCCTCAAAACTCTTCCAGGACCCGCCATGGAAGGCATAGGGTGTATCGCAATAGCTACAGCGCAGGGCACAGCCGGTCAGGCGGATAAAGGTGCAGGGCAGGCCCGCATGGGCTCCCTCTCCCTGGAGCGATAAAAAGGTTTCGGTGATCTTTAGGCGTTCCCTGGTGGTCATGGCAGCATCAAAGGGCAATATTGTTGCCGAAGATGGACTCCATCCGGCCATTCTGTTCAAAATCTGGTGGAATGGCGGTGTCAAAAAGCGAGTCTTCCAGGGCAATATTGAGTTCGATATCGGTGAGGAGCAGCTCGTAAATATCGCCATCGGCGAGGGTCACCTTGATCTTGTAGATCAGGAACTCGTTGTTGACCCAGAGCTGAAGGTCTTTGAACTTCTTTTTGTGTTTGCGTTTGATGGGGGTAAGGACCAGGTGATTGCCCTCCGCGCCACTGGCGCGGGTCAGGTTGAAATAGTCCAGCAGGGTGCCCAGATTCTCCGACAGGATTCCGGTGGTCAGTTCGGTCTTGCGTTTCTTTATTTTGATGCGGGCCGCAGTTTTGGCCTGGGGCGAGAGCGAGACCACCTCTTCCTTGCCCAGGATCAGGATCAGGTCGTCCTTCTTCTGGAAATCAAAGCGCATGCCGCCATTGCGTTTGAGCGAGAAGGTGCCTTCGGTTTCAACCGGCTCGGTGAGCAGGCTGATCTCCTTGCGCTGTTTAAAATGGGCGCGGGCAGTCTGAATGGTGCCGCTTTTCTGGTCGATATTGTTGACCAGCTCCACCAGACCGGCTTCGATGTGTCTGTCCTTCTGAGCCGAAGCCCCGACAGCAAGACCTATAAAAATCATAAAAACAAAAAAAACACGTTTCATAACCAACTCCAGCGGCTAAAGATTACCAGTTTGAGGCCCTCAAGGCAATCTTTCCTGAACATTAGAGACCGCAATTCCCCTGAAAATCTGCCTGTTCCTTAGAAAAACCATTTCTTGATTTGACATGTCCCACTTTTCTGGCCTAACCTACTTAGGTTCATTCGGAAACCGGCGCGGTTTTGTTGCCTGACCGGACAACATATTTTCGACAATGTTGTATCACGAACTGACCTTTCACAACAGCTGAAAGGTTTGTCAGATTTCAAAAGCGCTGTTTCTGAGGGGAACAGGAGAAGGATAATTTCGAATTTAAGTGGGTGCTATGAAAAAAGCTATTTTCCTATTGGTATTCCTGATAGGCATGGTCCAGGCACAGGAGACCTTTCCGGTCAACGGTGTTCAGGATAATCGGGCTCAGGCCTATGCCTTTACCAACGCCACCATTTTCACCGATTACCAGACAAGGCAGGAAGGCGCAACCCTGCTGATTCGTGAGGGTAAGGTAGAAAAGGTGGGACAAAACATCACCATCCCCGAGGGTTATACAGAGATCGACCTGAAGGGGCGGTTCATCTATCCGGCCTTTATCGATATGCACACCTCCTACGGCATGCCGGAAGAGAAAAACGAACGTGGCGGCCGCCGGGGTTTTGGTTCGGAGATTATTTCTCCGGCCACCGATGGTGCCTATAACGCCAATGATGCCATCAAGGCTCAGAACAATGCTTCAGAGCTGTTCAAATACAATGAGAAGGATGCAAAAACCCTGCGCGAGCTGGGTTTTGCTACGGTTCAGACCCTCCATCCCGATGGTCTGGCCCGCGGTAGTTCGGCCCTGGTCAGCCTGGGTGAGGATACCGAGAACCGGCTGATGCTTGCGGCCCGTTCTGCCGCCGAATATTCCTTTAGGAAGGGGTCTTCCACTCAGACCTATCCCATATCGCCCATGGGTTTTGTCGCCGTTTTGCGGCAGACCTGGCTGGATGCCCGGTGGTACGATCAGCAAAATCCCAAACCCTTTACCGATCAAACCCTGGATGCCCTCCTGGCCATGAATGATCTGCCCCAGATTTTTGAAACCAATGGCTGGCGCGAACTGTTGCGGGCCGACAAACTGGGCGATGAATTCAAAAAACAGTTCATCATCAAAACCGCTGGGGATGAGTACCAGCGCCTGAATGAGGTCAAGGCAACGGGGGCCCCCCTGGTCGTTGGCCTCAATTTCCCAGAAGCCTTTGACGTCACCGACCCCCAGGACGCGCTCAGAATCAGCCTGGCCGATATGAAGCACTGGGAACTGGCTCCCACCAATGCCGCTGCCCTTGAAAAGGCGGGCATCACCTTCGCCCTGACTACCGATGGCCTTGGCCGCAAGCTGGACAAGAGTTTCTGGCCCAACCTGCGCAAAGCCATCAAAAGTGGTCTGTCGGAAGCGGCCGCCCTGCGGGCCCTGACCCAGACCCCGGCCCAGCTGCTGGGTATGGCCGATCGCCTTGGCAAACTGGCGCCCGGTGCGGTTGCCAGCTTCCTGATCACCTCCGGCAATATCTTTGACGAAGAGAGCCAGATCCACGAAAACTGGATCCAGGGTCAACCCTACCGCTTCAGCAACCCCAACGAACCCGATCGCTCGGGTTTATACAGCCTGACCCTTGGCGAGACCACCTATCAGCTGACCGTTTCCGGCAAACCCGGCAAACATAAGTTGACCATCGCCAATCCGGCCGCTGCCGCTGAGGAGACCGCCGACCAGCCCGAGGGTAAATCCGAGGAGCAGGCCGAAGAGAAAGCCGAAGAGAAAGCCGAAGAGAAAACCGAAGAATCCGCTGAAAAGGCCGAAGATGGCGATGGCGGCGAGAAAAAAGAGCCCGGTAAAGCCAAAGAAATCACCGTGGAGAGCAACTTCCAGGACAGCTGGGTCAGCCTCAGTTTTGCCCTCTCTCCCAAAGACGGCGCGATCCGGCTTTCCGGCTGGGTTGAGGACAAGGCCTGGCACGGGACCGGTGTCCTTGCCGATGGCACCCACGTCAGCTGGAATGCCGCCTATACCGGCGTTTCGGAGGAAAAGGAAGGTAAGGACGGCGGAAAAGACGGCAAAGGCGAGGGCAAGGGCAAAAAAGGCCCGAAAGCCGATGAGAAAGCGGAACCGGGTCCGGTTGTGTTCCCCTTCAGCGCCTACGGCTCCGAAAAGCTGCCGGTTGCCGAAGATCTGCTGATTCAGGGAGCCACCGTCTGGACCAACGAGGCTGACGGGATCCAGGAACAGACCGACGTCCTGATTAAAAATGGCAAAATCGCAGCGGTTGGCAAGAATCTGAAGGCCGATGGGGCCCGCGTGATCGATGGTAGCGGCAAACATCTGACCCCTGGTATCATTGATGAACACACCCATATCGCTCTGGATGGCACCAATGATGTGGCCACCAACTCGGGTATGGTGCGCATGATGGATGTGGTTGATTCCGAAGATATCAACATCTACCGCCAGCTGGCGGGTGGTGTGGTTGCCGGTCAGCTGCTCCATGGTTCGGCCAATCCGGTGGGCGGTCAGTCGGCGCTGATCAAGTACCGCTGGGGCCAATCACCCGAGGAGCTTTTGATCAAGGGTGCCGATGGTTTCATCAAGTTCGCCCTGGGTGAAAACGTAAAACGCTCGCGCAGTGAGGAATCTACCCGTTATCCGCTCACCCGAATGGGTGTGGAGCAGGTCTATGTGGATGCCTTCACCAATGCCTTAGAGTACGAAAAGCGTTGGCAGGCTTACAACAAGCTGGCCGACAAGGTCAAGGCCACCACACCCGCCCCACGGCGCGACCTGGTCCACGAATGCATGTTGGACATCCTCCACGGCAAAAGGTTCATCACCTGTCACTCCTATGTTCAGTCGGAAATCAACATGTTGATGAAGGTTGCTGAAAAATTTGGCTTTAAGGTCAACACCTTCACCCATATCCTGGAAGGGTATAAGGTTGCCGACATCATGGCTGAACACGGTGTTGGTGGTTCTACCTTTGCCGACTGGTGGGCCTATAAATGGGAAGTGCGTTACGCGATTCCCTACAATGCGGCGCTGATGAACATTGCCGGAGTGGTGGTTGCCATCAATTCCGACGATGCCGAAATGGCCCGCCGCCTGAACCAGGAAGCCGCCAAGGCCGTCAAATACGGCGGGGTTTCCGAAGAGGACGCCCTCAAGATGGTGACCTTGAATCCTGCAAAACTGCTGCATCTGGATAAGCGTATGGGCAGTGTCAAGGTGGGCAAGGATGCCGATCTGGTGCTGTGGAACGATCATCCCCTCTCGATCTATGCCAGACCCGAAATCACCATGATTGACGGGACCATCTATTTCAGCCTGGAACGGGACGCGGAGCTGCGCAAGCAGATTGCGGCCGAACGGGCACGGCTGGTCAAAAAGATGAAAGGCGAAGGCAAAAAAGGCGGCAGACGCCCCGGCGGCATGAAACCCGAGATGAGCTGTGACTATCTGGGTTTCGCCTTTGACCTGGAAACGGAGGAAAACCATGAGACTCACTAAGGCCTGTGCCGCATTCTTATGTTTCTGCCTGGCCCTCTCGGCCCAGGTTCCCGATCCGGCACCACCCCAGGCAAAACCCATTGCCCTGGTTGGCGGCACGGCCCATATTGGCGATGGAACCCTGATCGAAAATGCCGTGGTCACCTTTGATCAGGGCAAGATCACGGCGGTTGCCAATCTGGACAATATCCGGATTAACCGTACCACCCACGAGATCATCGACACTACCGGCAAACATATCTATCCCGGTTTCATTCTGGCCTCGGGTATCCTGGGCCTGACCGAGGTAGAATCGGTTCGGGCTACGATTGATACCGAGGAAGTCGGGCAGTTGAACCCCAACGTCCGTTCGATCATCGCCTACAATACCGATTCAGAGCTGATCCCCACCTGGCGGTACAATGGGATTCTGACAACAGAAACCTGCCCTGAGGGCGGCATCATTTCGGGCCAGTCTTCAATTGTGCAGTTGGATGCCTGGAACTGGGAGGACGCGGCGGTAAAAACCGATACGGGTCTTCACATCAACTGGCCTGCCCGCAAGGCGCTGCGCTTCGATTTTGCCACCTTCTCGCGCACCTGGCAGGACAATAAGCACTATGAGCATGAGATGTTGGAGCTGGAAAAGATCTTCAGCGAGGCTCATAGCTATACCAAACTGGCCAATTCGGAGGCGAACATCAAACTGGCAGCCATGGCCGGTCTGTTCAGCGGTGAAAAGACCCTGTTTATTCATGCCGACAGTGCTCGCGACATGGTTGAAGCGGTCCTGTTTGCCGAAAAGCATGGGGTGACCCGGACCGTGCTGGTTGGGGCCGAAGAGGCGCTGACCGTGGCCGATTTCCTGGTCAAACACAAGGTCCCTGTGATTCTGGCCGAGTTACACCGCCTGCCCAATACTCCTGAAGAGGATGTAGATGGCCCCTACAAGCTGCCTGCCCAACTTCAGGCGGCGGGTGTGACCTTTGGCATCAGTTATACCAAACTGATGAGTGGCCGCAATCTGCCCTTTGTGGCGGGTACCGCTGCCGGATTTGGTCTTGACCGGGAACAGGCGCTGGCCGCGATTACCGGAAACATCGCCCGGATCCTTGGGATTGATGACCAGGTGGGAACCCTGAAGGTGGGCCTGGATGCGACCCTCTTCATTTCCAGCGGTGATGCGTTGGATATGCGGACCAATAACCTGGAAGCGGCCTTTATCGGTGGCCGCCATATCGAGCTTGGTGGCATGCAGCAGCGGCTGTATGAGCGCTACAAAAAGAAGTACGGCCAATAGGCCCCAACCAGACTCCTGAAGCGAACGGCCCGCAAATGCGGGCCGTTCCCATTTTTGGACAGGAGAACCGGGCACGGCGCTGGTTTTGCTTGCCAAATGGCGTCTTTTGCGGGCAACCTGTGGCCCAGATCTCAGGTTGCTAAGAGGGTGGACCGGTTGAAAGACTTGTCCGACGAAGCGGCCTGCTGTAGACTGAGCGGGCCGAGATGGCAATTCTGGCGAGAGGAGTGTGGCATGAAAGGTATCGTACTGGCTGGCGGCTCGGGATCGAGACTGTTCCCAATAACCATGGGGGTGAGCAAACAACTTTTGCCGATCTACAACAAACCCATGATCTATTACCCGCTTTCGGTACTGATGCTGGCTGGAATCCGCGAGATTCTGATCATCACCACCCCCGAGGATAACCCGGCCTTTAAGCGGCTGTTGGGCGATGGTTCTCAATTTGGAATCGAGCTGACCTATGCCATTCAGCCCGAACCCAGGGGTCTGGCTCAGGCCTTTACCATTGGCCGCGATTTTATAAACGGCGATGCCGTCTGCCTGATTCTGGGGGACAATATCTTCTATGGTCACGACCTGACCCTGGACCTGGCCCAAGCCTCCACCCTCTCGCAGGGCGCCATGATTTTTGCCTACTGGGTAGCAGATCCCGAACGTTATGGCGTGGTCTCCTTTGACCAGGACATGAAGGCCACCGGGATCGTAGAAAAACCCAAACAGCCCAAGTCCCACTATGCCGTGCCGGGTCTGTATTTCTACGATAACCGGGTCTGTGATATAGCGGCCAGCCTGGCGCCTTCGGCGCGGGGCGAATATGAGATTACCGATGTCAACAAACACTATTTGGAGCAGGGTGACCTGAAGGTCAAGATTATGGGGCGCGGCATGGCCTGGCTGGATACGGGCACCTTCGAGTCGCTGGTGCAGGCCACCAATTTTGTCGAGACCATTGAACAGCGCCAGGGTCTGAAGATTGCCTGTCTGGAAGAAATCGCCTATTTTAAGGGCTTTATTGATGCCGCCCAGCTTGAGAAGCAGGCCCGTTCCATGGCCAAAAACGAGTACGGCCAATATCTTCTGGACCTTCTGGCCCGCCAACAATCAGAAGCTTGATGATCCCGCCCCCGCTTTTGGGGTAGAATTGCCTCGAACCAGCAGTTTGGAGAAACAGGTCATGAATGAATTCCAATTAATGATCCATCGGCTTAAACGGTTTTTGTCGCAATTGGGCAGCTCGGGCGGTAGCGGTGGCGTCAAGAAGAACCCGGGCCGTCCCGACTTGAAGATGTGCCCCATCTGCCGCAACCTGGTTGCCTCCAAATCGACCAGCTGCGAGTATTGCAAGGCCGATCTGGACCCCAAACCCCAGCCGACCCGCAACCTGGATGGCAGCTCTACCGGTCAGCCCATCAACCCGTCCTACATTGTCTTTGGTCTGTGCTGTCTGGTTTATTTCCTTACTACCACTCTTTCGGGCAAGGTAGAGGATTATAATCTGGTCAGCGAGCTGTGGAGCCCCGAGGCCACCGTGCTCATTCGCACCGGGGCCAACTTTTTGCCCCAGACCCTGTATCAGGTGCCGCTGGCTCAGCGTTTCGCGATTATTATCGAAAACTACGAATGGTGGCGTATCGCCACCTACATGTTCCTGCATGGCAGCCTGATGCATATTTTCTTTAATCTTTCCGCCCTTGGCCAGCTGGGGGGCATGACCTGGGGCAGCTTTGGCACGCGGCGTTTCTGGCTGATCTCCTTTCTGACCGGCATGGCCGGTGGCCTGCTCAGTATCCTTGCGGCGGTGGTGGGTCTGCAACCGGGATTTTCGGTTGGCTTCTCCGGTGCCCTGTTCGGTTATATAGGCGCCAATTATTATTACTTTAAGAATCACGGTTTGCCGGAGGTGGCCGAACGGTTGAAGAAGTTCATGATCTGGGGGAACCTGATCTTTATTGGACTGACCGTTTTCTTCAGGCTCATGCCAGGTCCTACCAGCTTTGGTATCGACAATGCGGCCCACATCGGCGGTATGTTGATGGGTCTGCTTCTGGGCAAAATTTTCGATCTGCGCTGGGTCAGGATCCTTCCGCCTGTGGTTGAACGGCTGATTCTTACTGCCTGCGTGCTTTTCTGGTGTTTCGGCCTGTTCCGTTGCGGTCAGTACATCTATTCCTGGCTGGGGTGATCTATGGGCAGTGGTATCAACGATTTGGGCTTGAAGCTGGGCCGTCAGACCAGCGATGCCGGGCTTGACCCCATCCCCCGCAGCCTGGGCCGGAATGAGCTTGATTCCCAGCCAGATTTTTTCGGTTTTGACCTGTGGAACGCCTGGGAGGTCAGCTTCCTTTTAGCTTCGGGAAAGCCGCTGGTGTTGCATATGCAGGTCACCTATGGGTCCGACAGCCCCTACATGGTCGAGTCCAAGAGTTTTAAGCTCTTCCTCAATAGTTTTAATAACCAGGAATTCAAGGATGTCAACGCTTTTGCCCTGGTTGTCCGCAATGCCCTGAGCCAATGTGTCGGCACCGGGGTCGGGTTGACCTTTTATGCGCCAGACCAGTCACCGGCCCGGGTCGGGCTGCCAGGATTGCTGTTGGATGATCTGGCCTATAGACCGGTGGCCTGTGAGCAGCGTGGTGACAAGATTCGGGTTAGCGGCCAGAAAGGCGATTTTGCCTTTTATTCTCATCTGCTGCGTTCCAATTGTCCGGTCACCAATCAACCGGATTGGGGCAGTGTTCTGATCCAGGGAACCGGGAACTTTCCCGAAGCGGAATCCCTGCTGGATTATGTCATCAGTTATCGCAACCACCAGGGCTTTCACGAATCCTGTTGCGAAATGATTTTTGCCGATCTCAGCGCCAGGCTCAAGCCGGAATTGTTGACCGTGAGCTGTTTCTATACCCGACGTGGGGGCCTGGACATCAACCCATGCCGCTCTTCTCAACCGATAAAGCGGATTCAGACCGAACCTGTCTGGCGTCAATAGGTCCGGATTGGTAGGCCTGCCTCCGTTTCGGGGGGCCGCTCTGGGCTCTTGATCTGGGAGATCTCCTGGTGGGCTTCTTTCCCTTTTATTTTCAGGGAGTTGATGAAAAGGTTTGTTTTTGGCTGATTTTTTTGTTTCGGCAACCTGTTTTATTGTATAATGTGGCTTGAATTGGCCGTCAGGCTCAAGTGTATTCCTTATCCAGGGCATCGGCTCAAAGTTGGATGAGGGAAGACAACAGAAGATCAGTGAAACAGAGAGGTCGGTTAAGCATGGTGTCAGCTTTGGTTTTTATGGGTGATTCTCCCTTTGCCGTTGCTGTCGGACAACCTGGCGGAAGTGTCGGGGGGATTGTCGGGATTGCAGACCCGTCCGGGGACAGTGCAGAGTCGTTCTCAGGTGATGCCGGGTTATCTGGCGAAGGTACCGGACCTTTTACCGGTCATGGCTGCTGTTTTCCTTTTTGGGAGCAGGGGTCGGGGCAGGGGAGAGGTGTTTGCAAAAATGGGGGGAACCACTGGCCTGAAATAAAAAAATGGAAAATCAACGACCCTTTGGGGTTTTAACAGTTCAGGGAACGGGTCTCTGACCGGTCCTTGTGAGCAGGAATAAGCAACGGGATAGGGAACACAAAAAGGAGGGTCTGTTACCGGTTCTAGCGAGACCGGACGGGCCAGGCAAACGGATTCTCAGGAATTCAGGGACCTGTTCTCTGCCGCCACACCGGCACCCAAACCCAAAGTCCAAAATCGCCGTCCACAAGCAAAATGCCAGGCGGCTCGCGACAAAGACTGCTTTGTCGCTAAAAGTTCTTTTGACAACTGAATCAAGGTGAAGTCTTCCGGCGTCCGTGCCAAAGGGTGGTGGTGTCTTTTCTCATATGCTGATGGGAACTGATCACTTTCTGGCACGAGATTATGGGGACCAGAAACGGGCTTCTTCTGTAATGGGGGTCGCCTCCGACCGGGTTACGACGCCCGGTTGGGAACCTGTGGGTATGGCCACGGGGAGTTGCGCCGAAGGAAAAGATCGGGAGGTCTGGGTCCGCATAACATCGGTGCGTCCAGACAGAACCTTCTTGATCCAAGGCCCACAAGTTCCACTGTCCAATCAACCAACGGGGCAGCCGCTATGGCAAAGCGGGTGTGAGGGTTGACTTTTTTATCGACGCAGTAGATCTTTTTCGGTGGTCTGGGTACTACCCGTCCGGCGAATTCCGTTCCTGACCTGCAAAATCAGGGGAAACCGATTGGATCAGGCCACTTCCTGGAATTGATCCTGGGCCTGTGAGTTGAGGGTCTGTTGGGTCAGGAGGCTGTCACACATCTGTAGGATGTTGCTGGTGATCAGCGCAACGGCTCGGTCGGTGGTTTCCAGCAGTTCCTGATCCAGGCCGGGCTGATCGGACCAGACAACCCTGGTACGCAATTGGCGGCTGATCAGGTTCAGCAGCGGAAGTGCCTGAGCGGGTGAGCCTTGCAGCAGCTGTCTGATGGCAGACCCGTTAAGTGCCAGGACCCGGGCGCCCTTGGGGCCGACAACGACATCGCGGGTTCGTCTACCTCCGGTGAAAAAGGCCACCTCGCCAACCAGGGCACCGGATTGCGTGATCCTGGTCTGATGCAAACCACCCGTCTGAACCAGAAGTTCTCCTTCCAGGAGGATGTAGAGCGTACGGGCAATGTGGTCTTTGAGGATCAGACTCTGACCGTGGCGACAATTGAGGATCTGGCTTTTATGCAGCAGGAGCTTGGAGGCTTTTGGGGAATGGGCAATCGGTTCAAAATCTTGATTAATCGCGGCCAGGTTTTTCAGCGTGGCCAGCGCTTTGACATGATAGGTTTCGGGGCCCAGGTTGGCGGCATTAATGGCGCAGGGGTCCCGCCGCATAATCCGGACAAGGTTCCTGGCCGTGGCGTCACCGGCTGTACGTCGGCTGAAGACGGAGAACATGGGTGAGTTGATTTCTGCGAGGTAATCCAGATCACCACAAAGGATGGCGATGGGTACCAGTACCCCATTGAAGCGACTGTTGAAGAGTTGGCCATAGGCTCTGAATCCATATTCCTGATTGCGTAACACCAGGTGGGGTTCGCATTTTGCCAGGATCAATTCGATATTGTGATCGGCGGCAAGCGCAAAGGTTCTCAGGCAGAGTTGAAGCCCCACATCGGTACCGCGATACTCTTTGCGGACCACGAGCCGGGTCGTGATGGCAATCTGGCTTTGATCAAGGTGGTCGGAAAAGAGGCCCATCTGATATTCAATCTGTG
The DNA here is from genome assembly GCA_942491935.1 of uncultured Cytophagales bacterium. Classification (GTDB taxonomy): domain Bacteria; phylum Bacteroidota; class Bacteroidia; order Cytophagales; family Cyclobacteriaceae; genus JAGTVG01. The sequence continues at coordinate 24,179 of CALOCZ010000028.1, forward strand.
CCGCATCATTGAAGTGATGTTGCCAGCCCATGGTCAAGCGCAGGGTGCCGACCAGCTGCCCCTTATCTTCAGCCACCAGGATGGTTGAGTTCTGGTCAAATTCATCGTAGAGAAAGCGGTTCTGGTGATCGGCCTCATCCAGAAAGACGTTCTGGTCTTCCACATAGATTTCATATCGCAGGCGAAAGACCTGTTCTTTATCCACCCGACTGGTGACGGTACGAAAGGTGACGGTCATATCCTTGCTCCAAAGGGTTTTCTTGAGCCAGCGGAACCCGGAATCGAGGGTGAGCGCAGAGGGGCCAGACCCCAAACCGACGCCAACCATCTGAGGTCCCTATTTTCTTTACCGTCCCCGAGCTGAAGGCCTACGTCTGAGAAGCTATTCTTTTAGTCCAACCTCGAAAATTTTCTCGGGGCTTTATAGCGTCTCCAAAATCTGAATTTGGTCAGGGAAGTCCATGTGATTATATAGTTGATCCACCTATAGCGTAGTAAGTAATGCATTAATCCATATCCGAAAAGATGATCCATATTCCGACTGCGAACTGCACAGCGGAATATATATAAGAATATCCGGAGGAGATAATATCTTCCGGAATGATATTGTATCTTATTAAAATTCCAGTCAGCAATACCGGGATCATCGTGAAAGCCAGCCACCATAATAAAAAAATAAAAGCATGTCCTGTTTCAATGGCCCTTTCCGGGCAGTAGTTCATGCAATGCATACAGCTTTCGCATTTGTAGGTCCAGAAGGGCCTCTTATCAACAAGTTTTATGGCATTTACCGGACAGTCTTTTATACATTTATCACAATTATTACATGCATAGCTGGCAAAATAGGTTTTTGACAAGGCAAACCTGCCAAATAAATAATACAATACCGATATAGGACTTATCAGGATATCAATTGGTATTCCCCAGAATGCCTGATATACTTTCTCCCCATCAAGAATTTTATTAGTAAACTGGTCCGTGATTTTCTTACATCGAAGAAATATAGAATCAACGACTTTTTTTCTTAGACCCGGGTGTACTGATATCCAGTTTGAAGGCAAGTCCAGAGGTTGGTAGCCTATGCATTTATATCCTTTTAACCAGAGCATTAATGCCGGCCACCATAAGGCAAGTCCACTCATGCCGGGTGTGAATATTTTATACAGCTTCATTCCCGCCCGGGTATTTAGAAGAAATATCTTTGTATTTGGAGATTTTGGGAACCGTCTGAGAAAGTCTATTACAATTGGAGGGGTATTGAAACCATGTGTTGGAAAACAAAACCTACTAATGTGTTCTTATCGAATGCTTTGACCGGTACAGGAGTATCTTTCTCAATCCGGATTATTTCATTTCTAACGTCCCTTTCTTCGGCATTATGAGCGATCCAGTGGCTTGCAGTTTTGGCATTTCCTGTTCCTGAGAAAAAGTATATGATCAGCCTTTTGTACATATAAAAGTCAAGCGGCAGATTATCTGCTCAAAATCTTTATGAAAGATCGATAAAAAGTTCGTTATTATCCAGTAATGTTCGAAATGTCAGGATGCTATCAGGTGCCGGTCCCTTGACTACCTTGCCATCCAGATCAAATTCCGAATGGCTGAAACTGACACACCATAAGATCTTTTTATCTGGTTTGTACTCAAGTTCCCGGCCTCCATGGGTACACTTGTCCTCATAGGTTTTGTATTCATTTGCGGATTCATGAATTATTATAAGGTTCTTCTCTTTGTCTGGAATATCCAGTTGAATTGAATTACCCACATCCTTCAATATCGGAACCTGATCGAGTGATACCCTTAAAGTATCTTCATCAACAGAATAACTGTGATCTGGAGCAACAAATGTATCAGAATTTCCGCTTATGGCCTTACATCCATTCAGAATAGTGGATCCACAAATAGAACAAACAGTCAGGGCGGTACCTGTTTTTAAAAATTCATTTCTTTTCATATGATTTCAGGTTTCTAAAAAATGATTTGGCGTTAATCTATAGTACGATTTAACAGAATCGGATGGTTGCAATTTATGTGTTTTTCTTTATACTACCGGGAAATAATGATAAGAAACATTAGTTTTCATCTGGTTAAAAACAAAGCTAGAAAACCTGAAAAAAATACTACCAATCCAGAGTTTCTTCAATATATTGAATGAGTTGATCCGCCATTTTCCGATTGTCTGCTACCCTGGGATGTCCCGGCTTGTTGATATAAGGGAAAAAGATGGTATGCAGGTTCCGGTCATCCAGGTTTTCCACAGCAGTAGTGACATATCCCGGCCAGGGTGAATCTTCCCTGGTTGCATCCATACTTCCCAAAGCACAGATAATGGGAGTCTCAGGGTAGACATCGCGTAATTTCGAGATAAAATCGACATAGGAGGAGATTATCTTCTCCTCATCCGGGGCATCCTTCCCAAATCTCTGCTCAAATGTTGGTTCTTCAGGCATATTCACCAGCCAGGAATCATTTTGAAACAGGTTCACAACGACAAGGTCAGGCTGCACCCGGTAGAAATCCCATTTGCTTTCAGGATCGGAAGGATCCAGCCGGTCATACATTTCCGGCATGATCAGTGGGAACCAGCTGATCATAATCCCGATTCCGGATCGAACAGTACCGTAATAATCTGCATTGAAATGTCTGGTAGTGATGGCACCATAGGTATTGTAATTATTGGTATAAATACTGTCTGGTGAATCCCCTCCAGTCATGTCTTCAATAGCATATCCGGCCGTGATCGAATTGCCAAAAAATTCAATGATCTTTTTGTCTCTTTGTGGCAATTCCAATACTTTACCATTAGTAATTTCAAATCCTAAAAACGACGTTTTACCCCAATCCCATTCGGAGCGTTTGATTAATTTTACAGTATGCGGACCATCTGGTAAGCCTTTTGCAAGTGTATACAATCGTTCCGTAGTATCGAGCCTGATATATCTCAGGCTGTCATCATCAATGACAATGTTAAAGTAATTCTCTCCGTTTTCATCTTTGAGTTTTGCTTTCAGTTCTTCCCCTTCAAACCTTATTTCAATTTGCGTCCCAGGCCAGTAGATCTCAGGAGCATTAGTGTTTTCAAAATTTATTCGGCCGGTATACCGGATCAATTGATTATTAGGAGAAACGGTAACATTTGACTCCGAAGCAGCTAATAAAAGTGAAAGGACAAGTAATATAGCTAGATAGAGTTGGATTTTCATAAGGATACAATTGAGTTTTTTTAAAAGTCTGGTGATTTATATACTTCATGATTTGCAGTATTAGTCTGATTAATTTTTATAAAATTCGATGAGTAATAATTAAAAGAGCACATAACATTATCCAAACCCTAGAATATGTTCAATACTAAACTATTAATAATTGTTTTCAAATTACTGGAACAATACCTGATCCCTACTATCCGAAACAATTTTGACGACGTATCATGATATATATCATATCTATTGTTTTGAATTATTGAATTCATTCAATTAAGTTGATGTTTAATGCATTGAATTCAAATCCAACGCAGCAAATAATCAGCCTTTTTTAGGCAGATAACAATATTTATTTTTTTAATAAACCAAAACCATCATTCCCATGAAAAAATTATTACCTATTATTTTATCCCTGGCATTTGTAGTCTTGTTAAATAACTCTATTTATTCACAGGGATGGATTATTGAAGATCGATAACAGCATAACCTACATTGGAGACGGCTGGGTTAAAGCACTTCCCGACGATATGGATGAGATCCCAATGACTTCAATGTACAATCCTGGTTCAAACCTCATCATTATTATCAATGAAAATGATATGAATAGCTAAAGGATCGTGATGATTATTGTAAACTGTGAAGCATGATGAGTGAATGACAAACAGATGCCTGCTGAGAAGAAATGATGGACGAAATGATAGCGCAGGAGAGGCCCGAGAGGATGTTTGACAAAAGTAAGTTCAACTGCTGGAACACACCCTGCCAATAGGAGAACTAAAGAAAATGGTGAATTGTTTGAGGAAAAATGGATCAGTAACGATGCATCACTAAGTGGTTTGATTCAGCTCATGAATAAAGCCATCGATATGACCATGAAAACAGCAGGTTGCAGCGTTCATGATCAAGTTTTCTTAAGAAATGCCCCTGAATTTTCGGAAACATATAAAAATGTTGAGCGATCCGGGATTGAATTAAGCGTTAGTTATGATATGGCAGTGAGAACAGGACTGATGTCGTAAGCCTTCAAAAGAGGATATTCATCCGATGAGTTTGAGTGCCTGAGGGATATTCAGAGGTCAATTTTGGGGATTTAGTAATGTCTATGTCAGGCATGTAATGTACATCAAGATCTAATCCTACAAACAATGTAATTGGCTTGCCGTGAAGCTTTCCAGCCCAAGTTTCTTTTCAATAAAGCTTAGCTTCATGCCTTCACTGCACATAGAAAGCATCTTTCTGGACGATTAACCCATTTTAAGTTGAGCCAGGTTAATTGGAATGTGCCTGGATATGGCGCAGAAAAGGCGACTTTGCTTTTGCCAGTCCCTCTATGGGTAATGGGTGATAAATAAAGATTCGCCAGTGATGATTCGTGAGCCAGCAGAAGCAATTTTCCAAAGAGTTTTGCGAGGATCGGACCGTCACCTAATTTGCTACAAATTCGTCCCTGCTCCATTCACTGGCGCCAGCTTCGCTATCCTGCTCCGATCCAGTTCAATTTCAACATATTGAATTTCATGTCCTTTAATGACATAGTCAATTTCGTGCGCATTCATAGCTTGATAACACAGTTTCTTGCTTGATATTCATCTTATTTTTCAGGTTAACAGCTATAACTCAGGAGAATTTAGAAAAGAATCAATGAAATTGATTACATGCTTACAATTCCACCCGCCGGCTATTGGCCTTGCCTTCCGGTGTGGTATTTTCAGCAACCGGCACATCCTCGCCAACCCTTGGCTGCTAAGTACGGTCCGCACTGATGCCCATCTCATTACTTGTTCATACCGTTTAGCCCGCTCTTCAGATAATTTTTTGTTAAATTCAGTCTCACCATCACTATCGGTATGCCCTTCCACGCTCAGTTTAATATCCGGATACTGCTGCATCATTTTGGCAATCTCATTAATAACACCCATTGATTCTGGTTTAAGGGTTGCTTTCCCGGAGTCAAATTTAATTCCATTGGTTACGATTTTGCCATCTGTTTTGAAACGATCATACAATGGAACAGCTCCCTCTGCTATCCTGATATTTTTTATCATGGTTGGGTAATCTCCCGTTTGACTGAAATCATAGGTAGCTGCCTTAATACTTATCCCTTGTGGATTCCCCTGCACATTAGGGACCATAATCAAACGATCCTGATCGATATAAACTTTTATTGCACGGATATTGAACGAAATGGCTACATGACGCCAATGCGGGTATTCTTTTTGAGATTCTGCAGGTAAATTTCGGCTCATCTTGCCCCCGTCATAGGAGGCGCCCTGCTCATAGCCTACTTCAATGACTCCGATATCTCCAAGTTCTGTGGGTTCTCTTGATCCCTCCGTCCCCCAGAGATATACCCTGTATTTACTAGTACGATCAGACAGATACATGTCAAATTCAATCGTAAATTTTTCGGGAAGGTAATCCCCTTCTTTTTTCATTAGAGGAGTAATTGTGGCACCTTCATTCTCGATAGGAAACCGGATTATATTTTCACCGGCAAACAAAGCGTTTTCGACATAACCATCAATTAAATCCCATTGGGATGGAAATTCTCCATTCTGTTCTCCTTCCAGATTATCTTCAAAAATTACAATATCACCTGGCACAAAGTCATATTTCGACCAAGGCTTAAGAACTTCATCAGAAGTTCCTTCTGCAGTATTGGCAGCAGCGGCCTCTTCTGCAGTTGCTTCACCTTCCTTTTCCTCCGTTTCGCCCTTCTCCTTCTCCTTCCCAAACAATCTCAAGTCCTTCATCTATTGATCATCATTTCCTTATTTACTCTGTCTCAGATTTTTTTTAAAAGGAAGTTTGATTTGAGATTGCCCTAAGATTGGAATTAAAAACAAAATCAGGAAAATTTTAATATAAAAAGTTTTCATGGGTGTTGAGGTTTATATCGAAAAGTATTTAGTAAAGGTGAATTATAAAGAATAATATTCATTGTAATATATAATGGTACCCAAAAGGTATAGTTAATATGGCAACAAGCAAGCAAAATATAAAAAATTATCTAAGATTTAAATATGATATATATCATGATTCGGTGTTTGTAAATAAAGTACATCAATCTCAATAAAGAATACTTCTTTCACTCAAATCACATGTATAAATACCCTTACAGATACGATTTGTAAAGTTCTTTAAGAAAGCAAAAGATTTATAAATTTCAATAAATCACATTTAATGTAATACATATTAATAGTCTGTAATTCACGTTATGATATCTATTCAGGTGAAAAAAATTGAATTCGTAATAGTGGGGTGATTGTTTAGATTACATATTTCTCCGGTATTGGCCGCCTACATTAAACAGGGCATGAGTGATCTCGCCCAGAGAGCAGAATTTGACGGCTTCCATCAATTGTTCAAAAGTGTTTTGGCCACCCATTACAGCTTTCCCCAGCTTTAAAAGTTGTGTTTTCCCTTGCACAGAATTAGCCTTTTTAAAATTTCTCAAATTGTGAATCTGCCTGTCTTTTTCCTCCTTTGTCGCTCTGGTTATTGTATCTGGCACAAGAGTTGGGGATCCTTCGGAGGAAAGAAATGTATTCACGCCAACAATGGGATATTCCCCTGAATGCTTCAAAGTCTCATATAGAAGGCTTTCTTCCTGAATCTTTCCTCTCTGGTACATGGTTTCCATCGCCCCCAGGACACCTCCCCGATCTGTAATACGATCGAATTCAGATAACACGGCTTCTTCGACGAGGTCGGTCAACTCCTCTATGATAAAAGATCCCTGAAGAGGGTTTTCGTTTTTGGCCAGACCAAGTTCCCGGTTGATGATAAGTTGAATGGCTAGCGCCCGTCTGACAGACTCTTCAGTAGGTGTAGTGATGGCTTCATCATAGGCATTAGTATGAAGGGAATTGCAATTATCATATACTGCATATAATGCCTGAAGAGTTGTACGAATATCGTTGAAATCAATCTCCTGAGCATGGAGTGATCTTCCGGAGGTCTGGATGTGGTATTTGAGCTTTTGAGCACGTTCATTGGCACGATACTTAAGCTTTAATGCTTTAGCCCAGATCCTTCTGGCGACCCGTCCGATCACCGCATATTCCGGATCGATCCCATTTGAGAAGAAAAAGGAAAAATTCGGTGCGAAATCGTTTACCTTCATTCCCCTTGAAACGTAATATTCCAGATATGTGAATCCATTGGCCAGGGTAAAAGCCAATTGTGTAATAGGATTTGCACCAGCTTCTGCAATATGATATCCAGATATGGATACTGAATAGAAATTTCTAATTTCACTATCCACAAAATATTGCTGTACATCTCCCATGAGACGTAAAGAAAACTCAGTTGAAAAGATGCAAGTATTCTGGGCCTGGTCTTCTTTCAAAATATCCGCCTGTACTGTTCCTCTGACCTTTGAGATGGTATTTTGCTTGATTCTTTCATAGACGTCAGCAGGTAGCACTTCCTGTCCGGTTATCCCTAACAATCCCAATCCAAGACCATCATGCCCTTCCGGGAGGTCACCATAGTAAGTTGGTCTAGGGATTCCCGTTTTATCAAATTTTTGATTCAAGGCTTTCTCCACCTTTTTCTCCAATCCCATTTCTATTATGTACTTCTCACATTGCTGATCAATGGCTGCATTTAAAAACATAGCACATAACATCGAAGCAGGACCATTGATGGTCATGGAAACTGATGTGCCTACATCCACAAGGTCAATCCCGGAGTAGAGTTTCTTTGCATCATCAAGTGTGCAGATGCTTACACCCGAATTCCCTATTTTTCCATAAATGTCAGGTCGCTTGTCCGGATCTTCACCGTAAAGGGTAACTGAATCAAAGGCTGTTGAAAGTCTCTTCGATAACTGGTCCCTGGACAGATAATGAAAACGTCTATTGGTCCGTTCAGGTTCACCTTCACCGGCAAACATCCTGGTAGGATCTTCAGATTCCCTTTTAAAGGGGAAAACACCTGCAGTGTATGGAAATTCACCCGGCAGGTTTTCTTGCAGTCGCCATCGCAGAATATCATCCCAATTTTCATATGGAGGTAGACTTATCTTGGGGATCTCTATATTAGATAAAGTTGTTCTGGAAGTATCAATCTTTATGGATTTCCCACGAACGGTAAATTTGAAGGTCTTTTCCCGATATTTCTTTTTGGTTTTCGCCCAGTCGGTAAGGAGTCTATAATTCACAGAACCAAGTTCTTCAATATGATCCTTTAATTTTCTGTTTAGTTTTTTGTCAAGATCCTGAATTAATTCTCCATCCTTCTCAAGGATGGAAATTGTCTTTTTGATGGCATGGGCATTTCCCGCTATTTCGGATTTCTTCTGAACCCATTCATTGTAATTCCGGATGCTCTCTGAAATCTCAGACAGGTATCTATCCCTTTTGGGAGGGATAATAAACTGTTTCTCTGAATCACCTGAAGGTTTTATTCTGGAAGATTTAAAACCGCCTTTAACTTTATTTATTTCCTCAATGATTTTAACATAAAGGTTTTTGATGCCCTGGTCGTTGAACTGAGAGGCGGTAGTCGCGAAAACAGGGATATCGGATTCTTTCGGATGCCATAATTGATGATTGCGCTGATATTGTTTCTTGATATCGCGCAGAGCATCATCCGCGCCAGCCTTATCCATTTTATTTAAGGCAATAATATCCGCAAAATCAAGCATATCAATTTTCTCCAGCTGGCTCGGAGCGCCATATTCGGGGGTCATCACATACATGGAAACATCCGCAATATCCACGATCTCCGTATCCGACTGACCGATCCCTGAAGTTTCCACAATGATCAGGTCGAAGCCGGCAAATTTTAAAATATCGATCACGTCCCGGATATGAGATGTCAGCGCTACATTAGCTTGGCGTGTTGCCATCGACCGCATGTACACACGCGGATTGTTAATGGCATTCATGCGGATCCGATCACCAAGCAATGATCCGCCCGTTTTTCTTTTAGAGGGATCGATAGATACTATCCCAATCGTCTTTTTATTAAAATCTTCAAGAAAATTCCTTACGATTTCATCAACCACTGAGGATTTCCCAGATCCTCCGGTTCCAGTAATTCCCAATACAGGAGTTTTATGGGTAGTACGTTTTACTTTATTTAGCAGTGTTTTACTCTTACTATAGTTATTTTCAACCTGAGATATCAAATGGGCAATCTCTTTATGATTACTAGTGTTGATTTTCGCCAGGTCAATAGATTGTCCGGCATGCAGATCAACATCAATGTCTTTAAGTATGTTATCGACCATTCCCTGCAATCCCAACTTACGGCCATCATCGGGTGAATAAATTCGTAAGATCCCGAGCTCATGAAGCTCTTCAATTTCATCTGGTAAAATGGTGCCACCACCTCCACCGAATATACTTATATGGTCGGCACCTTTATCCTTTAACAGGGAATGCATATAAGTGAAAAATTCTGTATGCCCTCCCTGATAGGAAGTGATTCCAATAGCGTGTGCATCTTCCTGGATCGCGCAATTTACGATCTCATCAACCGAACGGTTATGCCCAAGATGGATGATTTCAACTCCAGAATATTGGAATACTCGTCGCATGATATTAATGGAAACATCATGCCCATCGAATAGCGAGGCAGCTGTTACAATTCGTATTTTATTTTTAGGTGTGTAATGTGATCTCAAAACGAAGTTCATGTATATGTCAACCCTACAATTTAATGAATAATATGGAAAATCATTTTAAAAACGATTATTATCTGAGATAGTTTACTATAATATTATATTCGCCAAATCATATAGTATAACTTTTTGTTTATTCCTGATTTTAACTAGATAAAATATAACATCTATTAAGATTTCCAGAACCATATCAAGATAGAATGATAAAGAGAGTTTTTAATAAGCATTATTGTTCCTTAAGGTATTCCTTTTAGGTGAGAAGCAGTTTATTTTCCATTCTGATCCATTATTCGTGTTTAAATACAATTTGCATTCACATATATTCCTAAATTTGGATTTGTTCCTTAACTTCAAAACATGAAACCAATACTTAATTGTTTCCGGAGAATAAATTTCAATAAGGGTGAAGCGATCTAAAAAAGAACGAAAGATGAGCCTGACCACTAAAATCATCATTGGTTTTATATTGGGCCTTGTGGCAGGTCTTTTTTTCGGTGAACTCGTGGAGCCTATCACAATCGTCGGTGAAGTGTTCATCATGTTGTTGCAGATGCCAGTACTTCCCTTATGTGTTCTTTTCTTTAATTATTGGTATAGGTGGGTTCAAAATTGAACAAGGGAAACAGTTGGTGATAAATCTGGGGATCTTGATAGTGGTATTATGGAGCTTATCGTTGATTGCAGTCGGATTGATGCCACTTACTTTTCCAGATTGGGAGACGGCCTCTTTTTTCAGCACAGCACAGGTAAAGGAAACGGAACCGATAGACTTTCTGGCATTGTACATACCTTCAAATCCATTCAATGCACTTTCCAACACTGTTGTTCCAGCAGTAGTTTTGTTCAGCATTTCTTCGTTCCTGGGTGTGGCATTGTCTACATACTCCAAAGGGATGTGGTTATAAAAAAGTTATTGAATCCTATTGTTGAGGCCCTAGGTGTAATTACCAACTGGGTAGTTGAATTTGCTCCTTACGGTGTGTTTGCCCTTGTTGCCGGACTTTCTGGTACCCTCGACCCAGAAGTTCTTTCAAAATTATGGATCTTCCTTTTGAGCTATGGGGCAATGGCTTTGTTGTTAAGCTTTTGGATTCTACCCGGTCTGGTAACCGCCCTCACTCCCTTAACCTATCATCAGGTCATCAGAGATTCAAAAGATGCCTTAGTTACCGCTTTTGCAACAGGAAATCCATTTGTAGTTCTCCCTCTTCTTGCGGAAAAATGTAAGCAAGCGTTGAAAGAACACCAAATCAATGGTGATGAAGAAGTTGACGTAATTGTTCCTACAGCATTCAGTTTTCCAAGTTCCGGAAAATTATTAACTCTGAGTTTTATTCTTTTTGCAGGATGGTTATCTGGTTTTGATGTTTCGATTTCAGAATATCCAGCATTTATGCTTGCAGGAACTTTTAGTTTCTTTGGAAGCACAGTAACAGCCATTCCCTTTATGCTTGATTTGATGCAGATCCCATCTGATCTGTTTAACCTCTTCCTGCCAATTGACAACATCATTACAAACAGGTTCGGAGCGCTGACGGCTGCTGTATTCATCCTTTCATTGACTTATCTGGGTGTAACTTCTACAACCGGCAAATTGCGGTTTCAACCTCAAAAACTTCTACGCTACATTGGTATTAGCATAATCATGTTTGCGGTGACTATCGTTGGCCTAAGGTATGTCCTGGGCTTATTGGAGGGGGCATATACAAGTGACAAAGACTTGGTGCAAATGTATCTTTCACGACATTCTGTACCTAATGAAGTGTATCTTGATTCTATACCACCCCATACGGATTATGATCCTTCCAAGACGCGACTTGAAAATATCGTTAGGCGAGGTTATATCCGGATCGGTTTTTTAAAAGATCATTTACCAAACGCTTTCATTAATGAAAATGGTCAGCTGGTTGGTTCAGATATTGAAATGGCTCATATTCTTGCTAAAGACCTTGGAGTATCTATTAAGTTCATACGAGTTGAACAGGAAAATATACCTAAACATCTGGATATTGGTGAAATAGATATCTTAATGACCGGTACTGCGGTGACGTTAATCAAACTGGGACAAATTGCCTATACTTTGCCTTACGAGGACGCCAACTTCGCTTTTATTGTTCATGACTATAGAAGAAGCAAATTTAAGGATATGAACCGCATACGTACAATGGATTCTGTCAGGATAGGTGTTTACCATGATCTGTACTATACTTCCAAAATCCAAGAACTTTTACCAGATGCTAAGATAATTCCAATAGAGAGTCCGCGCCAGTTCTTTCAGGGAAGCATAGATCTTGACGCCCTTGCATTTACTGCCGAACGAGGTGGAGCATGGTCCATCATCTATCCTGAATATTCAGTGGTAGTTCCTTCCTCTGAATCCTTTAAGATACCCATGGCATATATTGTTCCTGAGAATGATCAGGCATTCCTGAATTTCATCAATACCTGGATCTATCTTAAAAAAGCCAATGCAACATTCGATTCTGCATTTAGCTATTGGGTAATGGGAAAGGGCATACAAGAAGTAAAAGATCCACGCTGGTCAGTGATCCGGAATGTATTTCATTGGGTTGATTGATTAATATTATATCTATTTATGATATAAAAGACTCCGGGATAGCTTTCTTATTATGCATTCCAGATCGTTCAAATTAAACTCACGGGAATTTCTGAGATATTGAATTTATTTAATAATAAAGGCTTGTTGCCAGATGATATTATATCAGCTTTTATTCGGTTTTATAGCTGGTGATTAAACTGGGATCTTTGAGTCTTATGAATCTAGTGTGTATAAAAAAAGATCATTCTGCTTTTTGCTCACTACAATAACGGCTGTTTACATATTTTTTATATAGGATCATTTATCCAGGTCTCTATTCAACATGTAGTTTTGATTTCTTGGTTCCGGAATATAACTCGTATTCCAGCAGCCTGCATTCGATCTTTCCATTTAAAAAAGGTATTTTCCTTTTCGTACGCAAACCAACTGATTTAGCCAGTTCCGGGTTCCCTGTAAATACATAACCAGAATATCCCTGGCAATTGTTCTTGAAGAAATCACCTATGTTTTTATAAGTAGGTCTTAACTGGTCTACCTGGCCCATTCTCTCCCCATACTCGGGATTCATAATTACTATTCCTTCTTTATCTGCCAATAGAGTATCCTGGAACTTGCACCTGGCGAATTGGATCATATTCAATACTCCAGCCGTTTCAGCATTCGACCGGGCTGCACGAATGGCTCCTGCATGGATATCTGTGGCAATGATCTGTGGAAGATTTTTGTCTGAAACCAGTTTGTCCAGCTCGCTCCTTTCCTGCATGTAAAAAGCATTATCATATCCTTTTATATACATAAAGCTGTAATTGCTTCTTAATAAACCCGGACACCTATTGCTTGCCAATAATGCGGCCTCTATGGCAAGAGTTCCGCTGCCGCACATTGGATTTATAAATGCACTTTTCCTGTCCCATACCGAACTTTGAATTATGGCTGCCGCCAATGCTTCTGATACGGGAGCTTTCCAGCCCTGGTGACGATAACCATGTTTTGCTATGGATTCCCCACTTGTATCAATATATACAGAGCAGGTATTTTCGACCCAGTATATAAACAGAACCAGTTGGTCGTTCTCTTTACCTGAATCCGGTCGCTTCCCAACCTCAGCCATGAAGTAATCGGCAATAGCATCTTTTACTTTTAAATTGACGATCCGGTTATCTCTAATATCTTTTTGGTTACAGTAAGAATTTATACTGAAATGAACATTCTCAGGAATCACCTCAGTCCAATCATATCCTTTTATTTTCTTATATAATCTACCCAGGTCGAAAGCTTTAAAAGTTTGCAGGTGATATAATACCCTGTGGGCTGTCCGGAGTTTTAAGTTTAACTTTATTGCATCATTCAGGGTCCCATTTACTGAAACATGGAGCCTGTCACGCCCAATTACCTTGAATCCCAATTCTTGTAATTCCTCCCGGAGTACATTCTCAGTATGAAGGGCATGGGTGATCAGGATCTTTTCTTGCGAATTAAAATTCAAATGCGGAAAACTTTAGGTTATAAAAATGTGAAGATGTAATATTTCACTTTTTCAACCGCATTTCAAAGAAATTCTTTTCAAAACCTACATCTTCGAGCAGGTCCAGGGCCGGGCAGTTAAAGGAAGCATGGTAGGCAATTTCACCGCTGGTCAGTTGAATGGCCTTTTTCAACAATTGTTTGTCAAGCTCAGGATAGGCGGAATTTGGATCCGCAGCAAAATAGACCATCAAGTTCTTTGGCACATAGCCTTCCATGTTGGTTCGGTTAATAACTACGGATCCGATAATAGAGCTGTTGTCTTCCGCCAATAAGACAAACCCCCCTTGATATTTATATGGACTTAATGCATAATCAACGGACCGGAAGATATTTTCAAGTTCATCTTCTGAAGCGATCTGGTATTTAAAGATAAAATTAACAATACGGTTTACCATCAATGTAGAGGTATTGCTAAAAGCCGTTATTGCATAAATGTCCATGGATATAAAAAAGGCATTTAAATTATAATTTGACAACACAGTTTTCGCTACTTCAAACCCATGTAATAAAATTTGAAGAAATAGATATAAAAAGTAATTTTCTGATAATTTATATCAATTAGCATGATTATTTTTTATTAAAAATTCCACCTGCTGGCCGGCCGGCAGCTGTGACCATTGAAAAGTAAAGTATGAATACATGAAATAAAAAATCCCGCAATACTTATGCTCAATGCATGGATAGCGGGATTTGATCTTTAGTATAATTAGCTTTTACATCGTTAAACTGGCTGTAAAATATTCCCGGTTCATTCGGGCAATAACAGACAGGTCGATCCCTTTAGGACATTCAGCTGCACAGGCCCCGGTATTGGTACAGGCCCCAAATCCCTCAATATCCATTTGGGCAACCATTTTCCTGGCTCTTTCCTTTCGCTCGATATCACCCTGGGGTAATAAAGCCAACTGAGAAACCTTGGCTGCGGTAAATAACATGGCCGAAGCGTTTTTACATACAGCCACACAGGCACCACACCCTATGCAGGAGGCAGCGTCCATCGCAAGCTCAGCATTTGGTCTCGAAATAGGAATTGCGTTTGCATCCACAGCCGCTCCGGTATTAACAGATATAAACCCACCTGCCTGAACAATCCTGTCAAAGGAAGTTCTATCGACAATCAGATCTTTTATCACCGGGAAAGCATTGGCCCTCCAGGGCTCGATCGTGATCTTGGAGTTATCTGCAAATACACGCATATGCAACTGACATACCGTGATCTCTTCATCAGGGCCATGAGGCCTTCCATTTATGAAAAGGCTGCACATGCCACAAATTCCTTCACGGCAGTCATGATCAAAATGAACCGGGTCCTCACCCTTTTCTGACAATTGGTCATTCAATATATCAAGCATTTCCAGGAATGAAGATCCGGGGGAAATATTCTCTACTTTATATTTTTTAAAAGCTCCTTTTGTATTCGCGTTCGGCTGACGACAGATCTTTAACGTATATGTTCTTCCTTTTTTCCATTATTTATAGCTTCTTTGAGTCAGTTTAACATTTTCAAAAACCAATTCCTCTTTATGTAACTTTGATGGCTGGCCCTCACCAGGATATTCCCATACAGAAACATATGTGAAGTTTTTATCATCACGTTTGGCTTCTCCCTCCGGGGTTTTGCTTTCCTCCCTGAAGTGCCCGCCACATGATTCTTTTCTATCCAGAGCATCATCCACCATAAGCTCGGCCAATTCCATAAAATCAGCTACTCTCAGGGCTTTTTCCAGGGTCATATTCAACTCTTCATTCACACCGAGTACCTTAACATCTTTCCAGTACTCTTCCCTGAGTTTTTGAATTTCTTCCTTTGCTTCTTTTAAGGACCTGGCATTCCTTGACATCCCACATTTTTCCCACATAATAAGACCCAGTTCCTTGTGGAATTGATCTACTGTTTTCGAGCCATTGATATTCAGCAGCTTATCTATCCTTTCCTTCACCTCCTTTTCAGCCTTCTGAAATTAGGGTGATCAGTCGGGACTTTGTCATACGACATATCTGCCAGGTAATCTCCTATTGTATAAGGCATTACGAAATAACCGTCTGCAAGTCCTTGCATTAAGGCGCTGGCCCCCAGCCGGTTTGCGCCATGATCAGAGAAATTACATTCTCCAGTTGCATAAAGCCCTGGAATAGTTGTCATAAGGTTATAGTCAACCCATAAACCACCCATAGTATAATGGATAGCCGGGTAGATCATCATCGGGGTTTTATACGGATTGTCATCCACGATCTTTTCGTACATCTGGAACAGGTTTCCATATTTGGCTTTGATCACGTCAATGCCATCTCTTTCAATAGCATCTCTGAAGTCAAGAAATACAGCCAGTCCGGTTTCACCTACCCCACGGCCTTCATCACATACGTTCTTTGCATTTCTGGAGGCCACATCCCGGGGTACAAGATTGCCAAATGATGGATAGATCCTTTCCAGGTAATAATCCCGGTCCTCTTCAGGAATTTCGGTAGGCTTTATCCCCCCGGCTCTCAGCTTTTCAGCGATATCCTTGGTCCTGGGAACCCATACCCGGCCATCATTCCTCAATGATTCAGACATCAGCGTAAGTTTCGATTGCTGGTCACCATGTACTGGAATACAAGTGGGATGTATCTGTGTGAAACTTGGATTTCCAAAAAAGGCGCCCTTCTTATGAGCCCGCCAGACTGCTGAACCGTTGCATCCCATGGCATTGGTAGATAGAAAGAATACATTACCATATCCGCCGGTAGCCAGAACCACAGCATGGGCGCTGTGTGATTCTACCTTTCCGGTAATCATATTTCTTGTGATGATGCCGCGGGCTTTTCCATCAACAAGCACGACATCCAGCATTTCAGTTCTAGGGAAAAGCTTTACCTTGCCGGAGGCAACCTGACGGCTTAATGCAGAATACGCCCCAAGCAATAATTGCTGACCAGTTTGGCCCCTTGCATAAAAAGTCCTTGAAACCTGAGCCCCACCAAAAGACCTGTTATCCAATAAACCTCCATATTCCCTTGCGAAAGGAACTCCCTGGGCTACGCATTGATCGATAATGTTATTACTCACCTCTGCCAGCCTGTAAACATTTGCTTCCCTTGAACGGTAATCACCTCCTTTTATCGTATCGTAGAATAGCCTGTAAACACTATCCCCATCATTTGTATAGTTTTTTGCTGCATTGATTCCTCCCTGTGCGGCGATGGAATGAGCTCTTCTGGCACTATCCTGGTAAAAGAAGGCTTTTACATTATAGCCCAGTTCTCCAAAGGAAGCAGCAGCAGAGGCACCAGCCAGACCAGTACCCACAACGATGATATCATATTTCCGCTTATTTGAAGGATTTACAAGTTTTAAGTTGAATTTATGTTGGGTCCACTTCTCAGCTAAAGGACCATCTGGAATTTTTGAATCAAGAGACATAATTATCTATTCAATTTTTATTTCATAAAAAAGTATACATAAACCGGCATCATGGCAAATCCCAGTGGAACCAGGAGCGCATAAAGAATGCCAATAAACTTAATAACTGGTGTGTAACGTTCATGATTAAAGCCCAGTGTCTGAAATGCGCTCTCGAATCCATGCCATAAATGGAAGGCAAGTGCGACAAGCCCAATCAGATAGGCTACAAGAACATAAGTGTATTGAAATTGTAAAATTACCAGCTTATAAATGTCGCGGTTGCCATTGGCATCAATCTCGAATTCATATCCTCCTCCAAATTTATACTGCCACCAGAAATCCTTCAGATGCATGATCAGGAAGATAAAAATAAGAGAACCCAGTAATGTCATGCTGCGCGATGCCCATGTACTATTCTGATTGGCATGTTCAACTGCATACCGGACCGGTCTGGCTTTCCGGTTCAGGAACCACAGCATCATGGCATAGAATGCATGCAACAATATGCTGAAATATAGCAAATAAGAAACAGCTTTTATTAAAGGGAACGAAGACATAAAAACTGCATAACTATTAAAGGACAATCCACCATCATCAGAGAAAATCGCCAGATTTCCAATCAGGTGAATTACCAGGAATATTATTAAAAACAATCCGGTTAATGACATTAATAGCTTTTTACCTATGGAACTACCTAAAGTATCTGTAATCCAACTCATGTTCAATTAATTTTAAAATCTGTATAGTAAAAAAAACAAGGTATGATGTGTCGTATTAAAAATATATCGATTCAAAAAACTGATAACCAAAAATAAGAAAATAATTTTCATAATTAAAGAATTATTACTTTGTAAGCATAACTTATTGTTAATTTTATTTGTTTGTATATTAGTTGTTTATTTTTATCGTTGATAATACTATAGATTAGAGGAATCTTGATGAGATGGATTAGGATACAGATGGTTTTGATGTTGCTGTTTTTAATGGCATCAGTTAAGGTGTATGCAACACATATTCGTGCAGGGGAGATTATTGCTGAACTTATAGATTGTCAATCTAACAGATATCGTTTTACACTTATAGGATATACTGATACTGGCTCATCGGTGTTGTTTGGTGCCGGGGATATGAAATTTGGTGATGGATCACCTCCCATTGGATTTACTCCGGGCAGCCCGGATTTTTTCCAGGACCTAGGTGATGAAGTAGCTTTGAATATCTTTTATGCTGAACACACATTTCCTGGGCCTGGTACGTATACAGTCTACCTACCGCGAATTTAACAGGAATGCCAGTGTTGCAAATATGGATAACTCTGTTAACACTCCTTTTTATATCGAAACTCAAATTGTTGTAGATCCTTTCTTCGGATGTAATAATACCCCGGTCCTTCTTAATCCTCCCTTAGACAGGGCATGTGTGGGGAAAGCATTTTTTCATAATGGCGGAGGATGGGACTTCGACGGAGATAGCCTTTCATACCACATTGTCGTGAACAAGCAGGACGTTGATCTGCCAGTAGTTAATTATCGACTTCCTAACGTTTATGACATCGAAACTGTTCCGGGTGTTACAAATGAAGCCGGTACTGGACCTCCAACTTATACACTTGATCCCGTTTCCGGAGACTTGATCTGGGATGCTCCCGGAACTGAAGATGAATACAACATTGCTTTTATTGTAAAAGAATGGAGATATTTTCCGGACCTGAATGAATGGTTTCAGATGGGGTACGTAACCAGGGATATGCAGATCATTGTACAGGATTGCGATAATGAAAGACCAGAACTTACTATACCTGAAGATACTTGTATTGAAGCTGGCACATTGTTACAGGAAGTTATACGGGCAGATGATCCGGATAACGACCGGATAACCATCTCATCTTTTGGTGGGCCATATGAATTGTCCTCTTCTCCTGCAACTTATAGTCCACAACCCGATGATGCAGTGAATCCACAACCGTCGCCAGCATTTATTGATTTTGCATGGCAGACAAATTGTTCGCATGTCCGGTCTTTACCTTATCAGATTACATTCAAAGCAAAAGATTTCCCCGACAGACTTGATGGGCCTTCCCTGGTTGATTTTGATACCTGGGAAGTTACAGTGGTTGGCCCGGCCCCTGAGGGGCTTACCGCCGCTGGATTAACGGGACGGCGAGTAGCTCTGGATTGGAATCAGTATGCTTGTGATGAATATGCTGGCACCATGCAGATATGGAGAAGAGTTGACAGCTTTGAATTTGAACCGGATAATTGTGAAGTAGGTATGCCGGAGTACGCTGGGTATACCTTGATTGCCACCGTGCCTATTGATCAGATAGACTATATAGATACAAACAACGGGGCAAGACTTGATTTTGGAGCAACATACTGTTACCGACTGGTTGCTGAATATAAACTCCCTGCAGGAGGATTGAGTTATGCATCAGAAGAAGTATGTGTTACCATTGAGGAGGACCAGGAACGATTTGGGCCTGTAATCACCAAAGTCAGCGTACTGGAAACTGATACTGAGACTGGAAGAATCGATCTGCAGTGGACAAGCCCGTTTGATGCTGACCAGGCAGCCTTTCCCCCTCCATATTCCTATGAATTGTATAGGTTTGTTGGCCAGAATGGTGGTGGAACAGCTGTAGGCCCTGTTACCTTAACAGACACTACCTATATTGATACTGGCCTTGATACCGATCTTTCTGCATATAGCTATCGCGTTGTAGCCTATGATAATGGCGGAAATGTAGTTGATACTTCAGCTTTGGCTTCCTCAGTAAGACTAAGCACAGATCCAAATGTAAACAGTATTGAGCTGATTTGGGATGCGAATGTGCCTTGGTCAAATAATACGCAAAGATTCCCGTACCATTATATTTACAGAGATAACATCAATCCATCAAATGAAAGTGAATTAGTGCTAATAGATAGTGTGGATGTAAACCAATATGGGTTCCATTATATGGATTCAGGACAAGTTGATGGGGTAAGGCTCGATGAAAATACATTTTATTGTTATTACGTTACCACACAGGGATCTTACGGAAATCCTAAGGTTATTGAACCGCTGATCAACGATTCCCAAATAATTTGCAATCAACCCAATGATACCATTCCACCCTGTGTAATTATTGATATTGGGGATACCATTGTCAGCGATACCACCTGTTTGAATTTTATTCAGGATAAACCATGTAATTTTGACAATTTCTTCCATGAACTCGAATGGACATCCACACCTGTTGGGGATGATAATGATTGCTTACGGGATATTGTTTATTATGAGGTGTGGTTCTCTGAAACCTGCTTTGAGGAAGATTATAATATTGTCGGATTACCTCAGGATGAATATTTTAAACATGAAGGATTAACCTCTTTTAAAGGATGTTATAAGATCAGGGCAGTGGACAGGTCAGGAAACCCGGGAGAGTTCAGTAAAGTGAAACAGTTTGAAAACTGTCCCTATTATGAAATGCCAAATGTATTTACCCCAAACAACGATGGAAAGAATGATACTTTCCAGCCATATTCATTCCCATTTATAAAGTGCCCAAGATTTGTTAACTCATTAACTTTTACAGTTTTTAACAGGTGGGGAAAAGAGGTGTACTCAGAAACAAGCGGGGGTGAGAATTCAATATATATCAATTGGGAAGGAAACACAAATGAAGGCGCTGTATTGGAAAACGGTGTTTATTATTACAAAGTTGACATTCAATATGATATGAATGATCCTGATCTTAGGTCCCAAACCCTTAAAGGTTGGGTGCAGATATTCAGGTAAACGAATTATGAGTGAACAGGCTATTCTTGTAGGTGTTATTGTATTTTCAGGCATTATTGTCATGGGACTTGGGATCTATATTCATAAAGCCAAAGCATACCATTTAATCGCTGGATACAATACCCTCTCTGATAAAGAAAAAGAGAAATTCGATATTAAGAAATATGCTCTAATTTTTCGGAATACATTTATAAGTATAGGTATTCTTATGATTGCATCTTACCCGGTCCTCCGGTTCTTTCACCTGGAAAAATACCTCTCAGTTGTTGCCATATCAACAATTATAATTGGAGTCCTCTATTTGAATTATAATGGACAGGCCTACCGGAAAAAAGGCAAAGGCTAAGACCAAATCTTAAAAATTTCTTTGAATTTTCTAAAGTCTATTACCATTACATGAAATTATAGGCTATTGTTCTGGGAAATGTGCAATTTTTTAAAAAAAGTTCTGATCAGGAATGGATTGTCTTATCAATAATAAAATAAAAGTGAATGTTTTAGTGTTATAATATATAGTTTTGTGATTCTATTAAAATTGAACAGCATGAGAGCATATATTTTTCCTGGACAAGGTGCACAATTTCCAGGTATGGGGAAGGATTTGTATGAGGGATCCGAGAAAGCAAAAATATTATTTGAATCAGCAAATAAAGTTCTTGGCTTCCGGATTACTGATATAATGTTTGATGGTACAGCTGAAGAATTAAAGCAAACTAAAGTTACACAGCCCGCTATATTTCTTCACTCAGTAATTTCAGCGTTAATAGCTGATGATTTTAATCCTGATATGGTTGCAGGACATTCATTAGGTGAGTTTTCGGCACTTGTATCAAATAAAGTTCTGAGTTTTGAAGACGGATTAAGGCTTGTGTCGAAAAGAGCGGAAGCCATGCAGAAAGCATGTGAAATCAATCCATCCACCATGGCCGCAATTTTAGGTATGGAAGATGAAAAAGTAATCGCAATATGTGAAGGCATTGACGAAATTGTTGTGCCTGCCAATTATAATAGTCCAGGGCAACTGGTTATATCCGGCTCAAATGAAGGAATCACTATCGCATGTGAAAAGTTGAAAGACTCAGGGGCGAAAAGAGCTTTACCATTACAGGTTGGAGGTGCTTTTCATTCACCCTTAATGGAACCGGCGAGAGAAGAGCTGGAACAGGCAATTCTTGATACCGAGTTTCATGAACCAATATGTCCTATTTACCAGAATTATACATCCAGACCGCATGTAGATGTTGAGGAGATAAAGAAGAATCTGAATCACCAGCTTACTGCACCCGTTAAATGGAGACAATCTGTTGTAAATATGGTAGCCGATGGGGCCACTGAATTTATTGAATGCGGACCAGGTAAAGTGTTACAGGGCCTTGTGAAAAAAATCAGCCCAGAAGCTCAGGTGAGAAGCATTGATTAAAGGATATTTAATTAAGTTTAGACCTTTTTAACACCCAGATGATCTTTGGTTGCTTTCAGTAGATCGTCGTTTGAGACATTCAGTTCGGGATGAATGTGATCAGGTATCAATTCACAAAGTGGTACTAGTACAAATCTTCTATCCGGAATACCTGGATGCGGTATGCTCAGATTTTCCTTGCTAATGACCTGGTCATCAAAATAGAGGATATCTATATCAATGATCCTTTCCGCCCATTTCTTTTTGCGGACCCTGCCCATGGACTCTTCAATTGCAAGTAGTTTATTTAAGGTTTCAAAAGCGTCGAGCTCAGTTTTTATTTCAACAACCTGATTATAAAATGTAGCTTGCTCCTTATGCCCCCAGGGTTCAGTGAGATAGATAGAAGAGGCCCTGACGACCTGTCCGACATTTGTTCTTATTTTATTTACTGCTGTCTCAATATTGCTTATTCGATCTCCTATATTACTTCCTAATATTAAATATTTTCCTTTCATCCTTTAAAAATAGCAGCTATATAAATTGTTTTTATGTTGTTAGGGTAAAGTAATATAATTACAGTTGAAAACAATAAAAAAAAGTATAAGTACATGAAATTCTTACGCAATTTATTAGCTGTTCTGGTTGGATTATTTATTTATAGTTTCGTAATGCTCTTTATTTTTATAGGCATTTTGTCCATTTCCTCAGCAGAAAAGACTGTATCCGTTCCTGAAAACTCGATATTACGTCTCCGGTTGAACGGACAAATTGTTGAACGTGAAGTTGAAGATCCTTTTGCATCACTAGGTTTCCCAGGTGCAGGAGCAAGAGAAATGGGTCTGAAAGAGTTAAAGGAAGCCATTAGGCATGCAGAATCTGATGATGATATACAGGGAATATTCCTGGAACCCAGATTTTTTATGGCAGGGATGGCCACCATTGAAGAATTGCGAAAAGAATTAGAAGCATTTAAATCCTCCGGAAAATTCATAGTATCTTATGCTGAATATTATACGGAAACATCGTATTATCTGGCTTCCGTTTCAGATGAAATATATATCACACCTGGTTATGGAATGTTGGAATTCAATGGCATATCCGCCCAATACATCTTCTTTACCGGTTTATTTGAAAAACTTGGCATAGAACCGCAGATTTTCAGGGTAGGTGAATACAAATCGGCTGTGGAACCTTTTATGCGGAAAGACTTAAGTGAGGAGAATAAAGAACAGATCTCCGCATATGTTAATTCTATTTATGATCATATACTTAGGGAAATTGCTGAATCCAGGAATATGGAGACAGAAGAAGTCAGGAAGATCTCATATTCAATGTTAGCCAGGACTACCAAAGATGCTGTAGACCTTGGATTACTTGATGGAGAGAAATACTACAATGAGTTTATGGATCTTTTGAAAGATAAGCTGGATGTTGAAGAAGATGATGATGTAAATATGATCTCTTACAGAAATTATAATAAATCCTATGGCGATTCGAAATATTCAAAGGACAGAATTGCGGTTATAATAGGGGAAGGTAATATTTTTTCCGGAAGAGGAGAGAACCAGATGATCGGATCTGATAGTTACACAGAATTAATACGAAGTGCCAGGGAGAATGATCGCGTGAAAGCAGTTGTTATCCGGATTAATTCAGGCGGTGGCAGTCCACTTGCATCCGACGTGATCTGGAAGGAGATCAAGCTTACTTCAGAGAAAAAACCTGTTATTGCTTCAATCGCCGATGTCGCAGCCTCCGGGGGGTATTATATTGTAATGGCATGTGATAAGATCTATGCACAGCCTACTTCCATAACAGGATCAATCGGTATATTTGGGATATTATTCAATGCAGAAGAACTCTTTGAAAATAAACTGGGTTTGACTTTCGATAGTTTCAGTACCGGTGAATATTCCGATATGTATACTGTTACACGTCCCTTGTCTTCTTTTGAAAAAGAGATCATTCAACAGGAAATTGAAAGGGGCTATGAAATATTCACCAGTAAGGCAGCCGATGACAGGGATATGGCGATTGACGAACTGCTCAAGATTGCTTCAGGCAGGGTGTATTCAGGATATGAAGCCCTTGAAAATGGCTTGATTGATGAATTTGGCACCCTGGAAGATGCCATTGAGGAAGCAGCTGAAATGGCTGAGCTGGAGGAATACCGCGTAAGCTATTACCCAAGACAGAAAACCGTATTTGAGCAGATTATGGCAGACCTCGGTACGGACATCCAGACTCGCTATTTAAAACTGAAACTTGGGGAATATTATCCTTATTTTCAGCAGGTACAACAATTAAATACACTTAAAGGACCGCAGGCCAGAATGCCCTTTGATATTCAGATCCACTAATTTTTTAGCATCCTATGACCGATAGTAGATTGGTATATTATTGTTGATTTATATTCTTCGCTTGTATTATAGATATGTAGTGTGATACTTCAGATTTCGTTAGACAAAAAGTTAGTATATTTTAATATACAGCTTAATATAATTCAATAATACAGTCAATAGAGAGATTAATAATTTGTGTATAATATTCTAATATATTGTTTATATCAAAAGATAAACACCTTTAGAAAATTCCTATTATAATTTGCATGTTTTTGAAATATTCTACAATTTATATATTAATAGATTTATGAGAGAGATTAGTGCCGACTATAAATTTTTTAGGACTAATGATTAAGATAGTTTCATCAAGATTATCCTTTTACATATTTTTCATAATTATAATTCCAATATCATGGACTAAAAAACAAAAACTTGGCTAATTGCTATTGGTGCGATAGTAGCTTTGGTCATTCATTTAATTATTGCCGCATATATAATTATAATAAATTTTACTTTTATGTGAATGGCTTAATCAGAGACTATTTAAAGGTGTACGTTCTAATAATATAGTCATTATTATAATTGTCCAGTTTTTTTGTTGCATGTCCATTTCAAGGAATTCGGAATCAAGCAAAAACATCCTTTAATAACCACCAATTCATCTTAGACGATTAACTTGAAATTTAAATATATGACTAAATGAATTGGCTCAATGCAAGCTTGAAATTTCATGACTTTTTAATCTTGCATTATTCATACGCAAACTGTTATGACCGAAAGATAAAATCATAATAATCAGATAATTTTATTCACATGAAAAAGTTTATTTTTATTACTGATGATGTTAGGATTATCAGTATCAGCCTTTTCTCAAAAATGGGAAAAAGTGGTGTCTAAGAACATAATGAGTGATGATTATCAGAAATTTGTTCAAAAAAATCCAAATTCTGAATATGCTCCAGAAGCGATAGAGCGTATGATGTATCTTAAAGCTGTTGAATCGAAAGAAGATGCTGAATTAAAAGCATACTTAGAAAAGTATCCACAAACTCAAGGGCGACCGTAATAGAAACATATTATTCACAAGTGGAATTTCTATCTAAACAAATTGATTTTGAGGATAATGATTGGGAAAATAATGACAATAGACTTAAAGAATATGATTACTTCTTGAAAACATATGAGGGTTGGCCGGATTATGAAAAAGTAGTTATTGAGTATTTTGTATTTACGTATAAAGCCAATTCTTATACATTCAATCGTGATTTTAAGAAAGTTACAAATTCTGATATTATTAAGGCTGTTAATGAAAGATTAGTTGAGGTAAAATTTAACATTGCATTAAAGAGTAATTCTACATGGAAAATGGAAGAGTATATTAAAGAATATCCTAATACATCCTATGCCAATATTATGCAAGATTCACTTGATGCGTTAAACACAGCAAATGCTAAAAAAGAATATGAAAATTCGTTTCGAAGTACACAATCAATGCGTGCATATATTAGAAATTATCCTAATACTACAGAAGCAAAAATAGTTACAGATTCATTATTAGAAAGAGAGTATTCAAATGTAATGAAGAGTAAAGATGTTTATACCATGGAACAATTTTTACTTAATTACCATTATTCAAAATATGAATCAGAAATAAAACAATTATTGTATGATTCATTATACTCTCAACAACGAAACAAAATCGTATCCAACTCATAAAAAATTTCTAAAACATTTTCCTGATGATGCAATCTCACCGCAGCTAAAAAGTGAATTATATGAATTGCATTTAGAATATGCAAGAGATCGTTCTTCAGCTCGAGAAGAATTTTTAAAGGAATATCCAGATTCAAATCATATTGAAGAAATTGAATGTTTAATTACTTGTGATAGTTATAAAGAGGAGGATTTAAAACGCATTTTTACAAAAGTATCCGAATACAAAATATCAAGATTTAGTCGATTTCAAAAAAATCAGCCTAAAACAGAAACCCGGTGCTTCTCAAGCAGATTATGAAGCATTTATTCTCAAATATCCAAATAGTACTACAGTTAAAGATGCAGAAAGCCGAATAAATAATTTCAAATTTGCAGTTCGTTTTGCAGAGATCGTAGGTATGTTAGAATCTAAATGGGGGACACAAGAGTTATTAGATAAAATAGATTTTATTTGCCAACACCCTTCTAATAGTGCGTATTGATAATTTTAAGAAATTGGAAATCTCTGAAAATTACGAATATACTCTAAAAAGAATGAGAATGCCAAGTTTATGTATGCTTTTATGGAATTTGCTATCATGCAAATAATGCTGCGGCACGTAGTTCAATGGTAATGATGGTAGAATCTGTTAGTGGTAGTAGTGTGGCTAAAATAGATGTTTTTTTTTAAGCTTTCAGAGTGTTATAGACTTAGAATTAGAATGTTTTAGTGATGATGCGACCAAAAAGAAGAGATATAAGGATTAAATATTTATTATATTTTGCCGTTCAAATTTGTGGTGAAAATTTACGGTTGCAAATTATATAACTGGAATACATTATTTAAAAGGTATGAAAGATATTAGAAAGATTCAAAAATGAAAAGATCGAGATTTAGACTGATTGATGTGATCCAGAATTAAGACATACCCAACTTTATAATTTTTTACTGCCTTGGTAGTTAAATAGCTATTATTTTTTATATGAATAAATAGAAAAATCAAAGTAATGAATATTCTATTTTTCCTTAATCTGAGAAGGTTCAAGACATTCGATACATTTTTAGTTTTTACAACTTCTAATAATATTATTATTGTTAAGCTGTGGGTTTGTGGGCAACTTGATAAAGTTATTCATAAATCCACGGCCCTTTATGTAAGATTCTGAAAGGAAGATCAAAGCCAGAAAAAATTGGGTTAGAGCTTATAAGCAATTGGGTTTTGTTAGCAAAGCAGCTACAAAATGTGGTATCGCAAGAAAAACTCTGTATAGATGGCTGGAGCGATATAAAAATGAAGGATTTGAAGATAGATCACGTAAGCCAAAGAAACTTGCTAATAAATCCATTTATGATGAGACTATCAATCTTGTTCTAGATATTCGAGATCGTTTTCACTATGGTAAACTTCGAATTGCATCTCATTTTATAAACTGTAAATTCCGGATGAAACTGTACACCCTATTCCGGTGAAACTGTACACCCCAGGTTAACATATTCAAGGTTTTTTTATTGCATTTTTCTAAGAAGGCGTACACTTGGGCTTTTTAATTTAAATAACGTCCAAGATGCCAAATAAAAAGAAAGATATGTTAACGATCCGTCAATTAGTACAGCTTAAGAGTAAAGGATATTCACATAAGGCCATAAAGGTAAGCCTTGGTATCAGTAGGACTACTGTAATCGAATATGTTCGGCTGCTGGAATCCAGTGGTTTTACATGGGAGCAGTTAGCAAAAATGGATGAATCAGCACTGGCGCAATATAAACTCCAGAAGCAATAATGATGATCGCTACAGACTGTTGTTGAACTTTTTCCCTTATATGGAAAAGGAACTCAAGCGTCGGGGTGTTACCAGGCAACTGTTGTGGAAGGAATACAGTAGTGACCAGAATGATCCCTATGGTTATTCACAGTTCTGTTATCACTACAAACAGTGGAGCCAGTGGTCAACCCAACAGCTCCTATGCACACAAGAGTAGGGATAAGTTATTTAGTGACTTTAGTGGTGGCAAGCTACCAGTCATCGACCCTCAAAGTGGAGAGATCACTGAAGTTGAAGTGTTTGTTGCCACACTGGGGGCCAGTGGGAAGACCTATGCCTGTGCCGTACACAGCCAGAAACAGGAGGATGTTGTCAAATGCATCGAGCATTGTCTTTTGTTTTTTGGTGGAGTTCCGGCTGCCATAGTGCCAGATAACATGAAGGCTATCGTAAGTCGTACCGATCGCTATGAACCAAAGATCACCCAGTTGTTCCGACAGTTATCCCTGCACTATCAAACTGTTATCCTGCCAACAAGGAGTGCCAAACCTAAGGATAAGGGGAAAGTTGAGAACGCAGTAAAGAATGTCTATACACATGTATTTGCTCCTTTGCGCAACATGCAGTTCTTCAATATCGATCAGTTAAACCATGCGATTGCAAGACAGGTAAACAGCTACAATGCCACAGAGTTCCCCTCGAGGCAATATTCACGGACAGAGCTCTTCGAAAAGATTGAAAAACAAGCCCTTAAACCACTTCCGCTTCAACCTTTCCAGATCCAGAAGCACAAACGGGCCACGGTACAGCGAAACGGACACATATCCCTAAGCGAGGATAAACACTACTACAGTGTTCCCTACAGATTTATAGGACAAAGGGTACAGATCCATTATACGGCCGATCAGGTTGAGATCTATGCCAATTACGAGCGCATAGCAATCCACGCACGCTGCAGAAAGGGTTATGGCTATACAACCAAAAAAGAACACCTGGCCTCCACCCACCGATATATCCTGGAATGGACTGCCGACAGATATATCCGTTGGGCTAAAGATATTGGTGAAGATACTTGTAGATTGATTGAACAGATCTTCCAGACAAAGCCTCATCCCGAGCAGGCCTATAAGTCTTGTGAAGGGATCCTGCGTCTGGCCAAAAAAGTAGGTAACGAGCGGCTAAACAATGCTTGTCGCAGAGCATCCGATTATGGAAGCTTTTATTATAAGACGGTAAAAAATATCCTTGAACGGGGTATAGATCTTCAACAGGACCTGTCTCAGAAAACAAATCATACCACCACTCCCGAACATAAAAATATCCGGGGAAGCAATTATTATCAATAACCATAAATGAATAACATATGAATACACAAGCAACATTAGAGAAAATGCATCAGATGAAGTTTTATGGGATGTCCAGGACATACCAGGCTTTTTTGACACAGAAAGACCATGAACAGCTTACCCATGATAACATGGTGGCTCACTTAGTTGAAAGTGAATGGCTGGAAGGGAGGAGCGTAAAACAAACCGGTATATCCGGGCGGCCCGGTTCCGTTATCCGGCTTCGGTTGAACAGATAGATTATTTTACTTCCAGAAACCTGGATAAGAATCCAAATCCTGCGCCTTGTCAGAAGGTAACTAGCGTATCCACCGGCACAGTGAAAATCTGATCATTACTGGTCCAACCGGTGTCGGGAAAAGTTATAATTTACGCCTAATCGCTCTGGGTTATCAGGCTTGTCAGTATGGATTTAAGGTCGGATATTTTAACTCCTGAACAAGTTGTTCTCCAGGATGCATATGCCGAAAGGCCGATAACTCCCATCTGAAGGAACTTAACAGACTTGAAAAACCAACCTTTTTAATCCACGATGATTTGGCCTGCAACCGATCACGAAGGGGACAACTGAAAAATGTTACTGAGACCATGGAAGACCGATATGACAGGCAATCTACAATCATTGCATCCCCAGATACCTCGTTGAAAAATGGTTTGATATGTTTGACGACAATACTGTGGCTGATGCCATCCCCGACAGGCTTATTCATCGGGCACATAGAATTGTACTTAAAGGAGAATTGATGAGGAAGGTAGAAATTTCAGAAATAAAAACCTGAAAACAATTAACCACATTTACTTATGCTATACCTTGGGGGTGTACAGTTTGCCCGGAATATTATGTTCAATTTAAACGGAATTTTCATCAAAATTATCAAATTAAAATATCGCTCCCTTGCAAGGAGTAATTCTTTTACACATATGGTTGTTAAACACTTTAGAAAAAAGAGCCAATATCCTATCCGATATTCAAAAGAGATTCCTTGAGAAAGATTACAAGTAGATGTATGTAAGATTGATAATGGCATTTATCAGTATACAGCTGTGGATGATTGCTCCAGCTTTAGAGTCGTAAATACCTACAAAAGGCGAACAGCCAAAAATTCTATTGATTTTTTAGACAGGATAATTGAACATATGCCTTTTCCAATCCAACGAATTCAAACAGACCGAGGAAGGGAGTTCTTTGCCTATAAATTCTAAGAAAACTCTAGAATATGGCATCAAGTTCAGCTCATCAAGCCCAGAAGTCCCCACTTGAATGGAAAAGTGGAAAGAAGCCACCAAACGGATTTGAGGGAATCTCTAAGACACGATCTCAAAGATAAAAATTTGAATGATCGTCTGGAGGAATGGCAGTTTCATTACAATTGGAATCGTCCATATAGCTCTTTGAACAATAAGCCTCCTACCGGGATGTAGTAAACAAAAAATCACATCTGACACCTTTTTGGGAGGATTTACATTCTATCATTTAAATATTTAATTTCAATCGTTCCACTCACTTTCAATTTTATCATTTACATATTTTTTATATTCATCATCCTTTTCCAACCATATAGCATGATTTGTCATGTTTGCCATTTTATACAATTCAATTGATTTTTGATAGTATTTAACTTTTAGGATATAAATCGGATTTGAATAAATTGAGTTACTATCTACATAAGGTAGATCTCTTTCTCCATTGGCATATTCGTTAAATACCTGAATGATTTGAGCCGCTAATTCGTTTTGCATTCTCCATGAAGCTTTATAATAGGCATAAGCCGCTCTTTCATACAAACTATCAGTTTCCTTTTCTGTTACCTTATAAAATTGAACCGCATCCAAATAAAAGTCACCTGACTTTTGAAATTTATTGGCTCCGTCTTTGTTGTTTTTAGTCCTCAACCCATCTTTCGCTTCATTTTTCGCATTGTTTAAAATGGCATTATTAAAAAAATCTGCATCCTGCATTGCATCTTCAATAAATCTACCTTCAGGGTATTTATTAATGTAAGCAATCAAGGATGAGAGTGCTTCTACTGGTCCAATACTTTCATTCTTTCTATTGTATAATTCTAACTCATCAATTAAAATATTTAACTCCTGATGAGCTTCTTTAACATAAATACTTTCAGGATACTTATTAATGAACCATTGTAATGAATCAAGTTGGTTAGATTTTAAAATAGATATAAAAACCAGCGAATCTCTCAAATTTATGACTTTTTCTGCCAGTTCATGATCTGGGTACTTATCAATGAATTTATTTATTTCCGTTAAATTCTTTAAGCTGGAAATTTGATTGATTTTCTTCTCTGGACTTTCACATGATACTATGAAAATGATGAAAATAAAGATGCTTAATATTAGTCTGTGAAACATAATTCAAAAAATATCAGGTTATAAAAAAATCGCCTTAGCAAAAGGTGATTATTATATTCAAGTTGACGAATCATCAGTTAAGATTAATTCATTATCAAAATCTTTCTACAATTAGTAACTAAAAGTATCTATATGATAACTAATAGAATTATTAGCTTTTTAGGTTACCGTTCCATCTAATTGATTTCGAATTTATTTTAAAAAAAAGTATTCATACAGATACTATATGAAGATCGAAATCTATAACTGCATATATATAATATCAAAAAAATCAAACTATATTACTTTTAAAATAACCATTTGCTCCTGCCATACTTATAAGACTTCTCAAATTTTTCGATATAGTCCATTTCACTCCCACATATTAAACAACCATGAACTCCACCCTCTACAATACCAAGATTACTTACACATTCAAGGCAATAAACGGTATTGCATTTACTGCAAACCATTCCAAGTTTGTCTTGAATCTTATACGCTTTTTCTCGTATTTGATTTTTCTCTTGTTCTCTTTTCGCAAAATCACTAAAATCTCCAGTCCACATCCCACCTGAACTTATTGATATCTCTAGAGTATCTTCATTAATTTGCAACCCACTACTCTTACATTTAGAAATAAATTTTTTCTTATCATAAATAGATTTACGACAATTACGGCATGTTTTCATTTTTTCTTAATATTAAGTGATAATAAATGTTGTTATCTATATATCGAATTAGATAAAATAAATTTTAGGGATAATTAGGATCAATACAGGTTAAATTGATTATTTTGAACCTAAATCATGTTATGCCAATTTCAAATTAATAAAAACTGAATTTACCCAAAAGTCAAATTCTAAATGCATTAGAGTTAAATAAAAAGCACACACAAATAGTATAGAATTAAGTGATTTGTAAGAATTTCTTTGCATGTTTAATTCCAAAATAATTCCCAATCACCGAATTTTGTGCCAATTATTAGTACTATTCCCATTATTGGTGCAAGTAAAATAGTTACTATCGCCAAATATGAAATCTTATATGAAACACCGTGCGCGCTAATGTTTGACCGCTAGCTGTTGTTTGAGAATCAAATATCATATCCGAATCCATGAGAGACAACGGCAATTCCAAAGGCTACCCATGTTGCAAGGCCACCAAGACCATCAAGTATATAGAAAATAATTATCCCCAATACAATATCAATTACTACAACTGAAATCGTTTCCAAAAATTTCTTTTGGACCAAGTACAAGATGCAACATTTCAATTTTTTGATAAAGGCCCGCAATTCCACCACCAACTATCGCTATGGCCACTATCCAACCTATAACCAAAACCAGCATGATAAATTTCCATATTTCTATTCTTTTTAATTATTAATTCTATTATGAAATGAAAAGATTAATTCCAAAAAAAGATTCATAAATGTATCTGCTCCAATAAAAGGTAACAAGAATAATCCAAGCAATTTAATTA
This sequence comes from uncultured Cytophagales bacterium, assembly GCA_942491935.1. Lineage (GTDB taxonomy): Bacteria > Bacteroidota > Bacteroidia > Cytophagales > Cyclobacteriaceae > JAGTVG01. The sequence goes on from CALOCZ010000028.1 coordinate 57,645, forward strand.
GTATAATTATTCCGATTACCTAATTGAACCATCTCATGTTTTAGTACTTGCTTCTTTATATTTAGAATACAAAAGAAAATATATTTACTATTTAAATTTATACAGATGCTCTTTAATATGTGAAATTTTCCATTCTGAAATTACCCATTTTTGTTTCTTAAAATCAATTGTTGTTTTATTAGATAATTCAATTATCATATCCGAAGAAAACCAACGTTTCTTAATCGTAATTCCTGCAATTTTTAAAATATCAATTTCTTGAAATCCTTTATTAAAGCGTTTTTATTAGCAATAAAAATTCTTTTGTTCGTTAGAAAAAATGATTCAGTAAGATGTAAGAAAATTCATCAGAATAAAACTCATTAGATTTAATAATTTCTAGTATCGTATCAATATTTTTAATGCCAAATTCGTTTACAAATTCGTTAAAATTTAAGTTTCGAAGCAATATGCTATCAGGATTTATTTTTTCCATTAATCCAAGTTTCTGCAACATGGAGAGTGCGACTCAAAAAATTAGCCATTTGACTATTATTCTTTAAAAGAGGGGGAATTTCTGAATCAACTACTATAATTGAAACTAGTTCTTTAAGTTTGTGATTGTTTTTCCCATAACATTATAATTGGATTACTTTGGCTTATATTTATCTAATACTTCTTTTGCAAGACTTTAATTTTGTATTTATCTCCGATTCGAAAAGTCCTACAAGTGTACTATATATATTATCATAAGTAATATTAATATATCTAAGCGCATCTCTAATGCTATTTGTTGGTAAACATATTTCATATTTACTGAACATAGATTAAGCCATTTCATATCCACTATTACCTTCAATTTATCTAAGTTTATCCAGGTCTAACTCTTTAATTATTTCATTTATTCCCACCAATGCATCAAGCTTTTTCTGATCATCATTTGACGAATTTATTATCTCATTTAATTTATTATAAATTGGAGGTTTTAGTACCTTACTATTTTGCATCAACTTCAAATAATCAGTATTGGCGGATAACATTTTGGTAACTATTCTTTTTTCCACATTCCTCACTAATTCTTCATCATTGTCAGTGAGTTTTGCATAGTCTTTAATCAATCCTTTTCACTTCCTTGTCTTTGATATTATTTTGTGATACAAAAACAATTGTAACAATAAATAACAAAATTAGGGACATTAGCATTCAAATAAGAATTTCCAATTTTATGATTCGCGTATTTAGATTTATTGATTTTATTTTAAATATTTATGAATTTCTCCATATTTCCCATAATATTTCCGACTAAATTATTTGGTCACTGACATACTAACTTTAAAAGAACGCATACCTCATTTCGCGAATACGTTAGTAGATACCACTGGTTCACACTGTTGATGTGTAATGATAATACACTTATCAAATTTCCCTGCAAAAACATCTTCAATCTTATAGTTTGTATAACTAGTAGAAGTAATCTTACTGATTTTATCAAATGACCATGTCTGGATATACAACACATCGTTATTTTCATTAAAATTTATTATATTGACCTGGATAGAAAACTCCTAATTTGTTTTTCTTTTCGTTTCCTAAATACTGTCCACTTGTAATAAGATTCACTTAATTAAGTATTTGTGTAATTACAATTCTATCTGCAACAGCAGAATCACATTCAACTCATGAACCAGTTGACGGCCAACATTGGTATGAATATTCTAAGTCAAACTTCACTTCTTTTGAACATGATGCAATAGATTCAGCAATAAACTTAGATTGAGAAAATAGAACATTTCAGCAGACGTATGATTAAATTTTCTCACTTCTATCGAAAGAGAAGAACTGAAGTCTAAATTCCTTTATTACAAAACATATGAGATGAATTGAAATTAATGATGTTAATTATTTAATAAATCACGTTTTAATTAATTCACTTTTGAAGTTTTTAATTGCTAACATCATCTACATCTATTATCAGTTGACATTCGACCAGAAGCTGATGGTTCTGTTATGTATATGTCTTCAACTAAGGTTTCATTATCATCTGCCCAAAAAGAAATACCAAGTGTTGAAGTATAACTTAAGTTACCACTACTAGAATCATTATCGGGATCGCCATATGCCTCTTGAGTCTCAGCGAGTGTACTACCAATGGAAATATTCTTTTCTGTTACACATTCAAATGGATCTGAGGCCATTATCGCATCAGGAATTCAGTTTCGTTAATCCACTAGAATTACTAGTTATGAAAAAATCATACCAAAATGTCATAGCCGTTTTCAAATGTAACCATTCTCCGTTAGACATTTGAATTGCGAAGTGATTGGCCCATTTGCCTTCTATTTTATCAACTGAGTTGCTATTATCGCCAAGAATAAACTCACCGATTCTTTCTCCAGGAACGATTTGTAAATTACTACAGTACCAGTTGATTGAATATCTCCTCCATTTCCTTAACTGTTATTATAGTATTTTCCATTTGGAATAAGAATGACTTGGATTTGTTTCCGTTGATGATGTGCCATCACCAAATCCAGATACTGCAGCACTTGCGGAGGTTTCGAAAGTGATTAGCAACTCCTTCAAGTGCTACTGAATCACTCATATCAAAACTCGCAACAGCTGGAGGATCAGTGATCGAAATTGATTTGGACGAAGAAATTGTTCCACCTTCACCAGTGGCAGTTAACTGAACTGTAAATGTACCATCAGAATTGTATGAGTGAGTCGGACTTTTAGTACTAGAGGTGGCGCCATCACCAAATTCCCACAAATAATCCGTTGCATTTTGCGATGTGTTCGTAAATGTATAGTTTCATCAACTTTGTTGTAACTTTTTATCCATAGCAAAAGAAGCAATTAATGAGCCATCTTTTTTTGGCAATTAAAATAGATAGTAAAAATGCAAATCCGATTAGATTTAAAAATAGTAAACGTTTCATAATTGTAATTATTAATGTATAAGAATAGGACTAAGGTTCTTTATAATTATTTAATCTAAAAAAAATGAAAAAGTAGTAATTTGGTAGCACTAATCTCTCTAAAAATCACTATAGTTTTAGTTAGTAAAATTTAATTTTAAGTTGTTTAGTTTTTTGCTTGAAACTTGAATTCTAATCAGTGCAAAGATTAATTTTGTGTGATTCTTCAAATTTTCGAAAAGTGAAAGTATCGCTATACTGTCCCAAACATAACTGAACCAACAACACCAAAACTTTAGAAATAATTTCTTTCCATCTTTTTCAGGCAGTTCATCGTAGCCTTCCCCATTTTTGGAGAAGGCTACATTTCCATTTTTTCCAGTTTAAAAACATTATTCAACCAAGTATATAAAAGGATGCTGTTAGTTATTCATTTATCACTTCAGCAAGTTGATTTGGAAAAAAATAATCACAAATAAACCAATAGGTATAAGTTTAGCCAGGTTTTCGCTAAATTCCCATTTGTCAGTTTATGGAATAAAAAGGACTAAGACTTATTTTTCATGCGTGCTTTGAGTTGACACCTTTCAACTACCCGGGGACGACTTGTTGACTGCCATACGATAATCGCCGTTCGCCGTTTTAGTTTGCCCTGTTGATTATATAGTAGTGCAGATAATTGGTTCAAGCCATTTTTGAAAAGGAATGCAAAGTCCAACGGAATAAAAACTAAAACCAGTAGCCCAAGAAAATATGATATAAGTATTATTGTATACATATAACATATTAAGTTTTTTTTAATAGTAACAGAGAGAAAACCGAAAATAATAACCAATTTTCAAAATAATTGGCTAATTTTTGCTTGAATTTAAATAGCGATTTCTAGGTTTAGGTGTAAATTGTTTGTGTTAAAAATCCGTATAACCAGGTGGAATTTCTTATATCCAACTAAGACTATAAATCGTAGTTAACGTTAGATTTTTTTAGTATTGGATTAATCCCTGTTTTCGTTAAAGCCCTTATTATTTCAGTAAATTAAGTAAAATAAGATGTTTTTTTAATAAGAGTAAGGGCTTTTTTATATTTAATCTACTCTTGGTTATTTAAATGAATAAAAGCGTTATAAAAGTTAGTTATAAATTTGTTGTGGGTTAAAATTATAAGATTTTTTATATAAAACAAATAATGAAATAGAATTAAGGTTAATAATAAAATTTAGGAAAACCTGAAACTTTGAATTTAATTTAAGTTATGAATTCTTGATTTTTTTGAATATCTATCGATTTTGGGTCTTGCATATAAAATAAGCAAAGCAGAACAGGTTGAAATAGAATCAGAAGAAGTGAACAGTTATAAAGATTGAAGTGTAATTTATGAGGAAAGAGAATTTTTGGCAATTAATAGCAGGGTATATTGTTAGTTTTTATTTGATAAAAAACAATTTAAAGAATCATTTTTCCAACACTCGGTTTTTATTGAGAGGTGGGGAAGTAGGTCCCCCACAATACATCTTAAAGATTCAGTTTATGTATCAAAGAAAGTTTATAAAAGCAAAAACTGGAAATTAGGAGAACAGAACCTGAATCCCACACTTAGGATTACCTGAGGATTTCTAACGTCAGTGTCAAAACTGACATCAGTTCCTGGTATGGATACTGATTTTCCTATACCACTTAGGCTCCCTTCGTATTTAAGATCGAGGGAAACATTTGTTATATCAATTCCTATACCTGCCTGGTATCCTATTGTTCCCTTCTTGAAATCCTGTTTGAACACGTCTTTTGTGTATTTCCAAACTGATTTTTCTGATATAAGATAAGAAAAAGAGGGCCCGGCATATACCCTGAAAGATTTGCCAAAGTAAAATCCAGCCAGAATTGGAATATCCAACTTATTGAGTTTTATTTCGTTGATCCCTGGGAAATCGATTCCGTCGCTTGAGACCTTAATTTTTCCACCTGTTGAGGAATATAATAATTCTGGTTGTATATAGAACCTGGATATCTTTATTCTGGAATACAATCCTAAATGCCAACCTAAAGCGGCCTCTCCCGACTTATAGTAAACACTTTCCTGTCCGTCAGTACCGGAAAACATAGCATCGACCTTTAAGTTTGAAGCACTGATGCCTGCTTTAGCTCCTACCTGAAAGAATTGCGCATTGGTCTGGTTTATAGATACCACGACCAATATAATAATTATTAATCGTTTCATTTTTCTAAAATTTAAAGGTTACTGAATACATAAACATTTAAGTCCATTGCTTATTAATTTTTTACCTTATACATCCGTGTTTGCGATATGCAAGCACTTTCGGTCAGGCACATATATCCTGATCATCTTATATCGCGAATTAAGATGAGGAAGATCTGTAATCGTCCTTTATCCGATTTTAAGGTGATTAAAATCCCAGACGGTACATGATCCCGGCCCGCATCCATCTGCCTGGCATAGGTGTCATGACCTCATAATACTGGGTATTGGTCAGATTGGTGGCTTCTATGTAGATGTATGGTCCTGTTCCTTTTTCCCAGTATAACCTCGCATCGAAAACCCAATAATTGGGATGGCCTTCTCTTTCGTTCATTCTGGTTTTAAAGTCAAGATATATATTTGATATGATCCTGGTATTTAAACCAAAAATGAATTGATGCCGAAGGTTTTCAAGGGTATACCTGGATAATTCAGCAGAACTTGTCAGATCTGAGTGAATGAAATTATAACTCAGATAAACAGATTTTAAAAACATCTTTTTGTCCACTAGTCTTTCCATATTAAGTTGAGAAGCAATTTCAATGCCATTTCTCTTAATTTGGGAAATATTAGCGGACTTCCATAGGTAGGTAGAGTCTGTTACCGGGATGCCTACCCAGTCGATAAGATCAGTGGCATCCTGATAAAACCAGTTAAACTCTATGCTTAATGGATTCTTAATATATCTTCCTCCTATTTCAAATGTAATAGCCTCTTCAGGCTTTAAATCCGGATTCCCCTCTTCCACAGGACTTTTGTAATACATGTCATAAAAAGTAGGAGTGCGGTATGATTTGCCAAGATTCGTATAAATTCTAAAATCTGGTCTAAGCAGGAAACCCACATCGACCCCTGGGAAAGCATTCCAGCCAAAATCAGAGTAATGACTTATAAATACTCCTGGTGTAACATCAAGTTTTCCATATTTAAACTGATGCTCCATAAACATTCCAAAACTGTTTCTGTAAAAACCGTCCAGGTTGCTTTTTGAAGGATTTCCGCCCCTGACCCAATCACCATGAATGGTTTCCCTCCGAAACTCAATCCCTAAACCGGTCTGGCCAAGCTTGTTTCTCCAATTGCTGTTAATTTCAATGGCCCCGACATTGGTTGTATGGTCATTTTGATATATCTCAGGATTGTTTCTGACGAAAAAATAATTATCGTTATTACGTCTCCAGTAAATCCGAGGCTTGATTGTAAAGTTTCCTATATTTTTCACATACCCCAGGCTTAGTATTGATGTTTCAACCTCTTCATATTGTTCATCGAAATTGGGATTGGCATAAAAACCATTTGCCCCAAATTTACGACCTGTCCAACCGCCGAGTACTTCAAGTTGCCCTCCTGAGACTTCGGCTTCGGCCTGATAGAAAATATTATTGATCTTGAAATCTGTATTATATCTATACCCGTCTGAGGCATCATGTGAATAACTTATATACTGCTTGTAATTCTTTGAAGGAAGAGCCAGGTCAAGGCTGCCACCAAATAATTTATGTTGTCCCCCATAAAGTCTTATCCCGGCAAATCGGTCTTCAGGAACTTCAGTAATGAAATTCACCGCACCAGAAAACGCATTTTGTCCATAAATCCTTGCCCCGGGGCCTTTCAAAACTTCCACTCTGGTTAGGTTTGTAAAGTTCAAAGGAACGTTAAGGTTATGATGGCCTGTTTGAGGATCAGAAAGCTTAATGCCATTGAGGAGGATCAGGGTTTGTTCAAATGTGCCGCCCCTGATACCTATATCAGCCTGGACACCTATCGGACCTCTTTGTCTGATATCCACTCCGGGGATATAGCTTAAGATCTCTGGAATGCTTTGTGCTGGCAGGTCCTTTATTTCCAGGTCAGTTACCAGGGAAATATTCCGTGATGTTTCCTTAAAAGGAATGTTGATGCGGTTGCCTTGAATAATTATATTATCAAGTTCGATCGTCCTCGTAGAATCAATCTGGGCAAAAATGGGAGTAGCTATCCCTAATATGAAAAATAGAATTATTAAACGCCTCATCCGGAAAAGGTCACTTTCGATAGAATTGATATTTCCAAGTTCAAATATGCAGCAAAATTAATAATTCCTGATCTATTTGTGAGTGATCATTACAATATATATCCCGTAATCGTGTATATGTCAATCTATGAAAAGATCAGCAGTCTGTCACGCTAACAGGGATATTTATAGCCAATCCTCCATCAGAGGTTTCCTTATACTTTGAATTCATGTCCTGAGCAGTATCCCACATGGTTTTAATTACACTGTCCAGTGAAACTTTGGCTGAATCAGGATTCCCTTCAAGCGCCAGATAGGCTGCTGTAATCGCTTTAATAGAACCCATTGAGTTTCTCTCAATACATGGAACCTGAACCAGTCCACCCACCGGGTCACATGTAAGGCCCAGATGATGTTCCATCGCTATTTCAGCTGCCATGATCACATTTTCAGGCTTCCCCCCTAAAACTTCCGTTAAAGCTGCAGCGGCCATAGCTGAAGAAACTCCTATTTCAGCCTGGCACCCACCCATAGCAGCTGATATGGTGCTGCCTTTTTTAAAAATAGAACCCATTTCGCCGGCTACGAGGAGAAACTTTTGGATATCTTCCTCGGCTGCTCCCTCGACAAAGCACAGATAGTACATAAGAACAGCGGGAATCACTCCAGCCGCCCCGTTGGTTGGGGCAGTAACAACTCTGCCGAAAGAAGCATTTTCCTCATTTACTGAAATGGCAAAACAACTTACCCATTTAAGTATTTCACTGAAAGTAAATTTTTTTGATTTGATAAGATATAGCCAATCTTTAAAATTTGTTGATTCATCATCAGGTAACATATTGCTGTTCATGGCCTGGGCCCTTCGCTGAACATTCAGACCACCTGGCAAAATCCCTTGAGTATGACATCCTTTGAACATGCAATCTGCCATAACCTTCCAGATCCTTTTCAATTCACTTTTCAGGTCGTTTTCATTTCTTAATGACAATTCATTCTCAATTATTACTTGTGTTATTGATTTTTTTGTAGAATAAACCCATTTGATAAGGTCTTCTGCAGAATCGATAGGATAAGGGAAGCTATAATCGTATTGTTCTGATAAATTCAATTCATCACAAACGATAAATCCACCACCAATAGAGTAAAAAGTATAAAAAAAGCTTTGTCCATTATTTGTGCTGGCTATAAATGAAATGCCATTTGGGTGAAAAGGAAGACATTTTTTGGGATGGAAGGCAATATTCTTTTCAGCAACAAATTTTATATCATAAAGCCCCCCCAGTCGAAGGATATTAGTGGATTTTACATTATTAACGACTTCTGAGATTAATCCCAATGCAATTGTCTCCGGATCGTAACCACAAAGGCCAAGAATGACCGCCATGCTCGTTCCATGTCCTTTACCGGTTTTAGCGAGGGATCCATAAAGCTTGACTTGTATGCTTTTAATTTCGGATAATACACCCTTTTTCTCTAGATCAGAAATAAAGGTTAGTCCAGCCTTCCAGGGCCCCATAGTATGGGAGCTTGAAGGGCCGATCCCAATCTTAAAGATATCGAAAACGCTGATCCTTTCTGAACCTGATTTCATCAATTCTCTTTTATTTTATCAACCGTTGAATATTTCCTGATCCAATCACACATGTATTCCATTACTTCCTCTTTGTTATTCTCGTTATGAATTTCATGCCTGAGGCCTTCCCAAATCTTTATGGTAGCCAATGATCCGGCTTCTTTTGCGAATCTTTCTGATGCCTTGTGGGAAGTTAGCCTGTCGTCAGACCCATGCATGATCAATGTTGGATAATTCAGCAATCGGGCATTTTCAAGGGCCCAGTCTCCCTGGATAATAGCGTTGTTGTAAACACCTACAGATATCTTTCCATGAACCAGAGGATCTTCAAGGTATGCTTTTCCAACCAGTGGGTCATGTGACAATTCCATGGGATCTAATTCATTTGATAATGTTAGTGAAGGCCATGCACTATTAAGTATTTTTGCCAATTTTATCTTCCAGGTGGGTGGATTATAAGCCAGTTCAAAAAATGGCGCAGATATAATCGATCCGGTTATTTCCCTCGATTGGTGTCGGAGGACATAGTTTGCAACTATGTTTCCTCCAAGACTATGCCCGTACAGGAATAAAGGGGTATTGTTAAATTCCAGGCGAGCCCGGATCAACAGGTTTTCGATATTTGATAATAAAAGATCATACGATCGAACATGACCGCGCTTTCCTGCCGACTTGCCATGTCCTTGATAATCCATCCCAATTACTGCGATACCATTCTTATTTAAAAATTCTGAGAATAGTTCATATCGGTCAACATGATCGCTCAAGCCATGAACAGTGGCAACAACTGCAATCGGATCTGAATCTGTTTCCCATTTACAGGCATGAAGTTTTCTTCCATCAGCATCGATAAGATCAAAGGTTAATTTTGCCATGGCAATAAAAAATTTGATTTACCTAAAAAACTATTAATATTCGAAAGTTAAAAAATATATGAATTGTAAACCTGATCACCCAATCTATTTTTTATTTTTACAATTGATAAAGATTTTTGATTCACTTTTGATTATAGCACTTTGAAAAAAGCCTTAATTATAATTTTTATTATAGCGCTCGCCTCTGCGATATTTTATTATCTGCAATATTATTATGAACGTGACAAAGTAGACATGTGGGACCTGGTCCCTAAAAATGCACTTGCTGTTTATGAAACAGAGCAACCCATTAAGATTTGGAACAGCTTGCTGGAGTTGCCGGTTTGGAAGAACTTATCAAGTATACCCATTATTAATGACGTGAATGAAGACCTTGTACATCTGGACAGCATAACAGGTTCTTCAGGCAGCCTCGAAAAATTATTTCGCGACCGGCCGATACTAATCTCTTTTCACAAGATCTCTAATACTGACTTTGGATTGATTTTTTACTTTACTTTAAATTCCGGTGACAAAAGAAGAATATTGAACTCGATATTAGAACATTATAAAAACCTGCAGGATTATAGATTTGATATCAGGAAGTATGAAGACTTCAGTATAAATGAGATTTCAAATGATGAAGGTGAAATTGAATTTACTTTTATTGAATATAAAGGACACTTTATAGGAAGCTTTACTTCTTTTCTGATCGATGATGTGATCAGGAATATAACAAACGGATTTCTCGCTAATTTTAAGTCCATATCCTCCGAGATTTTTAACACTCAACCAATAGAAATGGACGAGGGGAACCTTTACCTGAATGTAGCAAAGATCCCGGATCTGATCCGAAATTTCTCTATTGATGATAATAGGAAGGATTATGATGACTATCTGAAATGGTTAACAGGATCGACCTATTACGATATAGCCTTTGAAAACAACAGGATATTTTTTAACGGGGCCACAAAAATTCCTGAAAACAGCAATGAATATTTCTTGTCTACCTTTTATAATCAAGCACCCCAAAACCTTGAAGCCATTTATTATCTGCCAAACAGGACTGCTACATATATTTCCTATACCTATGAAGATTTTACCAATTGGAGGAAATCTGTAGATATTTTCTGGGAGAAGAATTTTCCACAGGAGCTTACAACGAAAACTAAATTGTTAAAGGAGTATGATATATATGAGAAGGATTTTTATGGATGGATAGGCAATGAGATCGGTCTTGCTACCTTACAGTCCATTGACATTGAACACCCCGATAAACTCTTAATTATTAAATCAAAAGACTATACGGAAAGCGTAAATGCATTAGACGACCTCATCATGGTTGCTAATGATCTTCATTCTGATACTCTGCTTTATGAGGACTATTCTGGTAAGAGGATTAAGAAAATTGCCATAGATGAATTTCCGGCTTCATTACTTGGGAAAGAGTTTGAGGGTTTTGAAAGCAGCTATTATACTGACCTTGGGTCTTATATAGTGCTGGGAAATTCATTTGAAGTAATCAAACACCTGTTAAGTGAAATTGAGGAAGAAAATACCTGGGGTAAATCCTTGAAATTCAATCAGTACTTTGATAATGTTCAAAAGAGGGCAAATGTGAATTATTTTATAAACTTCAGTAATTCCTGGAATGCTTTTTTTGCTGCTTTGAATGAAGAATGGAAACCTTTCTTTAAAAACTTTGACAGGCAATTCAAGCATTTCGAACTCTTTTCATTTCAATTCAGCAACATCAACAGTAACTTCTATACCAGCGCAGCAGTACAGCACAGGTCTGAAACGTCGGTTATAACCACTCCCTCAGAGTTCTTCAGAGACCAGCTTGTGGTTACAGATTATCCTATCGTTACCAAACCTTATATCTTCCGAAGCCACCTCGACCGGAGCCTTGAGGTAATGTTCCAGGATTCAGGCGGACAATTATACTTTATTTCAAATAATGGAGAGGTATTGTGGAAAAAGCAAGTTGCTGAGCAGATCAAATCAGATATTTTCCAGGTAGATTACTTTAAAAATGGGAAGTTGCAATACCTGTTTGCCACTGACTCAAAAATTTATATATATGACAGGCTGGGAAATATTCTGAATGGTTTTCCTGTGAGTCTGGCACACCCTGTAGATCTTGACTATTTAAACCGGATAGATTATGATAATAGCAGGAGTTACAGATTTTTGTTCTGTGATACTTCTGGAGATATTTATCTTACAGATAAAACAGGCAAGGAATTGGAAGGATGGATGCCCAATCCGTCAGGCGGGAAAAATCTGGTGCCCCCTTTCCACATAAGGGTTGGCGGACGTGATTGCATGATCTCTATCCGGGAGGATGGAATGATTAATATGTATACCAGAAGATCTGAAACATATAACAACTTCCCGGTAAATCTGAATTCCCAACTTTCAGAATCTGTTTTCTTACAGCCTGGTGCCGATTTTAATCGATCCAGGATCCATCTTATAAATGACATAGGAGAGGTCATCAAGGTAAATTTGAATGGGGAACTGGTTGAAAAGTTACAGTTATTCAAACCCGATCCGGAAAGCCGTTTCAAGATCGTTCCGGATGCATTAAATAATACTTACGTGATCAGCCGGCTGGATTATAATAATGTAAGTATCCTGGATCAGCAAGGTGGGACAATATTTGAAACCGAGCTTCTGTACACTGATGATCTTGAGGTGCAGTTTTATAATTTCAGTGCCGGAAACGAGGTTTACGTATTTGTGGATAAGCAACAAGGATTCACCTATCTTTATGATGGAAGCGGGGAATTAATAAATATGCAACCCGTTGAAAGCGGTTTTAAAATCGGACTTTTATACTCTGAAGCAAATAATAAATATAATATGTATAGTTGTTATGGCAACCAGTTTTCTGTTCTGTCATTTTATAAGAAGTAATTAAAACGATTTCCATTATATATTAAGTCATGAAAAAGAATTGGATTATACTTATCATTGTTGTGTTTTTTTCACCGTCCCTTTTTGCTGTGGTAAATGACACTACCCATGCGGTCTCTCTGGACAATCCATACCAGACAGTTTTCACACATTTGAATAATCTCCAGGAAAATAATTTTTATCCTGACCTTTCGGCTATGGCCTTTGAACAAACAGGTGTGAGCCTATATGAAGCAAGAGATGCAGCTGTCAAACTAAAACATGTGCTGGATGGTGAGGGCATCTATATTGAAATGGATGAGATTCCCAAGGATCCGAATTTTCTCGATTCAGCAACCAATAAAAACAGGTATGTTCTGACTAGCAAACACCCTGAGATATTCCTGGTTAAGAAAGAGAATAAATGGGTGTATGCAAGATCTTCTATCGTCTATATCGATCAGGTATTTAGTCAGGTATTTCCATTTGGAACTGATAAACTGCTCGATATTCTGCCAAAAATGGGGAGCTCAAAATATTTGGGACTATATATCTGGCAAATACTGGGAATATTAATACTCGTTCTACTCTCATTCATTGTTCATAAGATCTTTACCCTGGTTATTGAGAAAGTAATTATTGAATTGCTGGTTAAATACGGGTATAAGAAATTGGCTTCAAACCTGGTTCATCCCATTGCCCAGCCAATCAGTTATTTGATCATATTCCCTATTCTAATGGTACTGATCCCGGTTTTACAACTGCCGGTTACATTTTCAAGGTACTTAATTATTGTCTTGAGGGCACTATGGCCTGTATTTCTAACCATAGTGGCATACAGGCTAGTAGATATTTTTGGCCTTTATATGATGAAGGTTGCTGATAAAACAGAAAGTACACTTGACGATCAACTTGTACCTCTGCTAAGAAAAGTATTAAAAACTTTTGTAATCATAATAGGAGCATTATTTGTTTTAATAAATCTGAATATCTCCATTATTCCTTTTATAACGGGTATCTCAATAGGAGGTCTGGCTTTGGCTCTTGCCGCACAAGACACCATCAAAAACTTTTTTGGTTCTTTGATGATCTTCATTGATAAACCCTTTCAAATTGGGAATTGGATAACAAGCGGAGAAATTGATGGTGAAGTTGAAGAAGTAGGTTTGCAGGTCAACCCGTGTGAGAACATTCAGAAATTCTCTGATATATGTGCCAAATGGCATATTAGCTGACCGTACAATCGATAATCATGGCCTGAGGGTTTATAGAAGATATTATACCACTTTAGCGATAACTTATGATACACCTCCAAGGCTTGTAGAAGTTTTCATAGAAGGTTTGAATAAAATTGTAGAAAAACATCCTCATACGCGAAAGGATAAGTACAATATATTTATGAATGACTTTGGGGATTCATCACTCAATATTATGTTCTATATCTTCTTTCAAGCACCTAACTGGGCATTGGAGCTTCAATACCGTCATGAAATTATCATTCAGATACTCAAGTTGGCCGAAGACCTGAATGTCAGGTTTGCATTTCCAACCCGCACATTGCATATGGAAACTTTCCCGGATAAATCATCTCTTACCCCTTTATATAGAGAAAGTCGTGAGGGAATGCAGAAGCAGATGGATGGTTTTTTTGAAGAAGAAGACAAGGAATAAATATCCTCAATATGAAATTTGGAACAAAAGTAATTCATGGCGGTGTTAAACCTGATCCGGCTACAGGAGCGATTATGACACCTATTTATCAAACTTCAACCTATGTGCAGGATTCACCCGGAAAACATAAAGGATATGAGTATTCAAGGACACAGAATCCAACTCGCGAGGTCCTTGAAAATAATCTTGCCATTCTGGAGAACGGGGCTTACGGCCTCTGCTTTTCTTCAGGCATGGCCGCTATTGATGCTGTATTAAAACTATTGAAACCAGGGGATGAGGTTATTTGTACTCGCGATCTTTATGGTGGGACCCACAGAATAATGACCAGGATTTATAATGGATTGGGGATTAAATTCCATTTTGTGAATATGATCGACGTGGATGATATTGGAGATTTTATTAATCATAAAACAAAATTAATTTGGATTGAAACCCCTACCAATCCATTGCTAAACATTATTGATATTAAGAAAGTATGTGATATTGCCAGGCATCATGAGATTATGGTAGCTGTTGACAATACTTTTGCTACACCGTGTTTGCAGCAACCCCTGGAACTGGGGGCAGATATTGTGGTGCATTCCATTACAAAATACCTTGGTGGACACTCTGATGTAATAATGGGCGCAATAGTCCTCAAAGATGAAGAGTTGGCAAATCAGTTATTTTATATTCAGAATTCCTGCGGTGCTATTCCTGGCCCCCAGGATATATTCCTTGTCCTCAGAGGGATCAAAACGCTGGAAATCAGGATGGAAAGGCATTGCGCCAATGCAAGATCGGTAGCCGAATTTTTGAAAAATTCGAGCAAGGTTGATCAGGTTTTCTGGCCAGGCCTAAAGGATCATGCAAATCATAAAGTTGCCAGATCACAAATGCGAGATTATGGGGGGATGCTGTCATTTACACTGGAAGAGGATACACAAGCAAATGCCTTTAAAGCTCTCGAAAGTTTTAGGCTTTTTTCTTTAGCTGAGTCATTAGGAGGTGTGGAATCCCTCTGTGGCCACCCTGCAACTATGACACATGCCAGTATCCCAATGGAGGATAGACTCCAAATGGGGATCAAGGATTCAATGATCAGATTGAGCATTGGAATTGAAGACCCTATAGATCTTTTAGAGGACTTAGAGCAGGCATTATCTCTCGCTGAATAGGGAATATTTTGCTTGAATCCTGAAATTTAACTTTACTTAACATTTTTTTTGAAGTTTTTTGCAACCCTGAAGTCAATATAATCATCTATATGAATAGGAAGTAGCCTACAATCATGAAGCGGGAAATTTATATTTATTCTATTCTTGGGATTCTTACTTGTTTTCTAATTTATTATCAGCTTAATTTTAAAATTGATGAGGAGCAAAGGATTGCATCAAGCATTAAAAAAATTAATGGTATAAGTCAGTTGACAATAGATGTAAATTGCAATGTTTTTATTGTGGAAGGGGAGGGAGAACACATTTTGGTGGAAGGACCTGAAAAAAAAATTAACGGGATTGAAACTTCAAACCAGGGTGGCTGTGTCAGAATTACTGAACATAAGAAAACATTCCTGGCCAGTGTTTTCAGTTTTTTGAATATCGAAGAAAATGATATCAATATTTACATTACAGTAAAAGATCTGAATAATTTTGATTTTTCATTTATTGAAGATAGTAAAACTGTAAAATTTATCTCTGGTGAGTGTATAGGATTAATCCTATTAAAAGGCCAGAAAATAATGATTGAATCAATATTAATTAATAGTTGTGTATAAATAAAACATTATGAAAAACAATATTTTTATTTCTCTGATCATATTTTTTATGGTATTCTCTTTTGAATCTATGGGCACAAAAGGAAAAAAGGCAGGTTGATGGATTTGATGAGGTTTCCATGGGAATTTCCGGTGATTTACATCTTAAACAAGGCAGTACAATAAGTTTAGAATTGGAAGGTGATTCTGATGACCTTGAAGATGTAATCACTGAAGTCAAGAACGGTAGTCTTGTTATAAGATATAAAAATAATAAAGGATGGAGTTTTGGCCGGGACCGTGTGACAATATATCTGACCATGCCTGAAGTTTCTTCTGTTTCCCTGGGTGGTTCAGGTAAGATAATTGGAGAAAATACCATTGAATCAGATGATCTTTATTTGAGTGTAAGTGGCTCAGGAAGAATTGAGATGAAATTAGAAGTCGATGATCTTACACAAAAAATTAGCGGATCAGGAAATATTGAAGTTTCTGGCTCGGCAGACAGGGCTGAAATATCAATCAGTGGTTCTGGAAATCTCGATGCCCTTGATATGGAAGTGGATGAATATGAAGTTAAGATCAGTGGTTCTGGGAAATGCAAAATCAATGTTGGCGATTCCCTCGAAGCTAATATCAGTGGAAGCGGAAGTGTTTATTATAAGGGCGATCCGGACAGGATAAGAAGCAATGTTTCGGGAAGCGGTAAGGTAAAACCTTATTAAGGTTGCATTCCCAATATTAAAATGAATTTGTTTTCATCCTGTGAAAATTCATTTCACAGGATTTTTTTCTGCCTGATTCTGTCTGAGATTTACATGTTCCGCCAATCCGGTTGTGATCAGGAATTGCGCTATCATATAGGTACTGATAACAAGTAGCCGCTCGTAAAAGACAGACACCATGAATTTGTTTATAGCGATAATGGAATCCGATAATAAGAAAATGACGGCACCGGAAAGGACAAGGTAGAAGCTCAATGTCGAAGTGCGATTTTGGCGGAAAATGGCCATGATTACCATCCCGAAGATTGTTAAAGTATACAACGTGACCGGAAGCAACATTTCTCCAAGGTGAGGGAACAGACTGATCCATAAAATAATGGTATATGCTATAACTATGAATGAATAAATCATTCTGATACCCCATCCGGCAACATTTGATCCTTTATTTCGATAAAGTCGGTAAGTAATGATATAGAGGACTTGTGCAAATAGGAATGCACTCAATCCAGTAATAAAATAGATTTCCCCATGATCCATAAACATCAGCAGAACATCGCCAAAAAAGGAAAACAACATGGCCAGATATATGTAAGATACAGGGACTTGCTTTTCGATATCTCTGGTTTTGAAATAAAACATCCCCGCGAGTATGGGCATGATAAGAGGTTTTGTAATCAGGATCAATTGGTTAAGGTCTAGGATAATGGAAAAGACATGGATGAGTGCATTAATCCAGAAGAGAAGTATAAATATCCTATATGTTTTCTGATTTGTCATCCTGTTTATTTAATAGCCGCCAAGGTATTTCCTGGAAATCCACTCTATAGAGATCAGAATCAGGATCAGAAAAAAGATCCACTTCAGATTAATGATGGCTAAATAATTTTCTGAGCTGTAAATTAATGATCGTGGATTCGAGGACTGAATATCTTCCGGAAGATTATTCATATTTGATGTTATGTAGGAATTTCCTGATGACCGCCTGGAAAGTTCTCGTAATAAATTAAAATCAGCTTTAAGATTGGAGACCTCCACCAGAAGTTTTTTTATGGCGAACATACCCTCATTCGTTGCAGTTTGTCCATTCTGATTGGTTTTGGCGCGATAAGAATAAACCCCCGGCTTCAGGCCACTGATTCTGAATTGGCTGTTTGCCTGACTTATTATGTATGAATAATCATACCTGTTATTTTCTTCATCAGTCAGGGTTAAGTCAATTTTCTGATCGTAGACATTCTCATATATTTCATTATAAATTTCGTTTTCAAAGATCACAGGTTCGGTATCCCAGTTTTCAGTCCGAATGGGATATGACTTGAATTTTCTCCGGTCTTCCTTTGCGCTTAAATATTGAATTACTTTGTTAAATAAAACATCAATTCCATTAAACTCTTTTGTAAAAAGATATTCATTCAACCTCCATTTCCATAATCCTTCACCTACCAGCAATGCTTCCTTGATGCCTGGATTTTTATTGATAACAAGTAGAGGCTTTTGTGTGGTGATCTTCCCTATACGCTGGTATAATACTATTTCAGATTCACCTTTCAGGGTGTATTCACCAAAAGGGACAGGTATAGGGGGTAAATCTGAATATATGCCTTTAAAGCTTTCATTTATGCTGAAAAGGTTGAAATTGCTGTTTAAAGATACAAAAACATTGTCTTTTTGATTCCGCAATGGTTTGATGTTGATGGTCCGGTTATTGGAATTAAACCTGTTTAAATTGGTCCTGGATCCCAATATAAATAAGATGGGTGTACCATTGTTAATTAAAGCCTGTATTTCCGCTGAAAAGGTGTTTCTTGAATCAGGAAGTTGGTGTAGTATTGCCAGATCGTATTTTTCTTCATTTTTATTCGTAAAACCTGGGATTACCATCTCAATTTCATAGTTATCATTTTTCTCAATAAGGCTTTTAAGAGCTTTCAGGTCGGGGTGAGGTGCACTTGCAAGAAGAAGTATCTTTTCTTTTCCTTCAACTACTTCTATGAAGGCGTCAAGCCTGTTATTGTCATTTGAAAATTCTGAAGTAAGAGGATTAATGATAACCTCATACCGTTGCATGCCGCTATTTTTTGCTTCCAATTCAAACTCCAGGATATGAAGTCCGTTATCTGTATCAATTTGAAGTATCTTGTTTTGAAGCGTAATTCCTTTACTTCGGACATCAACTGAAACAGAATTGCCAAGATACCCTTTATTATATATTTCAGCCTGCAGGAGAAATTTATTTCCCTGATATACTATTTTGTTGTGATTCAGGGATTTAAGAATAATATCTTCCTTCTCTGTTGTATCGCCAACACCTATAGTGTGCACCGGAAATCCGAAATTTGAGTAAATTGGAGAGGACCCCAGGTTATAGATCCCATCAGAAACAAGAATGACCCCAGCTAGATTTTTACCTTCGTATTCATTCTCAATTTCATGCAGAACTCTATTCAGGTCCGTGGAACTTACATCAAATTTTATTTCATTAATTGTTGAATGCTCATTCCCTGAAAGATCTTTGATTTTTACCTTCTGATTACTTCCTGGAATATCAGCGAGTATATCATCCAACTCATTTATAAGCTGGCTGAAATCTTGTTCTGTATATGTTTCAGGAATGGAACGGCTGTTGTCGACCGCAATTACATAGCTGGGTTCAATAATGGTATTCTGGATATGACGGATAAGCGGGCCTAGTAATAAAAATGCAATAATTGAAACTGTAACGAATCTGATGGCTGCTAGTACGAGAGAAGGTATTTTTCCCCATGGGTTCTTTTTTTTGTATAGCAAGAAAGCATATACCAGACCAGCCAGAATACATAGTAAAACGAACCATGGAGATAATTCAAATAAGATTCGATTGTCCACAATTCCTGGGTTAAGATCTGGTATGCTTTGGTTGATTTATGTTAACATCCCGCCGTCAACCTGGAATACCTGTCCTGTCATGTAAGAAGACAAGTCTGAGCCCAGGAACACTGCACAGTTTGCAACATCTTCAGGTGAACCACTACGT
The DNA here is from genome assembly GCA_942491935.1 of uncultured Cytophagales bacterium. Taxonomy (GTDB): domain Bacteria; phylum Bacteroidota; class Bacteroidia; order Cytophagales; family Cyclobacteriaceae; genus JAGTVG01. Next base: position 77,263 of record CALOCZ010000028.1, read on the forward strand.
CGCAGAGGGATAGCTTCTACCCACTTCTGGACGACATTTTGATCAAGTACAGCTGTCATTTCCGTTTCAATAAAACCTGGAGCAATGGCATTGCACCTGATATTTCTGGATCCAAATTCAAGGGCAACCGACTTAGTGAAACCTATCAGGCCAGCTTTTGAAGCTGCATAATTGGCTTGTCCGGCATTGCCTTTTACCCCTACAACTGAACTCATATTTATTATTGAGCCAGACCTTTGTTTAAGCATAATTCTCTGGACTGCTTTTGTTAGGTTAAAAGCAGATTTTAAATTTATATTTATGACCATATCCCACTGTTCTTCGGTCATACGCATTAGTAATGTATCTCGAGTAATGCCTGCATTATTTACTAATATATCTATCTTTTCAAAATCCTGGATGATCTCATTAACAACGTCTTCTGAACCCTGGAATGAACTGGCATCGGATGCATATGCTTTTCCTTTAACACCTAAAGTATTTATCTCAGCTTCAACGGCTTTGGCAGCATCATTTACCTCAAGATCAGTAAATGCCACATTGGCTCCATGTTTTGCAAAAGTTATGGCAATGGATTTGCCGATACCTCGTGAAGCTCCTGTAATGAGAGCTGTTTTGCCTTCGAGTAACTTCATAATATTCTGATTTACTAATTAGTTTAAACTTAGTGTATTAATTTGGTTTTTTATCAAAACACCAAATATAACTATTTAATAACAGGACTCACACCCCATTTTTTAAATTCCATACAAAATAAAATTATTTCTTTAATCCTTAGAGTACATTCCCTTTCATTAATAACATTTTCAATTATTTTTGTAGGGAATTTAACAATACAATTATGGCATCATATGATTTAATAGTTATCGGCAGTGGTCCTGGTGGTTATGTAGCAGCGATCAGGGCTTCCCAGCTGGGAATGAAAGTTGGCGTAGTGGAAAAAGAGAATCTTGGGGGCGTTTGTCTAAACTGGGGATGTATTCCTACCAAAGCTTTGCTGAAAAGCGCCCAGGTATACGAGTATATTAAACATGCTGGTGATTATGGGATAGAAGTAGGGACCTCAAAGGCTGATTTCTCTGCTATGGTCAAAAGAAGCCGTGATGTGGCTGGGAATATGAGTAAAGGTGTCCAGTTCTTATTCAAAAAGAATAAAATTGATGTCATACACGGATTCGGCAAATTGTTATCCAATAAAAAAGTTGGGGTAACGGATGATTCTGGGACAACAACGGAATATACTGCCAGTCATATTATAGTAGCAACCGGTGGACGTTCCAAGGAGCTACCCAATTTACCACTTGATGGCAAAAAGATCATAGGATACCGTAAGGCCATGTCGCTGGAGAAACAACCAAAATCTATGGTTGTCGTTGGATCAGGAGCTATTGGAACTGAGTTCGCTTATTTCTACAATTCTATAGGTACCGAAGTAACCCTTGTTGAATTTTTACCTCATCTTGTTCCTCTGGAGGATGAGGAGGTGTCAAAACAACTTGAGAGGTCTTATAAGAAATCCGGAATAAAAGTCATGCTTAGCTCAGAGGTTACTTCTGTTGATACTAAAGGAAAGCAATGCAAAGTATCTATAAAGACTCCAAAGGGGGAGGAACAGCTAACGGTGGATGTTGTATTGTCGGCTGTTGGCGTATCTACAAATTTGGATGGGATAGGACTGGAAGATGTTGGAATATCAACAGATAAAGGAAAGGTTATTGTGAATGATTATTATCAAACAAATATACCAGGGATCTATGCCATAGGTGATATCGTTGGCGGACCCGCACTGGCTCATGTAGCATCAGCAGAAGGTATTATTTGTGTAGAGAAAATAGCCGGAGAGAATCCGGAACCATTGAACTACAATAATATTCCTGCATGTACCTATTGTAATCCTGAAATAGCCTCTGTGGGATATACTGAAAAAGCTGCTAAAGAAGCAGGTTATGAGGTTAAGGTTGGCAAATTCCCCTTTACCGCTTCGGGAAAAGCTACCGCAGCAGGAGCGAAAGAGGGTTTTGTAAAAGTAATCTATGACGCTAAATACGGAGAATGCCTGGGTGCTCATATGATTGGCGCCAATGTAACGGAGATGATAGCTGAAATTGTAGCGGCCAGAAAGCTTGAAACAACGGGACATGAAATACTAAAGACCGTTCATCCTCATCCGACCATGTCAGAAGCAGTTATGGAAGCCACTGCTGCAGCATATGGTGAGGTTATTCACCTCTAGACTTTCGGGCAGGATAAATTGTATTAAATGTCATTTCGGTTAGAAGAGTTTGTTCAATCAAACGTTTTTAATGTTGACAAGCAGGATAGTAATTCTTCATTATAATTACGGGTAAATTGTTTTTCTTCTAAAATATTAATGGCCATTTACCAGATAAATGGTATTAACCTGTATTTTACTTTTTTAGCGTAATTCGCATATCCTTCAAGTTCCTGATGTAATGTCCTGTCTTCAAAGAAGGTTCTTAAGGCTAAGGCAATAAGCATTCCAATAGCTACGAAAAGTGCAAGTTTTGATCCCACTGTTAGCGGAAATCCAACTGCCCAGAAGATCATAGCGGCATAACCGGGATGTCGAACAAATTGATAGGGACCATTTGTTATGACATAGTGGCCCCTGTCTTTCTGTATTCTTACCGATGACTCAAAAAATTTGTTAACAGTCATAGCCCATGTTGCCAGTGAAGCCGAAACTAGATAGGACATAAGACCAAGGTATAATGACATTCCTGTTATTTGGTTTCCCAGTCTTCCAATATCATAACCTGCTATAAAAGGCATGCCATATAGAAAAAAGAGCATGAAGCTGAACAGCCATAATTTGTCCCAGCTTTTTGTGCCCTTTCTGATTTTGGAGCGTTGATCTAAAAGGCCAGGATTATTTATCGCCACGATGATATTAGAAATCAGGACAACTAATACAGCAATTATAAAATAGATCCAGCCGCGCATGATATCCCATGTACCCGCACCCAGAAAGAAGAGCAAACATCCAAGAGTAGTTGATATAATTGCTCTGATAAGATAAATCCTGGTTGTTTTTGAAAACCTCGGATTTGCATTTCTATTGAGAGATTTCATAATATATTATTTTGAGTTCAGGATCCAATACCGCTCTGATAACTACCAGATATGATATCCAGTGTACCTGAATCCAAACCAAGTAGTCTTTCTACCGTATCCTGCATGAATTCTATGATATTCTTGATTTTCAATAAGTTGTTTGGATTCTCATTAAGGGTTAATGTCAGCAAAGCGATTTTTGTACGATATATGTTGCCAAGGCGGATTATCAGCTCGGCCGTTTCTTCCGGGTCATTGATCACAAACAATCTTTCTTTTACTCCTTGCCTGAGGATTATAATAAAAGGCGGTTTTGTAAGTTCAAGGATTTTCTCAGTATATCGATGCCGGAAGAGCAGGTTCCCTTCCGTGAGAAACAATTTTGTAAGAAAAGCAAATTTTTCAACATTCTGTTTCCGAAGTGTTTGAGTTTCTGAAAACATCTTTATATACTTTTCTAAGCCGTTCAATGAAGAATCATAAGCAATCTCATATAGCATGTCAACCATTTCGATGGTATAATTCATAATAATATCATCCAGGACCTCGTCTTTTGACTTAAAATAATGATAGAAAGCGCCTTTGGATATGCTTAGCTTATTGATTATGTCATTGACAGAAGTCTTGTCATAGCCTTTATCTGAAAACAAGAGATGCGCGGTTTCGAGAATTTTTGCTTTTAGAGCTGTTCCTTTTCTTACCATAATATATTATTTTAAATGAGGCAGACCGACCGTCGGTATGTTATACGAATGGTTAAAGAAAATGTTGTTTCAATTCTCAGTAAATCAGGGAAATGTAAATCTGAAAAGAGGAAATCAGCAAAGAGTTAGTCAGGATTATAATTTTTAAATAATAATGAGAGAAACAATCACAATTAGTTGAAGCAGATTGAAGAAAATACTACTCTTGGGTCGTTTCTGATGAATATCAATTACGTCCTTTTTTATGGTAAGATACTTTTTGCACCATTCTTCTAAACCTTCTTACGGTCATGGACTGATCTCATTTCGCATAATCCCGCTGCAATAATGGAGGTAAGTAAAGCCAGGCCATACATCCATCCTGGTCGGGTAAAAATATCGGTTTGCGCCATATTGTTCATCGCATAAAAGTAGAAGGCTGGAATAATTGTTATGCCTACCAATATTATAAAGAATAATCCTATGCAATACCTTTTCATGCTCTTAATATTAGATTTAATTATATTGTAATAAACGTATTATTGTGAACAAAATAAGGTATATTTATATTAAGATAGCTCACCAATTTAGATGAGATAGCTTATTAAAAGCATTGAGCATATTTAATGTTACTAAAATCACAATAAATTGTCCCTGAAATGGTGGTTTCTGATAATCTTGTTATGGGTGGATGTAAGACTTGTCTACAGCGATCCACGTGTTTTAACATCCTTATACCTGAGGAATTAGACTTCATAAGCCAGCATAAGGAACAAATAATATTTCAAAGTGGAGAGACCATTTGTAAGCAGGGTGCTTTTGCCAATTATGTATTGTATGTAGCAGAAGGCCTGGCCAAAACATATCTTGAAACAGCGAATGAAAAAATCATCAATCTAAAAATAGTAAAGAACTCGGAATTTGTTGGATTTTCATCATTGTGTGGGAAGAAGAATTATAATTATTCAGCTGTTGCATTAACGAAATCGAAGATATGTCTCCTTGACAATGATAGTTTTAAACAATTATTGATGAAAAACGGACAATTCAGTGTGGAGATCATGCGGTTGTATTGTAGAAATGAAGAGCATATTTATAACAAGTTAAAAAGTATCGGGTACAAATATATGCTTGGTAGGCTGGCTGACACCCTCCTCTACCTTTGTTATCGGGAATTTAGCGGGTATGATATTTTCGAATATATAAACCGAAAAGACATTGCTGATTTCTCATGTATTTCGAAGGAAAGTACAATTAAACTGCTTACGGAACTCAATCTAAACAAGATGATAAAATTAACAGGATCAAGAATTGAAATACTGGATGAGCAAGGAATGCGAAATCTAAGTATCAAAGGATAGTTAGTTGTTGTTGTATTGTAACTTTATCATTAATCTATTCAAAAATCAAATTCACACATAAAAACAGATCAGGATTGCTAAAAGTATTTCCAGCTATACTTATCTTAATTTGAGGTTGAAAAATAAAAAAATCCATTGATTTTATTCCTTGCGAGGTTCGAAAGCTTCAAATGGATATTCATCAGGTAAGATTGTTACCCCGGAAGTCAATTTCAGCGGAAGTTTACTGTCTTGCTCATAAGTTAGTTCTACAAAATAAGCTTTCCACCCCATATTCGGAACAGCAAGGTCGATTTCATAATTACCATCAGTCCGAATTGTTAGTGTGCTGTCTATCCATGCTTTCCCGATCACATCAATTCTGAAATCACGTGGTGTTTCATTAGAAGTGGCCCGCCATAGTTTGATTTCGCTAGGAGGATAAACGGAGTCTGTTGTTATATGGACCTTTGATCCATTAATTCTCCAATTAAATTTAGGTCTCTCACTTTTCGATAGGATATACTGGTAATATGAGATCAAGGTTTCCAAAGCATCGCTCTCTTCTAGTGAGTGCCCGGTATTTGGAACATATCGTATATACTTTTCCCCGATTAGGTCATCCCAGTAAAATTCCCAACTGTCAGGTTGAAAGAATTGGTCTCCGCTGGCATTGATCAGGAGTTTCGGTATATCGAAGCGGTCAATATAAGAGTAAGGTTCAGTAATTTCCAGCATTCTTTTGAATTCGGGAGTATGTATCCAGCCCATGATGCCTTCTTCCACATAGTTGCCTACTGCAGGGGCCCAGAAACCATAGTTCCGCCAATGATGGTCAAATGAAGGAACGACGTTCAGTAAATCAATAACTATCGGTACTATAGCAATAACCCGATCATCGACCGCGGCAGTTGTCCATGTAGTCCACCCTCTTTTTGATGCACCGGAAACCAGATATTGATCCAGCGGTTCATTCATTTCTGTAGAAACCAATTCTGAAACGGCATCCATGGCTCTAACAACCGCCTTAGTCATGGGTAACCTGGCCAGCCAGATAGCATCTTCATCCTTAGCGCCCCCTTCAAGAAATTTACGCCAACCATAAGCGATCAGTTCATCCTCAAACCTTGGGCCGTACGGATCATTTTTGAAAGTAAGCGCCTGGTTAGGGATATTCTGAATTTCCGCTGTAATGGAATTCGTCAGTAAAGCAGACTGCAATATTATATCACTTGGTTTTTCAGGTAGCTCGTCGTCTTTTGCACCTCCACCAATCCACATCATGCCTGTTGAATGTTTAACTGAATCTGGTATGACCACACTTACCCAGTGCCACCATTCCGGCTCATCCACTTCTTCTTCAGTGAGCCAATGCTGCGAAATCATTTTCAGCACATAAAACGTATATCCTTCTTTCTTCCCCTGATAGGTTATCTCATAGTGGTAATTTGGATCTGGTTTATATACATATTGATCAAGGAGGCTTTCTTTTATTTCAATTAATTCCCGATCGACGGGTGTTTTAGTATCGTTGCAAGCAGATAAGCCAAGAAGTATGGTAAGAACCCACAACAAACTTAACCTTATATATAAATCTTTAATATTAGATTGCATTATCTTCATGTATTATGTTTCACGGTATCAATAGCTTCAATCCACACACAGCTGTTTTCGATATGAAAGTAAATAAATTGTTTCATCGGATAAAGAACAATAAAAAAAATATATAATCTTTTATTACTTTGATATCAGATTCCAACGGATTTACCTTATTAAAGGTCTTTATTTAGAAATTAAGACTTTTTAATATGAATAGATTTCATAATTACCTGTTATCGATTTTAATACTGTTCCTGTTTTTCTCCTGCAGTGATGAAGAAATGGCAGATCCGGCAGAATATCTCATCTTCGGACATTTTTATGGATTTTGTCTTGGAGACCAGTGTATACAAATCTACAAGTTGGAAGGCAATCGGTTATTTATAGATACGAACCAAGACTATCCAAAGCACAATGAATTTTACGATGCTTCATTTTTAGAACTGGATAACAATTATTATGAACCGGTAAAAGATCTTCTGGATTATTTTCCAACCCGCATCTTAAGTGAATCGGATACGGTTTTTGGTTGTCCGGACTGTGCGGATGGTGGTGGATTGTACATTGAATACAAGACAAAAGATATCCGCAGGTATTGGATCATTGATCAGGACAATAGGCAGGTTCCAGTTTACTTACATGAATTTATTGATCAAGTAAATGAAAAGATTAGGGCAGGTAAACAATAAGATTGAGACAATCAATTCGATTAAAAATCAATAAAAAAGTGCGTTCGGGGGGAGTCGAACCCCCACACCCGAAGGCACTGCCTCCTGAAGACAGCGTGTCTACCTGTTTCACCACGAACGCAAAAAAATTACCCCGCTAAATTAACAAATTATTTGATACCAAAGTAAAATATTTATACCAGATCGCAAGCATTGCCCGGCATCCAGTGCGCATCTTTTCCTTCCCACTTCACATTACACCCAATTGGATTTGTCACAGGTACAGATATTGCCTTTCCGGAAGTCAGTTCTTCAAGAGCATTTTCCAGGTCATTCACAGTCATTTTGCTGGTATCCCTCGGACTGTCAACCCCCCTGCCGGTATACACCAGTTTCCTCTCCTGATTGAACACGTAAAAATGCGGCGTGCGCAATGCTCCATATTTCAAGGCGATCTCCTGTGTACTGTCATAAAGATATTTCCAGGGAAAATTTTGCTCGTCCATCCTCTTGACCATATGATCAAAATCGTCATCCGGGTAAGTATTTGGACTGTTGCTGTTTATGCCGACGAAAACTATTCCTTTATCAGCAAATTTCATGGCCGTTGCCCTGGTTATCTCATCAGAGCCTAATACATATGGACAATGATTACAGGTAAAGAAAATGACAAGATATTCTGCATCCCTGAAGCTGGAAAGCGAATAACTCTTTCCATCTGTTGATTGTAAGTTGAATTCGGGTGCATTGTCACCGATTTGTAAAGTGAAAGGCATAAATATATTATTTAGTTAGGATTGTAAAATTAGTAAATTCATTCCTAATGTTTCGGTCTTCCTACACTTTGAATTAAATATCATTTTTCGGGTTTATTGTATATCATTGTATTGAAAAAAGCCTGATATAGTGTTATGAAGTTTATAAAATATACATATCCAATCCTGATCTTAACATTTCTATTTATATCCTGTGCTGAAAAGCAGACAGCCGATCTGGTGATTGTCAACGGTAAAATACATACGGTTGATGAAAAGAACAGCATTGTGGAGGCCCTTGCCGTAAAAGATGGAAAGATCCTGGAAACTGGTTCCAGCAAACAAATCAAATCTTACATTGGGGAAGAAACGAAAACAGTCGATCTAAATGGCAGGCTAATGACTCCCGGATTAATTGAAGGACATGGACATTTTATGGGAATGGGATATAGCCTGATGTCGCTGAACCTTATGGGAACTTCAAGTTATGAAGAGGTGGTTGAAAAAGTAAGGGAGGCAGTTGCTGAAGCAGAATCCGGTGAATGGATCCTTGGAAGGGGATGGCATCAAAGCAAATGGGATGAGATTTCAGGGGATGAAGTTAAAGGATTTCCAACGCATCAGATGCTGAGCGAAGCATCACCCGATAATCCTGTAGTATTGCGCCATGCAAGTGGACATGCCCTGCTGGCAAATGCAAAAGCAATGGAAATAGCAAATATTACCTCCGCAACTGATTTTGATGAAGGTGGAGAAGTTATTAAAGATCATAATGGTAATCCTACTGGGATATTCAATGAATCAGCAATGGGATTGATCGGGCGATTCATTCCGGAGAATAATGAAGAAAGTGATAAAAAAGCTTTTAAACTTGCAAGCAGAAATTGTCTTGAAAATGGCATTACCTCATTTCATGATGCCGGGGAGGGTGAGAAAACTATAAACCTGATGAAAAAGATTTTAGATGAAGAAGGATTTTCTACCAGGCTATATATTATGTTATCCGGAGGAAACAGGGATCTGTTGGACACCTACTTTTCAGTAGGACCTGAGGTAGGATTAGGGAATAATTTTTTAACTATCCGGTCGATCAAACTATTTATTGATGGTGCACTGGGATCACGGGGTGCCTGGTTGATAGAACCATATACGGATATGCCAGGACATTATGGACATGCTGTAAGTGAACTATCCTATCTGCAGGAAGTAAGCGATCAGGCCATTCAAAAGGGATTTCAGGTCTGTACACATGCTATTGGAGACCGGGGGAATAAAGAAGTTCTAGACATCTATGAAAGAGCATATACTGAAAATCCAGAATACAAGGATCCCCGTTTCCGGATAGAACATGCCCAACATCTTACAGAATCTGACATACCAAGATTTGCCAACCTCGGGATCATACCTGCCATGCAGGCTATTCATATGTCATCAGACAGACCCTGGGCCATTGACAGACTTGGAGAAGAGAGGATCCTTGAAGGAGCTTATGTCTGGCAGAAATTATTACAGACAGGTGCCCGAATTGTAAACGGAACGGATGTGCCTGTAGAACCTTTATCCCCTGTTGAATGTTTTTATGCCTCCATTTCCAGAAAAACACTAAAAGGTGTACCTCCGGGAGGTTATGAGCCGGATCAGAAAATGAGCAGGGATGAAGCTTTGAGATCATATACACTAGATGCGGCGTATGGAGCTTTTGAAGAGAACATTAAAGGATCTATTGAGCCTGGAAAACTTGCGGATTTTACTGTTTTTTCTAAAGATATTATGACCATACCCGAAGAAGATATTCTTTCTGCTGAGATAGATATGACCATTGTAGATGGTAAAATTCTTTTTGAAAGCAAGTAAAATATTATACCCATATACGAAACCCGAGTTAAAAATAAACGTACGATATTTATAGGAATTTACTTATTTCGTAAATTATTAATTTATTTGTCAATCCTTGGTATGGTTGTAGACAAATCAAACGATAACAAGTTCACAGTTATTTATTAAAGGAAATACTTCTAATCAACAGATTACGTTTTTATCAATCAGAATAGATTTTTAATTATTATGAACTCGAATAAGGGTATTTGGCATATTGTTTGTCATAACTATGTAAACAGGAAAAAATAACCATGAGAAATAGTTATTATTATAAGTCGAAAAAGTATCTCAGCAGAAACGGACATTTCAGCTCAAGAGATCCGGAAAAGCAAAATTTTGACAATTTGGATACGTTTCACGATTTTACAAATATCCGGATTATCAACCAGTACAGGAAGATTGGGGAGGAGATCATGACAAGGAATTTTTGGAAATAAACAGGTAAAAACACTAAGATTGGATTTTCATTTGTATAAATGGTGATACCTTTTGGTCAGAAAGTATCATCGTGGAATTGAGGGTAAATTCTTCAATCACTGAATCTGGCCCGTTTCAGGATCTCATCCATATCTACTTCCAATCCATTGTAATAGGCATATTCGCGATAACTTTCAACAATTTGAAGTGCGATTTCATATTCTGTAGCCCGGAGTATGAATCCTCTGGAAGGTTTAAATTCCTGAATAAAGTTCTCTAGTGCCTGTCCATCCAGATCAGTTATCCTGTTAACCAATTTCGAATTATATTTCTCTTCAGAAGTCTTTCTGTTTACCAATTCAGCTTCTTCCTGCATTTTAAAAAGGCGTTCTTCTTCGAGGATTTGTCCCAATTTCTTCTCCTGCTTGGCTCTTTTGCTGAATAAATTTGCAAAGGCTTCCACATAACCGCTTCCTCCGTTAGGCAGGACATTCCAATAGGACGCACCCGGTGCACCCTTTGTGTTCCCTAGCCTTATCGTATCCCTGTGAATATCCTTAAGATAAAAACCCTTCATAGGATCATTGGCATAAAAATCCATGCTTTCCAGTAAATATGCTTTTGGCTCCAGGTTAATGACCTGGTAAGAATTATTCTTTATAGAATCATTTAGTACCATAAAGAAATCACTGTATCCTACAGCGGTGAACTTGATGGAATCTCCATGATTTGTCGTGAAGGAAAAATTTCCATTATCATCAGCTGAAGTTCCGGTATTTAAACTAATATCAATAATATGAACAAATGGGATTCTTTCACTTGATTTGGCATCATATATGACACCATTAATTTTAATTTTCTTATTTGAAGTTATATCCTGAGCATTTGCCAATACCGGTAATAATAAGATAATTGCAATATGTAGAATTCTTCTCCTCACCTTATATCTTAACGAATATTCCCAACGCTCTGACTTAAATTTAACGATTTATTTATTGTCTATATGGTTAATGCGTAATTAACTGCAGATTTGGCATGAATATCGGTAGTATCTACTACCGGAATATCACAATGATCTTGTTTTATGATTAGGGGGATCTCGGTACACCCCAAAATAATGGCTTCAATACCCTTTGATTGCATATCCTGTATTATCGACAATATCCTGCTTCTGGAATCACCATTTATAATTCCTTTAACCAATTCATTGTATATGATCTGATTAAGTACCTTAATGTCATCCTCATCAGGCAAGTACGTCTCTATTCCAAATTTTTCTTTCAGTCTATCTGTATAGGTATCTGAATGCATTAAAAATTTTGTCCCTAGCAATCCGGCACTTTTTAAATTACCCTGTATGAGGAAATCCCCAACGGCATCGGCTATATGAAGCAAAGGAATATTTACTTGTTTTTCGATATAACCGGCACATTCGTGCATGGTATTGGAACAGATCAACAGACAATCAGCTCCAGCATCTTTCAATCTTTTCCCTGCATTTGCCATTAGATCATTCAACCTATTCCAATCGGAATTGTTCTGCAGCAATTGAATATCTTCAAAATCAAATGAATACATCAATATTATTGCTGAATGGTTTTTCCCTAAACGTGCATTTATTTCAGTATTTATTGTGTGATAATAGGTTTGTGTGGATTGCCAGCTTAATCCTCCGATCAGTCCGATTGTTCTCATATTTATGAAATAACTTTGGTGCAAAGAAAATAAAAATAAATTGTCTTCCCTTAGTGATTGGGAAATATCAATAGGATTGTTATTTTCATTTTTCAAATTAATAGATATGAACAAAAAGAATATTCCCATCCTTGTAAAAGACGATCCCTGGTTAGAACCTTATACAGAAGAGATCGCTGACCGTATCGACAGATTTAACGATCTGGTGAAGTCTATAGAAGAAGAAGCTGGTTCCTTGCAGGCATTCTCAAATGCCTATACCTATATGGGCATAAATTATGATAAGAAGAAGAAGGGATGGTGGTATAGAGAGTGGGCACCAGCAGCCAGGTCATTGAGTCTTATTGGTGATTTTAACCATTGGGACAGGGATGCCCATCAATTATCTAAGAACGATCAGGGAATCTGGGAAGTCTTTATTGATGGGGATACATTGAAGCATGGTGATAAGGTTAAGGTGCATGTAGTCGCAGAAAATTCGGAAAGGGACAGGATTCCGGCATACATCAAGCGTACCGTCCAGGATTCTGAAAGTCATGATTTTTCAGGCCAGGTATGGGAACCGGATGTCGAGTTTAAATGGACAGACAAGGGATTCAAACTGGGACCAATCAACAAAGCGCCTATCATTTATGAGGCGCATATTGGTATGGCACAGGAAAAAGAAGGTGTAGGAACTTACCTGGAATTTGTTGAGGAGGTATTGCCGAGGATTAAGGATCTTGGATATAATGCGATACAATGTATGGCCATACAGGAGCATCCTTACTATGGTTCGTTCGGATATCATGTATCAAGTTTTTTCGCCCCCACAAGCCGTTTTGGGACCCCAGAAGACTTTAAACACCTGGTAAATGAAGCACATAAAATGGGAATTGCAGTGATTATTGACATCGTTCACTCTCATGCCGTAAAGAATATAGCTGAAGGGCTAAATGAATTTGACGGATCCGATGATCAGTATTTTCATCCCGGTGGCCGGGGCACTCACAGTGCCTGGGATTCCAAATTGTTTAATTATGGGAAATGGGAGGTCAAACAATTTTTATTGTCAAATTTAGCCTACTGGCTGAAAGAATTTCATGTAGATGGATTCCGTTTTGATGGTGTTACCTCCATGATGTATTTCCATCATGGTGATTTTACCAGTTTTGATCATTATGATAAATATTTTGTTGACGGGGTGGAATGGGATGCTCTGTTATATCTGCAGCTGGCCAATGAACTTACACATAGGATCAAGAAGGATGCACTAAGCATTGCTGAAGATATGAGCGGTATGCCAGGACTTTGCAGAAGACAGAACGAAGGAGGTATAGGGTTTGATTTCAGATTGGGTATGGGAATTCCTGATTTCTGGATAAAATATCTGAAAGAGTTGAGTGATGAAGATTGGAATATCCATGAATTATGGCAAACAATGATTAACCGACGCTGGAAGGAACGAACTATAGCTTACGCTGAATCGCACGACCAGGCCATCGTGGGGGACAAGACAGTAGCCTTCTGGTTGATGGATAAAGAAATGTATTTCCATATGCAGGCGAATGACGATAATTATATGATCGACAGAGGGATAGCACTTCATAAAATGATCCGCTTCTTTACCATAACGCTTGGCGGGGAAGGTTACCTGAACTTTATTGGGAATGAGTTTGGACATCCAGAGTGGATTGACTTTCCCCGGGAAGGGAACAATTGGAGCTATAAATATTGCAGAAGGCAATGGTCACTCGTAGACAATGAAAGTTTGAAATATAAGTATCTAAATCAGTTTGACAAAGACATGATCAATCTGATCAAGGAACATGAAATTCTTGAATCACTTCCGGCTCGACAATTGAATATGGATAATATAAATAAAGCCATAATATTCGAACGGAATAATCTTATATTTTTATTTAATTTTCATCCTTCGCATTCAATCCCCGATTATCATTTCCATGCCCCTCTGGATGGCAATTATAAAGTAATATTAAATACGGATGAGGCAAAATATGGAGGATTTGAAAGGGTTGATATGAATATGGTTTATCCGGTACAGAAAGATGATGGTTATCAGAAATTACGTATTTATCTGCCAAACCGGACAGCGCTTGTATTGGAAAGGCAATCTGATTAGATAAAAAGGAAAATCCTGGATAGAGGCGATTATAATAAACCCCATTTTATTGGATTTTAGTTTTTTGAAAATTCCTTTTCAATGATCTCAATCTGCCTTTAAAAATGAGGATAGGATGTAATTTGCCGGGGATCAGTTATCAAAGCCTAAGGTTATTTGAGCAATTTTGTATAAAGCAGTTGTATTTTTCTGGCACTTTCCGCCCATGTGAGTTTTTTCAAATCCTTGTATCCTTGTTCCACACAAGCTTTATATAATTTTTTATCGGTCAGCAGTTTTTGAATGAGTTCCGCTATTTTTTCAGTGTCCCAGAAATCCACTGTAAGGGCTCCGCTGAGTACTTCTGCAGCTCCGGATCTTTTTGATAGAATTACAGGGATCCCAAATTGTACAGCTTCCAGGGCTGTAAGGCCAAAAGGTTCCGATACAGACGGCATACAGAAAATGTCAGTAATTGAAAGAATGTACTGCACTTCCGACCTTTTCAGGAAACCGGTGAAGTGAATTTTATGGCTTAATTCTGAATAAGCTCCTGATTCGATGATCTCTTGTAGTTTATCTCCCTTGCCAGCAACTACAAAACGTACCTTTTCATTATTTTCTATAATCCTCGTAGCAGCTTCCAGGAAAAATTCAGGTCCTTTCTGCATAGTTACCCTACCCAGGAATAATATGAGTTTTTCAGGGAAATTTTTTTCTGATTTAAATGGTTTGACGTTTTCAATCCCATTATGAACCGGAAAGATCTTCCTAGGGGATATTTTATAAAATTCATGGATGATATTGCCCGTATATTGACTTACCGGAATGATCATGTTGGCCTTTCGGAGTGCTTTTTTTTCAATCTTATAGATCCAGTCGATTTTCTCTGGTCCTAACCTGTCATAGGTCAATGAATGAATATGAAGGACTAGCGGTTTCCCTGATACTTCCTTCAGCATAATTCCGGCAGGGCAAGTCATCCAGTCATGTACATGGATTATATCAAATGAGAGGTTTGCAGCAATTCTCTTTACGATCTCTGAATAATAATTAACTTTTTCAAATACGTCAACTCCATAAAGATCACTTCTGCTAAATTGATTATGGACCTCGACAATCTGTCTCGTTTTTGTTGGTACTTTTATTTTTGTAACCTTATCACGGATAACTTCTCTTTTCCGTGGATAAGGGGATATGTTGAATTCTATTTTTTTTTCTTTAACAATTTTTTCGAATTCCTTAAGTTCTTCCTTTTCAAAATGTGTTTCAAGCTTTATCTGGCTTAAATCAAGGATTTTTACGTTAGGGATTTTCAGATCAGGATCTGCCTTGGGCAGTATGATGGTAAGGTCTGTTAAAGAGGACAGTGCCTTACACAAATTATAATTTGCAATACCTAGTCCGCCACTGATTTCAGGGGGAAATTCCCACCCCAACATTAAAATTCTGGGTTTTCTCATTATTTTCTTAATGGATTTAAGCCTCAAATGAGGTGCTTGATATCAATATACAAATTATAAAAAAATGGATTAACGAAAAATGGAAAAAATATAAATATATGAGAAAAATAAGAAAAAAAAAGATCCCGTTTGCGAACGGGATCTTCCAAAAAAGGGGTTATAATTTTTTAATAATTATATATCTTCTCATAATATTGATAAGCCATCCTGGCAGCATCAAAATACGGACTCACATCCATCATGCTATTTTTGACGATCTCATTCCAAGCTTCAGGTTTATCATAATATGTAGGCAATATTTCTTCCTCCAGGATATCATACAGGGTCTGAACATCTAACTGGTCCTGTTGATGAATCGGTAGTTTCTGATCGACCGGCGGTATCAGAAATGAATTTACACCATGACGGGCAAATTCAGGGATCCAGCCATCATATGTGCTGAAGTTGACCGATCCATTCATTGCAGCTGTCATTCCACTGGTCCCGGATGCCTCACGAGGTATCCTTGGAGTGTTCAACCAGATATCAGATCCATCCTTTAACAATTTTGACAGTCTCAGCTCATAACCAACAAGTACCGCAATATTATCATACTTTTTACTTAGATGAACCAGTTTATTGAACATACTTATGGCACTATAATCCATCGGATAAGGCTTTCCGGCCCATATGATCTGGACGGGATATTTGGAATTGCTTAACAGTTTCTCAAACCTTTCTTCATCATAAGTCAACAGATCGGCCCGTTTATAGGCCGCAAATCTTCTCGCCCATACTATGGTAAGTGTTTCGGTATTGAAAAGTTGGCCTGTCTGGTCAGCTACTACACTGAAAAGTTCACTTTTCATTTCACACTTCCTTTTCCTGATAAATTCCAGGTCATTATTTTCAGCGGCTTTATTCAGTTGCTTGTCAGCCCAGTATTTCTTATTCTGAGCATTGGTAATTGAGATAATTTTACAGATCCCAGCATATTTGCTCCACATTTCATTTGCTACTTCACCATGCGTTCTTGAAACTCCATTAGCGATTTTGGCAAACCTTAAAGCGACTACGGTATGGTCAAATACATCGTCTTTTATTCCTGAGACTTTTCTCACTTCTTCCATAGGTGTTCCACAGAAAAATCCCATTTTGTCAAGAAGCCTTATGTCATGTTTTTCATTTCCTGCTTCTTCCGGAGTGTGGGTGGTAAATACCAATCGTTTTTGGACCTCTTCAACACTCTTGAATTTCTTATACAGGTAAAAAGCTGCAGATAATGCGTGAGCTTCATTCAAATGATAAATTTCAATATCTGCCTTGAGTTCATCCAGGAGTTTTGCACCGCCAACTCCAAGTAATATGGTTTGTGCAATTTTTGCCGCCGGGTCTGAATCATACAATTTATGCGTAGTGGATTGTGCCAGGTAATCATTTTCCGGAACATCCGTACTTAAAAAGAAAATCGGGACTGTACCAAACGTCTCAGGCTTAAGATAATAAGCTTTTACAACAACAGGATGATTATTAATTGTTATTGAAAATTTTATATTCGTATCTTCAAGAAATCTGTAGATCTTTTCCTGAAAAAGAACATCCATTGACTGATCTCCCTTACGTATCTGATCATAATATCCATATTCCCATAAAATACTTATACCTATAACATTTTGTTTTAGATCATACGCGCTTCTCATATGCGATCCAGCCAGAAAGCCCAATCCTCCTGAGTAAGTCTTTAAAGCCTGGTCAATCGCAAATTCCATCGAGAAATAAGCTACACTCTTCGAATATTTCGGGTCGAACTCATAAGAGTGTTTAAATTCCTTGGGTAGTGACATATACTTTTCGTGTTTTGTTGCTGATTTAAATTTAAGATTCTTCTCTTCTATATATTTTTAGCCCACGAAAATACTTAATTCAAAATTCTATAAGAAAGAAATTCGCAAAATGAATTCAATAAAAGTAAATATTTATTATTCTACTAAAATTTTATCCACCTGAAAGCTTTGATTGAAAATATGATAATCTATCTTGACAATAATTGATATATTGTAAATAGAGGAAACTCTGATTCAGAGAAAGGGCTAGAAATATTTTTTCAGATGTGTTTTTAAAGATTGATAGTGTCGCCGGCTTTTCTTATACGATTTGTAAAATACAATCTGAGTTCTCCGTATTTTTTTTGAATTTCTTATTGCATAAAATAACCTGTCGGCTGAAAAATTATCCTTCAGGAAGAAATCCTGGATGCCTTCAACTCGAACATATTGGTTAGAGCTTTTCAATAAAGCAATCGGTATGCCTTCAGTATTACGGTTATTTCGGATCTTTCGGATAAATTTTTTTATCTGAACGACCGGATAACAATCATCAAGCAGAATATAACTTGGCTTCAGTTTGAATACTTTGGAAAGACTATCCCTGAGATCAAAACCTACGTCAGCAATGAAATTCATTTTGTGGTATTTGGAAATATTATTTTCCATAGAAGACATTTCATGAGGATTATTTCCTATAAGGAAGACACTGTAGTGTTTGCTGGATTCTGTCAAGTTCATGTTTTTGGTCTGGGTTAAATTCTATATAGTAATATTAACGATTTTGAGTCTTAAATTGTTAGAAATATATTAATGCAAGTTTGAGTTTTTAGAGATTTCACCTGTCCCTAATATAAAGAGGCAACTATTGGCATATGGTTTTTTTACATTTCCAAATTGGTTTGATCTTTACAAGATTTATTTCACAATTGAATGTTTGACAATCTCAATCATCGATAAAATTATGTATGTGTTCAGGAATCATTTTCCCTTCTTTAATTATTTTTAACCATTATATTTATAAATTTAGGTGAGGATAATATTAAAATGAACAAACAGTTGTAATGCCAAAAGGAATCCAGAAACTAATATTTGCCATAGGGATAATGATCCTGAGTATACTATTTGGATCTGCCGGCTTCCACCTTATTGAGGGTTATACCTGGATTGATTCATTTTTTATGGCTGTTATTACCATTTCAACTGTTGGTTTTGCCACCATCGATCCTCTCGAGCCCATGGGTAAAATATTTGTCAGTCTGTATATTATTTTAAACCTGGTAATTTTTGCCTATGTGATTTCCGTGATCACCAGCTATCTTTTTGAAGGTGGATTGCGGAATATATTTCGTAAATTTATCATTGACAGAGAAGTAAATAAAATGAAAGATCATGTTATTGTCTGCGGTTATGGCAGGAACGGTTCAAAAGCCTGCGAAGAACTCACCCTGAGTCGAAAAGACTTTGTGGTAATTGAAAATGATGAGGATATTATAAACTCTTTACCTGATGATGGCAGTATTCACCTGGTGGTCGGGGATGCAACAGATGATGAAATTCTGAAACTTGCAAAAATAGAGGTTGCAGAATATATTATTATTACTTTGCCCAGGGACTCTGACAATGTTTTTATAACCCTTACCGCAAGGGAATTAAATCCCGACATACATGTTATTGCCAGGGCTTCCGATCCCAATTCAGAAAAAAAACTGATACGGGCCGGAGCTCATAATGTAATATTACCTGATGTATTGGGTGGTTTGCATATGTCACAGTTGATCACGAAACCTTATGTTATAGAATTTCTAGACCTTTTAAACGGGGTTTCTTCCCAGGAACTTCATTTGGAGGAAATTGAGTTCGAAAATATAAAGGGTAGTTTTCAAAATAGAACAATTGGTGATCTAAATGTTCGGGCGGAATCTGGTGTTTCGATCATTGGAGTTAGACGGGGAGAAAAAGGATTTTCATTTAATCCAGGTCCGGATACCATTATAAACCAGAACTCCATTCTCATTGTTCTGGGTAATAAAAACCAGATAGAGAAGTTCAGCGAGCTATACCTGAATAATAAGAGCCTGAAATAATCAGTGAATGGTCATTTGATGCGTCCTTGATCGTGTCGTTCCGGCAATTACAGAATTATATATAGCCAGGGAAGGGATGTAGGCTTCACTTCCGGCTAGCAAAGCACTATCCTCCAGTTTCTTGACGAGTTGTTTCATCGGTTTTAAGATCTTAGAAATAGATTCTATAAGACGAAGGTCTTTTCGGATCTCTTGTACATCAATATGGGAAGGGACCAGGTCAGGATATGTATCTGCGAAATCCAGGACTTCATGTATGAAGTCAATGTTCTTCATACTAACTTTTGGCAGAGAAGAAAGTTCTTCATTAGTAAGGGATACCAAAGTAGGTAATTTAGCATTGATCCGATCGATAGCTGCAATAATTTCATTGATCTGATCCTGGGAAATGGTTGAAGAAATGAAATTGCTGTACATAGTAAGTGAAATTTTGGTTAGGTCTCATAATAATAACGATATAGGATGCCAAAAAAGTTTCAGAAAACCTGAATTGATTATTATTTTTTTTAAAAAATTAATTTCGCCTTCCTTTATTGGCCAGCAGTACTCCAATAATTATGAATATCATACCAATATAATGCTGAGTAAGCAGTACTTCATTATCGATGAGACCCAAAATAACTGCCACAACAGGAATTAGATAGGTCACTGAACTTGAAAAGACTATATTGGTAATTTTTACCAGTTTGTTGAAAAGGATTAGGGATATGGCCGTGCCAATTACCCCGAGAAATACGATATAGCCGAATGGGATTAAATTATGCATATCTGACCGTAGGGTTTGCAGTACATCTGCGTAAAATAAAAGGTATATCAGAGAAAACGGTCCTATCAACATCATAGAGAAGCTTGTAATATACACAGGCCGAATATCGCCAAGGTAATACTTCAGAATATTCACATTAAAACCATATAAAATAGTTGCCAGAACGATCAGTAGAGCATAATAATTGATCTGAGTAAGGTCATAGCCAGTTCCAGCTGTTACCAGAAGAATGGAACCTAAGAAGCCTATGAATATTCCAAGCTTTATCCGGTTATTAAACCTGGCCCCTACAAGTACGGCTCCGATCAGTATTGTGAAAAATGGGGTTAATGCATTCAATACCCCTGATAATGAACTATCTATTCTGGTTTGTGCTAAAGGAAACAGAAATGCAGGGATCAGACTTCCAAAAAACCCGCTGGCAAATAGAAAAATCCATTGTTTGCGAGTTTTGATTTCACGTAAATTTCGTATGGCAATTGGAAAAAGAAACAAAGAAGCTGAAAATATCCTTAGGGCGGCGATCTCTCCCGGATCGAAGGCAATCAGCCCTTTCTTCATTAACATAAAAGAGCTACCCCAAATGATGCTTAAAATTATAAGAAGAGACCAGGCTACTAAGGGAGTACTGCTTGATTTTTGATCAATCATCAGGCTAAGGAATATTCATTAACAAAAATGGTTCCTATTTTATCAAGCAGATTTATGATTTCATCATATGACTCAAGTTGAACGAGTTGATTTCTATATGGCTTAAAGTTTGGTATGCCACGAAAATAGTTAGTATAATGCCTCCGCATTTCATAGATCCCTTTCCTGTCACCTTTCCAATCTACTGAAAAAGATAAATGTTTTTTAACAGCGTTTATTTTTTCTGTTAGGGATGGAGGAGCTAATTTTTGACCTGTTTCCAGATAATGTTTAATTTCATTGAATATCCATGGATTTCCAATGGATGCGCGACCGATCATGATGCCATCGACATTGTATTTATTTTTAAATTCAAGTGCTTTTTCGGGTGAATCAATATCCCCGTTACCAAAAACCGGAATATGTATGTCAGGTGAATCTTTCACATTGCTGATATATTCCCAATTGGCTGTACCTCTATACATTTGTTTTCTGGTCCTGCCATGAATGGTCAATGCTTTTATACCCACATCCTGTAACCTCTTGGCTACTTCCATTATCTTAATGTTGTTTTCATCCCAACCCAACCTTGTTTTCACAGTAACAGGAATACCTACCTGGTCCACGATTTCCTTTGTCATGGTCTGCATCTTAGGAAGATCCAATAATATTCCGGCACCAGCGCCCTTACATGCTACCTTTTTAACAGGACATCCATAATTTATATCGATGATTTCAGGATTGGCTTTCTCAGCTTTTTCTGCTGCCCTGCGCATAGAATCTATCTTATCTCCAAAGATCTGTATGCCGATTGGGCGTTCATAGTCGAAAATATCTAATTTTTCAAGGCTTTTATCTGCATCCCTAATAAGACCTTCAGCAGAAATAAATTCTGTAAACATCAAGTCAGCCCCATTTTCTTTACATAATGCCCTGAAGGGAGGATCACTTACATCCTCCATGGGTGCTAATAGTAATGGAAAGTTGCCTAACTCTATGTTTCCTATTCTAACCAAAGATTTATTTCTTTAAAAATGTAAATTTACACCAATTATGCAAATAACTACCAAAAATCCACTGTATAGCGAACCACCAAAACCCTGGTATTCAATAATTATTCTGGTCTTGATGTTTTTTGCCGGGATGTTTATAGGACAATTTCTCGGGCTCTTTATATCGATATTTACTACTGATCTAAGCTTGTCTGAAGTACCGGAACTACTTTCATTGCCTTTGACTGAAGAAAAAAAGGCGGCCATCTTGATGTTGCAGGGGCTTGGGGCTTTTGGAGGTTTCATTATAGCCGGTCTTGTATACCTTGTAGTCGTAGAACGGATTCAATTATCGGCCTTATTTAGCCTGAAGCAAATAAATCTTTGGGCCATACTTTTAACTATAGTAATAGTTATTTCATTCATGTTCGTTAATACTGTGTTTATTGAATGGAATATGAACTTCACTTTTCCGGGATTTTTGGGCGGTTTTGAGGAATGGGCCCGCGAGAAAGAAGAAGAGTTAAAGTTGATAACTGATTTCCTGACTGAGTTCAATTCTTTTAGTCAGTTCATCATAGTATTTATTATAGTTGCTGTTATACCTGGCATTGGGGAAGAGTTGATATTTCGTGGTATCCTGCAGAATAAATTTCATTTGTTTTTTAAGAATATTCATGTAGCAATTATCGTAACTGCAATTTTGTTCAGCGGCTTTCACATGCAGTTCTTCGGTTTCTTGCCAAGGCTTTTCCTGGGCATATTATTTGGATATATCTATTACTGGTCAGGGAATATATGGTATCCAATTTTAGGACATTTTATCAATAATGGGTTCACTTTAATACTGATCTATTTATATCAGACAGGGTATATTGGAATTGATATTGATGTTCAGGAAGCATATCCTCTAAATATTATCCTGATATTTTCCGTTATTACAATTTATATGTTATTTTCCTTCCGGAAACAATTCAAGTATCAAAAATCGGCAAATGAGTAAATGGCAGACCGTGTTTTCAACACCATTATTGCATAAAGCTGAAATTGTAAAAGGTGTTTTGGAAGAACATAATTTGAATCCTGTTATCATTGATAAACAGGATAGTATGTATAAATTTGGATATTTCGAGGTACTTGTTAATCCTGATGAGGTCATCAAAGCTATAAAGATAGTTGAGAATGAGATTAACATTGAATAGATATAATAACCTTACCCAGCGCCTGGTTACCGGGTTAATTGGTGCCGGGTTGGTGATATATGCTTCATATTTCAGTGAATGGACATATTTTGCTGTTTTTCTGGTAATCTGTTGTCTTTCAATCCTGGAATTCTACAGGCTCACTGGATTGGATGGCATGTTGCCTTTGAAGTATATCGGTTCTTTAAATGCCATTTTAATATTTGTGTTATCTTTCTTTGTTGAGAAAGGGATCTGTGACCAAACCCTTTATTTCATAATATTTCCATCCATTGCTCTGATTTTTCTGATCAAACTTTATAAAAAGGAAAAGAAACCTTTTACTAACATTGCTTATACTTTATTGGGTATTATTTATGTGGGTTTACCTTTTGCATTATTGAACATAACCGTTTATGCTGATGGAGGGTATAACTATCAAATCATCATTGGTATATTATTGCTCCTTTGGGCATCTGACACAGGAGGATATATTGCAGGTGTGTTATTTGGTCGAACCAAGCTTTTTGAAAGGGTTTCGCCTAAAAAGTCCTGGGAAGGAATGATAGGCAGTTTCATTCTGGCTATGGTTATCGCAACATTTATAGGTAAGTATTTTGATGTGATGAGCTGGTATCAGTGGTATTTAGTAGCAGTTATTATGGTTGTGGCAGGAACTTATGGCGATTTGGTTGAGTCTTTGTTTAAAAGAAGCATAGAAATTAAAGATTCAGGAACCAGCCTGCCGGGACATGGAGGTTTTTTGGACCGTTTTGATGGTTTGCTTATTTCAATTCCCTTTATTGTATTCTTATTGAAGATTTTTATTTTCTAATTGAATAAATAATTATAAAAAAAGAACATTATTTTTAACAATTCCGTAATTTTAGCACCGATTTAGGTCATTAAATTTTTGATTTGCTATGTCTTATATTGAACCTGCTCCTATTAAAGATAAAGAAAATCCTTTCGAATCCATGATGTTTCGATTCAGTATTGCAGCTGAAAAACTTGGATTAAATGAAGAAATCTATAATGTTTTAAAATCACCTGACAAACAAGTAATTGTTAGTATTCCGATAACAATGGATGATGGATCCGTAAAGGTGTTTGAAGGATTCCGGGTGATCCATTCCAATATATTGGGTCCTTCAAAAGGGGGAATTCGGTATGATATGCATGTTAACATTGATGAAGTTAAGGCTCTCGCTGCATGGATGACCTGGAAATGTGCTATAGTGGATATCCCGTTTGGTGGTGCAAAAGGCGGTATAAAATGCAACCCTATGGAAATGTCATCAGGTGAAATTGAAAGACTGACCAGGGCATATACTACAGCCATGTTTGGAGTTCTTGGACCTGACCGTGATATTCCTGCTCCTGATATGGGGACAGGGCAGCGGGAAATGGCCTGGATGATGGACCAATACTCCAGGTACCAAGGGATAACCGTAGCCGGTGTA
The DNA here is from genome assembly GCA_942491935.1 of uncultured Cytophagales bacterium. Taxonomy (GTDB): domain Bacteria; phylum Bacteroidota; class Bacteroidia; order Cytophagales; family Cyclobacteriaceae; genus JAGTVG01. The sequence goes on from CALOCZ010000028.1 coordinate 101,858, forward strand.
GTAACTGGTAAGCCTCTCATTCTTGGCGGTTCACTCGGACGGATGGCCGCTACCGGACGGGGTGTAATGGTTTCTGCATTATCTGCCATGGAGAAATTGAAGATCAATCCATACAATAGCAAATGTGTAATCCAGGGATTTGGTAATGTAGGTTCCCATGCTGCCTTACTTATGGAGGAAAGAGGTTCCAAAATAATTGCTATATCAGATATTAGCGGTGCTTATGTAAATGAAAAAGGGATCAATATTGAAAAAGCCATAAAATATGCAAGTAATAACCGTGGATTGCTTGATGGCTATAATGAAGCCGATAAAATAAATGGGGAGGATATTCTGGAGTTGAAGACAGATGTACTTATCCCTGCCGCTATGGAGGATGTGATCACTCTTGGCAATGCGGATAAGATCGATGCAAAACTGATTGTAGAGGGAGCCAACGGCCCTACCGCAGCAAAAGCGGATGAGATCATCGCAAAAAAGGGGATTATGGTCATACCAGATATATTGGCCAATGCAGGAGGCGTTACTGTTTCTTATTTTGAATGGGTTCAGAACCGTCTGGGATATAAATGGACCAGGGAACGGGTAAACAGAAGGTCTGACAGGATCATGAAGAGTTCCTTCAATAACGTTTATGATATTTCGACAAAGTATGATGTATCTTTGAGGATAGCTGCATATATGGTGGCCATTGATAAAATAGCCAGAGCTTACAGCCACCGTGGTGGTTTCTAAAGATAAGTACATTTATGAGTATACATAAAGAAGGTTTTAGGATTCTCGTATTTCTGATTTTATTATTACTTGTTCTTAACCTGTTGATCAGGCATTTTTTCCTTGAGGATATGGTTCTGAGGTATTTTGTGATATCCGCCAGTCTACTGGTTTTCTTTTTTGTATTACAGTTTTTCAGACATCCAAACGTTAAGGTTCCCTACAATGACAATCACATTCTTGCACCTGCTGATGGAAAGGTGGTTGTAGTTGAAAAGACTATTGAAGAAGAATGTTTAAAGGATGAAAGGATACAGATCAGTATTTTTATGTCGCCTTTAAATGTGCATGTAAACAGAAGCCCGGCAGAAGGGATTGTAAAATACTTTAAATACCACCCAGGGAAATACTTAGTAGCCTGGCATCCAAAGTCCAGCACATTAAATGAGCGTACCACTATGGTATTAACCCTGAAAAATGGATTGGACATAGTCGTAAGACAAATTGCAGGGATAATGGCCCGAAGGATCAAGTTCTATGTTAAAGAAGGTGATAAGCTTGACCAGGGAGCTGAATTCGGATTTATACGTTTTGGGTCCAGGCTTGATGTTTTCCTTCCTACTAATGCTGATATCCAAATAAAACCAGGGACAGTTGCCAGGGCCGGGCGGACAGTTCTGGCGATTATAAATGAATCATAAGGTCTGATAAAACCTTTCTTTCCCACCGGATCAAAAACGATCAGAACCAGATCAATTCTTTAAATATTTGCATCTTTTTTGGAAAGGAAGAAACTTACAGCATAGCTTTGTAGCCCTTCTCTTCTACCTCGTCAGCCAGTGTTTCTACCTTTTCCCTCATCTTATCTTTGAATTCGGCTAGTTTCTCAGCTATTTCAGGCTCACCTGTTCCAATGATCTGGGCTGCTAAAATTCCAGCATTCCTTGATCCATTGATTGCGACTGTTGCAACGGGTACTCCGGGAGGCATTTGTAGAATAGCCAATACGGCATCTAAACCACCAGGTGAATTGCCAGCTTTGATGGGAACACCTATAATAGGTAGTGTTGTAAACGCAGCTACGACTCCTGGTAGATGCGCAGCCATTCCTGCCCCTGCTATAATCACCTTTATGCCCCTGTCTTTAGCTCCTTCAGCAAGTTTCATCACTCGATGAGGAGTTCTGTGGGCTGAAAGGGTTGTAAGTTCATAACCTATTCCCAATTCTTCCAATACTTCTGGAGCCCCTTTCATAATAGGTAAATCTGATTTGCTTCCCATTAAAATGCTTACAAGTGGTGTGCTCATAATTATATTTTTAATTTATTGATAAATACTAAAATTTGTTTCGACAGTTTCTGAGGGATAAAATAAATGAATGTTCTTTATTTTTACTTATAAATTAACACAAAAAATATCAGCCAGAGGAAAAACCACAGTACATAGGAGGAGAGAACTATGTAGAGTGATATATCAAATCGCTTACGTGATAGAAATTGAATGCCATATACCAGAATAGCCCAATATAAGACCTCGAATATATTTATTGCCTTCAATGGATAATGCCATGCATCCGGCACTTCCCTGTAATCAAAAAGATTAATTAAAGATAAGGGATAAAAAGCCTTTACATCCCAAATTTCAGGATCCGTTTCAATAAATACAAACCATCCGATCTTTAGCAATTCAGCGCCGAAAAAAATACATTCGGCGAACATGACCAATTGCCAGAGTTTGGAGTAAAACACTTTATACCCGAACATAAAGCAACCTACCCATAAGATAAAGGCAATCACAGTGAATTTATACAAGTATACAATCGGGATTGAGAAATACTGAAGTGCATTAATGAAATGATAAAACCCCATTTGTCCTCTTTGTTCCAGAATTTCAAAGGCTGCAATTTGACTCTCGATGAAACTTTTCTTGAGATAAAGCAGTAAAAAAGTTATCAGGCATAGAAAAACAAAAAAAAGCCGTTTATCTATGGCTGTGAATTCTTCAAAAATACCTTTAAGTGGATTCTCGGATGTGCTCATTGTAATGACAACAGTCAATAATATTTATGGTAAAACAAAACAAAAAAGTCCATATCATGTCATTAATCTTTATAGAATTGATGTATTCTTTCAATTTTTTAAAAATATATTTGTTATAGTATTAAGATACTCCTGAATTATTTAATGAGCCGGTTATTGTGGATTTCTTTAATGTTGCTGTTTTTGCCTTTAATAGCAGAGGCTGATAAAAACCCGGATGAGGATACCACACAGGTACTTCTTCTTGAGGACATAAATATTCAGCTTGAAGCTACTCAGGCCATTAATGATATGTACAATTTTCAATTTGCCCAGGCGGAAAAACAATATCGCTGGATCAAGCAGAAATATCCAAATCACCCCTTATCCTATTTCCTTCTCGCCCTGAGCGAGTGGTGGAAGATCGCAGTGAATGTTGAAAACACACAATATGATGAAAAATTTGAAGCTTATCTTGATACAGCAATACTAAAAGCAGAGCTAATCTACCAATTACCTCAGTTTAAAGTAGAAGGGGCTTTTTTCCAGTCTGCAGGCTGGGCATTCAAAGGCAGGCTTTACGCTGAACGCAAAAAATGGGGGAAAGCTGCAAGCGCTGCCCGAAGCTCTTTAAAATATCTTGATGATATAAAGGATAAAGATTACCTGAGCCCCGAGCTTCTCTTTGGGGATGGTTTATATAATTATTTCACGGTGTGGATCAGGGATAATTACCCCATGTTGAAACCCATTATGGCCTTTTTCAAGAAAGGCGATAAAGAGTTGGGATTGGAACAGCTACGTACCGTTGCAACACATGCATTTTATACACGTACTGAGGCACAATATTTTCTGATGAGAATTCTTGCGTATGAGGAAAAAGATATGGGTGCCGCATTACAGATCTCGCAATATTTGTATGAAACTTTTCCTCAGAATGCATTTTTTCACAGATATTATGCCCGGCTGCTATATTCCACTGGTCAGATCCGGAGAACTGAGTTGGAATCATTGTTGATACTTGCACGAATTGACAGTGGGAATACTGGTTATGAAGAAGTTTCAGGACGATATGCAGCATTTTATCTTGGACAGATCTATGAGCAAAGGCGCAATTTTGATAAATCAAAATATTATTATAGCAAAACAATTGATTTTGCTGAGGATGTTGGAGCTACGGATTCCGGATACTATCTTTATTCCCTTATTGGACTTAGTGAGATTGCTGTTTCGGAGGGAGATAAAAAAACCGCAGAAGAGTACCTCAAGCGGGTTAAAAAGGAATCCAAGAAAAAGCACCCCGCCAATAAACGGGCACGAAAACTATTGAAAGAGCTATAATGAGTCTTCAGGATTTTATTGTCACTCCGGTATTGCTGATTCTGATCTATGTTCTCGCCATAGTAATACGAAGAAATGTGGCGGATAAATTAACCAGAAAGTATTTTATTCCGGGTTTATCTTTAAAGATAATTGGTGCGATCAGTCTCGGTCTAATATATCAATTTTATTATGAGGGGGGGGATACCTTCAATTACTTTGACAAGGGATCAAAATATATCTGGGAAGCATTCTGGGACTCACCGGCCAAAGCTTTACAATTGATGTTTGCGAATGGCGAGTATAACCCGGAAACTTTTGAATACGCCTCTGAAATCATTTATTATAACGATCTGCCTTCTTATTTTGTAGTCCGGGTTGCCAGCTTTTTTGATTTATTTACATTTCATACCTATTCCGCAACAGCTATATTATTTGCAGTATTTAGCTTCAGCGGATTATGGGCAATGTATATGGTATTTTATCGAATGTTGCCGAAGATGCATTTACAATTGGCCATTGCTATATTTTTTATCCCTTCTGTCTTCTTCTGGGGTTCAGGTATTTTGAAGGATACAATAACCCTTGGGGCACTAGGTTGGGCCGTGTATGCTTTTGCAGAGATCTTTATGTTTAAGAGGAATTTTCTATTGGGATCTGTTTTGCTGGGTTTTTCGTTTTTCATGATATATGAAATTAAGATATATATTCTTTTATGTCTCGTCCCAGCTTTAATGATCTGGTTCTACATGGCAAAAATTGGTAAAATCAGAAACCTGGTTTTAAAGACAATGATCCTTCCATTTACAATAGTATTGTTGGTTTTTGGTGGATATTATTCTGTCAAATTCATTGGCGAGGAAAATCACAGATATAAATTGGAAAGGCTTTCATATACAGCTGAATCAACTGCCCGCTGGTTGAGTTATGTGAGCGAAAAACAGGAAGGGTCCGGGTATACCCTTGGAGATTTTGACTACTCGGCAAGTGGAATATTAAGAAAAACCCCTGCTGCCATTTGGGTTACACTTTTCCGGCCTTATTTATGGGAAGCTAAAAATCTTGTCATGTTTTTTGCAGCTGTTGAAAGTCTGTTGCTTTTAATTTTTACTGTTGTCGTAATTGTAAATATTATTCTTAAAAAAAGAATTGCGGTTTTGTTTTCAAATCCAATAGTAGTTTTTTGCCTTATCTTCTCCATTACCTTTGCTTTTGCCATCGGATTGTCAACCTATAATTTCGGCACACTGGTAAGGTATAAAATTCCTATGATGCCGTTTTACCTAATAGCTATGTTCATTTTGTATTCCTATACAAAAAGACCCAGGAAATTTGTGGCATTTACTTCCAGTGAATAATTGCTGATCAGAGTATTTCGGCCATTTTTACCTATTCGGTCCCTTAATTCTCTTGAATTTATCAATAATTCTATACTCTCAATCCATGCTTCTTCATGGGCACACAAATATCCGTTATCTCCATGCTTTATTAAATTGGTATTGACACCTACCGGGGAAGCGAGAGCGGGTATCCCCAATGCAAAGTATTGCAGAATCTTAAACCCACATTTGCCCTGAGTCCAGGGACTGGAAGGTAATGGCATCAATCCGATGTCGATACCTGCCAGGTCTTCTATTTCTGTAGATTTATTCCATGAGATAAACTCAAGGTTGGGCAAAGTCCAATCTGGGTTTTTATTACAAATAATTCGAATACTTATCTGTGGATGCTTTTTTATAACACTTTCAAGAACGGATTTTATTGAAGTCAGATAAGGTAAAGTAGAATGTGTTCCTGTCCAGCCCAGGATCAACTTATATTCATTACTATTTTTTTTGATAGGATTCCATATTTCAGTATCAATGGTTGTTGGGATAATAAAAACCTGTGGATTCTTTTTCCTGGCATTGGTTGCAAGGTATTCATTACAACAACTGATCTTATAACTCCATTTGCATATTTTGAAAAATTTTTGATGATATTTCAACTTTGAAATGAAAATGTTTTCTTCCGAAGTGTTTTGCAGCCAGATGGCATCGTCAAAATCATAAATAATCTTTTTACCCATGATTTTTGCTATGATCCATTCAAAAACCGGAGGGCCAAGAGGAGTTATTTCCCTATGAATAAATACATAATCTGCCGATAGGGCATACAAGACATGTACGTTTCTCTTTAAAAATCCCCATATTATACCTGTTAGTTTTCGAGCGTATTTCTTTCGTAAATATAATATTTTGTAGGTCTTTTTATTGTAAAAAGATTTCTGACTGATCTTGAAATTATTCTTGTCAAGCACGCTAAAATATTGTTCAAACCGGAAACGCTGAGAGGCAACTTCATCGTAGGGATATGGGGAAAGGAATAAGATCTTTATCTTTCTAGCCAAGGGTATTGAGTCAAGTTACTTTAAACATTCTATAGGGATTTATCGTGAATATAAATAAATAATTTGCATTAAATAATACATTGCTTCTGACAATATATTTTAAAAACAATTTATTCTCAGCTATGTATAAATCCTTTTAAAATGTTATCTTGTTTAAACGATCTAAGAATAAATAAAATAAATCACGAAGTATGAAAGGACTATATCTTCTTACCTGTATGCTGATGCCATTAATGGTTTGGGCACAGGATATGATCGTTTTACAAGATAAAAGCACAATCTCAGTTAGAATAGTACAGGAAGACAAGGAATCTGTTGAGTATATCCTCCAGGATGATCCGGATAAAAAAGTAAACAAACTGACAAAAGGCGAATTCAAGAAAGTTAAATATGAGAAAAAACCTAGTTCAACTAATTTGATCAAGATCGTACATGATTCGCTTGTAAACGAATACTTTTTAAATGACGTGATCAATCAATTTATTGAAGCGGGTTATATGATCGAGTCTTTTGACAATAAATATTATACTGTTAGTACAAATTCAGTTAATGAAGAAAGGTTCACAGCGGAAATTGTCAAGAATACTGCTAACTTTAGGTGTTTTTATCTTCCCCAGGAAACTGAAGATTATCCCCCAAATGCTGCTGCAAGAGTTGTATGGGGCATAAAGCCAGAACCTGGTGAACAAGTTGGGACACAAGGCAGTGCCGCCTTTAAGAAACTTGATGCCTTTTGCAGGGCTTATCTGAAGAATGGCAAATGTTTTATGGAATATATTACAGAACCTGACATCCAACCCTGATAGTTGAGCCTTTGATACTGCAATAAACATCTGCAACGATCAATCAATCTTGTAGGATGTAACAAATGCCCCAAAGAAAAACATGTTCTCCTTCAGGGCTTTCTGTCTGTAATTTGGTAATAGATGATATCTTAAGAATGCTAGACGTATCCCCATTGATTTATAATGTCAAGGTCTTCTTTCATACAATCCAATGGACTTTTCCCCTGATATGATTCCTGTTCTATGATAAATAACCAGGTTCCCTGATCTCTACTCATATCTGTAACTTCTTTTGTGCCAATCAGGCCTTTACCTATAATAGTACTCTCAAATCCATGTCCTTCTTCAGATTCACTTTCTATCATATCTTTAACATGGATGGTCTCAAAGCGACCAGGATATTTCATGATAATATCCTTGGCTTTCGCTCCGGCTATATACATGTTTCCCACATCCAACTGAATGCCAACTTTATCAGGATCAGTATTCTCTAACATAAGATCAAACATTACTTCTCCATTAAGTATTTCACTGAATTCAAAATCATGGTTGTGATATCCGAATTTCATCCCCGACTGCTGACATAATTCTCCGCATTTGTTGAAAACCTCCAGAAATCCCATTAAAGCATCATAGGAGCTCCAGTAACTTTCATCCAACCATGGACTCACAACAAATTTTTGTTCCATGGTAGCTGCATCTTCAACAGTATATTTCCACTCATCTGTAAAATCATTCTTGTTTGCATCCCAATGTTTTTTTCCAAGAACTGTATGTCCGCTTGGCATTTTTAAACCCAGGTCTGCAAGTACATTTTTAAATTCAGGTGCAGTATATCCATAGAATTTACGGTCTTCATAGTTCGCATGTTCTACATGTTTGTATCCCATTTCTGCCAGTTTTGTAAGAGTTCCCAATGGATCGCTCTGCATGTCTTCTCTTACACAATATAATTGTACGGCTACAACTTCTTTAGCTTGTGCCGAGCCGCAGGAGAACAAAGAATTGGTCAATACCGAAGTTCCTGCCACAGTAAGCGCACTTCGCTTCAAAAAATCTCTTCTTGATGTATTCATTATTAGTGTGATTAATGGTAAAAAATTTCCTCTTATAAAAAATATTTTGATAATCGAGGATTGAATTTATAAAAAGAATATGAAGAATGTTAGCAAAATGTAGAAATTCCCACTAAAGCAGTTTTGATTTTATTTAGACTACTGATAAAATTTTGCTTTGATATTAAACCCCTCCAGATTGTAAATATGTTTTTTTTGATATCTTGTCAGGTTTTTCACCAATAAACTACACTTAAAACTACAATAATGGAAGGTTATAAAGAACCCCTTTTTACATCCGTCGAGGTGACCAAACGCATTGTTTCAATTGATATCCTGAGAGGAATAGCCGTTTTTGGAATTCTTCTAATGAATATAGCAGGAATGGGCTTGCCTCCGCCAGCTTATGGAGATCCATCCATTGCAGGTGGGGCAGAAGGCTGAAATGAGGAACATTATTACTATGCCTGATGATTTCCTGAATGCGGTCCATTCCATCTCCTGGTAAAACATGATAGAGAATAGCAGAAATGAAATTACTGGTGGAAAGAATAGAACAAAAAATAAAAAGTAAAAAATCATATGTGAATCAGCACCTTTCTAAATAAAATGAAAGATACAAATTTTATTAAAGAGAGCTTCTGTTTTTCAGATTCAGGGTTCCGGCCAGAATCGTAACATCATCACTCCATGTGGTGCCACTTGAGTTGCGAATGAATGGTTATAAGTGCCGATTTCCTCCTGTCTCCATAAATCGCGAATGATATTTTTTCCAGAGATAATCAGTTCATCCCAGCTAATGGCTAAAGAAGATTCTTCATCTTTTAAATTGAATAGTCCTACAGCAATTGAACCATCTTCCAATTCCTTAGCAAGTACAAATTCGGTTTCAGACTTACGAATAATTTTAGCTTGTTTACCAAGGGGGTCCTGGTTCACTTCAATAACTTCATGATTACAGAGTACATTCAGTGTAAAAGGATCAAGCTTCGCCATATCTCCACTGAAGATCAAAGGTGCGGCCATCAGGCTCCACATTGACATATAGGAATATTGTTCATAGGGTGTAAGGTCAGTTGGTGTACCTTCGGCCATATTGTGAGCATCGCCCACCCATCCAATTAAAATATAGTCCGGATCATTCCATCCACCAGGTTTTGCATAAGCCCAATGTTCAGCATTCCTCATGCCAATCGAATAAAAGCCAGGTAGTCCTTTACGCTCTTCGAGTCCCAGGTCTCCGGTTGTCCGCCAGCAATTGCCTACTTCAGCACCCCATTTCCAGACATCTCCCATACCGTATTGGCAAAGATTTAATACGATATCCCGGTCAAGAGTGGTCAGTATATTCCACATCTTCTGATATGGTTTTTTAAGATGCTCAAGTGTTTTGCCACCTGCTTTTTTCCTGTAACTGCACCAGTCATATTTAAGGAAATCAAATCCCCAGTCAGCGAAAGTTTCCGCATCAAGTTGCTCACGGTTATAGCTTCCTTCATAGCCAGCACAGGTACTTGGACCAGGAGAAATATAAATTCCTGCTTTCAATCCTTTTGAATGGATATAGTCTGTCATTGAATTCATGTCGGGGAACCTTGCATTGGTTTTTATAGTACCATCTTTTTCCCGCGTTTCCCCACCTATTTCCTGATCTTTGGAATTCACTTTTATCATCCAGCAATCATCGATATTCACATATTGATATCCGTAATCTGCCATCCCCGCTGCGATCATCTGATCAGCAGCCTGTCGCATTAATTTATCACTTATCCTGTCATAGTGTATATACCAGCTATTCCAGCCCATTGGTGGGGTCAGGGCAAGTTTATCACCTACTATTATTTTTAGATCCCTGCAAAAATCTCCCTTTGCATTTTTAGCGCATATTTCCAATTCATAGGTTCCCGCCTCAGGAATATTACCTGTAATAATTCCTTTTTCGCTATCAAGTGTTAAGCCTTCAGGAAGGTTGTTAATATTGAACATTATGGGGCGTTCACCTGTACACGGAATCCTGTAGATTACTGGATTTCCCGGCCTCACGCCATACACCTTCGGCCCATTTATCCTTGGTGATGGAGATGGGGCAGGAGTTAGGATGTAAGCAGTATAATAATTTTGTATCGATTCCTGAGAAAAACAACGCAGAATTTAAAATCATTACAAAAAAATAATCAGGTAGTATTTCATAAGAATAAAAATGGTCAATTACTGATCATATAAAATTAAGATTATTTTCTAGAATGCCCGTTTTTGTTCCGTTTTTTTATCCCTAACATCATGCCTGCTTAAGGTTCTGTAGTTTTAAGTGTCAAGTAAATAGCAAATTTGAACATCAGAAGGTTCCCATAAGTTTGTATTGTTTTTTAGCCCACAAATAATTTTTTAAAAAGAATTAAATATTAATATTTAGGAGAAAATTTTAAAAAAAATGCCTTAGCAACTCTGTTGGATATTTTTAAAATAATAGCTTCATTGTAACAGCTATCCTGGTATATAATAAAATTCGAAAATTATCGTAAATATTTAAGTTAAACCAACAATAAAAGCTATGAAACCAGATATGAAACCGTTTCAGCATCAGACTATAATATTACTAAACTCACAAAAGACGAATTGTGGTATGTGTATGAAAATGGTAGTGATATGCACGAATTTCATTTCATTCCAAGATTAGATTATATAGTTCAAAAAAAGCACAGGAAAATGAACTCCTGTGCTTTCTTTGAATTCAAACTATATTTCTGTTACAAAGCAGCTTGTGTATCGCTATTAATAATTGGCCAAATTCCCGGCACAGGTACACTAACTCCTTTTGTTTCTCCCCTGTTTTGATCCTGGCCGAAATAATACACCGGCCATCCTTTAAAGGTAAGTTGCTTTTCGCCATACACCATTATTTCACCAAAATCCTCAATATTCATTCCTGATGGAACATTTGATATCTCAGTATAAAATATGGGCCATACGCTGTTGTTACTGAAATCCGGAGCAGTAAAGTTATTCGTATCTTTTGAATCATTTACCCATATATACAATGTTCTACCCATGGAATCGACGAAATACTTTGTGATCTCATCTCCCTCATTATAATCACTGGTATAATTTTTCTCATCATTCCCAATCAATTGATCGTCGGCGATCATTAGGCTGTAATCAGGCTTTGCAATAAACCAAACACTGTTTACTCCTTCACCCGACGTTTCCCCCGGATCCTCTACCATACCATCACCAGCTGGGGAATAATAGTACAAAGGCCATCCTTTGTATGTATTTTGTTTAGTTACACCATCCGATAAAGTAATGGTCCCAAAATCAGATTTCTCCAAAATGCTTCCTTCTTTAAGGATGATCTCTTCCTCATAGAAAATGGGCCAGAATGATTCACATGTACCGGAACAGTGGTTTTCCCCGTTAACATCCCGAGTAAAGAAATACAAAGACCTTCCCTGCGCATCGACCAGAATATTTCCGAGCACTTCATCTTCCGACAAATTTACAGTGGGTGCTAATGATGCAGAATTCGTATTCAGGTTTACAATTGGCCAGATCCCTGGAGCTGGTACACTTACCCCTTTTGTTTCTCCCCGATCTTCATCCTGGCCGAAATAATACAAAGGCCATCCCTTGTATGTAAGTTGCATTTCACCGAAAACATCGATCTCTCCAAAATCGGATGCATTTAAGGAACTGGGTAATGCCTTTAATTCATCATGAAAGATCGGCCAAACACCATCATTGCTAAAATCAGGCGCTGTAAAATTATTCTGATCCTTAAAGTCTTTTATGAATGCATAAAGTGTCCTTCCCTCTCCATCGACAAAAAACTGAGAAATACCATCGCCTTCTGTATAATCATCTTTGTAATTTTTTCCATCCAGTCCTTTCAATTGTGCGTTTGACAGCATTACTGAGTATTCCTTGGCCAGAAACCAAACACCGTTTACTCCATCTCCTGAAGTAGAGCCAGGGGCTTCCAGATTTCCATCTCCGGCGGGAGAATAATAGTATAGTGGCCAGCCAAGATAGGTGATCTGTTTTGCCCCGTCGGGTAGCGTAATTTCTCCGAAATCCTCTGAGCTGAGGCCGGGACCAAGATTTACATTCTCTTCGTAGAATACTGGCCAGAGATCCAGACAGTTACCCGAACAATTGTTTAATCCATTCACATCCAGTGTGAATATATACAAACTCTGGTTGTTCCCATCCGCAAGGTAATCACCTGAGGTTTTATTGATACTGGCAGGATCAGGCGGGTCTGCGCTTTCATCATTGTTGCAACCACCTAAGATAATAATCCCAAAAAATACGGGTAAGATCTTAGTCTGAAGTGGTATGATCCATCTTTTCATAATAGTAAAGTTTAGGTTATAATATATTTAAAATATTTTCCAGAAGAAGATCTGGTAATCATAGAGAAAAACAACCGGAGATGTATCCATTCCAGATTATCCGGCTACTCCCAATACAAGTGATCTCCTGAAAAGGTTGCCTTATCTGAAAATTTCGAGTGAAATCTGGGTCGGCTCTGTTTATTCAATCTGATTGACTTTTTAATTTTTTTAACACCCCCGGAGATCAGTGATTGGACAGTGCGTAAGATTTAAGGGGCAAATAAAATTTACATCATTTTGAGTTGGTTTGTAAATGAAAAGTAGTGCTGCATTCCTTTTTATAGCTAGTAAAATATCAGCAAGATATATTTTTGGATTTCAATAACCGGATTTAAAACTTCAGCGTTCACCTGATTTTTTCCAAGCAATCTATTAACTTAGATATATGTTAAAGTAAAAAAGTAATGATGATTGATAAATCAAAAATGTCACATCTTCTTCCGCATCTAAGCGATGATCTGATTGCAGAAATAGAATCAGTGGCAATATTCAAAAAGATACCCTCCGGATCAACAATACTTAGGGCGGGGCAATATGTAAAAGTAATTCCCATCGTGACCGAAGGGCTAATAAAGGTATTTTCGAGGCACGAAGATAAAGATCTTCTCTTGTATTATATACAGCCCAATGAATCCTGTATAATGTCATTTTCTGCAAGCCTCAAGAATGAACCCAGTCGTGTTTACGCCATTACCGAGGAAGACACTTCGGCAATACTCCTTCCGGTTGAGAAAATTGACAGTTGGATCCGTCAATTTCCGGATTTCAATTCAATCTTTTTTCAGTTGTATAATTTAAGATACAGCGAATTACTGGAAACGATAAGCGATCTACTATTCAACAAGATGGACCAGCGATTGTACGATTATATGAAGAAAAAACATCAATTAACTGGTAAAAATCCACTGAAAATATCTCATCGCCAAATCGCCAATGATATGGGAACTGCCAGGGAAGTGATCAGCAGGGTTATGAAAAAATTGGAAGGAGAAGGTAAGGTCAGACAACATACCAGCAGCATAGAAATTTTGTAGTTGTGACTTCAGTCACTGTTTGCTAAAAATCCCTGTTCCATCTTTGTAGAACTATGGATGGTAAAAAAGCAATAAAATTAGTTTCGGTGTGTGTTTTATGCATCGGAATAATTACAGCCATAGTCATTCTTATTCATTATTTATTAACATAAAAAAAAAGAAAGATGAAGAAAAACATGGGAAATGCAGACAGGATTATCAGAGTGATAATCGCCGTTATCGTTGCAGTACTTTATTTTACAAACGTAATTACAGGTACTTTAGGCATTGTACTGCTTGCTCTTGCAGGAGTTTTTGTGCTGACCAGCCTTATGAGTTTTTGTCCATTGTATACACCATTTGGCTTGAGCACATGTAAAGTAAAAGAGTGATATAAACACTATAATCCAGACAACAATGAAAGATTATAAAATAAAACGATTATTGATATTCCTGTTTGTTTTGAGCTTTGGAATGATTTCCTGTTCTGATAATGGAGAAAGTGATCCGAATCTTCTTTCCAAGGAACAAATAGAGGATAACATGAATTCAGGGAATTGGAGAATCACTAAATTCATCGATTCGGGGAAGGATGAAACAAATCATTTTTCCGGCTATGACTTTGTATTTAACGAGAATGGGGTGTTGACAAGCAGCAGTGGAACAAATACCTATGAGGGATCCTGGAGTATTTCGGATAGCAACAGCAGCGATGACAGTCCTGATGATTTGGATTTCAACATCCTTTTCAACCTTACTAATGATTTTGAGGATCTCAATGATGATTGGGATATACTCACAATAACAGCCAGTAAGATTGAATTGGAGGATATTAGTGGAGGTAATGGAGGAACTGACATCCTGACCTTCGAGAAAAATTAATTAAAATACACTATACAGATAATGCAGCTGGATTCACCGGCTGCATTATCTTATTTCCCCTTCCCGGTAAAAAGCGGTAAATATCGCAGTAACAATGCGAATGCACGGATCTTATTTAGAGACCAGATACTAAATTTTAATGTCTCAGAGGCAACCATTGGAAGACTTCCCTTGTATTGTCTGTAGAAATGGGTAATTGGAACTTAAAATTTAAACTTCAGAAAGCTTATACTTTAAAAGATAAAGATTGGGATCAGATCAAACACTTATGTTGCGCAACCTCATAAAGGGTTGTATCAAAAATGACAGAAAAAGTCAGAGAGATCTGTACCAGCATTTTTATGCCTATAGCTTAAGTATATGTCTTAGGTATTCAGATAGCAGGGATGAAGCGGTTGAAGTTCTAAATCAGGCATTTATGAAAATATTCAAGAACCTTAAAAAATTCGATCTTTCAAAACCATTTACCCCATGGTTAAGAAAGATCCTGATCAATTCATGTATTAATAATTTTAAAAGAAAGAGAATTGAATTGATGAATGACGTGCTTGAAGAGCAGGTGCATTCATCCGGTGAGGATATATTATCTCATATTTCCTATAATGAGATCCTGGAACTAATCCGGAAGTTGTCTCCCGGATACAGAACCGTGTTCAATTTATATGTAATAGAAGGATATAAACACGAAGAAATAGCGGTCATGCTGAATATTTCAGTTGGCACGTCTAAATCGAACCTGGCCAAGGCCAAAAAAAATATGAGAATTATTCTAAAAGAATATTTCCTGGAAGATTATGAACGATCAAAACAAGGATAGTCTAGAAAATTTCTTTAAGAAAGGAGCTCAAAATTACGATATTGAGTTCAGGGAAGGCGACTGGAAGAAAATGGAAGCCCTGTTGGATAGTGAAATGCCTGTTGCCTTCTCACTTTCTTCATTTCTGAAGAAGATCTGGCCCCTGGTTGCCTTGCTTGTGGTAATCCCATTGGGCTGGTATTCTCTTGATCGGTATTCAGGTGGTAAAACCACAGAGCTTGGTGCTGTAAATCAGGGTGATAATTTGGAAGTTAATCCCTCTACCGGAAATGATCACCTACTGAATTCACAAATCATTCATAATAAATTGATGGATTCACAGACACAACCTGATTCTGAAATCCTCAGTCAGAGGATAGATAAAAACGAAAGTCTGAAGCCAGGCTTATCATCATTTAAGAAGATGGATATTGTTGCCAGTACGACCGAAACGGTTAAAAATGAAAACCTTATTCACGGTGATCCTAAATACGAGAAGCTGGAGAAATCAGGCCAGTCAGGAGGATTTGTCAAGTCTGGAACTAATGAGCAGGATATGATTAATTCTGAGTCTTATGCTTATAGTATTCCTGGTATGTTGATCCCTCTATTTCCTGGTTCCACTGTTGGTGTCCTGGCTGATCCGGACCGGCTTGAGGCAAGGCCTGTTATCGATAATCCTGAAGATGAACGATATAAAATTTCTCTATCACTTGGAGCGGGATTCAGTCCTGATTTCAGTACGGTAGGATTTGGCAATTTTGTTTCCCCGGGTGTCCGCTGGAATTTCATGGCTGAAACCGGGGTATCCAGAAGGTTTATGTTAAATACAGGTATAATCTGGGTAAAGAATAAGTATGAGGCACGTGGAGAAGATTACCATGCCCCTCCACGTTATTGGAAAAAGGGCATCGCCGCGGATGAGGCCTATGGTGAATGTATTATGCTGGATATCCCATTAAATGTGAGATACGATTTCCTGATGAAAGGAAGGCACCAATTCTTTATCTCTGGTGGTGCTTCTACCTATATCCTTCTGAAAGAGGATTATTATTTCGAGTACGAGGTGGAAGATCCGGAGTTGCCACAATATTGGGGAACCGATAAAGTGAGTGTTTATCCCTTTAAAATTGTGAATCTCTCGGTAGGGTACCAGTACCAATTGGGTAGAAAAGGAGCTTTGCAGGTGGAACCGTTTATTAAGATCCCTACCGCCGGGGTAGGTTGGGGAGAGGTCGATTTGCAAACTCTTGGAGTTTATTTTATGTATAAATACCGACTTGGCAGATGAAATGAAAGCTGAAGCGCTGAAACTGGAAATATTTCAGATGTCGAAAAACGGCGACCCTGAAAAGATAATATTTAAGGTTATTTCTGATGAGATATTGATCATAATTATTGTGAAGATCAAAACAACAGTTTATATGCACCATAAAATTATTCTAAACCAAAATTAAAACTCATGAAGAAGAATTTAATTAAACTAATTGGGATCCTGATTGCGATTATTGTCGTTTTAAATTCCTGTAGCGATTCTACCGAGGAGGCTGATCCCTGCCAGAATGGCCCGGAACTAAGTATAGATAATATAACCATAAGTATTGAAGGGCAATCAAATGGAGAAATTAAAGCAAGCACGGATAATGGGACATCTCCATATATGTACAGCATTGATGGAATAAACTTTCAGAATGATGGTACATTTACAAGTCTCGCGGCAAACGATTATACCATAACAGTTAAGGATGCCAATAATTGCACCGATTCTAAAATGGCTACTGTGACAGAGGTTCCCGAAGTATCTTATTCAAGTGAGATAAGACCGATCATTGATACAAATTGTCAGATATCCAATTGTCATGGAGCGCAACAGGGAATCCCTTCATTTGCCACCTATGCTGATGTGAGCGCAAATGCCAGTAATATCAAGTTCAGAACATCAAGTGGTTCCATGCCCCCCGCTGGGCCTCTGCCTGATGCAGAAGTTCAATTGATATCGGATTGGGTAGACCAGGGCGCTCCCAACAACTAGATAGGAACTGACGTGAAAAGAGCAGTTATAATTGGACTTGTTTTGATTTCTTTCGCATGTACATATGATAATGCCGAGGATTTGTATGGCATTAATGAATGTCCTTCTGAGGGTGTTTCTTTTTCGGACAAAGTGGAGCCCATTGTAAATACCAATTGTGCCATTCCAGGTTGTCATGCATCAGGAGGACAGCAACCCACATTGGAAACGTATGAACAGATCTCCTCGAATGCTGAAAGGATAAAAACCAGGACCTCTAACGGAACAATGCCTCCATCTTCATCAGGTATTCGTCTTTCACAAGAGGATATTGACGATATCGCATGTTGGGTAAATGCAGGAGCTCCTGATAATTAATATGTTAGAATGATAAATCCTTAGTTATGAAAGATATTCGAATTGCAGGCCTTTTGATTCTATTGTTATTCTCAAATAAATCTCTGGCCCAAAAGTATAAATCCGTTGCATCCTCCGTGCATTTCTTTTCTGATGCACCGATGGAAGATATAGAAGCAACTAATCCTGATGGTCAGAGTGCCATAGATCTAGCAACGGGTGAGATTGTATTTTCTATTCCCATTAAGTCCTTTGAATTTGAGAAGTCCCTCATGCAGGAACATTTTAATGAAAATTACCTGGAATCCGATAAATATCCAGCGGCTAACTTCAAGGGCATCATTTCAGGATTTCAAGTTGAAAGTAGTGGATGGCAAAAAGCCAGGGCTGAGGGGACCATAAATATACATGGAGTAAGTAATGATCTTACTGTGGATGGAGAGATCAAAATCGAAAAGGGTTCAATCGGAATAAAATCAAAATTCTCAATTGCCCTGGAAGATTATAAGATTAAAATACCCAAAGTGGTTTTTTATAATATTGCGGAAGTAGTTGAGGTAACTATAACATTTACATATGAACCGATTGATTAAGCCAGTACTATATATATTTGTCCTTTTCTTTCAAACCGGTGTTTTTGCTCAGGAAGACCTGATGAATCTTATAGAGGATTCTGAACCCAGTGTGGAGCCGGTACGATCCATATTTAATGGTACACGTATAATTAACGGGCATTCTGTTGAGACCCGGGGGGCAGGTACATTGGAGGTGATTTTCATGCACCGGTTTGGGAGTTTGAATTCCGGTGCCTATAATTTCTGGGGACTGGACGAAGCCTGGATACGGCTAGGTTTGGAATATTCCTTTACGGATGACATGACCATAGGAATTGGAAGGAGCAGTTATGAAAAAACTTATGATGGATTCCTGAAGTACCGGTTTGTTGAGCAGACAAAAGGTGCCAGAAATTTTCCGTTTACGGCAACCGGATTTGTTAGTATGGCCATTAATACCTTAAAGCCGACCAATCCGGAGCAGGAGATCCAGTTTTCTTCCCGTTTATCTTATGCATACCAGGTTATTCTGGCAAGGAAATTCAACAAGAATCTCTCCCTGCAACTGACACCAACATGGTACATCGTAACCTGGTAGAACCCCTGAAGAAAGAAATGATATTTTTGCCCTGGGATTTGGGGGGAGATATAAAGTAAGCAGAAGACTGGCTTTGACACTGGAATACTTTTACCAATTCAATAATAATACTGAGCAAGTGAATTATGATGCCCTTGGAGTAGGGCTCGAAATTGAAACCGGAGGTCATGTTTTCCAGATCGTTTTCTCAAACTCGCGTGCCATGATCGAAAAGTCATTTATAACCGAAACAACTGGGAACTTTTTCGATGGCGACATTCATCTTGGGTTCAATATTACTCGTGCATTTTACCTGAAAAAGAAAAAACCAGTGGAAGATTGGTAAGCTGTAATGATTTGCTTATATCTCCGATTCATGATTAAATGCAATTGTCTAATGGGGTTACAAAAAATTTAAAATTATTTAAGAATTCTGGTGATGGATCTTGTTTTCATTTAGGCTCCACTAGTAGTTAATGCTTTGGATATATTACTGACCAGCACGGAGTGTATTTTGGGGCGAGTAATTTATACGTTCAGTAAAACAACTTAAATGTTTCATTTTAGTTCCTGAAAATATTCAACTATGATCTTTCCAGCATCTTCCAATGATTCGCCAAAATTAAAAATGCCTTCTTCATGCCCCTTCATCACAATGATCTTTTTTTCCATCAGGTCTGTTTCCCTGAATAGTCGAATAATTTCGTAAGCCATTTCCGGAGTACCATATTCAGCCTTTTCACTTGTGGTTGGCACTTTATCCAACAGGTTTAGCCACAGGTCTTTGTTATGTATATGTATGACCCCATGTATATCATTGCATTCCCTGTAAATAATCCCGTGACTCATGGACTCGCTTGAAGCAATTATTGGACCTTTGCACTGAAGCAAATTATGATCAATATCGATATTTGTTACCAGGGAGAAATGATCAGGTGTAAGTGATTCCAGGTTTCCTGTCCCGGATCCGGATATAATGAAATGATCCGAATTGCCAAATCGTTGACTAATATTTCCATATCCAATTCCATCATTATAGGCACCGATCAGTTTCATCTCGTAGAGAAGGTCCCGCCATTTATTCAGTTCTTTAATAAATCGATACGGAAGAGCTGGACCCTGGTCCCATTTGGCCTTAAATTTAATATATCCATCTTCCATGTTAATTTATCTTAAGACCGCTATAATCGTTTATCCGGGAATAACTCAAGGATGCTGTTTTCATCAGCCCTACAAATCCCTTTTTCTGTAATTAGTCCGTTTATAAAACGGCCAGGTGTGACATCAAAACCATAGTTAGCTGTTTTACTCGAGTATGGCATAAGAAGCACATCATCGATCTCTGTACCGTTCCAGCCTTCTATATATTTTACTTCTTTTGGAGACCGCATTTCGATAGGGATTTCTTCTATCCCATTTCTTATCGACCAATCGAAAGTGCTTGATGGCAGGGCCACATAAAAAGGGACGTTATTGTCATTCGCAGCCAGGGCCTTAAGATAGGTCCCAATCTTATTGGCCACATCGCCGGTTCTGGTAGTCCTGTCGGTGCCCACAATAACCATATCGACCATTCCATGTTGCATCAGATGACCGCCGGTATTGTCAGCAATTACAGTGTGAGGAATACCGTGTTCGCCCAGTTCATAAGCTGTTAGACGACTGCCCTGATTTCTTGGACGCGTTTCATCAACCCAAACATGAACTGGAATACCTTCTTCATGAGCCAGGTACATCGGAGCGGTGGCTGTACCATAATCGATACATGCCAGCCATCCAGCATTACAATGCGTTAAAATGTTTACTGGCTCTCCTTTTTTCTTTTTACTTATCTGTTTGATAATTTCCAATCCATATTCACCAATTTTTCTGCACCCGTTAATACTTTCTTCGGCCATCTGATTGGCTAATGATAAAGCAATACGCGACTGTTCATCGGGATCAGCTGATTCATTTATTGCCTCGGTCATTCTTTCAATCGAATTGAATAAGTCTACTGCAGTCGGCCTTGTTTTTTTTAGAGATTCAGCCACTTCCTGAATATTGTGCCTGTAATATTTGGAGAGAGTCGCGGAATAAAGGCCATAAGCAGCAGTCACCCCTATGAGTGGAGCCCCTCTTACGATCATTTCCTTAATGGCTGTTTCAAAATCCTCAGGTGTTTTAAGATCGACAATCTCAAATTTGAATGGTAATAATCGCTGATCGATAGTCTGAACGATTTCGGGTTCGTTTTCCTTTACCCAAATCGTTCTGTAGTGTTGCCCTTTGATTTTCATGTAGGAAAAAATGTGCTTGATTACTAACGAGGGGTAAATTAATGTATTATTTTAAATTTCAAAAGGAATTATGCAATCAGTTCTCCAAATATAAAATGGAGAAAGAGAGCCTTCCCTCACGTTCCTGGCTAATCGGAAATATATATAGATATAAATCATTAGGTATATCACTTTAAATCTCAGGATTAAACTAAAAAAAATATATTAATAATCCATTGTCTCGGAAAGCGCGAAAAATTTATACATATGCATTAAAACTTCATTTCCAGTCTTGTTTGAAAATATTAGCTCATGTCTATATTTTTTCTGGAAAAATAGGAATTAACAACATCAATTCACTATTTTGCGGGCTTATAGAAAACCATAAAGCATGAAATATTATACATTACGGATCTTTTTCCTAATCACATTGGCATCAGTATTTAACCTGGGATTTGCCCAGAAAACTGACAAGCAAAAATTGAAAATTGATGAGTTAGCTTCACAGATAGAGTCTACAGTTATTGAATGGCGTCATCATTTACATCAATATCCTGAGCTTTCAAACCGTGAATTTAAAACCGCTGCTTTTATTGCAGAAAAGCTTGAATCCTTTGGGCTCGAAGTCCAGACCGGTATTGCACATACTGGTGTTGTTGCTATATTGAAAGGTGGTAAGCCAGGTCCGGTGATTGGTTTGAGGGCCGATATAGATGCGTTGCCGGTTACCGAGCGGGTTCCCCTTGAATGGGCATCCAAAGAGGTTTCTGAATATAATGGCCAAAAAGTAGGGGTAATGCATGCCTGTGGGCATGACACGCATGTTTCGATCTTGTTAGGGACAGCAAAACTACTCTCTGAAATAAAAGATGATTTGAAGGGCACTATAAAATTTATATTTCAGCCTGCTGAAGAAGGAGCACCCCAGGGAGAAGAAGGAGGTGCTGAGCTTATGGTTAAGGAAGGTGTATTAAAAAATCCTGATGTGGATGTTATTTTTGGATTGCATATCTGGTCTACCATGGAAGCTGGTAAGATCGGTTACAAGCCGGAAGGGACCATGGCTGCTGCAAATTCTTACCAAATCAAAGTAAAAGGGAAACAAACACATGGTTCGAGACCTTGGGCTGGCATTGATCCCATTGTAACGTCAGCGATGATAATAAATGGATTACAAACTACCGTTTCCAGACAGGCTGAATTAACCCAGGATCCAGCCGTTGTAACAGTAGGGGCAATTCATGGAGGCGTAAGGAATAATATAATACCGGAAGAAGTAGAAATGATAGGTACAATCCGGACATTTGATGATGGAATGCGTGAAAAGATCTTTAAAGACATAGAACGAACCGCAACTATGATCGCCTCAAGTCAGGGTGCAATTGCCGAAGTAACGATTAACAAAGGATATCCTGTAACATATAATGACCCGGAATTAACTGAACTGATGGTGCCCACACTGGAATTCACTGCCGGGAAGGAAAATGTTATTCTTAGCAAAGCCATAACCGGGGCGGAAGATTTTTCATTTTACCAGAAGGAAATACCTGGCTTGTTCTTTTTCTTGGGTGGTATGCCAAAGGGAATGGATGCTAATGAGGCATATCCTCATCATACTCCTGATTTCTTTGTCACGGATGACAGTATGATCCTTGGGATTAGAACTTTTTGTAACCTGGTTATTGATTATCCGGAAAAAGCCAAATAATTTATAGTATTAATAGAAACAGGAATGCTGTACTGATTTGATTGGTTTTTAAATGCTGGTTATGTTCTATGGCTTATAAAGATGTCGAGATCAATCCAAAGCCATGTGGATAGTTTGTATTATTGAGAAATATAACAGAATCGATCTATTACAGGCATGATCAAGTCTTTTACATTGCAGCGTTATCAATAAATCAGGTTCTTCCGGCAAGGAAGGATAAGTTTATTGTTTTAAAAAGCGATAAAGATGGTTGAATTAATACAGGTATCTGTGACAATCAGCACACAGATCTTCATCCCATCCTTCTTCGAGTTCTTTTGGATGCACAAAGTCCAGTGCATCGTTTAATCCGGCTACCATTTCTTCTCCTACTTTTCCTTGTAATATAATGGTATGGCAGATATTACAATCCTTTCGGATCACCTGGCCAGATTCACTTACATGGTTGTCGTCATGGCAGCGGAAGCATCCATTATACGTTTTATGTCCAATATGATCCGTATAGGCATCCCAGCTGACCTGCATTTCCGGGAATATGTTTTCGGAGAAACCATCTATGATGCCTGCGATTGCCTGGTTGATATCGTCTATCCTGGATTCATAGACCTCCGGCATTTCTTCCTTATAAAAATTAAGTATGGAATTTTCTATGGTCATTAAAGCCGTATCGGTATGATCGAAAGGATCAACAAATATGTCCATCGCAATCTTTTTAATATAGGGAAGATCTTTTGGAACTTTTCCGGCAGTAATGGCGTCATCCACAAACTCCATTGGCGTATAATAGTGGTGTGACGGCCGGGTATGACAATCCATACAGTCCATTTCTCTGGAAACCGCAGCTGCCATTTTTTCCTCACTTAGCATATTATCCTCATCTATATATATGATCTCTTCATTTGTTTCCCTGTTGGTATATCTTACCCATGGAATGTCCTGTCTATTATCTCTTTTTGGGATATATTCGATTTTAACATTAGGATTGATATGCCAGTGAATTCCTTCGGAAAGTCCTTGGGCACTGTGAGATGGCCCGGTCTTCATTTGAAGGCCGATATTCCATTCGGTATTCACGCTATCTGTCAAATAATGCTTTTCATTGATAAGTTGCCGTGCATAAAATTTTTCTGGCCAGTGACATTTTTCACAAGTTTCACGGGCAGGCCGCAAATCATGAATCGGTGTTTCGATTGGTCTTGAAAAATCATTGGTAAGCACTGCATAAACCTGTCTTAAACCCGAAAGCTTGGACCGCATATACCAATTGGCTCCGGAGCCGACATGGCATTCCACGCAAGCAACTCTGGCATGAGGAGAATTGCTATATGCTACATGCTCCGGTTTCATAACTTCATGACAAACAGTTCCACAGAATTCAACTGATTCAGTATAATGAAATGCTTCATAGCTTCCTAAAGCCGTAAGAAAAATAAAAAAAACAGTACCCACTCCAAATATCATGATTGCATTTCGGTACCGGGAAACATTGAGGTCTATTACAGGCCATCCTTTAGCTATATATTCTAATTCACGTTTTTTTCGACGTTTTACTTCTGCCATCATTCCAATAGGTATTAAGATTAACCCAATGATTAAGAAGACAGGTAAAATAATAAAAGTGAATAAGCCGAGATATGAACTAGTGTCTGCAAATAAAAATCCAACAAGAGTAAATAATACTATAAAAGACAGGCTTATAACTGCTAACGCTGTTCCTACAAAGGAAAGCATATTGTAATAGGACTTAGGTAATTTCATAATATCAAAAAATTAATATTAAATGTTGAAGTAAAATTACAAATAAAAAAAAGTCAGTATTGATTTTAACTCGTTGATTTATATCTAATATGGAGTGATATATGTCATAAAAATTCACATATAACATAAAATAAATGGACATCTATAATATTCAAAAAATACAAATAAAATTAACCTGATGTTAATTAATGATGCAGATGAAACTAAAGCTCATGTTATCATGACAACCTAAAAGGGAATTATCCTTCCGGAGAAGATTTCTTTTTAATCCTTTTAGTATAATATAAGGTTAATCCAATAGTTATGGCTGCAAATGCCAGAAATGCAATAACTTTATATCCAGCATCCATTTTAGCCATATCAACGAAAAGTAAATGTCCTCCTGTAAAGATTAAAGTCATAAAGGCCATCCAGCGGTATTTTATATTTTTGAGAACAATACTTAAAACTAGATATATGATAGCTACTCCCGTCCAGGCCAGGGTAACATATTGAGTTGGAAAAGCATGGCTAAGCCCATATAACACCATAAAAAAAGCCGAGATCAGATAAATATTCCTGTAAATTTCAGTTTTTAAGGTCAATCTGTCTTTTTTCCAGTTTAATATTCTGGCGGTTGACAGCGCTACAATTACAAAAATAAAATTAATGCTATCCATTGATGGTGAGCTTATCAGATAGACGATCAGTATAATTACGTATAATAGGGTATTGACTACAACAATTATTCTGGATCTGAACCAGAGTGCCATGGAGACAACGATCAGACTTTGCAAAGCGAGCCAATAGTATGAATCCGGAAGACCTGCAAATCCATATATCGATACACTTAAAGCCATAAACCCAAAGCAGGCATAGAAAGCCGGGGCAAATAGTCTCGCGTTACGGTATTTGAGGTAAACAGAAAAAACCAAACATATAAGTGCGATAGGGGCAAAAATTACAGAATAATTCTCTTTAAAGAATAGAAAGGTTAAAAGAAAAATGAGCAATGAAAAATTCATGGCATTCAGGATAGAAATTAGTCCAAGTACATTGTCGGAGATTTTATCCTTCTTTGATATGATTATGGTCGATGAATATATTAATCCATATATGAATAAAAATATGATATTGTATTGATGTGATTCTACAAATTTCATAGTATGTCCCATAAATGGATTACCTAATAACCACACTAAATGGCTTACATAAACAAGAAACATGATAGTGATCAATTGACGCCACCAGGAAAATTTTATGAAATAGATTAAGGATAATCCGGCTGCTATAGCGACAAAAGAAAGTGTGATATATGTGGAATCGGTGATGATCCCTGAAATTAAAATTAATAAGGAGGATAAAAATGCAAGGAACTCGGATTGGCGCCGAAAAGTATACCATACAATAGCCCCCAGGGAAATTGATAATAGGAATATGGATAGAAATTCGCTGTTTATGAGTGGTTCAGTAGAGAAAAAATGTAATCTTAAAGTCACTATATATACAAGTAGCAAGCCACTGGTATTTAGAAATTTTATTATATGAGATAATGAATTTCTTAATAGATAGGTAAATATAAAAAGGCTTGTAGCTGCCAGATAACCTGTAAATGCTGCAAGAACAGGATATCCAATATTTCTGACATAGGACATTAAAAATATGATCCCGAATATAAATACAATAGTACTGAGCCAGGAAAGTCCATATTCAACCAGATTAGATTCAATGGATGAATCTTTGTGATTCTTAATTCCGATTTCTCGATCATTTTCATCATCCTCTCTTTCAGAGGCTCCGCGTGCTGAAACATAACTTAGTTTAGCTTCGATCATGGATATTCTGGATTCCAGATTATTTAGTTTTTCAAGGATCTGCTTACTGTTAACTTCATCGTGATTTTGTGAACCGGTCATGATTGATCTCCTTTCATTAATGGGGTTGGCCATGAAAAACACATGTTTTTAATGGAATAATATAAAGGATGGGATTGCTTGAAAATTTTTGCTACCAATCCTGAATTAATTTAGAAATAATTTTCATAAAAATCTAATTAAATTTCCTATATATATGTTTTTGAAATTAATAGAGTTATATAAAATATACCAAATGTTGCACCCTCAGCGAATTCCTAAAAACCTCAAACCAATTAGCATAAATATCATTGTCATCACTTTAGGACTTATGCTTAGTAATAATGTATTCTATTGAGAAATTACTATTTCCAATGTGTTGCATTAACTTTTATTTACATTGGTTTTGCGGATAGCTTCTAACTTTATATTAATATATGAAAAATGCCAAATATTCTAAAAGTATTTTTAGCAATTATTGGTTTATATTGAAATTATAGCCTCTTTTTCAATAAAAATTGTTTGAAATTCCTAACTAAATTTCATACATTTATTTAGAGTAGTTTTTATTTTGGAATTATCTTAATTATCTCAAAATAAGCCTTAGAGTATTTTTTTATTATACTAAAGAATCATCCTATGAATTCTAGAAAAATCAAAAAGGGACCCTCCAGAAGGAAATTCCTCAAAAACGGATTATCGATTGGGATGGGAGCCGCTGCTTCCACAGGCGTATTTTCTTCATGTTCGAAAAATGAAGAATCAGAATCTGGTGAAAAAGTGCGCGTAATGACCACTGAAGGTAAGTTGGTTGAAGTTGATGCTTCCCAAATCCATGAATCTGTCCATGTTGTTACGAACCAAGAAGCTCGTAAAGGGGATCCGAACCGCGAGTATGTTATGGTGATCGATCTGGCCAAATGCAGGAATGCCCGAAAATGTGTAGATGTTTGTCAGCGCATGCACAACCTTCCACTTGAGGATGAATGGATAAAGATATTTTACATGAAGGATAGTGAAGATACTGCTCCTTACTGGTTTCCTAAACCATGTTTCCATTGTAATAGTCCATCTTGTGTCAATGTATGTCCGGTAGGGGCCACTTTTAAGCGGCAGGATGGTCTTGTTTTGATTGATAACGAAAGATGCATTGGCTGCAAATTCTGCATGGCGGCCTGTCCCTATTCCTCCCGTGTGTTTAACTGGAAAGAACCTGAATATGATGAAGATATTAAAGATCATCACGGGGCCATTGAAACGGGGATACCTCAAAAGGTGGGCACGGTTGGTAAATGCGATTTCTGTCCGGATATGGCCCGGATGGGGAAGCTGCCTGGTTGTATAGACGCTTGTCCAAATGGCGTGCTTTATTACGGGGATAAAAATGAAGATTTGATTACCAATGGAACAGAAACCGTCAGATTCAGTCAGATTATATACGAAAGGGCGGGTTATAGGTATATGGAAGAATTGGGTACCCGGCCCAGTGTTTATTATCTTCCTCCAGTAAACAGAAGTTTTGATCCTGAGATAGGATTTAAAGACTTGCCTGATGAGATCCGGCAAAGATATGATGTGAGTCGATCAGAAATTAAAAAGGAAACAAGATGAAAATAGATTCTGCGACAGTCAATGCATTAAAGAGATATGCACCCCAATTAGAAACCGCATCTTTGTTCGAAAAGATTTTATTCTGGATCATGGTCGTATTCGTACTTGCCGGATTTCCAGCTTTATATATCCAGCATGTTGAAGGGCATTATGTGACGGGCATGAGAGACAATGTATTCTGGGGTGTTTATATAGTAAACTTCATTTTTTATATAGGGATAAGTTATGCCGGTGCCTTGATATCCGGCATATTGTATTTGTTAAAAGTAGAATGGAGAAAACCAATTATCCGGATAGCTGAAATGATCACAGTCATTTCCACTATTTTAGGGCCGATCTATATATTATTATGTATGGGTCGTCTGGATAGACTTCATCACCTGGTATTGTATGGACGGATCCAATCACCGATCACATGGGATGTAATAGCCATTACTACCTATTTGGTAGGAAGTATTATTTTTCTATACCTGGCGACTATTCAGGATTTTGCCATTTTAAGAGATTATGACGGTTTAAAAGTCGGAAAATGGAGAAAACCCCTGTATAAATTTTTTGCAGTTTCCTATCAGGATACGCCCAGACAGCGCAATCTGATCCACAGAGGGATGACCATTATGTCAATAATAATTATTCCATTGGCAGTAATTGTTCACTCTGTTCTGTCATGGATATTTGGGATGACCCTTCGACCGGGCTGGCATAGCACAATATTTGCCCCTTATTTTGTAGTAGCGGCTGTTTTTTCAGGAACAGGTGTATTAATTGTAGCCATGTGGGTATATCGAAAATTATACCATCTGGAAGATATTATTGTTGAAAAGCATTTCAAGTACCTGGGTATAATTTTATTGGTATTGGGGGCATTGTATGGATATTTTACATTCGCGGAATATTTAACCAATTGGTATGGTTCTGAAAAATGGGAACTTGAACTCATATATAAATTATTTAATTTGAATGAATTTGGATGGATGTTTATATTCGCCGCTTTTGTGGGAGTATTGCTGCCCATAATTATTATTGCCGTTCCTTCATTCAGATCTATAAACAGTATCTCATTCGCCTCACTTATCGTAGTATTGGCAATGTGGGTAAAAAGATATATAATTATTATCCCTACACTTGAAACCCCTTTGCTCCCCATGCAGGAATCACGCATTGAATATGTTCAGTATTCGATGACATGGATTGAATGGGTATTAACTCTTTCCGGATTAGCTGTATTCTGTTTGTTTTTCTATTTGTATTCAAAATTTGTTCCAATTATACCCTTGGCCGAATCTGCATCTTTTGAATCAAATGAATCCGAAACATGAAATGTTCCGAATAATGATATTATCAGAATTATTAAGTGGATCATAAATAATTGAAAAATGAAATATTTTATAGATACTAAAAATTTAAAAAGTGTTGTTCTACATCTGACTTTACTAATATTTCTCCTTAATGGAAAATATACATTTGCCCAGGAAGATACGCCATTGAGAACCTACTTGGATATTATGTGCTATCAAAAAAGTACAGGTAAGGATTTGAAAGCCAGTGTAAGGGCAAGGACCGGTGAAAACCAAAAGATCATGCCTGTACCGGGTCTCCCGATCGATTTTTATACCTTCAATGATTCTGCAGAGGTCCTGTTGGGCAAGGTAGTATCAGATCAGAATGGAGAATCAGCATTTACAATAACTGAAGGTATTGATCTTCTTTTGAATAATGAAAATGGATATAGTTTCAAGGCATCTTTTAATGGTAATGAGAACTTTAAAAAGGCGTCGAAAGAACTTTCAATAATGGAGGTTGACATTGAGATCACCTTCATGGAAGTAGATTCTGTTAAAGTTATTTCAGCTAAAGCCTACGAGATAGATCAATCCTCATCTGAAAAGATACCTTTGGATGGTATTGATCTTTCTTTTTACGTTCCGGGCTCCTTTAGCCTTTATAAAATTGGTGATGTTGAATTAAAAGATGGAGTTGGTGAGGTGGAATTCCCGGTTACCTTACCTGGTGATTCCGAAGGGAATCTGACCATAATAGCGAGAATTGAAGATAGCGATGATTATGGCTTTGTAGAAAGTTCTGCGAAAAAGGATTGGGGCAGGGTTCGTGAACCTGTTGTCCTGGAGGAAAGAAGAGGATTAGGCGATACAGATGCTCCGTTATGGATGACTTATACATTAATAGTTCTTTTAACAGCCGTTTGGATTCACTATCTCTATATTTTTGTGGTTATTTACTTGATTAAAAAGGATAGTAAGACGGCAAGTTAGTGCACACTTCTATATTGGCATTCTTTTATATTACTCTTAATAAAAAACAAATACGATCATAATTTCTTAATGGCGAAGGGATATTCTTATTCCTATCCAAATCCGAAGGCTGATTAGCTGATCTCTACATGTGCATTGTTATCAATTAATGGACTTTAGGCTTTCAGATAGACAGCATAAGAATCAGGATCAGATGTAAAAAACTACAAAAAGCATATACATTTATTATAGACCAGTATTTCCGAAAGCCAGCTTCTCGCTCAAATACAGGATATACTAAGGAAATAGGTTATAATCTGGCGATCTGGTATTTTTCTTCATTAAATATCACTTAAAATCAAACCAGGCTTAATGGTAGCCAATCAATATATATTAAGAATTGGGTTGCCGGCACTTTATATTATAAGGAATGTTTTCAACCTGTTATTTGACGGGAAGAACCAGAGTTGGTTGAAACTGAAATTCGTGACAAGGGCTTATTTAATGTAAAGTCAAAAAAAAATCCCGCTCTGGCGGGATTTTTTTAGATTATTTTTAGTCTTATCAGAGAGCAGCTCCTTCCATTACTTCGATTGAATTTTCGAGCAACGCTTTATAATAAGCCGGGTTATGTACACCTTCGCTTCGGTCTTCTTCGAGACCAATCCAGTTAAAGAAGGCCTGAGCAAATTCAACAGGATGCAATCCAACAATTGGTTCATATCCTTCCGGTGTGACCACCAGTTCAATTACTCCTGTTTCAGGATTCAACTCGTAATGCTCTTCTTCTACAAATTCAAGAACACCTTCTGCTACCAACAGATCCCTTAGCTCTTCAAGGAGTGCTGCAGTTTCTGTCTGAACATTGTTTAAATTGAAATCAGTTGCACCACCATCATGGCATTCAGCCACATTACATCCATCTAATGCAGGATTCCAGGTATGTCCACCGGCTCCATTGCCATAATCTGCCATATGACAACCTGTACATCTGCCAAAGTCTGCATCATTATGACTAGCTGATTCTGCTGCAGGATAATTAAATGCTCCTTCAATTTCAGCAAAGCCTACGCCCACCATTACATTGGATTGAGCACCATGATGTGGTCCATAATGTGTACTGTTGATAAAGAAATAACCATCAGGTACTTCAGTTTCATCTATATCATCATCGTCAAGGTCAACCATTTCGCCGCCCATGTCATATGGACCTGACCTTCTTGACTGGTGACAGTTCGCACATAGATTGCTGTTGCCAAGGTCATAGGTTGTGGCTGTTGAATCAAAGATAAAGTTAATAGGATCAGCAAGCCTCAGGGCATAGTCTGTCTGCTCAAAGGTTTCATGGATCGAGTGACATGTTTTGCACTCCCAGGCACTTGGCGCAGAAATGTTTTCCTCAACCTCACCTGTCCGTGCAAATTCAATGAATCCTTCGCTTGAGTGACATTGTGCACACCCTGAACGTCCTCCTGCATAGTCAACAGCTATCTGTCCGGCAGCGTGAACTGATTGATTAAACTGCTCTAAAATAATTTGTGGTGTTTCAGCTGAGTGACATTGTAAGCATGATACATTGCCATCCACACCATCTGTACCATCCGTACCATCCACACCATCTACACCGTCCGTACCATTAGCACCAGCTGGTCCTGCTGGCCCTTCGGGACCTTCGCAGCCTGACATGAAGGCCAATCCAATCACAAAACTGGCTGCGATTAAACAATTCAAAAAAATTCGCTTTCTCATAATTTTTATTATTTGTTAATTAAAAAGTTCTTTAAGAATTACATTATAATTTTTCCAGTATAAAGCTACCACTGTCCCTTATTTCAGGCAATGTTTAAGGTATGATCTTATGGTCTTTTTGAGATGAATCTTTCAGCTTTTTCCTGGGGACTATATCAAAAAAAAGGTGACATAGATTATCTTTTTTTTGATATAGCCCATTGTTAAACTGAAAAACAAAATTTTCTTAGATGAATAATATCATGACGATGCACTTCAATATAATTTCCTAAAGGAATATTTTTGTTTATGTCCAATCAGGGTTGATAAATGGCCTAAACCGGCCAATAAGGACCGTAATTGTACATTTAAAATATCAGGAAATTTAATTCAAAATTAAAATCATGGGAAATAAGATATTATTAATTTTTAGATCTGCGGGAATGATACTTTTCATGGGTTTAATAGGATGGAGTTGTACATCTGACCAGATTGGGCTTGAATTACCGGAGATAGAGCAACCACCACCGCAGGCGTACATAGGCTCTGCAGAATGTGCAGTTTGTCATACGGATATATATAATTCATTTATTACGACAGGGCATCCGTACAAACTTATGAAAGTTGAAGGAGGGAAGCCACCGGAATATCCGTTTACAATACTGGATTATACACCTTCAGGCTATACATGGGATAATCTGACCTATGTGATCGGTGGGTACTATTGGAAAGCGCGATACATTGACTCTAATGGATATATCGTTACAGGCGATGATGTGCAATGGAACTTTGAGACACAGGAGGCAGTTGCCTATCATGCGGATGAGGAGCGCCTGGCACAAAAATGTATGATTGCGGTAGATGTCATACAACTGGTTGGGTAAGTGTTGATGATGGAGGTGATCCACAAGATGATCTGGATGGAATGGCCGGTGAATTTTATGCAACTGGAATACAATGTGAGGCCTGCCATGGAGAAGGTGCAATACATCAATATACCAAATCGAAAGATGATATCGTATTAGACCGGTCTTCAGAATTATGTGGATCCTGCCATTATCGAAATGAGGACCATACCATCGCCGCAAGCGGTGGATTTATCAAGCATCATGAACAATACGATGAGATGATTGCTGCCGGTCACAGTGTATTGAGTTGTAATGATTGCCACGATCCTCATAAAACCACTAAGCATGGTCAGATGGGTGGAATAACAAAGACGTGTACAGATTGTCATACGGAGATCGTTAATGGTCAGGACCACCGGGGTGTAGCGGATTGTGAGACATGTCATATGCCATATGCATCGAAGACTGCTGTTGCCCGTACTAAGTATCAGGCTGATATAATGACACATATCTTTAAGATCAACGTGGATGCCGATGGGGAAATGTTCAATGAGGATGGTACATTAGCTAATGGATCTACTGGTGTTACACTTGATTATGTATGTTATCGATGCCATAAAGATCCTGAGGGTGTAGGAGGAAGTCCTGATTTTCCCGCGACGTCCAGAAAGACTATGGAAGAATTATCAGAATACGCGACAGGATATCACGATTAATTTTAATCAATTAAAGACATAAAAAAATCCCGCCTACTAGATGCAGGCGGGATTTTTCATTTATAAAGTCTAATATTTTTATTCA
Source organism: uncultured Cytophagales bacterium (assembly GCA_942491935.1). Classification (GTDB taxonomy): domain Bacteria; phylum Bacteroidota; class Bacteroidia; order Cytophagales; family Cyclobacteriaceae; genus JAGTVG01. Next base: position 135,519 of record CALOCZ010000028.1, read on the forward strand.
TTAAGCCATCTGGCTGCATCCTTAGCATAATAAGTCAGTATAAGATCTGCACCGGCTCTCTTTATGGATGTAAGCATCTCCATGGCCACTTTCTGTTCATCAATCCAACCCAGCTTGGCTGCCGCCTTTACCATGGAAAATTCACCACTCACATTGTAAGCAGCTACCGGAAGGTTAATTTGTGATTTCACTTTGTAAATAATATCGAGATAGGCAAGCGCCGGCTTCACCATAATGATATCAGCGCCTTCATTTATATCTAATTCCACTTCATACATCGCCTCCCTGGTATTTGCCGGATCCATCTGATAAGCTCTGCGGTCTCCAAATTGCGGCGTTGATTCTGCGGCTTCCCTGAACGGGCCGTAAAAACCTGATGCGTATTTTGCGGCATAGCTCATGACAGGGATATTTTCAAAATTGTTATCATCCAGGCCTTTTCTGATGGCCCCAACCATACCATCCATCATCCCTGAAGGGGCTACCATATCTGCCCCGGCTCTGGCATGTGTCACTACCTGGTCGGAAAGCATTTGAAGAGTAGTGTCATTGTCAACTCCGCCATCTTTTATGGCTCCGCAATGGCCGTGATCCGTATATTCACAGAAACAGACATCAGTAATAACGTACATTTCAGGAACAGCTTCCTTTACAGCTGAAACAGCCCGTTGGATGATGCCCTGGTCATTTACCGCATCACTACCGGTAGCATCCTTATGGTCCGGAATACCAAATAATATTATGGCCTGAACACCCAGTGAGTAGGCGTCTCTTACTTCCTTGATAAGAAGGTCAATGGATAGTTGATCATTACCTGGCATAGAACTGATAGGGTTCCTGACGTTTTTTCCTTCAACCACAAATAATGGCAGGATCAAATCATTAACTGTCAAGGTGGTTTCTCTAACCAGGTTTCGAATGGCGTCGTTTCTTCTTAACCTTCGGGGTCTATAATACGGTGTAAACATATCAAAAAATTTATACGGTTCTTGAAAATTGTGGTTTATCCTTTTCTTTTTTCATTAGATACTCATCAAATTTCATGGCAATATTTCTAATCAACAATCGGCCGCCATTTGTAACCGACAATTTATCGCTTTCCAGTTCAATAAGACCATCATCCTGCAACGATTGAAGTTCTTCCAAAGCATCCTTAAAATGAACATCAAAATTGATGTTGTATTTTGTTTCAATCTTTTTCTTGCTCAACCGGAAATTGCACATTAATTCTGTGATCACATCCCTTCTAAGAATATCTTCCTCATTCAGAATTATCCCGCGCATAATGGGTAATTGGTCCTGATCAATCAGCGTATAGTATTCTTTAAGGGTTTTAACATTTTGCATATAAGTGTCAGAAAGCATGGCTATACTTGTTATCCCCAGTGCAAATAGGTTAATGCCCGCGTGGGTTGAATAACCCTGGAAATTTCTGTATAAGGTGCCATTCTCCAATGCGATGGTCAATTCGTCATCAGGCTTTGCGAAATGGTCCATTCCAATATAGGTATATCCCGCATCAGATAACTTATCAATACTCAGTTTCAGCAATTGCAGTTTTTCTTCTCTTGGAGGAATCCATTCTTCTTTTATTAATTTCTGATGCTTGATTATGCTGGGTAGGTGTGCATAATTAAATACAGCAAACCTGTCTGGATTCATAGATAAAACCTTATCAATAGTTTCATAAAAAGAATCTACTTTCTGGAAAGGCAGCCCATACATCAAGTCCAGGTTTATACTCTTAAAACCAAGCTCCCTTGACCAATCAACTGTTTGACGGGTTATATCTTCAGGTTGGATCCGGTTAACCGTTTCCTGTACCTTGGCATCAAAATCCTGAACACCCATGCTGCACCGATTGAATCCCATATCACTAAGGGCCTTCATGTGGTCATAAGTAAGCTCGCGTGGATCTATTTCTACTCCCACCTCAGCGTTCGTTTGAAAATCAAAATTATCATGGATAATATTCCCCAATCTACGTATTTGATCGGGTGACAGATGTGTTGGTGTTCCACCGCCCCAATGGAGCTGAATAATTTTTCTCTTCCCGTCAATATGACGTTTTAAGACCTGGATCTCTTTTTCAATGTAATCGATATATGTTTCGATCTTATCATAATTCCGGGTAACCATCATATTGCAACCACAGAAATAACAAAGTGTATCGCAAAATGGTAAATGGAAATATAAAGAAAGGTCGGAATTTTCTAAAGAAGAGTTGTCCTGGGAAATATGAGTAATATATTCCTCATAGCCAATACCTTCGTGAAAATAAGGAGCAGTCGGGTAACTGGTATATCGTGGACCCGGCTGGTCATATTTCTTAAGAAGGTCTAAATCAACTGAAATTTTATCTTGGAACATATTTGAAAAATAATTTAATCCTATTAATTATTAAACTGCTCGAGCATGCAGCTTTTCGCTTATTTCACGCACTGTATCAACCAGGAAATATACGTTATCCACAGGAATGTCTGGTAAAATACCATGACCCAGGTTAAAAACATGCCCGCTATCAGGTCCAAAAACTTCCAGTACCCTGGTCACTTCTTTTCTGATGATGTCATGGCTGCCATATAATGTTGTGGGATCCAGGTTCCCCTGAAGTGCAAAATTTGTGCCCAGCAGATTTTTTGCTTCTTTCAAATCAGTCATCCAGTCGATACCGATCATATTTGCGCTGCTGTCAGACAATTGTTTGGCCAGTTCGATTCCGCCTTTGCTGAACAAAGTTACCGGAACACCAAATTTTTTAAGATTAGCAGCTATTTGTTTCATATACCTGGCTGAAAATGGTTCATATAAATGAACTGGCAAAATTCCTCCCCAGGTATCGAATAATTGAACAGCCTGAACTCCCGCCTCAATCTGCATGACCAGGTACCTGCTTACGGCTTCAGTCAGCATTTCCAACAATGATGTAAGTCGTTGTGGATCATGATACAGCATTTGCTTAATGAATTTGAAATTTCTGGTAGGTTTACCTTCTATCATATAAGTAGCTAAAGTAAAAGGAGATCCACTAAATCCGATCAATGGAGTTTTGCCACCTAATTCAGTACTTATCATTTTTATGGCATCCCCCACATAAGATAATTTAGATTCTATATCCTGAAGATTTAACTTTTCGATATCCTTATCCAGTAAGATCTGAGGAGATAGTTTTGGGCCATGATTTTCCAGAAATGCAAGGTTTTGCCCTAACGCTTCCGGAATGACCAAAATGTCTGAGAACAGGATAGCTGCATCAAAACCGAACCGTCTTATTGGTTGTAAAGTAACCTCTGTAGCCAGTTCCGGTGTTTTACATACCGTTATAAAATCATGTTTTTTTCTTACATCCATATATTCCGGTAAATAGCGGCCTGCCTGCCTCATGATCCATATTGGGGTCCGTTTTACCGGTTTCTTATTAATTGAATCAATATATAAATAATTGTTGCTCATTTCATTAATTTAATTACAATCCAGAATCGTATTTCTTTTAGGTAAAAATATGGGCCGATCACTCTTGTTTAGAACTGAAGTTATCCAATAAAGTTTTGGCTCCTTGCTTTAATAGTTTTTCGGCCAGTGTCCTCCCGGCTAAAACAGAATTTTCCATATCGGACTCTACCTGATCATGGATTATTTTCTTACCGTCTTCACTTGCTACAAAACCCCGAATGCTTAGTTTGTTATCAGATACTCGAGCATATGATCCTACTGGAAACTGACAACCGCTGTCGAGGGTAAATAATAATTCTCTTTCAGCAGACACAGCGTGAAAAGTTTCAAGGTGGTTAATCGACTGTAAAACTTCTGCAATATCCTTGTCTTTCTTACGAATTTGTATCCCTACAGCTCCCTGTCCAACAGCGGGGATCATATTGTCAGTAGCAAATTCCTTAAAATTTACATTCTCAAGATTCAACCTGATAATGGCTGCCTTAGCCATGATTATAGCATCCAGGTTCTGGGCATTGAGTTTGCTGAGCCTTGTATCTATATTTCCGCGTAAATCGGAGATCAATAGATCAGGCCTCATATTTAATAATTGTGATTTTCTTCGGATGCTTCCAGTAGCGATTCTGGCATTTTCAGGTAATTGTTCAAGTGAGAGGCCTTCTTTAGTAACCAGGACATCTTCGACTGGCCCTCTTTCCGGGACAGCCCCTAAAACAAGCTCTTCCGGCATTTTTGAAGGAAGGTCTTTTAAGGAATGAACAGCAACGTCTATTTGATCTGTCAATAAAGCCCTTTCAATTTCCTTAGTAAATATTCCCTGACCTCCGATCTGGGTTAGTGAGGATTTTTGATCCAGGTCACCTTCTGTTTTAATTATTACCTGTGTGAAATTAATTCCTGGATTCAGTTTTTCCAGCATCTCTCTTACATAAGTCGCTTGCCATAATGCCAGATTGCTTCCCCTGGTTCCAACGCGGATCGTTCGCATATATCTATTTATCTAAGTCTATTTCGTACAAATTATATATCAGGTCGATGTGCTGCTTATATTTTTCCGGATCACCAGCATTCTTTTTCAGGGATTTCATATGTTGGCGCACCAATTTATTAATCACATTCTGGGTGTAGTTATCAAGTTCCTTCTGGTATCCATTTTCAGGAAACTGCTTTCGCATCCTGGTCATTTCATTATGGTGAAGTTTTTCAAAATGGCTTTTTAGCTTACTAATGATTGTGGCCATTGAATTGGTAGATACCCAGCTTTTAAACTCATCAAGATATTCCTCCACAATCTTTGATGCTTTAGGGATTTCCAATCTTCTTTTCTCCAGGTTTTGCTCAACTATCCCATTGAGATCATCCAGGTTGTAAAGGTATACGTTATTAAGGTGCTCAATTTTCGGATCTATATCCCTGGGGATGGCCAGGTCAATCAGGAAAATGGATTCATAGTATTTTTTTCTGATGATTTCTTTCATCATGCTATTGGTGATCACATAATCATCACTTGAAGTTGCAGAGATCACTATATCGGTTTCCTCCAATGCAGCGTTCAACTCACCAAGGGTAAAAGCTTTACCTCCAAATTTTTCAGCGAGTTCTTCAGCTTTGCTCAGGGTACGGTTGGCAACATTGATGGCTTTTACATTGTTTTCAAGGAAGTGGACAGCGGCTAATTCAGCGGTTTTCCCTGCTCCAACCAGCAATATCCGCTTATCGGTAAGGTCGCCGAATATTTTCCTGGCCAGCTCCACCCCTGCAAAACTGACAGACACTGTTCCATCAGAAAGAAAGGTTTCATTTCTAACCTTTTTCTTAACCTGCATCCCAAAATTATACAGCTTATTCAATACTGCATCTGTAGCATCCAGATGATGGGCAAAGTTATAGCAATCTTTCACCTGGCCTGTTATCTGCATTTCCCCAACAATTTGAGAATCAATACCGCAAATCACATTATAAAAATGACTTACAGCTTCTGATCCAAATTTCTCATAGGTGATATTCCCATCGGTGTAATAAGGACATTTCTTATACGTGGCAAGCATTTGCTTTAAAGCAGGAAGAATAATATCTGGTTTTTCAGCACTTATATAGAATTCAGTCCGGTTACAGGTTGACAGGATCAGGATGCCCTGAACCTCAATTCCATTAACATCAAAATCTTCAGTGATCTTTTTTATAATCCCCTTCTGTTCTTTCTCATTGAGAGATACGAGTTCCCTTATTTCTACAGAAGCTGTTTTATGGGAAATCCCTAGAACTCCTAATGCAATATGGCTATCCTGATTATCCCTCATCCTTAATTAAACTCATGAAACGTTTCTGTAATATAAACAATCATAAATCCTCCAACTACTAAGATAAAATAACCGGCAATTGACAAATATGCCATCTTCTTTCCATTTAATCTAAGATACTGGGCAATTATATATCCGGTAAGATATAATGCCCATACTATATCCGTTGCGATCACTTTCATATCATTTGGCCAGAATTCACCCATAATAGCTTCTGCCTGAATATGTCCTAGCAATAACCCAATTCCAAGTAGGATAATTCCTATAAATGCAGATTGTATACTCATTTTCTCAAGGAATGAAAGCGCAGGAAGTTGGTTAAATAGCTTCCCTAAATTGCGTTTTTTAAGGTTGTGGTTTTGTATGATATACATAATGGCATACAAAGTAGACAAGGACATCGCAGTATAACCCATTATTGATAGTGATGCATGTAAGGCAAATGTAGGACTTGTTAAAAGTTCGTTGGTTTCTACCTCCCATGACAAGTTAAATGACGATATTAATTCAAGGATAAAAGCAAAGAAAAGGATAAAGATACCTGAGCCCCGGATTTTCAACCTTAGTTCAATGATCATGTACACAAATAAAATTGAAAAGGCTAAAAAGCTTAATGCATCATGAATCGTTGATAGTGGGATTGATTTCAGAACTGCATGCCTTAAGCCTATATCTGTACCGTGAATAATCAGCAGAATCCCTAAAAACAGGGTTGTCTTGTGCGTCCAGCTCTTTTTCTTTCCGGTAAATATTATATAATAAATATATATAACAGCCAGATATAAAATCGGCAGCAGGTAACTTAGAGTTTGACTGGCGACTTTCATTTTTTTACTTTCTTAATATATAATAATATCTCATCCGAGGATATAAAATATCCTTAAATATACGAGTTTTTCAAATATTGAAATATGACATGTATCAGACAAATATTTGACATACACTCAGTTATAATTTATTTATTAACCGGATCAGGTAAATTTTAATCATCAGACTCATCTGTTAGCTCACCCTGGACTTCCAGCTTATTTTTCAAATTGATATCATTAATAACAGCTAAAACACTTATTATAGTTATTCCTCCAATCATATAATATATAAAAGATGGAACAGGAACCGGATCCCCCTGCGCATAAGAGTGTAATCCTGACAGGTAATAATTTACTCCAAAATATGTCATCAATACCGCACCAAATCCAATATGAGCCATAAAGTTTATTGAAAAAAGGTTCCTCATTCCTGGAATCAGCCGCATATGAAGGATGAATGTATAAACAATAATTGTAACAAGCGACCAGGTTTCCTTTGGATCCCAACCCCAGTATCGTCCCCAGGATTCATTGGCCCAAATTCCTCCAAGGAAGTTGCCAATAACCAATAATATCAATCCAACCATAAGCGACATTTCAATTATAATGGTTAATTCTTTCAATTTCAGATTAATTCTCTCATGGTTGGCCTGATTCCTGAAAATCATAATTACAAGATTAATAATTCCTATCATTGAAGCCAGTCCAAAGAACCCATAACTAGCGGTAATGGTTGCCACATGGAATGTAAGCCAATACGATTTCAATACAGGGACAAGGTTAGTAATTTCAGGATTCAACCAGCTCATGTGTGCTGTAAGCAGTGTAATCCCCGCCAAAATGGTGGTTGCCGATAATGTCATTGGAGATTTTTTATAGAAAATAAATCCTGCAAGCATCGTGGCCCATGCAATATATATCATGGATTCATATCCATCACTCCAGGGGGCATGTCCGGAAATATACCATCGTAGCCCTAATCCGAATGTTTGAAAAACAAAGGCTGCCATGAGAAGCATATAGAATACCCTGATTATTTTTTTGAACTCAAGACTGGGTTTAAACAATTGAATGATAAACAATCCCAAAAGGATAAGGCCTATGGTCATGTAAATCGGGAAAAGCCGTTTAAAAATATTAAACTTATTGTAAAAGATCTCCAGTTTCAATTTAGTATTGGAGGGTATGATAGCCTTCCCATATTTTTGCTGATGTTCCTTGATTTCTGACAAAACCTCTTCAGCTTTCTGATAATTTCCTGTGGTTATGCTTTTACTAATGGTTTCTCTTATATTGTCAAGATAGGTGGTTCTGTTTGTTGCAACAGTATCTTTTATCCGGATCTTTGCAAGTGAAACCCAGGTGTTTTCCTTATTGTCAGGAATAGGGTATACCCGGAATAAAGATCCGTTATATACCATATTGCTTACATTAACCCTTTCATCTACATTGATAATTTCCTTATCAATTTTTGATCGCAGGGCAGGGGACATGGCATAAATCCTGTCAACTTCACTTTTCAATTTATAAATGCCCCTTTCGTCAAAAAAGTCATTGTAACTGGCAAAATTATCTTTGATTCCAATGAGTTTCTGAACATCAGCTTCATAAATTTTAATCATTGGTTTGTTTTGCCAAACATCCGGCATGATCAGCATTCCCAGGAATACCTGGTCGGCGTTCATCTTTTCAAAGGACGTTTTCTTATATATTTTAACAAGTGAATTATTGGCAATCGTGTTTAATGGGATTATCCTGCCGTCTTTGTTTTGAACCAATAGTTTACCGAATGATTCTGCAAAATCTTTATCAATTTTAGTTGCTCCCGTTTGAGCATTTGCATTATCTGTAAAAAACAGGAATGAAAGCAAGAATATTACAGATACTGCTATCTTCTTTCTCTGTGCATGCACTTCATTCATTTGTTTGGTTAGCCGGGCAAACCGCGTATTTGGAGTAAAAAGAGATAATGTAAGGGACACAAATAATAAGGTATAGCCTATATATGTGATAAGCGTTCCCCAGAAATCATGATTTACCGAGAGGACTGTCCCCTGTTCATCCTGATCATATGAGGATTGATAAAACCGATACCCTTTGTAATCCAATACATTGTTCATGAAAATACGGAAAGGTCTTTCTTCCGCTGCATTCTTGTCAATGAGTACAATATCACTCGCAAAGGAAGAGGGACTTTGAGAGCCCGGATAGCGTTCCAGTTCAAATTTGTTGAGTTTTAGCTCAAAAGGAATGGTATAAACCTGATTCCCTATATTCATTGTAAATTGTATGTCATCCATGGTCAGATGCCGTCGCTAACGTCGCCGCAGGCGCTCATCGCGACACGGGTTGGATTCTATATTTACTGTCGGCACTCGCTGTGTTTGCGGCCGTAGCCGGCTCAATAGAGCTTTGGGTGTCACACCATAATAATCTCCCATGGCTTTTGCTCGAGCTAATAGCCATCAGTTCAATCATTCTACTGTTCTGGACTTCATCTAAACGGAAGTGGCATGACCACTGGCTATCGCACCGCTTCATAGCCGAACAGATGCGTTACATGCGGATGGCCTATCCGCTTTTTGTCTTTCTAGACCCGGCTGTTTTTGTCGACCGAAGATCAAAAACCACGACAAGTATCAAGCCACAACGTGCTCTGGAGACAGCCGAATCTTGGATTGTACGTCGAGAGTTGATCGCTGCTGGGCTCCCTGCAGGAGCCGATCAAAAGCCATTTATTGCCCGAGGTCTACTCATGTCTGTCGCGACTACGTTCTCGAAGTCGTCGGTGGACAGCTCGACTACCATAAGCGCGTAAATCGTCGGCTGCATAGTGTAATCCATCGGCTCCATCGATTTACCTATGTGGCATTTGGCTTTACGGCCTTGGCTGTGATTGCACATTTCTTCCTCCACGCTACTTGGCTTGTATTATTCACCGCGGCCTTGCCGGCTCTGGGCGCTGCGATACATGGCATCGTATCGGCAAATGAAATGGAGCGGGTCGCAGCCATGTCGCAGGCAATGGCAGCACGGCTCCGTCAAATTGAATTTGGACTTAAGGACATGGAGTTGTCCGATGGGGCCACCGCAGTTGAATGGCTTCGTGTACGCCATCTCACAGGTCAGGCTGCTCGTGTAATGTCGGACACAAACCGACAGTGGCAGGAGTTGATCGCTCTACGTGGCACGACACTTCCGGGGTGATAGAAGAAAAAACAGTTTGGCCAATTCCCGGGCGTACGCAGAGCGTGCAAGCGTCCGATAGAAGTCGCGGTGACTTTTGCTCAGTCATCCGGGGTTTGTGAGACCATTGAAGGACCAGTGAACTACGGGCCGGGCGATGCGATCCTCCTAGGCATGCAGGGCGAGCGCTGGCCGGTCGCACGTGAAACGTTTGCCCAAACCTATGAGCCTTTGGAACAAACGAGACCCATGCAGGATGGCCGCTATCGCAAACGCGGCGGCGAAGTGCTGGCCCTTCGCTTGAAGGCGCCGCAGCGCATCAACCTTTCTGGAGGCAGAGGAGTTGTATCGGGCCGGGTCGGCGACTGGATTGTAGACCATGGCCGCGGCGATATGGCTGCGGTCTCGGCGACGATCTTCATGGAATCTTACGAACTAATCGACTGAGCTGAACTAACTTCGCACCCCGCTTTAGCTCGATTCCATAAATATGATTCAAGATAACGGTTCGTACATTAGCCCAACTCGTCTTTGCGGCGAATTGGCTACTCACGATCGAGACTCTTCTTCCAGATCAGATTGACAGTGCGGGCACCTGATTGCTCTGGGATGAATGAGCTCAAAGCAGAATGGGCAAGACACGCCCTTGAGCGGTCTTCTTTCTTGAGGCTTCGTGATAAATCTATACGCCCATCTCAAGATAAGTAGGCAGCCTAGAGCGCTCAGGCCAGCAACGCCAATAGCAAGTAGGAAGACTAAAAGCGCCATACTGTCCATAGTCAGCCCAAAACTTCTTAGTTTTCACCTTCGACTCGTCGGAGTTAGAGGGAGAGAAGCGTAATGGTGCGACGGTAAAGATCAGCGCGCTAGGCTCGCGCTAGCTTGGCGGCCCTTCTCATCGTAGGTCTATACGTAGTCTCCGCGTCGCACGTTCACAGTAGAGGCCGTGTATCCCTTCAGACCGTCGTTCTTTCCACCACCTGAGGGAATGCTTCCACTTTGAAGCCGTTTTTCGTCGTAGATATACACATAGTCGCCCCGCTGTAACGCATTTTCGATTGCCGTATCCCACCTCCGCTTGCCTGATTTACAGCTCCCACAGCTCAAGAACGATTGGCTTCAGGCTTTTAAAGGTCTGAGGGATCAATACGAGAATCCACGGCCTCAGCCAACTCCTCTACGGGTCTCTTCCAGCTATCAGGAAGTAAATTGAGGAACCCGTGACATTGCTGAATGATATTCTGTTCAGCCCAGCTTCGTTCTTGACCGCGCTCCGCACCTGTAAGCATCAAAAGCTTGTCGATAACGCGAGTTCCGTGCAGATTCATTATCGCAAACTCGTCTAGTACGGACTGTATTTGATCCGCAAGCTCCAAGAAACCACGCTGCTCAAGCTTTCCGTAGAATAGCATCATGCGTTTTTTCTGTCTCGCCATCCTTGATCCCCATGGCTTGCGCAACAAAGCGATCATAGACCGTCCAATAGCTTGGCTGAGCAAACCAGGAAAATTTCGTTATCGCTGAAGCTTGCAGCGTCTTCGTGTGTCCTGCTTCTTTTGCCGCCAACGCCACTTGGCGGCACTTCTCGGCGCGCTCTATGAGACTAATTGGCCACGGACGGGCCTCGTTCAGCAGTCGGGCTAGTGCATCGGCGTGACTATCCACTTTCGCCTTTTTTGCCCTGATACCCCGGTTGACATTATAAACTATCGATATTTTACGAAGGATAGGCCCATCCAGAGCGCCATTCTGTGAATCCAATAATTTGGCGAAACGGGCCATCCTCGCTGAGCCAGGTCCTCACATGCTCGACGACGGCCCAATAGAAATCACTCTTGGTCATTAAAGTCGTTGGATCCTTAGCATGCCTCGTTGGCGCAAGACCGCTCATACACAAACTATCACCTAGATCACTCGATATGGGCCGATAACCGACTATGCACAAGCAGCGCTTCTTATCGGCTTCCGACACTTCCGGGATTAACGAATAGAAGCAGCAACTGCTTTGGTGGGAGGGTTTTGCCGCGCACTGGATCATCAGAAAAAGTAGATATGCGGTCTAGTTAACCCTCGACCGGGCATTGTCAGAGTAAATCGGCTTGAGCCTCTTGGCGAGGTTCCTTAGCCTCCGGCGATGCGCAATCCTTCCGTTATTTCAACAGCTCGCCCGAGGTGATCCGCCTCACAGTGATGATGTATCTCCGCTTTCCCCTGTCGCTGCGCCAGGTGGAAGATTTGCTGTTTGAACGCGGCATCGACGTCTGCCACGAGACGATCCGGTTTTGGTGGAATCGCTTCGGCCCGATGTTCGCCAACGAGATCAGGAAACGTCGCATTCTGACTCGATCATCTTCGCACTGGTGTTGGCACTTGGACGAGGTTTTCGTCAGGATCAATGGAGAGACACATTATCTCTGGCGTGCGGTTGATCACGAAGGCGAAGTGCTTGAGGTCTTTGTGACGAAGCGTCGGGATCGCAGGGCTGCGTTGAAATTCCTGAAGCGCGCGATGAAGCGCCATGGTCGACCGCGTTCGATCATAACAGACCGGCTTCGGTCGTACCGATCAGCGATGAGAGTCATCGGCAATGCTACCGATCAGGAGTGTGGTCGATGGCTCAACAATCGAGCTGACAATTCCACCAACCGTCCCGACGGCGAGAGCGAGCGATGGCGAAGTTCAGATATGCCAAGACCCTCCAGAAATTCTCCGCCGCCCACGCCTCAATCCACAACCACTTCAACCACGACCGTCACCTCAACCGCCGCGATATCTTCAAACAAAACCGTTCTGCCGCCCTGGACGAGTGGCATCAGCTGGCGGCCTGAACGCCTCATATCAACACCCTTCGTCAGTTCTGCTCAGCTTTGTCTGACAGTGCCCATACAAGGGCTATCTGGGCGCGGCCGCGCTCCACAACGTCCTTGGGTTTTTTTATGCCGGGAGGTAGGCGAGCGAGAATATTCTGTCTGACGTCAGCGCTTATGGTCGGAGAGATCCACGATAGCGTGCCCGCGATTCTGGCACCCAATAGCCACGAGCGGCGGATCGGTGCCGAACCGGACCCGCACGACCTTCTGATCCTTACCCCTCCGAGCCCATGACGATGTGGCCGATCTCCACGCGCGTGAACTCGCTAGCCAAGGATGATGCTGCCTTACTAGATCCCGTTATGGAGAACTGGGGTCTGACGAAACCTTCGGCACATACGCGTGTGTCAGCTGCTTGTCGATTTCAATCCCAACAACTGGCAGCCGAACGACCCAACTTACGTCCGATCCTGACGTGTCACCCGTGTAGTGTAGCGTTGTGGAACTCAGGACCAGAACGGACTCACGTGGCTTCCAGATATCTCATGCATCCAAGCTCAAGACGATGCGGCCGATCTCCAAGCGCGTAAGTCCATCTGTTTATGGTGATGTAGCCCTAGTAGAGAGAGTTCAAGAAAACCGACGGCCATAAGAGCAATTGCGTCTGTCGGTCTTCTTGAAGAACTCAGCGCTCGGTTCCATCTGTAAGGGGAAGCATCAAGAGAGGGGGTTGCCCTCACCAACCTGCTCACCCGGGCAAGGTGGTTCCCAAAAAATAGGGGATGCGGCCAGAGCGGCAACGAAACGGGTCGTACAGCCATTCCCTCCTCGGCGCAGCACAATTAGGAGGGCTTTATGGCGAGACGAGACACCCCCTTTGCGGCACTCATCAAAAAGCGTTGTCGAGAGCTCGGCTTTAGCCGTAGTGATCTCATCGGCCGCTGCGATTACAAGAACATCGCCAAGGGCCTACGTCGACTAGATGCAGCGTTCGCTGGAGACTTGGATAAAGCGGCAACGCTCATTGAGAAGCTACCCGTGGCTCTAAATCTCTCTCCCGAGATTATTCAGCAGGCAGCGACTGAAACCGTACGATTGATAGCGGACGAAGAGGACGCTCGCTGGCGTGCCTCCTTCCAACCGGAAGCCTTTTTGCTTGGCATCAGTAATCGGCCTTCGCAAATTTGGATCTACGGCATCAGCGGCGGTGCGGAGGAGAGATGGCTCAAGATCCCCCTCGATCTGAGCCAACCGCGGCAACCTATGCGGCTCAGGCGCTATCGACGGCTCGGAGAACGCCCATCGTACCATTCTTCGGTCCGGCAACCGGTTTTGTCGTGAATTACACCCCCGATCATGCAGTGCGCTTCAATCTGGAAGGGAGCCCTATCGAGACGCTTAGGCGCGCTTATCGTCCGGGAGAGGTCGCGCTCTGTCTGGGCGGTCGCGAGCTTCCGTTGAGAGTATTGGAAGAGCGTTAGTTGCGCCCCGACAATGCCGGCAGATCTAGGTCCGTTTTGCGACAAGGCGTACGTCGTCGGCCATGCCGAACAGAGAACGATGCGACAGAAAATGCGAAATAGGCTGGCACTCGGGGTGAAAGGACACAGATGAAACCAACAATGAGCATTGAGCATGTAGAACATGACGCGGACGGGCGTTGTCAGAGCAAAGTCTAAATACTTGGAGCGGCCATCGAACCGCTCAGATCGACCCGGAAAAATGCAGGAAAATCAATGGCCGCGAAATCCGGTTCTAACGGGTTGGCGAAGTAAACGAATTTGCTCTGACAATGCCTGACGAAGACCTCATCCAGGTGCCAGCGCCAGTGCGAATACGATCGAGCCTGAATGCGATGTTTTCTGATCTCGTTGGCGAACATCGGACCGAAACGATTCCACCAGAACCGCACCGTCTCGTGGCAGATGTCGATGCCACGCTCGAACAGAATATCCTCGACTTGCCGCAGCGACAGCGGATAGCGGATGTACATCATCACCGTGAGGCGGATCACCTCAGGCGAGCTGTTGAAACAACGGAAGGGATTACGCATCGCCGGACGCTAAGGAACGCCCCTGACCAGCTCAAGCTAATTTACTCTGACAATGCCCTCTATGGCCATCGGCCCTTCCGCACTTGATCAGCCTCAAAGACGCAATATCGCTTTCGGCAGTTCATGAGCGTGTCGCGCGAGGCGTCGTCGACCACCCATCTTCGACGACGCTAATGCTGTCGGCAGGCCCGGTTTGCTCGCGCCAGCAGGCCAGGCTTTCTAATGGGCTCTGGTCGCCGCCTTTGGTCCCTGCGATGCTGTGTCATTGAGGATAGGCGATTGAGGGCTCCCAGAAGCCAGATCGTTTTCAGCGATTAGGAGTACGACGTGATTAGATTTATTGTCGCCTGCGCGATGGTCCTTGGTATCTTTGCGTTTGCGCCCACGAAAGCGAACGCGGGCGTCTATGTCAGAGCACCCGGTGTCAGCGTCAACGTAGGCCGTTCCTACTATCGGCCCTACAGGTACTACAGGCCATACGGATACTATGGCTACCGGGCCTACCGTCGGCCCTACTACCGGGTGCGACCTCACAAGCGACGTTGGCGTCGTCGTTGGCGGCGTGCCTACTATTGGTAGACGCTGTTGGTAGGGCGGTGCGACGTTGATAGGTATCGCGGCCAGCCGGTGAGCCACCAAGTTCTGTTCGCGCCATTGATCCGCATCAACACAACGATGCTTCTCTCAGAAGCCTGATAGTAGTGCCGCGCTAGGCGTCGTATTCGAGACAATAGCAGCGACGCCTATGCTGTCGGCAGGCCCGGCTCGCTCGCACCCGTAGGCCCGGCTTGCGTGCGAAAGCAGGCCAGTTTGCACCGCCATGGCAGGTCGAGCAGATACCGGGCGGCTACAAGGTGCTGGACGCCAACGGCCAAGCCTTGGCCTACGTTTACGCGATATATACAAAAGCCCAAGCCGACATTGCAAAGGTCCTGACCTTCGATGAGGCGCGGCGGATTGCCGTGAATGTTGCTAAGCTGCCGGAGGTTCTACGGTCAGGGGAGTAGACCCATGCGCCGAGCCATACTGGCTGCCGTCAACCACCGCGCATGACCTTAGGCTGCCACGCACCGTGCTGCCTGCATGATGGTCGAAGTAGACTTACGTAAGGCGTAATGAGCTGCGAGGTAGCTACGGGGGGCTATCAGATAGGGGACCCAACGCCCTCACTGTTGGCGGATGGCAGGAAGAAGCGAGGCAAGTGAGGCGTTTAGCTGATTGGCTTCAGTTAGGAGCTTTTGCAACTCGCCGAAGACTTGCCTGCCTAAAGCGCTCATGTTTAGCCGTTTAGCTTCAGAGGGCTGGAACCAACCCATTCCCTGGCCTTCGCCCAACACGAGTTCACTTCCATCGTATCTATCGAGGAAGAGAAAGCTTACGTAGTTTGCCTCTCTATGGGTAAATCGTTGGGAAGTCCAAAAGCGGGGATCATTCAAGCTGTAAGATAGCTCCTCAAGCGCCTCCCTCTTCAAAGCCTGTTCGGGCGTCTCGTTCCTTTCAATCTCGCCGCCAAAGAACGACCAGCATCCCGGAAAAGTAGGCGCGTCTTCTGTACGATGTTGGAGCAAGAACCTGTTCTCGTGATCGTACAAGATCAAGCCGGCTAACTGCTTAGTCATAAGCGGTTCCGCTGGGTTTCCAGCGCCGGTTATCACGACCCGCGCGCCGGCGATGATCCGAGCGCCCTATAGACAGACGCCTTCGACAGGGAAGTCTGCCTCATAATCTCAGGCACTGTCATGCCTGACTTCCTCAGCTTCCGAACTTGTTTGATCGTCTCGGGTACGAGAATGGGCTTGCGTCCAAACTTCACGCCACGATCCTGGGCTTTAGCAATCCCGTCCATCTGCCGCTCGCGGCGTATGTCATTCTCGAACTCTGCGATAAGAGCCAGGATGCCTATCACCGGCATTATCAGACTAACTAATCATGAGCTGGCCGATTACAATCGGTCAAGACTCTCACGCTGCGAGTTGACGCCATTCCGCGAGTGCGGCAGCACGGTTCTGCTTGAAGACGTCGCGGCGGTTGACATGGCGGCCGTGGTTGAAGTGGTTGTGGACTGATGCGTGGGCGGCGGCGAACTTTTGGAGTGTTTTCATGTCTCTGAACTTCGCCATCGCTCGTTCTCGTCGTCGGAACGGCTGGTGTGAATTCTCAGCCCGGTTGTTCAGCCATCGACCGCACTCCTGATCGGCAGCATTGCCGATGACTCTCATCGCGGATCGGTACGAGCGTAGCCGGTCGGTTACAACTGATCGCGGTCGGCCGTAACGCTTCATCGCACGCTTTAGGAACTTCAACGCAGCCCTACGATCCCGGCGCTTCGTCGCGAAGACCTCAAGCACCTCACCTTCGTGATCTACCGCTCGCCAGAGATAATGCGTCTCTCCATTGATCCTGACGAAGACGCAACGGGGAGCAACCCATGCGCTCCGGCATGGGCCGAAACTTCTACGACGCTATAGGCCGCGCGCCCAGGCTGGCCTCAGCGGGGCCGCTTCAGGCGCGGCTATAGCCGCACGCAATTCTTGCAGCAGCCGCGGCTTATCCACTCCCAGCGTCCCTTTCAGGATCAACCAGTTCGAGGCGTGGTCGCTGCGGAATATGGTCCGTTTCAGCTCCAGTTGGGAAAGGAACCGCTCCATTTCCTGCATCAAGCCCAGCACACTGAGCGGCTCCCAGCTGGGAAAATTTTCGCGCAGCCGCGACTCGCCTTTTGGGAAGCTCACAACAAGCGTGGCGAGATATTCGGGTTGCGCGGCGTTCATCAGCGCCGCCGAGTTCAGCGCATGCTGACGTGACAGCGCCTGGCCGCCGAGGCCGTTGAGGACCATCACCGAGCGTTTGATCCCCGCCTCTTGCAACTTTTCGAGCGCCTCCCGCGTAGTCGCGAAGGTTTCCCCCTTGTTGACCCGCGCCAGCACTTCGTCGTCGCCGGATTCCGCCCCCACATAGACGAGCGACAGGCCAAGCTCTGCCAGCTCCCGAAGCTCCGCCGCCGATTTCTTGCGCAAATTGCGCGGCAGGCAATAGCTCGACACCCGCCGTACGCCGGGCAGATCGCAGCGGATCGCCTCAAGTACGGTCGCGAGGCGACGGGTTGAAAGCGTCATCGCATCGCCATCGGCCAGGAAAACGCGCTTGACGCCCTCGCCAAATTGTTCGCCGCAGCGCCGGATGTTTTCGAGCACTTCCTCCTCGCTACGGGGACGGAAGCGCTTCTGCGGGGCGGTGTACATTTCGCAGAATGTGCACCGGTTCCAGGAACAGCCGTCAGTCACAGGCAGGATCAGCGAATCCGCTTCGCTCGGCGGGCGGTAGACGGGTTCGACATAGCGGATGGGGATGACGGTCATGCGTGAGCGACAGACTTTCCGGAACGGACGAAGGGGCGAAGACAAAGTTTAACGCAACAGAAGCGATAATCGAAAACTTTTGCCGGCCGATTGTCGGTCGCGGCGGGGCGAAAGGGGCGTCAAACCGGTTGAGTTTTTCCCGTCCGGCGCATCCGAGTAGCCGGTGGGAGCAGGCCGCGCCCGGCCAGTGGGTTACAGCCCACTGCATGGTACCCCCATAGAAACTCGAAGAGGCTCCGTCCCGGTATTGTCAGACAAATCTAACCGGGCCTGCGAAGGGTGCTGATCTGAAGCGTTCAGGCTGCGAGTTGACGCCATTCCGAGAAAGCGGCAGCGCGGTTCTGCTTGAAGATGGCGCGGGGTTTGAGGTGACGGTCGAGGTTGAAGTGGTTGTGGATCGAGGCATGGGCGGCGGCAAACTTTTGGAGAATTTTTATGTCTCTGAACTTCGCCATCGCTCGTTCTCGTCGTCGGAATGGCTCGTGTGAATTCTCAGCCAGATTGTTGAGCCATCGACTACACTCCTGATCGGCCGCATTGCCGATTACTTTCATTGCCGCCCCGTAGGAGCGAAGCCGGTCAGTCACGATCGAACCTGGCCGGCCATAGCGTTTCATCATTCTCTTGAGAAACTTCAGTGCCGCTTTACGGTCTCGGCGCTTCGTCGCGAAGACCTCAAAAGCGCCTCGCCTTCGTGATCTACCGCGCGCCAGAGATAATGCGTCTCTCCATTGATCCTGACGAACACCTCGTCCAGGTGCCAGCGCCATTGTGAAGACGACCGACGATGAAGGCGTCGTTTCCTGATCGCGTTCGCGAACATCGGACCGAAACGGTTCCACCAGAACCGTATCGTCTCGTGACAGATGTCGATGCCCCGCTCGAACAGAATATCCTCGACCTGCCGCAGCGACAGCGGATAGCGGACGTACATCATCACCGTGAGGCGGATCACCTCAGGCGAGCTGTTGAAATAGCGGAAGGGATTGCGCATCGCCGAAGGCTAAGGATGCCCCCTGCTCGGCTCAAGCCAATTTGCTCTGACAATGCCCGTGGAAGCGTCGCTCAACTGCTTCCCCCCGCACTGATACAGGGCCAACCACGACGAAGGCGCGTATCGGACGCCAACCTATTGAAGCGGTCTAATCCATCATTTGTAGCGCTATGTCCTCGGCATTGGGCAAAACACCTTCACAAGCCTTTTTGACCTTCTCAGCTGCATCGTTCCGAGCCCTAAGGTTGGAGTTCCTAAAGTTCAGGGCACTCATACTGTCACCATCACGGCTAATGAAGACTGCACCTTGCTGGCGAGCCAACTCCTCAAGCGCCTGTCGACAATCCTTTGCCTGTTGCAACCCCTCGCCCTCGAGCCCCTCCCGGTCGAGCTTCACAGCATAGTTTCCATTTTCAATGGCCCAATTGACCGGATAAGTGATTTTCGCAGTCGCCCCTCCTTGGCTCTTCCTTTTCTTTTTCTTTTTCTTCTTTGGCGGATCGACGATCACCGTGTGCGTGCCGTCTCCGTTGTCAATGAACTCGCTTTCGGCAGCGGCTACCGATGGGTGATAGGCCGACAGGAGAGAGGCACCCAAAAGCAAACGGAGGAACCGGGACATAAAGTTCATAACTCCCCTCATAAAATAAGACGGATACAAAGGAATTAGCCAACGCGTCGAGAACCGGCGTGATGTCATGAAAACCTCTCTCAAGGCCCCCCCGCAAGTAGAGCTTAGCAGCCTGGGGGGCATTGTCAGAGTAAATTGGCTTGAGCCGAGCAGGGGCATCTTTAGCTTTCGGCGATGCGCACTCCCTTCCGATATTTCAACAGCTCGCCCGAGGTGATCCGCCTCACGGTGATGATGTATGTCCGCTATCCGCTGTCGCTGCGGTAGGTCGAAGATATTCTCTCCGAGCGTGGCATCGACATCTGTCACGAGACGGTACGGTTCTGGTGGAATCGTTTCGGTCTGATGTTTGCGGGGGAGATCAGGAACCGACGCTTTCATCATCGGTCGTATTCGCACTGGCGCTGGCACCTGGACGAGGTCTTCGTCAGGATCAATGGAGAGATGCATTATCTCTGGCGAGCGGTAGATCACGAAGGTGAGGTGCTTGAGGCCTTCGTGACGAAGCGCCGGGATCGCAGGGCTGCGTTGAAGTTCCTAAAGCGTGCGATGAAGCGTTACGGCCGACCGCGATCAGTTGTAACCGACCGGCTACGCTCGTACCGATCCGCGATGAGAGTCATCGGCAATGCTACCGATCAGGAGTGCGGTCGCTGGCTGAACAACCGGGCTGAGAATTCACACCAGCCGTTCCGACGACGAGAACGAGGGATGCAGAGGTTCAGGGCCGTAAGGACCCTACAGAAATTTACCGCTGTCCATGCCTCGATCCACAATCACACCAACCACGACCGCCACCTCAACCGCCGCGATATCTTCAGACAGAACCGTTCTGACGCCCTGGCCGAGTGGCGTCAGCTGGCGGCTTGAACGCCTCACACCAGAGCACCCTTCGCAGCCCCGCCTAAGTTTGTCTGACAATGCCATCAAAACCCTCTCTCACTGCTAACCACATAGTGGTCCAGTTTTAGGGGGCCAAGACACGGTCACACCCGAATCCTGGCGGACTCCATCACCAACACGTCGGAGTCTAGGTTTTTGGTACACACAGGTATTGCGCGGTCCGGGCAGGCCTTAACCCTGCCCGGACTTCCTCTTGTATCAAGACATAAGGTCGAAACGATCTGCGTTCATCACCTTCGTCCATGCTGCTATGAAGTCGCGAACGAACTTTGCTTCATTGTCGTCCTGTGCATAGACTTCGGAAAAGGCGCGCAGGATCGAGTTTGAACCGAAAACCAAGTCCGCGCTCGTCGCGGTGTACTTGACCTCGCCCGTCTTGCGCTCCTGCAATTCGTAGGTTCCGTCCTCTTCCACCGGGACCCACTTATAGGTCATGTCGGTGATCGTTTGGAAGAAGTCGGTGGTCAGCTGGCCTTCACGCTCGGTGAAAACGCCGTGCTTCGAGCCGCCATAGTTGGCCCCGAGCACCCGAAGACCGCCCACGAGCACTGTCATCTCCGCGCCGGTCAGGCTCAGAAGCTGCGCCCGGTCGAGCATGAGCTCCTCAGGGCTGACTGAGTACTCCTCCTTCTGCCAGTTGCGGAAGCCGTCGGCATAGGGCTCGAGCACTGAGAAGCTGTCGGCATCGGTCTGCTCATCGGTCGCGTCGCCCCGGCCGGGTGCAAACGGCACGGCGATATCATGACCCGCGGCCTTGATCGCCTGCTCGATGCCGACATTCCCGGCCAGCACTATAACGTCGGCCACCGAGGCACCGGTCTCGGCTGCGATCGGCTCGAGAATGCCGAGCACCTTGGCCAGCCGCACGGGCTCGTTGCCCGCCCAGTCCTTCTGCGGCGCAAGGCGGATACGCGCACCGTTGGCACCGCCGCGCATGTCTGAGCCGCGATAGGTCCGGGCGCTGTCCCAGGCTGTGGCGATCATCTCGCCGGTGGTCAGGCCGCTGTCCGCGATCTTGGCCTTCACCGTCGCAACGTCGTAATCAATCGGACCAGCCGGGACCGGATCCTGCCAGGTCAGGTCCTCGGCGGGCACGAACGGTCCGTAGTAGTTGGCCTTTGGACCCATGTCGCGGTGGGTCAACTTGAACCATGCGCGGGCAAATGTATCGGCGAGATACTCCGGGTCTTTGTGGAAGCGCTTGCAGATCTCGCGATAGATGGGATCGACCTTCATCGCCATGTCGGCATCGGTCATTATCGGGTTGTGTTTGATCGACGGATCGGTCGCATCGGGGACCTTGTCTTCCTCGGCGATGTCGATGGGTTCCCACTGCCATGCACCGGCGCGGGACTTCCTCACTTCCCACTCGTACTTGAAGAGCAGGTCGAGATAGCCGTTGTCCCACTTGGTCGGGTTGCTCGTCCAGGCACCTTCTAAGCCGGACGTGTGCTCAGTGTTGGCATTGCCGTCAAAGCCCGGGTCTGCCCAACCGAAACCTGCGGCTTCCACACCGGCTGCCGCGGGCTCGGGGCCAACCTGGTCGGAAGCCAAGCCACCATGGGCCTTGCCGACGGTATGGCCGCCAACGGTCAGCGCGGCGGTTTCCTCGTCGTTCATCGCCATCCGGGCAAAGGTCATGCGGACATATTTCGCTGTCTCCGCCGGGTCGGGATTGCCATTCACGCCTTCGGGGTTCACGTAGATCAAGCCCATATGCGAGGCGGCGAGCGGATTGTACATCGAGTTTGCGTCGTCGAGCTCGGTCACGCGCTCGTCCGTCGGTGCAAGGATCTCGCTGTCGTTGCCCCAGTTGATGTCGATCTCTGGACCCCAGATATCTTCGCGGCCGAACCCGAAGCCGAACACATTCAGACCCATGTTCGCGTAGGCGACCGTACCGGCCAGAACCAGAAGGTCCGCCCAAGACAAGCGCGTTGCCGTACTTCTTCTTCACCGGCCACAGAAGGCGTCGCGCCTTATCAAGGCTGGCATTGTCCGGCCAGGAGTTCAAGGGTTCGAAGCGAATATTTCCGGTGCCCGGCGCCGCCGCGGCCGTCACCCAGACGGTATGAACCGGCAGCGTGCCAGGACAAGCGGATGAAGAGCCCGCCGTAGTGCCCCCAATCGGCCGGCCACCACTCCTGGCTGTCGGTCAGTACTTTCTCGACGTCATTCCAAACGCCCTGAAAATCTAGCGTCTTCACGGCCTCGCGGTGGTTGTAATCCCGGTCCATCGGGTTCGAGCGGGCATCGTGTTGGTGCAAGATGTCCAGATTCAGGGCGTTGGGCCACCACTTGGTCGGGTGGTTATTCATTTCGGTGTTGCCGCCATGCATGACAGGGCAGCCACCACCGTTCATCACGCTTTTGTCCATAACTTCCTCCGTGTCCGGTGACGCCACGACGTGCTCATGGCTTACAGCTGTTCTAACTTGCATACCCGATAAGGGCCAATTGATTTTCCTTACTGTAATGATAACCTGCTCTGATGATTGGTTTGACGTTGAAGCACCTGCGCTACTTTGACTCGCTTGCACGCAACAAGCATTTCGGTCGCGCAGCACAATGTTGTAGGATCTCCCAGCCGGCCCTGTCCATGCAGATTAAAGAGCTTGAAGCTAAGATGGGCGCCCCTCTCGTGGAACGCCAGGCGCGACAAATTCGACTGACTGGCCTCGGTGATATCCGCAGTCGGGATCGGACAGCGGCGTGATTTGCGTGAGATCGGTGAGCCCAACGATCTCGTCCAGTGGCTGAAGGCCCGCTCTCAGGACGACTTCACCTTGGCGTCATTCCGGAGACGCTGCTTATTTACTACTCGCAGATCATCAAAGCGCTTTCATCAAAGATGCCGGCGCTGAGCTTCAGCCAAGTGAAGCGCGATCACAAGCTCGCTGATTTCCGACCTTTCTGGACTGCGCCTCGATACCCGCGATCGTGGCGCTACCGAAGTCTCGGAAACGGCCTCGCAGGAGTTTCCCTTGTTCGAGGAGGATTTCTTTCTGCTGCGTCCGATGGCAGAGGCCGGAAAAGCCGGTGCTGGGTTCGCAAAGCCTGCGCGAAATGCGCCTGTTACTGGCAGAAGGACACCGTTTCCGTGACCAAGGCCGAGCTTTTACAGATGACGACGACTGAACCGCGACATTTACGCGAAAAGGTAACGGTCAATCTGCAAATGGTGGGCGCAGGGATGGGCCTGACACCGATACCCAGATGGCTGTACAACCGAAACCCAGTCGGCGCCTGTTGGTCGCGTCGCGCCACCACTATCCATCCTGCACAATTGGCATGGCCTGGCGCAAAATGAATCCGCTGGCAGATAACCATGGAAATCGGCGGACCTGTTCGTCAGGTGGCCAAGTGAAACATGATGAAGTCAGCCCAGAGACCGGTTAGAAAGCCTCGGACCAGCGCAGTACAAAATGCGTAAGTTCCTCAATTCCAACAACGGTAAGGCAGAACCTGCCCTGATTTGCCAATTGGTTTGCATCCCAATGTCCGCTTGGGGTCGACGGTTCCGACAAGCTCAGCGAGGCTGTCAGCGCGCTATACTAGATTGTCGGCGAACAGACGGCCAACTAAATGCCAAACCCACGAACGGTTTTGCATTTGCGTGGCTGCATTGGATCACTAGCTGACCTCGGCTGCCGATACAGCATGACCGCTTTACATCCGTAAGCAGACATCCGGCCTCGCGATTGAGGTCCGCTTCATGTGCCAAAAAATGTTCCGTACACCTGGGTCGCGGAGAGGCGTTGCCTCAACTGACGGAGCATCGGGCATCGTTCAAAAAAGTATCCGCCGATCCCACCTGGCACACCTGATCCGTATGTACCGCCGAAGGCGGACTGACCGCAGTTTCGTCTGAATTAACCTCAGGGTGGATAAGCTGGATTTGCAGGGCAACAATCGCGAGAAGGCAACCGCTCCGGCCGACTCATTGATATAATGCTTGATCCACTGCAAATTTCTCCTCGGGCATCG
>CALOCZ010000029.1:0-37515 GCA_942491935.1 uncultured Cytophagales bacterium
CGTTGGAGAAATTATTCATAGGAATAATGACATTTATGGAGATGGGGTAAATATAGCATCGAGGCTTCAGAGCATTGCATCCCCTTCCTCAATTTATATATCCGGAAGAGTTCATGAGGACATTTCAAACAATCCAGAATTCCATACCAAATTTCAAGGGGAGAAAAAACTGAAAAATGTAGGCAGGCCAATCAAAGTTTATGAGATTCTTGAAGAAGCATTAAATGAGTTTTTTATAAGAAAATTTATAAGACGGCATAAATCTATATTGATCTCCCTAATGGTATTTATGACACTGGTTTTCTTATTTTCTTTTATTTTTATCAAATACATTTACGATGATCAAACTACAAAGATCAATTTGACTGATGAAGAAGGGAATACAATATCCAGGGACATAGCTAAAGCAAAATTTCTCAGGAAAGTGGTTGTTTTTCTTTTTAGAAATGAAGGGAAAAAAATATAACTGGATGACTTCGGGAATTCCCCTGATGATAACAGCAGATCTTAATCAGGATGTATTTATTCAGGTTCGGGATGGATTATTCTACATAGATGATTATAAGCGATCTGGGATTAGTGATAATACAAAAATTCCAGATAATATTTTAAGGAACATAGCTGATGTTTATAAACTCGATTATTTTATCACAGGATCTTACAATATTTCTGAAGATAATGTTATCAGTACCAACCTTCGAATATATGATACGCAACTCGGCAAATTATTAGGCCAGCATGATGTAACTACCGACGATTTATTTCAATTGGTTGATCAGATATCCCCATTGATTAAACGGGATATAGGATTTGAAGATAGCCATATTAATAGTACAGTAGATTTACCTATTTCAGAGATCATGACCCCGTCTTTTGGTGCTATGGAAGATTTTTCTGTTGGAATGGATAATATATTTCAAAATGGAAACTATAAAAATGGAGTTTCCAGAATAGAAAAGGCCACAAAAAAAGATTCAGTGTTCACAAAGGCATATTATCAGTTGAGCAAATTCTATATGAACATGAATCGTCAGTCCGATGCTCTGGTTTGTTTGGAAATTGTACTTGACAATCCCTATCGATTAACCGAGCGGGAACAATTTATAGCGAAATCAAGGTATTATTTTATCACAGGGGATAACGATAAAAGAATAAAAGTGCTTGGTATGTATAAGGATTTATATCCTCATGATATAGAATCCTATAATCAGCTCGGTGAAGCATTATATGAGATGGGTAATTATGACGAGGCAGAGATCGTATTTACCGCGGGATTAAAAATTGATGATTATCGGGGAGAATTTTTAAGACGCTTAGGCCATATCAATAAGGCAAAAAGGAACTACAACCAGGCTCTGAAGTATTATGAAATGTACCAGGAAAAATATCCTGATGTTTCACGTTCCTACAGATTATTGGGAGGACTTCATCTGGAAACCGGGAATTTTGATGAAGCTGAGATAAACTTAGAAAAAGCAGTTTTACTGGATAGACGGGCTATCTCTTCCAAGATAGATCTAATCGATATTAAGCAAAGGAAAGGTCAATTTGATCAAGCCATTGAAGAATATGAGATTTTATTGGAAAAGTGCACTACGGCTGATGATAGCGTCCAGGTTATGTGGTCAATAATGAATTACTATTTTCTCAGGGGAGAAATCGAAAGAGGATTAAAAATCCGGGAAAAAACATATCAGTTAGGGGCTACTATTTACCATCCTAGAGTTATGTCATTTTATACTGTTACAAATCTTTACTGGTATTATGAGATCGGGCAGGATAGCATTGCATTGAAGGTATTAAAACAAGAAGAAGAAAAACTTTCGGATTCTTATGAAAACATAACAGCCTTTGGATATATAAACTATTATTTGAGAAAAAACGATATTGAAAATTCAAGAAAGCAGTTTGAGAGAATTTCTGATTTTGTAGAACAATTTGGATCCCTTTCGGGTCTGGAATTGTTTTTTCGGGCTCGGCTCTATAAACTGGAGGGGGATTATGAAAAAGCAATTGAGACATATGAAGAATACCGTTTGCACAATAACTATTCTGCAAATTCAGTAATATATAACAGAATGGCAGAATGCTACATATCAGATAAACAATATGATAAAGCTGAATCTGTATTAAAAGAGCTTTTAAATTCCTTTCCTTTTGATCCAACAACTTATTATCATTTAGCATTAGTATATCAGGAACAGGGAAAATTGAGTGATGCCCAGGCTAGTCTCAGGATTGCAAATAGTATTTGGGAAAATGCTGACCAATCATATGTACTTGCTCAGAAAGCAAAATCTCTGTATAATCAGCTCGAAGTAAATTTATAAATTGCAAAAATTCTTAAAAAGAAAGTCGGATATTTAAGCTGTAACTTTTTGTGTTAGGCATGCCAAAATATTCCAGCCCAAAACCATTGGTGACCCCCGAAAGGTTGGCCTCTGGATCTATCCCGGTATAAGAAGTATGTAAAAAGAGGTTCCTACCGATCAGGCTTACAGACAGATTCTCAATTTTCATTTTACCAAGTAAGGATTGGGGGAAAGAATACGATAGTGAGAGTTCCCGGAGCCTGATCCAGCTGGCATCTTCTATTTCACTTTCGGCAAATCCAAAACCATAGCGTACCCACTTATAAGAAGATAACCCTTGTTGAGGATCAGCAAAATCCACTGGAATATTATTTTGCTCCCAAACCGGATCTTCATTTGTTCCTGTATTTCTGACTCCTTCGAAAACATAGCCTTTTACTTCTCTTTGTTCTTCTGTTGCTATACCCATACCCCAATAATTCATGATGCCAACCGTGCCATTCCACATGTCACCACCTTTCCTTATATCAAGCAATCCGGAAATTGTAATCCCCTTCCATGAAAAAGTATTTCTCCATCCCAATAGCCAGTCTGGATTGGGATCTCCAACTATTCCGGAATTGGAATCCGCAAGCGGCCACCCATCATCTCCAATAATCAATTTATTTTTATAAGGCCCATCCTGAATCCTTCTATATTTTTTGCCAAACATCACACCGTATGGCTGCCCTGCAATCGCCTTTGAAGATGTCATTGATGGGAATCCGGACAAAGTTATACCACCTGCACCAATGCTTGGATCAAGCTCTTTCACTAATGTTTCATATTTGGTGAAATTTATATTCATATCCCATTGAAAATCATTTGTCTGTATTGGGATGGCATTAATCATTGCTTCCCAACCATTATTCTCTATCAAACCAGCGTTTTTAGTCACTGAATTAAAACCGGATGAGGGGGCAAGATCAACATCCATAACCTGCCCTTCCGTTTCTGACATGTAATAGGTCAAGTCTAAACCTAATCTTTCCTGAAAGAATTGAAACTCACCACCAATTTCATATGATCTTGTCAATTCAGCCCTGAGACCCGGATTCCCAAGAACATTCCTTCTTTCAAATGCATTCAATCCGAAAGCAGGAAATGGTATAAAAACATAGCCTCCCTGTATTCTTGCCTGCTCAAAGCTGTTTGTGGTTACATAGACTGGAGCATCGTTGCCCACCATTCCCCATGATATTCTTAGTTTTCCATATGAAAAGATCGTATTAGTGGATAACCCTAGATTTTCAGTGAAAGCCCAACCCATGCTTACAGCAGGATAAAAGAAGGAATTATACTTCTTTGGTAAAGAGGAAGACCAATCATTTCGTAGAGCAATATTCAGAAACAGATAATTATTCAATGAAAAAAGAACATCCGCGAATAGCCCCTGGATCTTCTTTCCCTCAATTATTTCATAAGCCCATATATCCGTCGCATTACTGATATGATAAAATCCTTCCTTGCCTAATGAACTTCCATATGTGCCTCTGTAGTTTCTGTTATCGTAAAAATAATTATAACCAAGGGTAGCATTCAATTTTAAGTTTTTTGTAATATCAAAATTTACCAGAAAAAGTAAATCAGAATTTATTATTTGAGTATTAAAATCATGAAGCGTTATGGTGCCTTCTGTTGAACCGGCCGAATTTATATCTGAGGCTAATTTTCTTGTTTCAAGGTTCGTATCCATACCCAACTTATAGGATATAGTTAACCAGGGTTTTGCCTGCCAGGAGGTATTAATATTCGCAATGATCCTGTCATTATTATCAGCCGATGGATTTTTATTTACTGTCCAGAAAGGACTGTCATAAACGCCCCATCTAAAACTTCGCTGGGTCCCGTCAGGAAAAACATATACAGATGGATCATTGGCAGCTTGCCTGCCATCAGAATATCCACGTGCAATATCAAATGTAGTCGTGTTTCGGAAAAGGCCCAATGGGACACCACTTATGTTCGAGCCCCTTTGAATTCGATTTCCCCCGGAATTGATATAATTTACCTGAACACCAATATTTAAATCATCAGTTAGCCTGGCAGATATTTTCCCGAGAACGGATATCCTGCTCCAATCTGATTTGGGAACGATACCGGATTGATGCAGGAATCCTGTTGATAAATAGTAACTAATATCTTCCGTACCACCGCTTATGGAAATAAAATTATCTGTCGCATGACCAGTGACAAAGAAATTCTGATCATTTGGGTATGCTATGGCTTGCTTCCCATTCCCAGTACCTTCGGCAACCAGAAACCCGTTATCATCGAAGAGATAATTTCCATCTTGATCAAATGCGTACGAGGGAGGCGCATCAGGATGATCCGGATCAGTGGCAAATTCCATGTCAGATATTTTTGGGCCAAAACTGAATCCTTCATATCTTTCGGGTCCCTGCCATCTTGGGATCCCATTATTCGGAAGTCCCTGGGTATAGCTCGACTGCTTACCTGGAAGCTTATTCACCTGGCTGGCAATGTAACTGGATGAAAAAGTAATCTTTGGCCTTCCATGCTTCCCTTTCTTTGTTGTTATAATAATGGCCCCATTCGCTGCACGAATACCATAAAGTACAGTTGCAGCAGGGCCTTTTAATACTGAGATTGAGGCAACATCGTTTGGATTCAAGTCAATGGCACGGTTGGATTGATCGACACCACTTGGATTGTTAAGAACCTCATTATTACTGATGGGAACTCCATCGACTATAAACAATGGGTTATTTTCAAGAGTAATAGATGTATTTCCCCGTATTCTGATACTCGCAGAAGCACCGGGCGAACCGGATGAGCTATAAACATATACACCAGCAGCTTTTTGATTGATCGCATTAGCAATATTTGGTTCAAGGGAATTTCGTATTTCATCCTCCTGTACACTTTGAATTGCATAACCCAAAGTGGCCTTATCACTTTCAATACCTACTGCCGTAACCACAAGTTCATTGAGCTGTTTGATGTCGGCAGTCATTACCATATCAATTTTATCCCGTGATCCAACAACCACTTCCTCTGTTGTCAATCCAATAAATGAAAATATCAGGATAGTTTCCTTTTGATCCGGGATACGAAATCTATAGTGGCCGTTTATATCTGTGACTGTGCCTACTGTTGAACCTTTGACAATTATATTAACCCCAGGTACAGGGATTCCTGTATCAAGAGAAGAAACCATCCCTGATATAATCCTTTCCTGTGCCTTAATATGTGAGGATAGGAGCATTATTACTGTCACACCCGTGAGTAATAATCTCTTCAATACGTTAATTTTTGGTGATTTAAAATGGTCCTAACTTATAATCTTAAGGAAAATATTTGGGAATAAAAAATCAAAGAAGGTTTTAGTAGCAATTAATATTGTTTTGGCCATCTATTACCAAGAAGGATAAGGTTTTGCAGAACTTTCTCATATTTTCCGTTGTAATAGGAGTATCATGAACGAAAGTTGACTCAATAAACCTTCAACTCATCATATAAAAATCCTTGCCTTCCACATAATTATTCTGTAACAGGAAGCGGTGGATCTGTTCCCGCCCTTTTCTGTCACTAACATAAGATAAGAGAAATACGCCTTCAGGTATATCTTCATAAAAAAATACAGGTTTGCCTTGTATATGGTTGTCCGTCTTTTATTACATCAATATAGCCTACAATCTCCAGATTGTAATCTTCCAGATATTTTGATTTTTCGAGAACTGATTTACCCGTACCCCAAATCAGTATGGGCCGTGGATTGAATTCAAATGTTCTTTTAAACCATTTGAAGAAATATGCCGTTTTAATATTGAAAAATGCTTCCGTGTCATAATTAGGATGGTTTCGTGAAAGCCTGTTTTCATTATCATACCAATCGAGTACCACTGCATCAATCTTTGAGAATTGAACGCCCTGGTCCATCAGTCTCAGCCAAAGCTCATAATCTTCAGGTAAGCTGCCAACTTTATACAAGCCATACTCATCAAACAAATTTCTACGAATCATGACGCTTGGATGAGATACGGGAGATTCAACAAACCTGTTTAAATATATCTCCTCCTGGGTCATAAGTGAATTGATCCAGTCAACATACAGTGCATAACCCAGGTTTTTTTTCCGATCTCCTACATAGTTGACCCGTCCTGAAACAACTCCTATGTTTTTGTTTTGTGTTAAATATTGTTGCTGTAATTCCAAACGTTCCGGGTATGAATAATCATCTGCATCCATCCTTGCTATATATTTTCCACGGGAAATATGAATGCCATGGTTAAGAGAATAAACAATTCCACTGGTAGGAAGATGAACAGTTTTTATCCTGGGATCATCATAATCTGATAAAATATCAATGGGGTGGTCATCGGATCCATCGTTGATCAAAATAAGTTCAAAATTCCTGAAAGTCTGATTCAGGATACTGTCGATAGCTCTTCGAAGCGTATTCGATGCATTTCTGAAAGGTAGAATGACGGATATTTTTGGACTTTTCATGAAGTGTAAATGACCAAATATGCTGATTGATATTAATTTTAGCTAGCTGAATAATCCATGTATCTGGGATTCAATAAGGTTCACAATGTAATACAAGTCATCAGCATTTTTATCGAAATTCAATTCGTTTACATTAATAGAAAGAAGTTTGCTGTCCCTGTATTGACTGATCCATTCTTCATAAAGTGCATTGAGGTCCCTTAGGTAATCAATTCTTATCAGATTCTCGTACGCCCGCCCCCTGTTATGGATCCTCTCCACGAGTTTCGGGATATCCGCTTTTAGATATATTAAGAGGTCCGGGGGCTTGATAAATGCTGACATTGATTTGAACAATCCCAGGTATGTTTCATATTCCCGATCGGCCAGAAAGCCATTCTGGTTTAGATTTTTCGCAAAAACATAAGCGTCTTCATAGATGGTACGATCCTGAATAATATTCTTCCCTTTTTGTTGAATTTTCTGATTCTGCTTGAAGCGGGTATTTAGAAAAAATATTTGTGTATGAAAAGACCACATGCTCATATCGGCATAAAAATCTGGAAGGTATGGATTGGTGTCAACCACTTCATATTCAATTTCCCAATTGTAATATTTACCCAATTTTTCGGCAAGTGTGGTTTTGCCTGATCCGATATTTCCTGAGATGGCTAGATACATATGATTACATTGAAAAGTTTAATTTATTACAATTTTATACGCATTCCAAAAATAAAATTACGGCCCGGAGCACTAATGCCCGAACTGTAGGTTCTATAGTGTTTATTCAGAATATTTTCTATTCCGAAATTAAGCAAAATTGTGTTCCTGATTTCATAGGAAGCCATAAAATTTAAAGCACACCAGGCTAATGATCCATCAGGAGTGTAGAGATAGATTTTATTCCTTTCTGAGGGCGATAAATCCTCATATGCCTTTTTGCCACTATAGCTGATATTAAATTCCAGAAAGAGGTTTTCTAATTTATAATAAATTGCTGAGCGCCCAAACAGGGGAGTTGTATGCCGTAATGGAACATCTTCGATGATATCCTTCCCATTGGTATAATTAAGAGATGAAAATATCCCAAAGTTTGAGGAAATATCCCCTTTGAATGAGAACGAAAAACCATAGATGTCCGCTCTTCCTGTATTTACCAATGCTTGTGTTTTCCTTAATGCACCATCATAAAATATTGAGTCCATGCCATTAAATGAAAAATCCCTTCTCACCATTGCATCGATCATCCATGTATAGAATCCGGCAATGTGAAATTCAAGATTTTGGCCAATCTTTTGAGAGATGCCCATTTCCAGATTGTAAATGTATTCTGGGTTTAAATCTTTATTAGGAACAATTACATAGCCTGGTTCGGAATCAAATAACTTACCCATATCGTCAATATTGGGAGCTCTAAATCCCGAAGAGGCAATTAAGTCTATTTTCGATTTCCCATTGATGCGGAATACCCATCCCAGACTGCCATTAATTGCACTGTTTTGGTTTTCAAAATCATCGAATTCAAAATTCGGATCACTCTGCTCATCGAGTTTGGCATGAAGACGTGTATTGGTGTACCGCAACCCAGCATTTAAATTATGCTTCTTATTGATGCTCCATAAATAATTCACATATCCGGCCAGGAAACCATAATTACTTCCTCCATCCGGATACCTTGTTGAGGTTGCTGATTTTTCCCCTGTGTCAATATTTTCTTTCTCAGCTTCAGAGATAACCTTGTTAAATGAAAAGTCAAGACCATAATACAACTGATGCCTTTCATTGATGTTCTTGTCAAAATCGGCGTTGAAATTGATAACGCTTACTTTCTCAGTCCTGTTTCTACGAATATCATCCTTATACTTTCTGTCGATCCGACTTTCATTCACATATTGATGAGATAGTATTATCCTTGCTTCACTATATGCTTTGTTTGGCATATAAATCCTGGCCCCAAATCTGTTCATGATCCATTTCTGCGGGCCATAATTCCATTCTGAATTTTCAGGTAAGCTGTCCTGATCATATAATATCAATCTGTCGTATCTTGGAATTTCTGAAGAATTTGTAAAATAAAATCCATAATCAAGATCCAGGTAGTCATTGGGCCGAAATTGAAATTTCTGAATAAGGTTGAATTGATTATAACCTGAATATTTTTGAAGGTTAAAATTGCTGTTATTTAAAATGGAATCTATACCATCAATTCTCTGGACAAATTCTGTTCTTTTGCCATAATCCGGATATTCTGAGGTTCTCTTATTGCCTGTGATCAAGTCATCAAAATCAGTAAATGACAGGCTGGTAAAGGAACCGAATTTTTTACCCCCCAGGGAAAAATCAACATGTGCTGTTTTTTCATTAGCAGCTGTTGCATATCTGAAAAATGCATTACCTAATAATGTAATATTTCCTTCCCCATTTAATACCGGAGATTTGGTATGAAAATCCATAACACCACCCAACGCATCACTCCCATACATTACAGAACCCGGTCCAAACAATACTTCAGCTTCGGCAATTGCATTTACATCAATCCCAATTACATTCTGGAGGTTCCCGCTTCTATAAATGGCATTGTTCATTCTTACACCATCAACAACGATCAATAGTTTATTGGCGGCGAATCCCCTTATCATTGGACTTCCGCCACCAAGTTGACTTTTTTGCATGAATACCTGACCGGATTGGTCAAGCATATCAGCAGTAGTAGGAGGATTGTCGAATTCTATGCTTTTCGAATTAATACTTATTACAGAATTAGGGATCAATTCCGGGTTCTGCTCCCACTTACTGGCAGAAACAATTACCTCATCAATCTTAATGATCCTTTCTTCCAGATCAATTTTGTTTCCTGTTTCGGATATGTCTGCATATGCAATGGTTCTGTCATGGTAAGAGGGATGTTGAAAATTAAGGATATCCCCGTCAATAAACACAGATAGGTCGGCAATACCCTGAGCATTTGTTTGAACCGATTTATTTAACTCCAGATTATATATTGCGACATTCTCAATGCCTTCGCCTGAACGTTTATCAATTACCTCAATGGTCTGGCCATAAGCCAATCCATAAAGAAAAAATGATATTAAAAAAATTACACCGGCAATACGCATCTTCTTTTCTCCTTACACAATTGGATTGCAAATCTAATTAATCAGGATTAAACAAATGGCTTGTAGAATGTAATATAGAGTATTTGGAGTTCTACTGTGGAGCAAGTTGAAAAACAAACACAATTCCAAGGGGGATAAGAATTATTAAAAGAGCTGTTCTAACTCTGCTTTTCTTTATGTTTAAAAGATGTATCTCTTTAATGTTCTCTGTTTGAATTAGTGTTTCAATATTTTTATTTCCTTTCTCAAGCCCATACAGGCTATCATTTTTGAAATATATTGACTTGTAGACATATTTAATGCTATCACTTGAGATGATCTTAACTCGTTTTTTATCTGAACCAATGGCATCGTCAATGGAAACAGTTTCCTTATAATATGCTTTACAACATTGGAATAGAAAAATTGTAGCTAAAAACAACGAGATGGGTCTCAAATAGCTTAATGTAAACCTTATCATGCTAAAAAATTATGACTCTATCCTGAAAACACTGCTTATCTCAGTTTGGTTCCATATAGAACGGAAAATATCTAGAGAACGGAAATAAAACTGGTAGTGACCAGGCAATATCAGGAATTATAACAAACTTTAGTTATTGATCCGTCGGATTGCTTCTCTTTTACTCAGTGGCTGAAGCGTGTTTTTCTGAACATAATCCAGCACCCATTCCGGATTTCTTTTGGAATATTCACGTAGCGACCATCCTATCGCCTTGGCGATAAAGAATTCCTTAGATACATATAATTCCTTTATAAATGAGGTCAGTAATTCGGTATCAACATCATCTTTATATTTTAATTGGAAGATCAAACAAGTCCGCTGAAGCCAAATGTTTCCGGATTTCATCCAGCGTCTTGTTACACTTTCTATCATAGCCGGAAATATTTTGAAATAATGTCCGACAAGTGTTGCCGCGATAAAGTCAACAGTATCCCACCAGGATTTATTAGTTATCAGATTTTCATAATTTTTAATCCAATCTTTTTCAACTGATTTCTTATATTTTGCTATAAGTTCCATGGCAAAATACTGAAATTCTCTTTCGGGAAGATCCCAGAAAACATATATTATAGACCAAATTTGTTCGACGGGAGGCAGAGACTCTTTGGATAAGAAGGATTTACCTATCAACCTGCGATCAGGTGATTTGATCCCAAGAAATTCAAACTTATTTTTCATATAAGCCTTCATGTATTGCTTATTATCAGAATTGCCATGGTTCCTGAAATCTGAGATTACTTTTTGCAAATAGTTATTCATAGATCATTGATTGATGTGATCAAGAGCTATTTTCGCTATAGTTTCCCCGATAGACAATGACGATGTGGCTGCAGGGGAGGGGGCATTGCATACATTTATAGCCCTTTCATTTTCATAGATTAGAAAATCATCCAACAGGCCTCCTGAGCGGTCACATGCCTGGGCTCTAACACCTGCACCGCCCATCTCAAGGTCATTTTCTTCAATTTCGGGGATTAATTTTTGTAAAGCTCTGAGTAAAAGCTTTTTTAGAGAAAGATCTATACATTTCTCCTATTCCGGTTTTCCAGTATTTAGAAGCTACTTTTAGAAATCCAGGCCAGGTAAGTGTTTCAGCAAGTTCGGGTAGATTAATTTGACTTTTCTTATATCCTTCCCTGGCAAAGGCTAGAACTGCATTCGGCCCTGCTTCAATTCCCCCGCCGATCATCCTTGTGTAATGAACGCCTAGAAATGGGAAGCTGGGATCCGGAACAGGGTAAATCAGATTTCTTACAAGATGACTTTTCTCAGATTTGATTTTATAGTATTCTCCCCTGAAGGGAATAATCTTTACACTCACATTTTGATGGGTATACTTTGCTATTTTATCAGAATATAATCCTGCGCAATTGATCACAAGTCTGGATTCAAAAGACTGGGTAGTGGTATCTATATGTACCCCCTGACTATTAATGTTGATTCCCTGTACTTTCTGGCCAAAATATATTTCAGCGCCACGATGTCTTATATTCTCAGCAAGTTTTTCGGATACATTTTTGAAGTCTATTATACCTGTCTGAGGAACCCAAATGCCCGCTAATCCTACAACATGAGGCTCATAGTCATTCAATTCTTCTTTTTTTAAAAGCTTAAGTCCCTCTAATCCATTTTCTATTCCACGCTTGTAGAGAACCTCCATCCCGGGAATTTCCTGTTTATCGGAAGCAATAATCACTTTTCCACATATGTCATAAGTGATATCGTTTTCATCACAGAAATCAAGAAGAAGTTTATACCCATAAGTACAATTTCTGGCTTTCAGGCTGCCTGGTTTATAATAGATCCCACTATGAATTACACCACTGTTATTCCCGGTCTGATGTGCCGAAACGTTTTTCTCTTTTTCCAGTACATGGATCTTTAAACCGGGATTTTTTTCCTGTATTTTATAAGCCGTTGCCAATCCAACAATACCAGCTCCAATAATTGTAATATCTGATTCCAAAAAAGTATATTTTAAAATGCCAAGATAAAAATAATTACTAAATATCAGTCCTATGACTTTATTCTAATTTCATTCACGCAAAAATGATTATTCTCATTTTTTAAAAAAATAGAACTGAATAATTTTGCACCGTCAAATCGCAATTTTTTAAAATATACAATACTATGAGTTATAAGTCAGCAACTGAGGCTGTGAAAGCAATAAAATCAGGGGATACAGTTTTTATTCATGGGGTCGCTCAGGCTCCTCAATTGTTAATCGATGCTATGGTAGCCAGGGCCCCTGAATTGGAAAATGTACGAATCGTTCATATTCATCACGAAGCTGAAGCACCTTATGTAAAGCCTGAATATGAAGGAATTTTTCGTTGTGAATCTTTTTTTGTAGGCGCTAATGTGCGGAAAGCAACAATGCAGGGGCTGGCAGATTATATTCCTGTATTTCTAAGTGAGATACCAGGATTGATGCGAAAGGGTATCATAAATATCGATGTAGCCTTAATGAATATTTCACCTCCCGATAAACACGGTTTTGTTTCATTGGGAAGTTCAGTTGATGTAGCAGTAGCGGCAGTTCAAAGCGCCAAGCATGTAATTGCACAGGTAAACTCAAAAGTACCCAGGGTCTTTGTGGATGGAAGCATGCATATGCGGCATTTCGATACCTTTGTGGAGCATGATTCAGATATTATTGAGGTTCCGGTACCTCAGCCTACCAAGACAGAAGATAAGATAGCAGATTATGTAGCAAGTCTTGTAGAGGATGGGGCTACAATGCAAATGGGGATTGGTGGAATTCCAAATGCTGTTCTTACAAAGTTAGGGAACCACAAGGACCTTGGTATTCATACTGAGATGTTCTCCGATGGTGTAATTTCATTGGTAGAAAATGGAGTAATCAATAATTCACTAAAACGGGTGGTTCCGGGACAGATTGTATCATCTTTTGTTATGGGTTCTCAGAAAGTGTACGATTTCCTGCATGATAATTCTCAGATAGCCATGATGGATTGTTCTTTTGTAAATGATGTCCGAATAATAAGAAGAAATCCAAAAGTAACTGCTATAAATTCTGCCATTGAAATTGATCTTACAGGACAGGTTTGTGCTGATTCGATCGGCACCAAACATTATTCCGGTGTTGGTGGACAGATTGACTTTATTCGTGGTGCGTCCTACTCGCACGGTGGGAAACCAATAATTGCTATTTCTTCACAAACTGGAAAAGGGATCTCAAAAATTGTTCCTACCTTAAGAACTGGAGCAGGGGTTGTAAGTACCAGACCAAATGTTCACTATGTCATAACCGAGTTTGGCATAGCATATTTATATGGTCAGCCAATGAAAGAAAGGGCAAGAAGAATGATAAAAATTGCCCATCCGGATCATAGAGAAGAGCTAGAAAAAGCTGCGCACGAACGCTGGGGTGGACATTGGAGTCTGTAGTATTTGTTATGATATAGTTATATCCCGGGAAAATACCCCATAATTCTTTAATGCAGCATACTCCCGTGTTCCTTACTTAAAAGCCGATCAATGAGGGATTAGGCTATCGATTTTTTGTTAGGAAACCTCATTAAAAGGTTATCCTTTTAATCTTTTACACACCTTACAGACATGGCATATCTTGGGTGGCCTTTTCCATCGTCTCTTATACCATTATGTGTATATTCCATGCTGATATACCAATCTGAGGTGGTCCACCAATATCCACGAAGTCCTATTTGGGTGAAATTGGGTGTCATAGCACCTCCGGGAAGAATAGTTAGGCCAAAAGTATCTTCCCCATCTCCACCATCATACCATGCACAAATAGCCTTTATGGCTAAGGCAGGTTCATCAGCAAATCCTACACTCCTTAGATATGTATCCAAATCACCCCATTCAGCCTTACTGGGTACATGCCAACCTGTCGGGCATACGCCTTGAACCCCACTAGGATTGGCTGAACTCGTAGCAGCGCCATTCAAAACAGCAGGTAAATTATAAAGAACACCATATATCCCGTAGTTATCCGTTGCTTTCGCCTCTGATGTGCTTGTCCCAGAGTACTCATAGACGTAATACCTGGGATCTGTGTCAGACAGATCTGTATGTACCTCCGGCAGGTAAGCAAGGTTTTGAGCCATCCAGGTTTTACCATTAATCGCAACAGTTTTATATTCTATTTCATCGCGGGGATCTTGAAAATTTCCATAATCTACAACAGGGGGAATTTTTAAAGTCGTAAAGCTCCAAATTCCACTTTGGGACACCCCTCCACTTTCATTTTTTGCCATTATATTCCAAAAATAGGTAGTATTGTCAACTAAATCCGGAAGGAAAGTCGTATCGGATTGATCAGTACCAACTGTAGACATTGGCGGATTATCGGTGCCAAAAAATACATCGTATGTTATGTCATTTCCATCCGGATCAGTAGA
Source organism: uncultured Cytophagales bacterium (assembly GCA_942491935.1). Classification (GTDB taxonomy): domain Bacteria; phylum Bacteroidota; class Bacteroidia; order Cytophagales; family Cyclobacteriaceae; genus JAGTVG01. Next base: position 14,810 of record CALOCZ010000029.1, read on the forward strand.
TGATCGCCAAACTAATTTTGCATCCAGAGCCACGCAGGTTTCTGACATGGCAGGGCTGATCAAACTAAATGCTGTGGGCAAACTACCTAAAGTGGTAAAACTCCAAATTCCACTTTGGGCTTTCCCTCCATTATCATCAATCACTTCAACTTTCCAGTAGTAGGTGGTATTGATATTGAGATCAGGTTTATAAGTAGTAGTTGTTTGTCCCGCACTAGCTATTTGGGCAGGAGAAGCATTCGTGTCCAAATAGACATTGTATTTTACTTTATCTCCATCCGGATCGGTTGATATTTGCCAGGATAAGGTTATGTCAATTTCTACATTTTCAGCTTTGTGTTCCGGAAAACTAAGAACGGGAGCAACGGGATCCCTATTTGCGGGGTCTTCGTCATCAGTTTTGGTTTCGCATGATAGATAAGCAATAAAGAAACTTATTAAAATAAAGATTGATGAGATTATAACTTTGTTTTTCATGATATTTTGGGATTATATTTTAGGTAAAAACTTCTTTCTTTTATCAGCATCATTTTAAAAAATGCATAGAATACTATTTGTGCTAAAAGCAAATCAAAAATTCTCCCATGTAATCAAATACTTGTATAAATTAAAAACATTAATTAGAGTCAATAAGTTCCTTGTCTTGCTCAGAAAGATCATGTGCAGACTTGGATTTTTGTAGATTTCATAATACTGGAATCTAATTGATAGTGAGTGGTAAATTAGCCCTGTTTTTCCCGTATTTCGAAAAAACATAGAATAAAAATGATTTATTCTGTCATTTTAGTGGTTTAGCGATGTTTATTCTGAATAATATTGGTATCACAACGCAAAATGCCGAGAACAAACCGAGTGAAAAATCTGGATAAAAGCTTAAAATTGATGTTAGGTAAGAGAAAAATATTCAACAACCAATATAAAAAGTTCTAATTCATTGTTTTGGAACAATGTTTTAAAAGTCAGTTAGTTATTCGTAATATTTTATGATTTGCCAGGATTCTACTCTTCGTCTTTCTTTTTGAAGTCGAGGGAAGCGGAATTGACGCAGTACCTCAAGCCTGTAGGCTTAGGTCCGTCAGGAAAAACGTGACCTAAATGACCCCCACAGTTATTGCAGACAATTTCTGTTCTAACCATGCCATGGGAGCGATCTTCAGCCTCTCCTACTTTTTCATTACTGAGTGGTTCATAAAAACTGGGCCACCCACAACCCGAATCATATTTTGATTCGGAAGTGAATAATTCATTGCCACAACCTGCACAGACATAGGTGCCTTTTTCTTTATGCTTGAAATATTCTCCTGTGAATGCATATTCTGTCCCTTTTTCTCTCAAAATCTGAAATTCTACCGGAGTAAGGATCTCTTTCCATTCCTCATCTGATTTCTTCACTTTGTATTCTGAATTGTCAGTCTGACTAGCCATATTGGTATCATTTTGAGATTTAACACTACATGAAAATATAAATACTGTACTTATTACTAATAATACTTCTTTCATTATTCCTTTTTATAAATAAATACTGATATTTCAAAGAATTGTTTTACTCTAGTAATTCTTTTGCCAATATACCTTCGTTTTCTTTCTTCTTTTGTCTTTTGTATGACTGTATGGTTTCTTGTGACCTTTTGGTTTTATGGTTTTATGAGTATAACCAGTTACAGGATAACAGCTATAGGTCGCAAATACCAACGATAGCGAAAAGATGAGAATACCAATTCTCCTTAAATATTTAGGATAATGCTTAAATATCAATTATAATGCGTTTTTGAAGCGATTAAAATTAAATATATTCACTATTAATTGAAATTTGAGTTCTTGATTCTTTCAAAATCCAATGAATCATGAGAATTAAGTTAATCTTTACTATTGTTTTAACGGCCATATCATTAAAATCTTATCCTCAATCCAATATAGATTCACTTCTTTCTCAACTCGAAACTTCGAAGGGTATTCAAAAAGTGGATATTTTGAACCTTCTAACCGATTCCTATAAACTCAATAATACCAAAAGAAGCCAGGAATTATCGCTCTTCAGGCTTCTATAATGGCCGAAAATCTGGAATATGTGAGCGGGGCTGGTTATGCCTCACAGAATCTGGGATATATTGAGTACATCTATGGAAATTTTAATGAAGCCCTGAGGTATAGCCAGAATGCATCTGAAATGGCTGATAAACTTAGTGATCCTGAATTAAAATTACGGACATATGAGGTCATTGCGCTTACTTATGAAGAAATGGGGGAAAATGAGAACAGTTTGCTGTTTTTTCAGCGCTCCTTCGCACTCAATCAATCAATTAAAAATTATGTAGGTGCCGGACTGTCATTACTGGGAATTGGCCGGATTTATGAAAATATGGGAAAAGATCGATTGTCTTTAGAAAGCAATCTTAAATCGTTAGACATTTTCCTTAACCTTAAAAACAATGCTGGTATAGCGAAATCATCAATGGCAATTGCTAAAAATTATTATAAAATAGATAATTACGATTCAATGGCGTATTTCTATACTCGTGCTGAGGCGTTGATCCGGCAAATGGGATCTAAAGAATTGTTACTTGAATTGTATCTTGAGAAATACCAGGTTTACATGGCCTCTTACACAGATTCATCTCTTAATTATTTACAGAAAGCCATTGCACTATCCGGTGAGCTTGGAAGGATATACCTAAAAAGAGACCTGTTACTTAGAACATCTGATCTTTACTCAAAAAGGGGCGAATATCAGTTGGCTTATGATTTTCATCAGATGTATGTTCTTCTAAATGATAGCCTCACCAATAGCCAGGGGGGTATAAATACAGAGAAGCTTGGATTAACAGTAAATGATGCAATATATTCAGAACAGCAGGAGGTATTTAGACAGTTTGAAAGCTTCAATAAAAATGAGACGGATCAGTATCGAATTATGGTATATGGATTTGGTTTGATCATTTTATTTATCACCGGAATTTTGGTCCTACTTATACTGCGTTATTCTTCCCAAAAAAAGTCAATAGCGAAAATGCAGGATCTTTATAATGAGATTGAAAGCCTTTCAAATGAGATAAGTAAGAAACAAGAGATCATTCTTAATTTGCGCGGTAAAAATTCAAAGAATAAAATTGGCAATGAAGTTCATTTATTAAGTGAAATGACATTGGCTCAATCCAGGGAGAAATCAGGTAAGGAAATGTCTGAAGCAGAATTTTTAAACCAGGCTAATCAACAGTTTATCTCAAAGCAATGGGCAAGCCTTCAGGGCGCAAGAGATAAGCTCAGGTATAAAAAAGAATATTTTAAACTGGAGGATATTCTATTGGAGGATTGGGAATATATTAATATGGCCAGGCTCAGCCAGTCATTAATAGATTCAACAAAAGAATTTTTTGATGAGAATATTAAGATTCACCATAACGCGGATCCGAATTTAAATGTATTCTGTCATAAAGAATCCATGCTTTTAATCATCTATTTATTGCTTCAAAATGCCATTGAAGCTATAAGTAAGGAGGGCGATATTTATATTGATTACTACTCTGATAAGGAAAAAGTAGTTTATCGTCTCATAGATACAGGATGTGGAATTTCATTAGATGATAAATCTCAGATATTCGTACCATTTTATTCAACTAAGAAACAGGAAGATCATTATGGACTGGGCCTCTCGGTATGCCAGGAAATAATTAAAAAACATAAAGCTGTCATAAATGTGAAAAGCTAACCTGTGCTAGCTACTGAGTTTGGCCTGGAGTTTTATTACGACTAATTCACAATATCTTCTTTAACTTAAAGTTAATTCCGTTTCCAGTTCTGAAAATGCTTCATTACATATTGATTCTAATTCCAGGACCATTGTTGGAATTGATGCTACTTCTTCCATTTGCCGTCCCAGTTTTTCTATATTCAAAATCAGTTCTTTAGCTGTATGAATACCCATAAATGTGAATGAGGGCTTCATTTTATGGGCAATGTCTCCTATCTTTTTCCAATCTGAATCAAGGAGATAATTTTTCATATCATCGATAAGGGGAGGAGTATTCTTTAAAAATGTTTCAATCATTTCTGTTTTAAAATCATCATCATCCCCACATAATGAAACCAGATAGGAGAGATCTGTTATGCGTTCACCATTACGATCATCACTTTCCATATTTTAAATAGTTTTTTCTTTTAAATATCGATAAATAGTAGATTTTCCAATGTCTAGGATATCAGCAACCTTCAATACATTATTGTCATATTTTTTCAAAAAGAATTCAATGATTCTGTTATTGTATTCCCTTAACGAAAGTTCCTGGTAAGTAAAATTCTCTTCGCTTTTCGGGCTGCTGAAATTTATATCATCAGGCAAAATCACGTTATCATTACACATTACTGCAGAAAGTTCTATAATAGATTTTAGCTCCCTGATATTTCCTGGATAATGATAGCGCAAAAGTTTTTCCTGGGTTTCTCTTCCTAATGAAAGAGCATCCATATTATTTTCCTTGCAGAAACTCGATAAAAAGTGTTTTGCAAGTAGAATAATATCGGTTTCCCTTTCACGAAGAGGAGGGAGCTGGATCGGAAGGCCCAATAACCGGTAATAAAGATCTTCCCGGAAATTGCCTTTTTTTACTTCATCGGATAAGTTTTTATGCGTCGCCACAAGCAACCTGACATCAATAGGTATAATACCGTTCCCTCCCACACGGGTAACTTCTCTTTCCTGGATTACTCGTAATAATTTAGCCTGTAGATTTAAATCCATCTCAGCTATCTCGTCCAGGAAAATGGTCCCTCCAGCAGCTTCTTCAAATCTTCCGATCCTTCTGGTTACCGCTCCAGTAAAAGAGCCTTTTTCATGTCCAAAAAGTTCGCTTTCAACCAATTCTTTTGGGATAGCAGCGATATTGACCGGGATAAATGGTTTCTTTTTACGTGAGGAGTTATAATGAATTCCTTTTGCGACAAGTTCTTTTCCTGTGCCGGTTTCGCCGGTAATAGAAATTGTAATATTTGTTTTAATGGCTTTTTTCATCAGATCAAAAACCCTTTTAATTGCAGGCGAATTTCCGATTATACTATTCCCAAATTCATATTTCTCGGTTATCTCCTGTTTCAGGGTATTGATCTCTTTCACTAGGGTGATATTCCTTTTGGCATTGGTTAAGGCATATTCAAGCCGCTCCTTTGTTTCTTCATCTTTTATAATGTAATCATATGCACCAAGCTTTAATAATTGTACTGCTATACCTATCTCTTCCTGGCCGGAGACGATAATGACCGGAATATTCGCATCAAATTCCTTGATCTCCTTTAATATCTCTTCACCTGATTTATCAGGTAAGCTGTAATCAAGAGTGATAATGGAAGGCCTCTCATGCAATGCGTTTATAGCATCATTCCCATTGGAAAATGTTTTTATTTCATGATCGGGATTAAGCCCTATCACATAATTGAGGAATTTCAAATACACCGGGTCATCCTCGACAATAAATATTTTTACAGATTCATTAGATGACATTATTCTAAATATTATCTTACTAGTTGGTTAAGACTTAAATCTTTAATCGAAATTTTTTTCAAAATAATTTCTATTTAATGATAACGAAGCGATTATACTGAATAGTCTTTTTTGGTGTTTATATTCTTCCAAATTCACTTCTGATCTTCTAATTTCAGATCAGTTTTTAATATTTAAAGTAATTTTATTGCAGCCTCATCAAAAAATATCCTGGTCAGAAACCAAATATTGCATCTGACACTTTTCGAGATTTCTTTTTTAGTAATGGACATTTATCTGGGGTAAAAAGATGTTCATTTTCCCTGTTTGCACCATATATTTAATAATTGGAGGAGGCTGACCTGCCCGGAGGTTTTATGTTTGTCAATGATTGAATATTACATGAAGTATAATAATTTACCTTCATTATAAGTTAATAGTATATGATTAATTATTTGGACCCTTTATCTGATGAGGAAAAGCTCTTCCTGCAGAAAGCACCTGTTCTCGTGGCTATTCTAATAGCTGGTGCGGATAACAAGATTGATAAATCTGAAATTAAGGAAGCATTACGGATTTCCAGGTATAAACCTATTAAAGCACGTAATCTGCTTAAAGATTATTATTCATCCATAGGTGATGATTTCGAGTATAATCTGATCGAGGAGATAGCTTCGCTTCCGAGGGAGGCAAGAAAGAGAACTCCAGTAATAGTATACGAACTCGAGAAACTCAATAAAATTTTGCCTAAGCTTGACCGGAAATTTGCTATTCAATTTTATGAAAGCATGAAGGATATTGCAAATCGAATAGCAAAAGCTTCAGGCGGAGTATTGGGTTATATTTCTGTTGATTATGAAGAGTCAAAATTAATGGAGTTGAGAATGATCAAGAATCCATCCTCGTACAAATGATCTATTTACTATGCGATTTGAGGAAAGCCTGGTTGTACCAATCCGATTTGTTTTTATTCTCTGGGCTGTTTATGCAATAGGTTTAATTTTACCCTTTGATCTTGCAGTATTGGGGATTTATCCAAGGTCATTCCAGGGTATGATTGGTATTCTTTTTGCACCTTTAATTCATGGGAATATGTTGCATTTGATCTCAAATACCCTTCCGTTACTGTTTCTTGGGATCATATTATTTCTATTTTATGATCGCATTGCAAATAAGGTTTTTTTTCAATGTTATTTCTTTACAAATATTCTCGTTTGGATCTTCGCCCGGCCATCCCTTCATATTGGAGCAAGCGGACTGGTATACGGACTAGCCTCTTTTCTAATTTTTTTTGGCATGTTCAGAAAAGACTTCAAATCTATTGTTATTTCCCTGATTATACTTGTATTGTACGGAGGACTCGTTTATGGCATCTTTCCTCAACAACCGGGGGTGTCATGGGAATATAATCTAATGGGGGCGCTTGTAGGTTTAACAACTGCCTCTCAACTGGCAAATGAGAAAATAGTGGCTACTTAATTATAAAACGCAAGAATTAAAGGTATTGGAAAGTATTCGTCTGGAATAATATTTTTTAATAATTAACATCGGAAGATTAAATTATCATCTTTCCCTTTCCAAATTGAATAAGCAAAAAGATGTCATCAGCTGATGTTCTTATTATAGAGATCCTTTGGTACTTGGGATGGAATCCAATTCATTTTCATTTCTCCATACAGCCATTTTAATTGCTTTAGCAAATCCTTTAAAAACGGCTTCAATTATATGGTGTTCATTTTTTCCTTCAGCTTTCACATTCAGATTACACTTAGCTGTATCCGTAAAAGATTTAAAAAAATGGTAAAACATCTCTGTGGGGACATCGCCTATTTTTTCGCGTTTGAATTCAAGGTCCCAGACAATCCAGGGACGGCCTCCAAAATCAATGGCTACATGGGCCAGGGCATCATCCATAGGAAGTAGGAAACCATACCTTGATACGCCCTTCTTATCTCCTAAAGCTATTGTAAATGCATCGCCCAAAGCTAAAGCGGTATCTTCAATAGTATGGTGTTCATCCACTTCCAGGTCACCTTTAACAGTTATTTCCAGGTCGCATTTACCATGTTTGGAAATTTGTTCGAGCATATGGTCAAAGAAGTTAAGCCCGGTACTTATGTTGGATTTACCAGTACCATCGAGGTTTAACTTAATTCTTATTTCTGTTTCATTGGTCTTTCTGTGAATCAGGCTTTTCCTTTCCGGAAACACAAGGTGATTGTATATTTCATTCCAATCATCTGAACATAAATCAGCATCAGCCGATTCTAATCCTCCGAATAAGATGCTTTTAGAGCCCAGGTTATGAGCTAATTCCACATCAGTTAGTCTGTCGCCTATTACATATGAATTTTTCAAATCGTAATCTCCCGTCATGTACTTCTGAAGCATTCCTGTTCCAGGTTTCCTGTTATTAGAGTTTTCATGTGGGAAACTCGGATCAATATGGATAGCTTTAAACTCAATGCCTTCATTTGTTAAAACCTCAAGCATTTTATTATGGGCAGGCCAGAAAGTATCTTCCGGAAAACTATCAGTGCCCAATCCATCCTGGTTTGAAACCATAACCAACTCAAAATCGCTATGTTGACATATCCTGTATAGATTTGTTATCACTTTAGGAATAAATTGCAATTTTTCCAGGGAGTCAATTTGAAAATCTTCTGATGGCTCTTCGATAATAGTACCATCACGATCTATAAAAAGAATTTTTTTCATTTTATCCTTTGTAATGTTTTAAGGTAGTTATTAGTACGTCGTTCTCTTTTTCATTGCCAACAGTAATTCTAAGTGAATTTTCGCAAAGAATAACATTGGAGCGGCTTCGCACAATTACTTGATTTTCCAGTAAATAATTATAGATCTTTTCAGCGTCTTTGAACTTTACCAGAAGGAAGTTTGAATCTGAAGGATAAACCATCTCAACAATATCCAGATTAGATAATTCCAATTTCAATATTTTCCGTTCTGCCAGTAGTTGTTGCACCATGAAATCCTTGTATCCCGCTTTTTTGATTGCTTTCAAGGCCAGCGACTGTGTAGCCCGGTTCACATTATAGGGAGGTTTTATTTTATTTAGCAACTCGATAATCTGTCTGTCTGCAAAGGCCATCCCGAGACGCAATCCAGCTAATCCCCAGGCTTTACTAAAGGTTTGAAGAATAACTACATGATTATATTTATCTAAAATATCAAAACAACCAGTATCCTTAGCAAAATCTATATATGCTTCATCAATTACAACAATCCCTTTGAATTTTTCAACTATCTCCAGAATGCTTTCACGATGCATGCTGTTTCCTGTAGGATTATTTGGCGAACATATAAACAAGATCTTTGTATTTGATTTGATCGCATCAAGTACTTTTAATGTATTAATCTGAAAATCATTTGTAAGCCTGACGTCTATTACTTCATTCTGATTAACTCGGGCAGCCACCTCATACATTTCAAATGTAGGTGACATGATAATAACACTATCCTGATTGGGATGGCAAAAGATTCGTACGAGTAAATCTATAGCTTCATCGCTTCCATTTCCTAGAAAGATCCTGTCAGTTGAGATATTTTTTAACTTGCCTATTGCTTTTTTAAGTGATTTCTGGTATGGATCAGGATATCTGTTGTATGATTTTCTCGAAGTAGATCCAAGAGGATTTTCATTAGCATCAAGAAATATTCCCTTTTTGCCAGCATATTCTTCACGAGCTGATGAATATGCCTTTAATTTTAGAATATGTGGTCGGACAAGTTTTAAAATATCAACCATTTGAGTTTAATTTCTTAAGACGGATTGAAACAGCTAGTTTATGTGCATCCAGCTCTTCCTTTTCAGCCATTATTTCAATAGCCGGCCCAAGGTTCCTTAATCCTTTTTTAGAGATTTTTTGAAATGTGGTCTTTTTTACAAAACTATCAACAGACACTCCACTATGTGAGCGCGCATAACCATAAGTAGGTAAGGTATGGTTGGTCCCGGAAGCATAATCACCAGCAGATTCAGGTGTAAAATTACCAAGAAAAACTGATCCGGCATTTATGATTTTTTCTGCAATGGAGTCTTCTTTTTCTGTTGAAATAATCAGGTGTTCAGGTGCATATGCATTAGACAGCTCAACAGCCACATCAAGGTTCTCAACCAGGAAGAAACGACTGTTCAACAAAGATTTTTCAATAATGTGTTTTCTGGGTAAAGTCTCTGATAAAACTTTAATTTCCTTGATTACTTTTTTGATTAATTCTTCACTGGTAGTTATTAGTACTACCTGGCTATCAATTCCGTGTTCAGCCTGAGATAGAAGATCAGATGCGATAAATTCAGGGACGGCAGTGTGATCCGCAATTACAGCAACCTCTGAAGGACCAGCAGGCATGTCAATAGCGGTTCCTTTCTGATTTACTATCTGTTTTGCAGCGGTTACATATTGATTCCCGGGACCAAAGATCTTATCTACCTTTGGAACACTTTCAGTACCATAAGCTAATGCCCCTATCGCCTGGGCTCCGCCTACTTTGGCAATTTTATCCACTCCCGTTAATTTGGCTGCATAGAGGATCAGGGGATGGATTTTCCCATTTATATCCGGAGGTGTACAAATGACTATCTCCCGGCATCCTGCAATTTTTGCCGGGATTGCCAGCATCAAAACAGTAGAGAACAGAGGGGCACTACCTCCTGGGACATACAACCCTACCCGTTCTACAGGCACATTTTTACGCCAGCATATTACACCCTGAGTTGTTTCAACTTCTAAAACACCTGTCAGTTGGGCCTCATGAAACTTTTTGATGTTATCATATGCTATCTTTATAGCTTCCCGGGTTTTTTTATCTATATTTTTCTCAATTCCCTCAATTTCTGATGAAGATACAAGAATGTTATCCAATTCAACATGATCATATTCGAAAGCGAAAAGCCTTAGTGCCTTATCGCCTTTCTCTTTTACCTTTTAAGGATAGGTTTAACAATTCTTCTGATCTCTTTTTCTTTAATGGCGGGTCTTTTAAGAAGTTTTGGCCACTCTTTCCTGTCAGGATTTTTAATTATTTTCATAAAATTTTATATCACAAGATCATTTTCTCAATAGGTACGACTAAAATTCCTTCAGCTCCTGCATTCTTTAAATTGTCTATAACCTCCCAGAATTGATCTTCGTTAATAACAGAATGTAATGAACTCCAGCCTACCATTGCCAGCGGAACAACTGTAGGGCTTTTCATACCAGGGAGAAAATTAATAATCTCAGTAATTTTATCATTAGGCGCATTCAACAATATATACTTATTGTTTCGGCCATTTTGAACCGCATGAATTCTGAACATTAAAGCATCTAAGATTTCTTTTTTTGATTTCTCTAACTCTTTATGACCTATCAATACTGCTTCAGACTCAAGAATTGTTTCTACCTCTTTTAGACCATTTGTTAATAAGGTGCTCCCAGAGCTTACAATATCACATATAGCATCAGCCAGCCCTATACCAGGGGCAATTTCAACAGATCCGCTGATTTCATGCAAATCTGCTTTTATACCATTTGAACTTAAATATTCCTCGATTATGTTAGGGTAAGAGGTCGCAATGTTCTTTCCCTCAAAGAATCTTAATCCATCATATTTCTTATCTTTTGGTATGGCCAGGGACAACCTGCACTTAGAAAATCCAAGTTTTAAGATGATATCGACTTCTCTTTTCTTTTCTTTTACGAGATTTAAGCCCACAATCCCTATATCCGCCACATTATCCTCAATATATCCAGGTATGTCATCATCCCTCAGATATAATATTTCCAGGGGAAAATTTGTAGATGTCGATTTTAATTTTCCTTTTCCGTTATTGACTTTAATACCGCATTCACGAATAAGTTTCATCGATTCATCACTGAGTCGACCAGATTTCTGTATAGCTATTCTCAACATAGTTATTTTGTATAAACCCGATTAATGTACATCAAATTTAGGACAGTGTATTGATAGAAATAAAATTGATGCAAGTAATATTTGCCAAAATTAAATACAACGCCGGTAAATGAGAAGTTTTTTTAAGATTGCATTTTTTTTTTATTATTCTTTAAAAATTCTTAATCTTATGGAAATATATTTGCCCTTATGAATTTATTCGTCAAATTACATGAATTTAAAAATTGATGGCGATCAAAAAACCGGGACGACTTGAATAAAGGAATAATTATTATACCAACATATAATGAGGCGGAGAATATTGTTCCTCTGATTGAAGATATTGCTGCACTACCCGAGAAATTTGATGTCCTTATTGTAGACGATAACTCTCCGGATGGGACAACCGACAAGATAGAAGATTATATAAAATCCAGAAAACATGATGCCAAGATAGATGATTTAAAAGTCTATGTTGATAAAAGAGAAGATAAAAAAGGGCTTGGGACTGCCTATATTTATGGATTTAAAAAAGCTCTGGAAATGGGATATGAGTATATTTTTGAGATGGATGCCGATTTTTCTCATAATCCATATGATATTATAAAGTTATACAATGCTTGCGCAGACGAAGGATTTGATCTGGCTGTTGGTTCAAGATATATATCTGGTGTTAATGTTGTAAATTGGCCAATGGGTAGGGTACTGTTATCCTACTTTGCAAGCAGCTACGTAAGATTAATTACCGGAATGCCTGTAAGAGACTCCACCGCAGGATTTAAATGTTATAAACGACGCGTTCTGGAGACCATTGACCTGGATAAGATTAAGTTCATAGGCTATGCTTTTCAGATTGAAATGAAATTTACCGCATGGAAGTTTGGATTTAAAATTAAAGAAGTTCCAATAGTTTTTACAGACAGGAAACGAGGTGAATCTAAAATGTCAGTAAATATTATTAAAGAAGCAATTTTTGGAGTGATCTCTATGAAAATAACTAGTTTCTTTAAGAAATACGATCCAGCTCCTAGTCAAACTTAATCGACTTTATTGGTTCAATTTTGGATATTAATAATGTCGGTATTACAAGAACAAGTGTAACGACCGTAAATGTGAGGATATTAAGACCTATTATACCAGTCCATTCCCATTTAATAGGCACATATTCCATATAATAATTCACAGGATCTAGTGGTATTAACTTGAATTTATCCTGAATAAACCCAAAACTCAATCCGATTATATTTCCCCATACCAGACCTAATACAATCAGTCTGATCCCGTGATAAGTGAAAATCTGCCGAATGAATTTATTACTAGCACCAATAGCTTTAAGTACACCGATCATCTGGGTCCTTTCCATAATAAGGATCAGCAGTACAGAAACCATATTAAATGAAGCTATAAACAATATTAAGGTAAGAAGTATAGTAACATTCCGGTTTACCAGGCTTAACCAATCGAAGATTTCAATATGCTTGTCGGTGATTTTATCTACAAAAAGATCATATTGAGTGCGGCGAAAAAGTTCCTCCTCAGCTGCTTCCAGTTTGTCAAAGTCATCTATAAAAACTTCCAATGTGCCCACTAGGGAATTTCGCCAGTCATTTAATTGTTGAATTATTCGAATATCGCCAATCAATAACTGTTCGTCAAATTCTTCCATACCGGAGGTGTATATCCCCACAATTTTAAATTTCCTCACACGAATTGGGTTCTGAATAAAGTATATCCTAATCTCATCTTGAAGAGATATTTTTAAGAGGTCAGCAATTTTTTTACTAATCATAATTTCATATGAAGGCTGGCCAGTCTTATTATCAATTACCCTGCCCTCAGATATCACCTGACCAAATTGTTCAAGATTGAAATTTTCATCTACTCCCTTAAATACAATTCCATGGATTTCTTCATCCGTCTGGATCAGTCCGACCTTATGTGCTACGCCCTGAATATGTTTGACATAACTTAAATCGTTGATAAATTGATATATGCTGTCTTCCTTAGATATGGGTAATTCTTCGTAGGTTGAATTCAAAGTATATTTTGTAACTTGAAGATGGCCTACAAACCCAACCATTTTATTTGTAATTGTATCCTCAAACCCACCCATAATGATGTAGGAAATGATCATTATTCCTAGTCCAACACTAATGCTAACAATTGCAATTTTATGTATTAAGGACGAGAACGTTTGCAGTCCCGGTTTACTGATTCTTTTTGATATAAATAAAGGTAGGTTCAAATTATTCTTTAATTTATTATATTTTGTTCAGATCAATTTTTAATTTAGGATCAGTTTTTGATGTAAAGTTAAAAAGGTTTACATGAAAGCAAGGGTTTGTCATATAATTATATTCCTGGTGGGTATAATCTCAACTTCTTACGCTCAAAATATAATAGTAGGCGCTGAGAAGGATAATTTCTATATCGACCTGTTATTAAATAAGCGGATAGGGGTAGTCGTTAACCAGACCTCCGTAGCCCATGGTAAACCGCTCGTTAAATTCCTGTTATCTAAAGATGTTAACGTTGTAAAGATTTTTACTCCGGAGCATGGATATAAAGGATCGGCTGATGCAGGCGAGGAAGTTGGAGACTCTGAAGAGAAAGGCAGCGGTATTCCGATAATTTCATTATATGGGGAAAATAGAAAACCTAAACCGGAGCATTTAGAGGGTTTGGACATCGTGGTTTTTGATATTCAAGATGTAGGAGTTCGTTTTTATACATATATAAGCACATTGCATTATGTGATGGAGGCTTGTGCGGAAAATGAGGTAAAACTCTTAATATTAGACAGACCTAATCCAAATGGTGATTATGTTGACGGCCCTATGTTGAGGGATGGATTTCATTCTTTTGTTGGAATGCATAAGATACCTGTCGTGCATGGCCTTACAATAGGAGAATTGGCAAAGATGATAAATGGAGAACACTGGTTAAAAGATAGCCTTCAATGCAAAATGGTGATTGTACGTGTAGGGAACTATCACCATCAATATTCCTATTCTCTTCCTATTAAACCATCTCCAAATTTGCCAAACGATCAATCTATTCGATTATACCCTTCGCTGTGCTTCTTTGAAGGAACCATGATGAGCCTGGGCAGGGGAACTGAATTTCCTTTTCAAGTTGTTGGCTATCCGGATCCATCATTTGGTGAATTTAAATTTATTCCTCAAAACCGTCCCGGAGCTAATACACCTAAATTTATGGGGAAGGCTTGTTATGGAAAAGATTATAGAGATATAAAACCCCCTCCGAAGTTCAATATAAAGGAATTGATAGAATTTTATAATAAATCAGGGCGTGAGAAGGATTTCTTTAATGATTATTTTAATAAACTAGCCGGTAATAGCGAGCTGAAAAAACAGATCGAAGCTGGCCTCACAGAAGATGAAATCCGGATATCCTGGATTGAAGAGTTAAATGATTATAAAAATCTAAGGAAGAAATATTTATTATATCCTGACTCTAACTAATCAAGTCAATTATGAAGAAGGACTTGCGTATCATATTTATGGGTACTCCGGAATTTTCAATTCCTTCATTAAAGATTTTAATTGATAAAGGATTTAACGTGGTAGCTGTAGTTACTGCGCTTGACAAACCCAGGGGTCGTGGCCGGATTCTTTCTCCTTCTCCAATCAAAGCTTTTGCTGAGGATAAAGGTATTCCTGTTCTGCAACCCCCAAATTTAAAGAACCAGGATTTCATTAAAACGCTTAAATCTTATAAGGCAAATTTGCAGATTGTTGTAGCCTTCAGGATGCTCCCGGAAGTAGTATGGTCAATGCCAGAATATGGGACTATAAACCTGCATGCTTCTTTATTGCCAAATTATCGAGGGGCAGCCCCGATTAACTGGGTTCTTATAAATGGGGAAAGAAAAACCGGCCTCACTACTTTTTTTATAAAGCATGAAATTGATACCGGCAATATACTTCTAAAAGAAGAGATCAATATTTTACCTGATGATGATGCTGGTACACTCCATGATAAATTAATGGTTCTTGGCGGAGAGCTCGTCCTTAAGACTGTGCAGGCAGTGGAAACCGGAGAATATAAAGCAATTGTACAGAAAGATACAATAGAATTAAGGACGGCACCCAAAATATTTAGGGAGATGTGTGAAATAAATTGGGATAAAAGCAGTGAAAAGATAAAAAATTTCGTTCGAGGGCTTTCGCCTTTTCCAGGAGCATGGACTATCCTGAATGGGAAGATGTACAAAATATTCAAAGTAGATCAACAGCCTGGAGGCCAACACAAGGATATGGCCGGTCGTATTTCAACTGACTCGAGATCTTATCTGGATGTATATTGTTCTACAGGCATAGTTAACATTCTTGAATTACAGCCGGAAGGAAAGAAAAGGATGAAAATTGAAGAGTTCTTCAGAGGAAATCAGATATGAAAATCTCCATAATAGTCGCGGTTGCAGATAATGGGATTATTGGATCGGATAATCAATTGATCTGGCACCTTTCTGATGATTTAAAGAATTTCAAGAAAATTACATCCGGACATGTCATAATCATGGGGCGTAAGACCTATGAATCTATTGGAAGGCCTTTGCCCAACCGTACGAATATCATTTTATCAAGGATAAAGGAATATAATGTTGAAGGCTGCATTGTGTTTCATTCTTTTGATGAAGCTTTAACTTTTTCTGAAGAGAGTGGGGAGAAGGAAGTTTTTATAATAGGAGGGGAAGCGGTTTACAATGCTGCATATGAAATCGCCGACAAACTATATCTGACAAGAGTCCATGCGAGTCCTAAAGGGGATGCTTTTTTCAAGCAGATTCGTTTCGAACATTGGAAGCAAATCTCTAAAATATCCATACCAAAGAATGACAGGAATGACTACGAATATGAAATGCTGGAATTGGAGAGAGAGCCGCGCTAATTCTCTAAATTTCTTCTAATTATTTTCTCCAATTTCATAAAGTTTTTCATTCTTGATTTATGTGATTTTGATTTTAGAAATTACTTCAACAATTTTTCAAATGAAGGTCCGTGTTTTGTTTTGATCAAAATTTATTTGACCAGTTTATAATGATATGTTAGCCTATCATTATTACATTTGTCAGTAATTTAGTCTTAATTTTTTACTGGGAAATAACTCAAATATGTTTTTAGATGTTATTAATAGATTTTCCCCAATTCTTTCATATCTCCTTATTTTTTCCGGGATATTACTTTTTGCAGCATACTTCAGCAAAAAGTACTTGTTAAAAGGGAATAAGGAAAAATATAATCTGATCAGCAGATATGAAAAAAAAGTAATTTGGTATGCAACTATCCTTTGGCTGGCGGCTTTGTTAATATATCCTAAGGAGATCATTTCTGATGCCGTCAAAATGAATTACCTCCTCGATTTTTTTATAATACTTATTCTAGTATTGGCCATTGCTTATGCCGTTTATTTTATTCTTTTACATTATTACCCTGATTATGTAAACCGTCGCTTGAACCATTTAAGGTATAAACCCAGAATTTCTCCAAAAACCGGAAAAATAATGAAACTACTTACTGAAGAAGAGGAAGATGTTTATCTGGATGAAGGCATGCAGGCTGAGGAAGATGTTTTTTCAGTAGATTATGATGTTTGGATAGATGAGGAATCAGGGTATACTCAAATAGAAAAATATTCCGGTAAATATGCAATCAAACAATGCCCCAAATGTAATTATCAAACCTTCAAAATCGAAAAAGAAGAATTACTGATTGCTCCTTCTGTTATTTCATCAGGGGAATTGTTAAAAAGATACAGGTGTACCTATTGTGATTACACTGAGAAGGAAATTTTTAATGTAGCAAAATTGAAAGAAGAAAAATAAATCCCGCTAATACGGAAAATTATCATTCATAATTACATGGTGGATGATAATGGTTTATTAAGTCATCATTGATATTTACTCTCAATTTGGAGTTATCCTCCCAATATGTGCAAATGCAATTTGCATTTTCTCTGGTGAAACAATCCAGGTCTTTGATCATGTCATGAACGGTTGAAACATCTTTGCATGTGCCAATATATAATAAGTTATGGTCCACTGTTCCGTCGTATTTTACAGTTCTGCGTGTAACAACATATACTGCCCCTTTATTTTTCTTAAAATCATTTTTTATCGGGTATACATTAAATGTGTACTTATGTCCCGATATCCCACTGAAATCTATTGTTCCGATTCTTGCCATATCTTGAAAAAATTTATGGTTTAAAATAATTTCTCACATCCGACTATAAATATATTTTAATAATACTAAATAATATAATGATAATGATCATTTTCAAGAAAATTACCGCAAAATATTCCGATTTTTAAATTAACCTCATTGCTCTATGATTAGAATTGAGACTATGTAATTATTATAAGCAATAGATATTTTATGAAGGATAACTAATTTTGTATATATTTGCCACGAACACAATTTTTTACAGTCTTGAATTTTTCGGAAATTAAAGAGAGAATATCGGGCTACAGAGAATCTGGGAAAAGAATTTTCACTACATCATCTTTTCAATCCCATAGCATTGTTTTACTTCATATTTTGAGTAGGATTGATAAATCTATACCCGTATATTTTATTAATACAGGCTATCATTTCCCTGAAACTATTGAATATAAAGAGGAAATAACCGGATTATTAGGGATCAATACAATTGACCTGAAGCCTTATACGCCTAAATATATGCAAAAGGACTCCCACGGAAGGCTATTGTTTACTTCAGATCCCGATCACTGTTGTCATTTGAATAAGACCATACCTATGGAAGAGATTCTGAAAGGGTATGATATATGGGTAAATGGAGTTCGTGGAGACCAGAGTGCAATTAGAAAAAGTTTCAAAATTGAACAGGAAGCTCCTCACAATGTATTAAGGTTTCATCCACTTCTTGATTGGACCAGTAAACAAGTTTACAAATACAGAAAAGAATACGATTTGCCTAGCCATCCATTAGAGGCAAAGGGGTATTTAAGTATCGGTTGTGAACCGTGTACAAGGAAATTTGATCCCGAAATGCAGGAACGTGAAGCCCGGTGGTATGGACAGAATAAGACAGAATGTGGTCTTCATACCGAACTTATCGTTAATTAATTGTCAATGAAGGTATTAATCACCGGTGGTGCCGGGTATGTAGGTACAGAGCTTACGAAGACTCTTGTCAAGTGTAGCAATGTGGAAGATATTCTTATTTATGATAATCTGGGCCGGCAGAATTATAATCTTTTTCTTGGAAGGCGTCTGGAAAGACATGAAAAGGTAAATTTTATTTCAGGCGATATTCTTGATTCCAGAAAACTCAGAATGGTTTTAGAAGGCGTCGATGTAGTCTATCATCTCGCAGCAAGAGTTACCACGCCTTTTGCAAATACAGACGCTCATTTCCATGAACAGGTAAATCACTGGGGTACAGCTGAAGTTGTAAATGCAGTGGAAGATTCAGGAGTTCAGAAGTTCATTTATGCCAGTAGTACATCTGTATATGGATCATCAAAAGATTTTCTTACTGAAGATACCATTCCTAATGCCAAAACATTTTATGGAATTTCGAAGCTTAGAGGAGAGGAACACGTAAGGAGACTATTCAAAAAGAAGGATACCTATATTCTAAGATGTGGGAATGTATATGGTTATAGTAAAAGCATGCGATTTGATGCAGTAATAAACAAATTCATGTTTGAAGCAAACTTTAATAATCGGATTTCTATTCATGGTGATGGAAAACAGTCAAGGTCATTTATAAGTGTTGGATTGCTCGCAGATGTTATGGAGAAGTTAATTACACATAAAGTTCCTGGTGGCACATATAATCTTGTTGATAAAAATTATTCTATTCTTGATATTGTAGATGCACTTAAAACAATTTATCCACTGCTAGAATTCATATTTGTTAACCAGCATCTTTCATTGAGGGACCTAAAAGTATCTCCAGAATCAAAGCTTCGGGATTATGTTAAGTATA
The DNA here is from genome assembly GCA_942491935.1 of uncultured Cytophagales bacterium. Taxonomy (GTDB): domain Bacteria; phylum Bacteroidota; class Bacteroidia; order Cytophagales; family Cyclobacteriaceae; genus JAGTVG01. The sequence goes on from CALOCZ010000029.1 coordinate 34,155, forward strand.
TAAATGAAATTGACCTGAAAACGGAGTTACAAGAGTTCAAACGGCGTTTTTCTTTTTGAATTCAAATTGGACTATTTGAAGATATAGTTTTTACGATGATTTGAAATTTTACTGCACACTAAGGAATATGAAGTTTTTCTTTCAATTTTTATAAATTATTACTTTTTTGTGGTGAAATGTATAAATACTAAAACAAATTTTTGAATGTGGGCAGTATTTTAGAGGTAAAAATTCAACCGGTAATGCGTCGATTCAAATTAATTGTAGTACTGTCACTGTTGTTTGTAATATTTTCATGGCAAGCATTTTCGCAGTGTCCTGAAAAAGTAGTCCTTGAAAACAGGGCTGCTGCTTCTGATTTAAAAGAGTTGATTGTATATGATTCTTTTGATTCCAATGTCAATATTTCAGGATTTGAAATCAATATCTTTAACAGCAGCACAGGTTCTTATTTACTTACGGAAAGCAGTAATTTCCCTTCAATAGGTGTTACTGGCGATGTGGATATCAACAAATCAGGTAATCGAATTCAGCTAAGAAATATTCCTGAAGATATCGATTTGCTTAGATGCATAGTAATTTTTATAGGTGAAGAATGTCCTGCAAAGAAAATATTGATCTCGGATCAATAGGGGAAAATAAAGAATAAACGTGAAGATTGTTCGGTTAATATATATTGTAGTTCAGGCCTTTTTACTTTTCGGTACAAAGGCCCTGTATGCGCAATGCCCTGATCGAATCGAAAGCAATAGTACAGCAACAACGCAGGATGAAACTTGTCTTGGTGCTGAAGACGGGTCAATATCTATCAATTTTGTTACTTCAGCTGGGATTTACGAACCCATTCTTGGCGATTTGGACCCAACCGGAGGATATAGATATGCTTTATGGGATGCAAGTATTCCAGGATATGTTTATGATGATATTGGATTTGCCCCTCCAACTTCTCCAATTAATCCAAATATTTATATTGATTTCACATCCCCGAATAATATTGTATTTAGAAATCTCCCTCCTAACGGCGGATTATTTGGTTATTTTATTATTGCAGAACGTCAGGATGGTGATAATTGTACAAATATATATGTTGGAGATCCATTGGGTATGCGTATTGGTTCTGGACAACCTTTGCCAACAGCAAGTATTTCAGGAGGAGGTATAGTATGTGCTGGCGATCCATTACCTGATGTAGTATTTAATTTCACAGGGGCAACTCCGTACGATTTTACATATACAGTCTCAGGAGCACCCATAATCGTCACTGGGCATAACTCTGACGTTTATACAATTAACAATGCAGCTGCAGGAACATACCAGATCACCGTGTTGAGTGATGGAAATGTATGTTCCGGTACAGACCTTGGAACACCAGTAAGTGTCGTAGTAAATCCTTTGCCATCACCTACAATTAGCGGTCCGAATAATGTATGTTTTGGAGATAATGGATTATATACTACTGAATCCGGATCGGGTGAATCCAATTATGTTTGGGAAGTAATTGGAGGTGTAATAATTGGTGGCGGCACATCTTCCGATCCCACAGTTCAGGTCCGCTGGGATGGGCTGGGACCCTATAATGTTTCAGTAAATTATAATAATAGCTTGGGATGCGATGCAGCCACCCCAACGAGCTATCCGGTTAATGTAAACCCGTTGCCAGTTCCAACAATTACAGGCTCAAATGATGTTTGTATTGGTTCAACGAATATTTATTCAACTGAATCCGGATCCGGTGAAAACAACTACGTTTGGAGTGTTTCCGGCGGTTCAATAATTAGTGGTGGTGGAGCAGCAGATGCAAGTATCGAAATAACATGGGATGGCTCTGCTCCTTATCAGCTGAGTGTTCTTTACACCGATGGTAATGGATGTACTGCTTTGACACCAACACTACTGCCAATTAATGTCAACCCATTACCTGCACCTAGTTTATCAGGCCTTGCAGCTGTATGTGCTGGTTCTCAGGAAACATATACCACTGACTCAGGAGCTGGAGAGTCAAATTACACATGGACAGTTAGTGGAGGGACAATAGTAAGCGGTGGTACTGCCACTGATCCTTCAATTGACATATTGTGGGATGGAAGTGCACCTTATGAAGTTAGCGTCAATTATACCAATGCAAATGGATGTCCCGCTGCCAGCCCAACTGTATTGCCTATAACCGTTAATCCCCTTCCGGTCCCAACAATAACAGGCACAGCATCTCTATGTTTTGGATCCACGCAAATATATTCTACGGAATCAGGATCTGGTGAAACAGCTTATTCCTGGAATGTAAATGGAGGGACAATTGTAAGTGGAGGAACAGCTTCTGATCCAAATATCGAAATATTATGGGATGGGACTGCTCCATACGATGTTAGTGTTAATTATATAGATGTTAATGGCTGTACTGCTGCCTCTCCCACAATACTTCCAATTACTGTTATCCCTTTGCCAATACCTTCCCTTGATGGACCTGGAACGGTTTGTGATCTGTCGACTGAAATATATTCTACGGATTCAACAGCCGGGCAATCCAATTTTATTTGGAATGTAAGCGGTGGTACGATTGTAGGAGGAGGGACCACTTCTGATCCATCTGTTCAGGTAAACTGGGATGGGAGTGCTCCTTACCAGGTCTCCGTAAGCTATACAGATGTTAATGGATGTATTGCTTCACCACCGACTGTGTTGCCAGTGACCATTAATCCACTACCTGTACCTACAATTTCCGGGAATAGTGTAGTATGTTTTGAATCTAATGAAACCTATATTACTGAATCCGGTTCAGGGATATCAAATTATATTTGGACGGTTTCAGGCGGTACAATTATAAATGGCGGAACTGCAACTGATTCAAATATAGAAATCCAGTGGGATGGTGCGGCACCATTCGAAGTGAGTATAAATTATTTAGATGCAAACGGATGCTCTGCCTTAAATCCGACTGTTTTGCCGGTAAACATAAATCCAAGACCATCCTCGATAACTTTTAGTGGGGATGCCACGATTTGTGAAAATGAAACCGCTAATCTATCCTTAACTGTAACAGGAGGTGCTCAACCCTTATAATGTTTTCCTATCGATTGACGGGGGAACCACAATTGCGGATACGGTGCTGATTCCGGATTCAACCATTTACTTACAATACGACCAGTTCCCATAACAACCTCATATTCAGTGGTTGGTGTCAATGACCTGAATGGATGTACGCTTGACCCTGCTAATCTACCAGCAGATGTAACTATTACTGTAAATCCACGTGAAGATGTTGTAATGTCCATACCTAATTCTTCCGGGAATCTAGGAGACCAGCTCGTAATGCCCGTAGCTGTTCAGGGATTTAACAATATAATAACCACCAATTTGACGATTA
>CALOCZ010000030.1:0-40035 GCA_942491935.1 uncultured Cytophagales bacterium
ACAAACTACAGGAAAGTTTTCGGAATAATTCTGTACCTTATTTCTGTATATTTTATAAGTTTTGTTCTGTTTTCCAGTACAGTTTTAAAAAAAAAGATGTCAAAAATTGATCTTTACCTGCTTATAACTATGGGAGAACTATATCTTATCTATGCAGTCTTCTTTTAAGATACTTGAAATGCCTGAATGGTTTAATTTTGCACTTTTAATACCGGCCCCGCTGTTTTCTGTAATACTGGCAATAGTTATTTCACCTGCAGCTGGTATAATTTTTTCAATAATTACAAGTTTTATCCTGCTGCCGATAATTAATTTTCAGCCTCTTCCTTCTCTTTTTTCGCTTTTCACAGCTGTAGCAGGTGTTATGGTTGTTCAGAAAATAGAAAAGAGAATAGACCTGATTTTTTTCAGGCATCAAAATCGGTTTTTTCAGCGTATTTTTTATTGCTTCTCTTACTCTTTTTCTAAAACAGACATATACAACAATTTTTATATCTTCGGGTATAGCATTCCTGAACGGCTTTGTCTCAGGGATACTTGTTCTCGGAATACTTCCAATAATTGAACATATTCTTAATTCCCCGACACAGTTCAGACTTATAGAACTTTCAGATTTGAATAATCCGATATTTAAAAAGATGCATAATCTTGCACCCGGAACTTTTAATCATTCACTAAATGTCGGAAACCTTGCAGAAACAGCCTGCAGGGAAATTGGAGCAAATCCTTTTCTTGCCAGAGCAGGATCATATTATCATGATATCGGAAAGATTGATCAGGCCGAGTACTTTATTGAAAACCAGACAAACTATAACAAACATGATGATCTTAAGCCCAGTATGTCTGTTTCTGTAATTAAGTCGCATGTCAAGATAGGGATAGAAAAAGCAAAGGAACTGGGACTGCCCCAGGCAGTAATCGATATTATAGCCCAGCACCACGGAAACGGATTAATTGCATACTTTTATGTAGAAGCACTTAAACTTGAGAATAAGGCTAAAATTTCACCTGAAGACTATTCCTACACAGAGGGCAAACCTGTAAGCAGAGAAGCAGCAGTAGTGCTTCTGGCTGACAATATTGAGGCATCTGTAAGAACGCTTAAAAGACCGACAATGAGCCAGCTTGAAAAATTTGTATGGAAAATTATAATGTCAAAAATTGAAACAAGACAGATTACAGAAAGTGAACTCACCTTCCGTGAACTTGAAATAATTAATGAATCATTTCTTAAAACACTTGCTGGCAGTTTTCATTCACGAATAGAATATCCGGACAGCAGCGGCAGCTCAGGAAATAATCACACATCATCAAGGAAGCAGAAAAAGGAAAACAGTAAATGAATAATATTGAAATATCATTTGAAAATATAAATACTGAAATTGACAATAAAAATATTGTTAAAACATGCGATAATATATTAAAATTACTAGACGTTGATAACTGGGAAATATCTATTGTATTCTGTGATGATATTTTTATTCAGAAACTTAACAGAGAATACAGAAATAAAGATGAATCAACTGATGTTCTATCGTTTCCACAGACAGATGGAATGGAATTCCTGTCAGGGGATCCCTCTATGCAGAATGAGTAGAGGTTATCCGGAGGGAATATTTCAGATAATGACGGAGAGGGTGAAAGAACTGTTTCCGCCGGCAGCTTTTATGCAGGAGATATAATTATTTCCCTTGATACAGTTGAAAAAAACAGTAATTATTTTAAAGTTGATAAAAATGAGGAACTGGATACGTTCTCTTATTCATGGTATTCTCCATCTTAACGGAATGACCCATGAAACAACACCCTGACCGCGGTGTTGATAATTCAGGAAGAAATACTCAGTAAAATCACAGGAGTTGATAGTTTAAAGAAGAAGTAGATTTTTAAACAATGCTTCGGCAGCAGCGATGATGACACGGAGCTATGCGATTTGAATCATGAAGAAAAGGATATGATCCGAGGTGTAGTAGAGCTGTCTGAAACAACTGTAAAGGAAGTAATGATTCCGAGAATAGATGTTGTCTTTATTCAGAATGACATGGAACTTGACGAAATACTTGCTAACGTTACAGACAGCGGTCATTCCAGATTCCCCGTCTATAAAGATACAATTGACAACGTAATAGGCATTCTCTATGTAAAAGACCTCCTAAGATCTATAATAAAAAAAGAAAGCTTTGATATTGAGAATATTATTCGTAAACCATATTTTATCCCTGAAAGTAAAAGAATAAATACTCTTCTTCATGAATTTAAAAGAAGAAGGGTCCATATTGCAGTAGCTGTTGATGAATATTGTTAGTGTATCAGGAATTGTCTGTATGGAGGATATAATCGAAGAGATAGTCGGAGATATCCAGGATGAATTTGATGATGAAGATGAAGATATAATCAAAATTGATGAAAATAATTATCTCTGTGATACAAGAGCTGATATTGAAGATATAAATAAACACCTTGATCTTAATATACCTCATGATGATTATGACACACTCGGAGGATTTGTATTCGATCTATTCGGAAAAATCTCGTCAGATACAGTACAACATATGAAGGAATGGGAATTTATAATAAATGACATGGACGGTCATAAAACAACTCAGGACAACTAAATGAACTGAACAGCGAAAACAAAACCATTACAGCTATTTTTATACAGCAGCCTCGTTATTCAGTGAAGAGCATATATTCACCCTTAACAGCAAAGGTGATAATCTTCTTCTTTGAAGGTGAATATTATTCTGCTATTGAAAAATATAAAGCAGTTCTTGAAATCAATCCTGATTTCATTCATTCAGTACGAGGTCTTGCTGAAGCATATTATTATCTCGGTGAATATGAAGAAGCTAATTGTGCCGCGAAAACTGAATGGAGACATTCAATACCGATGGGTGGATTATGACTATCTGAATTATGAAACTGCCTCCCGGCAAAATATCGTTGGGGCCAATTTGTCATGGAATATAATTAAGAGGTTATCTTTACACCTGAATTATGAAATAACCTTTGATGATCACGACATAAGATATCAACAGGTATATACCAAGATCATTCAAAGATTTTAAATTTTTAGAGGATTTAGATATCCTGAACAAATTATTTTACTTTAAAAAGATTATGAAAATACAAGCAATTAATATCTGGATAGGTCTTTCAGTTTTTCTAATGGTAGCGTCATGTCATCCCAAGCCCAAACTTTATGAGGCGGATATGATGGATGGAAGTGAATCTGCCGGACATGTACATGACGATTCAGGGGCACCTGCTGTGGCTGGCGGTCATTCAGGAGGGCATAATGTCAAAGTAGAAGAAGTGCTCAATACAGAAAAATATTCATATCTATATGTTTCAGAAGATGGTGAAAAATTCTGGATCGCCGTTCCCCGGATGGAAGTGGAGATTGGCGGAACCTATCACTATACCGGCGGATTGTTGAAGAAAAATTTTGAAAGCAAGGAATACAACCGGGTTTTTGAGGAAATCTATCTCGTATCCGACATTCATTCACATGCTGCGGATTCCGGGGTACCTTCCGGGCATGGGGGTTCTTCTGATCCTGCCTCAGCAGATCAAGGAAGTACCCCACACGGTTCAGTAAATGTAACGCCTGCCGAGGGTTCAATTCAATTGGTTGAGCTGTTTTCCGACCGGGAAAAATACAAAGACAAGACTGTACAGGTGACCGGAAAATGCGTCAAGGTAAATCCGATGATCATGGGAAGGAACTGGGTACATATCCAGGACGGATCCGGTGAATGGATTAGATCTGACCATTACTACCTCAGAAAATGTACAGTTAAACGAAGTTGTTACCTTTGAAGGTGTGATCGCCCTGAACAAAGATTTTGGAGCAGGTTACAAATATGATATCATCATGGAGCAGGGCAAGCTTAAAGCCACACAAACGAAATTATAAATAATCTTTCTTTAGTCTTATTTGGGAGGATATTGAGGTTTTAATAATTTCTTCCTGGTCACCTGGTTCCGGATTAAAGGAAAACAGTAAAATTTTGATGCAAAATTCCAGAATCATTCTCCGGTATCTTGATCATTAATACGTGCAAAAAAATTGGTAACGACATTGATGGAAGCCCGCGTTGTGTCTGCTAGCTCCTCCCGGATAGCAACAATATGGGATTCATCCGGAGACAAGTCGTAACACCTGCCCCAGGGACCTACCTGCCTGTAATTCCCACTGAATAAAATCTCTGGTTTACTAAAATTGATCTCCGGCTCCCAACTTACCTGTACTACATAAAAGTCATTCATATTTCTAAAAAAGATCCTGTCCCCCTGATGCGACCACATGGGTTCATGCCCCCCTGAAATTGAAACCTGGTGTTTGACGGATTTCCCAGGAAAATCTGTTACATATACCTCAAGAATCCCGGTTTCGTTGGATTCGTAAACCACCCAATGATCATCCGGTGAAAAATCCGGCTTCCTTTCATCATAATTCCCGTTGAGAAAGGGCTCCGATTCCATGTTATCCATGTTGAGCATGTGAATACCCCAGCCCCTATCATTCTCTTCCTGCAAATGATATAATAAAATTTTACCATCTGAAGACCAGGCTTTGGGTTGCATGGTCCTGTCTCCCACGATAAGCGGTTGTGAAGGTGCCGTAGTTCCAAAATATTTTATATAGATATTCAGATCCTGGCTGCTTCCACGAATTGAAGGAAAGGCAATCCTGGAGCCATCCGGAGTCCAGATGGGCCAGGCATTTGTACCTTCTGAAGTAAACCTGGTCAATATTTCCCTGGCCATATTATAGGTCCAGACTTGTGAACCATTGGGTTCCTCTTTTACCATCCAGAACGCAAGATTTTGGCCATCAGGGGAATACTTTGGCCCTACAATCCAGTTATCATCCTCCTGTATCAAAGACTTTATACCCCCATTCATGTCCACCTGAACCAGCTCGCCAGTCAAAATGAGTTGATACACCATGAATACCAGGGTTCCTTCCTGCGAAAAATCATATTGCATATTGTACCTTACATTATTTTCATATGCATTATCTATTATCAGGGTGGGCTCCTCACCTATCGTGTTTGTTTCAGGATCATAGGTGTTTGAATATAAAGAACCCTGATAATCATACAACAGGTATCCATTCTGAAAATATTTAGGATTTGAGGCATTTTTGATCAATACCTTATCCTCACCTGTTTTCAGATCAAGCACATTTATTGATATATATTCCGCCACTGAACTAATCGCATATAATACTTTATCCGTCCCATGGATATAATACGGATAGGAATGCATCAACTCTTCCTTTTCCCAATTCAACCGGGTGAGAACACGCTCAACGCCACCCGATGAATGAATGATCTTCAGGCCTTCCATCTGGTTCCCACCAAAGATTATGGAATCATTTGGTAACCATGTGCATGTCGTGCTTTCCTTAAGGAAACATAATAATGAGGATTGCCCTCCGATTACCGGCACCTTCCGAAGCGCATTTTTTGAATAAAATCCGATCCATTTACCATCATAGGAAAAAAACGGATTTTCAGCATGTTCAGTGCCTGGAATAAGTTCATAGCTGTTGGCATTTAAAGGTCGCCGGAAAAGACTGGTGGTATTATTTGTCTTCCCCACATATACAATCATGTTGCCGTCAGGAGAAATATCAAAGGAATGATTCACCGATCGATAGAATGGTATTTGCAAGGGCGCATGATCCGGGAAATTCATAGATAAATGCTTGACCTCGGTTGTACGGTTACGCTCTATATACATTTGAGTGGAAATAACGCCAATCAATATTCCGGCAATTCCTGTTAAAAGGAAAAATCCCCAGCTCAGATTAAAAATTTTCTTCCTTGGCCTTAAAGACAAGTCATTGGATATGACCTGGTATAAGGTTAAAGGTTCCTTAACATTCTTAAGCGATACCCGGCCTATTTTTCCAACCTGCAAGCCTTCCTTATTACGGACGATCCTATATACGGAATCTGAAAGACAGATACCTCCCGGGGCAGCTTCTGCCTGTATCCTGGAAGCGATGTTCACCCCATCACCAAATACATCTTTGTTTTCAACGACCACTTCCCCCTCATGGATCCCAATTCGAAGAGGAATATCATTTTCTCTAGCTTCCTTCTGTATTTCAACGGCACATAATACGGCTTCGGTTCCATTTTCGAAAACAGTCAATAATCCGTCCCCTAATTCTTTTACGATCCGGCCATGGTGTGCTTCGACCAGTCGCTGGTGGATCTCCCGGTTGGTATTGATTATTTCAAAAGTCCGCTTCTCACTTTCCCCCATCAGGGAAGTATACCCGACGATATCCGTGAACATAATGGCAGCTAACTTTCTTTCCTGGGCCATGGATAGATTGAATTTCCATTAAAAAATCTGTTGCTCAATGCTTGAACAAGCACTCAATATAAATATTTATATTCAAATTCTCTATTTTGACTGAGTCATGATTAGAGTTTAGAAAGAGTAAATCAAAAAAAATGAAAGTTGTTAATTGTATTCTACCTCACCCAGGTATATATCCAACCAGCCTAAGGTTTCTTTAATGAGTTCATGTTGTGGGAAAAAATGTGTTGTTTCTGAAAGAATATGCTTCTTGTGTTCAGGTGGAGTTCCCAATAAATTCAACATAGGTTTCTGGGAGAATTCATAAGGAAAGAAAAAATCATATTTCCCGCTCATCATAAGAAAAGGTTGCTTTATTCTTGGAAGATAATTTAATTGGTCAACTTCAGGAAGAGAAGATTGCAGGGAAAGCCCCCCGACAGCTAAAACTATGGTTTTAATTCTTTTATCAACCGCTGGTATTAATCCCCCCGTAATTCCACCCCAGCTAATTCCATAAAATGCAATCTTTTCGGCATCCATATCTTCTCTTGTTTCCAGGTAATCTATTGTCCTCATAAAATCCTTTGTCCACATGATCATATGCTCCTTATAGAAAACAGATTCACGGGGAAAACCATCCGGCACACCATCTTTACGATTGAAAGTACTTTTAAATACAGGGTAAATGACCGCTCTTCCACTTTTTACAATATATTCACCACCAGGTTGGGCAAAGTATCTATGTCCATATTCTGATGCCCAAAGAACACCAGCGCCCGGAAATATAATAACTATCTGATAGGGCGGTTTTGTATTAACAGGAAGATAACAATAGATATCGAAACGTTCATTTCCATAAGCTGCATTAATGGTCGCTTTTTCACATTCGTAAGCGTTTTGATCACTTTTCTGTATTTCCAGGTCAACTTCCAGCGGACTTTTATCATATTTATACAGGCCTAAATAGGTCTGAAAAACTTCATCCCCGACCGGGACCATATTTCTGTCTTTTCGTTCAGGTATATTTACCGTTGAAGAAAGCTCCAGTGACTTATCTTCAGGCTTAATATACTTGATACATCTAAATCCATTCGTTTCAGAACGGTTAAATGGATCCTGTGCCCAGGCATTTTGTGATATAAAGAAATGATCATTCCAACCTCCTCCCATTAAAAATTTCAGATGACCTGTGGTGGTCTCAGTCTGCAACCATTCCCTGACATTACCAATCAGATCATACGTTCCAAATCCCCCAATACTGTTGTACGTCCCGACGGGTGCCGGACCTTTATTTGAGAAGTTACTATATGGCATCACCAGGCCTCCCAGATAAATCGTAGATGCGGTGTTGAAATGAAATAAGGTAGGCAATTCTTTATTTACAAATTCGGCATAAGCACTTGCTTCGTACCAGCTAATACCCCGAACGGGGAAATCATCCTCACCATCAGGGTAATCGCTCACTTCCCAGTCCGCTGGACCTGCCCGATTGGTTTTATCTTTAAAATGCTCAACCGCTTCCTCAAAAGTTATCTGGCGATTATCTTTTATAAAAAGATGTTTCCAATACTCCTTTTTTTTATATCCTCCAGCATCAACAAATTCTTTAAACTTTTCATTCGTCACCTCATACCGGTCCATAAAAAACTCAGGAACATTAGCAGAAAGGTCCATTGTTAATCCAGATAATAACACAGGCATTTGGGTAGCGGGAATATATACCATTCCAAGCGGAATTTCATCCGTTTTATTCAATTTAATTGTATCTCTCCTCCAGAACCAGGGATGCCCATATGCCTGGTAAGCCAGTCTTTCAACCGGCACATAACCTTCTTTCTCAAACCGCCAGACGGACTCCCCTTTATATAACCTAAAGCTATCCAGCGGCGATATCCCTACTATTTCCCATGTTGTAGAGTCTCCTCCCAGAGGCCGCCTCAGGACTTTCGCCCCTGGAGGATCTGTATCAATATCGATGACCTCAGATACTAAAGAAGTTAATTCCATTAATTTTGGATCATCAGGAATATATTTCATCGCACTTTCAGCCAACTGGTAAGCTTCCTTAAAATCCTTCTCATTATACAGCTTTTCAATTTCAGGTATGGCTTGCTTTTCTGCCCAGTTTCTCTTAACCTGTTGTATTACGTATAAACTTCCCAATATTCCAACTAATAGAACAACAAGAGAATATAAAAGAATCCTTCTAAATTTAGATCCCCGAAAAAATGAACCTCCAGCTTCAACGGTTTCCGGGATCAATTCAATTTTACCTTTCAGTTCACTCCTTTCAGGAACGGTTAATTTTTCAGATACCATAGCAAAGATCCTTCGGTCCTTATGATCATTCTTGAACCTGAATGTACCAAGATCCTTGGTTTTCATATCATCCTGGTTCTCCAATTCTTCATATACCTTTTCAGATATTAGGACACTCCCCGGTACAGCCATAGACTCTACCCTTGACGCCAGGTTTACACTATCTCCATATATTTCTTTCTCTATTGTAAGAATATCACCCTGATGGATCCCTATTCGGACAGGCACCTTTGGTGGAGTAAGGAATTTCTCTTGCATTTCAATGGCACATTGTACAGCCCTCACGGCACTTGAAAATGTGCTCAACGTTCCATCTCCATAATAGTTAACGATTTCACCACCGTATGAAGTTGTAGCAGTGTCAAATATATTCCTGTATTTTTCGCGTAATTGCACTGCCTTTTTTTCACTTTCCTGCATCAGGGCTGTATAACCCTGTATGTCGGTAAACATTATGGCGGATAGTTTTCGATCCTCAGGCATAAATAGAAGCTAACAACTAATGAGACTATTGTTCATTTCTTTATATAATTCCTTAATTTAAATATTTTGAATGAAATTTTCTAAGGTATCTAATATTTAGAGTGTGAACGCTCAAAAGGATATATCTTAAACATCTCGATTTAGCCGAATAGAACATCTAAAATTCTATGAAAAATGACCCTTATGTATTAAATTCATAAAATTGTCGTGGAAATGTCGTGCACTTGTAGCTACAAAAATGCGTAAATATGACTGATATTAGCAGAAAAAAAACTCAAATGAAAATCGGTCAGGAAATAAAAAAACTAAGGCTGGACAAAGGCATGACCCAGGAAGAACTTGCTGAAAGAACGAACCTCAGCACACGAACCATCCAGCGCATTGAAAATGGGGAAGTGGATCCCCGTGCCTATACACTTCAAACATTAGCTTCTGCTCTCGAAGTGGAGTTTGAATTACTGAACAATATTCGAGATGAAGAACTCGATCCGGTAATTGCGCGACAGCGGGATTTCTGGGTACCTATGCTCCATTTAAGCGGTCTATTTGTCTTTCTTTTTCCACCACTTTTAATATGGCTGGCTAAAAAAGATCAGATCGAGGAGGTCAGGGAACAGGGGGTCGACGTAATTAACTTCCAGATCAGTATGTGGGTTATCCTGATACCATGCGGCATGTTTGCTTTCCTTCTTATTACTGTACCCGTAATTATTTTTATAGGTATTTATAGCATGATCGTCATCATCTTAAACACAATCCGGGTAGCCAATAAGCAGCCCTATAAATACTGGACGTTTTTAAAAATATTGAAGAAATAGGGATTCCACAGCATAGCGGTCAACTCTCATATTAACCTTTTAGGATAATCAATCAACTGAACAACCTGAACTATTCATTTTATGAGACAGATTTCATGGGACAAAGGGGGATCAATTCAATTTTTTAATTCAGAAGAAAGAAATGGATTTCTGAAGGATTTCAGATCTGTGTTTGTCCTGATCGATATTCTTGTGATGTGATCAGGCATATTTCATCAGGCAAAAATATACATAAAAACCATTTTATTTAACCCGAGAAGATCCATTTCATCTAGCCGAAAAACTAATAATTTTGACCTTTTAAATTTCATCTGAATCTTCATCAGTAATTGATAAATTCGCCCTCTCTATAACTCGTAATACCAGTATCAGATCCAATCCAGATTATTTCGTCATTGTCCATGGCCAGGGAAAGTATATTGTTACCGGGCAGACCATTCTCCATCGTATAGGAAGTCCATTCGCTCCCATTATAAACTGATATCCCGGCACTGGTCCCAAACCAGATATTCCCATTTACATCACCACAAATGGCCTGAACATAGTTATCGATAAGGCCGTCTTCAGTAGTATATGCGGTCCAGTTATCCAGGGTCTCATTTCCGAAATGACTGGCGATACCCTTATCCGTCCCAAACCATTTCACTCCATCAGAAGCAATGTGAACACTTAAAATATGATCCGAAGGCATGATAATCGGGCCCCATTCCGCATATACGGAGGCCCCTGAAATGGCATCTAATTCATCCCGGTAAACCCTGGCAATCCCTGCTCCTGCAGTTCCCACATAGAGTGAATCTCCCCCAGGACTGGTAGCCATAGAAGTTATTGGGAAATCCCTGAACATATTTTTTGTGTAATGCATCTGATAATCGGGTGTTAGCCATTTCTCATCGATTAAAGCAGAAACACCTATGTCCGTTCCTATCCATAAGATGGAATTTTTTCCGGAAACAATATCAATAACATTTTCACTTAATATATCTGAATTTTCAGGATTAAGGGTATGGGCATCTACCAGGCTGTCTATTGGCTGCCTGATCACTGTGGCACCACGTGGTGATGCGATCCAGAGTACCGCTCCTCCCGTATCAACAAGGCAAGCAAGTCCTTTCAAGTCCTGTAAAGGCAAATTTGCGTACCCTTCATAAACCTTCCATTCTGCTCCATCATAACTAAGCATTCCTAGTCCGGTAATAAACCATTTAATATTATCCTTGCAAACATATATCGAGCTAACATTGGTTACTGAAAGTCCCTCTTTACCGGATTCTTGAGACGAATTCGTTGAATCAGGAGACTCCTGAGCAGAAATGTTTTCAGCATAGGATGACCCGCTTTGAGCAATTGGGCTGTCTTTGCCATTCACCATTGCATTATCCTGAACTCGTGGAGGCATCCCTTCATTTTTTATCGCTCCTGTATATATAAGCAAGGAAGATTTCAAACGATCAACCTGGTCATCCATTGACTGAGCATTTCCAAACCGGGGATTAACAGGAAAAATATTTCCGGCACCAAAAAGAAAAATAAGCATAAGGGCAAAGATTACGTGATTTCTATGCTCAGTACCAGGCTTCCTTATATTTCTTTTATCCATGGCGGGGATTAAAGTGGTAATGTTCTAAATATACAAAATACCGGGGGCAAACATAATGATTTTCAGCCAAAGAATGAGCCGGAGGCATCAGGACTTGCAATACCAGAAGACTCCTTGTCTTCAGCTTAATCTGGTATACTCAAACTTTTATTATTAATGTCAGATTTGTATATTTACTTAGCTATCAAGCATCATTTTTTCGTTTTTATTGATGAACTTATCAGAAAATTCCCTGATTTAGTTAAAGGTGATCTTATAGATGTAAACAAAATGGTCATGCGAGAAACCAGAAAAGTAATATCACCATACTACCTTATTATTCTATTTCTTTTTAGTACGGGTTTGACCTCATTTCATGTTGGGCAGGCACAGGAAATAGATATTTTATTAAAGGGAGGGCATGTTATTGATGCAAAAAATAACATAGATACTAAAATGGACGTAGCCATTTCCGATGGAAAGATTCTCGAAGTTGCCTCCAATATTTCTGCAAAAAATGCTAAGCAAGTAGTTGATGCGACCGGTATGTATGTAACGCCTGGATTAATAGATCCTCATACCCATGTTTTTGTTGGCAGCAATTCCGGCTTTGCCAACGGCTTTTCCTCTGTATCCCCTGATGATATAACGCTTAAAGCAGGTATTACGACGGTTGTGGATGCAGGAACCTCCGGGTGGCGGAATTTTTCGGTATTCAAGAAGAATGTAATTGACCGCTCAAAAACACGTGTACTGTCTTTTCTGAATATAGCGGGATCAGGAATGTCAGGATTTCCATCTGAGGAGGATATCAACGATATGGATGCCCGGATGACGGCCCTCGTCATAGAGCAATTTCCGGATATCATCGTTGGCGTTAAAATAGGGCATTACCGTGGAGGTGATTGGACACCTTTTGACAGGGCCCTTGAAGCAGGGCGTATTGCTGATGTCCCGCTTTTTGTGGAGTGTCATCTTCCATTACTACCCCTGGAAGGAATACTCGATCGCATGAGGCCCGGTGATATTTATAGCCATACTTTTTGCACGGCTTCTGACAGGGCCTGCCTGCTTGATGACGATCTGAAAATCAGGCCTAATGTTTTAGAAGCGAAGGAAAAAGGTGTCCGGTTTGATGTGGGTCATGGGGGTGCTATGTTTCATTTTGATATAGCCTTCCCCGCCATGGAACAGGGACTTGTACCGGATTCTTTTGGTTCGGATCTTCACCGGTACAGTATGAATGCGGGCATGAAAGACATGCTCAACATTATGTCAAAATATTTGAATATGGGGATGGCCCTGGAAGATGTCATATTTCGCGCCACCTGGAGCACTGCCCAATCGATCCAGCGCGAAGATCTGGGAAATTTAAGTGAAGGGGCTATAGCAGACATAGCAGTATTGGGCATAAGATCCGGAAACTTTGGCTTTATCGATGCCAGAGGCAATAAAATCGCTGGCGACCGAAAGCTCGAAGCTGAATTAACTCTTCGTGAAGGGGAGATTGTCTGGGACCTTAATGGATTGGCAGCGAAAGAATGGAAAAAAAATAGCTTGCTAAAATAAATCAGGTTTTATATATTATTGGGTAAGTTTGATGTCATGAAGATGAAAAGGCGTGATTTTATAAAAGTATCCTCTGCAGCAGGTCTTGTTGGATTGATGGGACCTGCAGATACCTCCATAGCTAATGCAACACCTTCAGGAGCTGATGGTTTTGACCTTCACCCTTTTATTAAAGCGCATCCCGAAGCTGTTTTTATAAATCTCACCTCGGTCGAAGAAAAGACCGATGCCAGGGCAATTTATGATACGGCATTCAAGCTTTCCAACGAGATGTTCGTTAAAACCAAAAAGGGAAAAGGCTATTCTAACTCAACGAAAATAACCTGTAAGCCTAATTGGACATGTACCGGCAAGCCCAAGCCTGATCCCAATTCGAACCTTGGAATAACTACAGATCTCCATTTTATTGAAGGTTATCTGAATGGTGTCAAGAATAAGGGTCCCCGGAATTATTATTTGAGAGAATGCGCCTGTCCCCAAAATTGGGATGCCAACGGTTGGACAGGGATGGCGGAAAGAAACAATTTTGATCTGAGAAACCTTTCCTCTAAGGATTATTGGGATCTCGGACCTGATGAAATAATCTTCAAGGAAGTTGATGGCACAGTATTCAGGAAGATAGGATTTATGGCCCCTATGAATGCTGAGGACACCTTCCTGATCAATATAGCAAAATTTAAAGCCCATCAGATGGGCATCACGGGTGCTATCAAAAACCTCCAGGGGATAACCGGCAGAAAATTCCATCAGTTCTGTGGCGGCCACTTTAATATATTTAAATCATACGATAAACGTTATCATCAGTTTTTCCAACCGGATTATATGACCACCATTCAGGAGCTTCATGAAATCCATATGAGAAATGGCATACCACGCTGGGATACATTGATGGACAGGCCACCTTACGGGGGTGGTTTATTTATGGAGCAATGGGTTCAACGCATGCTTGATTCGTACAGCGTTACCCCAACCGGAATAAATATAATCGAAGGTATCTACGGCCTCGATGGCAACGGATTTTCAAGTGGCCCTCACGATGGGAAAGGCAGGATCTATATGAGCAATAATGTGATTTTTGGCAAGGACGCATTCAGGGTGGACATTATTACCCACTGGCTTGCTGGCCATGAGCCGGGCAATTTCGGGTTATTCCATATTGGCATGGAACGGGGCCTATCAGATGTTCTCGACCCATTCGACATCCCGATTTATCTTTGGGAAGACGGCAAAGCAAAAAAAATAAATCTGGAATCCATTCAAAGAACACCGCTTCTTACCAGTTATCTGCGAAAAAACAATGATGGACAAGACGAAGACAAATATCATATGTGTGATGAACCCTTCGATTATAGCTCATGGAAAGCAACCGGGAAGGTCAATCAGCAGGATATGCCCTCAATCAGGGGTTTAGGTACGAATGCGAATGAAAAAGTGGTCATGGAGGTTTCCGTTCCGGAAAAGGGAGATGTATATGTGGATATTCTGAACCGGCATGGTGAAGTTGTTTGGCGTATGGAAGCAGAAGGGCTTGAACCCGGGAAGCATGAAGTCATATGGGACGGGTTCTCTCAACCAGGTATTTATAATGTGTATGTAAAAGGCATGCACTGGGATGCGGAAAGGGAAATGGTACTATATACCTGATCTCCCAGATAAGCATCAATCCCAGTTTCTCGAGGTTAATGAATAATATTTCATGGGTGCGATATGGTGCCTCTATTATACCTGAGGAATGGATGTCTAATGGATTGATCCAAAAAGAAAGATTGATTTTTCATCCGAATTATCCCTATGGAGAGGGATTCATGGTTTTAGGCCTCCTCCTGGTTTGAACTTCTTCCTCACTTACCTGGCTGGCATTATTCCCAAAATTTTGCCTGATATAGGTCAGGATCTGAGCCAGCTCTTCATCACTTAAGAAATTATATGCAGGCATCGGGCCGTTGTAAAATTCCCCCTTTACTTCCAAGGGCCCATTCATGCCATAGAGCACCAAGTTTATAAGTGTTTCCTTATCTCCAACCACCCATTCGGAAGTGGCCAGAGGTGGAATACGACCAGTTGCCCCTTTCCCATCCTGCTGATGGCAGGGGCTGCAGTGTGTATTATAAAGTCTTTCGCTTTCGCTAAGATCTTTCTGTAAATCATCTTCCAGGACATCAGGCGTCCTAATATGAGGATAAGATTTCCTGGTCTCCATAGCTGCCAGTTGGTCCGCACCAAACAGATTTCGATCCTCGGTATACATGACGCGCCATACCCTGCCACGATTTGATTCGGTGATATATAAGGTACCGTCCGGACCTTCCGCCAATCCTACTGGCCTGTATGAAGCATCGCTCGTACTGACGACAGGGTATACACCCGTAAATCCATCCGCAAATACTTCCCATTCCCCGGTAGCCCTGCCATTTTCAAAAGGCATAAAAGCAACAAAATAACCTGCCTGAGGATAGGGAGCCCTGTTGGTTGAACCATGAAAAGCGATGAAGGCACCGTACTTATACCTTTCAGGGAATTGATCGCCACGATAAAATAGTATATCGTTCGGTGCCCAGTGTCCCGGAAATCCGAATTCAGGGAGGGCCATACTATCGCATCTACCTGTCAGAATACCATCTCCCCCATATTCAGGTGCCAGGACCTTTTTCTCCTGAAGCTGGTCGTAATAACAGTACGGCCATCCATAATTTGCGTTTTCTGTAACACGAATAAGCTCCTCGGCGGGTAATACAGCACTTTGCCATGCACTGAAACGATTGGGGTAGAGACTATGCAAATTATCCCTTCCATGCATCATCACGTAGAGGTGATCATCTTCTGGATGCCAGTCCATACCTACCACACTCCGGATACCTGTGGCAAATCGGTAACCATCTTCCTGTTTTAAGCCGATCTTATCCGCTTCAAACCGCCAGATTCCGGCATGCCTATCCAACTCAGGACAGGGATCTATTCCCACACCTTCGGGAGCTCCGTTGGGTGTAACATCGATGCTCTGGCAGGCGTTGGATGGTGAACCGAAGGGTACATACATATATCCCTTGTTGTCAAAAGAAACAGGTTTGGTTATATGCCAATGCACACCATGGGAATGATCATCCACCAACACCTCCTCCCGTGGACTGGCAGGTAGCAGCCCATTGCGACTAAGCTTCTGACGATAAAGCACTAAAGCCGAACTATAGTAGATATACCCATCATGTATGGTCATGGCATTTCCATAACTCCTGCTGGCCTGGGGAACTCCTCCAAATCTTCTCCTGACATCCATCCTCCCATCTCCATTGACATCTCTCATAGCTATCATACCTCCCCTGATTGAGTCCGATGAGCTCAATTTAACAAAAATATCCCCATTATCACGAACCGCAATATGTCTGGCTCTGCCTACGCTATCCGCAACGACCAGTGCTTTGAATCCACCCGGAAGAATAAGTCCACCATTATCTGGATCGGGTGAAGGCAGGCCAGGATGCGACTGACAACCTGATATATATATCAGGATGCAGGATAAAATCATAAGTTTCGTAAAGACCCGGCTAATCATTCTGGCTGAAAAGGATTTGCTGAAATGCCATTGAGGTCCCATACAATGCGGCCAGCACGTATAGTTATCTCTGCTTCCAGTTTCCGATTGCTGTCCACTCTTTTTCTACGCACATCAACATATCCAAAATCCCCTTCCCTGAGGTTGAGTACTGCAATGTCCGCTTCCGTACCTTCACTCAGGTGTCCCAGGTCAGGGCGGCCAATGACCTGTGCCGGAACCCAGGTAGCCCGTGTTATCACCTCTTCCAAGGTCAAGCCTATCGCCATGAATTTGGAAAGGACGTTGCACAGGTCTTTCATGCCTGCATTCATACTTTGAGTATGCAGATCCGTACTGATGACCGTGGGCATAAAGCCCTGTTGAAGCGCAGGAACCGCCTGACGCCAGGAAAAAGCGCCACCACCGTGCCCAACGTCGAAAACAATCCCTCTTTTCTGGGCTTCAAAAATAAATGGCTTTACCTGGCCGTTTTCATCTACGATGGTCTCCCTTTGAGTAGGTCCATATGAAAATGTATGGGTGAACATATCACCGGGACGTAAATGTTCCATAAAGAGCGACTGGATCGAATTGGGTGGGTCATGTTCTCCAAAGTCAACCATGACCGGTACATTGGCAAGTTCACCGGCCTCCACCGCCTTATCCACCTGTGTGAAATCACCCCAATAATGGGCGGACTTGATGCCGACGAGTATCTCCGGATACTGACGGGTGATCATATAGGCTGTCATTTCAGGATTCATATCGCTGACATCCTGCTCTTCATACCGGCTACTCATGCCTGTTCCCACAATATTTAGAAGGGCCAGAACACGCGTACCGGCTTTGTCAATGGTTTGTTCCTTAAACTGTTCAAAATTGCGCCAACCAGAAGATCCGGCATCCACCACCGTAGTTACCCCGGACCTAAAAGTAAATCCGTCCGGCATCACACTGGTGGCTCCATCGGCAATATATGCCCCTGGTTCATGCCCCATGAAGACGTGAACATGCATATCGATAAGACCCGGGGTGATATAAAGGCCGGATATATCAATGACACGAGTAGCCTGATCCGCATCTATATTGGATGACACTTTTGCAATTTTGCCCTCTGAAACGGCAATATCCATTCGCTCATTTATATTATTTTTTGGATCAATCAGATGGCCTCCTTTCAGGAGCATGTCGTACTGGGCATTCGCGTACGCAGTTGACATAAACAACAGGATAATAATAGGAAAGAATAATCGTCGGTTTCGTTGAGTGCACATCTTTTTCATATTTTACAATTCTGAACCTATTAATATAATAAATAAAATTAATAATTTCCTAACGAATGTATTGTGGGATTTTCATCAGCTCACCTCCCTGCAATGCAGATTCATGAGCGATAATCCCGGGAACAGTATATGACAAGGCTTCATATATATCAACAGCGGGTTGGCGTTCATTTACAAGGGCATCTATAAACTCATTAGTCAGGAAAGTATGGGATCCATGATGACCGCTGTTATGCCTCAATGGCTCAGGCAGCATATCTGTTTTCCACCATTCCGGTTGATCGTAGTTCTCCAGTTCCGGACTACTTTGAACAAATCCAGCATCATCTGTAGCCATTTTTTTTGCCTTCTTAACTATAGCCGGACCGCTACGGCCATTGCCGGCATAAAAACTCACATCGGTGCCGATCCAATTGGCCCGTTCACCGCCAAGATGGGACCCTTTCCACCAGATATTGGCCCTGAAACTATTTCCCTTGCTGGTCTTGAAGAGGGCAGATTCATTATGGAAGGGATTATTATAAGCATTATCTTTTAGATAGGGGGAATCATCCCCCCAGCCATGACAAACCACCTCGGTCAGTCGTTCTCCGGTGATTCCAATAATATGAGCCGTACAATGTGTCGGATAATGCATGGGAGCCACGCCGTAGCGCCATGTCCTTCTCCCATCCTCTATATACAGTACCTCCAGGCCATCGTGCTGGTATTCTGATTCACAGTAATACAGATCTCCAAAATCACCCTGTTCAAACATTTTACGTACGGAAATTACAAACTGTTGATAATAACTGGTTTCTGCCATCATATATGTTAATCCGTATTTTTCTACTGCTTCAAGAAGTTTTTCGGCCTCTTCAACTGTGCCCCAGCAGGCCGGCACAGCGCTGATCACATGCTTGCCATATTTCATACATTCTATTGCATGTTTTACATGATTCGGCCCTTCCGTGAACACAGCAATAGCATCAATATTCTTGTCTTTGACCATTTCCTCTAGAGAAGGATAGGACTTGCTGCACCGATAAGTCTCCATCAGGGCTTTATTTCGTTCAGGCCTCAGGTCACTGACCGCCTCTACTATACAATTGGGATGTTCATGCCATTGAAAGGACCTGCCAAATCCACCACCTACAATGCCCATCCGTATTTTCTTTGAAGCATGTTCAGTAGCGAGCAAGGGGTAGTAAAACATGGCGGTACCTGCCAGTGCAGCACTTCCTGAAATGAATTTCCGGCGTGAGATGTCGTTTTTAATCATTCCTGTATATAAGGTTAAGTAAACAGCTGGATTGTTCACCAGCATCTATTTGAATAAAAAAATGATAATTCCCGGGTCCTGGCACATATATCATTTGGCTCTAAGTGGCCAGAGGGGGCCCACCTGGTATTGTGATTTTCCTTCGCTTTTTATTATAGGCAATGCGGTTGCCTGTGAATGTTGCAGTGAGGTATTCACCTAAATAAATCGATCCGGTCAGCTTTTCATTTTCCAGCGTGCATGAGATCAGGTAGACCAATGAGTTACCTGGTATCCGGTAATCACTTCTCAGTTTTATATCGACACCTTCCACCATGCCTATCAGGTTTAATAACTCGAAATCAGTCTGATGCATCCCCTGGATCCAGTTGCCATCCTGTTCAATGAATAGTTTATGTTGGCTTCTGCTGCTCGGGAACGAAACTTCTATATCCCAGTGTCCGTGCAAATCTGCCTTTGGAGGTTTTAAACTGTCACTTAGAGGGGCCCGTTTTTGTGACAGGATGCCATGAAGACGTTCAGCCACCACCTCAGCATTGCCTGGTTGCATCTGGTTGGGTGTGATATTAATAGAGGTGCCCTCGTCATTGGTTCTGCTGCCAATGGCTATTCTTATTTTATTTCTGGCTACTTCTTCCGCCACTTCTTCCCCGGTGATGTTAAGCTGGTCGGGATCCCACTGAACATGTAATACCGGCGCGTGGTTGGACAAGCCTTCAGGCTGTGTCACTTTGGTTTCAATGCCCTTGATTGTAAGCATTCGCTTGGATATAAGATCCAGCCATGACAACCATCGCTCCCATTCTTCTTCATGGTCCCGGCTAATCCATGCTTCCACAGCCGCCAACATTCCCAGCATCTCTTCTTTTCCTACCTTGTTATCACGTCCCGGGCCATGGTGGGGTGAACTCGCCTGCCAGGCCGATATTAAGATGTCTTTTTTACCAAGCAACAGGCCCGCACACTGTGGGCCGCAAATGGCTTTACCGCCACTATAGGCTACGACGGTTGCACCCTGTGCTAGATGTACGGGTGGTATGGTTAGATTCTCCGCCGCAGCATCTAATAAGACAGGTATATTTAAAGGTTTTGCCATCTCAGCGATTACCTCCAGAGAAAAGGGCTGTCCCGGCTGGGAGTTTTTGCAAGCCAATACATAGATCATGGCTGTGTGCTCATTGATGGCTTTTTGCATTTCTTCAGGTGTTTCAACGGTGATGACTTTCACACCTACATTACGCACCGCATGATCATATACATTCCTGGAGTATCTTGGAATGATAACTTCTGTTTTTTCCAAACCCGAAAGGTCGGGAATGCGAATCAACCTTTCCGGATTTCCGCCCGTTACACAAGCAGCGGTGAAATGCTTCATGGCAGCCGCACAACCTGCTGTGACCACACCCCACTCCGTTTTCGTCAACTCACCCAGTCTCTGGCCAATGCCGTAGGCAAGTTCATCATACTGTGCAAAATATCCCGAGGCGGCTTTCATAGCTTCAATGACCTCCGGCCTTTCGACGGAGCCCCCTAAAATAGTGAAGGTGCCTCTGCAGTTGATGATGGGCTCCACGCCAATGGAGCGGTAAATGTTGTCTTCTGCCTGCTCTGTGACAGAGGAAACCTGGCTGGCAAAAAGCTCTGGTGTCATGGTAGTACCCACCAGAGGCATCACCGACAACTGCTTTAGAATTTCTCTTCGATTCATAAGTTTATATTTTTAATTGACCCGGATTTCAATTTAACGAAATTCATATTAAGAATCAAAGTGAATATCAAGGGTATAATTTTACTGCTCTGCTTTTATGGGCTATTAAAAATAATCAGTTCTTTCACCCATACCGGACATTTAAATTCTTAGCGATGGTTTGAACCATATTATCTTTTCGTAATCTATTACATGGATAAACACACTAGTGATCTGTTTCACTCAATTTGAATGTATCGCCGTTGCGAAAATCTATAAAAATCGGGTTCAACCAGGAAAAGATTTCGGCCCATAATTAACATTATACGAAAGACGAAACATGAACATCATGATACTCAATGAAAGACAAACAAGAAAATCGTCTGAATATCATTTTAATGTATTGAACTTATTTTTTATATAAACTGTTTAGTTTATAAAGTCTCCTTCTATCATGACAGCAAACATTGTTGAAAATGATGACAGGATTTTCATCGACGGCATCCCACCGATGAAATATGGCGAGGGCATGGACAATACCTTTATAAGGTCGGTGCAGCTCAGCCTGAATGCCCTTGGAGAAAATTTTTCATATGAATATTTAATGGGTATTTCCGGTGCGGCTTTTCGACTGCACTTTGATCCGGGCTGGTGCCCCAGTTCGGTTGACCCTACTTGTGGGTATGATGTTTCACGCACTATTTTTAAATCATTGGGATATACGCATGACTTCGAAAAAATCAATCACCATAGCTTTGAAGACATCAAATCCCTATATAGTAAAATCAAGCAACAAATAAACCAGAACAGGCCTGTCGTAGCGATTAATTTAATGGGGCAAATGGAATGGGGGATCATAATCGGTTATCTGAAGAATGAGCCAGGAATATTGTGCAGAACTTTTTTCGATAAAACCGAAGAATATTCCCTGGCTGAGCGTGCGCCCTGGCTGAATTTCTTTGTTGGTGAAAAAAAACAATCCTTCCTATCAGATGACCTGTTTCTCAAATCGATGGAAATAGCTGCAAAACTGGCTAAATCGAAAAAATTCGATGAGTATTATAGTGGATTTGCGGCTTATGAGAAGTGGATCTCAAAAGTCAAACAACTGCTGGATCGATACAATATACAGGACATTCAACATACCATGGAAATTCATTTTATCATTCTGAATACACTACTGGATGCTCGACGTTCTGCTTTTAAATATTTGGCTGCCACTGATATTTCAGATAAAATGAACAATGGGGACAAGATACTCGAAAATTATGAATTGATGGTTAATATCCTGGAGCTTGCCAGTTCAATATCAGAGAATATTAAAGATACGTTTGATCTAAAAAAGATAATAGAAACGATCAAAGAACAAGCTGATTTATTATTAGATATTTATGATCTGGATAAAGAAGCGATCCTTCTGATCGAGAAAGATCTTAACATTTAAACCATTTCGATTTTGCGAATGATCACGTATTATAAATTAAATAAAAATCATGCATGACAACGTAATATTCTTTCTGATTAGCCAAATTTGATTTTTAAACACAAAATCTTGATCTTAGCTTCACTTTTTACTTGATTTTTTAATGGAACAAACTAAAAAACTCAAAAATCCAGCCCGATCCATCATTTTCTGGACTTGTTTTTTATCGGTAAGCTATGCAGTTCTCAGGTATAATATTGTGGGTACGGTTCCCTGGAAAGATCTTCCCTTCTTTATATTGAATAAGGGGATATCATTATCTGCTTTAATCCTCCTTACGTTCAATTTTACATTCGGTCCACTGAAAAATCTTGGGATATCAATACCCAATAGTTGGATGAGATCAAGAAGAATAGTTGGTATAATAGGATTTATTTTCGCCTTTATTCATTTGATTATGAGTTTCATGCTCTTCAAGCCCACTATTTATACAAAATTTTTTGAGCCGGACGGGACGATGACGCTTTATGCTGGTTTAAGCATGCTTGGTGGTGTACTGGCATTTATTTTTCTCTGGATTTACAATGTTAGCTTTAACTCCGAATTCCGTAAAGACAAAGATTTGGTCCGGTTTATCAATAACAGGACAGTGCTATTGGTCTCATTTTTCTTTGCCGGAGCGCATTTATTTTTTATGGGATATAAAGGCTGGATGGATCCATCAGGATGGCATGGTGGATTACCGCCCATCAGTCTTGTTGGTTTTTCTTTTTTTTCTATTGGCTTTATTATTAATCTTTTTGGCAGGAAGAACAAGGAATAAAACAACAATTTCAAAAGATCCTGATCTCCTCGATCGGTTCAATGGCACTGATCTTCCATACTTTGTCTTCATTGATGAATGACACCAAAGCCCGATACTGATTCTGACGATAATGGGTATGCCCGAAATGATTCACAGAACCCCGGACAGTCCAGCTGGCATCGGCAATAATCCCCTGATCGTCTGATCGATTAACCTCTAAAACTTCGAGTATATTCACCTCATCGACCTTTGCACGAGCCCCGCCCCTATTCTCCAGCGCCATCACCTGGCGGTTCTGCAGATAAATATCGGTTAGCTGATCACCTGTAACACTCAAAGCCAGTCGATCGTACACGGCATCTTCCTGCCTGTGATCAAAAGCCCGGTACACGTTAGTTAAAAGATCCCCTAACAAAGTTCCGGTCCTTTCATTCGATGGTTTCCACTGGGAAACAAATGGAAGAGATGTAGATATCCGGACAAAGGGATACACGGCAAACCCGAGAATCATAACAATTACAATCAGTCTGGCCGACAGTATTTTTCTACCCCCAACAAATAATACCACTACATAAACAAGTATGCCCAGGAACACGATAGAAGACACCAGCGGGAAAGGATATTTTTCTACCAGAACCGCCTCAATCACTGGCACCTGATAACCTGACAAGCGGTTATTCCACTGGATTTCGGGTTCATCAGGGTTCAGCACCTTTGTAAATGCGCCATGGGCATCTACCACAGAAGCTTCAACCATGCTGACTGAATCCGTAAAGAATGACCAACTTACATCTACCGAATCAGGTAAAGTCGCTATATCATATATGATTGTGATCCCTAAAATGCCGTCATGAATATTTTCCACAATGGGCTTTTCACGAATGGAGACACCGCCCCGGCTTAAATGAACAAAATTAGCATTCATTTCCCCAGGCTCGATTTCCCGGTTATTAATCCTGATATCCGTACTCTCCATAACCCGCTGACTTATCTCTTTCTTCAATTCCTCCTGCAAAACAACAGAGATGTCCTCTTCAGAATACTCCGGATCATAAATTCGGACAATTTCCTCAGCCTCCATAAGGATCTCCTGCCTAACTTCATAAGGCTCAACTGAAAGAAAGAGCATAAAAGGTGTGGTCATGATGCCGGCCCCACGCTGGACCTGCCGGCTAGACGCACTTGAGGAAGCCGGTACATTTACGCTGACAGAGGATTTAGGTGTTTCAAAATCCAGAATATGCGCCGGTCCGGTACGGATATTTTCCTGGTATATCAGTAGCATTAGGAATATCGAAATAGTCCCTGCTGCGATTCCCACCTTTTTCCCTTGTTCAAATACACCCTTCCATAATGACAGAGTCAAAACCAATATTAAGGCCAGTACATATTGAGGCAAATCAATGGCCAGGTTAAATGCAAACAGGGCCTGAATTCGTTGAATAGGTTCCAAACCGCTATTGGATATCTCGTGTATGAAAGAAATGCCATGAAATAGACCGGCAATGAACAGAGCAATTCCAGCATGCTTAAATTCCCTTTTATAGGCTAATGCATAGGCAAACATCAATGCCAGAAGTAAAATTAATAGCTCGCTGAATAATAAATCCAATCCAGCTATTCCCAATTCAGTAAGGATCATGGAAGATGCCTGTCCGAATGAGAACCATAAAAGGTATTTAAAAACTGAATAGTCTCTGAAACTGAATATCAATAAAAAGATCAACAGGATATGGACAAAATGAAATTGCAAATGATGTATTCCAATTAGAAAACTTTCTAGCAGCACTTCTCTTGTTGTTTTCGTGGTTGGCATTACTTCAGATAGTGGTATATGTATGCCATTCAGGGAACGATTAAACAATCCTTTATAGGTCGACCCATCAAGCCATTGAGCGGTAAAATCAATTCCATTCCTCAGCCAGGGTAAAAGAATTTCGTCATCAGGTGAAAAACCGGATCCTGAAGTTGATATTGTCATTTTAAGAGTGATCCACCCTGACTGGTTTGTAAAATCAAAATCCGTCATTTGAAAGCGATCGGGAAATACTGGCCCTTTAATTGTATTTAGCAGAACCTGCGGGACATCGGCCTCAAGCAGATAACTGGTATCCGTTTGCTGGATTAGCCGGACTTTGGTTATCCCAGGATCATCGGCGAAAGTGACAAAGGGATTAGTTAAAAGAAAAATCCAAAACAAAAAGCCCCATACCTGACATTTAGAATAAAGTTTTGAGGTCATTTTTAACAGGATAGCAGGATGCTGAAAAAATAACAATATCTTAAAATATAGGGATCCTAATCTATGCATCATCATCCTCATACCTGATATTATATTTTTCCTTTATCCGCTGATATTGCAGTTACTTGATCTCAGTTTTCCTTTCCACGGACCATTCCCGTTCCACTTCATCCCATATCTCTGTAAGTTCCGGGACATAACCTTCTGTAATCTCGCTCACATAAACAAGGTGAAATCCGTAGGCTGACTCCACAGGTCCTGCCCATAATCCAGCTTCCAGTTCAAATACTTCATCGGTAAAAGCTTTTCCAAACAGGCGTTCCACCGCGCGGTAACTTTCATTGGAGAACTCATTAGGTATCAGGGCCAGGCTATTAAAATCCCTTTCATCAACCGGTAATGTATCCTTAAGTTTGCCAAGAACCTCAATCGCCAATTCCCTATTCTCAGAAGAAAAATAAATGTGTCGAAAACTAATCATTGGGTCTGCTCTGAATTTATCAGGATTCTCGGAAAGATATTTTTTTAATTGATCCTCGGATGGGTATACGGCAGCCATTTCATCCATCATCAACTCCATCATTTGTCGCAATCTGCGCTTAACAGCCACATCCGATTTATCCAGTCCAATCGCAACTGCTTCCTTGTAGAATATTTCGTCTTTTATAAAATTCTCTATTTGTGCATTAAGCTCCTGCTCCGTTGGTTGGCGGTTCCAGGTTTGTGTGAAAGTTTCTTTTAAAAGTTCTATCTGTCCGCTGTTGATAATAATTTCTTTGTTGTGTTGGTTATAGTATTCTGTCGTCAACGAATACACTATAAATAGTAGAAAGCCAAGTAAAAAAAACAACACAATTGGCTCACGCAGTAAACTTAAAAAACGACTTTTCATTGAAATTCAGATTTTTAATAAATATAACACTAAAAACTAAAAAACGGCTTTGAAACTGATTTCAGGAAACATAAATGCATAGGATCTGCAGTATTATTTTACAGATAAAATAATTAGCCGGATTATTTTCCACCATTGCAGCAACTCATGTTAACTTTGCCAATGACATCATATCCTGTTTATTTTACCAGTGTGAGAAACGGATTAATCTTACTTTTAATACTCCTTTAGTCTATTAATTTTAAAGGCCAGGAAAAAACAACTGATTTTCAGTTTTGGCTGAATTATATTAGACAACGATCAAGAGAAATATCGGATGATGGTCTGCAAACCTCGCAGAATATTTTCAGAATCCGGACCTTCCATACCATACCGAGTAAAAGGAATTAATGTTTCCTGTTTTTAATAAATTATCCCGATTTTATTTCCTTGCTAAAAATGAAATAACGAGATTATAACAATAGTTCTTATCAGGTCTTCAATGTTGCCTTATGAAGAAATTGTTGTTAAACAGGTATTTTATCATCTATATAGTTATTTACCTACCTGGATTATTTCTTGCGATAATATGGGTTAAAACAAAAAACTTCTGGCTGATCGTTTCAATTCATGCATTTGTGGATTTACTACCAGGGCTAAACGGCTTTATTGAAACATGGGGGATTAATTAACGGCAATAAATGTAGTGGTTGAATCCTGGGGAGGATGGTATATGATTGATCAATTTTCAACCTAATAAACAAAAGGTTTCCCATTGAGCATTATATCCTTTACATCCTCAAATAAAATGGCATTCCGATGATCTGCTTCCTCGGTTACCAGTTCTACATTTTTGAGCACCAGGCCTTCAACATGCCAGAAGTAAATGCCGTAGGCCGGTAAACGTTCTGCGAACATCGTACACTCCGGATATTGGTCAGCCTTCTCATCAAATTGCCTGGTACCGTCCTCGGGAACACCTCCTCCTTCGAAGGATAGTTTAATGTTAGTGAAGGTCAGGTCCTTTATTGTATGGCCACTGATCCCCGCGATCATGCATCCCGTATTGTGCGAGTCAACTGATACGATCTCGGAAAAACTTACATTTTCCATAGTACCAACACCAGGATTTTTTTGTCCTTTCTTGTATAAGCGGGCCCTGTTCCCAAGGCGCATGAAAATAGGTGCTGTAGTTCCGGTAATATGGATCCCTGAAACATTTACATTTTCCATTGTACCCCCATCCACAATCTCAAGTGCGATCCCGGCTAGCCCTGATCTTCTTCCATAAATTACATTTTCCTCTTCAGAAGGTATTATCTTGCAGTCCTGAATGATTATATCCTTAAATCCCCCTGTTGATTCCGTACCGCATTTAATGGCATTGCAATGACTTCCTACAATACAATTTCTTATCATCACATCCTCGCATAATCGTTCAGAAGTACTTTTCAAACAAATGCCATCATCATCAGTATCTATCACACAATCCTCAATAATCACATGATGGCAGGCATCGATGTCAATACCATCGTTGTTCTTATTGCCATGATTCCAAACCTCTATGCCCCGGATCACAACAC
The DNA here is from genome assembly GCA_942491935.1 of uncultured Cytophagales bacterium. Lineage (GTDB taxonomy): Bacteria > Bacteroidota > Bacteroidia > Cytophagales > Cyclobacteriaceae > JAGTVG01. The sequence continues at coordinate 27,783 of CALOCZ010000030.1, forward strand.
TGTCACAAGCCAGGTAATGCTGCATCCACATCGCAGAATTTCTCATTGAAACATCCTCGATCAATATGTTGCGGCAGCCAATAAACCGGATTCCATAAGGCCGCTTCTTATAGTCTCCTTTAAAATGTGAACCCTGCCCATCAATGGTTCCTTCCCCGGTAATGGCTATATTCTCGAGGTCCTCTCCGTAGATCAGACTTTTTTCTGTATAATTGTCGGTATATGACCGAAAATCCGAATGGGTTTTTGGGTAGTGTTTCAAATCAGTTGAGCCAAGGAGTGTACTCTCCTCAGCAATTTCCAGGCGCACATTACTTTTCATAAAAATCGTACCTGTCAAAAACTGTCCACCATCTAGTTTAACCATACCTCCACCCCTTTCCGTACATTCATCAATCGCCTGCTGAATGGCCTCGGTTGATAAAGTTTTTCCATCAGGAATGGCTCCATAGTCTATTGGGTCATAAATATTATCCTGGCTAGCCTTTCCATATACATCAGAAAGTCCTACTGCGCTGATAAATAGGAAAAAAATAATTTTATATGTCATGATGTGCAGCTTAAATAAAATTCTTGAATTTCATTACATTTTAAATTTAAGCTCATTTTCCCCACCAGCCAAAATATATCAAAAATAAACCGGGAATATTATCACGGTTCATCACTCGTTAAGGTTTTCCAAAAGGTACCCGGATTGGCCATCTTCCTTCTTCTCTCAGTTTTATCAAATTATTATTCCTTTTTATACTATTTGTCCTTAAGGTGTATTTTATACAAAATCAGCTCCTTATATTTCTTCAAGCTCAAGGATATTAATTGATTTTCTTTATTTTTGATAAGGCAAATTTCAACTTTTAGGCTCTTACACACATGGTTTTTAACATACGTGATTTTTTAGTCTTTATAATAATCATCCTGATATCCTGTAATATTCCTGCCGGAAAATCTATTGTACATGAAGAGGTCAATGGTTTTCTGGAAGTGGAAGCAGAGGATTTTGAGAACCAGGAATTAACAGATATCCGGAAATGGTATCTGAGAGATGCTGATCATGAGGTCAGCGTTGAGCCCGATGGGGATGGCAACCATTTTTCCACAGCTGGTGGGCAGGCTTATATGGAAATACTACCGGATAGCAGGCGTACCCACGATGATGAACTCAATCCAGGGGAGAATTTCTCCAATGAACCGGGTAAACTGGGTGTTCTTCATTATAAGGTTAAGATCAATAATCCGGGAAAATATTATGTTTGGGTGAAAGCATATTCCACAGGAACAGAAGATAATGGTTTGCATGTAGGATTAAATGGAGAATGGCCGGAAAGTGGCCAGAGAATGCAGTGGTGTGAAGACAAAGGTAAGTGGACCTGGGCCAGCAAACAAAGAATGCCGGAAGAACACTGCGGAATAGAAGAAAGAATATACCTCGAGATTAAAGAACCAGGTGTTCATACGATCTCATTTTCTATGCGTGAGGATGGATTTGAATTCGATAAATGGGTTATAAGTAAGGAATATCACTTTAATTGATGTAAAAGGTGTTTATGAAAAGTCTTGCTGGATTTACAATATTCAATAATAATTAGAAAATCAAATTATGATGCGTATTTATGTGACTGCCTGTATTGGATATCTTTCGATTATTTTTATATTCGGCTGCACAGAAAAGAAAACAGAACAAACAGAAATGGTCTCTTCCAGGCAATATATCCTCGCTATGATACAAATGGAAGTGGAAGCTGGAAATCCGGACGCCAACCTTGAACGAGCGGCAAACAGAATAGCCATAGCATCGGAGAACGGTGCGGATATTGCCTTGCTCCCTGAAGTCATGGACCTGGGCTGGACGGATCCTTCGGCTAAAACCATGGCCTATGAAATTCCTGATGGAAAAACCTGCCTTAAACTAAGGAATGCTGCCGCAAAATATGGCATCTATGTTTGTGCGGGGATCATTGAAAAGGAAGATGATAAAACCTACAATGCAGCTGTAATTATAGATCCATCAGGAGAAGTCATCCTGAAACACAGGAAAATCAATGAGCTGGATATCGCCCATGATCTTTATGATCTGGGTGACAGGCTTAATGTCGTAAAAACACCCTTAGGCACCCTGGGATTGTATATATGCGCTGATGCAACCGCCCCCGGGAATGCACTTTCCAACTCACTGGGATTATTAGGGGCTGATATCATATTATCACCCTGTGCCTGGGCAGTACCCCCGGATTTTAATAATGAGGAAACTCCTTATGGCGATACCTGGAGGAATGTGTATAAGCCTATCAGTTCGATGTATGAAGTCTGGATAGTCGGAGTAAGCAATGTGGGTAAAATAAAAGCCGGCCCATGGAAAGACTGGGATTGTATTGGAAGCTCGCTGGTGTATGCCCCGGATGGTTCTGAAGTACTTCAGGCACCTTTTGGTGCAAAGGCTGATACCATCATTTATGTGAATATCGATCTGAAAGACCGGCCTGCATGGGGAACTAAATGGCATGAATACTGGCGAAATAAAACTGAATAATTGCTTTTATCCGAAAACATCGAACAGTGCCTGACCAGAAGGAAATAAAATCAAATAGAAGCCATCAGATTCTGACAAAATTCAGTAAAGACATTATAAATTGTCTGTATTTATTTGTCCCCCTGTTAATTTTAATCTCATGCCATTATGAAGCTAAGGATCAGTTGGCTTCAGATTTTCAGGATCCGCCTTCATATACTAAACCCTGGTTGTACTGGTATTGGATTGATGAAAATATTTCAAAAGAAGGCATTACCCGGGACCTCGAAGCAATGGCCCGTGTTGGAATAGGGCAGGCGCTGATCGGTCATGTTTCACCAGGAGGCCAACGTGGCAATGTGAAGATCCTGAGTAATAACTGGTGGGAAATGGTCGAACATGCGGTTTTCGAAGGGCAAAGACTGGGTGTAGATATCGGGTTCTTTAATGGACCGGGCTGGAGCCAGTCGGGGGGACCCTGGATCAAAAAGAATCAGGCCATGCGGCATATTGTAAGTCATGAAATCCAGGTATCAGGTCCGTCAATATTCAAAGAGAATATATCGCCTCCGGATTCACTTTTCGAATTGGTGGCGCTCCAGGCAATTCCAATCAAAAAAGATCTTAAATCTATGCCTGATCCGCAAATCAAAAGCATAGTTAGTGATATTAATGTGGATAGGCTAAATAATCTATTTGACAATAATAAGTCCACACATTTCATTTTTCCTGCTAGCCTGAGAAATGAAAGGGATCTGATAATGGATCTTTATTTAGATAATCCACAAACTATTCATGCCATACAATTTGATTTTTTACCTGTCCCTTTTAAAGTCCAGATTGATATTCTGATTAAGGAACCGAATGGAGATTACTCACTTTTGCGCTCTTTTATGATCGACCGAAGATATATTAACTTTGAGATAGGCCCGATGCGATACCAACCTGCTGCCTTTTCTCTTCCTGAAATCAATACCGATCAGGTCAGGATCCGACTCAGCAATTTAACTTCTGATTTTGGGGCAGGTCTGCGGGAAATCCAGTTTAAAAAAGATGCGGTTGTTGATCAGGTAATTGAAAAACAACTGGGCAAAATGTATTCCGGCCCCTTGCCACCATGGGATGGGTATTTATGGGATGATCAAAACACATCACAGGTACAATCCGCCATAGATCCCCAAAGGGTTATTGACCTTACTTCGAGGATCGATGCAAATGGTAATCTGAATTGGGAAGTACCTGAAGGGGATTGGATCATTTTACAATCAGGTATGGTTCCTACGGGTGCCACCAATGTTCCGGTACCACCTGAGGCTACCGGTTTTGAATGTGACAAATTTACCATCGAAGCTATTGAAACACATTTTGATGGATTCATTGGGAATTTCCTTGAAAGAGTACCCCCTGAAAAGCGTACATCGCTCAAGACGGTGGTTATTGACAGCTATGAAGTCGGCCCTCAGAACTGGACCGGCAATTTCAGGGAAATATTTCAGGACAGATATGGGTACGATCCAATACCCTGGATGCCTGTGTTTAGTGGAAGGATAGTAGAAAATACCGACAAGTCAGACCGATTTTTATGGGATGTTCGAAGGTTAACGGCTGACCTTATATCTGATGTTTATGTAAACCGATTGAGGGAAATGTGCAATGAACAGGGTCTTGAACTCTGGCTGGAAAACTATGGACATTGGGGTTTCCCGGCTGAGTTTCTTCAGTATGGAGGACGGGCTGATAAAGTATCGGGAGAGTTCTGGTATGAAAATCACTTATGGGACCTGGGCCCCCTGGAATGCAGGGCCGCAAGCTCCGCCGCACATATTTATGGTAAAAATCAAGTTTTTGCCGAAGCTTTTACAGCAGGTTTCAATTTCCAACAATACCCTGCCAGTATGAAATCAAGAGGAGATCAAATGTTCTGCGAAGGCATTAACCATATGGTCCAGCATGTCTATATCCATCAACCCTGGGAAGACCGTATACCCGGCGTAATTGCATGGTTCGGTATGAGTTATCAGCGGCATAATACCTGGTTCGAACAAAGTCGTGCCTGGAATGAATACCTCAGCAGGTGTCATTTTATGCTGCAGCAAGGACTTCCTGTTACCGATATCTGTTATTTCATTGGAGAAGATGCACCTAAAATGACCGGGATATTGGAACCAGGATTGCCTGATGGCTATGATTATGATTTTATAAACAGCGATGTTATCATGACAAGATTGTCAGTAAACAACGGATTGCTTTCGCTTCCTGATGGGAAAACGTATGAACTGATGGTTCTGCCCCCACTTGAAACCATGCGGCCGGAATTAATAAAAAAGATAAAGGAATTGTTGATGAAGGGAGCCAGGATATATGGCCCTCCCCCTATAAAATCCCCTAGTCTTGAAAACTACCCATCTGCCGATAAGGAAGTCCATGCACTTTCAAAAGAAATCTGGAAAGACCTGGAAGAAAAACCGGAAATCTATCAAGCAGTCGGTAAAGGTCAATTGTTTTACGGACAGCATCTTTCCGATGTGCTGGACAAATTGGAAGTTGAACCGGATGTAATTGTCCAGGACACCAGCATTCGATGGATACACCGTCGTAAAGAAGGAATAGATATATATTTTATTTCCAACCAGGAAGCCAGGTCTAAAGAAATCGAAATCTCTTTCAGGATCGAAGGGAAGATCCCGGAAATATGGGACCCGGCAATCGGGGAAATGTACAAGACGGCATATTTCAAAAAGGACGAAGGCAGAATTATCTTACCCTTGAACCTCGATGTTGATGGATCAGCATTTGTGGTTTTCCGGGAAACCCCTGAAAAAGAAATTATACAAAAAGTAAAATTTATCGAAACCTCTAAATCAAAGACTGCAGAAACAAAACCCGGTATTCAAACAAATGCAGCGACACTAATCTATTCAGAGGAAGGTAAAATAATATTACGAGCTAAAAGAGGAGGCAATTATACACTTGAGTACTCTGATATGAAGAAGAGAAACCTGCTGGTTTCCGAAATTCCACATCCCCTTGAATTTGACAATCCATGGAAAGTCCGGTTTCCGGCTAACTGGGACACCCCAAATGACACATTATTTGATCATCTCATTTCCTGGTCTGATCATCAGGATGAAGGGATCAGGCACTTTTCCGGAACCGCAACGTATTTTAATCAGATTGAGATTCCGGAAAATATGATCGGGCCTGACCTGGACATACTCCTTGATCTTGGTGATGTGATGGTGATGGCCGAGATTATCGTTAATGGACAAAACCTCGGGATCCTATGGAAAAAACCTTTCGCTATAGATATAACCAGGGCAATCCATGAGGGCTCCAACGAGATTGAAATAAGGATTACTAATACCTGGTGGAACCGGCTTGTAGGAGATGAAAAATATCCAGAGGGATTTCCAGGATCTAACATTGATCAGCCAAGAACCTTCACAACTTATAAAGCATGGAAGGCAAATGATGATTTGATGTTATCTGGATTGATGGGTCCGGTTAAATTGTATATCGAGAAACAGTATAATATCTCTAAGGAGTTTTAAATCGCTCATTGCTTATCAATATTTAAAAAAAATTTAATCAGTAACTTAGGCTTTCTTTATGAATTATTGTCTGACACTAAACCAGATTACATTTTTCTGACACTTATAATATTTATTCACTCATCGTTGTTTTTAACCACTCCACCCCTTGATATTATCAGACTATAGGAAATTATAATTATCAATAATAAGCCAAGCAAAAGATACGGTATGCTGAACTGAATCAAATCAATGTATACAGCATATATCCTTACCGAGGTTAATAACGCGATAACAACTATTGTAGGAATGAGAACCCATTTTCGTTCAAGAGGTTTCCTCTCAGCTATTAATAACATTATACCCCAGGATATTGCCACCGCTGACATTAATCCCATAGGATAAACAAATTCATTTAATCCCACCCTTTCTGGAATTAAAACAGATAACCCTATGCCAAAATCAGCGATGGCGGCAGTCCAATAACTCAAGCGAAGCCAAAAGATTTTTGATTTCATATCATAATGCCACTGTATTGAAAGACTTATATTGTCTATTCGAATTATTCTACCACAATCTCGTCAACCGTGATGTTCGCGGGTCGCCCGGCTCCCGGGTGCCAATCCGGGGTATTTCCAATGGTATACGCTATCACTTTAACATACCTTGCATTTCTAGGCTCAAACTCTGCTATAAAATCTCTCTGTTGCCCACCGTATTGATCTATCGGCAGAGTATTATTCACTGAGCCAACCAGGTCAAAGTTTTTACCATCCTCTGAAACGAAGTATTCCACCTTTTCCGGAAACAATCTCAACCAGTATCCATATTGAAAATAAGCTGATTCCATCCGGCGTACTTCTTTCACTTCCTCAAGATCGATAATGACTTCCAGGTTATGTCCCGAGAAGGCCAGCCAGTTATAAGCATAATCATGCCCTCCTCTGATCCCATCTGTCAGCATCTCTCCTGCATCAGGCCGCAGTCGTGTCGGATCCGGGCTCAGGAAGGTTACAGGCTTCTTGTAGGCCAGATGTTCATTCATCCCCTGGGCAAAAAGCCGGTACATCGAACTGCGATATTCATCAGGAGAAGTACTCCACTCTTTTACACGGGTTACTCCTTCTCTGATACATAAGTCAGTAAAAGGATCAATTTTAGACCGGATCTCGGTACGCACTTCCCAATTCCCATCGACTTTATGGAACAATCCACGCTCACCGGTATATACTTTCTTTGCCTGTTCCATAATAGCAAAGTCAAGAGGCAACCTCGCAATACGTACACGCTCAAGTAACTCAGCACTATCAGCGGCGGCAATCTCCGCGTCATCAAACAGAACCTCGTAGCTGTCGATCAGCTCAGGGGTAAGATAACTATCTGCCGCTTCATTTGGGCTGCCAAAAATACGAAGGTGGGCTTCTGATTCCAGAAGGGCCTGCCGCATTTCATCAATATACGTGCGTATGAACTTTCCTCCAGGTCCATAGTATCCATTCAAGAAATCATTCATCAGGGTATCAACGTTTGCATCAGGGTTCCACATCAGTTTTGAGATCAAATAGGCTCTTAAAGCAGCAAATTCTCCTCCTACTTCCCTGTTTCCTTGTTCAAACATGGCTGTAACACCATTTTTTACAAAGAACTGCAGGTTTGGTTGTATAACCTGTAAGTTTGGGAATGGACTTATTAGATTCGGAAACTGGATCACATAATCCCAGACAATTATATCGCTGGCAATTTTACCCCAGTCAATCACATCTTGCATAAAACCAGCGCTAGTTGGGTCCTCCTCGATGGATTTATCACGAAATACTTCAATACTACAGAGCATGATGTTTACATTCTCCCTTGGTCTTAACGTTTTTGGTGCTTTACGTCCGTATTCATAGGCCAGGGTTGAGATCATTTTGTCGGGAAACTGGTCAGCGACCTGGTTTACGAATTGTATGATTGAACCTGAAGGCGAACCCTTCGCGCTCATCGATGGCTTTGCAGTTGTCACAGGTACAATAATTGCGGTTATCGTTTTGGCTTACTGACCAGTAGATAGCTTCCGGATTTTCAGCGATTTTTTTTCTAAGATTTTGAATGGTTATGTCAAGCACATTCTGATTGGTCAGACATAATTGTGTGGGTAAACGTTTGCCATTGACCATTGCAAAATATTCAGGATGCTCTCCGAAGTAAATGTCCGGCGGAACCAGTTCATGAAAGGTATGTACCCACATTCCCCAATCCGGTCGTCCGCCATTTTCATCATGGCTAAGTTTATGCCAGTCAATATATTCTGCATCCCAGGTGATCTTGTAATGCGTTGTTCTGATATCCAATGCAGGTACCTGGAGATCATTGATCTCGTCAAAAGCTATCTTCTTAATCTCAGGGATTACTTTCACTGTAGGACTGTACATCCGGCATCCAAGGTAATCTTCCAGAAATGAATAGACTCCAAATAAGGTCCCCTTTTCGCTACCCCCTGCAATAATCAACCGAAGGCTATCTGTTTTTATCAGGAATCCATCTTTTTTCAGATCATTAAGGCTGATGCCAATGTCCAATTCATCAAGCCTTTCATTTTGCCCAAGAACGATTTCATATGGACTACTTGCCTTATTCGCTTCAATAATAGGAAGCGCTGTACCTGAGATCTGCAGTAGATAGTCTTGAAGACATTCGGCTGCTTTCAACTCATGATCAGTAGGCGATGAAGGAATAATAATACGATACCTGCTTGTCTCATCTTCATTTGTGAGAACAATCTGATATTCCTCAGTAGGTGTTTCTTTTTTCTTTCTTTTCTTTCTTTGAGCAAATGCAGGGGAAATATCAACTAGCAAAATGGCCAGAAGAATAAATCCTGTGAGAAAAGTCAACCTGTTTGGAAGTTTAAAAAAATGGGTTTTCATAAATTTAAGGTTTTGAATATTGAATATAAACTTAACGAGTGTTCTTGATGTATTTCATGATGTTCATGAAGGTATCCGTCCAGATCACATCTTCATTGGATTTTAAATAGGCAAGCAATTCTTGGTGGGCTTCACTGGAAACGTTCAAATACCCCCCTCCTACGCTATGAAACATAAAAATGGCAATGGTCCCCTTTTCCTGGGCTTCTTTTACATAATTGATCATTCTTCTATTCTGTTTCTGGTGGTGGAAGAAGCCTTTGTAAGTTCTTTAAGTTGCAAAGTCAATTGAATTTTTACTATCGAGGGTAACAATCCAATCCATCAATCCTTATGCCATTTGTAGCTTTATATTTTTCAAACATTAAAGTTGATTAGTCATTTTGAACATATAGATGAGATGCATTGAATATACTAAAACAAAGAAAATTATTGCTGCAAAAATCTGTGTGCAGGATTAGATTTACATTTATTCTTCAAAATGAATTTGTATTTACTATGGCATTATAGGTATGTTTAAAATTGAGAGCTAGCCCCTTATACAATCCTCAGGACCCAAAGACGTTATTGGGACACACCAAAGGGCTAGTAAGTTGGTAATATTAATATTCTGCTATAAGATGGCTATTTTAAGAATAGACATGAGGCTTTGGATAAATATGTATGTTCTATCTCTGATTAACAGATAAGCTGCTGGTTAGATTAAACCGTCTCAGAGGGGATACCATACCGATATCGTTCTAGAAATTAGATTTTTCAATCCAGCAGGTCTAAAGATGGATGGACATGATCGTCACCTTGAGAACTCGGAAGATCAAAGGTGAAACAATTCAGTTCTCACTGATACAGTGTGATCAGCCCACATGCCATAGAGGGATATGACCTTTAGTGATGCCTGGGGAAGCTATAGGCCTGGAGAAGACGCTGTATGGTACAGGCACTGAGCATGACAGCTTTTGGACTAGAGGTTGGTGGGACCTTCAGCAAAGATGCTGAGATGAAGGCCTCTTGAATCAAATATTTTGTTATGGAGTGAAAATCCAAACGTCAGGTCACAGAAAAGGCAACCTGAGATCTACAGGAGAGATACGGACAGCTGGTGGGATGTGATCTCAGGATAGACACGGAGATACCATAATAGTGTTCAGTAATGAAAGAAACCAGGATTCAGCAGTTGCCAGTTGACCTTCTGAATCCTTGAGTCTATCAGATGGCGATGTGGACCTCCTTAAGGATGAGATCAGATATTGAAGGTTATTTATAAATGTCATCTAAGTGTATGGACATTTGGTTAGCAGTGATGGTAACTGCCTTCAGGTTATTTGGAAGGCATCTGGGTCCTCCTCAGGCACTACATTATGTACTGCCTTTGATAACAGAAAACTAGAGTTGATTGTTATCATCATTTCAAACACTCGATGAAGATACTTAAGGCTGATCTTTACAGATTCAGGGATAATACAGTTATGATCCTGTTTGATAATGGACCTACAAAGTATCTACCAGGATGGGCTATGGACCACCATGATTGTAAAATCTACCATATAGAAAAGTCTCATGATGAATACGATGATATCATTTGATTGAATCTACAGTGTATATTCTTCAAATATTGATCACCTGAGTAGGTCTGAATCCAGCTATGAAAACTGAAGAAAGTCATCATCAGCTCCAGAAGACGACTGGACATACGCACAAACATCAGCTGAAAGTTGACGGAACAATAATGGTTTGACTCTGAGCAAATTCATAACTATACTATAGAATCCTATGTTCTTCAGAAGTCAGATTGGTATTAGAACCAGGAGTCAGATTATTTTATGACAGGATTTTAATGTAGAAAGTCAGTAATAACTATCGTCATTTGGAAGATGTTAAATGAGTGTAATCAATACATAATGGCTGATAACCAACAGAAGTTTAGATCAACTTGACGATATTACATGCCATGGCTGAAATTAGAGTTTAAATGGTGCAGCAAATTATCCTATAGTTAGAATGTTAAAAACCAACACTCAGCACGATTAAATAAGGCCATAATTTCAGATTATTTCAGACGTGAGTTAAATCAACCAAAACCCCATTTTAAGCAACTGCCCCAAGATATTTAATCTTCAATCCAGAAGAACACTATAGCCATTCTTTAGACCATTTTAGAGAATCTAAGGCCAATAAGGATGAGATTTTTTTACAAAAATAGCATTTTTGCTGGAAATCAAATAATTAACAGTGTATCTAAATATTGGAATTTGCCGACTATTCCTCAAGATTTTCCAAGTGAGCAAATTGATCCACAAGATTTATGAGATACACTCCTCGATGAACAAAACAGACAAGGTATGGAACCAGTGAAGGGGATCATTTCTAATTAAACCTATACTCAAGTCATTAAGGCAGGAGTAACACCCTCTGCATTCTGAGGAACTGGAGCTAAACAGTATCAGCAGACGGGCTCGGAGTAACAAAGGACAGGATCAATGGAAGAAGCGGGTAGTCAATAGTCTTTGAATGGAAAAGATCAACAGGTTGGCATGGAGGATGGATATAGGACTATACAAACCTTAAAGACCTGATGGACCTGATGAAGAACTGGACCAACCTTGATGCAGCAACGGATCAGTGGGATTAAGGACATCGCATAAGGAAGCAGGAACTGGTTTCTTAAAGGTTAGTACACGTAAGATCAACAGGCCCTTAAAAGGACAGAAGGTGGGTATTCAGGATACATACAGAGCCAGCACTATTTATGGACAGAATCCATTCATTCAGCTCGAAGACTTTTCTTGCTGAATATCCACAATTCCTCTCTTTCCAAAGGAAGCAGCCTTAACTGAAAACCTGCTTCTTTCATGTTGGACAGAACCGTATCAAACAGACGCTCATGATCGCCGCCTTCCTGACCTGTTGATTAGGACCCACCGAGCAGGCTCGGGTTACCAGCAGGTTGGATGGAATGTCCTGTGGGTCCCGATCCTGAAGCCATTTGGACTCTTCCTTAGAGTCAAAGTGGACCCAGGATCTGAAACAGCAGGATACAGGTACCACAGACAGAAAACCCTTGGGTTCCATTCCAGTTATTAAGTGGGTAAGGTTGCCTTCTTGACAGCGGAGAACCTCCGGTCAATCCAGACTCTGCATGCTGTACACAGGAAGGCCCACCTTGGAGAGATCAGAGCAGCATCTGGCCAAAATCCTGGAACCAGGGCCATTATGAATAATATTCAAGCTGAATACAAGATTCTGGTCTCATCAGCAGAGTCAGGCATACATTTCATTCTCAATCCATTTTAAATGGGTCCAAACAGCCA
>CALOCZ010000031.1:0-13972 GCA_942491935.1 uncultured Cytophagales bacterium
CCACCTAGTACATCCCCAATCTTAGCTATTATAACATGCTTTATTTCAGTATTTTTCAATATGCCCTGCAGATTTGAAGCAAAGTTCTCCAGGATTACCAAAACCTCTGCCCCTGAATCTTTAAATTGATGTTCCATTTCTCTTGGGGTGTACAGTGGATTGGTATTTACTACTATTAATCCGGCACGGTGGGCGCCAATCAGGGCTATTGGATACTGCATTAAATTAGGCATTTGAATGGCTATCCTGTCCCCCTTCTTCATGCCTAGTTTTTTCTGTAGATAAATAGCAAAGTTTCGTGACAACTTATCCAATTGTGAAAAACTGATTTTGGATCCGATGTTTTCATATGCGATTGCATTTCCATATTTCCGGAAACTTTCCAGGTACATTTCCACAAGAGATGAATATTGCTCAGGATTTATTTCCCGGGGGACTCCTTTCGCATAAAAATTAAACCAAGGGTGAGCTTCCATATTGGTATTTTTAAGGATTTTTGATTGAATACATTATTAGATGATCAAATTAACAATTCCATAATATTTTATTAAGTTATTAATATAATCTAAAATATTAAATAAAAAAAAGCGATCCGTTCTCCCGGACCGCTTAAACAACATAAACCCAAAAACGAAGAGTAAAAGGTTGGCTAACACATTTTAGTTAGCTTTTCCTTAAATTCTAGACTTTATCAAAATTAAAAAAATTATTACTTAATTTAAAAATATTTATTTTATTGCTAAAAATTTATACCATTTGTATATTTGCCGCATTATCTTTAAGAAAATCACAAGTGAGCAAATAAAAGATGAGTAAAAATTACGATATTGACAATGTGGATTTAAAGATCCTTGCCCTGCTAACTGAAGATGCAAAAATGCCCTATACGGAGGTGGCAAAAAAAGTATTTGTATCTGGTGGTACTGTTCATGTAAGGATGAGGAAACTGGAAGAAATGGGGATAGTTCAGGGCACAACTCTTAAGATGGATTATTCAAAAATGGGTTATGACATAACTGCCTTTCTTGGAATCTATCTTGAAAGAAGTTCTTTATACGATTCGGTAATTAAGAAATTATATAATATTCCTGAAATAGTAAAGGTTCATTACACTACCGGAAATTATAACATATTTGTTAAGCTTCATTGCAGAGACACCAATCATTTGAAAGATGTGTTGCATGATAAAATTCAGAAGGTTGAGGGTATAGAAAGAACAGAAACAATTATCTCTCTTGAAGAAAGTCTGAATAGACACATACAGTTTAGCGTATAGATTAATAAATCAAGATTTTAATAGCCCGCTTAAAGATTCCAAAAGGTATTTAAGCGGGTTTCTTATTTTCTTTGGTTTTCAATCTAATTTTTCCTTTTTCGAACATATTTCGTGACAATTTGTTGTATGTTTGTAGTTGTTTATAATCATTCTAAATAATATATTCTATGGCCGACAAAGATAATATCCTTGAGGAATTGACGCAATCCGAATATAAGTATGGATTTGTATCGGACATTGAGGCTGATTCTGCCCCGAAAGGGTTGAATGAGGATATTGTCAGGTTCATTTCAGCTAAGAAAGGGGAACCTGAATGGCTTCTGGAATGGCGATTAAAAGCATTCAGGCACTGGCAAAAAATGAAGGAGCCTAGATGGCCAAATGTAAGTTACCCTGAAATAAACTATCAGGACATCATATATTATTCTGCACCCAAGCAGAAAGTAGCCCCTGAAAGTCTGGATGAAGTTGATCCGGAATTACTTGAGACATTTGAGAAACTGGGGATCTCGCTTCAGGAACAGAAGCGTTTGACAGGTGTAGCGGTTGATGCGGTAATGGACAGCGTATCTGTAGCCACTACGTTTAAACATAAACTATCCGAACTTGGCATTATATTTAGTTCTTTCAGCGAAGCGGTAAAAGAACATCCCGATCTGGTAAAGAAATACCTGGGTTCTGTTGTGCCAATGAATGATAATTATTTTTCGGCCTTGAATTCTGCTGTTTTCAGTGACGGATCATTCTGTTATATTCCAAAAGGGGTGCGATGTCCCATGGAACTATCTACATATTTTAGAATTAATGCTGCCAATACAGGGCAATTTGAAAGGACCCTTATCGTAGCTGATGAAGGGGCTTTTGTTAGCTATCTGGAAGGTTGTACAGCACCAATGCGGGATGAGAACCAGCTCCATGCTGCAGTCGTTGAGATCCATGCTGCTAAGGATTCAGAAGTTAAATACTCTACCGTTCAAAACTGGTACCCTGGCAATAAAGAAGGCAAGGGAGGTATATATAATTTTGTAACAAAAAGAGGTATTTGCGCAGGAACAAGAAGCAAAATATCATGGACACAGGTAGAGACAGGTTCGGCTGTAACCTGGAAGTATCCCAGTTGCATTTTAAAGGGAGATGATTCTATAGGTGAGTTTTATTCCGTAGCTGTTACTAATAATTACCAACAGGCTGATACCGGGACTAAAATGATTCACCTGGGAAAAAACACAAAAAGCCGAATAGTATCAAAGGGAATTTCAGCCGGAAGAAGTCAGAATAGTTACCGTGGATTAGTGAAAGTCATGAAAAGGGCTGAGAATGCGAGAAATTACTCACAATGCGATTCATTACTGATGGGTGATCAATGTGGGGCTCATACCTTTCCATATATAGAAGCAAGTAACAATTCTGCTCATATTGAACATGAAGCGACTACCTCGAAAATTGGTGAAGACCAGTTGTTTTACTGCAATCAGCGGGGTATTGATACAGAACAGGCCGTGGCATTGATTGTAAATGGATATGCAAAAGAAGTTTTAAGTAAATTGCCAATGGAATTCGCGATAGAAGCTCAAAAACTACTCGCAATCACATTAGAAGGAAGTGTTGGATAAAAAAATTAATTATAAATGCTAAAAATAAAAGATTTAAAAGCATCAATAGAAGATAATCAGATTCTTAATGGAATTAACCTTGAGGTAAAAGCCGGAGAAGTACATGCCATTATGGGACCAAATGGCTCAGGAAAAAGCACGCTTGCCTCTGTTCTGGCAGGGAGAGAGGAATTTGAAGTAAATGGAGGTGAGATTAGTTTTGAAGGAGAAAATCTGCTGGAACTTAGCCCGGAAGACCGTGCTAGAAAAGGCATATTCCTGGCATTTCAATACCCTGTTGAAATTCCTGGTGTTAGTACCACCAATTTTCTCAAATCTGCTATTAACCAGATTAGAGAATACAACGGTAAAAAACCTATGGATTCGGTTCATTTTCTAAAGCACATTAAGGAAAAGATGAATCTGGTGGAAATTGACCAGTCTCTGCTCAGCCGTTCCTTGAACGAAGGCTTTTCGGGTGGAGAAAAAAAGAAAAATGAGATCTTTCAGATGGCTGTTTTAGAACCTAAACTGTCTATTCTTGATGAAACAGATTCCGGTCTCGACATTGATGCTCTGAGAATTGTCGCCAATGGGGTTAATAAACTGAAATCAAAAGATAATTCAGTGATCGTCGTAACTCATTACCAGCGCCTGCTAAATTATATAGTCCCTGATTATGTACATGTTTTGTATGAAGGCCGAATAGTAAGATCCGGGACCAAAGAACTAGCGTTTGAACTTGAAGAAAAGGGCTACGATTGGATCAAGGAAGAATTTAATTCAACACCAGCTTAATTAACCAAATATGGCCTTGACTGACACTGATATAAACCTAATCGATATACTTACGACCAAGTCTAATCAGGCTGGCATAAATCTCTTAAAAGATTTTCCTGAAATACGTAATGAATCAATGGATGCGTTGAAGGAATCTGGATTACCCGGGAACAAACATGAAGAATATAAGTATTTCAATGTATCCAGAAAGATCAAAAGGGATTATAATCTTGATCTTTCTCAAAGCACTGAAGTCGAAACGGAATGGATCAAATCAAAATTAGTTGAAGATGAAAATGGGATTCATATCGTTTTTCTAAACGGGATACTATTGAGGGAGTTCTCAAAAATTAATAATTCAATAGATGGATTCGAGTTTTTTTTACTCGGCGATATGGCTTCGAATTTAATAAATATTCTGGAAAGCTATAATCATGAAAGACAGAATATCAACAAGGATCCATACCTTGATCTGAATAATGCTTTACTGAATGCTGGTTATGCTTTAAGAATTAATAATGAATTTAACACTCAGCCTGTTTATATATATCATTTTGTGAATAAGGAGCCTGAGGATTTATTATTGAATCATAAAGGAATAATTGTTGTTGAAAAGAATGCTAAGGCTGATATATCGGAAATATTTTATTCAGAAAACAAGAATCATTATTTCCGCAACCATAATACGGAATTAATTGCCCGCAATGGCGCTCTTGTTAACTATCATTTGATACAGGAATGTGGTAATGACAGTGTCAGTATCCACAATTCAAATATTTATCAGTCGGCTAATAGCCGCGTAAACACATTTACTTTCTCTTTAAGTGGCAAGGATCTGAGAAACAACCTGAATATGCTTCTTAATGAGGAAAACTGTGAATCACATTTATACGGATTGTACTTTATTTCGAATGACGACCATATTGACAATCATACAACCGTAGATCACAGAAAACCCCATTGTTACAGTAATGAATATTATAAAGGAATTATTGATGAAAATGGTATCGGGACATTTAATGGCAAGATTTATGTCAGACCCAACGCCCAAAAGACCAATGCTTTCCAGTCGAATAAAAACCTTGTGCTAACTGATACCGCCACTATAAATACAAAGCCACAGCTTGAGATCTGGGCCGATGATGTAAAATGTTCTCATGGAGCGACTACCGGGCAAATAGATGAAGAGCAAATGTTTTATTTAAGGTCACGAGGATTGGGCAAAGAATCTGCTACGGCTTTACTATTGCATGCATTTGCTTTTGATATAATAGATAAAGTAGAGCTGGAACACTTGAGAAAGCACATTGGATTTATAATTAATAAAAGATTAGGATATCAGTTTTCAGATTAGGAATTGGAATCTAATAGCATAAAAACATATACCGGGATCGAGAAATTTAATCCTTCATTGATCAGAAAGCACTTCCCTATTTTAAATCAGGAGGTTAATGGTAAGCCTTTGATCTATTTTGACAATGCAGCTACTACTCAGAAACCCGACGTTGTAATTAATGCTATAAGCGATTATTACCTGAATTACAATGCCAATATTCACCGGGGCATCCATTCCCTTGCTGAAAGGGCCACTGAGGCATATGAGAACGCGCGCAGGAAAGCAAAGGATTACATAAATGCGTCTTCAACGGATGAAGTGATATTTACATATGGTACAACTGATGGGATTAACCTTGTCGCAAGTTCTTTGAGTAAGGCAATCCTGAATAAAGGAGATGAAGTTATTATTTCTGCGATGGAACATCATTCCAATATTGTCCCATGGCAGATGGTTTGTGAAGAAAGAAATGCAGTTTTGAAAATTGCTCCAATAAGTGAGTCCGGTGAACTGATCTATGAAGAGTATTTGAAACTACTTTCTGAGAGGGCAAAAATTGTAAGCATAGTACATGTTTCAAATTCACTTGGTACCATTAATCCTGTTAAAAGAATTATTGAGGATGCCCATAAAGTGGGTGCTCTTGTAGTAATTGATGGAGCTCAGGCTGCAGCGCACCTTGATATCGATGTTCAGGACCTTGATTGTGACCTTTATGCCTTTTCTTCACATAAAATGTTTGGGCCAACTGGGGTGGGTATTTTGTATGGCAAAAGGACAGTTTTGGATCTTATGCCACCCTATCGAGGAGGTGGTGAGATGATCAAAGAGGTTACTTTTGAGAAAACAACTTATAACGATCTGCCATTTAAATTTGAAGCCGGCACACCAAATATCGCAGATGTAATTGGCTTAAGTTCAGCTATTGATTATATTGAATCTATTGATAAAAAATCAGTTCTGGAATATGAACAGGGACTTCTCAGCTATGGAGTCAGCAAATTGTCTGAAGTTGAAGGGCTGAGATTTATTGGAACGGCAAAAGATAAAGTAAGTGTTATATCATTTATTATTGACAATATACATCCTTTTGATATTGGGATGATGCTTGATGCGGGTGGCATAGCTGTTCGGACCGGACATCATTGCACCCAACCATTAATGGATTATTATAATATTGAAGGTACTGTTAGGGCCTCATTATCAATTTACAATACCAGAGAAGAAATCGATATTTTAGCTGAAAAGCTTAAGGCAATAGTAAAAATAAAAAGGAAATGAGTGATCTTTCGATCAATGAAATACAGGATGAGATTATAGATGAATTCGCCATTCTTGGGGACGACAAGGAAAGTACTGTATTTTATATTATGGAATTAGGGAGCAATTTGGAGCCTCTGGATGATAAGTACAAAGTTGATTCAAACTTAATTAAAGGTTGTCAGTCGAAGGTGTGGCTTGATGCTCAATTGGTCAATAATCGCCTGGTACTGAATGCCGATAGCAATACAGACATAACAAAAGGTTTGATTACTTTATTAATCAGGGTTTTATCCGGGCAGAGGCTTGATGATATCATCAATGCGGATTTATATTTTATTGAAAAGATCGGGATGCACAATGTGATAGGATCTCAAAGATCCAATGGCTTGGCTTCTATGATCAAACAGATCAGGCTTTATGCAATTGCCTATAAAACTAAACTGCAGAGTCAATCATAAAGATTGAAAAATATGAATGACCAGAAGAATAATGAATTAAAGGAAAAAGTGGTTCAGGCCTTAAAAATGGTATATGATCCGGAAATCCCGGTCGATGTATATGAGTTGGGTCTAATCTATGAGATAAACATTTTCCCTTTAAATAATGTTTTTATCTTAATGACATTGACATCACCTGCATGCCCGGCAGCGGAAATGATCCCTGGGGACGTTGAAGCAAAGGTTAAGGCTATTCCTGAGGTTAACGATGTAACAGTTGAGATCACTTTTGATCCACCATATACGCAGGACATGATGTCAGAGGTTGCAAAATTAGAATTGGGTTTATTATAAAAAATAAAGATATGTATCCAGAAAATATGGTAGCCCCAATGCGGGCAGATTTAACAGATGTTGGGTTTAATGAACTTAAAACACCTGAACAGGTGGTAGAACAGCTGGAAAATGCAAAAGGAACATCATTGCTTGTTGTTAACTCTGTTTGTGGATGTGCAGCAGGAATGGCTCGCCCGGCAATTAAAATAGCATTAACGAATGCTTCTAAACAACCGGACCATTTATTGACTGTATTTGCCGGCGCAGATATTGAAGCAACAGCCAAGGCCAGGGAATATACACTTCCCTATCCCCCATCTTCACCTTCCATAGGATTGTTTAAGGATGGTGAACTAGTCCACTTTATAGAAAGACATCACATTGAAGGACGGCCTGCCGAAATGATCGCAGACCATCTAGTCGATGTTTTTGAAGAATATTGCTAATTATTTAAGCATTATCGCTAAATATCCAGGGGCTATTGCCAAATAATTAAGGAAAATTACCCTTAATCTTTCGTCTTATCAAGATTAAAGAAACATATCTTAATAATTGTAATCCTCTATTTGCCTTTGGGTTCCTATGCAAGAATTTATCCTTAAAAGAGATGGAAAGAAAGTATTTCTTTAAGCTGGCATCGGAATTCCATTAGGTTAAGCTTGAAAGGGGTTAAGGAATATATCGGTTTATTTCGTGTGGCAGTAGTTCGTTGAGTTAGCCTGAACAATTAGAGTTTAATCAATCAGGCAATTTTATATCAATATGTTTCTGTACAAGTTAAAGAAATTAAAAAAGGCCTTGGAAAATTCCTTGGCCTCTTTTACTCGTATATGATTGTCAGCTTTTGAGTTTGTTTGACAATTTTGATTTATGATCTTCAACTGGTTTATAGTTCTTTATTTTAGTATATCATCCTAAACTTCAATGATTCATACTGAGCTTTAGTGAATAATTGTCAATTTTCGATGCAGTTTTAGTCCTTCCTTATCCCCTATCAAAAGGAAGTGGATACCGTTCGGTAATAGGCTCGTATCAATTTCGAATCCTTTTGATCCTTTTTCTACCTGTCCACGACCGATTGCGACTCCACGTTGATCCATGATCTCCCAGTCATAATCCTCACTGATGTAATCACCAAATTCAACAATGGCATATTCCTTTGCTGGCTGCGGATAGATATTTACATTTTCGAGTATGCCCCGTGCGATGTCTTCTTCAAGATCAGTGATAACATGCTTATCGTTATCAACCTTGGTAATTTCAGCCTGTAGTACTTCGTTTGTCTGATTATCCTGGATATAGGCTATTACCCAATATTCATCATCGTTATATGTTGGAAATCCTGTTAGCGTTTCACCTGGATTAACATGGAATACCAATTCAGGATCTCCAGGACTCCAAGGTCCGGCAATATTGATACCGGATAAACCGTCGGTGTATGTCGGTTCATCTTTAAACATGGCCCTGGCAAGATTTTGTACCGTAACACCGTAATCCGGGAAGAAAGCACCAAAATTATCCTCAACTAATGTAATGAATAAAGACACATCGCTCGTGATGGTTTCGAGTGCAGTGGTGCGCACATGAATTTCTATCCTATCCGGTTCAACTCCAGCGGTACTATCCACAGTAATATTAATATCAACTTTTGGATCCTCAAGGGCCCGATACATTACTTCATAAGAATCAAATATTTGCCCATCTGTTTGAGGAGATCCGTCGATAAAGGACTTGAATGAAGTACTTGTTGCCCCATAGGCATTGTAATAATTTGCCCTGTCACCTAATATTTGGTTTTCATTATATAATAGGTCTCCTCCCTGATATCCATGGTGAAATTCGATATATACTAATTCACCTGGGATAGAATCCATAACCTCATATAGGTCTCTTGTATCCTGAGTTGTATTTAATTCAAAATTAACAAATTGTTCAACCAGAACGTTTCTGGTTCTGTTACCCAGGCAGAAGTCATCCACTGCAAATCCATCGAATGTATTTGGTATACTGGTTTCAACGCTTGCAAATGCAAACCTGAATATCACGGGATTTGTTAGTCTGCTTGGGATTTGATCCAGTGGTATCCTGGCATTAACCCATCCTCCGGATTCTTCGGTCCATCCCACGTTGTTTGTTGGGTCCAGTTGCTGTTCACCCGGATCAGCTGATATGTTTTCCTTGTTATACCACCAATCATTGCCCCACCACCTTATACCATTAGGTTCTGTTCCTTTTAGTGAACCTACCACATTCCATGAAATACCTCCGTCGTCAGAATATTGCAATACAACTCCATCCGTTCCTACCAGATGCGACCAGTAATTAAATGACAACATTGGTCTTTCAAGAGCAGAGATATCATAAGCAGGAGTTATCAAATACGATTTCTCTCCATCATAATATGGTTCGCTCAATCTTGTCACCCAGGCTGAACTACCTGAAGAAGCATAATTTATAATATTGCCATTTGGAATTCCGTGTTCCCAACTGTTACTATCCAAAGTTGGATTTGGGGAAATAGCCCATCCTCCATTATCTTGTTCAAAATCCTCACAAAGCATAGTATTGCTTGGAACAGAGATTGAAGGAACAATACCTATTACTTTCATTGTGTCAGCCTGGCATCCTCTATTTGAAATTACATTTAATGATACAGAATATTGGCCGGCACTTGAAAATACATGTGTTGGATCACTTAATGCGGAACTTGCTCCATTGTCATCAAAATCCCACAACCATTGAGCTACATCACTATTATCAGATTCATGATTATTTGTCGGGAAACTAATATCAGAATAGAAATTCGTAATTGATCCTTCAGAAATCAATGTAGAAGTGAAATTGACTTCAGGTTTTCCACCCACATATATTTGACCAAGTTTCTCGCTTATACAACTCTTTGTTGAGAATCCTTCAGATTCCACCCTGAGCAATATGGCTTCGATCTTGTCATCAGAAAACTTATGGACCGGGTTTTGAGCTGAATATACTGTATCCGTATCCGGGAATATCCAGGTATAGTTTGCAATACTATCATATAATACGGAAGTATCGATAGTGGATAGATCCACGAATGGTATTGAGTCCTCAACACAGGTATTATTCTCATCAAATGTAAAGTCTGCTACTGGAACAGGCAGAACCCTTGTAATTCCCTGTGTAGTATCAGTTACCCCAAGAGGATCTGTAAATATATATTGTATAGTATGAACACCAACATCGGCTACACCCGGATCAAACTGATATTCTGATCCAGATTGTTGGATTCCGGTCCCTGGAAAATTCCTCCTGCAGGAATTCCTGTAAGGGTTGAAGCGTCATCATTTAAGCAATAAGCGATGTCTAACCCTATAAAATCAATATTAGGCAATGGATTGACAAAAGTTGAATCAGGATATAGATTCGTACAACCATTCACATCCGTGTAAGTATAAGTAACAAGTGTCATTCCCTCTCCTGCGGCAGCTGGATCAAACGTATTTGATCCGACAGGATTAAGTCCATCACCAGTAAACATACCACCAGAAGGGGATCCATTTAGGTTTACTGGAGGATCATTAATTGCGATCTGAGGATCAAGACCAAAGAAGGTTGGATTCGGCAATGCATTAATGGTATGGAAAACCTTATCATTTGAAGCCGGACATGGCCCTGCCGGATCATCTGTGGTTAGTGTAAAAATGATCTGCGATCCGCGCTCAGTCGTATCAGGCAAATAATATGCATTTAAGTCACTTATGTCAGAATATGTCCCAATACCCCCTGACCAGGTCGCCGAAATGGCCGATCCACCGATAAATCCATTAAGGAATAAGGTATCCCCAATACATATCGCCTGGTCAATTCCAGCATCTACTAGCGGTGCTTCATCAATGGTAATGTTTACTTCAGAAAATACTGCCGAACAAGGTCCGGAAGGATCATCTGTAGTCAACCTTAATATCACAATCGTTCCAATTTCTGTTGAATCAGGTATATACTCTGTTATAAGTAGTGTATTATTTACAAATGTGCCAAGACCACCTGACCAGGTAGCAGAAGAGGCTCCGCCACCTATAGATCCATTAACAATGATACTGCTACTTTCACAAACAATCTGGTCAACTCCTGCATCTGCCGTTGGAGGAACATTAATATTAACATCAACCTGGTCAGTAACAATATCACATGGACCCGTCGGGTCATTACTCGAAATCGTTAATGTAACACATCGTTCCAATTTCTTCAGGAGCAGGGAAATAGACCGCATTCAATGTGGTATTTGCGTTCGGGTAGAACGTTCCTGCACCACCACACCAGGTTACTGAGGTCGTACCGCACCGAGAAAGCCCGCATCCACTCATACACTGGATCCTGATCAGGCAAGCATAACGCTTGTCTGATCCCGCATAAACAACAGGTGCTATGTCGACTGTAAGATCCACAGAATCTATCGCTGCTACACACGGCCCTACCGGGTCATTTGTTTGTATATATAGTCGTACCAGTACTTCCTGTTTCAATCGGATCAGGCTTATATGTTGCCAGCATAGAGCTGACGTACTTGGAGTAAAGCTTCCCATGCCTCCAGACCATGCTGATCGATGTAGCACTCCTCCAGAGGATGCATCACTCATTAATATACTTGATCCCTTACATACCGATTTATCCATGCCTGCATCTACTGTCGGTGCATTGTTGATGATCACTGCCACCCGGTCGCTTACCGGTTCACATGGACCTGCTCCATCAGGATCATCACTGGTCATAGTCAGTATTACCGTCGTGCTTATCTCTGTGGCTACCGGTACATACCAGGCATTCAATGTCGTATTGTTCGGGTAGAACGTCCCTGCTCCACCACTCCAGGTTACCGAAGTCGTACTGCCCGAGAAGCCTGCATCACCCATCTGTACACTGTCAGGGAAACATAATTCCTTATCCAACCCTGCATCTACCACTGGTGCTAGTTAACTGTCAGGTCCATGGAGTCTATCGCCCGATTTCAAACAGGAAACGGATAAGATGCTGGCTAAAAGTCTGGTCGACAGGGTAGTAAGGTAAATAATGAATCCTTCTTCTATACCGAAACATTATTTAAAACTGAACGGGGAAATAAAGATGCCAGGGGAGTACACATTTTGATAGCCCCAAATGGTGATGTTTTAGCTTTTAACAGAAGTTCAAAAGCGCTGCGAAGAAGCAAGGACAAAGGAAGAAGTTGGATGCCTAAAGAAGAATTGCCGATAGAATACCAAAACATAGTGTTGGATGAACAGAACAGATCTATTTTAATGGTGAATCCGCGGGGTGAAGAGCCATTCCTGTACAGAAGCAATGACAATGGAAAAACCTGGAAAAAGGAATCGATTGTTGTTAAATCCAACGTTATGGGGCACGGAGAGAAGTTCCATTTCCGCTAAATAAACAAAAAAGAAACCGGTAAAGACGCGAAATAACCAGACAACACAAAGGACGGTTGATAATTGCCGGAAGGGTTCAGCCGCCAAAGGGCGATAATGGCCAGGATTTCTGGATGTATAACTACAATACAGCCCTGTTTAGCGATGACGGAGGAAAAACCTGGCAGGTAAGCGATGGAATAATGACCGGTACCGGAGAAGCCGCTTTAACTGAATTGTCAGACGGAAGGATTTATTACAATTCCAGGTCGCATATGTCTGTGGATAACAGGAGAAGAATTGCCTGGAGTTATAACGGCGGCCAGCGCTTTGTGGACTGGTATGTTTCTGATGACTTGTATGAAATAGGTGAACCATTTTATTACAGAGATGGCACACGACCGCCCTGTGGTTGTAGGGCCGGGCTGTTTAAAATACCCGATGGTGTGGTGGATGCCAAAGATGTTTTGATTTACAGCTCGCCGGACTGGCCGGGAGGCTGGCGTTACCAGATGACAGTTTGGGCTTCCTTTAACGGATCGCAAACCTGGCCCGTAAAACGATTGATTGACCAGGGACGCTCGGCATATTCATCCCTTACAGCCGATAAAGAAGGAAATATTTACCTGCTTTACGAAGGAGGTGAAAACAAACTTTATGATGTGGCTAAAGTGGCTGTTTTTAATTTAAAGTGGTTGATGGAGGGGGCTGATTATTAGGCTTATTATAGCAAAAATCAATAGTTCTGGTTTATTTTGCAGGTTTAAACCAAAATTAATTTTGCAAAAAAGCAATCATAAATTGCAAAAAAATATTCTTGTAAGAAATGGATTTACAGATGATTAGGCGTCTGAGTGATAATAGAGTATTAACAACATAGTTACATATACAACCTTTGTGTAGCATTTTAAAAAGAGACGAAACATGAAAGTAAACTTTATTGGTCATGGACTTCACGGATATACCGAAACTGTCGGTGATTACATCTGTAGTTCATTGAAAAATCCAAAATTCAATAAATTCATTGCTTTCAGCAAGTTTACAAAAATGTCTGCTTTCAAAATAATTCGAGAGAGGATTTATTAAACGCAAAAAAATGCAGGGAAAGAAATCAAGTTTCTATTTAGGAATAGTTCCAAAAGGTACTTCCAAAGAAGCATTAGAATTCCTAATCTGTTAAAAATAAAATTGATTGTGTAACTTACTTCAATGAAAGTTTTATTTTTCATCCTAAAATATACCTTTTGAGGGAGAAAAAAGAACAAGAATAATTATCGGTTCTTCAAACTTGACAATGTCAGGGACTCTTCTTTAAAAATATTGAAGCATCTGTTTCAACTGGATTTTTTAAATAGAAGGGATTCTTCAGGAAACAAAATTAAATCTCAATTTACTTCTTACTTTAATCCAATCCTTAATTCGACTGACCCACATACAAAAAGATTAACAAACGAATTAATTGAGGAATTTATTAATGACGAAATAATATTTGATGAATCTTCTGCTCATGATAATCTCGATGATTCCAAAGAAGAAAAAATCAAAATCTAAAGAAAAAACCAAACGGATTA
>CALOCZ010000032.1:0-19328 GCA_942491935.1 uncultured Cytophagales bacterium
AGTAAGAGTTCTACCATTATAATGCAGAAAGTCAGTGTTACCATAACAAAGGACCTGAGATATTTCGTGAATGACCAAAGGACTAATATCCGGCGATTACCTGATGATTTGAAGGCCGCATTAAAAGGGCAGGAAGGAATAGTCGTATTACATGTCGATAAATCCGTACCAACGGAACATCTGATAAATGTAGCTAGTATAGCAACCTCTTTGAAAGCAAAGGTATCGGTAGCTACACAACCTATGGAATAATCATGTTACCTGAATTTGAGAAGAAGAACCAGAGAATAGGAATGGGGGTCTCTATCGGGATCCATGGATTGCTTCTTATTTTGTTTTTCCTGATCATGGCATGGAGGGAACCTGATCCTCCAGTACCGGAATATGGCATTGAGCTAAATTTTGGATTAGAAACAGTTGGATCCGGAGAGATACAGCCCGAACAACCTTCAGCCACCCCACAACTCATCGAAGAACAGATCATATCAGAAGAAATTATTGAAGAACCTGCTGAAGAAACGATTGAAGAAGTGCCTGTTGAAGAAATGCTGGAGCAGCAGGAACCTGAGATTATTGAAGAACAGATAATCGATGACAGTGAGATGGAAGGAAGATTCCTCACGGATATGATCGAACCGGTCTGAGGCTAATTATCTGTGGAGCAAGATATAGAACAGAGAGTTGTTGAAGAAACTACACCAGGCTATGAAGAGGAAGAAGTGGTTGAAAAGAACAACCGGTAGCAAGAAATGACAATGCTTCAGAAACGGTTGTAGAAGGACAGGGGACTTCTGAAGAAGCAGATAGTGATGCCGAGACTTCGAGTCAAGGGGATGATGCAGATGTTGAAGGAGATAAAGGTGATCCTAAAGGCGCGTTAGACTCAAGGGCTTTGTATGGCAATTTTGGAGGTGGGGGCGGACCATTACTGGAATTGACCGGATGGATCTGGGATTTTGCACCCGATCCTAAAGATACCTCCAATGAGAATGGGCGTATAGTATTTGAAATTAAAATTGACGATATGGGTGAGATAATATCTGTCCGTACCCTTGAAAAAACGGTCAGCCCTGCCGTCGAAAGAATTTATAAAAATGAAGTAGAATCACTCACATTTAGTCCCATATCATCCAATACCTCATCAGCACCTGTTTCAACCGGTAAAATAACCTTTTTAATCAGATCTAAGTAATCAAATGGAGTATAGGGAAGTAATCAGGTACTTATACGATATGCTTCCAATGTATCAGAGGATCGGTAATTCCGCCATCAAAAAGGATCTGAAAAATACCAGGAAACTGTGCAAGATCCTTGGAAATCCTCAGGAGAAATTCAAATCTATTCATATTGCCGGGACCAATGGAAAGGGTAGTTCTTCACATATGATTGCCTCCATCCTGGCACAATCAGGGTATAAAACAGGTTTATATACTTCCCCGCATTTAAAACATTTTACTGAGCGAATTAAAGTTAATGGTACTCCGGTTTCTGAAGAATACATTGTAGAATTTGTTAAATCAATGAAACCAGCCATCGAGCAAATCAGACCCTCTTTCTTTGAACTGACTGTTGCCATGGCCTTTGATTATTTTGCTAAGAAAAATGTTGATGTGGCCGTTATAGAAGTAGGCCTTGGGGGAAGACTGGACTCAACCAATGTAATTGTTCCTGAAGTTTCACTTATTACCAATATTTCCTATGATCATCAGGAAATGCTGGGAGAGACCCTTGAGGAAATAGCGGCTGAAAAAGGAGGTATTATTAAAAGAAAGTACCTGTTGTAATTAGCAGAAAGATAGAGGCTACAGATAATATTGTCTTTAAGAGAATGAAAAGGAAAAGTAAATTCCCATACACTTTTGCTTAGTGACCGATATGAAGTTTCCAGTAATAGGAACTGGAAATGTTGAGGGCCAATGAAATTATGATTCGATGATCCTGGAAAAGGATGAAGAGCAGGTCCCATTACGAGAAACACCGATATGACCAGTTGAAAAATATCCCAGGTATATTGGCTGTAATCGATAAACTGAAGGATCTGGGGTTTGGAATATCAGAAATGGATATCAGGAATGGGATAGATCATTATCAGAAAACCACTGGATTGAAAGGCAGATGGCAAATCTTGCAAACGAGACCACAGGTGATTGCTGATATCGCACACAACCAGGCAGGACTGGAAAATATTACACAACAGTTGTTAAAACTGCAGTATAGTAAGCTATATATTATTCTTGGATTTATGAAAGAAAAGGATATTGGTAAGATACTTCCTTTATTTCCTCAAGATGCTGAATATGTTTTTGTCAGCCTAAGGTTCCACGGGCCATGGATGCCAGGTGGCTGGCGCTTCAGGCAGCATTATATAATCTTGATGGCCGTGTAATTGCGGATGTAAATAAAGCATTGCTGACGGTTTTGGGAAAATCCGGTGAGGAGGATGTTATTTTTGTGGGAGGAAGTACTTTTGTGGTTTCCGAACTCGAAAATTTATAATATGGGAAGGAGTAAACTGGATAAATTTAAAGATAATGAGCTGAGTAATTATGTTATACAACCTGGCAAAGAGATCTTTGAGCATATAAAAGGAAATTGGAGAAAATCATACTTTAAAAACCAGAATAAGTTGGTGCTGGAACTGGCATGTGGCAGGGGAGAATATACAATAGGTCTGGCAAGACAGTTCCCGGATATAAATTTTGTTGGGGTGGATATAAAAGGACCACGGATATGGCGGGGCATGATGATAGCAGAAGAGGAGAACCTGATTAATTCGGGATTCTTAAGAGGGCATATCCAAAACCTGCAAGAGTATTTTGATACCGATGAGGTAGATGAAATTTGGATCACTTTCCCGGATCCGAGACCAAAAGGCAGGGATGAAAGGCGAAGACTCACTCACCCAAGATTTCTGGAAATATACAGGAATATTCTTAAGCCAGGAGGGAAAGTATATCTGAAGACTGATAATCCTGATCTGTTTGAATATAGTCTGGAAGTGCTATCTTCAATAAAAGATATAGATGAATTAACCTATACCCTTGATCTATATAATTCAGATTTGCTGAGTGAACATTATGGCATTCAAACTACATACGAAAAACAGTATCTGGAAGAAGGAATTAAAATCAAATATCTAAGATTCAGGTTGAACAATAATGGAAGAGCTTAAGGCTGCATTAAATAAAAGTGGATTTTACATTTATTATCTTTTCTTAGTAATAGGAATTTTTGCCTTACTTCTTTGTGCTAAGGGAGATTTTCTGTTATGGTTGAATGCCCACCATAATTCTACTTTTGATTTCTTCTTTAAATACTGGACCCACCTGGGGGATGGCTTGGTATTCGCTTTTTTAGGTATCCTTTTTATAATGACCAGTTACTACAATACCATTGTGTTGATCTTTGCTGTTATATCTCAAACCATAATCGTTCAGGGTCTGAAAAGATTTGTGTTTGATGATGTGGTCAGACCAAAGCTTTTTTTTGAAGATTTTGATGCCATTTATCAGGTTCCGGGCGTAGAGATTCATGCCTCTAACAGTTTTCCTTCAGGACATACGGCAACTGCCTTTACAATGGCAGTACTTCTATCACTTATGATTAAAAATAAATACTGGACTGCTCTTTTAATGTTAATAGCAATACTTGTTGGATTGTCCAGGGTATATTTATTGCAACATTTCTTTATTGATATATATTTTGGCTCACTGATCGGTTTTTTAAATGGACTGATTGTTTATACTTTGATGGAATCAAGTGCGCTTAATAACAGAGCCTCTCTGAAAGGTGGATTGGTTAAAAGATAAACTCTAATAGTTCCTGAATGCAAACCAGACAGATGTGACATAATATCTTCTTACGCGGTTTAGTCAAACTTGAAAGATAAATCTGAAGCAATTCTAATCCCTGCTCCTGATCTCGTAGATCACGGTTGTAGGGATCTCAAAAATATCCTTCGCCTCACCAATTTTATGTATGTTTTCCAGATGACCGAATTCTTCAGTAAGTGATTTCCTTGAGAGTATATATCCTTTTCTTGTTTCACTGATGTATTTCTTCAAATCTGCGGTAGTTCGGAAAGTGGGAATAGGCTTTTTCAGATAGAATGAGAATGCCGGATTGTAAATATCATAGGCAGCAACAGGCTTTTCTGTATCCAATCCTGGCAGGAGTTTAGCAATTGGATTCAGCTTATCGATTTGAGGGAATATGATGTAAAAAAACAAAAGTGTTGAAATGATCCATGACAAACTCAAAGAGAGCAATATTCCTTTATAATTCGATTTGTATAAAAAGGTAATCGCGGATAAAGCCCCGATAGGGATTACCATAAAATACCAGGACAGGTATCTGAATTCTGAAATAGCCGGATCGAATTTCAAGCCGATAAATAACCCAATGGGTATAGCAATAGCAATGACCAGATAGCCCCACAAACTAGCTGATAGCGATTTTCGATATTTTTGGAAATTGTCCTGTAGAACATCGAGGTATCTGCCAATCAATATCGCTACGAAAGGATAGGTAGGGATAGTATAATTCGGGAGTTTTGTGCTAGAGGATGCGAAAAATACAATGATCGTAAAGAGTGATAATGTTCCCGCATAGGTCAGTGAAGGATCTGGCTTCCTTTTTTCCCATCCATATACCGGTAAGATTGTATGAAAAATATGGAAAATGGCAATAATCCCAGGATTACGATCATTGGCGTAACAAGGAAGATGGCTCCGTGACCCTCCATTGAGTTTGCATATCGTTCAAGGTTGTGGCGGAAGAAGAAATCATTCAACCATTCTCCATTTGTTTTGATGCCTACCATAATAAACCAGGGAGCAATAATAAATATAAGGACAGCCAGTATCCAAAGAGGCTTGAGCTTTAGAAAATATTGCCAGTTAAAAGTCCGCTTAAAAATTAGAAACAGCAGAATGGCAAGCCCTGGAAGTGCGATTGCGACAGGTCCCTTAGCCAATACGCCCAGTCCAAATGAGATATAGGAAACCAGAAGGTATTTTGATTTCTTTTCCTTGTAGAAAATGTAAAAAGTCACAAATCCGAATGTCATAAGGAAAATGAGGTATGGATCTGGTACGGCCATGTGGAATTGCAAGGCAAAGTGCAGGGAGGAAAGCAATACTAAAGAAGTATACAAGGCAGTTCTTTGTCCATAATACCTGTCAGCCAGGAACCAGATGCTGATTATAGTTAATAATCCCATGATAACAGAAAAGAAACGGGCTGAAAAAGCATTCACGCCAAATATGGAATACGCCCCGATCATGAAATAGTAATGAAGTGGCGGTTTATCGGTTCTTAATTCATAATTAAAGGTAGGGATGATCCACTCTCCCTGCTCCATCATCTCCCTGGCACAGGTTGAATTCTTTGCTTCATCCAGGGCATAAATATAGAGACCGCCGATATTTGCTGATATCAGGACAAAGCTGATGATAATAATTACGTAAAGGTTTTTATAATTAATACTGGGCATGAATGCCTTTTATAAAGGTACAAAGCTAAGAACATGGTTGAAATTTTGTCAGAAAAGTTCATAATTTATCGAATTTGATAAAAATGTACTTATCTGGAATTTGTGGTCAATCGAGATTTACTGAAATTTTAAGTATTAGTTTTTCAATGACTAATTGTAATAATTTTTTTACTCTCTCACAGCTAGCTTCATCAGTATTTCATGTCTGGTATTTAATAAATCAGAGTAAATTGAATTCAATTCTTTTTTTAACGTCGTGAAATTAACCTCATCAAACCAATCATATTTAGACATATTCATAATTTCTTCATTCGAATAATACGGATATAATTCGCTAAATATTATCTCCAGTTCTTCTTTGATTTTTTCCGGGGATAGAGTTGTTAATATGTTATGAAATTGATCCAGATAAATAGAGTACAAATACTCATCTTCAACAATTTTTACATCAAGTGGATCTTCTGAGGAAAAGATATATTTATCTATAATGACAGGATCGATATGATCGTATCCTTCATGAGGTACAGAAGAAAAAATATCATCAAAATCCCAGGGAATAATGTTATACCTGTTGCTCCCGGGATCAATGTAAAAATATACTTCATCAGTATAATCTCCATTTTTGACAAGAAAGTTGAAAGCTAACCATTTCATATACATTTCCAGGTTTAAGATTTCAGATAACACTTTATATAATTCTTCTCCAGTATACTGGTCGAGATATGCATACAGGTTCTCACATTTGTTAGTAAATAATTGTGTTTCAACAGGATTCAATTTCTTTTTAGTTATCACCTTAGTCAAATCATGTTGATCTCCTCTTCTGATCATAAATGGTGTACCTTCATTAAATGCCCAGTCTGAGGTCTTTCAATGAAAAGATATATTCCTTCGCTTTGATTGTTGATGCGAACTTCCCCATAAGAATAATATAGATCCGGGAATCCAATTTTCACCAGCAAGGCAAAAGCCAGGCGGTTGTTTACATAGTTCTTATCTAAAACCAGATTTAAAGCATAAATATTTTGGAATTCCTTCGACTCTTTATTTTTATAAATAATAACTTTTCTGTCAAATGACAAGGAAAAACTTTTTCTTCGAAATTTAAGAGTCGTTTGGCCTCTTGTATGTATTTTCCGGGCGATAACAGTGTCGACATTAAACACAATGTTTCTCTCTTTGAAAGAGACTTTAATGCCTGTTTCTTTTTTCAATTTATTGAACTCTTTCTCTGAGAAAAATAAGTCGAGACGATTCTCAATTTGTCTATTCGAATCGATAAAACTAAGTTTATCCTTAGAATAGTGAGTTTCTTGCGCATATATGAGACTGGGAAAAAAAGTAGACAGCAGAAGTACATTTATATAATGTTTCATCTGGCATAAATACATCCTGATTGCTTGGATGCAAAGTTGATCTGTTATACAAAGTACAAGTTACATGTATATCATTAGAGATGTCAACTATAATTTGATAAATTATTCATATTTTAAAGCCTATTTATAGCCATTTTATATATTAGTGATAGATTTGTTTAATAAGCAAAGCAGATGAAAATCTTATTTAACGTAATCTAGCCGATGTTTTCAAAATGAGTGATACAATCAATGCATATACCAATTTTGACTTTACGAACTAAAACAACAGGATAGTAATGAAAATTATTTTTAAAGCTTCAATTTTAGTGATTTTTATAATAACAGGGATATTTAATTCATCCGCTTCACAGACTAAGCCTCCCTTTCTTGACAATCAAACGGATTGGGTGGATTCGGTTTTTGTTACTTTGGACCTGGAAGCCAAGATTGGGCAATTGTTCATGGTGGCTGCTTATTCCAACAGGGATGATCTACACAGGCAGGAAATTCTTGAACTTGTTGAAAAATATAAGATAGGTGGTTTGATATTTTTCCAGGGTGGTCCGGTCAGGCAGGCGAATCTGAACAATGAATATCAATCTAAAGCAGAAGTTCCTTTACTGGTCGCCATGGATTGCGAATGGGGTGTGGGCATGCGACTGGATAGTACCATCAGATACCCTTACCAGATGCCTTTGGGAGCGGTTCAGGACAATGACCTGATCTATGACATGGGTAAAGAAATAGCCAGACAATTTAAGAGACTGGGAATGCATGTCAATTTTGCCCCAGTTATAGATGTAAATAATAATGCAAAAAACCCCGTGATCAACTTCAGGTCTTTTGGAGAGGATAAGTTCAACGTAGCGGAAAAAGGTATGGCCTACATGAAAGGAATGCAGGACTATGGTGTGTTGGCATGTGGCAAGCATTTTCCGGGGCATGGAGACACTGATGTGGATTCACATAAAGATTTGCCTGTTATAGGCCATAATATGGAACGCCTGAACAATGTTGAGTTGTATCCTTTTAAAAGACTCATGAATGAAGGATTAGGAAGTGTAATGGTTGCTCATCTGAGTATTCCGGTGCTTGATCCCACAAATAATTTGCCTTCAACCCTTTCTTCCCCTATAATTAAAGGATTGTTAAAGGATTCTCTTGGATTTGAGGGAATGGTTTTTACGGACGCCCTGAATATGGAAGGTGTAGCCAAGTATTATGAACCGGGTGAGGTCGATCTGAAAGCCTATTTGGCAGGAAACGATGTTCTGCTATTTTCTCTGAATGTGCCGAAGGGGATAGAATTGATCAAAGAAGCAGTTCTTGACAAAAAGATCTCTCTCGATGAGATTGATGCCAGCGTACGAAAGATTTTACACCTGAAATATTGGGCGGGCCTGGATAGGAAACAATATGTTGAAACGCAAGGCTTAATCGATGACCTCAATAATATTCAGGCAAAACTGCTAAACAGAAAACTGGTTGAAGCCAGTTTGACTGTAATACGAAATGATGAAGGAATTTTGCCATTAAAAGGTCTGGATTCACTTAAAATTTCGTCAATTACAATTGACGAAGAAGTAAAAGAACCATTCAATGACAGGTTGTCTTCCTATACGAATATCGATCATTTACTTATATCTGAAAACCAGCGTACGGATGAATTATTGTCAAGGCTGGAAACACATAACCTGGTCATTTTAAACGTTACTGGACTTTCCCAGTATGCTTACAGGAACTTTGGATTGACTGAAACAAAGATCAACTTAATTAACGAAATAATTAAAAATAAGCCAGTGATCCTGGTGTGGCATGGGAACCCTTACGGGCTGGATAAAATCAGCGCTTTAGATCAGGCAAAAGCTGTGATCGTTTCATATCAGGAAAATGCCATTACATTTGATTTGAGTGCTCAGTTGATCTTTGGCGGTATTGGTGCCAATGGAAAATTACCTGTTTCTATTAATACCGATTATCCTGCAGCGACTGGTTTAACGGTGAAAGGAAACATCCGGCTCGGTTATACCATGCCTGAAGAGGTAGGCCTGGATGGAGAATTTCTCAACTTCAAATTGGACTCCATCGCAAAATATGCCCTTGAAGAAGAGGTGGCTCCTGGACTTCAGGTACTTGTTGCAAGACATGGGAAAGTGGTTTTCCATAAAGCATGGGGGCATCATACTTATGCAAGAGAACACGAAGTTAAAACCACGGATATATACGATTTTGCCTCTGTGACTAAAGTTACCAGTGCCCTTCCAGGTTTGATGAAAATGCATGATGCAGAAAAATTAGACCTTGATGGGACGATAGGAGATTATTTAGATTATTTTGACCGGGGGAATAAGAAGGACCTGATTATACGTCGAATATTATCACATAATGCCGGCTTGCAGTCCTGGATTGCTTATTGGACCACTACTTTCAAAAATAATGGGAAATATAGGAGGAATACATTATCAAATGATTCTTCGGCCAGGTATTCCATCAAGTTAACCGATGATCTCTTTTTGTATAACAATTACCGGGACAAAATATATAAGATGATCCTTAAGTCTCCCGTTAACCCTGACCAGGGTTATGTTTATTCGGGATTATCATTTTATCTTTGGCCGGAGATTATTGAAGAGCTAACCGGACAAGAATACGAAACATACCTTAAAAGTACATTCTACCGACCACTTGGAGCAAATACCCTTACTTTCAATCCTTATAAACATTTTTCACTTAGCCAGATTGTACCCACAGAAAATGACACGTTTTTTCGAAAAATGCAGATCCATGGAGTTGTTCACGATGAAGGGGCTGCGATGATGAATGGATTGTCAGCTAATGCAGGATTATTTGGATCCGCAAATGACCTGGCAAAACTAATCCAAATGTACCTGAACATGGGCTCTTATGGAGGAAATCAATTCATCAGCGAAGGGACCATGAAAAAATTTACATTCTGCCATTATTGTAACGAAGGGATTCGCAGAGGCCTGGGATTTGACAAACCCCTGTTGGAAAATAAAGAGAGGGGAATTCCAGCGGTGGATGCCGGGCCAGATAGTTTCGGACACTCAGGGTATACCGGGATGTTTACATGGGCTGATCCGGATTCGGGAATTTTATTTGTTTTCTGCTCAAACAGGGTATTTCCTACCCGTGCAAATAACAAGATCGCTAATCTAAGTATTCGACCCAAAATGCACCAGGTGATTTACGATGCAAGAATAGACCAATAAAGAGATCCGCTGGTAATACTAGTCCTGGTTCATCCTTCAAGAAAGATTCGAAACTTATCAAATCTTTATTTTCTGAATGAAAATTCCTTTTAATAAATTCAATAACAAGCCTCTGTTGAAAGGTATAAAAAAGAGGAAATGTTGAATTTTTTTCCGGGGCATTACAAGCCAGGATAGCATCAGTTTATAAACATGATGTGAATACATCTCCTACAGAATTTTAATTAAAAGGGGAAATTCGGAGATCATATGAACAAAAAAAAGAGGCTGTTTTATCAGCCTCCATATTTTTGATTTTAATTCATTTCTTGTTTTACAACGCCGACTGATTGCCATATTTGTCCACCAGGATTGGATCACCAACTCCTTCAACACGCAATCGCTCATATTGAGTAGCTTTGTCTCCTACAATGACGAACACCTGGGTATTGAGATCCATATATTCCAAAAGAAGAGATTTTATTTCATCTACGGTAATGGTCTGTAAT
Organism: uncultured Cytophagales bacterium; assembly: GCA_942491935.1. GTDB lineage: Bacteria > Bacteroidota > Bacteroidia > Cytophagales > Cyclobacteriaceae > JAGTVG01. The sequence goes on from CALOCZ010000032.1 coordinate 10,574, forward strand.
ACTTCCTGTTCGTAATCAATAAAATTGAGGGGAAGATCATACGTGCTGATCATCTGGAGCAAACCAACAAGGCTTCCTATCGTTTCAAATCTTCCGGCGTTTTTCTTTATTAAAACATTTTTTGCAGCATCAAGGTCTTCCTGAGAGTAATTAGCAGGATATGCGCTGATTTGTTCCTTAAATATCTCGACAGCTTCAAGTGTTACATTTGATCGTACACTTGCATAGGCATAAAACATTCCAGGATAATTACTTCTGCTAAATCCTGAATATGCACCATATGTATAACCTTTTTCCTCCCGGAGAATCTGGAATAATATACCGGTGGGACCATCACCCAGTTGATAATTGCCAATTGTTAATGGATAGAAGTTCTCATCATTCCCTTTTACAGTTAATCTCCCGATATTTATTGTGGATTGCTTGGATTGTGGAATATCAACAAAATATACCATCGGTTGATCAGCAGGTTCTGGCAGGGGGTATTCTTTAATGGTTATCTCCTTTTCCTGCCATTTCTTTGTAATTGATTCCAATGATGAAAGCGCATCTTCCTTGGTGATGTTTCCGGCAATATGAAAATTGGAAATATTGGGAGCAAAATAAGTGCTATAATAATTTTTAAGATCTTCAATAGTGATCTCATTTACAGATTCAATGGTGCCTGCTATTGGAAGACTCAGCATATGCTCATTCCCATATAGTATTTTGCTTTTAACCATTCCTGCAACGGCATTTGGATTGACATCTCTTTGCATGATCCCGGTTATGGTTTGTTCTTTTAAGCGCGCAAATTCTTTCTCATCCCATCTTGGTTCAAGCAATATCTCTTCAATTAGCCCCAGGGTTTTTATATAATTTCTTGCAAGGCAGTTCCCGGATATCTCGATAAACTCATTCGACGTATACAAATTAACATTTGCACCAAGCTGACCAATCGCATCTTCTAATTCTTCTGGTGTTTTATTCCTGGTTCCTTCCATCATCAGGTCTGTTAAAAGGTTGGTAATGCCTGGTTTTTCAATAGATTCTGCACTGAATCCGCCCATTATTCGGATGCTGAAATTGACCAAGGGCAGTTCATTTGCTTCAATACCATAAACATTCATGTTATTGTCCAATGTAGCTGTCCAGATCACGGGTGGTGTTATGAGCGGCTTAGTGCCAAATGGTGGCTCAACTGTTCGATCGAAAGTCGTGGGTGTTTTGGGGTATTCTCCTTCTACTTCACGTTGAATAACTTCAGCAGGCACTGACGATTGTGTAATATCTTCTTCTATAATTTCCGCTTCTACAGAATTATTCATTACCAGGTCGACATGACCTTTCGGCACGAAATTGGTGATCAGACAATGCTTACCTTTTATGTATTTATTGTAAACATCCGTGATGTCATTTTTAGTCAGATCTTTAATGTTCTTTATGTCTGTTTTATAGAATTCAGGATCCCCGGCATATTCATTATATGTGGCCAGTTGAAAGGCCTTATAGAAATTGGAGGATATCTGGTTATAAAAGCTTGTTTCAAGTCCTGCTTTTATCCGGTCAAGGTCTTTTTCAGAGAAACCCTCTGTCTCGAATTTATCCAAGGCTTCATATATTGCCAGATTAACGGAGTCCAGGTTCACATCTTCATTGGCCCTGACCCTGATAGTAAAAGTGCCGGCTATTTCGCTGGAACTATTATATGCTGACGCATTTGGGGCCAGTTTCTTTTCCTCGACAATGATTTTGTAAAGCCAGGCTCTTTTTCCCTGTGACAATATCTCACCAAGTGCATCCAATGCCCATTGATCGGGATGATATTGTTCAACGGTAGGGTATGTTAGCCTTATTTCCGGCAGACTAGCAAAATTATCTTCATGATATAATACTTTGGTTTCAGTCAGGGATACAGGCTGGGGTTCAGGGGGCGTATCATTTCCACGGCTGGGAATGTCTCCAAAATATTTCTGGATCATCGCTTTTACATCCTCAGATTCAAAATCCCCGGCGATTACCATCGTTGCATTATTGGGTCCATACCAATTGTTGTAAAACTCCTTTACATCATCCAATGTGGCATTTTGAAGGTCTTCGAGATCGCCAATGACGGTCCAGCTGTAAGGATGCCCTTCAGGATAGAGTGCCTTAAGTATGACATGTTGTGAATGCCCATATGGCTGGTTATCTACGCGTTGCCTTTTTTCATTTTTGACAACAGGTTTCTCATTTTCGAGATCTTCAACAGTAATGGCATTGATGAAAAAACCCATCCTGTCGGATTCCATCCACAAAACCTTTTCTAAAGCATCTTTAGGGACTACTTCAAAATAAACGGTGCCATCCTGCCATGTTCCGCCATTAAGCGTTCCACCCCAATTATCAATATTCTTAAAAAAACTTCCGGCCGGAAGATTTTCCGATTTCTGGAAAAGCATATGCTCAAAGTAATGTGCAAAACCGGTTCGGCCAGGTTTTTCGCGGTTTGATCCAACATGAAACTGGATAGCGACAGCCACAACTGGATCAGATTTATCCTGATGTAGAATAATATCCAATCCATTTTCCAGGGTATATTTCTCGTAGGGAATGTCAAGAATTTGTTCACTTACGCCTGTTTTCTCCTGGCAACTGTTAAATCCAATTAGAAGGAATAAAAAACCAAAAATAATTTTTGTGATTTGACCTTTCATAATTTTATTTTTTAATTTTTTCATGATTGATAGACAAAAATAAACTTTTGATTTAGCAAGTTTTAAAAAGTAGAGGGGGATTTTCGCATTTGCGAAGTATAATATCAATAAAAATAGTAATAAGAGTTCTTTTTTTTTTATTTTCGAAACAATTGAAGGTTGAAATTGCATAGAGTGAAGAGGATTAGATCTTTATCCGGATGAAAATATCACTGGTCATAAGCGTTTATAATGAAGAAGAGAATATCAAGCCATTGATTCAGCAAATTGATTCTGCCCTTTCGGATATGGATTATGAAGTTATTTTTGTAGATGACGGCTCCAGCGATAATACAGTCAATCAGATCAGGGTATATGCGGATAGTCATTATACAACTGTAAGTTTTTATAAGAATTTTGGTCAGACAGCTGCTATGTCTGCTGGTATCGAACAGGCATCCGGAGATCTGATCATAACCCTGGATGGTGACCTTCAGAATGATCCTGCTGATATTCCAGGTATGGTTAAACAGTTGGTGGATGAAGACTGGGATGTGGTAGCTGGAAGAAGAGCCAAAAGAAAAGATTATCTTCTGAGCAGGAAATTCCCCAGTAAAATCGCAAACTGGATCATCAGGTGGTTAACAGGCGTTAAGATACATGATTACGGGTGCTCGCTAAAGGTATTCCGGGCTGACGTCGCCAAAAATCTGGGGCTTTACGGAGAACTACACCGTTTTATTCCTGTATTGGCCCAGTTACAGGGGGCAAAGATCACTGAAGTGGATGTTAAGCATCATCCCAGGCAGTATGGAAAGACAAAATATGGTATTGGTCGTACCTTCAGGGTTATCAGTGATCTTATGCTCATGGTGTTCTACCAGAAGTTCCTGCAAAAACCCATGCACCTGTTCGGGACTTTAGGGATTTTAACTTTTATAATTGGCATGGCTTTGAATGTATACCTCTTAATAGAGAAATTCCTTGGACATGATATCTGGGGAAGACCTGTCCTGATCCTTGCCATAACACTTACGCTGGGAGGGATCCAGCTAATAACCTCAGGGATCATTGCCGAGATGATCATGCGCACTTATTACGAATCGCAGGATAAGAAGATTTATTCCATTAAGCAGATCTTTGTTGGAAAAGATAAATAAAAAGGGAATTCTAAAATTCATATTTAAGGTCAGTGTTTCCGCACTGGCCATTTATGTTGTTGTTCAGAAAATTGACCTTGTCCAGACCAAAAACATTCTCCTTCATGTTCACATCGGATGGATATTCCTTGCAATCGTTGCTTTCAACCTGTCCAAATTTATTAGTTCAATTCGCCTGAACCGTTTTTTTCAAGCGATCGGACTTAATCTTCCGTGCTTGTATAATTTGAGACTGTATTATGTTGGGATGTTTTACAATCTTTTCCTTCCGGGAGGAATAGGAGGGGATGGGTATAAGGTGTATCTGCTAAACAGATCTCATAAAACGGGCCTGAAAGACCTGATATCCGCAACCTTGTTGGACCGGATTAGTGGACTGGTTGCTCTGATATTCCTGGCTATGTTGTTATCACTGTCTATCGACCTGTCTTTCATTGTTCCCTGGATGACATGGGTTTTAATTGCCGCACTAATTATCTATTATCCTACCTATTCGGTTGTATCTGTGGATCCTTTTCGGAAAGTTCAGAAGGCATTTAATATTTCCAATATTTATTCTATGGGTGTTCAGCTTTGCTAAACTATTGTGCGCTTATTTGATTCTTAAATCACTGATGGTTGACGATCTGTATATTGAATATTTGACCCTGTTTCTATTATCTTCTATAGTAGCTGTGCTTCCTTTTACAATTGGGGGAGTTGGGGCCCGGGAACTGGTGTTCATTTTTGGAGCCAACTATTTGATGATCGATAAAAACACAGCCGTAGCATTCAGTATCTTGTTTTTTATGATTACAGCTGTAAGTTCTTTTACAGGATATTATTCTTTGAGTCCAAATTAAAGACTATCAACCAGGACATTAATTAATTTTTCTCATCGGTTCTATAAGGATTACAAAAGTTAGACGAAATGTAATGCCCAATTCAAACTTTGCCGTTCGTTCACTTTACAGCTTAATCTTTTTTTGCATCCAATCCAATTCCGGTGATTATATCAATTGCATGTTTCACTGAAATGTCCATAATTTTCACTTTTCCTTTTGTTACGATGTACACTTGTCCCATATTTAATACAGGTGCAAATGGGATATAAATAAAATATCATTGACTTTCAAATCTCTGGATTTCATTAAGGATCTCAAGTTGATTTGTTCAAATAATACATCAAAACAAGTAGATAGAGATGTATGGCTATATTGTAAGGTTGTTGTATTATATCTGTTTGTTTTTTAATAGTTCTTCAAGAATTACCCGATCCCTGTCGTAAACGTCTTTATAAAAATACATTTTACCATTTTCATGGTTTTCATAACAGGTCCAATACATCAACATGACAGTCATCTTATTCTTAAGATGGACAATTGTTTCCTTTTCAGTTATTAATACTTCGTTTATTTTATTCTGATCATAGTTTTGATCTCCTAAAAGCTGCTCAGCAAGCAATTGTGGATTTTGAACACGAACGCAGCCATGACTAAAGGTCCGTTCTGATTTTTCAAAATAGGATTTTGAAGGTGTATCATGTAAATAAACGGAATATTTGTTTGGGAAGATAAATTTCATTCTGCCAAGTGCATTGTATATTCCCGGTTCCTGTCGAATCGTGAAGGGGAAATTATTTTCTGAGTATTTGCTGAAATCAACGGAGGCTGGATCAATTTCTTTCCCATTTCGCAATAGGGTCATGTTTCGATTCCCTAAATAGTTAGGATCACGCTTAAGTTTTGGGAGGGTTTCCTTTGTCGCTATTGAGTATGGGACTGTCCATGTAGGGTTAAATACAACATATTGAATGTTGGAGGTAAAAATAGGCGTCTCATGATGCTCTTTTCCTACTACGACCCTGGAAGAATAATCTATGACTCCCTCACGGAATATATATAGATGGAAATCAGCGATATTTACTAATAAGAATTCACTGGGAGGCAAATTGTAAATCCATCTACATCTTTCCATATTTACACGGATCATGTTCATACGCTCATTTATGGAAGTATTCAATGCCTCAAATGTAGTTTTGCCAGCAATGCCATCTGCTGTCAATCCAAAATGTGTTTGGAAATCAATGAGTGTAGCCTCCAGGGTTTCATCAAAGTATCCGTCATCCGCTGATACTCCGGAAACATTAAAATTTTCAAGATGGTTTTTAAGCTCTGAAACCAAAGCAGAAGAATCTCCCAATTTCAGGGGTTCCCCTGGATATTCCAGCTGACTAATTTTCCCATCATTGTTTTTAAGCGAATCATAATGGACAAACCATTTTCTATAGCGGTTATACATGGGTATTGCCGGACGTAAAACTTTAACTGAATCTGCAAGGGATCGTTCCTTTAATCGGGAGATAAGTTTCAAATCTATATCTTCGGGGATATCACGCTTGCTGTAATTCCAGTTGGGATCCAGACTTTCAGGGTTCACTTTCCCCTGTATCATGTGAAATGCATAGAGCATTATGGCGTCAGTCATCAAAACATCAAGTTTTGCAAGACGAACGGCCTCAGTTTCCAAATCATCATTTCTTTCCTGATATAGCTGTTTGATGGATTTAATATGATAATCATTTGGGTCCAGGCCTTCATAGTAGGATCCTTCAATGATTTTTATTAGATCCTATCTGTTTTTTTCTTCAGACCACAAACGCTGGTTATCAACATCATTGTAAAGGTTAGTTAATTTTGCACTTATGAAAACATGGTCTACTCCTAGTGATACATCTGTTGAGTCAAGCGATGAACGTGTATATTCCTTAATTTTTTCACTTACCATGAACTCGAATTCAGCACGTTTGTCTTCAGATAAATTATCTGAAATACTGAATGTGGTCTCACTGTTTTTATCATTACCACATGCAATGATTAAAAATATGAATACACTTAAGATCAGTTTATTAGTATAATTCATACTTTCAACTTTAGTTTTATTAATAGTTCTACTCAAACTGTTTTAATATTATTTTGCAAACTTACTCTTCTGTCTCGATCTCTTCCAGAATATCTGCCAATTCATCATAATCCTTAAATCCCGGCTTAATTTCTGTTCCTCCTTTGAGAGAAATGCCATATATATCCGTTCCAACGATCCATGTGTGAATACTATGTTTATCAATCCTGAAACCGATCATAATTTTATAATTTGCTGCCAGCCTTAGTATATCCATTTTTTTTATTACAGATTCTGAAGATCTGTCCAAAAGAAAAAAGAGCACCCTGCCTTTCGCCTGGGACATTATCCCTTCCAATTCCTGTACTGATTTGAAAGATGCTATATCCAGTTTTAAAATCAGGGGCAGATTTGCTTTTAAACATGTATCAATTAAAGCTGGTTCTGCAATTTCAATACAATCGATGTCCTCCAGTAATGTGGAATTATTATTTACCAAAGGATCCAGATCCGAAAATTCTCCTACAATTGTTGGACCCACTATCCATTCCTTTATGGTTTTTAGTGTTTTCTGATCAACATAATGCTCAGTATTTCTGTCCATTGAAAAACCTAAATACTGGACCCCCATCCCTGCACAATAGCGGGCATCACTTAAATTACTGATGTTGCCAACTTTAACTTCTGTTTTTAATGACATGACTAACTATTAAAAATGATCATTGGATCCGGGCAATTATCGCAATAGTGGTTCAATTCAGATTTTTTGGCCACACCAGGATAATCTCCCCTGTATCCTTCCATATCCTTCACAATCTGAAAATGCAAATGAGGAGGCCAGTTCCCATTCTCTCCAAAGGTACCCAAATCGGCCAGTTTTTCACCTTTATTGATGAATTTACCTTCTTCCAAATCAAATAAGCTGAATGGCTTAAATGGCCGAACAGGAGGAAGAATGATTCCTTTCCTAAAAGATGCTTAGTAATAATTGTAGGGCCATAATCTCCACTTGATTTATTATTCTGAAAACTATGGATATACCCATCCGTTGGGAGAAATATGGGTGTCCCTGCATCGCACCAGATATCAAGGCCAATATGAATGGTTCTTGGTTCTTCAGATCCGAAAAGTTGAGCATTTTTATATACGTTCCGTTCTTCCATATAACCTCCGTATGCAAATTTTTTATTTGCCCTGGTCGTTTCTTCTTGAATATAATAGGACAGGTCATTAATGTTAGAAATACCTGACTTTAGAAGGATCTCATATCCATTATCTATTGTTAATGGTGCCTTGAAAAGCCAGGTAAATTCAGACTTATGCGCTTCCAGGAAATTACTGAATTTCAAATCAATTCAAGCAAGAAAAATTCTTATCTTTTATATCTCTTGGGAGCCGCTGCAAGAATCTCTTCATTTGCAAAATCCTTGTACTTTTCAAAATTCTGATTGAATTCATCAACCAGTTTATCGGCGGTTTTATAGAATTCTTCAACGTCTGTCCAGTTGTTCTTTGGTCGGAGTATCTCTGCTGGTACTCCGGGACACGTTGTTGGAATTTGAGTGCCTAGCATTGATCCTTCATGAAAATCAACGTAGTCGAGCTTGCCTTCAAGTGCTGCACTTATCATAGCCCGGGTATACCTTAAGTCTATTCTTTTGCCAACACCATATTTGCCACCTACCCAGCCAGTATTAATAAGCCATACATTCACCTTATGCTTTTTCATTTTTTCCCCCAGCATTTCCGCATATTTTGTCGGGTGTAAGGGTAAGAAAGCAGCTCCAAAACATGCTGAGAAAGTTGTAACCGGATCAACCACGCCCATTTCTGTCCCGGCAACTTTGGCTGTATATCCACTTATAAAATGATACATGGCCTGGCCAGGATTCAATTTAGAAATGGGAGGAAGCACTCCGAAAGCATCGGCTGCAAGGAAAAATATATTCTTAGGTGTTCCTGCTATTGAAGGATGCACCGCATTTTTTATATGATTTAAGGGATAAGATACTCTTGTATTTTCTGTTACTCTTGTATCAGAGTAGTTTACCCTTCTTGTTT
>CALOCZ010000033.1:0-17373 GCA_942491935.1 uncultured Cytophagales bacterium
AATTGATTTAAGATTTTATCGCACTGTCTTTCGCCCAACCGTAATAACTCAGAGTTTTATACTGGGTAAAATCAACCGTTTTATCATAGTCAGCTTTGAAAGTTGTATCTGAGCAACTTGCCAGTATAGTTATGGAGAATAAAATAGGAAGTATCTTCTTCATTATAATAGAAATTTAATTATGTTTAGCAATATTGTTATGCCGATTCTAAGCATCACAGTAAATATACATTATTTCTAAAAACAAATATTCAAACTTCAGCTTGTGAATATAGGCAATGCGACTTATTTTATGCAATAAACCACTAAGATCCGATAAGCAAAAAAGATATTTTAAAAAGCCAATACAATGATGAAAGAAATAATTGAAAAGCTGGAATACTACTTGAAAACGATTCCCGGAAAGGTTTTAGAAATTGAAGATGCATCAGTGAACCATAAGCCCGGCCCGGAAAAATGGAGCAAAAAGGAAATTCTCGGTCACCTTGTAGATTCAGCAATCAATAACCTTCAAAGATTGATACGTGTGCAATATGAACCCGATGTTAAGGTTGTATATGATCAGGATCAATGGGTTAAAATCCAGAATTATCAGGCTCTGGATATCGAGTCTGTAGTGGAACTCTGGTATATAATGAACCAGCAATTCATTCGTATTGTTAAGAGCTTTCCTTCTGAAAAGATCAACCTTAAGATCGATACCGGTAAAGATAAAGCAGAAATGCATACAGCGGAATTCTTAATAGGCGATTACCTCGCACATATGGAACATCACTTAAAGCAGATTTTTGGATCGCTCGATTAAATTAACCTTTTGAACGAGTCTTTTTTCGGAAGATTAAATAAAACGATCATCCAGACAGCTACAGCAAACACTATAATGGACATAATGAGATAAGGATGGCTTGACCCAAGATCAAAAATACCCGGATCTTCTAGTCTGAATTTATTCAAATCAACAGTTGAATTAACTTTTGAGAAGAATTGAAATTTAACTGGAGCCAGCAGAAAATAAACAAAAATAGAGGCAAACAAACCAAAAATTATTTTAGGCATCCATTTGTTTAATGGCGATTGTACGGCATATTTTTTCCCCGTTGCATATATTTTATCCATGATATTGTCCTCCATGTTTCCAGCTGGTTCCAGAAGAACAGTTTTTTTAATTATATCATCAATTTCTTTTTCCGTAATATTCTGTAAATCTCTCATATCAATGATTTCATTTCAAATTTTAAAATCGAAAACAGGCTGGCATAGACTTTTTGTCTCGCCCGGTATAATTTAACTTTGGTACTTGAAAGGGACCAGCCAGTAATCTCACAAATTTCAGGAATGCTATTCCCGGACATATAATACAGAGATAGCACTAAAGCATCATCATCAGGCAGTTTATTTATAGCCTGACGAACATATTTCTCTCTTTCCTCCTGCAAGACCATGTTCCAACCGTCGAGATCGAAGTTATTAGGTCTGTCATGTGTATCAATTTCTTCATTGATCTCAACCGCGTTTATGCGCTTTTTCTTGACTCTTGTTAGAGCTTGATTGTAAACGATTTTCAGGAACCAGGAAGCAAATTTTGAATCTCCTTTAAACTGATGGATCTTTTTATAAGCCTTGAAGAATGCATCCTGCACAACTTCTTCTGCATCCTCAGCATTTCTCAGAATTCTAAAGGCAATGGAGTAAGCCGGAGATTTGTATTCCCGGATGATCAGACGGAAAGCTTCCTGATTATCGGTCTTAACCCTTTTTAAGGCCTCTAGAATAATTGGATTTTCTCCTTTTGCCGCCATTACCTTAAAAGACAATCATTTAAATAATTTGGTTACAATAAATATAACAAATAATAGATGGAATTCCATTTGGGAATTTTTGTAACCTTTTTCTGTGCCGCTTTGTCATACGGGTTAAAGAAACAAATTTTAAACTTAAACTATATAATTATGGAAGATGTTGCTCCTGCTCTTATTGGTTTAGCCATGATGGCAACCATTTTTGGGATTGTTTATTTCTATTTAAGCTATAGAAATAAAGAACGACTCGCATTGATAGAATCTGGAGCTGATGCTGATTTATTCTACTCTAAGAAAAAGAAAAAGAGTTCCACCCCATTTGTCTTAAGTATAGGCCTGGTGAGTATAGGGCTTGCTATCGGAATTACTTTAGGATTTATAATTGAAAAATTAATCATTGAGATTGAGAATGCAGACGGATATAAGGAATATCCCCAGGTGTATTTTGCTATGATATTCCTTTTTGTTGGAATTGCCCTGGTTAAATCATACCAGTTGAGCCGGAAATATGATAAAGAAGACAATGGGAAGGAAGAATAGCGATTAGATTAACAACATTTATGAGGAAAAGTCAGAAGCTTTTCCTCTTTTTTTTTACATAACTTTCATTTTTGCTATTCGATGCTGAAGTCAGATATATTTTTCGATTATCCCATTATGTGTTAAATCCGGTATTCAATTTTTGAGTATCTTGCGTGAATTTCTTAGAAAATGCAAAACAATATTCAAAGCGTGAGGTTAAAATTTGGATAAGGAGATATGGCAGACTTAAAAAAGCATAATACCTTCTGCAGGATTTGTGAATCCCTTTGTGGACTGGAAGTAACTACTAAGGATAATAAAGTAATCGAAATAAAACCTGATAAGGAACATGTGGCCTCACAGGGATTTGCCTGCCCTAAAGGACTTAAGCAGCACAAACTTTTTGATTCAACCGACCGGCTTAAATATCCGATGAAGAAGGAGGAAGATGGTTGGAAAAGGATACCCTGGGATCAGGCTTTAAAAGAAATTGGCACTAAGGTCAGAACGATAGTCAAAGAAAATGATCCTGATGCTGTAGCCATGTATGTGGGTACTGCGGCAGGATTCGGGGTTTTACATCCAGTTTTTGCCCAGGGATTCATGACAGGACTGGGCTCCAGGAGCATGTTTGCTTCTGCCACCCAGGATTGCAGTAATAAATTTTCGGTATCACATCAGGTATATGGATTTCCTTTTACACAACCTTTTCCTGATATACTCAATACAAAATGCCTGATAATCGTTGGCGCGAATCCCATGGTTAGCAAATGGAGTTTTTTGCAGGTCCCAAATCCTTCAAAGCATATCAAAGATATTCAAAACAGGGGAGGAAAAGTTATTGTTATTGATCCAAGGAGGACAGAAACGGCCAAAATCTCGTCTGAACACTTATATATCCGACCTAATACCGATGTTTTCTTTTATTTATCTTTTCTACAGGAGGTTATCGAGCAAGATGGGATCGACCATAAGCGGATCAAACAATATAGCAAAGGCTATGAACAATTGATCGAGCTTGCACGTGATTGGTCGTCAGAAAAAACAGAAGAAGTTACAGGAATATCAAAGGATTCGCTCAAAGATCTTGTGAAGACATACCTGAGTGCAGATGGGGCCAGTTTGTACAGCTCCACTGGTGTAAATATGGGAACTAATGGGTCCCTGGCTTTCTGGATCCAGGAATGTATAAATTTTATAACAGGTAATCTGGATAAAAAAGGAGGCACACTTGTAGGCAAAGGAGTGATTGATTTTCCTAAGTTCGGTGTAAAGAATGGTTTGCTGATGCGGCCTGACAGGTCCAGGATTGGTGACTTTCAGAGTGTGAACGATGCCCTCCCGGGAGGTATTCTTGCGGATGAGATCTTAACACCAGGTAAAAAGCAGATAAAAGCCTTATTTGTGACCGGAGGAAATCCCCTGATTACAATGGCAAATTCAAACCGGCTCCGAAAAGCTTTAAATCAGCTTGATTTACTTGTGACTCTAGATATTTTGCCCACTGAAACAGCAAGTGTTGGGACCTATATGTTGCCATGTACAACACCCTTAGAACGCCCGGACCTGCCATTCATCTTTCCTTTAATGCTAGGATTACAAACCAGGCCTTATCTACAGGCAACTAGATCTGTTGTTAAACCGGATGCTGAGCAGAGGGATGAAGGATCAATATATATAGGACTGGCCAGGGCATCCGGATTCCCCATATTTGGTTCAAAATTCGCTCAGAAATTTTTTGATTTTCTAATATGGATCAATTCCTTAGGGAAAAATAAAATTTACCATAAATCTATTCCACAAGTATTCCTGTTAAATCTTCTATTAAAAATTACAGGCCAAAAAGGATTCAGACTTCTTCTGAAAAACAGACATGGATTGTTAAGAAAAGCACATGATGAGCAGGATTTCCTTGATCAGCGAATGGTAACGGATGATAAACTTATTAATTTAGCTCCTGTAAAATTCTTAGAGCAGGCTAAGAAACTGGAAGAGGATTTCATTACTGAAATTAAAAGTAAGAGCCAGTTTAAGTTAATTACCCGAAGAGCAGTTACCACCCATAATTCCTGGACCCATAACTATGAGGAATTTGTCCAGGGATCACGGCAAACAAACTACCTGTACATGAACACAAGGGATGCCCGGGATCTTCAATTATTAGATGGGGATATGGTGGATGTCAGCTCGAAAACTGCCACGGTACGATTACCCCTGCGATTGGATGATGACCTGGGTATAAAGACGGTTGCTCTACCACATGGATGGGGACACCAGGCATCTGGTTTATCAGTAGCTGGCAAAACCAAGGGGGTCAATGTGAATGTACTGGCTGCAGATGGACCGGATAATATCGAAAAAGTATCGGGGATGGTTCACCTAACCGGGTTTAATGTAGATGTAAAAAAAAGTAAAGGTCCGCAAATAGAGAATTCCTGGTCTGGGCTTGAAAATGATGTCTGGCGAGATTGAGCCTATTAAACATTAAATGAGGATAGTGTTATAACCGCAAATGGATATGATTTTCAAAAGCTGTTATATAGGTCAAGATGAAATAATAAATGGCAATATTTTCTCAGAGATTGTATTTACCTCAGATCTATCAATAAAATCCTAAAAACTTTTAAAATAAAATTTTTGTTTAGAGAAGATTTTTCCAATATTTGCCCTGAATAAAAATTTTCAGGCGAGCATTTCCAGGTCCCGGGTTTTATATCCAGGACCTTTATTTTTGTTATTATTCTATATTTTTAATCCTTCTTTTTGGTTGCCAGTTGAGCAACCAGGCGATACTGAATCCCCAGATGAAATTTGATAAATACGTCTCAATGAAATGTGCAAAGGATACTTCTGAAGGGAAGTAAGGATTAGGCAAAAGATGCTGTGCATTCATAAGAGTCGCAAAAACCAATCCGATTATTATCCCCTTCCGGACATAACTTCCCTGTATTGAATAGTAAACTGGTAATGCAAGCAGAACCCAGATCAGCCCACGTGGAATCTGAAAAAAATAAAGCCCCGATCTGATATTTTCAATGAGCATGGTTCCAAAAGGTTCGATATCCCTGGATTCCGTATAAAAAAGCCTCACTGACTCAAACTGCCAGGCAATAAAATAACCCGCCAGATTGTAGAGCATGGGATAAACGATGACAATCAGTATGGTAATTTTTATTCCCGATTCCATGGATAACAATTCAAACCAGTCAATACCAGGTATTTCTTTTTCTCCTTTTGATTTCATCTTTCCACTTATCCAGACGAATAAAGGTGAAAATACGATCGACATTAAAAATCCTGACAATAAAAGAAATTTTTGTCCACTAACAGGCAAGTTTAAACTGTTATTAAACCATATGGCTTCAATAATGCTTAAAAAGAACTGGATTATGAAAACCAGGAAAAATACCGTAAGGGATAATCTAATTCCATGCCATCTGGAATTACGGGCAAAAATGTACAGTACCAGAACATGCAGAAAACAGACAATAAATAACATTGCTGCTGAAAGTGCCTCAGGTGCATCAGGTGTCTTTAATCCTGAAGGGATTATCGATTCGCTTAGCGTCATGCTTACGATCCATATAATGTATAATGCAATCGTGCCAACGATTACCCGCCAGGTATGATCAAAGAAAGTTTTCATGATATTTTATTGATTTCTATGAATCAAATTTTCGGATATTATTAACCAATGAGAAAAATTATTTGCAGAGTGGGGAATATTCTCTTTCGAATTGGTTGTTTTGCGGCTTGAATCGTAAATAAAAATTACATCACCTGGTTAGTGAATACACTAATTACCCTCATTCTCTTTTGTATCATCGCTTCCCTCTTCCTCATTTTCGACATCTTCCTGCTGATCTTCAGATTTTTCCTCTTCCTCTTCTTCAATAGTGTAATCTATTGTTTGCCTTAATTTTCCCTTTTTAGTGAAAAACTGCCATTCGCCATCCATCTCATCATTCTTATAAAGGCCTTTGGACTCAACTTCTCCATTTGGATGATAAAAAGTCCATTGCCCATTTCTGGTATTATCAACCATCTGACCATTGAAGGATAAAATCCCTTCTTCATCATAAAATTCCCAGTTTCCATTTATTTTGCCACCAACATAATCCACCTTTTCCTGAATTATCTTGTTTTGGTAATAATCGATCCGGGTCCCGTTTCCATTGACCAAATTCCCTGCTGTCAAAGTATCATCAGCAAAATACACATCAGTGATAATTAACAATCGGCCATTTGTCCAGAATTCTTCCTGTTTCTGTGTGCCATCTTCCCAAAACAATCCCCATAAACCATCTTCCTCTCCATTTACATAGTTACCAATCGACTCAATACTGTCGTTATCATGATAGAAGAACCAGAGACCGGTTTCATATCCGTTCTCGAAATTCCCCTCAGAAATAAGATATCCATACTCATTGAAATACTTCCATAATCCATCTTTTTCGTCATCAAGATAAGGCCCTGTGGCAAAAAGGACTCCTGTATTATAGTAATTATACCATATGCCAACCTTTTTATCAAGGACATATTTCCCCGATACACTTAGTTTTCCATTATCATGAAATTCCAGGTATTCTCCACTCCGGAATCCATCTTCAAATGACATTTCATTTTTCTTTCTTCCATTTGGATAGAAAAAGATCCATTTTTTTTGTGGAATGCCATTGAGATACTGCTTTTCGGATTTCCTCTGGCCATTGTCATAGAATTCGGTGACAGCACCATTCAGTTCACCCTCAAGGTATTCTGAAGATTTACTTACGTACCCGTATTCATTATATTCCTTCCATTGCCCATGCAATTTTCCATTTTTGTACTCGCCCTCTGACATTATATTTCCAAAAACATCATATTCCTTATAGGGTCCATTTAGGGTATCATTAACATATTCAGATTCTAAGAAAGGTAATCCGGAATCTTTAAAGTAATTCCAGGAGCCATTTTTCATGTTGTTTTCATAAAAACCTTCGCTTTTCAAGACGCCATTGTTGTACCTTTCCTCCCACCTGCCGGTTTTTATACTATCAGATTCTATCATACCTGAAATATAGAGGCTGCCGTCAGTATAATACTGTTTATATGTTCCATTCACATGGCCATCAGCATATTCAAGTTCAAGGAGTTTGATCTGGCTTGGTGTATATAGCACCCATATGCCATCCCTTTGGTTATTGGTAAACTTACCCATTTCCGTCAGCTTGGTGTTTTTATTATATATTACCCAATCTCCCTCTTTTTTAGAATCTATAATCATACCTTTGCCCACCATTGTACTGTCTTTAAAATAAATGGTTTGCTCCTGGGAATAGAGGCTGACGGTGCACAGACTAAGTAAAATAAATACTAAAGTTGATCTCAATTTTCTCAAATCTTTTCTTTCAGCTAAATCCTAAGTTATTAAATTATGAATTAAATAGTTAAATTTATTAAGCATAAGTGCCGTCAATGTGAATTTCTCTGTTAAAATCATTAATATTGATACCTGTTTTTATTGACTGATAGCAAAAATCATGCATCCTCGTATTTAACCTTAGAGTTATGGGCGAAATAAATGTAAAATCTGTTGTAAAACAAAAAGACCTGAATGAATTTACCAGGTTATTACTCCAGGATGTTAAAGCACTTGACCGGATGCTTAATGAGGGATATTTTGAGGAAGGTAAGATTAAGATCGGGGCTGAACAGGAAATTTGTCTGATCGATGAACATTATAAACCTGCTCCACAGGTAATGGAGATCCTTGAGAACCTGAATAAAGATTATTTCACTACAGAACTAGCTAAATTCAATATTGAGGCCAATTTAACTCCGCATTTTTTCGAAAAGAATTGTTTTTCAAAACTTGAAACTGAGATTCTCAAGCTATTGAATGAACTCAGGGATGAAGCGTCCAGGATCGACGTGGACTTTGCCATAACAGGTATCCTGCCTACCATTAGAAAATTTGACCTTGGCCTCGAAAACCTGACACCTTTAAAAAGGTATAATGTGCTTATTAATGCATTGAACCGTTTAAGAGGGAAAGTATATGAACTAAGGGTACGAGGCATCGATGAATTGCTGATCAAGCACGATTCAGCTATGCTTGAAGCTTGCAACACGAGTTTTCAAGTACATTTGCAGGTTAATCCGGCTGATTTTGTGGAACAATACAATAATGCCCAGGTATTGACGGCCCCGGTTTTGGCGCTGGCCTCAAACTCTCCGATGTTATTCGGGAAAAGATTATGGCGAGAAACACGGGTAGCTCTTTTTCAGCAATCCATTGATACAAGGATTACCGGTGAACATCTTCGTGACCGGAGCCCGCGAGTGATCTTTGGAACCAAATGGCTGGAAAATTCCATTTTGGATCTATACAAGGAAGACATTATGCGATTCCGGATTATGCTGATGACAGGGCAGGAAGATGATGCGATGGCCTGCCTCGATAAAGGTGAAGTCCCAAGGTTACGGGCACTTACTATTCATAATTCAACGGTTTATAGATGGAACAGACCATGTTATGGAATAGGTGATGATGGGAAACCACATCTCAGAATAGAAAACCGGGCTTTACCTGCAGGTCCGACAGTGGTGGATGAAGTGGCAAACGCAGCCTTCTGGCTGGGCCTTATGATCGGATTTGGCGATGAACATAAAGACATAACAAGTCTTATGGATTTCGATGATGCAAAATCCAATTTCTTCGCAGCTGCCAGGGAAGGTATGGAGACGGAGATGACATGGCTCAATGGATTAAAAATATCCGTTGCGGAATTGATCAAAAAGGAATTATTACCTCTGGCCAAACAAGGACTCAAAAAACGCAATATTGACAGGAAGGATATTGATAAATATATGTCGGTTATTGAAGAACGAAACGAAACCCGTCAGAACGGATCCACCTGGATCCTGAACTCGTTCTCTAAACTTTCAAAAGAGGCAAACCGGGAAGAAATATCAATTGCAATAACTTCCGCAATGGTCAAGAATCAAAAAAAGGAAAAACCCGTCCATACCTGGGATCTGGCTGGAATTGATGATATTGGGGATTGGCAGCCCACCCATCTGATTGTTGAGGAATTCATGGACACAGACCTGTTCACTGTACATCAGGATGATATTGTTGAGCTGGTGGCCGATATGATGGACTGGCAGAAGTTAAGATACGTATTGGTCGAGGATGGAAGAGGAAAACTTACTGGTTTGGTTTCGTCTGGGCTTTTATTAAGACATTTCAGGAATAAAGACAAAAAAAGCAGCAAGGCCAGCAACGTAAAAGATATTATGGTAAAAGATCCAATAACAATTGGCCCTGATGCCAGTATTAAAAAAGCCATGGAAATAATGAAATCCAAAAGAATTGGCTGTCTCCCTGTCATTAAAAATGAAAAGTTGGTAGGTGTAATCACGGAAAAGAATTTTAGAAGGATTTCTGCTACACTGTTAAGTATTTTAATCAGTAAAGAGAAAGCATTGTAAGGTATATGAGCAGGATAATTGGAGAGTTAGGAGGTAATGAGAAAGGACCATTGATTATCCTGATAGGAGGATTGCATGGCAACGAGCTAACGGGTATTAAAGCCATCGAGCGCGTCTTTAAAAAGATTGCCGATGATAAACTTGAAATACGCGGTAAAATTATTGGGCTGAAAGGCAACAAAAAGGCCATAGAAAAAAAAGAAAGATACATTGATTATGATCTTAACCGATGCTGGACCGATGAACATATTCAACATTTATCTAATTCACATTTTGTTTTCTCCGAAGATGAAGAGGTCCTGGAACTGAATGATATTTTTGAGGACCTATCTTCTTTTAAAGCCACAAAAAGGATTTGTGTTGACCTCCATACAACTTCCTCTGATAACGGGAATTTTATTGTCGTACCTGAGGTCACATCCGATGATCCTGTGATCAATGCCCTTAAACTACCCTTGATCCTCGACCTTGAAAAGCATATAAAAGGCACTTTGCTAAAATATCTGACCAGAAAAGACTACCTGGCATTTGCATTTGAAGGGGGATTGATTGGCAGTGAAGTAGCAGTAGAACTTCATACTGCCGGAATCTGGGAAATATTACTTGCCTCCGGTGCTGTTTCCCCCAAGCAGTTAAATGGTATAATGCAGATTGGCACACTTTTGCAGACATTTGCCGCTGAATTGCCCCATAAATTGCGGGTTCGCCATCACTATTGGATTACGGAGGAAGATAACTTCCGTATGAAACCGGGATATTTGAACTTTCAGAAAGTAAAGGCTGGAGAGGTCATTGCAGAGGATAGGAATGGGCCAATTATGATCCCAATGGACGGGCTGATTTTTATGCCTCTGTATCAGCGGTCAGGAAATGATGGTTTTTTCGTAGTGGAGGAAATTGATCCCTTAAAACAGATAGATCTTTCACAAATGCATTCCGGGATTATTGCAAATGGCAAAGAGGCTTCTTAGAAAAGATAATTGCTTTTCTGATTTAATTGCATGATCATTGGGAAAATTATTTTGAGCATTTTATTATTGCTGAACCTGTGTAAATTCTTCATCTGAATTTCCATTAACATATAATATGGTCTATAAGCCGGAAGATATCTTAAAACGCCTTAAAGAAAATGAATATGCGCCTATATATTTTCTTTCAGGGAACGAAGTATTCTATATTGATGAGATTACGGAATATATTGAAGAAAATGCTCTTCAGGAATCACAGAAAGGATTTAACCAGATCATATTGTATGGGAAAGATGTTGAAGTTCAGGATATAATAAATAATGCCAAACGGTTTCCGATGATGTCTGAAAGGCAGGTTGTTATTGTTAAAGAAGCACAGGAAATCCAAGACTTTAACCTTCAGGCAGGTCAGGAGATATTAATGAACTATGTTCAGAATCCATTGCCATCCACAATTCTGGTTTTTGCATATAAGAATAAAAGTATAGACAAAAGGAAAACATTTTTCAAAACACTTGAGAAACATGCAATTGTTGTAGAATCTAAAAAACTCTATGACAGCCAGATCCCGGACTGGGTTAGTCAATTTGTTTCTGGAAAGGGCCACGAAGTTGAGTTGAATGCCGCCCAAATACTAGTTGACTATATTGGGAACGACCTGGAGCGGCTATCCAATGAAATAAAGAAAATCCTGATCAACTATTCTGAAAAAACCATCATCACCCCTGGCATTGTTCAGAAATATGTAGGGATCAGCAAAGATTATAATGCTTTTGAACTTCAACGCGCTATAGCAGTTAAAGATATAATCAAAGCGAACCAGATTGTCAGTTATTTTGGAGCCAATACAAGGACCAATCCAATAATACCTGTTATTGCGCTCGTTTTTAACTTTTTCTCTAAACTGCTGATCATTCATCAATCAACTGATAAGAATAGAAATAAACTTGCCCAACTTACTGGTGTTAATCCATATTTTATTAATGAATATATACATGCTTCCCATAATTATCCATTAGGTAAAGTAATCCAAAATATTCATTATATTCGTGAGGCAGATCTCAGAAGCAAGGGTGTAGGAGTTGGAAGTATAAAAGAAGGTGAGATCTTGAAAGAGCTGGTTTATAAACTTTTACATTGAGAAGTATTTTTTGGTTCGATTTTAGCTATAAGGATTCTTACAGGATTTCAAATAAAAACTATTGATTTTCGTTAAAGGTGCATATAGACGGTTATTTATTTACATGTTAAAGAGGTTTTCCTTCCTTTTCTTGCTGGTCATGCTATATCTCCCTCTTGCCGGGCAGAATACGATCGACCGGAGCAGCTCGCTGAACATGTTTAACAAAGGTATTAAACTTCTTGAAAGCAATAATTATGCTGCTGCGAGAAGCAGTTTTGAACAGTATATCAAGACTGACCCAAGTTCTGAAATGCTGGCAGAAGCTAAGTATTATCAGGCCTATTGTGCCATGATGTTATTCAACGATGATGCTGAATATCTTTTTGAGAATTTTGTGGCGGAGTATCCCTCTAATTCGAAATCAATGATGGCCTATTTTGAACTGGGTAATTATTATTACAGGAATAATAAGTTTAAAGAAACCATCTCAGCATTTGAAAAAGTGAAAGCTTACAATCTTTCACCTGCACAGCGCTTTGAGCTTAAATTTAAACTGGGATACAGCTACTTCAATTTGAAAAAGTTTGATGATGCGCTGGAGAATTTCAAATATAGCCTTCAGGCAGAAAATGAATTTCAAGGTGCTTCTGCTTATTATGCAGGCTTTATTGAGATCAATAATGAAAATTTTGAAGATGCGCTGACCTATCTGAGAATTGCTGAAGAAAAGGATACTTATAAAAATGTAGTCCCGCCTATGATCACCCAGATCTATTATGGGCTCAAAGATTATGACAAAGTAATTTCCTATGCTCAATCATTATTTCTTGAAGGTAGAGAGGTTAAGAACATAGCTGATATGGAAATTATGCTCGCCGATGCCTATTATTTCAAAAAAGATTATCGGAATGCTTATAAGTACTTTGAAAGCAGTCTTGAGCGTAAGGGGGGTAAATCCACAACCCAGGTATTGTATAAAGCAGGCTTTACGGCATATGAAAGTGGCTTTTTCGACCAGGCAGTAGAAAATTTAAAAAAAGCTGCCCTTGACAAGGGAGCTACCGGGCAATTTGCATCTTACTACCTTGGGCTGTCCTATTTACGTCTTGATAACAAACCATTTGCAATCACAGCTTTTGAAAATGCATCGAAACAGGAATTTGATACATCTATTCAATATGAATCTTTGTTTTATCTTGGTAAGTTGAATTTTGAAGAAGGCAGGTATTCGGCAGCTATTCCCGCACTTACAAAATACAACCAGTCGGAACATGCTTCTATTAACAGAACAGAAGTAGATGCACTGATCAGTGAATCATACCTGTTGACGGATGATGTTAATGCTGCATTGGAGTACATTGAATCTCTTCCGGATAAAACGGATAAGGTCAGGGAATTGTACCAACTTGTCACTTATCGAAAGGCGACCTCATTATTTAATGCTGACAGGTATTATGATGCGGTTCAGACTTTCAATTTATCTCTTGAATACCCTTATGATAAAGAAACCACACTTCAGTCATATTTCTGGATAGGAGAAGCATATTCTATCGGTAAAAGATTGGAGGAAGCAGGTAATGCATATGAAATGGTTTTAAAAAAGGATCCCTCAAATTCTTCGCTAACAACTTTAAAAGCCCGATATGGTTTGGGTTATACCTATTTTAACATGAAAAGCTATAACAAGGCTTTACCACATTTCAGATTTTATACCAATAGATTACGATCTAATTCTAACCAGTTCTTTTACAAAGATGCTTTATTGCGTCTGGCTGACTGTTATTATGCTACTAAAGACTATAGTACGGCCATTTCAGTTTATAAAAGGGCCATCGAGGCAGGTAGTCCGGAAGAAGACTACTGTAATTACCAGATTGGATTGATAAATGGAATAACAGGCAATCAATCAGAAGCCAACAGGTATTTAAGTCAGGTAACTGTAACTAAAAGTTCTGTATACTATGATGATGCGCTCTATCAGCGTGCAGAGCTGTCATTTGAGAACGGGGATTATAATCAGGCGATACAGGGATTCTCCTTTTTAATCACTGAGCAGCCTGAAAGCTCTTTTGTACCATATGCATTGATTAACAGGGCCATTTCATATAGCAATCTCCAACAATCGGAGAATAGCATAAACGATTACAAAACAATAATTGATAATTATCCACGGCATGAAGCGGCAAACAACGCACTTATGGGATTACAGGGAGCACTCACCAATGCAAACCGTGCCGGAGAATTCTCGGAATATCTCGAAAAATACAAAATATTAAACCCCGATGGACAGGACCTTTCAAATATTGAGTTCGACGCGGCGAAAAACCTGTATTTTAATCAAAACTACAGTGACGCTATTTCAGCTTTCAATCAATACCTCCAGAACTACGGACAAAATTCTTTCGAAGATGAGGTATATTATTACCTGGGTGAAAGCTATTACAGGGGAGAAGAATTTAAAAATGCCATTATTTCGTTTGAATCAGTTATAAAAATTCCAAATACTAAATGGAGGAACAGATCTGTAAGACGTTTGGCATTGATCAATGAACTCTTGGGTAACAATGCTGAGTCATTAAAGTATTATACACAGCTGGAAGAGATTGCCGCCAATAAACGTGAAGAATATGATGCATGGGAAGGACTGTTAAAAGCGTATTATTTTACTGGAAAATATGATTCAACCATACTATATGCAGAGAAAATTCTGAGTATGGGTACATTTTCTGTGAATGCCCAGAATTTAACACAGCTTTTTGCCGGCAAGGCACACCTCGCCAAGGGGGATATTGAAGAAGCAGTTGATTATTTCCTATCGACAGTGAATACAGCAAAAGATATTAATGGAGCTGAAGCCCAGTATCTTATTGCCGAGATTTTCAGAGACCAGGGACAATATCAAAGTTCAAATGAAGCATTATTTGACCTTAATGAAAATTATGGAATTTATGAAGAGTGGATTGGCAAGTCGTTTTTAATGATAGCCGATAATTATATTTCAATGGAAGAGGCCTTTCAGGCTAAAGCTACATTGAACTCTGTTATAGAGAATTCACCAAACGAAGCAATTGTAGCTATAGCAAAAGAAAAGTTGCTGGAAATAGAAAGTATAACCGAAAGTGAAATCATTGAAGTCGATACACTTCAGGAATAAGTATATAAAAAGAGCGAATGAAGCACTTAAAATACATATTATTCATTTTTCTTTTATCAGGAATTACGGAAACAGCAGTATATGCCCAGGATAAAAACTGGGAAAAAATTGATGAGGGTGAAATTGAGGACGCAAGCTTTATAGTAGAAAAAAGCCTGGAAATTGAATTGCCTCAACAGAACCGGGAATTTGAAAAAATTCCACCCTTACCAACTACCCCAACTTCACAAATGACCCGGAACTATAACTATCTAAGTATAATTCCTGAATTGTCAAATTTAAATATTCCCAATAGGGCACTTAAGCTGAAATCCATGCCATTGGATAAATTTTATGGAGGAAATGTGACGGCTGGTTTCGGGAATTACCTGACCCCCTACCTGGATGCCAGTTTGTTTAATAAACGGGAAAACAAATATGCACTGGGATTGAATTTTAACCATATCTCTTCAAGAAATGGGCCTGTTGATAAAGAAAACTCAGGATCAGCTGAAACAGGGATTTCGGCAGATACCAGGTATTATGGTGAAAAATTGACTGTAGGAGCCAAATTGAACTATGACCGGCAGATGGTACATTATTATGGATATCCCGAGGGTTTGGAGGTTGATGCTGATTCCATAAAGCAGATATATAATGAATTCAATATTGGTTTATGGTTTGGGAATACAAATAAAAAGGACGATTTCGATTACATCATCGACGCAAATTATAATTACATAAAGGACAAATTCTTCAGCAGCAGTGAATCCAAAACTGAAATCAACTTATTAAGCAATTATTTCTTGAAAGAAGGGCTTAAATTTCACCTGGATGTAAATACGATGTTCTCCTCTTACAAAAATCCGGAATCCCTAAGCAGGAACCTGATAAAGGTTAAACCATTTGTTTTTTACAAATATGGAGAATTCGATATCCGGGGCGGGTTGAATTTTGTATTTCAAAATGACACGATATCGTCAAGAAGCAGTGTGTTATTGTTTCCATTCATTGACGTAGCATATAATCTTAATGATTACTATAGTTTTTTCCTGAAAATTGACGGTGATTTGGAACAAGTTGATTTTCAATCAATTGTTGGAGAGAATCCATTTCTTGCACAAAGTGTTGCTCTCCTGCATAGTAACAAGAAATTCGGTATTGACTGGGGGGTACGCGGAAATGTTAATAACTATTTTAACTTCCTGGCCGGCTTCAAATTATCAGAATATAAGGATTTGTACTTTTTTCTGAATGATTCTTTAAATCTTTCTACCTTCCAAATGGTATATGAACCTGAAAATACCAATGTCATGAACATTTATGGCGAACTTGTATATTCCAGGATCAAAAATTATAATATGGGCATCCGAGCTGATTACTTTAACTACAGTACGAGGACATTGGAAGAAGCCTGGCATCGCCCAACATTTAAATTGACTGGTACCTTCAGATATAACTTGTATGAAAAGATCGTTTTTGGAAGCAATATTTATTTTGTTAGTGGAATGAAGGCCAAGGCATATGACAGTACTTTCGAAGAGGTTATTAAGCTCCCGGGTATTATTGACCTGAACTTAAGTGTTCAATATTTGTTTTCCGACAGACTTGGTGCTTTTCTAAGATTTGATAATATTATCGGAAGAAATTATGAAAGATACTATAGGTACCCATCAAGAGGAATACAGATAATAGGAGGGGTTTCTATTAATTTTTAATTGAATTAAGCCCATTATTTCGGTTTTGTATATTTTTGAGATTTGACAACTTTCTTAGAGTACTTTAAAAATATTTGTTATACTTTTATGATAAGTTAACATTTTATTAAATTGGAAAAATATTATCACCTAATCAATACTTAACATGGAAGATAAAAAACCTAACAACCAAGATGATGAATTGAAATCAGGATCATCTGAAGGTAGCCAGGAAGAATCGGATGATTTTGGACTGCCTGAAGCCTCATCAGATAGCGATCTGGATATAGGAGAGGAAGATAGTGAGCCTTTGTCAACAACAGATTCAGAATCTGACATGTTTAATGATGATATTTCAGATGATGAACTGGACGATTCACATGTCTATAAATATCATTCAACGCATGATGACGATCGACGAAGAAATCCAGTAGGTTTAATAATTTCCTTCGTTTTAATTGGAGTTATTGTTATTGCTATCGCCGTTTATTGGTTTTTCTTCAGGGAACCTGTTGAAAAACAGGTCGTTCAGCGTCCTGCTGTTGAAGAAGTGGAAAATCCACCTGTAATCGAAGAGAAACCTCCTGTAGATCCCGATCCTGAAATTCCTGATGTAGTGGAAGAAATTCCCACAGCAGTAGATGAAAGCACTGGA
>CALOCZ010000034.1:0-145776 GCA_942491935.1 uncultured Cytophagales bacterium
GCCCGACACCGGCCCTGACGGAATCTTCTAATCCGAAAATGGACCCAGCCACGGTGGTCTTGGGCTGGGTCCAGGTCAGGCGGCGGGGTCGAGGGTGACGCGGTAGCCGAGTGCTTCGAGCTGGCGGACGTGGCTGCGTCGTTTGGCGCTGGTGTTGACGTGTCGCTGGTAGTGGTCGGCGCCGAGATCCTGGAACTGGGCCTCGGGGTCGGCGAGCAGGTGCCAGACCACGACCAGGATGGAACGGCCGACGGCGATGGCCTTCTTCTTCCCGCGGCGTCGGGCCAGGCGGCGGTAGCTGGCGCCGAGGAAGGTGTCGGTGCGGCCGGCGTTGACAGCGGCTTCGCCGAGCGCGCGGGCCAGGTAGCGGTTGCCGTGCCCAGTAGTGCCGCTGCCTTTGGTCTTGCCGAAGCTGAGGAGTTCACGCCGGGGGCGAACTTCGCCCACGAGAAGGATCTGAACCCTCGTATCTCATAGGCATTAAATCCTTCGATCTGTGATAAGCCTTCGATATCCCGTACAGAACCATTGAAAATCACCCCCTCTTTTTGAAGCTCTGTAAATTGCATTACCAAGGTTATCGCCAATGAGCGTACCATCCGCAATTTTTCCATAACTGTCCGCCACATAAATATCGCCATCCATCAATTTTATAATCGGAGCATAATTGGTTACCGGTATTTTTGTCCCCTCTTTTTCTGCCTGCTTTTGAACATAGTTGTTAAAATCTTTCCTTAAAGGCATAAATTGGGCAGTTAAAACACGGCCGCTCATTACCTGATCCGGATGCAGAATTTCCCAACCATTTTGATAAACACCTGCGAAATTTTCAAATTGATTCTCATATCCATTCCTGCGCAATGTGCCCCAGATCTCTTCCATGGAAAGCGCTTTTAATCTCTCCAAAAGCTCATCAGATACTTTAGGCCTTCCATCAGGGGTACGCTCACCTGTCCATTCGGATGTAAGTTCCTTGATGGTCTCAGCGGGCCAAACCACACTCTGGGATTTTGAGTAAAAACTAAGCAGCACGAATGCCACAATTAATAAATGTATTTTTTTCATAATTTATGTGTTTTGTTAGTTTATGGTATTCATTTTCATTCTAGGTCATTAAGAATTATCATTATTCATATTTTATCATTGATTCTGTAAGTAATGTTATAAATGTATGTATTATTACTTATAGAGGCGAAAAATGCCCTTTCATATTTAAAGCCGTTGATTGGGTTTGACAATAGACTGTTCGGGTCAGATAGTCTATTGGCAAACTTTGGAAGCCAAAAACCGTACTTAGTTGATCAGTTTCCCTTATGCAAAAGTGAGTAATTGCGAACGCACCATATTCCATTCCAATTTCATAAATCTCTGTTTTAAAATGTCCACCAAAGAAGGATATATTGCTTATAACTGATATCACTCGGTTCGGATTCGAGGTAGTTACGTTGAATTCCGTTAATCTCCAGAGCAATTTTGCTTCTCCTTCCCGTCCATGCTTTTTGCTGGCATAATCGATCATTTCCATCAGTCTTACATTTTCACATGGGTATTATAAGGAGCTTTGAAGACAACATAATCCCGGTTATGAGCAGCAGAGATTCGTTTCAATTCGGTTGATATATTCATATGCTGTTTAGCTTTAATATCTGAAAATCTCAGAGAAGATTTTAATATTCTTGCCAACTTCCTTATACCAGAAGGAAAATATGGCAGGTTTTAGAATGAATTTATAATAAAAACAAAGGAGAAACTGGTAATATTGTTTCCCCCCTGTAAATCTCTAACTTATTTAATAAACCAAATCATTTTATTAACTCCACAAACGATCATTCGATCGAATTACATCCCATTCAGGTGTAGGAGCAAAAAATTTCTCCCCTTCAATTAAGTATTTCTTTACAACCTCCTCATTAAGTTCTACTCCAATACCCGGTTTTTCCGGAACCGTTACATAACCATCTTTAACGATAGGACCGTCAAAACCAGTAACCAAATTCTCCCAGTCTTTTTTATCGACCGCATGATGTTCAAGCCACATAAAATTTTCCGTGGCAGCAGCACTATGGACAGCGCCAAGGAAAGAAACGGGGCCTGCTGCATGATGATGCATAAAGCCAATTCCATGACGTGATGCAAAATCACCAATTCTTTTGGTTTCCAAAATTCCACCCGCAGTATTTGGATCTGGATGTACAATGTCTACAGATCTGGTGGTAATTAATTCTTCAAATCCACCCTCAAGACAGTAAATATCTTCTCCTGTTTGAATGGGGGTGGCGGTTGATAGCGTTAATTCTCTTAACTGATCTGTTAATTGCCAGGGTATAATGTCCTCGATATATGCGAGGTTATATTTTTCAGAAGCACGGGCGACTTTAATCGCTTCGTTAATTCCAAAATGGCCCCAATGATCTGTTCCCATTGGAATATCATATCCAATTTTGGATCTCATTACATCAAGGTATTCCATAAGTAAATCAATCCCTTTGTCAGTTATTTGAACCCGGGTAAAAGGATGCTTAGTTTGTCCATAAGATTTATATTCATACTGATAAGGATTAAATTTAGTATCAGGAGCATTGGTTACGGCACCTGGAACATCCATTATAAGTCTAATTCCGATGTCCATTTTTAAAGCAGTATAGCCAGCATCTATTCTCTCCTGCATCCTATTGGCATATTCCACAGGATCTTTGGAAATGTCTGTATCACAATATACACGCACCTTATCCCGATATTTTCCTCCCAATAATTGATATACGGGCACATTATACGCTTTTCCAACGATATCCCATAGTGCCATCTCTACTCCGGAGACTCCACCACCCTGTCGGGCATGGCCTCCAAACTGCTTTATTATACCAAATAATCGCTCCACGTTACATGGGTTCTCGCCAAGCAATCTGCTCTTTAAAAATAATGCATACTCTTTGGCAGCACCATCCCGAACATCTCCATGCCCAATAATCCCCTGGTTGGTATATATCCGGACAATTGGTGTTCGGAATACTACATCACCACCAATTTCCGCAATCCGCATATCCGTAATCTTTAAATCAGATGGCGCTGAATTTCTATTTACATTTTGAGTCGAATAAGCTACAACATCGCTTGTAGAAGCCATTGATAAACCTGCCAGACTCAGCCCCCCCAAACCCGC
Source organism: uncultured Cytophagales bacterium (assembly GCA_942491935.1). Lineage (GTDB taxonomy): Bacteria > Bacteroidota > Bacteroidia > Cytophagales > Cyclobacteriaceae > JAGTVG01. The sequence goes on from CALOCZ010000034.1 coordinate 3,161, forward strand.
TTTTTTAAAGAACGATCTCCTGCTCTTTGACTGTTGCTCTTTCTCCTGTTTAAGGGTCCCGCCAAATATTTCCTGTAATTTTTTATTATTATACTTCATATTGCCTTAATGTTTTTGATTAGTAGAATTGATTAGATCATCTATACCTCATGCCATGTCCTTATACAACTGGCCATCTAGTCATCTTTCTTCCAAATATTGAGGTTAGTCCTGAAATTTCCTTCCTGGTTTGGGATTTGACCCTTACCAGGAAGGAATTATCCAGTGAAAACAAATTATTGTGTGCTTATGAATCGTATTTATCTTATGCTATAAGAGATCTAACAACTTTGTTTTCATATTTCACTTCTCTGAAAATTTATTAATGACTAATTGGTATCCCACCAGATACGTGTTGACAAAAGATCTGCTCCTTGTCTGCTTACGGCTGCATTTAAATTTTCGAAATTAATACTGAATTCAGCATCAGGATAGACGAGTCTACGAATAAAATTCTCGCTTGTACCTGTGAGTGCCCCCTGGCTTGGATTTGCAGGTATAGCAGGGAAGCCTGAACGTCTGAAATTTGCCCAACCATCATATCCTGCCAGAAAGGATGCAATCCAGTATTCTGTATTTATTTGATCAAGTTCCGTGCCGCTTGATAGTGAATGAGCAGCAATGTAAGCATCAATATCTGCTTCTTCAACTGCGGTACTACCTGGATATTGAGCAAATTGTCTCATATGTGCTCTTATACCTTCTTCATAGGCCTCTGCTGCGTCTCCAGCCGCCCAGCCACGAAACCGTGCCTCTGCCAATAGAAGCATTGTTTGGGCATAGGTAACCAAATAGCCAGGAGCTTCTTGGGCTCCAACAGTATTTCGATTTACCTGACTGAAATCATATAAGCTGACTACGCCATTTTCAACTAATATATCCTCTACTCCATTTTGATCCGGACCCTGAGGTAATCCCACCTGAATTGCAGGATCTGTACTTGCAACATCTGGAATCTGTCCATTACCACTGGTTGCTCCAACATACCGTATGGCAATCTTTTCCAACCTTGGGTCGTTATTCGTTTGTAAATGAGTTACAAACACACTATCCAGGTAAAAGTTGCTGCTCTCTTGATTATTAAAATTGGCATTCCCACCATTATTATAGGGTGTCTGGTGAGCAACAAATGCATTATCGAGATTGGATTGCATCAAATCATTCTGATTGATGCCAGAAACAATTGTCTGAGCTGTCGACGGATTTACCTTTGACAATCTCATAGCAGCTCTTAACAGAAGCGAATTTCCGAAACGGATCCACTTGTCAGTATCACCACCAAAAAGGGCCTCCTGGCCGATGTCATCTCCAGCTGCATCCAATGCAGAAGTAGCAGACTGCAACTCGCTGATAATGTCTGTGTAGATAGATTCCTGCGGATCATATGCAGGGAACATATTTTGGTCAATAAAACCCAAACCGGCTTCCGAATATGGTATATCACCATACGTATCAGTACATACCATAAACACATATGCTTTCATAATCCTCATTGCACTCAAAGCATTTGTTCTGGTTCCGTCCTCTTGTAAGTTATTGATCCCGTCAATCAGGTTTTTCAGGACATTGGGATAGAATTGATCCCAGTTTCGAACTGTTGATCCCTGATTTACCTGGTTTGAGTTAGCTCCTTCAAGCACACCACGGAAAGGTGTATGAACCTGGCGAATAATGGCCCACTCATAAACAATGTTCGATCCACCGGGACCCTGATCAACAATCGCTCTGTTCAACTGAAAAATCGGATCCACCGATCTTGCACGAGACGTATCCTGATTAATTTCATCTAATTTGTCTTCACACGCAGTGAATGGAATTAGCATAATCAACAAGAAAAATATTTTATTATATATCGTTTTCATTTTCATTTTCTTAATGTTAAAAAAAACATTTTAATTAGAATTAAAACTGTAGATTCAAGTTAAAACCAAAATCTCTGGTAACAGGTATACCTGTTGCTTCCAACCCTGACTGAAGATCAGAAATTATACCATTCTGATCCGGATGAATATGAGGTATATCCGTAGCCAAAATGGCAACATTATTAGCAACCAGACTTAATTTTACACCTTTTATATACTTGTTATCAGGAATAAGTCTTGTAAAATCATATCCCAATGTAATTTGGCGTAATTGCCATGAACCTGCATCAAAAACAGATTGCTCAGAGCCTCTAAAACCTCTAATAGTTTCATAGTATGTTTGCACGGGTGTTTGCACATCATTTGGTACATAATCAGGATTTTCGTCTGTACCAATGTTTTTAACCCCTTCACCGATGACGTATCCTTGATCACGACCTGGCAATGTAGCTTTATCGAACCCATGTCGATAAGCATTCACATGGGTACCTGAGATAATTTTATGTCCTAATTTGAAATCGATCAGGACTGAAAGCATAATGCCCTTGTAGGTAAAGCTATTAGTGATTCCACCCCAGCTGGTAGGTATGGCCGTTCCAAACTCAATTTGTTCAGCAGAACGCAATGGACGTCCACTATTGGCATCATGAACTATGTTGCCATCGGGATCTCTCAAATAGCCCCATCCATACAACTGGGCCATTGGGCGCCCTACTACCTGACGTAACTCTCCATGGAAGAACGAGTTCCCAACAGTAATGGATTCTCCCTCTACATCAGTACCTAAACTAATAACTTCTGATTTATTAAAGGTTGCATTTGCATCTATCCTCCACTCAAAATTTGTACTTCTAAAGGGTGAAACACCAATCGCAAATTCCAATCCTTTGTTAGAACTTTCAGCTACATTAACCCTTGTATTGTTATACCCAGATGCATTTGAAACTTCTCGTGTTAAGATCTGATTCTGTGCCGTTCTTGTATAAACAGAAAATTCAAAAACTAAATTATCAAAAAACATAGTTTCAAGTCCAATTTCTGTTTCCACAGTATTCAAAGGCCTCAAACTTTGGTTAGGAATTGTACCCCCATCAATTTGTCCGATCGGATAGCCATTTAAATTTTGCGGCTCAACTCTGTAAAATAATGATTGGTTATACGGGGATATATCATCATCACTACCTACTTTTGACCATCCTACACGAAGTTTTCCAAAAGTCATCCAATCAGGCATGGACTCAAAAGTTTGTGACCATACCCAACTACCCGTCACGGATGGGTAAAGTATACTTCTCTGATCTGGAGACAGTGTGGAAAACCAGTCATTTCTTATTGTACCGTTCAAATAAAGGAATCCTTTATAGGAAATTTCCGCAGAGCCGTACAAAGAATTTACCATTCTCTCCTGTAAAATATAATTAGGTGTTACCTGACTTGCATTCCCTATCGTATAAAGGTCCCGCTGATAAAAGTTGCCACCTTGTTCGGTATTTACATCCAGCCGCTGGTACATGTGATTTCCTCCAAACGTTGCGTAAATACCAATATTGCCAAATGTCTTGTTAAATGCTAACAAAAAGTCAGCATTCAACTCACGAAACCTTCTTATATCTGTCACATAGTCTCCGTTTACAAATCCTGCAGGAGCTGCTCCCTTGGACTGAGTACCATTGGGCACATTGAAATCCTGATCACGTGACCAATAATCCTGACCAATTCTACCTTGAAGAGATAACCAATCTGTAAAATCATATTTTGCAGTTACAACACCAATCAAACGATCGCGTACAACATTATTAAATCTTGACAAAGCAAAATATGGATTGGTCCTGTTCCTGAACCTTGACCACGCTTGCTCGTTGCCAAATTCATCAAAAGCATTATCTCTGAGCACATCCATTGGCATTGTATTAGCCACAGTATACATCACTACCGCACTAAAGTCCTGTTCTCCAATATTTGGCGGATTTTCGATGTTTTCACGGGAATAGGTAAGATTCCCTGAAACCGTCAGTTTCTTGGTTTTTTGAGTAAATCCAAAATTAGCAGTTTTTCGATTATACTCATTTCCCGGAAGAACGCCCTTACTTGTCATATCGGAAATTGAAAGGTTCATTCCACCGTTTTCTCCACCGGTTGAAACAGCAATGGTATTTGTCACATTGGAGGCATTATTATAAAACTCATTTAATTGATTCTCTTGCGCTTCATAAGGAACCGTCAGGTTATCAAATAATATTTGTGTCATGCCTGGTTCGATCTTTTCACCAAAACTCCAAACACCGGAAGTAGGAAATGGAGTAGTGGGACGCTGGCCATTTTCTCCCTGTCCATATTCAAATTGATAATCCCGTCGATCAATAATGCTTCCATTTGTATAATTTAAATTATATTCTACCCGAACGCCTTCGCCCTTTGTCCTGTTTTTAGTAGTGATCATTATAACACCATTTCTGGCACGGTATCCATATAATGCAGCCGCGGGACCACCTTTCAAAACTGACATTGATTCAATATCATCCGGATTAATACTGCTCAATCCATCACCGGTGTCCATGTTATTGTTTGGTCCTGTGGACCCAATAGCATCATCAGCACCACCATTGTTGACACCAAAATTGCTATTATCAATTGGAATACCGTTTACTACGATCAATGGCTGATTGTTCTTGCCCAATGAAGCGTTACCGCGAATTCTAATCTTAGTACTACCCTGGGGTCCGACGCCCAGTTGTGTAATGTTTACCCCAGCTACTTTACCTTGTAGCGCGTTCATAAATTTAGGTGTCCTATTTGTCGTAAATTCATCAGACGAGACATTGGACGTTGCATAACCCAAGGTCTTTTTATCTTTCTCAATACCTAATGCTGTGATAACAACTTCTTGCAGTGCTTTTACATCTAATGCCATAGCGACATCAATCACAGACACATTTCCTACTATAATTTCTTTGGTTTGATATCCGACATAAGTGACAACCAATACTGCACCTTCGGAAACATCCAAGCTGTAAGAGCCATCAATATTGGAAATTGTACCGCTGGTTGTTCCTTTCACGAGGATAGATACCCCCGGTAGGCCCTGAGCATTTTCATCAGTAATCTTGCCGGTTATAGTAATGTCCTGCATTATTTTATTTGAAGCTTCAATAACCGCCGGTTCGCCCGAGGTTTCCTTGCCCTTATTCTGATCCTCCCTTACTTCTGAAAAGACCAGTGTGTAGCAAACACATTGTAAAAACATGCCATACATGGCATATCTTGACAATACAAATACTTTGTCTAGTAATTTTAAGTTCATAGTTTTTTAATTTTTGTTTTTCAGTAATTCAAGAATGTCCAATTATTCTTATTAATTGGCAAAAAACATATCCGATAATTTGTCTTAGCCATAAGACCTTTTCTTAGCTTGTATCATTTTTCATGTTATCTGAGTTTAGTTTGATTTTAAATAATATCTAAATTACCTTGTGTCAGAGAAACCATAACTTCTTCTAATTTGTGTTTCTCAATTATAGAGTAAATTTTATAATTGTATTTATTTGACAAGGCTGCTTCCGATCATTGAATAAAAATTGAAGATGAAGCCATAGCTGCCAGAATAGTTTCCATGAATCTTTTACTTATTATAGCAAAGAATTATTAGTTTAAAGAACGAAAGAAACTACTAATATTTACTCTTTACGTATTCACTTTCTTTTATAATTTATAGCAATTAGTTTTCAATATAGTTTTTTTAAATTCTTTTGCAAAATAATATTTGTAAATTATTTAGGTTTGAAAAGTAGCCTTGAATTTAATCAGTCTCTCATGTCCCGATCATTTGCCCCCAATTAACTTTGAATATGCCAAAATTGTATTATACAAAGACATAGGCGGAAAACAGTTTTATTTTTGATATAGTTCAGGTTCAATTTATTTATACTTAAGCCCATTTTTCTCTGTAAAATATTGTATTATACTTCCTTGAATTTAGATAAGATCCATTTTTAGCTGATTGTAAGCTAACACACTACAGATATACAATTCCGTTTGCAGAACTTCCTTACTTAGTTTAGAATACTCTAATTAATTGAATTACAATAAGCGTGTTTCAAATGGCCTTGGCCAAATCTTTATCTATGTATTATTATAAAAATAATTTTACATACGCATTAATAACATTTCTTCATTTAATAGAAAATAGACTTTTATAAAGTTCTTTAACTAAGTATATAATTGCTTTACTATCTTTTGAAAATCATGATTTTGTCCGACTTAGATAAAGCACAAGAATCAATTATATAATGCTATTTTACCCTTGCAAGGCTTATACAAAGCATAATATTCCAACAGAACTTATTGTCAATTCTGCTAAAAAATAAAGAATTTAATGAATCTGACAGAAACAGAGAAAATATCATGGTAGCTACAATTTTTACTTCCGCAGCCAATGTCGTTTTTACCAAGTGATCATTTATGTTTCCCTGAGATTTCCTCAAATAAGTAAGGAAATAGCGCATATTGCCGGGGCCACCATGTTTATGTTGGGCCTAGAGATGCCAGCAAATAACCGGAGAAGGGCCTTTTTGTTGTTTATTTAAGCCTAAAATAAGGGTTTAAAACCTGGGATTGAACTTCAGTAACATTTTTGATCTATCCTGAAAAAACATTAAGGATCTTTTCTTCAAATCAGAGGCTTTTTCAGAAATCAATACCTCCACTTAATATCATATCGATCACTGTTTTTCTGGTGCCATCAGTCAATGTGATCTTGGGCAATGCGATTCGTATATAAAAGACAGAAAATGGATGTTCTATACCCCATCCTACGGAACTTTATATTGAGGAATCATATTATAGGATGTGAAGAAATATGAAATGTGGACAGGGCAATTCACCTCTCTCTAAAAAAAAGCTCCCAAAATCAATTGAAAGCCGCTTTTATGTGATCCCGCTAGGGCTATTATGATATACTGATTATCAGCTGTTTATGTTAATAGAGTAGGTGTATGGGTAGGTTAAATGACTCAACTGTCTCATATAAGCGGTCATTTTAATGCCACTTATACATTTTTGTGTGCTGTTATTATTTCAATCCTATTTGTTTATACCTTGAGTCAAGCACATCGATATAGGCAGTTTTCATATCAGTTGACAAGAATGATCGATCAATCCAGCTAAATGCATTTGGCTTGTTTTTGATCATTCGTTGAAGTGCTCCTTTGATCTGCTTTCCTGTAAGCCCTAATCCTTCACCAAATTGTTCAAAGTGTTCTTGCTTTAACTTCTTTTTCTTTCCAACCAATGTCAGTGCAAGTTCCTCTGTATCTTCGGGTAATACAATCGCTACATTTAACAAATCATAAGCAGGTGACAAGCACCCAGCCGGAAGGACTTTCAATCATAGAGAAGTTCTTCAAGTGCATATCATTATTTCCGGTTAGAAAAGAGAAAAGTGCTAAGTCAAAGTAGAAGGCCTTATCAAGTAATGTATTGTCGGAATAATTACCAATGCTTTTCCAACTTTCTCCATGGAGCTTTTATACTTGTCAAACGCTTCAGTGATTTGAAACATATCAATCATATGAATCTTCTCACCAGTGTCTGTCCGGTCAACTCGCTTCGTGATATAGGATAATTCTCCGGAAGACAATCTGATTAATGATGAAGGTACGACTCGAATTCCGAAGCTATCAGCTATGCGCATTGTCACATGTTCGTTCTGGGGCATTTCAGGAAAATGATTAGATGGTGGTTTGAAAATATAGTGTCCACCTAATGCTCCAACTACGGTCAACCGTGTATCAGTATTTTCTTTGGTTTTTTTGATTAATGACATTGATAGTTTTGGCTGAACACCAGGTACAGCAACACTTCGTTCTACTACATTTTTCGCCAGTTCATCCATTTGATCCAGCGAATATTCTATTTCAGGTGGTGTTGGTGTTCCAAAGAACTCCATTGAACACTTCTCGTGAAAGTCGAGCTCTGTCATCAACAGATTCGTAACAATATAAACATTTATTCTCCATCTTCTTCGCTCTGTTATTGGTTTCACACTCACTGCTCCAATACAATTCTGACAACAAGCCAGCAATAATCCCATGCGATCATTTTTATTGATCTTCCAGTTTTCAGAAGCAATATCCAGTAACCATCCTTCAGGGATTAGCCCTTCAAAAAATGGAAAGAGTCGTTTATCGGTGTATGGTTGATCTGTAACAGGCATAGTAAATGTGATGAAGTCTTCTGGATGATCTTTCACGTATTGATCATCATATTGAAATACATATTCACCTTCATTTGTTTCAGTAATAATCCCTGCCAAATGATCTTTATAAAATACCTTTCCCTGTCTCATTCATTAGATCTTTACTGTTAACAGGTGCTAATTCATGTCCAAACATGCGAAGAACCAGGTTAACTTTATCCATATTCAGATTCGTTTTGCCCTGTTCGATTTTGCGTACGACAGTTAGTGCAACACCGGCACGTTCAGCGAATTCTTCCTGGGTAAGATTTACTTCTTTTCTACGTTCTTTAACAAAGTCTTCTAATTGCTTCATTATATGCTTTTAGATATAATAATGCTCAAATATACTAATTTATATGTAATTAGATATAATTAAATATAAAATGAGTTAAATATATGCTTTGGCATATAATAATTGTGTTAATCAAAGTCTATTTGGATTTTTGAATGGCACACAACAGTTCGTTGGTAAAGTGACATACCGATTAAAGTCTAAAAATTTTGTTTGCCTGAAAATAGTGAAAGGGCAAATGCAATGCAATATGGAATGAGAGTAGCTATGCATTTTACCGTCTTGTAAGCTGTAATCAGTATTGAAATAAAAAGTGATCCACTCAGGATTCGAACCTGAGACCTACTGCTTAGAAGGCAGTTGCTCTATCCAGCTGAGCTAGTGGACCAGTATGTGTGAATGAACTAATATTTAATCGGCTCCCAAGTCGCAAAAGTACACGAATTCTTCAAAAGTTCATAAAGGGTGATTAATAAATTCTCCCCTGGCGTATTCGCTTTTTTTATCTTTAGTTTAAAAGCGTAATCGATAGTATAGAATATTTACCCACATTTAAATAGAAAGGACCTTTGTTTTAGTATAAAAACATTTATTAAACTCAATTCTTGGCTAAATACACCTCCAAATGGTCGATACTGCCATCCCGCATAAATATTCTCCTAGAAACATCTTTTGAAAGTTGTAAAACATCAACTTTTTTGGTTTCACCATTATAAAAATGAATATTTATCATGGATCTCTCCGCCAATGTATAAATTACCGGCACTTGGCAGAATAAAAATGCAAAGGAACCTTTATCTACAATAAGGGAACTCATTTCGCCGGAAAGATTATAATACTCAAACTTCTTTGCCTCATTTAAAAATTCATCCTGATTCATCAGGGAATTATCAAAAACAATCGTACCATCCTGAACAATAACACCCAACTCTCCCAACCTGGATAAGATATCTTCTTTTACCTGACCTGTCATACCCGGTTGCTGTGCACCCTTATGTGCGGGAGTATGTGAATAAGGATCTGTAGGGAAAGCGCCATAGATTTCCGGATTCTTAGAAGTACCAAGTCCTCTTTTGATATCGAAATATGCGGTCTTTAAGCCTATTGAAGTTTGATCTATCCCATCCTTGTAAATTGAACGATAATAGTTTTCCTGAATAGCCAATAAGAGCTTTGAATTCATATGCCAGTAGATGGAACCAAGTCCTTCATATCCAAAAAACATACCCGACCGGCCAGTAAACTGATGATGCCTGAATACTTTCTCATAGATTTCAAGTATCAGCTCTCTATCTTCTTTTTTAAAAGAACTGTATTTATCTGAATCTATTTTATCTAAGGCTCCTTCTAATTTCTTCGCATTACTTAGCCCAGGATTAAAATGATATATATTCCTGCTATCCTCCTGGATAATTGACGTATCTCCATCCTCAATAAGTTTGAGCAATAATTTTGATCTCCTGACCAGGTCGCCACTGATTTCGGATTTCTTTGTAAAATATGCCAGTTCTTTATCAGGGTATAAAATATAACTGTCCTGATCCTTTCGATAAAGCTCACTTTTCCTTAATGCAACAACTATATCTATTGCTTCTTTAGGATTTATAAATCCAGAACTGAGAACAGCAACCTGACCTTCCAGCATAGGATATAAATGTTCAATACCAAAGCCGGATTCCTTTATTTCAATTAAATTGTAAGCATGATATAGATTATCTTTCCTGCGGTTAGCCCGGATGGTTTGATCCGTATATTTAATACTCAGATCAATAAACTCCAACAGGTAATCCTTCTTTATGGCGACATTCTTCCCTATGCATTTACTATATACACTTTCACGGTAATGCTCACCTGCATATCCCAATTGATCGGTTATTTCCTTTCTTTCCTGATCAGATATCTCCCTGACTAACAGCTTTGAATACTTTTTAAAAATTATGTTAACAGAGTCTAAAAATTCTTTGACTTCTTGACGTATCTCAAATTCACTTTGATCAGTTTTTTTAAATATGTCATCTAGAAAGCCAAGATATCTATAAATATAATAAACTGTCACCATGGACAACCCATGTCCTACAAGTGCATTATTGGCATCATTCCATTCAGGTCGCTGGGTATTCATCCAAATACCCCCTTCAGGAACAAAATTTGATAGTTTTGCAAGAAGAGTAACCAATAATTTTTCAGTTAACGAGGCCTTGAGGATATTCTCACCATCCCAAACCAGCTTCCCGTCTGCTCCTATCTTTTCTACTTTGTTCTGAACCTGATTTTCTACATTGTTGTCGAACACTATGGTATCATATGGATTCTTAACAATCTGATCATATCCTTTGATACGATAAGGCACATTGGAATAGGTATAAAATTGACGGTTTAAAAAATGCTCCAGGACTCCCGGATGAAATTTGGATGAAGTTTCTAGTAATTTCAGCAAATAAATGATCTGATGATCCCCCCAATACCCAATGAATGACCAGGGATCATCTGGATCTGCTATCTCCCATTCAACGCCTTTGTTCGTAATTCTATATGGATTGTACCCATCGATAGTAGATGCATTCAGGAATAAGGTGATCATGCTTTCAATATACTCCGGGTAAGAGTAACCAAGGGCTTCCCAGTTTTGAAAAATATCTCGCCAGTTGCCTTCATAACTTTTTCTCCAGGAACCATCTTCCTTTAAGTTATCAATATTAAATCTATTCCAGGGTCGGCTTGGATCCCCATGTCTTCTGCTGAAGGTCACAGGAAGGAACTCATATGAAAATCTTTCCAGATCAACATCAACCTTATGATCACATATTCTCTTCAAATCAGTAACATTGACCTGGTCTGGCAATGTATTCAACAACTCAGATTTCCGATCATAGTCTGGTCTGTTTTTGCTTTTAATGAAGTCTATGAATTCTGATCGGTCAATACTGTATCCATCTGCAAAGAATCCTCCACGCATCACATTGAAAAGGGTATTGGAAGCATGCCGCATATTTTCCTTTTCATCAGCTCCCAGCTGAAAACCATCAGTTTGCGAAACTATATTGAATAAATTCTTCGTGCTTTGAATGATCTCTTTCTCTAATTTTTCTGACAGATCCTTAGATTCCGAGACCAGTACTTCCAGTTTTGAAATATCAGAAACTGATAAGCCAGTATCCACCACGAAATACCAGGATTTTGATTTACCTACATCAGCCTGGATGTCACTTATGGAAAGATACGCTCCGGGTTCTCCACGCACTTCATACTCCGCTTCAATTTCCCGACCTGCTATAAAGTTGTTTATTTGTCTGTCTGATAAAACCAATGTTGATTTATCCAATCCTGTCGACCAAACCGTTGTGGCCCTTAGCGATTCACTCGGTTCCGGCCGGTCGATAATGTTTGAACTAAGGCTGTAAATACCTATTCCACTTTTCTTCAACAATTCATTCTTCTTATAGGCATTAGCCAGGTTACTCTTCGTCTGCTGTACACTTTGAATGATCCCTGAAGGTAAGATATTCATTAAACCGTCCAAAATGCGTATGCGTTTTGGCTCTTGTGTAAGGAATGATATGCTGGATTTCTTTACTATTCCTAAACTTCTGGAATTGTACCAGGCATAGCTATAACTGAGTCCCAGGTCATGGTTTATTTCCTCGAACTCCAGTTTATTTCCAAATACGTTTTTATATAAGTTCCTATTTATCCTATATACACCATTTAATTTACTTGAGAATGGTTCCCATAATCGCCATTTACTATCTGCTTCAACTAAACAAATTGATTTGCTACCCGTATTTTCACGTAGATTGGATAAGAGGTCATCTGTATAATAGGGAAAGATGGCATGATCGGCGTTCTTTCTTCCGGCTGTTATGCCCCCATCGCTTGATATAAACATCCAGATATCGGAATCGCTGGTCAAACTCATAAAAAAAGGTGGCATAAGATCATAATTACTGATCTTATAATACAACTCCCCATTTTTCCTAACAAGATCTCCTTCTATCTTGTCCGTTCCAAATCTAAGCTTGTTTTTACCGAGGTAAATTTCCGGCTCTTTTTTCATTTTAAAAGTTTTTAATTCACAAAGAACGGAATATTTGCATGGGCTGTATTTCCATGGCCATCATCTGCATAAATAAATAAACGGTAAGCCCCGGGGATTGACGGTGCAGTCAATTCGATCGTATCGCCCTCTCCTTCTATAAGCCCATGCAGGCTTTCAGGAGTTGATTCAAAGTCACCACCATCACCCAGATCAGTACTTTCGGGCATTATATCCCAAATATATGTGATATCATCCCCCTCAGCATCTTCTATTTTAATTACTGCCTTATAATGTTTATTTGAATTCAGGGATACATTATCGTAAGCAGTTTTACCGTCCAGTTCAAACTCAACCAATCTAGGGCATCGGTTAGCTGGCCATTCATTTTTCCATATATAATGCATTACATCTACAGATTCCGTCTCATTGCCGTTTTCCATAAAAATTCCATACCAGGTAGGGGTTCGTTCCTGTTTCTGGCCCCACAAAAAAACATAAGAACCGAGGCATTGATTTTTATATGGCTCGATAGCGGTTTTATATCTTTCCAGGTAATATTCAGCTTTTACGGTTGAATTATTTTCAATAGGCGCTCCCCATTCAGTTGTTTCCACTTCCCAATGGCCAGTTGCCCCCCACTCTGTAACTATGTATGGACCGTCCCAGCCAGTTTCGGCTATGTATTTTGGAAGATTTACTATATCCGCATACATCTGGATGCTCAGGAGATCAAGGTCAGGTGCCCGTAACTTGATTTCATCAACCAGTTCCTTACTGATTCCTGCCAGAGTGGTTGTAGTGAGGTGATTCGGATCAATTTCATGGATCATTTTGGACAAATCATTTACTGCATCCCACACTTTTGGATTGGTAGCCCTTAAATTAAGCTCGTTGCCTATGGCCCAAATAATCAATGCAGGATGATCCTTCAATTCCATTACTTCAGCTTTGAGTTTTTCGAACTGAACAGCTACCGCCGCTTTATTGTCGTAATTAAAACCATGCCGCTCGCGATCAACATCTAAACCCATAGTTACATACAGTCCATTTTCGTATGCTTCATCCAGAACTTCTTTTCCCGATCTTTCACCATTGTTTGTCCTCCATGTACGAAATGAATTGCCGCCATTTCTGGCAAGTGCAGGGATGTCACCAAATTCAAGACCTGCCCCTTTGATATAAAAAGGTTCTCCACCAACGTATAATTGAAATTTATCCCCTTCCTTCTTTATCTCTGCCCTGGTAGGGCCAGTAATCTCCTGTTCTGTTTCACTTTTCTGTTGATTACATCCCATTAAAATAAGAAGAATGAATAGTGTCCAAAGAGGTTTATTTAAATATTTCATGTTTCCAGTATTATTCACTTTTAATAAGTTCCATTTCCAGTTGTTCCAGTGATTTATTCTTGGTTTCCGGAAGTTTTTTGATTATAAATATCAAACCGGCGACGGCAAAAATCCCATATATTAAAAATGTGGTTGCATTGCCTAAGGTTTCCAATTCCCATGGAAAAACCAGTTGCACAGTAAAACTAACAGCGGAATTGATCAGACCCACAAAGGAAATCGCAAGCCCGCGTATCCTGTTGGGGAATAATTCTGAGAACAGTACCCACATAACCGGACCAAGCGATATTGCAAATGAGGCTACAAATCCAATAATGCCAAACAATATAAGAGTTGGATTCATATTTATTCCCGCTTTAATCAATTCTGATTCATATTCGGCTGCCTTAACAGGGCCCAGAGAATCTTTAATTGCCTTCTTAAATTCCACATCACTATCAAAATCTTTGTCAATCAATGCATTCAATTTATCATTATCTATATCAATTGCCAGGGCACTAACATTCTCAGAAGTCAGTTTATAAGTTGCTGAATTAAAGCCATATGCCAGTATAAACATGCATATGGCAATTCCGGATACACCTATGACAAGTAGAGGTTTCCTGCCAAACCGGTCAATAAATGCCATGGCAAGAACGGTAAAAACAAGATTGGTTAGTCCAACCAGGATAGCCTGCACAAAGGAAGCATCTGTTCCTATTCCCGATTGTTCAAATATCATAGGGGCATAGAAAAAGACAGAATTAATCCCTGTAATCTGCTGAAGGATAGCGATTACTATCCCAATGGTTAAAACGAGTGTAAGTGCAGGCTTAAATAATTCCGCTATCCTGATTTTTTCCTTATTTTCATTGGACTTTATACTCTTTTCTATAGCTTGAATATCTTCTTGTACCTGCTCCTCAGAATTAAACTCTCTCATTATACGAATAGCATCATCTTCTCTATTTTTCATGATGAGCCACCTTGGGCTTCTCGGGACAAAGAACAATCCACTAAAATAAATTATGGCAGGTAAGGTTTCCAATCCAAGCATCCAACGCCAGTTATAGATATCCAATCCGATTGCTTTGGCCCAGGGAGCCCCTGATTGACCAAATACTAGTATCAGATAATTCGTAAAAAAAGCCAGGGAAATACCTATTACGATATTTAACTGATTAAATGAGACCATCCTCCCACGGATTTTTGGCGGGGAGATCTCCGCAATATACATTGGGGCTAAAATTAAGGAGGCACCAACACCCAATCCCCCAATCATCCTGGCGATTACCAGAGAATTGAAATCAGGTGCTAATGCTGAGAATATCGCTGATACAGCATATAAAATAGCTGCAATTCGTAACATCGCCCTTCTTCCAAACCGGTCACTAAGCGGGCCGGCAACCATCATTGCGAGGGTCGCCGTTAAAGTAAGTGAACTGACAGCCCAGCCAAGTTCTATTTTTGAGAGTTCGAATTCAGCTTCAATAAATTTTATTACACCAGAAATGACTGATGCATCAAAACCCATTAAAAGGCCTCCTAATGCAACGGTCAGTGCAATACGGGTAATGTTCTTTTTCTTATTCATTATATCTTATTAAAAGTTTTGATCTAAAAAATTCATCCCTGATGGTAAAGATACATCCAAATATGAATCCACAAATTACATCTTGCTGCCTCATTCTGATCTAAATTTGACAGGTTTATATTTAACTTTCCCTGATATTCGATAATTAATTTATGGGAATAGTAATTTTCGGAGTCTCTAACCAGCATCAAATTAAATCCGGGATGCAAATTATGCCGGATCATAAATTGAATATCTCCATATTCAGAAATATCATAATCAACCATTTTGCCGGAAATATAATAAATCATAATATATTCTTTTTCAATTTGATGTTCAAACTGAAAAACAAAGAAATCCTTCGAAGGATCAGGATGTACATTAATTTTTCTCAATTTATCATTTAATCCAAGTATATTATCCTGAATTTTCTAAAATTCCACCCAGCTAATATTGAACATGGACCAAAATTTGTCAGAATTTATTCTTGAATTTTGATTTTTGACTTTCATGTATTTATTTGGTTCTTGTGTTAGTCATAAAGAATTCCAACTTGCCACCTTTCACAATATCCTCATGAGAGAAGAAAGGTTTATCCAGTTTCTTCCCATTTAACCGCAATTCATCCACATAAAGGTTTTGTTCTGAATTGTTATGTACAATAATTTCAAATTCCCCACCCGAAACAGGGATAATTGCCCTGTCTATCATAGGCCTGCCAATAGTGTATGTAGGATCTCCAGGACAAACCTGATAAAAGCCGAGGGCACTTAGAACATACCATGCCGACATCTGTCCGCAATCTTCATTACCAATGATACCAGCAGGTTCCGGCAAATAAAAATCATTCATGATCTGATCCAGTCTTTCCTGTGTCTTATATGGCGTATTTGTCCAGTTGTATAAATAAGCCATGTGATGACTGGGTTCATTCCCATGTGCATACTGCCCGATCAGGCCCGTAATATCCCCGGAAGCATGCTCTCCCTCGATCTCAGAACTGGTAGTAAATAATGTATCCAACATGGCCTCATATACATCAGTACTACCGTATAGATCAATTACCCCATCAATTGCATGTGGCGTAAAAAAACTCCACTGCCATGCATTCCCTTCCACATAATCAGCATAATCATGGTCTGAAAATTTGGGTCTGAAGGGCGTAAGCCAGGAGCCATCATAATTTTTACCTCGCATCAATCCGGTTTCCTCATCAAAATAATGCTGATAATATTGCCCCTTTTTATCAAATTCAGCTGCTATTTCATGCTCTCCGGCCTTTCTGGCAATCTGGGCGACGCACCAGTCATAATAGGCCATTTCAAGTCCAAACGAAACACTTTGAGCTATTGAATCATGAGGACTCCAGCCTAAAGTTTCCTTAAAATAAATGTGCCTGGGCATGACCCTGTCTCCCAGGTCACCTTCAAAATTTTCTACTATTTCCGGTCGCCATGTCGCCGATTGTATAGAAGCTTCCAAGCATTCAGCCACATCATCAGGTGCAAGTCCTTTTACTACCGCATCGGCCAGAACAGAAACAGCTGGATATCCAACCATTGTCCCCGTATAATTTGATGCCAGTGGCCATTTAGGAAGGATACCACCTTCCCTGTATTTCTGAACCAGCGCCTCACTCCATTTGGCGGCTTTTTCTGGTTGAATTATAGTTATTAATGGATGAAAGGCACGAAATGTATCCCACAAGGAAAATGCAGTATAGTTAACATATCCTGGAGGCGCCTGCATGATCTTCTTGTTAATTCCCCTGTACCGGCCGTCTACATCCTGCCATAAAAAAGGGGCCATCATACTATGGTACAGAGCAGTATAAAAATTAGTTTTTACTTTTTCACTGGAAGTCTCTATTCTGATTACTTCCAACGCTGTGAGCCATTCTTCCCGGGCTTTCTGAACTACTTCTTCAAAATCCCATCCAGGCAACTCAGCTTCCATATTTTTTGCCGCACCTGCCATGTCCACTGGTGAAATGGCTACTTTAAGCAAAAGTGGTTTCTCCGATGTGGGAAACTTAAAATGAAGCTGGTCAATTCTATCCTCAGAAATATTTTCAGTAAGATTACCATTAATAATGCCTCCAACCTTTTCAAAAGGTTCTGAGAATTCTGCCCGGTAAGCGACTACATGATCTCTTGCCCAACCTGTCGTTTTCCGGATTCCCTGAATGGTCCTGTCATCCACCATTTCAAAATGATTATCAACTACGGCCCCTCCCCATCCGGGCTGAAGTATATGCGCCAGGTTTAACATCACTTTTCGGTCATCCTGATCTTGAAAGGAATATCGATGCATACCGACACGCAAAGTGGCTGTTAATTCCACTTCAATATTATAATTCTTAAGGAGTACCTTATAGTATCCCGGCGAAGCTACTTCACTTGATTTATCAAGATCTGCCACCGGAATTGCCTCTTCCGAATTAGAATAAGGCAGAAAGGCTACATCCCCCAGATCTCCAATACCCGTTCCGCTTAAATGGGTATGACTAAATCCAAAGATTTGATGGTCATCATAATGATAACCACTGCTTGCATCCCAGCCATCCAGGTGTGTGTCGGGGCTAAGTTGGACCATACCAAAAGGTAGAGTTGCGCCTGGAAAGGTGTGTCCATGGAAGCCGGTACCAATGAAAGGATCTACATATTCCAGGATATCTTCCTTTATTTCGTTGGTGGAGCTACAATACAAGAGCATTAAAAATAACGGAATTAAGATCAATGAATAAATTATCTTTTTCATTGTTTTATTGCTAAGTTCTAAAATATGCAGATTATAAACCTATTAGTTTTCCTGAATCAAGCCGAAAAATCAATTTTTTTTATTTAAATATGTTTATATCCCAGAAGATTTTTAAAATTATAATTAAATACTTCATATATTGAATTATATGAGGAAATCTTTCTTAGTAATGTGTAAGACAAACAATATCACCGGGATTTGTTGGGAAAAATTTTTTCTCACTATTATATCTTCCGTTAAGATCCAGCTGATAATACCTATGATCTTCTGCCTTTCAGTGATTTTTCTTTTTCATAGCTGTCAGTCAAACCAAAACAAAAATGATGATTATACTGGTCCGGATCTATCGAAGATCGTGGTTCTGACTTTTGATGATGCCGTTAAATCCCATCGAACTTTCGTTGCACCCCTGCTCAAAGAACTGGGATTCAATGCGACTTTCTTCATTACCTATGAATGGATGGAAGACACCGTGAATTTCATGTCATGGGAGGAAGTTGGTGAGTTACATAATATGGGATTTGAAATTGGAAATCATTGCTGGCATCATTGGGATTTTTCACAACCAAAGACTGCCGCCATGCTTGAAGGAGAATTAGGGCTTGTCAACTGGGAATTGATGCGTGTGGGCGTTCCAAAGCCAATAAGTTATGCCTGGAATGGCAATGGTTTCGGCCCGGAAGCACTAGCAGTATTGGAAAAGGAAGGATTTCAGTTCGCCCGGAGAGGGAAACAGCCCGAAGTTCCCTATGGGGAATTAAAAGCGGGTCCGGGATATGATCCTGAGAGACATCATCCTTTATTGATACCAACTACCTGCGATGGCTATCCAGAGCTGGATTTGGCCCATTTTATTCAGATCATGGAATCCGTTGGCAAAAATGAAATGCCAGTCCTTCAGTTTCATGGCGTTCCAGACACTGCCCACCCCTGGGTGAACACCCCGGAGGATCGGTTCATAGAATATATGAACTATCTGAAAGAAGAAGGGTATCAGGTAATTGCTATGAGAGATCTCGAAAAATATCTTCCAGAGGAAATCCCGGATGATCCTATGCTTCAGTACCGGTATACTTTAAAAGGAGACAGCACATTGGATTGGCCTGATGAAGTAATTGCCACAAGAAAGGACCTGAACTTCTGGCTGACTAATATGTTATTCGATCATCGGTTCTCAAAGGAGGAAATGATGCAGGCAACAGGATATAGTGAAATGGAACTGGATGAAACTTTATCCGGACTGGTCAGAACTGAGTCAGGTTCGAACAGAAAGGATATTTTAAAAGTCAGGCCCTATCCGGGAGTTCGACATCCACGCATAAACTTCAAAGATGGGATGCTTAGTCCTATGCGGGGAACAAAAGCAAGCATCTTTCTCCCATGGGATCCGGATGAATATGTAGTTTTGGATCTTCCGGAAGCAATTTTTACACAATTTGGCCTGACATTTCTAGGTCATAAGCATATTCCAACAATTTTTGACTACCGGAAGATAGTTATAGAAAACAGGGATTGGAGAATTACGGATGAAGGTAGTTTACACAATGTATGGGATCTTCCAAATAATATGCGGATAGGTGCAGATATTTACCCCGGAAAAAATGAACTTGATTTAAAGTTATGGATTGAGAATAATACAGATTCTGTTCTGACTGATCTTCAAAGTCAGGTATGCATCATGCTGAAAATGGCTTCAAAGTTTAATGCTCTAAATAATGATAATAAGATCTTCGATTCCCCTGTAGCAGCCGTAAAATCAAGTAACGGTGAACACTGGATCATAACTGCCTGGAATGGAGGCAATCATGAATGGGGTAATGAAGATTGTCCATGTCTTCATTCCGATCCCAGGTTACCGGATTGCGGACCAGGGGAAACGGTCAGCGTAACAGGTAAGATCTGGTTCTATGACGGAGCGGGTATTGAAGAAAAAATTAAATCCGTAAAAGAAGAGTTCGTCACATATCAATATAATTCAGCAGAAGCTATTCAAAAAAATCAGTAGAAAAGCATATTACATATACTCAACATTAATATGTCCTATCAAAATGGGCATAATTCACCCATGAAGTAATTGCATAATACTGGGCAATAAAATATAGCCCACTCGGAGCTATACTTTATAAACGGCAATTGTAATTAATCAAAACTCCCGATATGCGGATTCCAGGTATTGATTAGCTTCTGCCTCGGCAAATTGAGCTGTAGCATTGTCCCAATGCAATGTTTGGTTTGGAAAACGACCCGCAATAGTCCCTAACAAAATCGTCTCTGTTAGACGTGATGCATAGGAGAACGGAGCTGTAGTCTCATCTTTTCCTAAACAGGCATCTATAAACTGATGATAATGTTTGGGCCCTTCTGAGCTATAATTCCTGATGGGTTTTCCCAGATTGAATTGTTCAATTTGAGCTGCATCTAAATTCTTATATTTCCCATCCACGATATGCTTTGGAAGTTGCATAAAGTGCGGAAGCAAAAGCCGGCCTTTTTCTCCTATAAACATTGCACCCTGATCTGGAAGTTTATCACCATCCGGCAGCGATAGCTCATCATGACTTTCAGGTGCCCCTATACCATCATACCAAATCCATGTCAATTTATCAGTAGTATATTTTGTGCCCGGGAATTCGTAAGTAACTATATTTTTCTCCGGGAAACCATAACCATTAGGTTCACGACAATTATTGACAATAGTCAATGGAACGTCCAGCGCCAGGGCATTATATGGTGTATCAAAAATATGCACACCCATATCCCCTAAAGTACCGCATCCATAATCAACTAACTTTCTCCAATTGCCCGGATGATAAACATCCTTCTTGTAAGGTCTTTCCGCGGATGTTCCCAGCCAGAGGTTCCAGTCGAGTGTTTCGGGTACAGGGTCACTTCCCTTTGGTGGTGGACCATCATAGCCCCAGTTTTTTGGAGACCAGGCACGTACAGTACTTACTTTACCAATAATACCAGACTGTATGAGTAGAGTTAGCTAATTTATAATCATAAAACGAATGCACCTGAATACCCATTTGAGTAACCAGTTTTTTTTCTTCGCCATTTTGCGCATAGCCCTGGCTTCTGACACATGATGGGTCAATGGTTTTTGACAATAAACAGGATGGTTTTTTTCCATCGCCATCATAGAAGCCGGTGCATGAGTATGATCCGGAGTAGATACAATTACAGCATCAAT
This sequence comes from uncultured Cytophagales bacterium, assembly GCA_942491935.1. GTDB lineage: Bacteria > Bacteroidota > Bacteroidia > Cytophagales > Cyclobacteriaceae > JAGTVG01. The sequence goes on from CALOCZ010000034.1 coordinate 24,476, forward strand.
TTCACTACTCATTTCTTCAAGTAAAATGCGGTAGTCAGCATATGTTTTTGCTTTGGGATGGATTTTTTGAAGCTACAGCTAAATTTTTTGCATCCACATCACAAAGGGCCACTACATCCACCGATTCGTGAGATGCAATATCTCCCAGATCTTCCAATTCCCTGCGCCCCCTAAGCCGATATGGGCGGTTCTGAAGCGTTGATCTTTGGTGCATTTGAAATACAGGATGGCAAGAAAGCAATACCGATAGCAGCAAGTGCAGATTTTTTTAAAAATTCTCTTTTTTTCATATATTTTGATATTTAAAGTTTTTTGATCTTAATATTTCTGAACCAAATGGGACTCGAATGATCCTGAAGTCCAATATAACCTGATTTAAATTCGTCCATAATCATCGGACTGATCTTTCCATTTTCCGGAATTCTTTCTCTCGTACCAATCATCAGACCAGGGCACAAATGAGACCATTTTTTTTTCATTGAGCCAGTACTCCACTTTTTCAGGAGTGAAAATGATCCGTGATGAATTCCACTCTCCTACCGGATTGAGTTGTTTTTGGCTGTCGTCAGCTGGGTACATGGCATAGTCAGAGGCTGTTTTCTGAAGTGGATTTAATGTCTCCGGATTCTCGTAACCCAGGCCCGTGTTATAGGCAGTAAGGTCGTGAATATTTTCATAGTTGATGTCATCAATCAGTTGGTATTCGGGACTGATACCAGAAGGACCATCATAACCCTCTTTCAAATGGTAAAAAATACCACTGTTCCCTCCTTCCGGAAGTTTCCACTCCAGATACAATTCAAAATTTTCAAACTCCTCCAGCCCATAAATAATGTCTTTGCCACCTTTATAGTCTTGTTCCAGACCAAGTTCAGTATCATATGTCAATTCACCATCTTTGACCAACCATCCCGGAGGCATCTTATCCCCATTGTAGGCTCTCCATCCATTCATAGATTTACCATCAAATAAAAAGATCCAATCATTGGACTCTTTCTTTTCAGAAACTGTTTGATTTTCTTTTGCTTCCTTTTTTGGTTCTTTAGTGCAGGAAAACACAAAGACTATCCCGATAAGGATTATTATACTTTTTTTCATAAAATTTTAATTTTTGGCTATCACAAAAAAGTCTATCTGTAAAAGAATCTCAAATATAGAAAATTGATTTGAATTCATGAGCCGTTACAAATTGTAAAGGATCATTTTTGCGTGTTGCTTTTTTTAAGATAGGAGCCCAAATTCTTCCATAAAAGCAGATAAGAACGAAATTTAACTCTACTCTTGACCCATATCATTGGCCCTGACCTGAAGACAAACTCTACTTTTTCCCTGATATTATCTTTATCTTTTGCTCTCTTTTACTCCCATCTTCATCCTTCAATCCCCAGCTTCCACTTTTGAAATTCCAGTTAGCATAAGCTATATCATTTTCCTCGAACAGGTCTATCATATCCTGGTACCACCTAAATCCGTCTTCCTCAGAGGGACCTTTGATAATTCCAAATTCACCACAGTATAAGGGTAATCCAAGTTTTTTAGCCTTTTGAATAGGTTTAGTCCACTCATTCAGAATCCACTGCTTGTCGAATTTCCGTCCTATAAAACTCCTCGTTGCCTCAGTTTTCATTTCACCCGGTAGCGGATCAAATTCCTCCTGTGATAAAATAACTCCAGGATAATGAACAGGGCCTGTATAACCTTTCAATGGTGTCCACCCTGCATTGTAATGGGTCAAGAGGAATGGTTCATAGAAATGAAAACTCAGGATGATGTTCGGATCGTTTTCCGGCACTTTCAATTCATCAAAAGTACCCGCCTGCTGCCATTTATTGGAACCGATCACAATGGTCCTTTCCGGTTCAAGTTCACGAATAGCCGCAACTGCATTAGCTATAAGGTTATTCCACAATTCAGGATCATCGGCTACCGCTTCATTCAGCAGTTCGTAAGCCAGGAAATCATTAGGGTATTTATTGAGTACACTGGACAGGTCCCGCCATAAATCATAGAATTTCTCCTGTTCAGCCGGATCGGTCCACAATGGCTTTTCCTTGGCTATAAAATGATGCGAACGGAGAATATGTAAATCAATGATAATTCGCAACTCATTTTCAAGGCACCAGCCTATACAATCTTCCATCAGTTGAAAAGCATCTTCGTTTCGATTACCCTCTTCATCCCACATCTGTTCCTCATCAATAGGTAACCGAAGATGGTCGAAACCCATTTCGGCTGCGTCCCGTATGTCCTCCCTGGTTATGAACTGTGCCCGGTCCTCTCCTCGCTTTTTACTTTGTGAAAGCCAATGACCCAGGTTAGAACCTCTTTTTATTTCAAATTTCTCCACTTCTTTTGGAGATTCTTGCTGACAAGCCAACATGGCAATTGTAGCTAAAAATAGAATTAATTTTTTCATGCTAAAAAATTGAAATTATACTGTGCTAAAATAGTTAATATTCATATAATCATATTAGAGTTTATATCTATTTTATGGAAATTGTCTCTATAAAATGATTCCCGACATGAATGTCTTAAAAAATTTAGTCGTCATTATTTTTTTGATATCGTTATGTAGCTGCGATTCAGATAACAAAGAAAAAACAACCTTAATCAAACATCATATTCATTGCAAATTCCATAGCAAAATCTTCTTCCTCCGATAGTTCCAGGTGTTCTGCAATTGATGTTATCTGAGTCATTATATCGTTGAATCCAGTCGATTTTAAAGACAATAATGCACCCGTTCCGGATGTGTTTCCCAATGAGATTATTTTATCCCTGAATAAAGGGTTGAGTAAACCAATGATGGTGGCACTTTGAGTATTGATATGGTTGCCAAACCCGCCGGCTAAAAAGACAGCATCAAGTTGACCATGGGTAAGACCCGCTTTGTTCAACAAAATATTCACACCTGCCACTATTGCTGATTTTGCCAGTTGAACTTCCCTGATATCCTGCTGATTGATCACAATGTCTTCATTGATCCCGGAGTTTTCCTTTTGCTCGAAATAACAAAGTCCTCATCAATCAAACCATCAGGATTCAGGAACTCTTGCTCAAGCATAAAGGCGATCACATCGATTAAGCCAGAACCGCAAAGACCAGTTGGAGGTATATCACCAATCACCGCATATCCTTTCTCTCCATAAGAAGAAATGGCACCTTCTACCGCAGTCATCCCATGTGTTATTCGGGCACCTTCAAAAGCGGGTCCAGCTGCGGTAGCGCAACATAGGATCCGATTTGGCGTGACCAGTGCCAACTCACCGTTGGTCCCGATATCCATAAACAAATAGGTGTTGATTTCCTTTTGAGGAGCGATCGATGCCAATCCTGCAACTATGTCAGCACCGACGTAAGCCGAGATCCCGGGTAAAGTTTCAATATACGCTTCTGGATGGCAATTAAGTTTCAGATCACTGGCATTTAGTTCCTGACGTTCAATAAAACGAGGTGTAAATGGTGCCAGGGCTAAAGATAAAGGATCAACGCCAAGTAAAAGGTGTAACATCGTTGTATTTCCAGCGATGGAAATCTTAACAATGTCCTGATGTTTTAACCCGATTAATTCAATAAAATGATCAAGATGACTGTTTATTGCCCGTATCAATAATTTTTGCAATTCTTTTAATCCATTTTCATTTTGAGCCGTGAAATTGATTCGGGAAATTACATCAGCACCATAATTAGCTTGTGGATTTTCTTCAGCTCTTGTTTCAAGGATAGCCCCGGTAATCAGATCGACCAGATAGAAAACCAAACTCGTAGTTCCAATATCGATGGCCACCCCATGTGGATTATTAGATAGTTTAACCTGATGGCCGGGTTGAACGGGCAATTTTACAGTGTACTTGTGCTGGTCAACCAGGATCTGCGCTTCTTTCTGATCAGGAATTATAACTTCCAGGTCACGTGTAACCGGGAAAACACATGACGAGACCGAGCCCTCTCCCTGAATCCATACTTTACATTTGCCACAAGTGCCATTTCCGCCACAAGGTGAATAAATATCATAACCGGCATCTCTCAGAACGGTTTGTAAATAATCCAAGCCGTCCGTTTTCAATATGGATTTTTGCCCCTCTTTATGTACCTCAATTTTAAACATCCTGCCTGCAAATATAAAAGGAAATAATATACTCATGCTGTTGTCCTATGACTTAATTGATTGAAGTATAATCTGAACAAGATCAATAAATCATTTTGAGCTTGGATCAACCATTTTATGCGATCGGGGGATTTTGGCAGATTACTGCACCCAGGGGGTTGAAGGAGTAATCTTCGGCTTCGCTTTATAAAATAAAACGGATGGTTTTTGTGTTTGAATTTCAGGAGATAACAGACTCCCAATACAAATGCGGCTATCCGGATTTAAGATTCCGTTCGAAGCATTCTTTCACTTGTTGCCACATCGACTCTGTGAGGACATGACCGGTATCCGGTTCAATAAAAAAGGTGAAATTATCTGATTCGCCAGCTGCTTTATAAACTTCAGCGATTCTTTCTAATCCAAGCGTAGCTGATTCGATTGGACTCCCTTCGTCTTTCTCACCAAGATTAAGGTGCAAGGCTCTTGGTGCAATGAGAGCAGCAATTTCAGGTGTATCACCATATACTTTCCATCCCGGAACAAAATTGGGAAAGCAATGTAATAAATGTTCTTCTTCAATGGCATCGTAAGTGGGCAGGCAACAATTTCCTATGACACATTTCAATCGCGGTTCCAAAGGTCCAACTAGCCAGGCATGGGTCGAGCCCATAGAATGCCCATAGCATCCTATTTTGTCAGCATCCACTTCCGGACGATCACAAAGCAAATCTATGGCACGTTGCATATCCAAAATGTTTTTCCATGCAAGACTGCGTCTTCGTACCACGTACTTAAGGAACTCAAATCGTTCATAGTCGCCACGCTTTAATACGCCAGTTGGATCTTGTCTTTCTTCGAAGCACAATGCATCGGGACACAATACAACATAACCCTCTTTTACAAGGGCAAGGCCTGTGTGGTGCATTGGATTTCCAGCCAACGCTGCCGGCTCAGATTTTCCAAGATGGTATTCTCCGGCATGCTGGTGCCACACAGCAATCCCTGGTGCCGGACTGGAAGCTGTTACATTATCCGGTACCAATAAGAAGGCAGTAATCCTATCACCTGGTTCCACCTCATATGATATTGATTCAATGCGATATCCATCTTTTTGTATGGACTTACCTAACTGGGGGTTTAGTGGACAGGGTTCTGGGAATGGCCCACCAAGACAATGCAGATACTGCTCCAGAGAAGGTTCCAAAGAGGGAATGTGGGAATTTGACTGACTACCCGTTGATTCATCAACTTGAGTGCAGGACTGTCCTATAGCAACTGTCCCTAATCCAAATGCTATACTGGACTTCAGAAAACTTCGGCGATTATTTTCCATATGATTTAATTTTTGATTGTGCATTTTATTTTCTATTAATTATACTTATTACAAAACCAGTTTAAGTATTCTCTGATCCAACCACTGAGGAAATAGGGCATATTTAAAAGTTTATATTTCTTTCCCTTTAATGTTTTTAGTTCATCAATGCTAATCTTACCTCCATAAATTCTTACAGCGTAATTATGAGTGCATCTATCCATGAATTCGTGCAATGATCTTAGTTTACCACTTGCCCCTGATTTCACTTCAACTGGAATGAGCATATTACGGAAAGGGAAAACTATATCTACTTCGGAAGAAGAACCACGTTCTTCCCGAACCCAGAATGCTCTTTTTGTGCCTGGAAGATATTCTATTGATTTAATCTCCTGATTAACAATTTGTTGAACTAATTTACCTCTTGAACTCTGATGCAGGTCTTGGATTGCAAGAAGCTCCTGATGAAGACCAAGCTGGTAATTTACAAGACCAATATCTAAAGAATGCAACCGAGGTCGCTTTTTTAAATCTGAAACAATAGGAGGCATAGTCTGAGTTGTGGGATAGATTAATTCAAGCAAACGAGCTTTCGACAAAGCACCCATAGCTTCCTTAACTTCGCGAGTTCTAAAATTTGATGCGCCAAAGTGATTTAAATTAATACGGTTATCAATTTCATATGGCGCCGTGTCCATAATATGCCTTATGATTTTACGAATCGTATCAGTTGATGCATATTTTTCAATATCCTCTTTATAGGATTCAATTATACCTGCATACAAATTCCGGATTCTTGTTATATCTTTTTCGAATATAAAGGCTGCAGTAATCCCTGGCATACCTCCCACCAATGCAAAATCATGAAAATGGTCATAAAGTAAGGGTAAATATTCACTTTCGATTGGAGGTTCCGCTAAAAGTTTTACGAGTGGTTCCTGCCCCAAACCAAATAAATATTCCTTGAAATTCAAAGGGTAAAGTTCCATAAACTCAACCCTACCAACTGGCACTTTTGATATTTTGCTTAATCCAAATTCCAAAAGTGAACCTGTAACAATGATATGTAAATGAGGGAAATCTTCCTTGAGATATCTTAATGATTCAATTATTTCTGGATTATCCTGAATTTCATCTATAAATATTAGACTAGCCCTATTTACATCTAATTCATAACCTCTTGATATAAATAAGAGCTGTACTAATCTTCTGATATTTGATGTGTCCTTAAAAAGTAAAGCATCTTCACTTTTTTCCAGATTGAAATACAAGTATTGTTCAAAGGATGCTCCGAATTCATTGATCAAAGTTGTTTTACCGACTTGTCTTGCTCCCCTAAGAATGAGAGGGAGACTAGATGAGGAATTTTTCCAATTGTCTAGTTGCTCAAGTAAGTTACGTCTGATCATGCTTATGTTATAATTCAATACATGTATGTTTGCATAAGTAAATATGCTACATATTTGTCAGAACACATAGGCTTTTTTCATTTAATTGTGTCTGATTGCATAGGTTTATTACTTAAAATATACATGGTACAACTGTTTCCTTTTAAAGTAATGAGGACTGATTAAGGCCAAAGCAGGAGTTAAAATAAAAACTGTATTCTAACAGAAAAACGCACTTACAATTCTATTTCTGAAAGTGCTTGACTATATTGTGTGGATAGCGGATTACCAGCGGTGATCCTTTTGAGGAGGAATTTTAAAGAATTAAGACATGGTTAAAGTAGGCTTTAATGTTCTGGCTTGGTCAGCAGTAATCTCAGAAGATCTATTACCTATTTTGGATCGGCTAAAAAAAATTGGATATGATGGCGTAGAATTTTTAGTTGGTTCGCCGGATATCCCTGCTTATAAAAGACTCGGAAACCACGCACAAGATATCGGACTGGAAACTACTTGTGTATTCGTATTAAACGAGAATGAAAATTTAATCGCTAAAGAAAAATCAACTAGAAACAATGGTCTGGACCGAATAAAATGGGCAATCGATCGTGCTCAGGAATTAAATTCAAAAGTAGTTTGCGGGCCATTCCATTCTGCTTTTGCTACGTTTGCTCAACATGCTCCGACGGAAGAAGAATATAAATTGAGTGCAGAGATGTTGCATAAGGCTGGATCTTATGCTGCACAAGCAGATATCGTTCTTGCTGTTGAAGCACTCAATAGATTTGAATGCTATCTATGCAATACGATGAATCAATTGAGGCATCTAATTGTGCTGGCGGACCATCCTAATGTTCAAGGCATGATAGATACCCATCACGCCAATATTGAAGAGAAAGTTATTGCTAACGCAATTATAGAAATAAAGCCCTATTTGAGCCATGTGCATATTAGCGAAAATGATCGTGGAACCCCAGGAGAAGGCCATGTGCCCTGGGATGAAGTATTCTCCACTTTGGCCAACGTAAAATATAATGGCTGGCTTACGATCGAGGGTTTTACCAGAAATGATCCTGATTTTGCAAATGCAATAAATGTTTGGCGAGAATTTGCAAAGCCCTGGGACATGGCAGAGCGTGGATTAGATTTTATTAAGAAGATTAGTCGAAATCATGGGCTTTAGTAATTAATGAAAAGACAATTGACAAATTATGAATAATTACCCAAAATTACACAACGCAACATGGCCTGGAATTGTCGGAAAAGGACCTGATTCTGAACCACCAATTCCATTTGACACCATGCTGGAAATGACAAGCTCTGCCGAAGTAAAAGGCGTAAAATTTGATGGTCTGGACCTAGGGTTGCTTGATCCTCACATCAATATCAATGGCTCTGATGAGGACTTTAAAAGGCTCGCTGATAAGATATCAGGACACGATTTAAATGTTGGAAGTCTGGTCGCGCCAATCTGGGCCGGTTCCGCGATGGGAAATAAGGATGAGCGTAAGATATTTATTGAAATGGTGCAAAAATCCTGTCATTTCGGTAAAGTTTTGCGGGAGCAGGGAGTTCGTCCATATGGAATTATTCGTATTGATTCCGCAGCCAGTCCTGATGCCTGGTCCGTAAATCCAATTGAAAATTCAAAGCGTATCGTGCAGACTTTTCGGGAAGCATGTGATATTGCTGCAGATTATGATGAAAAATTAGCAGCTGAAGGTGAAATATGCTGGGGAGGTATGCACAGTTGGAAAACAATGGTAGAGACACTAGAGGCGGTAGACCGACCAAATATTGGATTTCAGGCTGATATGTCACACACATTATTATATCTCCTGGGATACAATAAACCTGAAGACCGAATACTTCCGGAGAATTTTGATTGGTCGGATCGAGAAACCCTAACTGCAGGACTACAAAAGGTGAGTAATGCCCTGCGACCATGGACAATAGATTTTCACGTTGCTCAAAATGATGGCACTGTTCATGGCACAGGCTCTCACGATAAAACGGGTCGGCATTGCCTGGCAACTGATCCAAATGGAAAGCTTGATGTTGCCAATGATGCCGGATTTTGGTTGCGCGATGAAAATGGAGTATTAACGAAAGCTTTCAAACACCTGTGCTGGGATGGATGTATGTTTGACAACTCTGTCATGATGCAACAAAAAACATGGAATGATATTCTGGCAATGATGATAAAAGTTCGTGATCTGCACGGATGGGAAGAAGCTGAATAATGGTCGCCAATTCATAGTATTCACAATTAAAACTGACAAAAAATGAGCAAACATAAAGAACTGAGGATTGGATTGATTGGATGCGGATTTATGGGAAGAACCCACTCAAACGCTTATAACAGGCTATCCAATTTTTTTCCTGACTTGAAGTCTAAACCTGTCCTAAAAGCCGTGTGCTCTCGTAGCGCGGATAAAGTAAAAGCTTTCGCAGCGCAATGGGGCTATGAAAGTGTAGAGACTGATTGGAGGTCAATTGTGAACAGAAATGATATTGATGCCATAGATATTTGTACACCAAATAACACACATGCTGAAATCGCAATTGCTGCCGCTGAAGCAGGCAAGATGATTCTCTGCGAAAAACCACTTGCCCATTCAATCGAGAAAGGGAAAAAAATGGTTGAAGTGATTGAAAAAACAGGAGTTAAAAATACGGTTTGGTACAATTACCGAAGGATTCCTGCGGTAACACTCGCAAAGGACATCATCGATTCTGGCAAATTAGGAAAAATCTTTCACTATAGGGCCAATTTCCTCCAGGATTGGACAATCAGTCCAGATCTCCCTCAAGGTGGTGAAGGCCTGTGGAGGCTCGATGTTGATGCTGCAGGTTCAGGAGTAACCGGAGATTTATTGGCTCATTGCATAGATACCGCGATGTGGCTAAACGGAGGAATCAAAGATGTTTCAGCAGTAACAGAAACCTTCATTAAAAACCGGGTACATCAATCCAGTGGTAAAATGCAAAAAGTAGGCATTGATGATGCATGCATTTTTCACTGTCATTTCGATAATGGATCACTGGGACTTTTTGAATCAACTCGCTATGCTAGGGGGCACAAAGCTCTATATACGTTTGAAATTAATGGAGAAAATGCTTCCATCAGATGGAATTTACATGATATGAATAGACTTGAATTCTTTGACCATGGTGATGATTCCATTGTCCGTGGTTGGAGATCCATATTGGTGACCGATGCAGATCAACCATTTATGGATAAATGGTGGGTGCCGGGATTGATAATTGGCTATGAGCATACCTTCATCCATCAACTGGCAGATTTCTTTACAAGCCTGGAAACAGGAGAAGCATGCAAACCGACATTCAAGGATGCACTGCAGACGCAAAAGGTTTGTGCAGAGGTTATCGAATCAGCAAAATCAAGAAGCTGGAAAAACACAAATGTTGATTGGAATTAATTGCGTTTTGCTAATTCTTGGTACACAAATTAGTGTACAAAAATAAAAGCCTAATAAATGTTTGAAATTTGCTAGGCTTAAATTATTGATAATTAGTACTTTAAATGTCGGGGTGGTAGGATTGCCTACGGCGATCCTTTTTAGGGGGATACTCAATGAAGTAGATGGTCATGTCAAATGACATGCCTTTTTCTGTTTTTTTAACTCCCCTGAACAAGTTCAATTCGCAAAAAAACAGAAAAAGGCCATTGACTATCGTCAATGACCTTCTACTTCATTGGTCGGGGTGGTAGGATTCGAACCTACGACCCCCTGCTCCCAAAGCAGGTGCGCTAACCGGACTGCGCTACACCCCGAGGATAATTTGGTGATTTAGTGATTTAATGATTGAGTGATTTGGTGATTTTATATCGTTTTCAATCAAACAGTCACTTTTTCAATATTAAAAGATCTTATATAGTAAACTATTCTAAGACCCTCCCGGCGTTATTTATTTAGCGATTTATTGAGTTAGTGATTTTGTGATTTGCTGATTTATTGAATTAATCACTCATTCAATCATTCTTTCATTCACTCAATGAAATTGCGGCTGCAAATGTATATAAAAGAAAATTTATTTAAAAGCGATAGGATAAATAAATACCTCGACTGCCATATATAAATGATGGAGATATCGACAAACCATCAGGGATTTTCTTTTTCTTATGCAAATGAGGGACCAGCCATCCGATAGTGGCCCCAACGGCGTAGCCTGTCATAACGTCCGTAGGAAAGTGTTTTCCGGCCGAAACCCGCAGATAAGCCGTTGCAAAGGGAATGGCCACAGCAAACGTCCATAATCCAATTTTATACTCTGTCTTCATGTCGGGGTGATAATCGCTCATCACCTTAGCAAAGAAAAAGGAAAAAGCGGCCGTGAAAGATGTATGACCTGAAAAAAAGGACAACCGGCTATTATCTGCGGTGCGATCCTCCAGTGGGGCTTCCTCATTATAGACCAGCGGTCTGGTCCGATTCACAACATGTTTTATCCCGGTAGTTAAGCCGTAGGTGATGGCGGTAACCTCCAATGTCATTATGAGTAATGGACCTATATCCTTTCGGGTATTGTGGTTCCCGAGAAAAATAATCGGAAGGATGATCACACTGGTCCTTATAAAATCACTGGCTCTGGCTGCATTTGGATTCCAGTTGTAGGTAGCTGGCCGGTCAAATGCATTCACGTCATTTCGATCCAGTTGGCTGAGCTCGTCTTCCGTGTAGGCGACCGTTTTGTCAGCCAGGTTGGCCACAAGTCCGAAGGTCAGAGAAACCCCGCCGGCTATAATATAAGGTACTTCACCCTTAAAATCGGTATGATAAGGACTGCCATTTAAATGTATACCGGATTTGCAGACACGACAATCTTTTTCCCCCTCCCCGGTTTGAGCCAACGTATTGGTAAATACAAGTATTACAAGCAGAATAACTAAATAGGGATTAGTCCTCTTATACATTTAGATAGTGATCAAGCAATAAAACTACACAATTTAATTCCTTTCGATATTTATATAGCGATCATTTAAACAGATATCTCCAATAAAATTCCAGAAAAAATTCGGCCGATTAGAAATATAAAATCGAAACGCTACGGTATGAATTAAATTGTCCGGTTCCAATAGCTTATTCAAATGTCCCTTATACACTTAGGTTGAAATGTATTATATTGTTTTTAGTTTTTTATAATCCAACTATTTAGCAATGAAATTAAAGTTTTTATCCCCGTTTTCTATTCTATTTATTTTATTGGCATGCAATAGCATTACAAAGGATTCGGAAAATATATCAGATGCTTCTGATTACAAGGAATTTTTAGAAATACCTCACGATGCTCTACTTGATAAAGTCCGAGGTGGTCTGCTTGGTCAGATCATTGGAAATCTGAACGGGATACCCCATGAATTCAAATACAATGAAGACCCCGGAAATGTTATGAATTATATCCCTTCACTGCCAGATGGAGCTTATACAGATGATGATACAGATATTGAGTGGGTTTATGTGTATAACATGCAGAAACACAATGAACTGTTCCTTTCGTCAGATGTCCTGGCTAAAATCTGGACAACATCCTTTAACCAGCGAATATGGTGTTCTAACGGGTATGTCAGACGTTTGCTGGATATAGGGATCAAACCTCCCCTGACAGGTAAAATAGCTTTAAATCCCTGGGCAGAATTCAATATCTCTGGGCAGTTTATTTGCGAGACCTTTGGATTGATCTGTCCGGCCATGCCCCAATCTGCTGCCCGTCTAGGTCTTAATTATACGAAAGTCACTATTGATGCAGAACCAGCCCAGACCACACAGTTATTTACTACGATGATTGCCACTGCCTTTATAGAAAATGATATTAATAAGATACTTGATGCAGGGTATGCTTCATTGGATCCTTCCAGTAAAGTAAGAGTCATCATCAATGATATAAAGAAATGGCACAAAGAAAATCCCAATGACTGGCGAAAAACAAGGAAGTTGCTGCAGGAAAAATATACTCAGGCCGGTGGCACCTTGCGCGATGGGAATGGATATGAACTGATTACAGGTGCAACCATAGCTTCGTTTTTGTATGGCCAGGGTGATTTCGTAAAGACTATTCAAACAGGTCTGAATTTTGGATGGGATTGTGATAATACCACGGCCACTCTCGGCACTATATTAGGAATCCAGATGGGTTATAAGAATATGATGTCACAAGGATGGAAAATTGTTGACAGGTACGAGAATACCACAAGGGATGGGATGCCTGAAGATGAGACAATTACTTCGTTTGCAGATAGAATCTTTGAATTGATGGAAAAGATGATAGTTGACAATGGCGGGAAAAGGATTTTACGGGATGGGAAGTATTTTTTTGAAATCCCGGTTGAAGAGCCACTGGCAATTGAAAAATTACCAGATATGAATGACCAGATTTCCGAACTGGCATCTGATCTTGGCCCTGAAATAGAAAGTGAAATTAAAGACCCGGAATCTAAAGAAACTTTATGCAAAGCTGTTTACCTGGCGGTTTGCCTTGATTTGAACACCGATTTGGCTGATAAATATCCCGTGCGATGGGGTGTAGCTTTGAAAGCCTTTGAAGAATGCTGGAAACTGAAGCAACTGATATTTCATGGAGGTGGTTTCCCATCCATACAAAGGATGAAAGAAAAATTTCTGCTGGCTGGAATTTTTGCACCTCAGAATACGATAGACCTTCCCATCATCTGGCAGGATAAACGCATATACCTTTCTCCTGAACAAGTTATGGATCTGAAAATTGAGAATTATGAAAATCCTCATTAAGTTTTAAAAATGCCATTTATTGGATGATTTTCAAAGATCCAGATCAGGATCATACTGGAAAGGGGCCGGATCGGGAAGGTTCATCCTTTGCATCAAAGCTCTGAAGCGGGGATCTTTTATAAAGGAACTGTCTCTGGTATATCGTATGTTCCATCCAGTTCGAACCCATGGAACAAAATGAAAATGGGGTTCAAATTCAAACCACTTAAATGCATTATCATAATCACCAAGGCCTGCATACATTCGAGACCTGATATATGCCCCAAAGGCACTTGGAATTGTATCATACTGCGTTTCCAGTTCGTGAAGGATTTTTTTCCCTTCTTTAATATTGCCAGATAAAATATAACCTGTACTGAGAGAAAAAAATTTGGCTGGGGGAAAGATTTCAGTTAATTGCTTATAAATCTCAATTGCCTCCTCTTCTTTTCCCATTGTTAAATAGATATCAGCTAAAACTGTTCTTCCTATGAAATTATTTGGCAATTCAATAGCCAGTTTTGCTTCAGCAATTGCCTTTTCATATTCACCCACCATATTATAAATGGCACCGAGCCAAGCTGTCTGATATGATGAAAATGGATCCAGTTCCTTTGCTTTTTTATGTTCCCGGATGGCCTCATTCATCCTTCCAAACAGTACTAGGTACCAGGAATAATGGTAATGGTTCCATGGAAGACTGGGATTCAGGGAATTAGCTTTGCAATAGGCCTGTTCCGCACCTTCCCAATCCCACTCATAATACGCCTTCACCATACCAAGAGCTGACCATGCCTCAGCAAGCGTAGAGTCCAATTGAATGGCCCGGAGCACTGCAGCATTTGCTTTTTGCCGCACATCTTCAGTTGGAAATAATGAATGTCCCAACCTAATATAGGCGGTTGCTAATCCGGCATAGGCATAAGGATTCGACGGATTTTTATCAATGGCTTCATTGAAATACGATAAACCTTCCTGTATATTAGGTTGACTTTTTTCCATAGCATGCATACCCTTTAGATAAAGCTTATAGGTTTCCGGATCTACAGATTGTATTCCAGACCATAAAGCCGTATTTTCCTCAGGAACAAAAATCCCCATTATTCGAATAATATCCTGGGCAACCCTTGCCCATAGTTGTCGGGTTGAACCTATTTCCTGTTCGTATTCCTGGCTCCAAATCACATGGTCCTCTATTGGATCGATCAACCGGATTTCCGTTTGAATCTGGTCCATTTGCAAAAATATATTTCCTTCGACAATATAATTCACATCATTTAATTCCTGAGAAATCTCAGAGAAAGGTTTAGTGATACCCGCATACTGACGGGTGGAACTCTGAGATATAACTGCAAGCGAATTTACTTTAGATAATTCCCGGATCAGTTCATCTGTCATCCCTGAGCTTAGATATTCCAGTTCCGGATCATCAGAAAGATTATCAAGGGGAAGAACTGCAACAGATTTTGTAATGATCTCCCTTTCTATATCAAAAGTTCTTAGGAACCAGATCATTGCAATTGCAATAATTAGCACTGCTCCCACCGCAGCATACTTGTAGTACTTCAAATAAAGATGTCTTCGGATAATTCCATCAATCCGCTTTTTCCCAGGAGAAGGCAGTCCTTCACCTTTCAAAGCATAAACGGGAACCGGATGTTTAATATTTTTGAGCGGAACAGCTCCCATGAACTGGGTTTCCAGATCTTCCTGATCACCAATCATTTCCTGAATAGATTCTGATATATATATACCTCCTGGATCAGCAATAGCTTGAATTCGGGAAGCCATATTCACACCATGACCAAAAATGTCTTCGCTATCTATGGTGATATCTCCATAGTGGATCCCGATACGGACAGGAATGTCAAATTCCCGGGTTTTTGCTTCAATCTGGATTTTCCGGGCGCAGGATAGTGCATCCAGAAAATTGTCAAAAGTGGCCATAAAGCCATCTCCCATTTCCTTTACCAATTGTCCATTATGTTTTTGTATAGTTAACTGATGGAGATCCCGGTTTTTCTTGACCAGTTCCAGGGCTACGGACTCGTTCTTCTCCATCAGGGCTGTGTACCCCATTAGATCCGTGAACATTATGGCCGTTACGTGTCGATCAGCCATTTTAATTCAATTCAGATTGTTTGCACTACAATTTACAAAATTCCCAATTAAATATCCAGATCGGGATCATATTGAAACGGGGCCGGATCGGGAAGGTTCATTCTATGCATCAATGCCTTAAACCGGGGATCTTTTATATATGAGCTATCATTTGTAAAACTATTCCACCTAACCCGAACCCAGGGAACAAAATGGTGATGGGGCTCAAATTGATACCACTGAATTGCCTTTTCATAGTCACCAAGTGCCTCATACACATGAGCCCGCTTTAATGCCCCCCATCCACTTGGAATTGTATCATACTTTGTATCGAGATCATGTAAGAATTTTTTACCTTCTTCAATATTACCAGATTGACTATACGCTGTAGCAAGACAATTCAGCCAGGGTGAAGGATAGTCTCTAGCCAATTGTTCATATATTTCAATTGCCTCTTCCTCCCTTCCCATCGCCAAATAGGTATCCCCCAGGATCCTGGTTCCTATAAATTCATTCTTCCCCTCCATGGCAAGTTTACATTCCTGGATCGCCTTATCATATTCTCCGAGCATTTTGTATATATATCCCAGCCAGGCAGTAAATGACGGATTAAATGGATCCAGTTCCTTAGCAAGTTTATGTTCTTCGATGGCTTCGTCCATCCTGCCAAATAGCACAAGGTACCAGGAATAATGAAAATGGTTCCAGGGAAGACTGGGATTCAATTCATTTGCTTTATGGTAGGCCTGTTCTGCTGCATCCCATTCCCATTCGTAATAAGCTTTAACCATTCCCAGTACAGACCAGGCCTGGGCCAGGTTCGAATCCAGTTGTATGGCCCGAAGGGCAGCTGCATTTGCTTTTTGCCTGACATCTTTGGTTGGTGAAGGAGAATGTCCATATGCAATATAAGCTGTTGCTAATCCTGCATAGGCATAGGCATCGGCAGGATTTCTGTCAATGGCTTCATTAAAATAATTTACCCCCAGTTCTATATCTGGCGGAGTCTTCATAATCGAATACATTCCCTTAAGATAAAGCGCATAGCCTTCCGGATCCACAGGCCGGATACCTGTCCATAAGGTGGTATTTTCTTCCGGAACAAAAACGCCCATTATTCGGGTAATATCCTGAGCGACCTGTGCCCAGAGCTGCCGGGAAGCACTGATTTCCCGTTCATATTCCTGACTCCAGAAAACCTGGTCCTCGATTGGATCAATCAACCTGACATTCGTGATGATCTTCTCATTCTCAAATTTAACATTCCCATCAACAATATAATTCACATCATTTAACTCCTTAGAAATCTCAGAAAAGGGCTTTACAATCCCGGCATACTGTCTGGTTGCCCTCTCAGAGATTACAGTAAGCGCACTCACTTTCGACAATTCCCGGATCAATTCATTAGTCATTCCCGAACTTAGATATTCCATTTCAGGATCATCAGAAAGATTTTCGAAGGGGAGTACCGCCACGGATTTTGAAATCACTTCCTTCTCTATATCATATGTTCTGATAAACCAGATAAATCCTGCGACAATGATCAGTAATGCAGCAATGGCCGCATTTCGATAATATTTTAAATAAATTGCTCTCCTGATTATCCGTTCAATCCGCTTTTTCTCCGGTGGAGGCAGCTTATCACCTTTCAAAGCATAAACGGGAACTGGTTCCTTGATGTTCTTAAGCGGAACAGCTCCCATATATTGGGTTTCAATATCCTCTACATCCTCTATTAACTCATGAATCGATTCTGAAATATAGATGCCTCCCGGATCTGCAATGGCCTGGATCCGGGAAGCCATGTTTACACCATGACCAAAAATGTCCTCATTTTCGATGGTAATATCCCCATAATGAAGGCCAATTCGTACAGGAATTTCAAATTCTCTGGTTTTGGCTTCGATCTGTATTTCCCGGGCACAGGATAGTGCATCAAGTACATGGTCAAAAGTGGCCATATAACCATCTCCCAAATCCTTTACGAGTTGACCATTATGTTTCTGAATTAATTCTTGATGTAGATCTCGATTCTTTTTGACCAGTTCCAGTGCCGCATTTTCATTTTTCTCCATCAGGGTAGTATACCCCATAAGGTCGGTAAACATAATGGCCGTTAGGTGTCGGTCAGCCATGATATTTTGAGGTGTGATTGTTTACACTTTAATTTACAAAATTTACATTCAAATGTCCAGATCCGGATCATATTGATATGGTGCCGGATCGGGAAGGTTCATTTTACGCATCAGGGTTTTGAAGCGTGGATCTTTCACAAATAAGCTATCATCACTACTTCGTACCCAAGGTACAAAATGGTGATGGGGATCAAAATTATACCACTTGAAGGCATTATCATAATCCTTCAACGCTTCATACATTCTTGCCCGCTGTAATGCTCCCCAGGGACTTGGAATCGTATCATATTTTGTTTCCAATTCGGCGAGGATCTCTTTTCCTTCTTCTACTCTTCCTGATACGATATATGCAAAACCCAGCTCATTGTATTTTGGTATTTGATACTCCGCTACCCGTTCTTCATATAATTCGATGGCCTCTTCATTTTGCCCCATGAACATATAAGTCCCCGCAAGTATAAATTTCCCAAAGGCTTCGTAACCCATATCAATAGTATGCTCTGCCTCTGCAATGGCTTTTTCATACTCCCCCACTATAGCATATAGAAATCCGAGCCAACCTGTATGCGCAGGCCCAAATGGATCCAGTTCCTGTGCGAGTCTATGTTCGCGGATGGCTTCATTCATCCTGCCAAATAAAACCAGGTACCAGGAATAATGATAGTGGTTCCAGGGAAGGCTTGGGTTTAGTTCATTTGCTTTGTGATAGGCCTGTTCGGCTGCTTCCCACTCCCATTCGTAGTACGCCTTTACCATACCCAGAACAGACCAGGCCTGGGCCAGTGTTGAATCCAGTTGTATGGCACGAAGTGCAGCAGCATTGGCTTTTTGCCTGACATCTCTGGTAGGTGAAGGGGAATGCCCATAATAAATATAAGCTGTCGCCAAACCGGCCCAGGCATAGGCATCTGCGGGATTTTTATCAATCGCCTGGTTAAAATACGAAATACCCGCATCAACATCCGGCGGGAACTTTTCGATGGCATGCATACCTTTGAGATAAAGGGCATAATTCTCCTGATCAACTGGTTGTAGACCGGACCAGAGGGCTGTATTTTCCTCCGGTACAAATACGCCTATGACATCAATGATATCTTCTGCAACCTGCGCCCAAAGTTGACGTGAGTTAGTCACTTCTTGCTGGTATTCCTGCTCCCACAGAACGTTTTCTTCAACAGGAGCTATTAACCGGATTTTCGCATTGATGTTTTTATCCTCCAGCAAGACGGTTCCATCGATAATATAATTCACATTATTCAATTCGCTGGCGATTTCAGAAAACGGTTTTCCGATCCCCGCATACTGCCTGGTTGAATTCTGAGCTATAACAGTCAAAGCTTCTGCTTTAGATAATTCCCTGATCAGCTCTTCTGTCATTCCAGTGCTTAAATATTCCAGTTCAGGGTCTTCTGCCAGGTTTTCTAGCGGGAGTACTGCCACAGATTTGGTTATTATCTCCCTTTCAATATCAAAAGTTCTAAGGAACCATACTAAAGCTATAGCGATTATCAATACGGCGCCGATTGCCACATACCTATAGTATTTCAGATATAGATGTCTCCTAATAATTGCATCTATCCTTTTCTTATCCGGAGCAGGCAGTTCTTCATCTTTTAAAGCATAGACAGGAACCGGATCTTTGATGTTTTTGAGTGGGATGGCTCCCATGAATTGAGTATTGTAGTCCTTTTGGTCTTCAATCAATTCATGGATAGATTCGGAAATATAAACACCTCCAGGATCTGCTATGGCCTGGATCCGGGAAGCCATGTTAACCCCATGACCAAAGATGTCTTCGTTTTCGATAGTGATATCTCCATAATGAAGGCCAATTCGCAAAGGAATATCAAATTCTCTGGTTTTTGATTCGATCTGAATTTCACGGGCACAAGATATGGCTTCCAATATATTGTCGAAAGTAGCCATAAAGCCATCACCCAATTCTTTTACCAGCTGACCATTATGTTTCTGAATTGCCTGTTGATGCAGATCACGATTTTTCTTTACCAATTCCAGTGCTGCACTTTCATCCTTCTCCATCAGTGCTGTGTAGCCCATCAGGTCGGTGAACATTATTGCCGATAAGCGACGGTCTTGCATGATTGTTTCAATTAATAATTAAAAAACCTACTGCACATAAATCCCTCTTAATGAATACTTTCCTACTCTATTCACCCTCTCTACGTCCTTCGCCGATGACTTCGGCGGTCGATGAAAGTTCAATGAACAATGAGTTATGAAAGATGATACAATTTATAAAAAAATAGCGGATTATCTTCAAAAGATCATTTGATTTTAAATAAGTTTAAAGATCATTTGTAAACAAATTGAGCTTGAGTTAAATCCTGATAGTTTTACATAAGGACCTGGGAGATAATATATTATTTGATGCCTATATTCGAGTAAAGTTACCAATAGCATATAATAACCCTGATTAACTTTTCACTTGATATTCTTTGTGCCATTTTAAACTGATTTTAAGGTCTTGAAATCTACCTTACAAACAAAGTTGAAAGGTAATAAACTATCTCGTAACCTTTAGTTCTTAATCAGTCTACATTACTTTGAAAGGAAACATAATAAAATAGGCCGGACTTCCGAAACCGATCCTTCATTTTGTTTGAGCAATTCCATTGCTTTATCCAGCCGGATTTCGCGAATGAAACGGCTGACAGATTGATTCGAGATGGATCGCAGTTTCCTATAGATCAATGATCGGCTCATACCCACCTCACGTGCCAGATCTTCCACCCCAAATTGTCTGAGTTCGAGATTAGATTCGACAGCTTTTTTAACCTTATCGATTAATGCTTGATAAGAATGCTTGAGAGTTTTATTTACCGTTTCAGTCATCTTAATGTTGCTTTTAAGAACTGATTTATATAAAAATACGGTTTGAATGCATAAACAATTTACATAAAAATGGTGAATTTCTTTATTCAGTTATCATAAATTCCTATCATGATTGATTAAATGATAGGACAAAGAGACTACAGGAAGAGGAATTCTAAAAAGTAATTAGATCAAAAAAGGGATGGGTGTAAATCCTTGGTTTACAAATAACTAATCAGTATTTTTATTTCAATTATAAGCATTAAAAATTATTCTTCTTATTATTATTTTTAATCAGGTCTCTAATAAGATAGCAATTGAGGCGGTTAACTAATTTTTTAAATATTGTAAATATTTTTTTCACCATTTTTTAAGTGATCAACGTCTAAATATTTTCTAATCCTATGAAAACATATACATCGTATTTCCTGACCATACTGAGGATTCTAATAGGCTGGCATTTCCTTTATGAAGGAATTGCAAAGTTATTCAACCCAAACTGGACCGCTAAATATTATTTACTGGGATCGAAGTGGATTTTTGCGGGAATGTTTCATTGGATCGCTGAGTCGCCCAATTTAATGAAAGCCGTAGATATTTTAAACACATGGGGACTTATCCTGATTGGCTTGTCTTTATTTTTAGGCTTATACGTTCGATGGGCTTCACTGGCCGGAGCCACCCTCCTTTTTCTATATTATGTTGCATACCCTCCAATTTCAGGCTATACTTTTGGAGTAATCGCTGAGGGCAATTACCAGTGGGTTGATAAAAACTTAATTGAATTTTTAGTACTATTAGTATTTATAGTTCTTCCTCCTCATTTTTTCTATGGTATTGACCGTTTGATCAATCGCTGGAAGGAGGAAAAACCAAATACACCCATTCCGGAACCAGCTACTAAACCAGGCACTTCAGTAAAGCGGCGTGAATTGATGCGCGACATGATAAGTGTACCATTCCTGGGAGCATTCGCATATGCGATGTACAGGAAAAGAAAATGGGACAGTTTTGAGAGAAAAATACTAACTGATAAGCCTGATGCGACATCAGGAGCTACCTTGAAAAGATTTCATTTTAGCTCGCTTGATGATTTAAAAGGAAGCATCCCAAAAGGAAAAATCGGAGATTTCGAACTTAGCCGTCTGATCATGGGGGGAAACCTGATTGGTGGCTGGTCTCATGCGCGCGACCTGATCTATGTCGATAGATTGATAAAGACGTATCATACGGATGAACGGGTAATATCAACCCTGCAATTAGCAGAAAAGTGCGGTATAAATGCGATTATTTCTAATCCGCAACAATGTGCAATCGTTAATAAATACCGCCATGAAACAGGTGGCCAAATGCAATTCATTTCTGATTGCGGTGTTGGCGATAATTTTATGGAAGGAATTGAAGTGTCACTCGAAGGGGGAGCACATGCTATGTACAGTCATGGTGGAAAATCCGATATCAGCATATATAACAACGATGTGTCATTTTTTGATGAACTTGAAAAAGGTCTTGAATTAATTCGAAGCTATGGTAAGCCGGCAGGAATCGGGGCGCACAGAGTAGAGACGGTACAGGCATGTGTGGAACGTGGAATCAAACCCGATTTTTGGGTAAAAACGCTTCATTCGCACGATTATTGGTCGGTACAGGTTGATCTTGAAAGAAAAGACGTCCCGGAACCAGGTTGGAAAGACAATAATTTCTGTCATAAACCGCAGGCGACAGTTGACTATATGAACCAACTCGAAGAACCCTGGATTGCCTTTAAAACACTGGCAGCTGGTGCCATAGTACCAGAAAAGGGATTTCAATATGCATTTAATAGCGGAGCAGACTTTATTTGCGTAGGAATGTACGATTTTCAGATAGTCGAGGATTGTAATATTGCACTAAATTGTCTGGCCAAAACCGAACGCTTACGACCATGGAGAGCGTAAAGCATTTGTCTAGAGAAATGCATCCATTTTAATTGATCCTCAGAAATGAATTCATTTATGAACACATCATTTTGTTTTCTCTCAGTCGTCTTATTGCTGTCTTTTTCCTGTACAAAAAAAAATCATAAAACCATTGGACACACCGAGATTGAAAAATGGAAGGATGGTAAGAAAACAGCGGTTTCCCTGACGTATGACGGTGGCACACTCAACCAGTTCCGTGTGGCTTTACCGGCCATGAACCGGCTCGAATTTCCGTCTACTTTCTTTATAGTGACAGGGGAAGTGGAGGGCTCCAGCTATGAACGGAAGTTCATCGGACGGTCACTGGATGTGATAGTTCGGGAATCAGCAGAGATCCCGACCAATACCGATAACTTTTTTGAGCGGGCATCTGCCATCCGGGTTTTGGGAGATGAAGCAATCATTGAATATCATACACGTGCCGGGGACCTATGGGAAGTAGGCAAATTTGAGGAGGCCTACCAATTGATCGATGAGGCGTATGCCATGGCAAGGTCCTTACTTGGTGCACCCTCATTCCATGACAACCAGCAGAAATCCGGGGCTAAATGGGATGAATTGAAAACCTACGCTGCCCAGGGCCATGAATTTGCCAGCCATTCAGTGTCGCATGCCCAGTTTGGCATCCTTGATGATGCAAACCTGATCTACGAACTGGAGAAAAGCAAGGAAGAGATCATGAATCGCCTGGGTCTGAAACATACCTTTTCCATTGAATGTCCCTATGGCACTGAAAATGAGCGTGTAATGGAATTTACTTTTGAAAGGTATTTCGCAGCTCGGAACCGGATGCCCGATCCTTTTCTCGAGGAAATCAACCGGTGGAACAAAATGAATCCGGGTACCTCGGAGAAAGAATATGTCCAGTGGCAGAGAGGCCCAAAATCAGCAACACCTGTCAAGGAGATGACTTCATGGATTGATACATGTACGGCTAATGACAATATCTGGCTTGTACTCGTCTTTCATGGGATAGAGGGAATTGGGTGGGAGCCGGTTCCCGGGAATGTTATTGATAGTTATTTCAATTATATCAAATCAAAAGAAGAAGAAATTTGGGTGGCTACTTTCCAGGATGTAACCAAATACATCAGGGAACGGATGCATGCTAAAATTGATTATATGAAGGATGGGAATCAAATAAGGGTTCGAATGTCTCATGACCTCAATCCGGAACTGTACAACTTTCCACTCTCTTTGAAAACCTATGTCCCTGACAGCTGGGAATCAGTAGAAATCAGCCACGGAGAAAAACGCTGGTCACCTGAAATCAGAGTGGATGAATATGGTCATAGTGTATTGTATAATGTCATACCTAATAAAGAAGAAATCATTCTTCATAAAAAATGAACATAAATGTATTTATAAATACTTTACAATATACACCGATATACCATTCATAATTTCCCCGACCTTCTAATATGTTGAAATAGCATTACAGAATTATTGTAAAATATTTTATTTTAAAATTACCAATTTGGTAACTATTTTTATACCTTTATCGTTATCATATAGACCAATGAGAGTAATCGCTAAAAAGATTCTTCGAGATTTCTGGGCTAAGTATTCGGATTCTGAGGAACAACTCAAGACTTGGTATAAAGAAGCGTCAAATGCAATTTGGGATACTCCATCAGACATTAAAGCTGAGTATGCCCGGGTAAGTATTCTAAAAAGTGGCAGGGCAGTATTTAATATCTGTGGTAACAAATATCGCCTGATAGTAGATATCAACTATAAGAGAAAATGGGTATTTATCCGATTTATCGGAACACATAAGGAATATGATAAAGTAGATGCGGATAAAATTTAGAATTATGGATATTAAAGTAATTAAAACTAATGAGGATTATAATCAAGCTCTATTAAGACTTAATGAAATCTTTCATGCTCGAGCTGATTCCAAAGAAGGAGATGAAGCGGAGATCCTGACAATTCTGATTGAGAAATATGAGGATGAAAATTACCCTATTGAGGCTCCGAATCCAATAGAGGCAATAAAATTCAGAATGGAGCAAATGGATCTAAGTAAAAAAGATCTGGCTCAGATCATTGGATATAAAAGCCGGGTTTCTGAAATATTCAATCGTAAAAGAAAACTTACCCTTAAAATGATTCGTAATCTTCATGAAAAACTGAAGATACCATACGAATCTTTGATAGCTGAATATTAATTAAAATCACATTTCATTTACAAATCCCCAACCTCCTGCTTTATGATATTTCTGGACGATATCGGTCGGCCGCATCCATACGATCTGGTCTGAAAGATGCTGTTCGATCCGCTCAACAACGGTTTTAAATGCCTCCCATCCTACTCCACTCTCAGGGTTCAAACCCTGCCAGTGCATATACCACATGCAATAGGGGGCGCCTTCTTCCAGGTGCTTCACAATTATACCCGATTTTCCATCCTCGGTGATGTAATAATCCGGGTCTACATAATCCATTGAATTTTCCCAAATGCCCATCTTATCCCCTGCATTGGGCATCAGGTCATAGACCGCATATTCCCCATCCGCCGCTTTCTGATTTATCTTATAATCGGTCTCACTCGACTCGTAAAAAATTGGAACGACCGGAGTTTTGAACAGGTCCTGTTTTGCCAGGTCCAATAATGCTTCGTAGACCGCCGGGTTGAACTTCAAAGGCCCTTCCTCCCGCAGCTCTCCGTAACGGGTAGAACAGGCATCACAACCACATCCTGGCCAGGTAAAACCAGTGAATTTAAATCCTGCCTTTTCCCCATGGTCAAGAATATTGGCAAAATACTGATTGTATACTTCTGCCGTAACTTCCGGCTCGTGAAGCCATAATCCTTCATGAATCCCGTCTTCATGGATTTTGCCTGCCTTGAAATCATACAACTCTTGATGCGTCATGATCTCCATATGGGTATCGATCCCGGACTCATAAGACTTCCCCGCATACTCAAGAAACTTCATCTCCAGGGAATCGGGATCATCCGCCATAGATTTCCCATTGTAACCCAATACCACCGTTGATTCACCTTTAACACCATGCACTTTACAATATTCAAGGAATGTCCCCAAGGCCTCAGGACCTGTTATTCCTGGACTAGTATCATCCAGGTAAAAAGACAATATCATCTTTTGGTCATTACTTTCCTGGTTATTTGAGCATCCGGCTAAAACTATGAGTACAAATGCCAGAAGCAGGGTTGAAACGCCCTGGACAATTTGATTTGAGAGAATATTCTTTATAGAAGTCATGATATAAAAGCGTTTAAATATACTGTGTTCAATTTGTTTAAAAAACCCTCAATTTATAATCTAAAGACCATTATTTAAATTTAATTCATAATGTCGGTTATAAAAATTATATGCTCAAATTAAAATTAAATGTCCGTGAACTCAATATATTTGACATATTTTAATTTTTAAAACTGTAACTATGAAAATCCGGCTCTATTCTCCAGAAATTATTCTATCCGTCCTATTGATTTTGACTACCTCTTGCAGTAATAATAAAAACCGGCAAATAGGGCATACTGAAGTTGAAAAATGGCAGGATGGGAAAACCGCCGCGGTATCTCTAACATATGATGATGGATCTGCCAATCAGTTTAAAGTGGCCTTACCCATCATGAACAGGCTGGAATTGCCAGCAACATTTTTTATTAATACCGGAAATATTGAAGGTTCAAAATATCAACGTCAATTTACAGGTCGCCCAATAGAGGAGATCATCAGAGAAACGGCAATAACTCCTACAAACGAAGACAATTTATTCGAGCGTGCTTCTGCGATCAGGGAAATAGGAAACTATGAGATCCGTGAACACCATACAAGGGCAGGAAGTTTATGGGAATCCGGAAAAAAAGCAGAAGCTTTTCAGGAAATTGACAAAGGGTATTCCATGGTACGATCGGATCCTTCCTTCCAGGTTTTATCTAATCCGCAACCAGGTGATCTATCCTGGGACGATCTCAACCAATACGCTGCCCAGGGTCATGAATTTGCCAGCCATACGATCTCACATCCCAGGTTGAGCGTTATGGATGAAGTGAACCTCATTTATGAACTGGAAAAAAGCAAAGAAGACATTCTGAGCAACATGGGTTCTGAACATACTTTCTCAGTCGAATGTCCGTATGGGACGGAAGATGAACGGGTTATGGAATATATGTATCCGAGATACGAAGCATCGCGCAACCGGATGCCCGAACCTTATATGGAGGAACTCAACCGGGGAAGCCGGATGCAGCCATATACCTCTGACAAAGAATATGTCCAATGGCAAAGAGGTGCTCTATCCAATACGTCCCTCGACCAGATGAAGGCATGGATCGATACCTGTAACGTTCATTCCAATATCTGGCTTGTCCTCGTTTTTCATGGCGTTGACGACGTTGGATGGGAAGCCATCCCAGGTGACACACTGGATGCTTATTTCAGCTATATTAAGTCACATGAAGATAAGATCTGGGTAGCCACCTTCAAAGATGTCACGAAATATATCAGGGAAAGAATGGAGGCACAAATATCTTTTACAAACAACCAGGATCAACTATCCGTAGTACTTACTCATAATCTAGATCCGGAATTGTACGATCTTCCGCTTACACTAAAAACTTACATTCCTTCAAAATGGAAAGAAGTGGAGATCAAACAGGGGAATAATATAATCCTCGCGAAGACTGGAAAGGACAAAAGTGGCCAATTTGTGGTTTACCAGGCCTTACCAAATCAAGAGGATATTGTTCTTTCCAATGCCGAATAACAGTATTTATACATATCTTTGGAAGCCAAATTAATGGGCTGAACTATTATTCCTGATCGGGCATTAGAGATAAAATAATAGTACGGTATTAAAACATACTATCCAATTCATCGCATTTGTTTAAATCTATATTGTTGGATATCTTTAAAATCAGATTTTTGAAAATGATTGATTGTTGGAGACTATGAGTAAGAAGATATTTATTATCGCCATTCTTTTATACGTTACTGCTGTGGCAGTGGTATGCACAAGAAAAACAGGACCGGCTGAAGGGATCAGTATATTGCACCCCTTCCATGATGCACTTTTCCCGCCTGAATTCCCTGCCCCATTGTTCGAATGGTATAATGAAACCCGCGAGAATGTTATATTTGAAGTTTCTTTAGTTACCAGAAATGAGGATTATGTGATTACCGCCACAACTGAAGAGACGAAATGGTCACCTGATGAAGCTCAATGGGATATTCTGAAGGAAAAATCGAATTATAAAGACATGTACTTTACCGTAAAACGGTCCGGTAGTGAAAACCCGGCAAGTGTTGCTTTCAGACTTAGCAGAGACAGCGTAAGCGCACCAGTGCTATACCGTCAGATGCCAATTCCTTTCATAGTCGCGGAAAAGAAACTGGATTCAATGAGTTTTAAGCTGATCGATTTTGGCAGTAAGAATCCTCCGCATGTGGCAATGAAAGGATTTCCCGTTTGTGGCAATTGCCATTCACTAACAGAGAACGGGGATAAGATCGGTCTGGACCTGGATGCCGGTCTTCGGGATAAAGGCGGATATTTTGTGTCTGACATTAAAGATACCATTACGTTCGACTTGTCTGCTTATACTTCCTGGTCGAAACTTGAAAACAGAAGAACTTTCGGACTTTTTTCCAAAATATCACCGGATGGAAGATATGTGGTAACAACAGTTAAGGACCGGGTGGTGATCAAGAATTTCCGTATGCCACCGGCAGAAAACATAAAATACTCTCAACTGTTCTTCCCGGTGAATGGTCACCTCGCCATTTATGACAGGCAAACTAATATTTTGAAAGAACTTCCGGGAGCGAATCTTGAGGAATACGTACAATCTAATGCCATATGGACACCAGATGGAGAAAGCATCATTTTCTGCAGGGCAAAAGCTGAACCGAGAGATAGCAGCGAAATGAATGAAATCGACATACAGGATGACGATATTCTTCAGGAATATGTCGACCGGAAAAGGACAGTAAAATTTGATCTATATAAGATACCTTTTAATAATGGAGAGGGGGGCACTGCAGTTCCTATTGAGGGTGCTTCCAATAATGGGAAAAGCAATTATTTCCCGGCCATATCCCCCGATGGGAAATGGATCATTTACTGCCAGGCAGAGAATTTCATGCTTCTGATGCCTGATAGCAGATTATTTATCGTGCCAGCTGAAGGAGGCCAA
Organism: uncultured Cytophagales bacterium; assembly: GCA_942491935.1. Classification (GTDB taxonomy): domain Bacteria; phylum Bacteroidota; class Bacteroidia; order Cytophagales; family Cyclobacteriaceae; genus JAGTVG01. Next base: position 53,215 of record CALOCZ010000034.1, read on the forward strand.
GGCAAAAAACTGGAGTGTAATTTCAATTCCATGAATTCATGGCATGCCTGGTCACCCAATAGCAAATGGACGGTATTTGTTTCCAAGATCTTTGGTGCTCATACAGACATGTTCCTGACACATATCGATGAAAAGGGAAATGCTTCTATACCTGTTCTGGTGGATAAGGCCAGGTCACCCTACAGGGTTGTGAACTATCCTGAATTTGTGAACCGAAAGCCTGGCGATACTTTTGTCATGAACTACGATTTTGTTGAACTTGAGCATATCAATAAGGCGGTAAAAAGTGGTGATTGGGAAAAAGCAAAGGAACTTTACTATCGTCTTGAGGAGCAACAGACCTATTACTTTAAAGAAGATTACAGGGACCTTATTACTCTGCTTACAAAAATGGGAATGCCTGAGGAGGCGGAAAAGTACAGGAAACTTGCTGAAGAGACAGTAAACGCTGAGGTCTTTAACAACTGATACAATAAATCGAAAAGCTGAGTTGAATTTTTTAATATAAATTTTCCAATAAAACGGATTAGGGTTTATATATTGACGTGGATGGGGCTTATTAAATCTTCCTGATTTATGGAAAATTCCCGGGACATTTATTAGACCAGTCTACTTAATGTATTTCCTAGTTAAGAGAAGTTTCTTGCCACGCTTCCGGAACCTCGCCACCCAATTCCAGGATCTTATCTTCTATTCGCTCCCTGTACAGGAAATAATGCTCAGGTCTTTTCGATGAATTGATAATTCTCTGTAGCCAGTGCGCTATATCCATTACCTTTTCAAGCGCAACATCCCTGTTCCCCTTTTTCTCTTCTACTTTTATGGCTTTCATTCGTTTCCCAAATCGCATGCAAAAGAAAGATTTGCAATCTTTCGACATAAGTGATATGATCAATCCAACTGCAGGGCTAAAAAGTAGCGATGTAAAAAATCCACCCCAGTATCCCAGGATTTTGTTTTTGGAATATGAGGCTACAATAAATGAAAAAAAAATCCAGATGATCAGTAAAATGATATAATCCATGATGAAATAGTTTCTGTTGAAGATTGAGCGTCCTTCAAAAAAAAATGGAATTGAATATAAGGATATGATTTTAAATTCCAAAAAACAATTGAAATATTTTATTCAAGTTCACAACTGAGGGTAATTTAAAATAGTTAAAATACAATTAATATAATGATATAAGTCCCCAATTATTTTTGATATTAAGCGATGCTGTCCAATGGAATATTCTAGTCTCTCCAATATGAGCGAATATTTCCAATTCATATTAAAACATAATAGGTTTACAAAATGTCAATCAACCGAATCAAAAAAATATCTTCTTGTGATTTTATTGTATTATAGCATTCAATTTATATTATTCAATGAAATGGCTATAATTGGGAAGTCCACTATACATCCGATTTTATTTTATTCGGGGAAAATCGCAGGATATATAATCTGGATCCTATATATTCTAGCATTATCTGGTAACGATATTCTCAATGGTTCATCCCACATATACCTACTTTACACATCCTACTTCATTACAATAGTTGCATTATTATTGATCTTGCTGAGCTCTTTTGGCTTAGGAAAATCAATTCGTCTTGGATTGCCAGTTGAGAATACAAATCTTAAAACCAAAGGAATTTATAAATTCAGTCGAAATCCAATGTATGTAGGTTTCAATCTCCTGACAATTTCTGGTATGATTTATTTTTTAAATGCCACCATCTTCCTACTAGGGTTATATAGTCTACTTATATATCATTTTATCATTTTAGGCGAGGAAAGATTCCTAAGTAATAGATTTGGAGAGCAATTCAGGAAGTACAAAATGAAAACCAGAAGATACGTATAAGATTGGAAGGTTTCCTGAATGATCTGGCCTATTCAAGAGAGAAGAATATTTCCTTTTCATAATAAATCAAATATGTTTACAAAATTGTATCCAAACATTATGTTAAAACTGTAAAATATAAAATGGGAAAACGCTTCAATGAAATACTTCAGGATCACAAAGAATTTATTGAAAATCAGAAGATATTCTTTGTTGGAACAGCTGCTTCTTCTGGACGAATTAATATATCTCCCAAAGGGATGGATGCCTTCCGGGTAATTGACAAAAATAAAATTGTCTGGCTCAATCTTACGGGAAGTGGAAACGAAACAGCGGCTCACCTTTTGAGAAATGACAGAATGACGATCATGTTTTGCGCATTCGAAGGAAAACCAATGATTCTGCGACTTTATGGCAATGCAAAAATTCATCATCCGAGAGACACTATATATAAGGAACATATTGGTTTATTTCCAAATATCCCTGGTTCAAGGCAAATAATTGAAATGGAGATCGATTTAGTACAAACTTCATGTGGTCATGCTGTACCCTTAATGGATTTCAAAGAGGAACGATCACAGTTGAAATCCTGGGCTGTGAAAGCAGGGAGAAGAGCGATTGAGAACATACTGGAAGGAAAGAAGTAGTACCAGCAGCGATAACTATAATACCAACATATTATCCACAGAAAAATAATTTGCTATTGTAAATATGTATTAATTACGTTGAATGTTAATTTACCATGCAATATGGATCTGATAGGTAAAACAACCATTCATCCTTTTATCTTTTATACCGGCACAATAGCGGGCTATATAACCTGGATCATTTATCTTTTGTCAATTATTGATGTAAATATTATTGATAATGTCACTTCGGTTTATCAATTGTATGCTTCTTATACAGCAGGAATCATTGGCCTGGAGCTAATTGTTATAAGTTCTATTGGATTAGGAAAATCCACCAGGCTTGGATTGCCGAAGGAAGATACTGTTTTAAAAACAACCGGGATATATCAATTCAGCAGAAATCCGATGTATCTAGGCTTTTACCTGTGGACTATAGCTTCGATTATATGCACATTTAATATCTACATAATCTTGCTGAGATTATATAGCATCTGCGTCTATCATATGATCATACGGGGTGAAGAGAACTTTTTAGAGGATAGATTTGGGTCAGCATTTATTGATTATAAAAAGAAGGCGAGAAAATATTTTTAAGATTGACTGAATTTTATTTACTAAATTGAAAATATATTAAGAATGTGAATTTCATAGTTCTGCTTAAGGGTGGCATATTCGTTCCTGTTTTGAATAGCTATTATAGACAAATAATGCCTGGGAGAAATTTTCCAAATTTATAATTACAGAATCCAAACGGATCTGAACTTCAAAATTAATTAAAATGAAAAGACGAGGATTTATTCGAATGACCGGGTTGGGGGCAGCCGCAAGTATGATATATACTCCCGGAAAAAGTCAAATTAATTTGGACAATATGACAGCAGAAGATCTTAATAAATATCTGAGGTCCATAATAGAAGTAGATGAACCCTCGGTTGATCGGATCGTAATCGGTGACCCAAAAACTAAAATCACGAAGATCGGTACGGCCTGGATGCCTTATTGGAAAACACTAAAAGAAGTGGTCGATGCAGGTGTAAACACGCTTATTGTTCATGAGCCAGCCTTCTATACGCACTGGGACCTTGATGCAGATAAAAGTGATTATTTACGAGCACCCATTCCCGCGAAGGATAATTATTCAAGAGTCGTTAATGAAAAGAAAAAATGGATAGAAGATAATGGATTGGTGATCATCCGGTGTCATGATGTACTTGATAAAGTACCTGACTGGGGGATTCCATATGCCCTGGGTAAAGGTCTCGGCCTTGCCAATGAGAATATTATCAAATCGAAGAAATTCTACAATGTATATGAGATAGAATCTACACCGGCTGTTGAAGTAGCCAGGAATATAGCTGTATCATTAAAAGTGATTGACCAGCCGGGTGTCGCTTTTTATGGTGAAGAAAATTATTTGGTGTAAACCATCGGACTGGGTACATGTTGTATATGTGATCCGTTGGATTATTCAGAACTTGGGCCTGATCTGTTCATTGGAATAGACGACACCATCCGCACCTGGATCCAGACAACCTATGCTGAAGATACTGGCCAACCCCTTGTTGTTATCAATCATGGCACAAGTGAGGAATTCGGGATGCAATCATTGAATAAACATCTAAAAGAGACTTTAACAGAATATGAAATAACCCACTTCAGGCAGGGATGTGGGTACAGGTGGATTAACTGAATTTGTTCTCCAACATATTAGTAAGAGATAATTTGTATAGAATATTAGGGTGTGGATTGCTCAGCTCTCGCTTCCGCTCTGGCTGAGCGATCCCTGATGCGGAAGCCTACAGTATAAACCTAATCTTTCGGGATCAGGATTTGGGATTGCTCATCCCGCTCTGCGGGAAGCGCTATCCCTGAGATGGTGGCTAAAAACAAAAGCCTGCATCGCTATGCGATACCAGCTTTTCAATTTTCACCTCTTAACCAAACAGCCCGAATGTACCGAGCCTTGTGCGCACTTTTTGTTTCTCTCGCCCACATTATCAAGCAAGCTTGAATGTGCCAAACCTTATTGCCTTTTTTTGTTTCTCTCCCTTACATTATCAAGCAAGCTTGAATGTGCCGGGCCTTATTGCCTTTTTTTGTTTCTCTCGCCCACATTATCAAGCAAGCTTGAATGTGCCGGGGATTGCTCCTCGTTCCTCGGAGCGATCCCTGCTAGGGGAGGCATTATAAAAACCAATTGCAGAATTTAGGATTGCTCCTCGTTCCTCGGTGCGATCCCCAGAGAGGGGGCTTAAGAAAAAACCTGACTCGCTTTGCGAGTTCAGCTCTTTCAATTTTCGCCTCTCAATCAAACAAGCTTGAACGTGCCTGGGATTGCTCATCCCGCTCTGCGGGAATCGCGATCCCTGAGATGGTGGCTAAAAACAAAAGCCTGCATCGCTATGCGATACCAGCTTTTTCAATTTTCACCTCTTAACCAAGCAAGCTTACTGCGAGCCTGAAAATTGAAAAAGCCCGGCACTTCGTGCCAGGCTTTTGTCTTGCGGAGAGAGGGGGATTCGAACCCCCGGTACCCTTCACGAGTACGGCAGTTTAGCAAACTGCTGGTTTCAGCCACTCACCCACCTCTCCGGGTATGTTCTGAAATAAGTTTATTCCTTAAAAAAGGAATGCAAATATAGTATAAGATCAAGAATTCTAAAACAAGAAAATGGAAATTATAAATAGAGAGAATTATTAGGTGCATTTTACTTCTTTTTATTCTTCTGAAATTAATATGCAATTAATACCTGCCTTGTAGTCATACCGCAACAAAGCATATAAAATAACATAAACAGACTGGTCGGTCTAATATTAGAACAAATGTAACAGCTTAATAAAAACATTTACTGCTATACAAATCATAGACAATTAACATCTCTTAACAATTACAATTATCAATGAGGCCCATTTGTTGATTTCCTTTTCTATCTTTGCCAATTAGTAAAACCGTTATAGGGTAAAATAAATAACATTTAAGAATGATCTGGTTCAGGTCCATCGGTACTTTCGAAGTAATTCTGATCCTGCTGTTTGCAGGACTTTACCTGACTTATATTTACCGTATAATTCGTATTGCTAAAAGCCTTAGAACTAGCTATAACAAAGTTTTTTATAAGGTTTTTATCCGGTCTTTATATTTTATCCTTCTCCTGGTGGCCCTCTTAGGACCAAGTTTCGGGGAAAACACCCGTGAAGTCAAATCTGTCGGTAAAGATATGTACATATGCGTTGACCTTTCTGAATCGATGAATGCGACGGATGTACAACCAACAAGACTTGAGAAGATCAAATTTGAACTCAAAAACCTGGTTAAAGCATTCAATTCTGATCGTATTGGAATCATAATTTTTTCTTCTGAAGCATTTGTTCAATGTCCCCTCACCTATGACCAGAATGCCCTTAACCTGTTTATTGAAACTTTAAATACCAACCTGGTGCCAAAAGCTGGAACGGATTTTGCCCCACCCTTGCAAATGGCCTTGAAAAAACTTGAAGAGGACGATGGCAGTACCCTCCAACAAAAATCAAAGATCATTCTCCTCATAAGTGACGGAGAGGATTTTGGCGACCAGACAGAAAATGTGGTCAAAGACATTCAAAGTTCAAATATTAAATTGTTTACCCTGGGAGTAGGCACTGCTTCTGGCAGTCGTATTCAGACCAGGACCGGATTTAAGACGGACAGAAATGGCAGAGAAGTCGTAACAAAATTAAATTCAAAAGCCCTGAAATCAATCGCCATCAAAACGGAAGGCAAATATTATGAGATCAATGAATCCCAGAATGATTTGACGCGTTTAATAAATACGATAAATCAAATTGAAGGAGAGCTGAGAGATGCCAGGGTTATGGATGTCTCTGCTAACAAATATTTTTATTTTCTTGCAATCGCCTTTGTGCTTATCGTTTTTGATTTGATAACAAGTGTTAAACCGATAAAAGTATGAAGTATTTAATCCTATACATATTATTGGTCATCTTCACTGACGATATTAACGAGATCGCCACGATAAACAGGGTGAAAGATGAGGCAGCCAAAGCCTACAATGATGGAGATTACGGGGAAGCCATTAAAAACTATAGCTTTCTATTTGATTCACTGGGTGAGAATAATGATAAAATCCTTCTAAATCTTTCAAATGCATACTTCAAGGCACAAGATACCTCAAATGCTCAATTCCATTATGCTAAATTAACTGAATCCGGTGATAAAAGCGTTAAATCAATTGCCCATCAACAACTTGGTGTGATAGCCACAAATACGGGTAAATACGATGCAGCCCTGGAGGAGTTTAAAAACTCCCTGCGTGCAGATCCCGGAAACAATGACGCCAGATATAACTATGAACTTTTAAAAAGGTTGATGGAGGAAAATCAACAACAACAGAACCAGGACCAACAAAACAAAGATCAGCAAAACCAGGATCAGCAGGATCAAAATCAGGACCAGCAGCAACAACAGCAGGACCAGGAAAACGAAGAAGAACAGAACCAGGAAGAGCAACAAAACCAGCAGAATCCACAACAGGAACAGGAACAACAAGAAGAACAGCAACAACAGGAGCAACAGGAGTCTGAAGAAGAAAATGAAGAGGAACAAGCCCAGCCACAACCTCAGGAAACCGAAGAAATGGAGATTTCGGAAGAAATGGCCAAAATGATCCTTGAAGCTTTAAGAAACAATGAAATACAATACATTCAGCAAAACAAGAAAAAGTCTAAGAAACCAAAAGACAATAGTAAACCAGATTGGTAGCTGAAACATCCGGAATTCATCCTGTAATTCCTGCATCTGATCAATAAAAACACTAACTTAAGGAAGCATTAATCCCTATAAACATGGAAGAAGTATTTATCGTTTCAACCGCCCGGACACCAATTGGCAGGTTTGGTGGAATGTTGGCTAATTTTACAGCTATAGACTTAGGTGCACATGCTATACAGGGCGCCCTGGAAAGAGCAGGTATTGGGCCAGAAAAGGTCCAGGAAGTGTTTCTTGGCAATGTTATTCCAGCCAACCTGGGACAGGCACCAGCTCGTCAGACCGCACTCAAAGCAGGCCTTGGATATAATATCCCGTGTACCTTAATAAACAAGGTTTGTGCCTCAGGTATGAAATCTATAATGATAGGTGCACAGTCTATTATGCTTGGAACCAACGATATTGTGGTTGCAGGAGGAATGGAAAGCATGTCTAATATTCCTTATTATATTCCAAAAGCCCGGTTTGGGTATAAATATGGCAATGCTGAATTGATCGATGGATTACAAAAAGATGGTCTATGGGAGGCTTATCATCAGTTCGCCATGGGAAATTGTGCCGATCATACTGCCAGTGACATGAAAATATCCCGGGAAGAGCAGGATGAGTTCGCTATAAAATCCTATAAAAAAGCAATTGAAGCAACCAAAAATGGATTCCTCAAAAAAGAGATCGTCCCAGTTGAAATTCCCCAGCGAAAAGGAGACCCTTTAATCATGGATGAAGATGAAGAAATCAAATTTGTGAATTTCGATAAAATACCTGAGCTTAAGCCAGTTTTTTCAAAAGAAGGAACCGTTACGGCGGCCAATGCTTCGACTATCAATGATGGGGCTTCAGCTGTTATCCTGGCAAGTAAAAAAGCCGTTGAGGAATATGACCTATCCCCCCTGGCAAAAATCCTTGGGTTCGCTGATGCTGCCCAGGAGCCAATATGGTTCACAACAACGCCTTCTATTGCGATACCAAAAGCACTACAGAATGCAGGAATTACCCAGGATATGGTTGATTTTTATGAGATCAATGAGGCTTTCTCCGTAGTTGTTCTCGCTAACAATAAACTCCTTGACCTTGATCCCGAAATAGTTAATGTGCACGGAGGTGCAGTATCAATTGGTCATCCCATTGGTTGCTCCGGTGCAAGAATTACAGGTACATTGGCCAATACCCTTAAGGCAACTAATAAAAACATCGGTGTAGCCGGAATATGTAATGGCGGAGGTGGGGCTTCAGCAATCGTTTTAGAAAATTATTAATATTCTGATTAAAATTAAATCGAAAGTCCACCGATTCTCAGTTGCCTTATTTAATTTCGAACCTAAATTGATTTTGATGGTCCGGACAATATTTTTCATATTTATTCTAATCACCTCCTATCAATTCTGTCAGGGGCAGCAGAAAGTAATTATATATTATGATACTGTTGACCAGGTGAAAGAGACTTATACCATCCTAAACAATGATTCTTCCTTAATTGACGGAGACTATAAGACCTTCTATATTACCGGGGAACCTGCTCTAACCGGCACGTATGATCAAGGCTTGAAATCAGGTGCTTTTACCGAATTCTACCGTTCAGGTGGTAAAAAAAGAGTCATTCAGTTTTCAGATAACATGAAGAACGGCGAGATGTTTGTATATGATGAGAATGGTCAAATATTGCAGTCAGCTGAATTTAAAAATGATTCCCTAACAGGCAAAGTAAGCCAGTATTACGGGGATGGAAAGATCATGAGTGAAAGCCATTTCATCAACGGTGAGTTGAATGGACTGGTCAAAAAGTATTATACTTCCGGCAAGACCAGCAAAGAGATCCACTATCTTAATGGGCTGCAACAGGGGGAGGATATTGAATATTATGAAAGCGGGAACCGGAAATCCGAAGCTCAGTATGATGGAGGTATGCTGGACGGCTTTTTTAAAACATACTATCCGAATGGACAACTCAATACCATATACCGGAATAAAAAAGGCGAGAGAAACGGGGATTTCAAATCCTATAGTCAAAGTGGCACGCTTATCAAGGAAGGATACTATAGTAATGGCAAGATCGATGGAATTGCGACGACATATTTTGAATCAGGAAAGATCCAATCTACCAATAAATATCAGGAAGGGGTTCGCGTTGGCGAAAGTCTGTATTATTATGAAAGCGGATCCGTTAAAAAAAGAGTAAAATTTTCAGCTGAAGGGGCAAATCAGGAAATTCTGGAATACCATTTAAATAAAACCCTGAAAGCTGAGAAATACATGGTCGATGGCCTTCCCGCCAACACATGGGAGTATTATTATGACAATAAGAAAGACAGCCTCATTGAGTCCTATTCAAAAGGCAAATTGAATGGCCCAAGGCTATATTATGATAAAAAAGGGAAACTAATAAAAGAAGAACCTTTCGTTTTTGATCAGATCTCGGGAACTGTAATGGAATACCATCCAAATGGGAACCTAAAAGAAACCACGGCCTATAAATCCAATAAAAAACATGGGGAATTAATTTCATATTATGAGAATGGCGGCATGAAATCCAAAGGCAAATATACAGCGAACCGAAAAGTTGGAGAATGGATCTATTTTGACAAAAAGGGGGAAATAATAAAAAAAGAAACTTATGAGAATAATAAGTTAGTCAGTGAAGAAACTTTTTAAAAACTTATTCATATTTTAATAGTTAAAAAATAAAAACAATAAAAAAAATGACAGAAGGACTAAAAGAAACCAACTATACTTTTGAAGGTCAAACTGATTTTTATCGCGGCAAAGTAAGAGATGTTTATCATTTTGATAAAAAACTCGTGATTATTGCAACTGACAGGATCTCGGCATTTGATGTCGTACTTCCAAGGCCTATCCCATATAAAGGGCAAATCTTAAACCAGATCGCTGCCAAAGCATTGAAAGCCACGGCGGATATTGTCCCTAACTGGCTGGAAGAAAATCCCGATCCAAACGTTTCTGCAGGGAAAAAATGTGCTGCCCTGGAAGTTGAAATGGTGATCAGGGGATATGTAGTAGGTCATGCCTGGAGAGAATACAGGGATGGAAAAAGGACAATCTGCGGAGTACCTATGCCTGATGGACTTAAAGAAAATGACAGATTACCCGAACCCATTTTAACACCAACTACAAAGGCAAAAGAAGGGCATGATTTAGATATCTCCCGGGATGAAATAATCAGGCAAGGACTGGTCGAGGAAAGTATATATACCAAATTAGAGGATTATACCAGAAAGCTCTTTCAACACGGCTCAGAATCTGCTTTAGAACAAGGCCTCATCCTTGCAGATACAAAATACGAATTCGGTATATATGATGGTCAGATATATCTGATCGATGAGATACATACCCCGGATTCTTCAAGGTATTTTTATGCAGATGGCTTTGATGAAAGACAGGCCAATGGAGAATCTCAGAAGCAGTTATCAAAAGAATTTGTTCGTCAATGGCTGATTAGTAATGGCTTCCAGGGTCTAGAGGGACAAACCATACCTGAAATGACTGATGAAGTAATTACTTCTATATCGAACAGGTATATCGAATTATATGAAAACTTTACTGGTGAGAAATTTCAAAAGTCTGATTATTCAAACATTTCGGATAGAATTTATGAAAATATCCTTAAATTGGTGTAATCATATGAACCAAAGCCCCTATGAAATACACAATCGATAAACAAGAGCAATATACAGTCCTGAAGCTTCAGGAAGAAAAACTGGATACTGTACTTGCTCCTAATCTAAAATCTGAACTGGTAACAATTAATGCCGAGGGTATAAAGAACCTGATCCTTGACCTGGGAGAAGTAAAATATACAGATTCTTCCGGATTAAGTGCTATCCTTGTTGGCAACAGGGTATTTAGTGAATCAAATGGATTTTTTGTGATTGCAAATGTGAATGACCACGTATTGAAATTGGTCAGAATCTCTCAACTTGATTCAGTTTTGAATATAGCCACAAGCGTAGCTGAAGCTATTGAGGCCATCCTCTCTGCATTGGAAGAAAAAGAAGAAGAATAAAGGGATAAGGTAGGCATATATTGACTTTCAGATTAAAAATACTTGGCTCCAATTCTGCTGCGCCTGCATTTAACAGAAATCAGACCGCTCAGGTCCTGCAAGTGAACAATTCCTATTTCCTGATCGACTGCGGGGAAGGAACGCAGCTGCGAATGGGAAAAGCAAGGGTGAAAATCAATAAAATCAGTCATATTTTTATTAGTCACCTTCATGGCGACCATTATTTTGGCCTTATTGGCCTAATATCGACAATGCATTTATTTGGCCGGAAGCATGATCTTGACATATTTTGTCCTTCTCCTTTGGAAGAGATTATCAACCTGCAATTGAAACATTCTGAAACCGTTCTGAATTTTAAGATCAATTATACTTTCTTAGACCAAATGGAAGATAATCACCTATTAGAAAATAAAAACCTGACTGTTGAGAAGTTTTCTTTGAACCACAGGATATTTTGCAGTGGCTTCCTGTTTCGTGAAAATCCAAAACCCATACGTATTAATAAAGCCAAAATACCCGAAGACTTCAGTGTAGCTAATTTGGGGAAACTAAAAAAAGGGGAAGATATCTACGACGAAGACGGCCGGTTGATTTATAAAAACTCTGATCTTACATTACCTCCTAAAAATTCAAGAAGCTATGCTTACTGCTCAGACACGAAATACGATGAAAATATAATTCCGGTAATTAAAGGAGTTGACCTCCTGTACCATGAGGCTACTTTTACTAATGAGATGAAAGAAAGGGCAGACAAGACCTATCACAGTACCGCGGAACAGGCAGGAAAAATTGCCAAAAAAGCCGAAACAAAAAAGCTACTTATTGGTCATTATTCTGTAAGGTACAGGGAACTTGAGCCACTACTAGAAGAAGCCAGGAGTATATTCCCTGAAACTTACCTTGCCATTGAGGGTAATTTTGTCGATGTAAGCGAATATTGAAATCGATTTGAAAGATAAAAAATTTATCATAAAGGATAAAAGGACTAACCTTTTCATCATCTTAAGCGGAATCTTTCTGACGAATGCCATTATGGCTGAGATGATCGGGGTGAAGATTTTTTCGCTGGAAGAGACTATGGGATTTGAACCTGTCCAAATCAATATCTTACTCGAGAATCCACTAAGTTTTAATCTGACTGCAGGTGTCATTATCTGGCCAGTGGTTTTCCTGACTACCGACATAATCAATGAGTATTATGGGAAAGAAGGTGTAAAAAAGATCAGTTTTCTGACAGCTGGTTTTATTGCCTATATGTTTTTCGTAATTTTCCTGGTCACTAACCTTTCACCTGCAGCATTCTGGCTTGATCTGAATAATATGGATGATGCCGGTAATTCATTTAATATTGATTTCGCTTTCAGGAAAATATTCCGGCAAGGTCTGGGGATTATTATCGGATCCCTCGTCGCCTTTCTGATTGCTCAATTACTTGATGTATTTATTTTCCAGCGAATAAGGGGATTGACTGGAGGGAAAATGATCTGGCTCAGGGCGACAGGCTCTACGTTGATCTCTCAGTTCATCGATTCCTTTGTCGTATTAGGAATTGCATTTTATGTTTTTGGAAATTGGAATATGGAACAGATCATTTCTGTCGGAATAATAAATTACATATATAAATTTATCGTTGCCATTGTACTCACACCCTTGATCTATCTGGGCCGCTACCTGATTGACAATTACCTTGGCAAAGAATTTGCCAATCAGATGGCTGATGAAGCCGGACTTGATAAATCTTTTTTTTAGCCTGGAATCTTCTCTTCCTCTGATAAACCGGATGAAATAACTTTCTGATTTTCTAATCAACTAACTAATAACGAAACCAATAAAGGACATTTAATGAATATCGTTCATTAAATGAACATAGGTAGGGATGTGTTAATGAATCTCTAAATGCATCAAAGCGAGAGCCCTTGTGTCGACAATTATCCTTTGGGTTTTTCTGTAATGAGAAATGGATACAGGATTGCATATGCTGATATCATTTGGGACATCCACTAATTATAAGGTGTTAATGAATTGTTGAATTATGAAGGTCAGTTAAAATCACAAAAACCTCCTAAAACTACTTATCAGGCATAAAAAGATACATTATTTTGCAACGATCATCTTTTGAACCTTATAAAAATCATTAATATAAAAACAAGAACAAAAAATCTTTCCTTCATCCTCTTCCATTTTTACAAATATAATTCTTTTTCATTACTTAAAACGCTCATAAAAGCATGCAACCCTTCATAATTCATTAAGGAACTTAGTGAGGAAATTTTCAGGTTGATTGATCGACATGATCAAAAGAGGCTATCTTATCTTGAACACATATTTCTACCCGGAAGTGATCGGGCAAACCAGAGAGCCTGTAACTCCGTTTAATTTCTACGATTTTAACGCGCAGAGAAATTCAAAAGTTGGATCGGCGAATATTATCCAATACCACGGCAGTGGCTATCCCTACATTCAGGGATTCGGCAGATCCATATCTGGGAATTGAGACCCCGGCCGTTATAAAAGGATCCAGATCATCTGAAATTCCTTTTGACTCATTTCCAAAAATAACAATTACCCTTTCCGGCCAGGAAAAATCATATAGATTTTCACCATCCAGCCGGGTACCAATAACTGGAATGTTGGTCTGATTTAAAAAGGATTTCAAATCTTTGTATAACACATTTACACGTGTAAAGGAGCCCATACTGGACTGAATGACCTTGGAATTATACACATCCACTGAATCTTCGGATAAAATAATGGTATCCAATCCATACCAGTCACAGGTCCTTATAATAGTTCCAAGATTTCCCGGATCCTGAAGATTTTCAAAAACAGGTAATAGGCTGACTTTTTTTTCATCAAAATCAACTGCTTTAGGAATTTCCACAACTGCGAGGGCAGCATTATTCGTCTTAAGCGTACCGGTTTTCTCCAATTCTTTCTCAGATACCACTTCGACATCATAACTATTTTCAGGAATTATAGTCTGATATATCTCCAGAAATCGTTTGGTAGCCAATAAAATGTTAATTTTATAGTGGGAATTGAGTATTTCTAGCACGCTCTTTTCTCCTTCAACTAAAAATTTTTGTTCTTGTTTCTGGTATTTCTTTAATTGCAGCGATTTAATGTGTTTTAACTTTTGCCTCGAAGTCATAGATATAGAAGGTTGAAAAGGATTAGTTATTTATTATTTGTATTTATTATCCATGTATATCTTTCAGGATGTCTTGGTACAAGATATCTTCAGAAAGATGAATATCTGATATATAATCAAAAAATAAAAGGCAATGATGAAACTTCTAAAGAAAAGCTGTCTGAATTTTATAAACAGAAAAAAAACAGGCGGATCCCAATCTTAAATCTGTCTCCATGGGTATATTTTTATCAGTGGGGTATGAAATCCCATGACATTGATAAATTAAATAATAAAAAAGAAATCACAAGTTTAAAATATGACGAAAAAATAGCCCTTTATAATACAGAAAAGCCAAAAAAGGCAGGGCGGCTTACCGATAAGAAAACAAAGAAGCTTGATAAAATAGATCGCTCCATCAATGAGGGTAATTTTTTAATGCGCCTTGGTGAACCACTGGCCATATACGACGACATTCTGGCTGAAGCTACCGTAGAACAAATAAATACCTACCTGAATACTCAGGGATTTTTCAATGCTGAAACTGAACTGGGAATGAGGGTAGAGAACAAATTGGTATATATGTCCTACTTGATCAATGAAGGAAGGCCTCATATTATTGATACCATCATTTATAATACTGGAGATAAAAGTATTGATAGCCTGATCTTTGCCAGTGAAAAGGAGAGTCTATTAAAAACCGGAGATAGATATAACCAGGAAAATTTAACGGAAGAGCGTACTAGAATTGAGCGATTACTACAAAACAATGGTTATTACGGATTCAGCAGGCAATATATAAACTATGTGGTAGATACTACTATTGGAGATCACAAAATGGCTATTGAACTAAAGGTCCTTAAACCTGCAGAAAATACAAACCATAAGATCTATACCATTGACTCGGTAATTTTCACCACTGATGTTACATCCACATCAAGAAACCTGAAAAGATTTCATGAAGTGTATAATGGTATCACATATAAATACATTAAGGACAATTACTCAAAGAAAATACTTGACCGAAGGGTATTCCAATATCCCGGACATAAATTCAGCCGTCAGGAAATGCTTTCAACGCAGCGGCAACTACTAAATCTGGATAATTTTAAGTTTGTAAACATATACTATGATACCATCGGGGATCACTTTATTACAAATATATTTACAAGTCCGCTGAAGAAATATCAGATGTCGAATGAAGCGGGTGTGAATGTAACTGAAGGACTACCTGGTCCCTTTTATAACCTGACCTTAAAAATCAGAAATATTTTTAACGGCCTTGAAAATCTTGAGATCTCAGGTACCATTGGATATGAAGGGGTAGCTTCAGCCACCGATAGATCACAGATATATACAAGTCTAGAGGCAGGTGCATTTATGAGCTTGATATTTCCACAGTTCCTGCTTCCAATTGGAAATAAATATAAATCAAGATTCGGCCAGTTTAATCCCAAGACCAGTATCGTATCTGGTTTTGCATACACTAATCGAAATGAATATAAAAGGGCCGGTTTTAATTTATATATAAATTATTCCTGGCAGAAGAACCTTGAAAAATTGTTTAACATCCGCATTGCCGATATCAGCCTCATCCGGTCAACAATACAGGATTCTCTATTTCAACAGGCGCTTGACGAGATCCAAGCACGGGGGAATAATTTCTGGCGAACCTTTACGCCATCACTGGTCCTTTCATCACGTTTTTCAAAAACCATTAATTTTAATCAATACACTTCATATCTCAGCCGAAAAGCTGCATTCCTCAAATATACAATAGAGGCTGGTGGGACCGTACTGAATGCTTTTGATATCGATTTTGAAGGTAGTGACACATCAGGTCTGCAATTATATAAATACGTAAAATTTGTTGCGGATTACCGGAAATACCAGTCTATATCTCCAAAAACTAAAATTGCTTACAGGCTTAGAGCCGGAGTGGCAAAATCTTATGGTGGAAGCAAAGTATTACCCTATGAAAAATATCTTTTTGGTGGTGGTAGCAACAGCAACAGGGCATGGAGGCCCAGGCGGCTTGGGCCCGGATCCTTTGCAAATATCGATACGATCTATACAGACACAGGCCCAGTTCTTAATTATAACGACAACTTTGAACAACCGGGAGAAATTCTTTTGGAAGCTAATTTTGAACTCCGGACACAAATTATTGGATTTTTCCATACGGCCCTTTTTGTAGATGCCGGAAATGTTTGGACTTTCAAGGGTGAAGTCCAGAGGCCTGGGGCCAATTTTGAATTTAATCGTTTTTACAAAGAAATAGCTATCGGTGCAGGAGTGGGAGGAAGATTTGATTTCACTTTCCTCCTGCTTAGGTTGGATATGGGTTTCAGAATATATGATCCGGCACTTCCTCAAGGATATAAATGGTTCACACAATATAATACGGATAGAATTACCGGGATAGATAAATTGATATTTAACCTGGCCATTGGATATCCATTCTAAACTCAGAGCGTATTGGAGAAATATTTTAATTGTTCAATTTTATACCTAGATTTTCTAGGTTTATAAAACAAAATGGATGCTTGATTTCTTAAAGAACATAGACGAATTGCTCTTTCTTTTCCTGAATGGATTCCATAATGATACTTTTGACTTTATCATGCACTGGGTCACTTACCAACAAACCTGGTATCCTTTCTATCTTCTTCTCATTATCTGGCTAATTTGGAAATACAAATTAAATGGGATAATTCTAATCATATTCATTGTTATGGCAATTACTGTTTCGGATCAGTTTACTTCCAGTTTTATGAAACCGTTCTTTGAACGTCTAAGGCCATGTCACAATCCTTCAATATCGCATCTCGTTCATGTAGTTGATGGTTGCGGTGGTCAATATGGATTTGCGTCATCCCATGCCTCCAATTCATTTGCGCTTGCAACCATGTTATACTTTTTCTTCAGAACCAAGTTCAAGCATGCCTCGATCCTCTTTATATGGGCAGGATTGGTTGCATATAGCAGAATTTATGTAGGCGTCCATTTCCCTGGTGATATTATTGTCGGTGCATTAATCGGGTATTTAACCGGATTGATTCTATTTGTTCTTTATTCAAAATTACCTGTAAAATACAGGCTGTCAGGATAAATTTATTTAATCAATAGCGGTAACTTTATCACCATATTGATTAATCATGTTGGAAGACAGTTACAGACATAGGGGACTAAGGAAAAAACTGGTTCGAATAGTAGAAGGTAAAGGCATCACTGATGAGAATGTATTGAATGCTTTGGGTAAAGTTCCAAGGCATTATTTTTTTGACAAGGCATTTCTTGAACATGCATATCAGGATAAAGCATTTCCAATCGGAGAGGGTCAGACTATTTCACAACCTTTCACCGTTGCTTTTCAAACCCAATTGTTAAAGATCCAGAATGGAGATAAAGTTCTTGAAATAGGGACCGGCTCAGGATATCAGGCATGCATTCTTATGGAAATGGGTGCTGAAGTATATACCATTGAATATATTAAAAAACTTTATGACAGGACCAAAATATTTCTTCCTTCCATGGGATATAAACCACATTTTTTCTGTGGAGATGGGACAAAAGGATTACCTGCTTTTAAACCCTTTGATAAAATAATTATTACAGCAGCGGCACCAACACTTCCACAACCACTTATTGATCAACTCCGCATCGGAGGCGTTATGGTGATACCGGTTGGTGATAACGAATTGCAAAGGATGGTTAAAGTCACTAAAAAGGGTGAAAATAAAATATCCAAAGAATATTTTGACTATTTTAGCTTTGTCCCACTGGTTGGAAAATTCGGATGGAACAAATAATCACCGTTCCATTTATTATATGAAAATGTCTACTAAATAATGATTCTTTAGGAAAACTCAGGAATGAATAACGAAAGTATTTTTTTAAAATATCTTATCGATGAAGAAATCTATTTGATCGATGAAAGGAAGAGTGAAAATCAAACCAATCCGTATAGCCAGGAAGATGATAACTACGAGGTAAAGGAATTATATAAGGGCGAAACTATTTTGCTTCTGGATTATTCAGATCATGCCGCAATACCTGAGACAGATAAGAAATTCCTTCATAAAGTCCTTATTTCGGTTCATATTGACCACAAAGAAGTTAAAAATCTTTACCAGAAAGATGCAAAAGGCCTTTCCATTGAAAACTTCGATAATTGTAAAATCATTGCGTTTTTAAATCAGATCCCCGACAATCTATCGGCACTTTTTAAATCAGAAAAATATATCACAGACTCATATTTGAACAATAGGCTTGTGTGGTGTGATCCGCTTGATAAAACCAAAGATGATAATATTCTGAAACGAAAGCTTTGGGATCAACTAAAGATTTTGTTTGATATACCTTCCTGAAAAAAAAAGCTGGATTAAAACAAATCAGCTAATTTATTCTCCAACATTTTACCCCTGAGGTTCTTAGCAATTATATTCCCATCTCTATCCAGAAGAACGGTAGCCGGGATGGCATTGATGTTATATTCTCTCGCTGCTTCAGATTCAAAATATTTTAGATCTGAAACTTGTGTCCAGGTAAGTCCATCATCTTTAATTGCCTTCACCCAATCTTCGGCTTTCCTGTCCAACGATACACCAAATATCTCAAATCCCTGGTCATGATATTGCTGGTATAAGCGCACTACATTTGGATTTTCTTTACGGCAGGGGCCACACCAGGATGCCCAGAAATCAATTAAGACATAAGATCCTTTCAATGATGAAAGTTTTACGATATTCCCATCCGGATCAGGCAAGGATATATCCGGTGCAGGAGAACCGACAGCAAGCTTTCTAAGTTTTTCAATCTCTTCGATAAAGTCCCTTTTGATCTTATAATCCGGAATTTCCACATTAATAACCTGAGCTATGCTGTCGATAAATGGAAATTCCTGGTCTTTATCAATATAATTTACAGCTTGCAGTACTGCAATAGATGGGCTCATTTCACGAATCTTATTTTTTATCACCTCATTAGTCTCAGTTTGCATCTCGATGAACTTATCTCTTAATTCCGCCATTTTAACTTCATCTTTTTCCCTGGCAGCTGCTCCAAATTCTTCATTTAATTGCCGGGCCTCTATCTGGAAACTCTCCATAATGGAGTTTAGTTCAGTTAAATATGTCATTTCCTCTGAATTGAGGATCTCAAAAAAGGCAGTTGGATTACTCCCATCAACGTTTACAACAATGGGTACCCCGGTGAATAATATATTTACGAATTGTGTTTGATAAAAATTAAGCCGGTAATATCCGGGCTCATCTGGCTTGTAATTAGAAAAATAACTCCCGTCTTCATTTACTGTCAGGGTATCAACTACATTAAGAGAATTGCCATTAAAATGTTCAAGGAGCACATCACCTACGCCAATTTTCTCAATTTTGCCAGATATCGTAATATCCTTATCAGAACTCTTATCTTGTGCTGAGGAACATGATAAAAGACTTATTAAAATAATGACTGCTGAAAAAACTCTCATACAAGTAATCTTTAATTAGAACTGTAAGTTTACATAAAAAAAATCATTTGAGAGCTTCCCTTAGAATAGTATTGGCAACTTTTGGATCAGCCTTTCCTTTGGTACGTTTCATTATTTCACCTACAAAAAAACCAATCAATCCCTTTTTCCCCTTTTTATAGGCCTCAACCTTATCAGGGAATTCTTCCAGAATGTCACCGATGAGTTCATCTAACTGATCAGATTCTAATGTTGCATCTAATCCCTTATCCTTTATAAAAGAATGAATATTTAATCCGGGATTTTTCAATAAAGCCGGAAAAACCAGTTTTGAAGCTGAATCATGCGATATAACCTTTTTATCAACCAATTGAATAATTGATCCAAGTTGATCAGCTGAAACAGAAAAATCCATGATTTCAACATTATTTTCATTCATATAGGATTTTACAGGGCCCATGATCCAGTTTGAGGCTGATTTATAATTTTCGGTACATGTGCAAACCTGGGTAAAATAGTCAGCCAGCTCCCTCGTTTCCGTCAATATATTAGCATCATATTCAGGAAGATTGTAATCATTCATTAGTGAATGAGTGAGTTCTTTGGGTAATACAGGCATATCTTTTCTAATGCTTTCAAGCCACTCCTCGGATACAAGAACAGGGCTTAAATCCGGATCAGGGAAATAACGGTAGTCGTTTAATTCTTCCTTCGTCCGCATGCCATATGTTTTTCCATTGCTGGCATCAAATGTTCTGGTTTCTGATATAATATCCTTCCCGGCTTCTAGATCATTGATTTGTCTATTAATTTCGTATTCAATTGCTTTCTGAACATTGCGGATAGAATTCATATTCTTAATCTCAACCTTCTTCCCAAGCTCAGTGTCTTCTTTTTTTCTAACAGAGACATTTGCATCGCACCTCAATGATCCCTCCTCCATATTTCCATCACAGATCTTCAGATATTGAACTATTTTTCTTACTTCGGCCAATACCATGCCTGCTTCTTCAGCTGAGTGAATATCTGGCTCAGTAACAATTTCGACTAAAGGTACCCCAGCCCGGTTAAGATCAACGAGGGTATCGGCACCTTCCTGATGCATCGATTTCCCGGCATCTTCCTCAAGATGAACCCGGTTTAAAGTTACTGCCCGTTTCTCACCATTAGATTTCTTTATCTCAATTGATCCTCCTATGCAGACTGGGGTTTTATCCTGAGTAAGTTGATATCCTTTAGGGAGGTCAGGATAAAAATAATTCTTCCGATCAAAGATCATAGAGCGGCTTATTTCACTACCGCAAGCAAATCCCATCTTTATCCCATATTCAATTGCTTTTTCATTTACTTTAGGCAAAATACCCGGGTGTCCCAGGGTTATAGTACTTATTTGAGTATTAGGATTGGCTCCATATTGAGTTGAATCGGCTGCAAACATCTTGCTTTTGGTCGATAATTGAGCATGGATCTCTAAACCAATGACGGGAATATATGCTTTTTTCAATTTAAATATTTTCAACAAAAATATATATAATGTAATATATTTATATGATTAGAATAAATATTATTGAAATTTATACGTAAGAAGCTGATTTCTTTATTACATTTTCAATTCCTGAAACGTCTTTACCTCCTGCTGTCGCATAAAAGGGCTGACCACCACCGCCGCCTTTAATTTCTTTCGCCAGATCCTTAATTATAAGATTTGCATCCAGGCCCTTATCTTTCACAAGATTTTCGGAAATCATAACCGATATCAAAGGCTTTCCATTGATATTTGCTGCCAGAACCAGAAATAGATTTTCGATTTGGTCTTTTAGCTGGAATGAAAGTTTTTTCAGGGTCATTGCATCCGGCACATCAACTTTTTCAGCGATCAGGTTAATGCCATTTACAGGATTCACTTTGCTTGATAACTCCCCTTTGAGGGAAGATGCTTTTTCTGTCTTGATCTTGTCAAGGTCTTTTTGTAATACATTTCTTTCCTCGATCAGTTGATTTACTGCTTTTTCAATATCGGTTGGATATTTAAGCGACTCATGAATGGAGTGCAACAATTTTAACTTGTCGTCGATGTATTTTTCTGCAGAATAGGCAGTATAAGCCTCAATCCTTCTAACCCCGGCTGCTATAGAACTTTCAGTGATAATTTTAAAGATCCCAATTTTTCCAGTAGCCGGCACATGAGTGCCCCCGCAAAGTTCTACAGAGTACTTATCATCAAAAGTAATAACACGAACAGTGTCGCCATATTTTTCTCCAAACAGGGCCATAGCACCCATCTTTTTTGCATCTTCAATAGGAACACCCCTTTTTTCATCCAATAACACATTTTCACGTATTTTATCGTTCACGATCCTTTCAACCTGCTCTATTTCTTCTTCAGTCATTTTTGCATAATGTGAAAAGTCAAAACGTAATTCATGCTCATTTACAAGGGAGCCCCTTTGCTGGACATGTTCGCCCAACACTTTCCGCAATGCCGCATGCATAAGGTGAGTGGCAGTGTGGTTGTTTTCAGTTGCTCTTCTCTTATTCTCATTTACAACACAAGTAAAGATGGCATTTAGATCTTCAGGAAGTTTCTCTGCAATTTGAATGGTTAGATCATTTTCCTTTTTGGTGTCTATTATATAGATTCTGTCGCCATTTGCCTGGATATATCCCCGGTCACCAACTTGTCCCCCACTCTCCGCGTAAAAGGGTGTTTTTTCCAAAACAATCTGAAATTGAATCGATTTTTTGGTCTTAACTTCCCTGTATCTTGCAATCTGACTTTCAGCAACTAATTGTTCATAACCTAAAAACTCTGTTTTTTCAATGTCTTTTAAGATGATCCAATCCCCGGATTCCTGCTCAGCTGCTTTTTTAGATCTTGTTTTTTGGACTGCCATTGCTTTAGTGAAGCCTTCCTCATCTATCTCAATTCGGTTTTCCCTGGCAATTAAGGCCGTAAGATCCACTGGAAATCCAAATGTATCGTACAATTCGAATACGATATCACCAGGAACAACATCTCCTTTCAGGCTCTTCTTAATATTTTCAAACCTTCTCAAACCATTTTCAAGGGTTCTGAGAAAAGCTGATTCTTCTTCAAAAATTACCTTACTTATAAATTCCTTCTGAGCCCTTATTTCAGGAAATACATTCTTAAATTGTTCGGACAACACATCCACTAAAGTATAGATATGCGGTTCAGTACGGTCTAAAAATGTAAATCCATATCTTACTGCGCGCCGAAGGATCCTTCTTATAACATATCCGGCTTTATTGTTGGAAGGCAATTGACCATCCGCAATGGCAAAAGCTACTGCTCTGACATGATCAGCAATCACCCTGAGAGCAATGTCTGTTTTTTCATCCTTTCCATACACTGTATTAGCACTTTTGGCTATATGCTGGATCAGGGGCTGAAAAACATCGGTATCATAATTGGACTTTTTACCCTGCACCGCCATTACCAGGCGTTCAAAACCCATCCCGGTATCTACATGTTTCTGGGGTAGGTTTTCGAGATTACCACTGGCCTGACGGTTAAATTGTATAAATACCAGGTTCCAGACTTCAATAACCTGGGGGTGGTCATTATTTACGAGATCTCTACCTGGGATTAGTTTCACTTCAGCCTCCGGTCTGAGATCGATATGAATTTCTGAACAGGGGCCACATGGACCGGTATCTCCCATTTCCCAGAAATTATCTTTTTTCGATCCAAACAGGATCCGGTCTTCAGGAATGATTTCCCTCCAGTACGAATAAGCTTCTTCATCTTTATCAAGGTTGTCAGATGCATCCCCACCAAAAACTGAGGCATACATCCTGTCAGGCGGGAGGCCATATCCTTCAGTTAGCAACTCCCAGGCCCATTGGATCGCTTCTTTTTTGAAGTAATCTCCAAAAGACCAGTTACCGAGCATTTCAAACATTGTATGGTGGTAAGTATCTATACCTACCTCTTCAAGATCATTATGCTTCCCGGAAACCCTTAAACATTTCTGTGTATCGGCCGCTCGCAGGGATTTAGGTTTCATATTTCCGAGAAATATGTCCTTGAATTGGTTCATTCCTGCATTAGTAAACATCAATGTTGGATCATCCTTAACAACCAGGGGTGCAGAAGGCACGATAAGGTGCTTTTTGCTCTTGAAAAAGTCTAAAAACACTTGCCTTATTTCGCTGGAATTCATACTTCGAATAATTGTATCTCTATTTTTTAACTTATTTTATATAAATTTTTTTAACTTGCTTACAATAAAAGGGCTACTTTTGCTGTCTTTATAGTATATATGTAAAGAATCAACAAAACTAAGCTTTTATTGCTTATTTAGATTATTATGGCTCGTATAAAATACTATTATGACACTGAATCATGTAAATATGAAAGGATAAAAGTCTCAACCTGGGACATTATCCTGAATTTACTTGGGTTCTTTTCAGTGTCATTTATCATTTCTGTTATCATCGTTGTTTTGTTCAGCACCTATTTTGAATCTCCAAAAGAGATGATACTTACAAAAGAAAACCAGGAATTAAAGATCTATTATGACCTGCTTGAGAAAGAACTTGGAAATCTGAACGGAATGATGGCCGCCCTCCAGAAGAGGGATGACAATGTATATCGTGTGATCTTCGAAGCAGATCCAATTCCGGAATCCATCCGTCAGGCTGGAACCGGGGGATCCGAAAAATATAAAGAAATACTTGAAAATGACCTGGTGAATGAAGATATGATCATTCAGGCTTTAAGCAAAGTGGATCAGATTAAGCGGCAGATGTACATCCAAACCAAATCTTATGATGAAATTCTGCAAATGGCAAGAAATAAATCCAAGCTATTGGCAGCAACGCCTGCTATTCAACCTATCGCCAATAAAGAGCTAACCCGATTGGCCTCAGGTTTCGGAATGCGTATTCACCCAATTTATAAAGTTAAGATGATGCATTTTGGTGTGGATTTTACAGCCCCCAGACATACCCCAATTTATGCAACTGGCGACGGTGTTGTAGAAAGGGTTATCAGAAGCTTTGGAGGATATGGGAAACAGGTGGTTATAAACCATGGCTTTGGTTATAAAACAAGGTACGCCCATATGCAGGAATTCAACGTGAAGAAAGGTGACCGGGTAAAGAGAGGTGACATGATCGGGACCGTTGGAAACTCAGGATTATCCACTGCTCCGCACCTGCATTATGAGATCCTAAAAGACAATAAAAAGGTCAATCCTGTAAATTATTTTTACATGGATCTTAATGACGAAGAATACGAAAAAATACTCGAACTTGCATCTATAGAAAATCAATCATTATCTTAAGAATTAGTCTATTTTTAGATTAATGAGGATTTTATAAAGTGTAAAATTGTGTTTTAATTTTTTTTTCAAAAGTTTTCCGATTTATACTAGCAATACTTCTTTTTTTTAATATTTTTGAATCAGAAAACTACGCGCCGGGGTTTAGTATTTTTCAAAATTAAAACGATCTTTTATACACTACCTGATAAACTATAAGCGTAAATATTGTTGTGCCATACAAAGAGAAAGTAATTGAGAAAAAGTATTATTCAATCGGCGAAGTTGCTGAAATGCTGAACGTGGCGACATCCCTGATCCGTTTCTGGGAAACCGAGTTCGATATCATAAAGCCTAAGAAGAACAGAAAAGGCAACCGGCAATTCACCAAAGAAGATATTGAGAACGTAAAATTGATTTACCACCTCGTTAAAGATCGAGGATATACACTTCAAGGGGCTAAATCTTTGCTTAAAGGGAGTTCAAATCCTTTGAAAAACAAAATGTCACATATTGATTCTTTAAAAAAGGTAAGATCATTTCTAGTTGAGCTAAAGAACCAGCTACCTTAGCTTTAATAAATATTATATTTAATCCATATGGACGCCAGCAAAATTTACCAGGTGGCGATCAGCCTGGTACCTGGCATTGGCAACCTGCTAGCCAGGCAATTGATATCGTACTGCGGATCTGCAAGGGAAGTATTTTCAGCCAGCAAAAAGAAACTTACACAGATTCCCGGGATAGGCCATAAAATTGCAAATTCAATCCATAATCAATCAGTACTTTGGAAAGCTGAAAAAGTAATTTCAAAATGTGAAAAAGATAACATCCGTATTCTACATTATACTGATGAAGAATATCCATGGCGACTAAAACAGTTATACGATGCCCCGGTTATAATATATTTCAAAGGAAATGCTGATTTGAACCCTTCCAAAGCCATCAGTATAGTTGGTACAAGAAGGATTACCAGTTATGGACATCGTATTACAGAGCAAATTGTATCTGAATTACAAAAGCATAAGGCTACCATCATAAGCGGACTTGCATATGGTGTGGACCATCTGGCACATAGCCAGGCCCTGAGAATTGGCCTTCCGACCATTGGTGTAATTGCCGGGGGCACGAATAATATTTACCCTGCCCTGCATATCAAAACAGCCAACAGGATGTTACATCAGGGCGGTATTATTTCAGAAAATGAACCTGATATTGTCCCCGAAGCTCATTTCTTTCCGGAAAGGAACAGGATCATTGCCGGATTATCTGATGCAGTGATCATTGTCGAAGCAGCCAAAAAGGGCGGAGCTCTCATCACAGCAGAATTCGCCAATAATTATAACAGGGAAGTATTTGCTGTACCAGGTCAAATAGGTCAGTATTACTCAACCGGATGTAATAACCTGATTAAATCTCACAAAGCAAGTATATATACTTCCATATCAGATATTGAATACATCTTAAACTGGGATCCTGTTAAAACTAAAGCTGAGGGTAAAAATATATCCACTGACCTTTCAATCCCTGAGAAAAAGATAATCGGAGTTTTGCAGCAGAATTTTGACGGAATACTCATTGACGACCTAAGCTGGAAATCGCAGATTCCTCTAAACAAGATCGCATCACATTTACTCAACCTGGAATTCAGAGGGTATGTAAAGGCCTTGCCAGGCAAGAAATTTATTTTAAAGAATTAGTCAGTTTCATAGCCTAAAACAGGTGCCAACCACCTTTCTATTTTCTCCACAGTCATATTCTTTCTTCTGGCGTAATCAACTACCTGATCTTTCTGTATCCTGTTAACTGCAAAATACCGGGAATCAGGATGTGAAATATACCAACCACTTACGGAAGCAGCAGGGAACATGGCCATGCTTTCTGTTAAACCAACGTTAATTTTATTTTCAACATCCATCATTTCAAATATTGTTTTTTTCTCAAGATGGTCCGGACAGGCGGGATAACCTGGTGCTGGACGTATACCCTGGTATTTCTCCTTAATCAACGATTCACTATCAAGATGTTCAGCTGGCGCATATCCCCACAATTCGGTCCGGACAAGTTTATGCAGTTTTTCAGCGAAAGCTTCAGCCAGCCTGTCAGCAATAGCCTTTGTCAAGATGCTCCTGTAATCATCATGGTCTTTTTCAAAACCTTCTGAAAGCTTTTCAGCTCCAAAACCTGTTGAAACAACAAATGCACCAAGATAATCTTCAACTCCTGAATCCTTTGGAGCTATAAAATCCGACAGGCTGTAGTTTGGAAGGCCATCGGCTTTTTTACTTTGTTGCCTAAGGTGGTGAAGCATATATTTTACCTTACGCCTGTCTTCTGTGTAGCCCATCTTATTCTTTTCAAATGAATATATTTCAATATCATCTCCTACCGCATTTGCAGGGAACAATCCCATTACTGCTTTGGCTTCAAGCCATTGATTTTGGATGATCGATTCAAGCAGTTTATTGGCATCATCAAACAATTGTCTTGCTTCCTTACCAAAGGTATTGTTGTCAAAAATTGAAGGATACCTGCCTTTCATCTCCCATGCATGGAAGAAAGGAGTCCAGTCGATATATTCTATCAGGTCTTCAATAGGGAATTTGTTAAATACTTTTACACCAAGAAAAGAGGGTTTAGTAGCCACAGTTTCAGACCAATTTGTGGAGAATCTGTTCTCCTTTGCCTTTTCATATGGTAACATGGTTTTTTCCAATTGCCGTGAGGCATGATCTTCTCTTAATTCCTTATACTCTGATTTATACTGCTCAACAAAGCCATCTGCCTTTTGATTATTTAAAAGATTGCTGGCCACCGGAACACTTTTTGATGCATCCAGAACATGTATTACCGGACCGCTATATTTCGGATCAATCTTAACTGCCGTGTGAATTCTTGAAGTAGTTGCCCCACCAATTAATAATGGCTTATGCATCTGCCTTCTTTCCATTTCCTTTGCTACATAAACCATCTCATCAAGAGAAGGCGTTATCAGGCCGCTAAGACCAATAATGTCAACTTCCTGCTCTATCGCGGCATCGAGGATCTTTTCCATAGGTACCATTACCCCAAGGTCTAAAATCTCGAAATTATTACAGGATAATACAACACCTACTATATTTTTACCAATATCATGGACATCTCCTTTCACAGTTGCCAATAAGATTTTTCCTGCACCAGAGCTTTTAGTTACCGTCCCATCGTTCTTATTCTCTTCTTCAATGTAAGGGATCAAATATGCTACGGCCTTCTTCATAACCCGCGCACTTTTTACCACCTGGGGCAGGAACATCTTTCCCTCTCCGAAAAGATCACCGACAACCTTCATGCCATCCATCAATGGCCCTTCAATCACCTCAATGGTTCGATTCACCTGCTGTCGCGCTTCCTCTACATCTTCCTCAATAAATTCTACTATACCCTTGATCAGTGCATGCGCTAACCTTTCTTTAACCGGGGCTTCTCTCCAGGAATTGTCTACTTCAATTTTCTTTCCGCCCCCCCTGACTTTCTCCGCATAAATAACCAGGTTCTCTGTTGCATCAGGCTTCCGGTTAAATAGTACATCTTCCACTTTCTCAAGAAGTTCTACAGGGATCTCTTCGTATACCTCAATCAATCCGGCATTTACAATCCCCATGTCCAGCCCTGCTTTTATGGCATGATAAAGGAATGCAGAATGCATGGCCTCACGAACCAGGTTATTCCCCCTGAAGGAGAAAGATATGTTGCTTACTCCACCACTGACCTTGGCATAAGGAAGATGATCTTTAATCCATTTGGTGGCCCTGATATAATCTATGGCATAATTGTTATGCTCTTCAATACCTGTGGCTACTGTCAATATATTAGGATCAAATATGATATCTTCTGGAGGGAATCCAACTTTTTTTACAAGCAGGTCATATGAGTGCTTACATATCTCTATTCTTCTTTCAAAATTATCTGCCTGACCCTTTTCATCGAATGCCATAACAACCACGGCTGCGCCATACCGGCGTATCATTCTTGCCTGATAAATAAAATTATCTTCCCCCTCTTTCAGGGATATAGAATTTACTACTCCTTTTCCCTGGATACACTTTAAACCGGCTTCAAGAACAGACCACTTAGAGGAATCGATCATGATCGGGACCCTGGCAATATCTGGTTCAGCGGCGATTAGATTTAAGAACCTTGTCATAAGTGTTTCAGAATCCAGCATGCCTTCATCCATGTTGATATCGATCAACTGGGCTCCGTTATTTACCTGATTCCTGGCAATCTCAACTGCGTCATAAAGCTTATCTTCCCTGACAAGCTTCGCAAATTTTAATGACCCGGCTACGTTCGTGCGCTCGCCAATATTCACAAAATTCGTTTCTTCTCTTAAGGTTAGCGGCTCCAGGCCACTCAAGTGCATATAATGATCCTTCTCGGGTATCTCCCTTGGTTTATAAGACTTAATTTTTTGAGAAATCGATGATATATGCTCCGGGGTCGTTCCGCAACACCCACCTACGATATTTAAAAAACCTTCTTCAGCAAATTCGCCCAGAATTGCCGACATTTCCCTGGCAGATTGATCGTACTCGCCAAATTCATTCGGAAGACCTGCGTTTGGATGTATACTGACAGGAATGGTAGCCAGACGGCTTAATTCCTGAATATAAGGGCGCATCATGTCTGCCCCTAGGGCACAATTAAGCCCGACAGAAAGTAGATCAAAATGAGAAATACTATACCAGAACGCCTCTGTGGTTTGCCCCGACAAGGTCCTTCCACTGGCATCGGTGATGGTTCCTGACACCATGACGGGCACCTTAGCATTCCGGGATTCAAATAACTCATCAAGTCCGACAAGAGCAGCTTTGGCATTCAATGTGTCAAACACTGTTTCTATCATGATAATATCTGCTCCACCATCAAGAAGTGCCCCTGCTTGTTCTTTGTATGCTTCCTTTAACTGGTCAAAGGTAATAGCACGGAAACCAGGATCATTTACATCGGGGGATATTGAAGCAGTTTTATTTGTTGGTCCTAATGAACCTGCTACAAATCTTGGATCACCCTTACCAGAACTATTGAATTCATCAACTGCTTCCCGCGCCAGTTTCGCTGCTGAAAAATTTATATCATAGATGTAATCCTGTAGCCCATAATCTGCCTGGGCCACTGACGATCCGCTGAAAGTATTTGTGAGTATGATATCAGCTCCGGCATCCAGGTAAGCTGTATGAATTTCTTTTAAAACAAATGGTTGAGTAATTGAAAGTACATCATAATTCCCTTTCAAGGGCTTGGGATGGTCTTTCAATATTTCCATGCGATAGTCTTCTTCTTCCAGTTTTCTACGCTGGATCATTGTCCCCATCGCTCCATCGATGATAAGGATGCGTTCCTTTAATATTTCCCTGATATCTTTAGTCATATAATAAAAACAAATTCTGAAGGCTGAAAGGGGGCAAATTATTTCTTATCATTTCCTTATGATAAAGATGGGTATTAGCACCTTACACTGAGCAGGTTGCTAAGACTTCACAGGGCCCAATCCCTCTGCCTTTCTGGATAAGTTGAATACAAATTAAAATAAGAATTATAAAAAACTGAAATATACAATTGAATTTGATCAGTCAAATAAACAATTATCACATAAATCGTCTAGCTTCAGATTATAGAATGCCTTATGAATATTAAATGGCTCCTGGCCATCAGCCGATTTTACAGAATAACTTCCATCCTCATTCATCACATAGGAGTTTACATTATCCATTAAATTAAATTTCAGAATATTTATGGCCTGAGCCCTGACCTTTTGGTCTTTAATCAGGAATAAAGATTCTATTCTTCTGTCAAAACTTCTGACCATGACGTCTGCGCTTCCACCGTATACTTTCGGATCTCCATCATTATGAAAATAATACAGACGCGAATGTTCGAGATAATCTCCCACTATAGAAATGACTTCAATATTCTCGCTTAAATCTTTCCTGCCAGGCCTTAGCGAACAGATACCCCTTACAATCAGTTTTATCGGCACTCCTGCAGCAGAAGCATTATACAATTCCCTGATCACATGTTTGTCCTGAAGGGAATTTATCTTTATCACAATTCCAGTCTTTTTCCCCTGAATGGCATTTTCAGCTTCAACGCGGATCTTTTCAATCAGTTGCTGTCGCATATCTTTAGGCGCTGTGATCAGGCATTCGTAGATATTAGGCAAGGAATGCCCGGTAATTGCATTAAAGAATTCTGAAACATCCTTTGCATAGGTGTCATCTGAGGTAAGAAGTCCAATATCAGTGTACAGGTTAGCGGTAACTTCATTATAATTCCCACTTGACATATGAAGATACCGGGTCACAGAATTTCCTTC
Source organism: uncultured Cytophagales bacterium (assembly GCA_942491935.1). Lineage (GTDB taxonomy): Bacteria > Bacteroidota > Bacteroidia > Cytophagales > Cyclobacteriaceae > JAGTVG01. The sequence goes on from CALOCZ010000034.1 coordinate 84,696, forward strand.
CTTTCTAACAATCAGAAGTAGTTTTGTGTGCGTTTTTACGTTGCTGATGCCATATATTACAAAGCAACCTGCTCTTTGAAGCTTTTGTGCTTCCTGGATATTGTTCTCTTCATCAAATCTGGCCTTCACCTCGAACAAAACGGACACATGCTTGCCATTTTCTGCAGCTCCTAAGAAGCGCTGAGACACTCTTGAATCCTTTGCCAAGCGATATACGGTCAGCTTGATAGATAGTACTTTCCCGGATCTTCTGCTGACTTTTCAAGCAATTCAATAAGTGGTCAATGCTATTGTATGGATGGTGCAAAGGATATCCCTTTGTTTAAGCATTTCAAAAATTGTTTCGTCATCCCCAACATCAAGCATATAATAATGGCAGGCTTTGACAGGCTTTGATGCTTTAGGAAGACTTTATTTTTGAACTCATTATGATTGACAATTTGCCAAAAGGCTGTATAATCAAATCAGGTTATCATGAGGTACTTCAAAAATATTTTCATCCTCAGGTCCCATCGGTTTTTCAGAATCCGATCATCCATGGATTCGGATCGCTCTTCAACTTCAATACTTACTACTCGACCTGTTTTTCGTGTCTTCAGTTTTCGTTTCGAAGCTCTTCGAGAAAATTGGCTTCAATATCATCACTTTCATCAAGTGTAAAATCGCCATTCCTGGTCAAGCGCAATAGATTTAAGGAATCAATCTCAATGTTTCTGAAAAGTTTATTGATATGGGCCTTTATAATCTCAGAAATGGGTATGAAGACCATCATGTTTTCCCTTTCTATCTCATAGAATTTAGGCAGGTTTTGGGGGATCTGAATAAAAGATAATTTCTTTTTGACAGCCTTGCTTTTCGTCTTTGTTATTACAGCGAAGATCTGAAGCAGGTTCATCAATAAAGGAAATGGATGGTAATTATCATATACCATTGGAGTGAGCATAGGGAAAATCGTTTTTTTAAAATAGTCTTTCACCAGCTGAGTTTTTCTTCTTCACTAAGCTCATCCAACTCCGGCTATCATGAAACCATTTTTTTCAAATTCAGGGACTAACTGTTCTTGTATAATGATCTGCTTTGCTCATTGGTAAATTCGTGTGTAAAATGGTATAATAACGTCTTAAATGGACGTTCTCTTAAACCGCTATAATCGACACGTTGCTTACCGTAATCTATGTAGTTGTATAAGCTGCCTACACGTATCATGAAAAACTCATCCAGGTTGGATCCTGTAATGGCCATGAATTTCAATCGCTTTCAAAAAAATTCCGGTCCTGATTTTTTGCCTGATCCAGAACCCGTTGGTTAAATTTAAGCCAGCTAGATCCCGGCTGATTAATTTACTCTTAAATATTAGTTCTTTTGTTCGGTCACTAATGGTCATTTGCTCAGATTTTTAAAAAAAAAATAGGGCTCCCTCTCCAGAAGGCCCTATTTGAATATGTAATGGCCAATTAAATATCTATATTGGCATATTTTGCATTTTCTTCAATAAACTCACGCCTTGGGCTACCTCATCTCCCATTAGCATTGAAAACAGATGATCTGCTTCTGCTGCTGACTCTATGGTTACCAACTTTAAGCTTCTGCTTTCAGGATCCATGGTCGTATTCCAGAGTTGCTCAGGATTCATTTCACCCAAGACCTTTATATCTTTGTACACCACTGAATCTTCTTTGCCATCACCTGCCAATTCTTGTAACAATTTTGCTCACGCTCTTCTTCATTCCAGCAATACCTCTCCTGTTTTCCTTTTTTAGTAAATACAATGGGGGCAAGGCAATATACAGATATCCCTTTTCTATCAACTCCCTCATATACCTGAAAATAAAAGTCAGTATTAGTGTCCGTATATGACTGCCATCCACATCGGCATCAGTCATAATGATGATCTTATGGTAGCGCAGTTTCTCCAGATTGATCGCTTTTTCATCTTCCGCAGTTCCAAAACTCACCCCCAGGGCAGTAATCATATTTTTTATTTCGTCATTATCATAAATCCTATGTTCCTGGGCTTTTTCAACATTTAATATTTTACCTCTTAAAGGGAAAATTGCCTGAAATCTTCTATCTCTGCCCTGTTTGGCTGAACCTCCGGCAGAATCTCCCTCCACAAGGTATAATTCACATACCGCAGGATCACTATCTGAACAATCTGCTAATTTCCCGGCAGTCCGGTCCCTGTCAATACATTTTTCCGCTGGACCATCTCCCGTGCTTTGCGCGCAGCATGTCTTGCCTGGGCAGCAAGAACAACTTTTGAAACTAATGGTTTGGCTTCTTTTGGATTCTCTTCAAGATAATGTTGCAAATGTTCCCCCACACTTGTGTCTACGGCCCCAAGAGCCTCCGAATTTCCAAGTTTTGTCTTGGTTTGTCCTTCAAATTGAGGTTCCTGAACTTTTACAGAAATTACAGCTGTCAATCCTTCCCGAAAATCATCCCCTGAAATATCAACTTTTACTTTTTCAAAAGACCAGATTTATCAGCATACGATTTTAATGTTCTGGTTAAAGCTCGTCTGAAAGCCAGCAATATGTGTTCCTCCTTCAATAGTATTGATGTTGTTTACATAGGAAACTACATTTTCTGTATACGAATTATTGTACGATAATGCTACTTCTATGGCATACACTTGTCCTTTATCGCTTTTGATGTAAATGCGTTCGGGAATTAGTTTTTCCGATTGCTGTCCAGATAATTAACAAATTCCCTTAGACCTCCTTCAGAAAAAAACCATCAGACTTATACTTATCAGATCCATTGTCCTCTTTTTCACGGAAATCAGTCAGTTTAATAAGTATTCCAGCGTTCAGGAAGGACAATTCCCTGAGCCTGGATGCTATGGTATCAAATTTATATTCTTTTACGGTAAACACCTCCTGGTCAGGTTTGAAACGAACAGTAGTACCAGTTAACTTAGTCTTACCAGCTTCCCTGACTGCATATTTTGGAATCCCTCTTTCGTATTCCTGTTCATATACCTTTCCTCCCCTGTTCACGGTAACTTTCAGATGTGAAGAAAGGGCATTCACACAGGATACGCCAACTCCGTGGAGCCCCCCGGATACTTTATAGGTATCCTTATCAAATTTCCCCCCTGCGTGCAACACTGTCATAACTACTTCCAGTGCAGATCGGTTCTCTTTGGTGTGTAAATCAGTAGGTATTCCCCTGCCATTATCTGACACCGATATGGAATTATCCTCATGAATCTCTACTTCAATTTCACTACAGTATCCGGCAAGAGCCTCATCTATAGAATTATCTACTACTTCCCAAACCATATGATGAAGGCCTTTAAAGCTTATATCACCAATGTACATGGCTGGTCGTTTTCTTACTGCTTCCAACCCCTCCAGAACCTGAATATTTTCAGCTGAATAACTTTGTTTTTTGCTTGCTTTGTTCTCTTTGCCCATACTTATTTATTAACATGCAAAAATACAATTTTTATCCCTATTTTCCGTCATTTTGTCAAAATAAAACCCACATAAATTGCCTCTCAAATACGCATTTTAAACAGTTTTGGGGCGAATAAATATAACGTTATTTAAAAGAGCATCAGGTTGAAGGGAAATCTCATCAAAGCTCAACCATTTTATAATTAACCGCAATATCACAATTCGTGGCTTTTTGGCAAGACTGACATGAATCCGCACTTCGATTTCAATATTAAAAATAACCCGACCTAAGCATTACCAGGGTACAATCCACAACCACCTCCACCCCTTGCTTCTCAGCCATGTCGATTAAAATGTTGTTTTCAGTTCCCGGATTAAATATTATTCGCCTTGGGTCTAAGCCAAGAATGTATTCCAGGTAGCCTGACTGATTTTTCGGGTTCATATACAACGTGATGGTATCAACTTTACCGATTTGTGGTCGGGTACGAATATCCAGGATCGATTTGCCAGCCACAACCCCCGGTCTCAATCCCACAGGGACAATATCATATCCTTTGTTTGATAAGGCATTTGCGGCTATATATGAAAATCTCGCCGGATTGGTACTGGCACCAAGTATAAGTATCTTTGTATCACTCGCTGAAAGCATAAAAAATGATTTTTTGATTTACTTTATAAATACAAAATTAATAAAAGTGTAAGGAAAATATTTGTGTTGAATTAAATTGGTGATTAAACTTTAATGAATATTTTTTGTCAAAATATTTGTTTACCAGAACCTTGCAGGAAGAGAAAGAAATAATACGGAAAATAAAAGACCCGGCTTCAAGAGACCTTGGGTTCAATGAGCTTGTTGGTGCTTACCAGCAAAGGTTATATTGGCATATCCGTAAAATGGTGATCGATCATGATGATACGGATGATCTTTTGCAGGAGGTTTTCATTAAGATATGGAAGAATATCGATAGGTTTAGGGAAGATAGCAATCTGTTTACATGGATGTATAAGATTGCGACCAATGAATGTTTGAATTTTCTTAAAAGGAAAAAAGACAAATATAAAGTATCCATGGATGATGTAAACCATGAGTTAATAAGTAAACTTGATAACAGTGCGCATATAAGCGGATCAGTGATTCAGATGAAATTGCAAAAGGCATTACTTAGACTACCTGATAAACAGAGACTGGTTTTCAATATGAAATATTTTGATGACATGAAATACGATGATATATCAAAAATTACCGAAACCAGTGTTGGCAGTTTGAAGGCCAGTTATCATATAGCTGTAAAAAAAATAGAAGAATATATTAAACTGGATTAAACTTTTAGAGCAAATAGTTGTCAAATAGAAAATATCAATAAGAAAATGAAACTGGAAGACTTAAATAAGGACAATATATTTAAAGTTCCCGATAATTATTTCGAGAATTTTCCAGACCGTCTCCAGAAGCGTATTAAAGAAAGTGAGAAGCATAAAAAGGTTCCCATAATACGACTCAAAACGATCATTAATATGGCTGCCGCAGCTGCCATCCTGATATTTGCAATTTATGGAATCACCAAAATAAATGACAATACTACTTCTGCGGATCAATTACTATCTGAGATATCTACTGAAGAGCTGATAAATTATCTGGTGGAAAGTGAAATGAGTACTGATGAATTCCTGGAAAGTCTTGATATGTCGTTAATTACTTCTACTGAGGATCCCATTTCTGATGAAATTATAACCTCTGAACCATTGGATGAGGAAACTATAGATGAGCTTCTTGATGAATTCGAAATTGAAATGCAATATCTGTAATACTGAAAAATATAAGATCATGATTAGGAAATTCATATTTATTATCGTCCCACTTTTATTTTTCTTCCAAATTTCATTTGGACAGAACAGAGATGCCAGGCAAAAAATTGAGAGTGCCCGAATCGCACTGATCACTGATAGGCTGGGGTTGACACCGGATCAGGCTGAAAAGTTCTGGCCAATATATAATGAATATAATATCCACAGAAAAAATCTCGTCCAGGAAATGCAGGGCGCCAGAAAAGAAGTGGACATGAACAACCTGTCGGAAGAACAGGGCAAGGCTTTGATGAAACTGGGACTGGATATCAAGGAGAGACAACTTCAGCTGGAGAAGACGTATTCGGAAAGATTGACTGATGTCATTTCCACAAAACAGATGCTCTCTCTCAGAAAAGCTGAAGATGACTTTAGAAAGATGATTATCCAGAGGCTGGAGGATAGAAAGCGCCAGCAAATGCGACGGGATCAGATGATCAATAGAAGAGAGCAATTGATGAAAGATAAAGGAAATAATTAGCATAATTTTTGATATATTTTATAGAGAAGGCATTATAATTTGATAGAATTTTTAAAAAAGAGACTGGTTTTGGTTTCCCTTTCCCTGATTATGGTATTGGGAGGCTATTCTAATGCCCACTCTCAGGATTATGACCTTGATTCTTTGATAAACGAAACCCTGGCATATGACTCCCTGCTCCTGGACGAACTTGCACAGGACTCTCTGTCTATTATCGATCTTATCGATAGCCTGTTAAAAGGTAAATTCAAATTTTCCTCCCTGATGTTACGTACTGCATATACAAGCAATATTATGAATGCAGGACGCGATTTTGGCATCAATCAGTATGGTTTTTCGCTTGGTGCATCTTATTATCATAAAACCGGCCTTTTCGGGGATTTAACTACGTATTGGAACAGCGATGTGGAACCTCATATAAATCCGACAACCATTACCTTGGGATATATGGGCTCTATAACTAGGAAATGGAGCGTTATAGCATCTTACGAACATTTCTTTTACACACAGGATCAGAGTTATGACGGCGTGCTTTATCCTATTACAAATTCACTGAACGCTTCTACATACCTTGATCTTAAACACTTTTCCTTAGGTGTGGATTATTCTTTTATGTTCGGGCAGGAAACTGCTCACAGGATAAGACCTAACATGTATGGCATTATCAGGATCAAAACAAAAGGATTTATAGATGAAATTGACATCTTTCCTTCGGCCTCCCTCCTGCTAGGGAATGCAACTATCTATTATCTCGATGAAAATTACTCGCAGCTTCAATCATTGCTGGAACAACAGGGCATAAATAATTTTCAGCAATTCAGGCAACGAAGACCAAGGCTTTCCCAATATCTTATTGCAAATTACGTAACCTATGATGAAAGAACTGATAATGTATTTGGTATAATGAATTATTCCCTTTCTCTGCCCATCATGTTCAGAATGAATCGATTTACTTTCTCAACCAGTTATTACATTAATTTTCCAGTTGCACTTCCAGGCGAAGAGATAGACCTGAGTCCAAACAGTTACTTTAATGTATCCCTGCTGTATTCTATTCCATTTGGTCTTAAAAAATAGTCTTTTCAGCAACGTAAAATTAAACAGCAGTATTAAATACTGATATATACAAGGGCTATATATTTGAAATTTCCTTTTCTGACAATATCCATTTTGGTAGATTTGTTTCAGGATGTTTATTAAATTGACATACATATCCGGGGATATTTTAACTCAATAGTTTTGCATACATCGGATACAAAATATATTATCCTTCCATTCATGGTCCTATGCATGAAAGGATCATTATGGCTTGAGGGAACCATTTATAAAACACCAAAAAGTCTCTTTAAAATAAAGCACAAGGAACATTTTTGGAGAAATATATTCCGGGTTATGCATTCTTACCTAAGAGGATCAACGAAAAGTAACAACTTGGAGATTAGATTTAATGGGACAAGCCATAAAGTCCGGTCGAACAACAGGGGATATTTTAAAATAAACCTTAGTTGCGATAATGGCATTAGTGTGGACCTGAATCATTTAAATGTTTACCTGTTGAAGAAAAACCGTAAGATCCGCTTACAAATACCCGAACCTTTCGATCATTGTTATTTTTCATACGGAAATGGTAAAATGGCTGTTATTTCAGACATCGATGATACAGTATTGGTTACACATACGCTTAATACATTTCGGAAAGTACGCACACTACTTATTAAAAATGCACTTAAACGAAAGGCGGTTAAGGAAATGAAGGACTTGTACCAGCAATTCAGCCTAAAAGGTTATCCCTTCTTTTATGTTTCAAACAGCGAATCCAATCTTTTCCCCCTAATCCGCTTATTCCTTGAACATAATCACTTCCCAATAGGGCCAATATTCCTAAAACCTTTTGTAAAGTGGAATCAGATAATTAAAAAAAAGAAGAGACCGGAAAACTCTTCCCATAAGAAGGAAAAAATTACCTTCCTGCTTAACTCTTTAAAAGATATGAATTTTATTTTGATAGGAGATGACAGTCAGAAAGATCCGGAGATATATGCTGAAATATCGAAGACTTTTCCCGGAAGAATTAAGCAAGTGTATATCCGTTCAGTGAAAAAAAACTTCACAGCAAAAAGAATTCAGAAACAATCAGAAGTTGAAAGATCCCCGGACACTGATTTTATCTATTTCAAAGAACCAAAAGAAATTATTGAATCTGTAAGTATATAAATTCCGGTAATATCTATTTTTGCCAAAAAATAAAAACTAAAGCTAGTTATATGAAATACATTTACAATTTAATAATTCTTGTCACTCTTGTTTTGCTTTTTAATTCCGGTTCTTTAAAAGCGCAGAATAAGACTTATTGGTCAACCGGATTTGAGATGTTATTCTCCTTTGCGGATATACAACAGGATGGCATTAGTAAATCTTCCATAATCCGATGGGCACCCGTATTCAACGTTCAGACTTTCTTCAACTATGATGCTACTAAAAATTTTGGGTTGTTTTCAGGAATAGGTGTAAGAAATGTAGGATTCATTTATGATGAAGATGAAGCCACAAGAAAGAAATACAGAACTTATAATATGGGTATTCCCTTCGGTATAAAAGCAGGCAATTTTGAAAAAACATTCGTCTATGCAGGATATGAAATTGAGTTCCCATTTAATTATAAAGAAAAAACATTCGTAAACAATCAAAAGTCAAGGTACAATGAGTGGTTCACTGACAGAGTTCCCACAATTAACCATTCAATTCTGGTTGGACTACAATTTCCCAAGGGCGTAAACCTAAAGTTTAAGTATTATTTTACCGGATTCTTTAACCAGGATTTTGTTCAAGTCGATGGAACTACAGGAGATCAATACAAGCCATATGAAAACCTGGATGTCAATGTATTTTTCTTCTCAATAGGCATAAACCTGTTTAAAGACAAAGAGCTTTATTTCGCCGATTAAGTTGAAATAAAGCCCTCATTTTTTTTGAATACTTTCTAATTTGTATTTGTAGTGTCAGCTGCCGCTGAAGTAGCCTGAGGTATTGCCCCTTTAGAATTATATTCATCGTTCAGGCCCTTTACCACAATTTCCGTAACATCCATCCCTTTATCTCCATAAAGAACAGCATTTCCCCTTTTTGCATTTAAAATCAATGCAAATCCGTTTTCTCTGGCGTAATTTTCGAGGAACTTAGTGACTTTATCATACAGCTGAGTATTAACTTCCGACTCAGCTCTTAAAAGATCCTGGCCCATTTTTTCTTGTAATAACATCAGGTTCTGTCTTTTTTGCATAAGATCTTCCTCCACTGCCCTTGCCTGATTCATGGTCATATTCCCTGCGGTCCTTTGAAATCCTTCGAATTCCTTTTGCAGGCCCTGGGCTTTCATTGTATAATCATTTTCCATCTCCTGCCTTTTTTTATCCAGATCGCTTGCCAATTCCTTGAAGTATTCATAATTACTTAAAAGTGAATCTTCGAGAACATATGCAATTGCAATATCACTTGGAGTTGATACAGCTTCTGTATCTCCGTCAGCTGATGCTTTATGATCTTTAGGTAAAGAGAGAAATAACACATACAGTACAATAATGGCTATAGCCAGAATAATGTTTAGAATAATCGTAAAATATTTCACTTTCTGATGATTTTGGTTTAACTGGTCGCAAATATAAAAAAGATAAATATATACTATACTAAGAAGGATCAATAATTAATATACAGGGGCTATTAACGATTCTGATAGAAATACCTGATCTCACTGTCTTTCCCTGCCGTGTGAGAAATATTTTCTTTCTGCTGAAGCATATCTTCTTTGACATATGGGATTCCTGTTGAAGTTTCTGCCTCGCCAAGATATATGGGTGTTTTTTTAAAATAAAAAGCCAGAAAAATGCCGGCAACAGATCCCATAATATGTGATTCCCATGAAATAGAATCATCGAATGGAAAAAGACCATATATCATCCCTCCATAGAGAAAGAATATGATCATGGATATGGCGAGAGATCTTGGGTTCTTTCGCAAGATACCACCCCAGAATATGAACATGACAAGCCCATAAACAAGTCCGCTGGAACCTATATGATAAGCTTCCCGTCCTATGATCCATACCCAGAAACCAGAGGCCAGGTATATCCAGAAAAATACTTCAAGAGCGATTCTATGGTAGAAGTAAAATAATCCCACACCTAAAATGATCAGGGGAATGGTATTGGACATTAAATGTATAGCATCACCATGGATCAATGGTCCGGTGATTATACCCAGACTCCCTTTAAAAGTTCTTGGAAGTATACCATATAATCCCAGGTCAAGATGACTTGCCCATTCCAGTGATTTTATTATCCATAAGATCAATACAAATGATAAAGTCAAATAGACTCCTCTTTGCAGTATTTTAAATTCTTTGGATTTAAACATATTCATGGAATCAACCAGCAGAAACAACCAATATTGGCAAGCTGCTTCTAAGGTTTGAAATTCTTAAATAAAGTTAATCAAATATCCTGTGTTAGCCTATATTCAATTCCATACATTAGGGTTATAATTTGGTTTTAAATTATATTTGGTTATCATTGAATCTAATCGCTGAATAATCATTAATGAAAAAATACCTCTACTTCGTTACTTTTGTTGCTGCACTGGGCGGATTCCTGTTTGGTTTTGACACAGCGGTTATTTCAGGTGCGGAGCAGTCAATTCAAATCTTATGGAAACTTAATGAAATTCAACATGGTCTTACTGTGTCTATAGCACTTTTTGGGACCATTGTCGGTGCACTTCTCGGAGGATTCCCATCTGACAAATTTGGAAGAAAGAAAACCCTATTCTGGATTGGCCTGTTGTATTTTGTTTCAGCTATAGGTTCTGCTTTAGCTACTGGCTGGTATGCTTTTTTATTTTTCCGGTTTATCGGGGGACTGGGAGTTGGGGCTTCATCAGTTGCGGGGCCAATGTATATATCCGAAATATCCCCTGCCCGGATGCGTGGGAGACTGGTTGCTTTATTCCAGTTTAATGTTGTGTTAGGTATACTACTTGCTTATCTTTCTAACTACTTAATCGGGGGTAGCGGTGAAAATGCCTGGAGATGGATGCTGGGCGTAGAAGGGATCCCCGCCTTTGCATTTCTATCCCTGGTCTTGTTTATCCCTGAAAGTCCCAGATGGCTGATCTTTAAAAAGGGCCTTGTTGAAAACGCTAGATCTATCTTATCCAGGATCGGGCACAAGAATGTAGAAGAGGAGGTCCAATTGATATTAACAACACATCAACAGCATCTGGGCAAATCAGAAAAGGAGAAATTTTTCTCCAAACAATACAAATTCCCGATTATGCTTGCGGTCATGTTTGCCATTTTCAACCAGGTTTCAGGCATAAATGCAGTTATTTATTATACTCCAAGGATTTTTCAGAATGCAGGTCTGGAAACAAGTTCTGCTTTACTTTCAACAGCCGGTATTGGATTGATCAATTTCGTATTTACAATCATAGCAATCAATTTCATTGATCGTTTTGGCAGGAGATTTTTGATGATACTTGGTTCTTTTGGCCTGATCATTACACTTGCAATGACATCACTGTCATTTTATTTTTCCATTGGAGGACAACTTGTTGCCATTAGCCTTTTTATTTATATTGCCTTTTTCGGATTTTCCCAGGGGGCTGTTATCTGGGTATTCATTTCCGAAATTTTTCCCAATGAAGTACGTGCTAAAGGGCAATCCCTTGGAAGTTTTACACACTGGTTTATGGCAGCATTCATAACCTTTCTGATCCCTTCTGCTGAAAAGATAGGATTTGGTCCTACCTTTTTATTTTTCTCGATCATGATGGTATTTCAATTGTTCTTTGTATTGAAGATCATGCCTGAGACAAAAGGAATATCTCTTGAGGAATTAGAGAATGTGATGTTGAAGAAAAAATCCCGCAATAAGCGGGATTAAATATTAAATCTCTTCAGTTTCGACAAGTTTAGCCAGAACATCTGCATAAGGAACCACCAGGAAGGTATCTCCGTCCAGTTCAATTTCAGTTCCGGAATATTCTTTATAGAATACAACATCGCCAACGGCAATTTCCGGGCCTTCTATATTGCTCAAAGCGACAACCTTGGCAAATTTGGGTTTCTCCACAGCAGCGGTATCAGGAATGATTATTCCCCCGGCTGTTGTTTGCTCATTTCCCTCATCTGATACATCCAGTATCACATTCTGATTTACAGGTTGTAATTCTCTCATATTAATTCACTTTTATTTCTAATAATTGATTTAATTTCGTTTGATCAAAGCCTATCACCATTTGTCCATCAATTTCTGTTTGTGGTACGCCTTGCTGTCCACTCTTGCTCACCATACTTTGAGCTGCTCCCTGGTCACTTGCTACATCAACTTCTGAATACCTTACCCCATTTTTTCTCAAATAATTTTTAACTGTTGTACACCATGGACAAGTTGGTGTTGTATACAGAGTAACATTTTTTTGAGGTCGCTCAGCAGCTTTTGCCTCATAAATTATATGATCCAAAAGAGTTTGATAAAAATCTTCTTTATGACATCCTTTGAATGTATTCTTAAATTCTCCGAGTTCAAATTCAACAAGTACAGGAACTGTAGTAATGTTATAATTTCCGTGGATATCACGAACATTTTTAACATTTGCTACAAATATATTCGCTTCTGAATTTTTTTCAGCAACAGCTTCAATATTCTTTTTAGCACATTCACTCTGCTCTGAGCCTTCTTTATATAACAATAGATAAGATCTCTTTTCTTTTCCGATCTTCTCTAATAATTCCGCATGAGAATTTAATGATTCAACAGACATTTATATTTCCTTTTTTTATACAAATTTATTACACATGAACAACTCTTCATAAATAATGCCAATTATTTTTTGACATAATATTGTCAGTGTTACAGGTCAAAATGTCATAAGGGAAGACTCCTGTGGATTACAGTTAAATCAAATTGTCATATATTAAATTTATCAATAGAGACTAAGGATAAATCCCTAAGGTGATGTTGAATATAATTATTTGATTTAGTTTCTAGTAAAATTAAATTCTGCCCTCCTGTTCATTCGAATTTCTTCACTATCCATATTGGCTATGATTGGCATCTTCTCTCCAAATCCGAGTACTTTAATCCTGGATCTTTCTACGCCCTGGCTTATCATATATTGTCGTACTGCATAAGCCCTTCTTTTGGATAATTCTATATTATAATAATAATCTCCAATATAATCAGTGAATCCACCGATCTCAAGCTTGATATCCTGATGACGTATCAGGAATGCAGCAATTGCATCAAGGATCGGATAAGAAGGAGGAAGTACTATATCAGAATTAAAATCGAACACCACCAGATTTTCCAGACTTGTTCCACCTGATGAATAAGATCTTGTTTGGGGTGCAGGTTCTGAATAGTCAGATGAATTACTTTGAATTTCTTCAGGTGTCACTTCTTCTAACTCCTCAGCGGATATTTCTTCATATTCTTCATCAGAAATAGCAGCCACAGCTATAACTTCGTCTATATCATCAAGTTCATCTGCAGGTTCCTCGTCCACATCTATTTCTTCGGTTTCATATGCTTCAATACCTGCTCCAATAGCCACAACGTCAGCCACAAGCTCAGGTTGGGATTCTGCCAGGTCCTTTGATAAAAATATATTTAAATCGAATGTATAAGGTTTGTTTTTATTTTCTAATTCAATAGGCATTTCTACTTTCTTATAGCCCGCCTTTTCCCCAACCAATTTGTATTTGTACCCCGACCTAAGGAAGATCTGGTAATTGCCTGACATCTCATTTGAAAAGGTCGTTCCATAAACTTCATTTTCGGGTTCGATAAGTAGTGAGAGTAAAGCATTTACAGGTGTAGCAGCCTGTTCGTCCATTACCTTCCCTTTGACAACTACCAGGGGATTTGCATCCATGAACTGGGGTCGATCAACTCGTACAATACGCATCATGCCGTCTTTTGTCCCCTGTGCCAGATAAGCATAAGCATCCTTTTCATCGAAATAGAAATAGTGGTCGTTATATGGCGTATTTATATCTTCACCAATATTTTCGGGTTCTCCCCAATTCTGCCATGAGTCATCAAGCCTTTTCACTCTGAAAATATCGCTTCCTCCCAAACCAGGATATCCTTTAGAGGTAAAATACAAGGCATTTTCTTCCATCGAAAAGAATGGGGCATATTCATCTTCCGGCGTATTGATGCTGGTAATATTTATTGGGGCGCCCCACTTGTTATCTCCTTCACTTAATGAAACGTATAGGTCCGTTCCCCCTTGTGTACCTTTCAGCTCACTGGATATGATCAAAACATTTCCATTATCAGTAATCGTATAATCTGCATCCACAGGTATATCACCTGCATTTTTAATTTTCTGGACTTCCGATGAAGTCCATGCCCCATTTTCTTTTGAGACGGCTGACAAGTTCGCTCTTACCTTATTAGCGCTTCCGCTAACATTGCCGACCATTAAACGGGGGTTGTCATTCTTATAATAAATGGAATTTGAAGTATTAAATCCGATATTATTTATTTTTTCACCAAGTCTGACAGGATCTGAGTAATTGCCTCTATCATAGGTTGAAAACCATACATCCCCTGGATCATTAATGCCTCCCATATTGTCTTCACTGAATCCTCTTGTAAAAAACAACGTTTTTTCATCTTCGGAATAAACGGGACGTATGTCCGACTCTTCACCTGCCGCATTAAGATCTATGTTCTTTTTTGTAAGCCTGGGATTTAAGCGATATGCAAATCCTTCCCTGAACCTAATAGGGACTACCGAGGTTGAAACCCCAATTGCATCGATCGAATTGGCTCCTTCTACCATACTCCCATCCAAAACAATCTTCACCGATGTTATATTAAAGTCATAGGTAGGTAGAAATACATTTAAAATCCGGTTATTGACATCAACCGGTCCGGGAATAAAAGATCCAACTAGATGAGCATCCTTATTTTCATCATACACATAGATCATTTCTATTGCTCCGGGATTGCTTGTTTCTACAATGGCTATCTGGCGCATTTTCATAGGAACTCCAAATCCAACTACGAGATATTCCTGTGAGTTGGGAGAACTGGCCATCCAGGCCATTGGATCCTTTCCTCCAAACTTAAAAGCATTGGGGGGACCTATAACCTGAGATGCGGAAAAATCCTTTCCGGAGAACTGAGAGGAGTACTCAATTACTTCTGTGGCCCATTGAACTTCTTGTGTATAACTGTGAATTGTAATAAGTGATAGCACCAAAAACAAATACTTCTTCATAGGTGATCAGATCGAAGGTTTAGCCAAGATAAAAAAATTAATCGTATTATATCAAATACAAATAGAACTTTATTTTAGCCTGTTTTTTGGGAATTTGCGAAGTTTTCGGCTGTTTTTTTGAAAATTTGTTAATTTATTAATTTAAGTAAGGTTGGTTAAAATTCTTTGTATCAATGAATTAAAACAAAACGATGAAAAGTCTATAATAAATGAGGGACGAAAATATTTCTCAAGAAAAAACTTCGCAAAATTTTATAAAATAGTCTCGAATGCTAATAAAAAAATAAATTTCACGGGAATTCAATATTATTAAGAAACAGTTCCCGCAATAAATTATCTTGTGAAATTATATTCAACGCGCCGATTCATCCTAAGGTCTTTTATAGTCTTTCCTTCTATTATCGGCATTTGTTCACCAAATCCCAATACCCTAATTCGTCGAATATCAACACCTTTATTGACCATATAATCCCTGACTGAGAGTCCTCGGCTCAACGACAATTTGAAGTTATATTTTTCATTACCAATTTGATCAGTAAAACCGGCTAATTCTACCATAATATCTGGAAACTTCTCCATATATTTAACAATAAAGTCAATTACAGGATATGATTCTTCATCAATCTTATCAGAATCAAATGGGAATGTGATTTCATAGGCATCATCACCCATAATTGTCTCAGTCTCATATATTGGCACTATACGCTCTACTTGTTCTTCTTCTGTTTCAGCAATTATTTCATCAGGAACTAAAAGTCCCATTTGAATATCATGATCATAAGTGTATTCATTATTCCTGTTTTCTAATGCAAGAATTGTTACATAAGGTTCATAACCTTCTTTCTCACTAATTAGTTTAAATTCATTTCCGGAAGGTACTATGATTTCATAGGAACCAGATGCCTCATTTGAAATTGTCGTACTATACAATCTTTCTTCCGGAAGAATTAACATGGATATTACCGAATTAATAGGCTGACCTGTCCCTCTATTGAGCACACTCCCACGAATAGCAACAAGAGAAGTTTTCTCCAGGAATTTCGGACGCTCGATCTGAATAATACCATATGTACTATCAGCATCCATCCTGGTAAAAAACGCATATTCATCATTATCATCAAAGAAAAAATAGCTTTCATCTGCTTTTGTATTTACATCTCCTCCAACATTCTCAGGAGTAGTCCAGTTGTTCCAGGAATCGCCTATCCTTGTAATGCGGTATATATCACTTCCCCCAAAACCAGGATATCCGTTTGATGCGAAATAAAGAGCCCTTTCACTTTCAGAGTAATAAGGTGCATATTCATCCAGAGTAGTATTTATATTTCCACCCATATTCTCAGGTTCGGACTACCGATTGCCATTTTCACGTCTGATTATATAAAGGTTCCTATCACCTTCGGTATCATATCTCAGTGTAGAGAGGATAATAATAGAATCAATCGGTACTATGGAATAATCGGCATCGAACGAGGCAATTCGACTGTTTTTTATTTTTAACTCCTCGATTCCTCCCCATTCCTCTCCAGCCTTTGTGGTTAATATCACATTCTTAGCTGGAATATTGGATTTGCCTGATATGTTTCCCAAAAGAAGTGTCGGTTGACCATTTCCAAATATCACATCATTTGTGCTGTTATACCCAATATCATTGACCCCTTCCCCGAGTGATACCCCGGGTTGAAACTGGCCACTGTTTTCATCATATTGTGATTGCCAGATGTCTCCAGAATCTTCAACTCCGCCAACATTTTGCGGACTATATCCCCTCGTAAAGTACAATGTATTCAGGGATTTTATATACATAGGTCGGGAATCTGGAGGCAGTTTCTTCAGCTCAAGGGATAAAAATTGATTTTTCAAAACCAGGATTTCTTCTAAATGCTATATCTTTTGTGGCTACAATTGGGATAGTAGTTCCACTAATTCCTATTGCATCGATGCCATTATATCCCGGCACCTTACTGCCATCAATTACTATTTTTACAGCACTAACGGCGTAATCAGTTTCAGAAAGGTAAATATTTAAAATTCTTCCTTCTACATTCAAAGGTCGTGGCATAAATGTATTCAATAAATACTCCTTATCATTTTCATCATATAAAAATACTTGCAGTAATGATCCTGGATTAAATGATTCACCAATGGCTATTTGTCGCACCTTCATAGATTGATCATATCCAACCTTCACGAATGATATTCTATCGGGTCGGGATGGAAGCCATGCATTTGGATTATCACCAAATTCCGGAAGCACATTTGGTTTACCAAGTACCTGTGTTGCAGAATATTGATATTCAGACATTTGTGAGGAAAAATCGAGGATCTTTGAAGCCCATTGGACCTCCTGAGCGGCAATACTACACCCCCAAAGCATTATTGCTAAGGCAAATGAAAAATGTTTCATTGAAGAATCAGGTTGGTTAACTACATCAATTTAAAAAACTTAATGGCACTAATGCAAACCCTATAGAAAGAATTCTTATTACAACCATACAATTCATTTGCAATCCCTCATTGTTTTCACTCGAAAAAAAATTCGCAAATGATCAGGATAGGAAGTTCTACCAAACTTCCCGTTCAACGCTTATACATAGTTTCTTCTGACCTTCTCTATTTGGTGAAATTATATTCAACGCGGCGGTTCATTCTAAGGTCTTTTTCATCATCCACACCATATTCCGCTGTCATTCTTTCCCCAAATCCCAGAACATCAATCCGGCTCGATTTAATCCCTTTGTCAACCATATATTTCTTAACAGCTGAGGCTCTTTTAAGCGCTAGCTCATTATTGTATTTTTCATCACCAATATGGTCAGTGAAGCCAGCTAATTCTATATCAATTTCGGAGTTTTTCTCCAGGAATTCTATGAGCAAGTCAATAACTGGAATTGACTCTTCTGTGATCTTATCCGAGTTGAAGTCAAAGGTGATATCGTAAGCATCACTTGCAGTCCTTTCGGTATCAGCTATCGGGGTGACCGGTTCCGCTTCAGGGCCTGGTCTGACCTCAGGTTTTTCCGGTGGCTCATCAGTTGCTGCAATAACCACATCAGGAACGAGAACAGCCATCCCCATGTCAATATCAAAATTATATGTATAAGGGGCATTTCTGTTTTCAAGAGATAGAGAAGCTTCATAAACTTCAAATCCTTCTTTCTCACTTATCAATATAAATTCGTTTCCGGAAGGTACCATAATTTCATATGCTCCTGTCGTCTGATCAGATATGGTCATTCCATATGTCCTCTCTTCAGGTAAAATCAATACGGATATAACCGAATTGACCGGGCGGCTGGTTTCCTTATTAAGTACATTTCCCTGTAATGTAACCAAAGGTGTTTTCTCAAGGAAGACTGGTCTTTGAACGCGGATAATACCAAAAGTACTGTCTACATTCATCCTGGAGAAAAAAGCGTACTCATCTGTATCATCAAAGAAAAAATAATTTTCATCAGTTTCTGTATTGATGTCGCCCCCCAGATTTTCAGGAGTGGTCCAGTTTTCCCAGGAATCACCTATCCTTGTAATACGGTATATATCGCTTCCCCCAAAACCAGGATATCCGTTCGATGCAAAATAAAGAGACCTTTCACTTTCAGAATAATAAGGTGCATATTCATCCAGAGTAGTATTTATATTTCCACCCAAATTCTTTGGCTCAGACCACTGATTGCCTTTTTCACGTTTGACCAGGTATAGGTCCCTTTCGCCTTCAGTATCATACCGCAAGGTAGAGAGGATAATAATAGAATCATTTGGTACTATGGTATAATCTGCATCGATCGAGGCAAGTCGGCTGTTTTTTATTTTCAGAACCTCGATTTG
This sequence comes from uncultured Cytophagales bacterium, assembly GCA_942491935.1. Taxonomy (GTDB): domain Bacteria; phylum Bacteroidota; class Bacteroidia; order Cytophagales; family Cyclobacteriaceae; genus JAGTVG01. The sequence goes on from CALOCZ010000034.1 coordinate 103,545, forward strand.
CCCCCATTCACCATCAGTCATTGTAGTTAATACCACATTTTTAGCCACTGTGGTGGACTTACCGGATATGTTTCCCATTAGAAGTGAAAGTTGACCATCTCCAAATATCACATCATTTGTGCTATTATATCCAATATCATTGATCCCTTCTCCAAGTGATACCCCGGCTTGAAAACGGCCACTGTTTTCATCATATACCGATTGCCAGACATCACCGGCATCGTCAACTCCACCAATGTTCTGCGGGCTATACCCCCTTGTAAAGTACATGGTATTCAGGGATTTTATATAGACAGGTCGTGAATCTGAGACAGTTTCTTCAGCTCCAAGGGATAAATATTGGTTTTCCAAACCAGGATTTCTACGAAAAGCAATATCTGTTTCAGCAACTATTGGGATAGTAGATCCGGAAATCCCAATTGCATCAATGCCATTATATCCCGGCACATTGCTGCCTTCAAGTACAATTTTAACTGCATTTACTGCATATTCAGTTTCAGAAAGATAGATATTGAGCAATCTTCCCTCTACATTAAGTGACCTTGGGATAAATGTATTAAGAAGATATTCCCGATTATTTTCATCGTATAAAAACACCTGATATAATGCGCCAGGATTAAAAGACTCTCCAATTGCAATTTGACGCACATGCATGGGCTGATCAAATCCCACTTTTATAAATGAAGTTCTGTCCGGTCTTGATGGAAGCCAGGCATTGGGATTGTCGCCAAATTCAGGAAGCACATTGGGTTTGCCGAGCACCTGGGTGGCAGAATATTGATATTCCGATAATTGGGTAGAAAAATCTAATACCTTAGAGGCCCATTGGACTTCCTGGGCCAGGGCAAAACACCCCATCAGCATCAGTGTGGATGCCAATAAAAATCGCTTCATTTAGGAATCAGGTTGGTTAACTGCGGCAATTTAAAAAACTTAAGGGTACTAATGCAAATCAGATGGAAAGAATTCTGATTTCAACCCTTCTATTCATTTGCCTTGATTCCTCATTGTTTTCACTGGAAATGGGCTTACTACCCCCAAAAGCGGCAGTTTTTACTCTTTTATGATGAATACCCTGGTTGACCAAATACTTCTTGATTTCAAGGACCCGGTTCTCGGAAAGTTCCATATTGGCTCGCCTTCCCCCTTGCCGGTCGGTATGCCCTTCAAGCCGTATTTTCATGTCTGGATACTGGTTCAGCAACATCACTAGCTCCGAAATTTCCTGTTGGGATTGGTCAAGAATCTGATAATCACCCTGGGCAAAGTAAATATTGTACAATCTTAATAATTGCCCTGGTTTAACAGACAGTAGCTCAAAATTCAAGCCACTCTGATTACCGGCAATGAATACCGTGTCAATCTCTGGTTTATAATTGTTGGAGGTTACTTCAACAACATACTTCTGGTCACTTCGGATTGTAACTTCATATGTTCCGTTATCTGTTCCTGAATTTATTATATATACATCAGAAGCATCCGGAACACTTTCCAATACCAGGGTAGCATTGATGGGTTCTCTGGTCAATGCATCTATGATGGTCCCTTGTATTTTATAGTCCTTATAAAGCGGATATCCAGTCTGACCAAATACATTAAAAGTCATGGTCAGGAATACCAGCAAAATGATTACTGGTAATCTTACAGGTTTCATTTATTATTTATGAGTTTCCTTATAAAGAAACGCTCAAGTTTGATTTCAATTACATAAATTGATTCAAAATATTTTCATATAACTCCTGCTTTCCGCTTGTCAACCCAGGCTCACCCAGTTCACCTGCTATCCTCTGCAGGTCTTCCAATTTCAGCTTACCTGCTTCAAAATCCGCCCCGTTTCCTGAATCATATGAAGCATATCGCTCTTTTCTTAATTTCCTGTAATCAGAACTTTCAAGAATCGCATCAGCGACAAGCATTGCTTTGGAAAACACATCCATGCCCCCAATATGTGCATGAAACATGTCTTCCAGATCCGTAGAGTTCCTTCTTGTTTTAGCATCAAAATTTATGCCACCCCCTTTAAATCCACCAGCTTCCAGTATAACAAGCATGGCTTCTGTTAATTCATATACATTATTCGGAAACTGATCTGTATCCCATCCATTTTGATAATCTCCCCTGTTCGCATCGATGCTTCCAAGTAGTCCTTCATTGGCCGCAACCTGCAGCTCATGTTGGAAGGTATGCCCGGCTAATGTGGCATGATTTACCTCTATATTCAATTTAAAATCATCAAGCAGGTTATATTTTCTTAAGAATCCAACAACAGTGGCTACATCATAATCATATTGGTGCTTCGTTGGTTCCATTGGTTTTGGTTCAATGAAAAAGTTACCCTTAAATCCCTGTTTACGCGCATAATCTCTCGCCATATGAAAAAATCGGGCGATATGATCCTGCTCTCTACCCATATCTGTGTTCAGTAAACTCATATAACCTTCTCGTCCTCCCCAGAAAACATAATTCTCCCCACCAAGTTCAATAGTGGCATCTAAAGCATTCTTTAATTGTGCTCCTGCATAAGCTAAGACAGAAAAATCGGGATTTGAAGCTGCTCCATTCATATAACGTGGATTTGAGAACAGGTTTGAAGTTCCCCATAGCAATTTTACCCCCGTTTCCGCCTGTTTTTGTTTGGCATAATCTATTATAGTCTGTAGCCGCTTCCCGGATTCAGATAAAGAAGCCCCTTCATCGATCAGGTCAAAATCATGGAAACAATAGTAAGGGGCCCCAATTTTGGTTATAAATTCAAAGGCAGCATCCATTTTATCTTTAGCCCGGATAACAGGATCACCATTGGCATCCCAAGGAAATACTTTTGTGCCCGGCCCGAATGGATCATTGCCGGTGCCACAGAATGAATGCCAATAGGCAATGGCAAATCTGAAATGGTCTTTCATCTTTTTTTCCTGCAACCAACTTCTCAGGGTCATAATATTTAAATGCCAGTGGGTTATCAGATTTTTTCCCTTCAAATGCTATTTTATCTACTCCTTTGAAATACGTATTACTCATAATATTTTTTGATTTAATATATTTAACCACTCTAGATATTTTTCTTCATATTGATTTATTAATTTTTGATCCGGTTCATAACGCTGTTTTACCTCCAGGCCCTGAAAAGCCTCATCGAAATCTTTGTATAATCCTGATCCAACACCAGCAGCCCGTGCCGCACCCTGACTTCCGTCAGTATTATACAATTCTACAACAACATTATTGGTATTTACAAAACCTTCCCTGAATATAGGACTTAAGAACATGTTGGCTTCACCAGCCCTGACTATATTCATCTTCATCCCCATATCTTTCATTACGTCAAAGCCAAACCGAAGCGCAAAAACTATCCCTTCCTGGGCAGATCTGAGCATATGACCTCTGGTATGCCTGTTGAAATTCAGCCCGTAGATACTGCCTCCAATGTCTTTATTCCCAAGAACACGTTCAGCGCCATTGCCGAACGGGAAAGTATATAATCCGTCAGATCCAATGGCGATATCAGATGCCAGTTTGTTCATTTCAGGATAATCATCGTCTCCTGTATTATGCTTAAGCCAACTATTCTGTATGCCTGTCCCGTTGATGCACAATAGGACACCATACTTTGGGCTTTCTGCGTTATGGTTCACATGAACAAATGTATTGACCCTCGATTTAGGATCATAATTCGCTTCTTCGATGATTCCATATACGACGCCTGATGTTCCGGCTGTGGCCGCTATCTCTCCAGCATTTAACACATTTAATGAAAAGGCATTATTCGGCTGATCACCTGCCCGGTACGCAACGGGTATTCCTTCGGTAAGACCTAATTCTCGTGCTGCAGAGGATGACATTCTACCCTGAACTGAAAATGTGGATGCCAATTCCGGCACATGGTCTTTGTTAAGGCCATACTGGTCCATAACCAGAGATGACAATCCTTTTTCCTTAAAATCCCATAATATCCCCTCAGATAGCCCGGAGGCAGTCGTCCTGATATCACCAGTTAGTTTCATGGCAATATAATCGCCCGGCAACATGAATTTGTATACCTTATCGTAAATTTCTGGTTCATTATCTTTTACCCACTTAAGTTTGGACGCTGTAAAATTCCCCGGCGAATTCAGCATATGTCCCAAACACAAATCTTCTCCTATGGATTCAAAAGCCCGATCCCCTATTTCAACTGCACGGCTATCGCACCAGATAATAGAGGGTCTCAACACATTGGTATTCTTGTCAATTAGAACAAGACCATGCATCTGGTAGGATATACCAATGGCCCCGATATCACCAGGATCAATTTTCACATTAGATTTGATCTTACTTATTGCCTGTTTGATGTGATACCACCAGGTTTCCGGATCCTGTTCCGCCCATCCAGGATAATCGCTCCGGATCTCCATCTCTTTTTCAGGCGAAATTGCAGAGACAACAACCTTTCCTGTTTCAATTTCCAGCAAGGAAGCCTTAATGGAGGAACTGCCAATATCCAATCCTAATAAAAAAGTCGACATCTGTATAAATAAAGTTTTAACGGGCACTAAAAATAAAAAATATTAGGCATAATTTCAGGTTTCCACGCCAATTAAATCAGCATCTGGCGAATTTCTGGAAACTATAATCGTAAGGGTTCAGATTATCACTTTCATGGAAGTCTTCACTGATCATCTTCCATTGATTTTTATCAATCTCAGGGAAAAAAGTATCCCCTTGGGTAATTGTGTGGATAAGGGTAAGATATATATAGTTTGCGATACTAAGGGATTGCCTGAAAACCTCTCCACCGCCAATTATGAAGATATTTGGTTCATCTGCCAATATGCTTAGAGCTTCTCCGAGGCTTTCAGCCTTAATGCAATTCGAATGTAGACGATCAGTTGTATGGTGTGTAAGAATTACGGATAGCTTATCAGATAAAAGTTGATCTTCAGAAAGATAACTTTTCCGTCCCATAATAAATGGACAGCCCTTTGTGATCTTTTTAAAATGAGCATGGTCGGCAGGCATCGTCCAGGGCAACTTATTGGCCCTGCCAATCACCCTGTTTTCTGACATAGCGGCTATAAGTGAAATTTTCTGCATTCCTGTAAACTAAAACACATTCTTCAATTTTACAAGAACAAAAAAATCCCGCCTACCTGCTGTAGTCAGGCCTGTCTGCGACAGGCAGGTCGTTGGCGGGACAATAATTATCCTATTACAATACGTTTAAAGGACGTTACAGTCAGTCCTTTATTTATGCTATCAAGATACTTAGCAATTGTTTGTGAATTGTCTTTTACGAACTGCTGATTCAATAGAGTATTTTCTTTATAGAACTTATTCAATTTACCAAGTGCGATTTTTTCAACCAGATTTTCGGGTTTACCTTCAGCCCTGGCCTGTTCTTTTCCTATTTCTACCTCTTTATCGACAACATCCTGAGGGACATCATCCTTATCTACAGCTACGGGGCTCATTGCTGCAATTTGCATTGCTACGTCTTTCCCTGCATCACTGACATCAGTCCCATTTACTCCTTTTAAAGCAACCATTACACCAAGTTTATTATTGGCATGAATATAAGAGATCACTTTTTCGCCAGCAAGTTCCTCACAGGCTGAGACTTCCAGTTTCTCACCTATTTTACCCATCAGTTCTTCGATCTTCTGAGCAACGCTCAAGTCTCCTGTTTTAATAGCCATCAGTTCTTCAATGCTCGATGGGCTGTTTTCAGCGGCAACCTCGACTATGGTTTGTCCTAATGTTTTGAATTCATTATTCTTGGCCACAAAATCAGTTTCGCAATTTAATGCGATCAGAAAACATTTTGAATCGTTATCAACAGACTTTATAAAGATCGATCCTTCAGAAGCTTTTTTACCAGCTCGTGAAGCAGAAATTTTCTGTCCTTTTTTCCTTAAGATCTCAACGGCTTTATCAAAGTCTCCGTTTGCTTCTGTAAGTGCCTTTTTGCAATCCATCATTCCGGCACCTGTCATTTTTCGAAGTTTATTTACGTCTTGTGCTGTTATTGCCATCTTTTTATGTTGTTTTTAGCATGTACAAAAAAATTGAACACTGATATATTTCAATGTTCAATTTAATTTTATATCAGATAATATACTTTTTTCTATTTTTTTTCAGCGTCCCCTGTCGCTTCAACGGTTTCCTCAACCTTTTCAGCTGTTTTCTCTTCAGTTGAAGCAGCTGGTTTTTCTTCAACTTTTGCTTCGGCCTTTTCCTCAGATTTCTTTGGGGATTTCTCTGTATCTTTCTTTGCCTCAGTTTTTGTTTCTGCTTTTTGTTCAGCCTTTGGTTCAGCTTTTTTCTCGGCTTTCGCTGCACTTGATATCCTTTCTCTGGGTGCACGCTTTTCTCCAACAACTGCTTCTGGTTGAGAACCTTCATCCATTTGACGTTTCTCGTCTTCCTCTTGCTGTAACCTTAGATCATCCTTGTCTTTCTTGCGTTCTAGCAGTCCTTCTTCAACAGCCTTAGTAAGATATTTTACGATAATATCAATTGATTTATAGGCGTCATCATTTGCCGGAATTGGAAAATCCGCAACAGTAGGGTTTGAATTAGTATCTACCATGGCAAAAATCGGAATATTCAATTTCTGCGCCTCTTTTACAGCAATGTGTTCTTTTTTAACATCAACCACGAAAACTGCTGCAGGTAACCTCGTTAATTCAGAAATACCTCCAAGCACTTTGTTCAACTTATCTTTTTCCCTCGTAACCATCAATCGTTCCCTTTTTGCCAGGTTCAGATAAGATTCATCCTTCATGAGTTTTTCAATGGAGGACAGCTTTTTTAAAGATTTTCTGATGGTTGTGAAATTTGTCAACATACCACCCAGCCATCTTTCAGTTACATATGGCATTCTCAGCCTTTTAGCCTCTTCTTCAACGATGGATTTGGCCTGTTTTTTAGTAGCTACGAACAGCACCTTGCGCCCGCTCCTAACAATTGATCTTATAGCGTTTGAAGCTTCATCGAGGGTTACCAGGGTTTTATTCAGATCAATGATATGAATACCGTTACGTTCCATAAATATATATGGAGCCATACGCGGATCCCACTTCCTCGTCAAATGTCCAAAATGGACACCAGCATCAAGTAAGTCTTTGTAAGTTAATTTAGTCATTAAAATATATTAATTATTTGATTATCGTTTACTGAATTGGAATCTTCTTCTGGCCTTTCTTCTGCCATATTTTTTCCTTTCAACCATCCTTGGATCTCTGGTTAAAAATCCCTCTTTCTTCAGGATTGGCTTATATTCTCCGTTCAGATCGCATAATGCTCTTGATAATGCCAATCGTACAGCTTCAGCCTGTCCTTTAAATCCGCCTCCTTTTACATTAACCTTTATCTCATACCCACCGTCAAATTCAATGAATTCAAAAGGTTGCTTGCTTATGATCTGCAAAATCTCAGATTCAAAATACTCCTCCAACTTCTGGCCGTTGATGGTGAAATCATCTTTACCAGGAGTCATGTATAACCTGGCAACACTTGTTTTTCTTCTTCCTATTGAGTTGATGTTATCCATTAGTGATTTTTATTTTAGCTCTAAAACTTTTGGATTTTGTGCCTCATGTGGGTGTTGATCTCCAACATAAACATGCAGGTTTTTAAACAATTGCCTGCCTAACCTGTTTTTGGGCAACATACCCCTTACAGCATATTCAAAGATCCTTTCAGGTTTTTTCGCCAACAATTGCTTTGGGCTTAACCTTTTTTGTCCTCCTGGATAACCAGAGTGGGAGATATACTCCTTACTGTTCATTTTATCACCTGTCATCCTGATCTTTTCTGCATTGATCACAATCACATTATCCCCACAGTCAATATGAGGTGTGAAAGAAGGCTTATGCTTGCCTCGAATTATTTTGGCAACCTCGCTGGCTACCCGACCCAATACCCTTGAATCAGCATCTAGTATCCACCAGTTTTTCTCAACTGATCCCTTTTTGGCAGAAATGGTCTTAAAACTTAAAGTATTCAATTTTTATTTATTTTAATATTTACTTGAAATTGTATTCACGCAAAATGAGGCACAAAAATAGACCTAATGTTAAAGAAAAACAATTTTTCCAAAAATAATTCCTTATAATCAGGAGTTTTTCTCAAGCTGTTGCAGCAATACCCTGAAATCTTTTGGATAGGGGGCTGTAACTTCTTTATACTCACCATTTAACAACCGGAATTTCAGGTGATATGCGTGCAATGCTAATCGTTGAATTAAAGGTTGCTCTTCTGCAAACTTACCAATTTTATAATTTCTTTTTACAGATGAAAGAAAGAATGGTTTCCCGCCATAGGTAACATCTCCAGTTATGGGTGCCTTGAGAGAAGCCAGATGGACTCTGATCTGATGTTGTCTGCCTGAAACGGGATTACAATTTATAAGGGTATGCTTTTTATATGCTTTTAATGAATTAAATATGGTCACAGATCTTTTTCCATATCTTTCATCAATATGTGAGGTCCCTTTTGGCATTGCACTTATAGCTTTGTCTAATTTAAGATTTGAAAAATGATGCAAGCCATCAGAAACAGCATGATACGTTTTCTTAATCGTTCTCTTTTCAAACTCCTGGTTCATAAATTTATACGCATCCGGATGCTTGGAAATAATAAGTGCACCGGAAGTATCTTTATCTAATCTGTGACATAATTGTGCAGCTTCATTATACGCCCTTGCCAGTTTCAATATATTTATCTCTTCATTACGATCTTCAAGGGATGATATATACGGAGGTTTATTGATTACAATATAATCCTCATCTTCATATAAAATCATTGAATTAAATGGAGGTATCTTTTTTTTCATACTTTTCTAATAATATAATTAATCGAATAAGGTTGGGGCTTCCGGATTAAGTCTGTTCTTAAAGAGTAAATTTATCTGTTCTGGCGTATTTCTTTCAATAGAAAGCTCCGGTAGTTTATCCTGACTGAAAAACTCAGCTTCTAAGGTTTCCATTCCCGGATTCAGAGTTCCCCCATTAATGGTACAAAGAATGAACATTTTGTAAACATGCAAAGCGCTGGGTGGATGAGCATGGCATTTTTTATCAAAAACGGCCAGTAACTTTACTGGAGCTATCTCAAGGCCAGCCTCTTCTTTAACCTCTTTCACAACCACTTCTGCAGGTGAATACCCAATATCCGCCCAGCCTCCGGGAAGCGCCCACATCCCATCCAGTTTCTCTTTGACAAGTAAAATTTTTTTATCCTGGAAAATTACTCCCCGGACATCAACTTTAGGTGTGGGATATCCATTTTCCCTGGAAAAAAGGTTTTGTATCTTTTCCAAAGGTGTGTCTGTATAATGATTGAATATCTGATGGCTTATGTCACGGATTTCGTGGTACCTTTCCGTATCGTAATCATCCTGTGAGTAAGTCAATCCAATTTGCGCGATTGCCTCTAGACGTTTGGCAATATTCAGCCAATCAAATGCCATATTATAAGTACCGCTCCTTAATAATCTCTATATGATGACTGGTATGCCCGGCAAGTATGTATCCAATAGATCTGACCGAAAACTCCTGCCCGCTTGCCCGACCTGACCTGTCCAGAAATTTAGGATTTAAATTTTTATAAAATAGAATAGATGATTCCCGAAGGCTAGACCATTCGCTAAGCACATTGCGATATGGGATTTCATCAAGAGAGGTCGCTTCAAGATAATATTCTTCATCAAATCCTGGCAGATCAGTGGGATCAAGACGTGAGAACCGCAATGAACGGTAAATAAATACCCTTTCGACATCAATAAGGTGCTGAAGGATCTCTTTTATCGACCATTTCCCAGGAGCGTAATAATGGTCCTGCTTTTCCTTTGAGATTTTTTCAAAAAATGAGTAGCTACTCTTATAATTCTTTTCCAGCAGAGATAAAACATTATAATCTTTCACCCATTTCACATACTTTTGAAATGCTGGAGGTATATATTCAAGATCTATCAATATCTATGAATTTTTGGTCATGAGCGATACTTCATCTGCTATCTTCCGGTTATAGTCAAAGGCCAGGTTCTGATAATTGACCAGATCAACGATGGTGCCGATAAGACACAGGCCCCCGGTAAAGAGATATAACAATCCCATTCCGATCTGGTTTACAAGGAAGCGTTGAACTCCAGCTATAATGAAGAATCCCAATATGGTAGTAATCAGGATAAGTTGAGGGTCACGCCTTCTTGTCCTGTAAATATTAGCAAACAACTGGGCCTCATCATCTGCCATCGGCTTGATCAAATCCTGTATATAGGCCATCTCCTGGCCCTGTAATTCAGGTAAAAGTTTTAAGACACTTGCCATAATTTCAATATTTAAGTTTTAACCTTTTTAAATAATCTATACTTGATTTGTAAATTCTATACCCTAATATAAGTGCAGCAGCAATCCCTATAGGGTGAGTTGTCAAAGACATCATGATGTCTCCGTGCAGAAAATAAGAAATTGACCTTCCTAATCCACATCCGGGACAATACTTAAATCCTAAATTATTGAACACACAGATAGACATATGTTCCTGGTGATGTGGATCGTATAAAGCAAGGATTAATAAACCAGTAATCCAGACTATAGCTTCAATTGGAAGACGGAAGACGATTTGGCTATAAATGTTTTTGACCCTCTTAAAATACATTAAAAATACTTTTACCTAAAAATAACATATTTCTGACAAACTCAAAATGAAGTCAGGTCAATACATCCCTATTTTTCCCTGATCTGGCCCTGACCGCTTACAATCCATTTATAACTTGTAAGTTCTTTAAGAGCCATAGGTCCCCTTGCATGAAGTTTTTGGGTGCTGATCCCAATTTCAGCTCCCATTTCAAATTGTGCTCCATCAGTAAAAGCTGTGGAAGTATTGGCATATACTACCGCCGCATCCACTTCTTTGGAAAACCTGCTAATCATATCCTGATCTTCCGAGATGATGGCCTCGCTGTGTTTTGAACTGTATTCCGCAATATGATCAAGTGCTTCCTCTATATTCCTCACAGTTTTTATGGATATTTTTTTTGCAAGGAATTCAGTGCCAAAGTGTGCCTCCTGGGCTGGAAATATCAAGTTAGCCGGATAACTTTCCTTTAAAACCTTATAAGATTCCTCATCCGCAAAAACTTCAACATCGCTCCTTGCCAGGTCTTCACATAAAAAGGGCAGATCAGACAACCAGGATGAATGGATGATCAGGCAATCAAGTGCATTGCAGACGCTAACCCTTCGTAATTTGGCATTAGTAATGATGGCCTTTGCCATTGTCAGGTCGGCACTTTGGTCAATAAAGGTATGAACTATTCCCGCTCCTGTTTCAATTACTGGGACCCTGGCATTATGTCTGACAAAGTCTATCAATCCCTGACTCCCTCTTGGTATAATTATGTCAATATAGCCTGTCGCATTCATCATTTCAGCTGTCGACTCCCGGTCAGGTGGCAACAGCTGGACAATATTAGGGTTTACATCAAATCCCTTCAAAACACGGTGCAATATCCCGATTATTGCCCTGTTTGAATAATGCGCATCACTACCCCCTTTTAAAAGGCAAACATTTCCTGATTTAAGGCATAGCGAGAAAACATCAAAAGTTACATTGGGACGGGCTTCATATATAATTCCAACAACGCCAAGTGGAACACGTATCTTTTTTAGGTTTAACCCGTTTTTTAAGGTCTTTTCTTCAATTATTTCTCCTAAAGGGCTATTGAGTTTTCTTACATTTAATATGTCAGCAACGATATCGCTGATTCGCTCCGGTGTGAGTTTAAGCCTGTCATATTTCGGATCATCCGCGCTCATCCGTTCAAGATCTTTTGTATTTTCCCTGATCAGATGATCTGTTGACCTAGTTGTTTCAGCAGCAAGTTGCTCCAGGATCTCAACGACCTGGTCATTACTAAAGTGTATTATATCTCTGCAAGCCTTTCTGGCATTGTCAAATACTTCCTGATTCTTCATAATTAAAACATAAATAAGTGATCATAATGAATGATCGGCCTCTCGTTCTTTTTCCCAAGCCCGGCCCTGGCTTTGTCATCGCCATATTTAGCTATACCAAGCCCTACCTGGGTTCCTTGTTCATCATAGATCATAATAATGTCCCCCTTCTTAAAATGCCCTTCAATATTTATTACCCCAATTGGGAGCAAACTAATCGCTCTGTTAGATTTTAAAGCTTGTAACGCCCCCTGATTGATCACAACGGCCCCTTTCTCAAATCCTTTTGCATGTGACAACCACTTTTTAATGGTAGACTTTCCGGATGAGGGTTTAAACCTGGTACATTTGGAAGATCCTTCAAGCACATTATTTATTATTCCCTTTTTCAAGCCATTTGCAATTACTACCTCTATGCCATGTGAAGCTACTTTAGCAGCCAGGTGAGCCTTTGTAAGCATTCCCCCTTTCCCGAAAGCTGACTTCTCAGAGTTGATATGTTTTTCGAATTCCTTGTCTCCGACACGGATTTCAGAGATCAGTACCGATTCTTCCTGATCGACTGTGTTCATTATTCCATCGACCGATGTTAAAATGATCAAAGGATCAAGATTTAGCATTCCAGCTACAAGGCCGGCTAATTCATCATTGTCAGTAAACATAAGTTCCGTTACAGATATAACATCATTTTCATTTACTATTGGAATGATGTCGTTATTGAGTAACACTAAAAAACAGTTTTTCATGTTCTGAAAATGATCCCTGCTTCTGAAATCATCTCTGGTTACTAGCACCTGCGAACAAATAAGTCCTTGATTTTTAAATAGTTGCGAGTAGGCTTCAATTAACCTGACCTGTCCCAATGAGGACCACATCTGCCGAAGTCCAACAGCATCTGTTTTATTTTTTGGCTTATAAACAGAACGCCCGGCAGCCACCGCTCCGGATGATATGAGTACTACATCATATCCCTGCCTCTTAACTTCTGCTATTTGTTTTACAAGATCCTCAATGCGGGATTGATCGAGTAAACCCTGGGAATCCGTCAGTACATTTGATCCGATTTTTATGCCGATCATTAGCTTCTGTTTCCCTGGGCTCATATGATTATTTTAATTTAACCACTACAATGGTATCAATTTCCTTGCGAACTTCAAATGGCACGTTGATGATCGTCCCGAATTTATCCTGGCTGAATTTTAATTTTGAGCCGTCATCAAAAAGGGATACCGACTCAATTTTGTCATTGAATTTTGGCAGAAAAACCGCGTCGTCCCTCAAGTCCATGACATGAACATAGACAGTATTGCCTTTTTGGGTGGTTGCCCCCCATTCCCGTGGTGATACCGGCCCTTTTCTTGTACCATAATACGATTCACCATATTTTGAAAGCCATTTCCCAATTACCCTTAAGGTATCTATATTCTCAGCCTGCAATTTCCCATTGGGCAAAGGGCCATTATTAAGAAGGAAATTTGCCCCATAGCCAGCTGCCTTTACCATGGTTTGAATCAATTGTTTTGTTGACTTGAACCTCCTGTCTTTTATATTATATCCCCATGACCCATTCATGGTTTCACACATCTCAATTGGCAGTGGTGAAATAGCAGAGGTCTGGTTGAAACCCATTGTATTTTCACCCGGAAGGTCGCGTTCAAACATCTGGAAATCTTCACCCGGGAAAGGGGCTTTATGGTGATTACTTCCAATCAGTGTTCCTGGTTGCAATTTATGAATCAAAGCATAGGTTTTATCCAATTGCCAATCAGCATTCCATTGGTCCCACATTCCATCAAACCAGATCCCTCCTACTTCACCATAATTGGTTAGTAATTCTGTCAATTGTGTATTCATATAATCGATATAAGAATTCCAGTCCCCTGATTCAGGGCGTCCGGTATAATTCTGTCCTGTTCTACCTCTTGGATAATAATCCGGGTGGTGCCAGTCCAATTGGGAATAATAGAAAAACAACTTGATCCCCTGTTTATCACATTCTTCTTTTAATAATTTCAGTACATCTTTCCCGTAATTTGTGCGCTCCACAATATCCCAGTCACTGATCTCTGAATCAAACATGGCAAATCCATCGTGGTGCTTACTTGTTATAGTGATGTATTTCATACCGGCATCTTTAACTACAGATACCCATTCGGCAGGATCAAACTCTATAGGATTAAAATAGTTTGGCAAGTTTTCATAAGCCTGGATTGGGATTTGCTTCCTATCCATTATCCATTCGGCAATACCCATATCACCGCCACCGCCCATGACAGAGTAAACACCCCAGTGTAAAAACATTCCATATTTTGCATCCTGAAACCATTCCCGGTTTTTCAGGTTTTCCTCAGTTGGCTGATAGCCTGTCTGGGCTATATCTGGCATGGTGAAGCATGCTAGGATTAAAAATACTAGTAGTGATCTTTTCATTTTTAGAAAAATTTTCTTTAAAACTTTAAGATAATAAGATGTGTGCACATTCTTCCAAAATTCACACAAGATTGATTAAAGATACTATAAAAACTTTATCTCAATATCCTTATAAAAGATTTCCGCTGCCTCAGACTGGAACTGTATCTTTCCTTTTGTTAAAGGCACCACTTTCTCATTGATAACCTGACTGGAGTTTGAAGCTTTCAAAACAACAATACCATTCATTATATGTGTTATTTCCCCTTTATTTACAATCAATTCCATTTGATTCCATTCCCCAAGAGGTTTTTCAACGGTCTTAGATTTAATTACGCGTTGATGTACACCATTAAGTAGCTGACCACCTTCTGCATATATTAAATTTTTGCGGCCTTCAATTTCAATTGAATCCACTTCAACGTCAATACGTGCACCATCCAGGCTATGATAATCACCGCAATCACCTTCCATGATCTGGCTCTCATGACTTCTCATCCAGTGATCACTCTGAGCCCCATGTGGGCCTACACAATGGTATAGCAAACCGCTGTCACGTTTTTCATTTTCTCTCGGCGGATATCTTTTTTCACCCCACTTAAATTTAAAACGGAGATGATAATTTTCAAATTCCTTGACTGAGGTAAGCGCGCCCCATATCCGGCCATCTATCCTGATGGCACCATCCACCACTGAGAAAATCCCATCCGGATCTTCATTTACACCAATAATTTCTTCATTATCGGAGCCAGGTTGATAACTGAGGTATGTTTCCCAGCCTTCCAGGTTTTTTCCATTAAATAAAGAAACCCATTCCTGATCCTTTTCTTTCTCAGAACAGGAGAAAATAAACAATGTCAATAGTATGCCAAAAAAAGAAGTAAAGAACTTATTCATGATTATATTTTTAATTGAAAAATTACATAACAAACAAGAAAATTTAAAATACTAAAAATATTAGGATCCATTTCGCAAATTTTCAAGTTTATTATCCGTATATGCAATATCTGTAAATTTTACATCACAACCTTCTCCCATCGGTGATTGCGATAAAAATCCTATGTGTATGGAATCTTTTGTTTCCACATGGAAGTACCTCACAAAGTGCCAGTATTTTCCATCCAGGGAATAGTGAAATACACATGCCTTTCCCAAACCTGAAACGCGGAGGAATACTGTAGATCCACTTATGACCGAACTGTTGGCATCATCTGATATTTCACGCGTTACTACTGAAACTACCATGGGTTCTTTTTGGGGTGAATACTCAAAACACAATTTAGCCCAGTGGGTTTCATTTGCATATAATATCAGCACTCCTGCATCATAGTCCGAATTAAAATTCACATGAACTTTGGCAGATAATTGAAAATATCCATCAGGCCTAAAAACTGCTCTCGGGGCATTTAATACTATATATTCTCCCCTGGGATCAATAAACATATCCGTTTTAGGACCGGATTGTATATCCAAAGCCCCAGATTCATAATTGAAGCTAATGGGATTTTCAATCCAATCTAACTTTTTGGGAAGTGATTCAACAGTAAAGGAAGTTATTTCTTGTGCCATAGAACCAATACTTATAAAAAGTCCAAATGCTAAAAGGCAAACACGATTCAACATGCTATAGAATATTTTATACATAATTAGTTACAAAATTGATGATGTGCAATGAATTTCAAGGAAAAGGAAGATCTGAAATATAGATTTGTCCATGTTAAATAGAATGGCATAACCTACATCATAAATAATATTTTTAAAAAAAACTATTGACATTCCAATTTATATTATTACATTTGTACTATACATCTTGTTTAATACTACTTGTTTATGAAAAATGATGTTAATTACAGGAATGAATTGCTAACGACCTGGGAAGACACCTATAAAAAGGGTCAACTGACTTTATGGATTTTCCTGGCCTTAAAAGATGGCCCTAAATATGTCAATGAGATACGGGATTTTATTCTGGAGTATTCTGAGGGAACAATTTCATGTGAAGAACAGAGTCTGTACAGGGCGCTCAGGAAATTCAAACACCTTAAGATTGTAGGTTTTTCCAGCGGCAAGGGGCACAAAGGACCTGACCGCAAATATTATGACCTTACAGAAATTGGTGCAGATATTCTGTCAGAATTTATTTCAAGAAATATAAAGTTGTTTTTTAACAAGAAATTAGTTGAATTGATGAACCTAAAATAATTATACCATGAAATTTATAACCAAAAATCTTGTCGCATATGCAGCATTATTGCTGGTCTACTCACTGATCTTCAGATATACCCTTAGCAGTCTTCTGGAAGCAGAAAAATTTATTCTGGCAATGGTTTCAGGTGTTATCTATGGTGTTCTGATCTTCTTTACCGCATGGATACTGGGTAAGGCACATACAATTAAGAAATTTGTTTTTGATGCAGGCTTAGGATTCAATGTAACCACTTATATTGTATGGGGTTTAGTATCGGAACTCTGGTTTATATTTGGATTTAATTCTAAATATGAATCGATCAAATCTGTACATTATGCTTTGATTATATGGGGAGTATTTCTGGTATTACATTTCTTTATATATTGGCGGCTACGCAGTAAAACCATAAAAGGTGTACTGAAATCAGAAATTTTCGATTAATGATTAGCATTTCTCTATTCCGACTGGTTTAATTCCCGGACCCTGCCCATTAATGCTTAAATGGATAGCCCTATTCAGGCAGCAAATCAATAATCATTCCCCCGGCTTTAATATAATCTGAAGTGATTTATCAGGCTCTGTGAGGAAATTTTCAACAAGCATCCTTCGTGTATCCCTGACCTCATCAAATTGTATAATTAGACTGCTTCGCGGAAGGAGGTCCACCTTTTCACGGGTATCGAGATCTATCATATGAAACAGAAAATCAGAATTATTTTTCAGATTATAGTAAGACCTCCCCTTGTTATCTTTAAAAAATGCGCTTGAAACCTCAATTGAATTATAAAAAAGTGGTTCTACAAACCTCTTTGGGCCAAGCACCATGTTATTGAACCATACAGCGGTTCTGGCATCATCCAATGCTCCTCTTATTCCTTCTGCAGACCTTGTTTCAGCAAAAACAAGCGTAACTGGTCTGTGATCAACCCTGGATCCTTTCTCAAAAAAAGATTCAGTAGAATGTATGTCAGAGTTGCTCATCATCGCCAGATTATTGTCCAGACACCACTGAAATGCTTCAGGGTACCACTCACCAGAATTCGCTACTTCAATTCCTTTAATCCAACCCTTTTCAATCAACTCTTTATGAACATCATAGATTTGTATGCCTTCCGGAGCCTGGGATGACCATCCCGGATGGTTCCAGAATACGAATCCACCCTGCTCATTGGCTTCTTTAAGCGCATTCATATAATCCTTACGCTGATGGTCAATACTATCCATAAAATTTGATGGTGTTGCAGTTGTATGCTTTAACCTGATCAATTCAGTTTCAATTGCAGAAGCATCCTTTATAAATATGCCATTCAGATGACCAGGAGGCATTTGTCTGGTGATCTCAGTTCCCTGTATAACAATGATATCACGTTGGTCTCCATGGGGTTTTGCAATTTCATATCCAGCATTGTGTTTCACCGGGATATATTCTTTATGTGGTTGATATTCAATATGGTCAGTTATAGATATTGCATCATAACCCATTGTCCAGGCTTCTTCCACCCGGATCGTAGGCCAAACATTCCCATCTGAAAAAACTGTATGTATATGAAAATCACATTTCAGGGTCTTAAATTCAAGTATATCCGGTACGATCATATCTTTTCGGACGATTTGTGCCGGCTGGAAATGCTTATTATTACAATCAATAAGGTTAAAAAAAATACCCTTTTCATATGGCCGATATTTAATGCTAAGTAAGAAAAATGATTTGAAAGTAAATCTTCAGGTAAAAATAGGATCAAAAAGTTAAACGCGATTAATATAATTAAAATTTCTACATTCAATTAATAATTTCAAACCAGGTCGGTTTTTAAGAAATAGCATACCCACAAATCAGACGTCAGTCAGGCAGGTTTTATAATACGATCTTAGAATGTTAAAACAGCAACCTTAGTTTAAATTCAGGCGGAGCAGAAACATATCGGCAGTTATATAAAGCGTTTTTTCATCTGCATCAAAAGCACAATTTGCTGTAGCCTGAGTAGTCCTTATTGTTCCCAGATGTTTCCCTTCCGGACTTAATACCCATACACCTCCAGGACCGGTGGCAAAAAGGTATCCCTTTTTATTTACTTTCAGTCCATCCGGAAGCCCCTTTTCCTTGCCAGCCTTATCTGTCGCATCAAAAAACACCCGTCCCTCACTTAAATTTCCATCCGCCTGAACATCATAGACCATCCACAAAGCCTTATCAGGATCGGAATTAGCAACATATAATTTCCTTTCATCCGGTGAAAATGCAATACCATTCGGCCGGGAAAGTTTGTCTGTAATCAGGTTTACCTGCCCGTTAGGAGACAGCCTGTAAACCCCCTGAAAGTCAATTTCCTTAGCCGGATCGTTGACATTCCCTTCCAAGCCATAGGGAGGATCTGTGAAATACAAATCTCCATTGCTATGATAACATGCATCATTCGGACTATTCAATCTTTTCCCCTCGAACATATCAGCCAGGGTCACGTACACTGGTTTAGGATTATTAAGAGAAGCATTCATTGAAGCTACCCGCCTGTCACCATGCTGACATAATACCAGTGCTCCATCAGGACTTAATAAAAGACCGTTTGACCCGGGCTCTCCCGTGTTACGTTCTGTTCCGGTATAACCAGAAGGTTCGAGGTAAACCGAAATACTATCTTCCTGACTCCATTTATAGACCCTATTGGGCGGTATATCTGAAAACAACAGGTAATTCCCCTGAGAAACCCATAGTGGCCCTTCAGACCATTCAAATCCTTCAGCGATCACTTCAATAACCGCGTTTTCAGGAATTATCTGATTGATTTCCTCATCGATACGATCGATTGAACCGATGGTTCTTACAGTTTCCATATTATCCTTGGTATTGCAGGAAAGGAATAAGAAAATGATTAAAAATGATGGAAATAATTTGATTGTAATCATGATTTATGTTTTAAAATTATAAGAACTATATACATTTAATGCCATAAGGATTCCAGCAGTTTCTTATCTGCGGTTCGCATCGTGCCCTCAGGAGATAAAGCACAATTAAGGACCAGGTTTGCCTCATGGCGTTCTGAAAGCTCAAGCCAACGGAATATACGTTCCTTCTCCGGGCATGTCTCATCATTATCATGCCAATACCAGTTCCCGGGATTATGTTTTCCATGATCTTTCCCAGAGAGGTTCATGGTTATCTCAAGAGGAAAGTAGGATTCATTTCCTTTCCAGTCCCAGAATTTTTCATCAACCACAAAATAGGAAACAATAACCCCACATCGAGCATCCACCGGATGCAATGGTACACCAACGAAGTCGGTTGTAGGATGATTCAGCACCATGCATTCGGGTTGCCAGATCTTAATATTTGAATATAAATAATCCATTTTCAACCGGAAGGCGCCTTCATTTCTCCATGCCAGCACAAAGTCGGTTGGAGACTGGTCCCATCCACTGGATTGCTTTCCCCAAAATCCATCAAACCACAACTCAACGATCTCCCCATAATTGTTCAGGAGCTCTTCTACCTGACGGAGTATAAGTTCTGCGAACCGATCATCATCATTATAATATGATGAGTAATAATCCAACAAGGAATAATATAAGCCAAGTTTTAATCCATTTTTAGAACATTGTTCAGCCAGGATATCTAGGATATCCCGATTGAAAGGGGTATTCATAATATTATAAAAACTATGCTGAGTATTCCAGTTGCAGAATCCATCATGATTTTTGGCTGTGAAAACACAATACCGCATCCCGGCATCTATAAGGGTATTAACCCAGTCCTCCACATTTAAATTTTCAAGTGTAATAATCGAGGGATCCAGGGAACCGTTACTGGACTCAACATCATAAAAGGTATTTATACCAAGAGTAAACCTGGCCCCGAATTTGTACTCCATCCATTTCTTTTGAGCATTTGTAAGTCCTTTCGTCGGACTAATGGTGGTCCTTTTCTGCATGTTCAATTGGTTTCGAATTTTAACAATACCTTTTCATCTTCCGGTCGCAGCCTACCATTGCTCATCGGCCCTACATTCAAGACAAGATTGGCTCCTAATTTTTCTGCGTTTTTCCGCCAACTTCTGATTTTCCACTTTTTGGCAATTGATTTATCAGATCGATGCCAGTACCAATTTCCATCAATATGAGGTCCTTTTCCTTTCTGTGAAAGGGTGGTTTCGATCTGTAATGGAAGAAAAACATCATTTCCCAGCCAATTCCAGATGTTGTTGTTTTTCTCAAGATCTTCCCCTTTCTCTGCGGCACGACCGTCAACAGGAAATAAAGGCAATCCCCTGAACAGCCTGGTCGGATTATTAAATATCAGACAATCACTTTGCAGGGATTTGCAAAAGTTATATATATAGTCCCATTTCCATCGGAAAGCGCCCTCCCTTCTCCAGTTCCTGATAAACTGTTCAGATGGAACAGCGAAACCATCTTCTCCCTTCCAGCCAAAATCCTGCCTGTGCCAGAAACCATCGAACCACAACTCTACCAGGGGCCCATATTCTGTAAGAAGTTCCTCAAGCTGATTAAGGATATACTCATTATAGATTTCATCGTTAAGTTCATCGTTAAAAATGTGATTGTCCCAAAGGGAATATGAGAACCCAACTTTCAAGCCATATTTCACTGCGCTATTCACCAACTCAGAAAGAATATCCGTTTTGAAGGTTGTATATTGAACGGAATAGTTCGTGTACTTACTTGGCCAATTACAGAAACCATCAATGGATTTTGCAGTCAGAACGATATACTTCATCCCTGCATTTTTTGCCGTCATACACCATTGATCAGTATCTACAGATTCTGGATTAAAACTATAAAGGGGCAGGTCCCCCATACTTTTCTCAACATCGTTGAAAGTATTTATCCCAAAATGTACGAACATGCCAAATTTGAGGTTAAGAAATTTCTTCTGAGCCTCTGAAGGCAGGACTTCAGTATTATCCTGATCACTAGCAGCGGGCTTCACAAATTAGTTATTTAAATTTCGTAAAACATCTTCATCTTCAGCCCTTATCTTTCCCCGATAATCCGGACCAACATTCAGCAAAAGGTTAGCTTTAGCTGTTTTTGCTCTATTCAAATGATTCAGGACATCATCTTTCGATAATACTGAATGGTCCCACTCATGCCAAAACCAATTACCGGACGGGAATCTTTGATTGCCCTTGGTTGACATTGTAGTTTCTATCTGTAATGGCATATATATGTCTTTCCCAAGCCAGTTCCATATTTTCCTGTCATTTTCAAGATTGGTATACCTTTCTCCAGTTCTTGCATCCACCGGAAAAAGAGGTAACCCTTTATATGAACCGGTCGAGTTATTCATCACAAGACAATCAGGTTGCAGGCTTTTAACAAAATTATAAATGTGATCCATTTGCCATCTGTAAGCCCCTTCCATTCTCCAGGCATTTATAAAATTCTCATCCCGTTCTTTCAAATCGATAGAAACATCGCCATCTTCCTGTTCTTCTTCAGCGATCCCGGTCCAGCCACTCCGTTGTCTTGTCCAGAATCCATCGAACCAAAGTTCAACCACCGGCCCGTACGATGTCAACAACTCTTCAAGCTGGTTCTTAATAAAATCCAGGTAATGCCACTCATCACTATTAACATATGCTTCATGCTGGTCCCAGAGCGAATAGTAGAATCCAACTTTCAAACCAGATTTTTCGCAGGAATTTACAAGAGAAGCAATAATATCACGTGAGTAATTGCTTCTATCAATAGTATAATCTGTGTATTTGCTCGGCCACAGGCAAAACCCATCATGATGCTTACATACAATAACAATATATTTCATACCTGCCTCCAGGGCAGTCCGGCACCATTCCATCGTATTTAATTCGGCAGGATATACTCTGTACGGATCCAGTGTACCATCACTCCATTCCTTATCATAATAGGTGTTGATACCGAAATGAATAAACATGCCAAATCCCAGATCCATCCAGGATCTTTGTACTGAAGATGGCATTAATTCAAAATTAAACTTCGGGAATAACGATGTTCCTCCGAATGAGGAAGTCACCATTGTACTTGACATCAATCCGGCTCCGGTTATACCAGCCTTCTTTAAAAAAGACCTTCTGTCTGTATTCATTGTTAAAAATCATTTCAAATTAAGATTCGAACTAATTTAAAACAAATATTAATGAAAGGAAATTATATTTTTTTATTGTACAATTACAATCCTTAGAAAGAATTCAGAAGGTAATAAGATTATAATAAATGAATTAAAAAAATTTCGTAAATCTATATTTGCATTTCACCTTTTTTAACAGAAACGTCTTCTGCTTTTTTTCGAAACTTTTTTGATGCAATCAGCATAATTGTCGAAATTATGATGGTCGAGGTAATTAATAGTGGTGTCATAGCGGTTAAAAATTTTATAAATACCTGTTTATCAATAAATTACATAGATTTATCAAAAGCAATGCTTAAATTTAAGAAAATATTTCAAATAATCTAGGAAAAATTAAAAAAAATCATATATGGATGCAAAATCCTTTAAGTGGGGTATTATGGGATGTGGCAATATCGCTGGTCAGTTTGCCACTTCCCTGAAGACAGTTTCAGGGGCAATATTATATGCTGTGGCCTCCCGGTCTGTAGAGAAAGCTAATGAATTTGGCCGAAAATATAATGCTGTTAAGTCATATGGCAGTTATGAACTGCTGGTACAGGATCCGGAAGTTGATGCAATTTATATTGCAACACCGCATAACCTCCATTTTGAGAATGCAATGATGTGCCTGAAGCACAAAAAGGCTATTTTGTGTGAGAAACCATTAACGGTTAACGCCATTGAATCAAGAAAATTGATTGAAGAGGCGAAGAGACAAAAAACCTTTCTTATGGAGGCTTTCTGGACCCGCTTTCTTCCATCAACTCTTAAGCTTAATCAACTCCTACAAGAAGGGATCATAGGAAAATGCAGGCTGCTTCAGGCAGATTTCGGATATGATATGCCTTTTGATGCAAGTCATCGATCCTACAACCCGGATCTTGCAGGAGGCGCTTTATTAGATGTAGGGATATACCCTATAAATTTTGCACAAATGATCTTTCGTGAAGATCCCCTGGAAATAAGTTCTGCCAGTGTTCCATCAAGTACAGGTGTTGATCAACAGTCTGCCTATATATTTAAATATCCTTCCGGCTCACTTGCCGTAATGAATTCTGCTGTAAATGTGGAGACGCAACATAATGCCTGGATATATGGAAGTGAAGGATACATTCATATGCCTGATTTCTTTCATGCTACAAAAATTCACATTCAGAGAAAGGATGGGGTAACCGATACAATTAACCTCCCTTTTGAATCCACGGGATATGGATATGAAGCCCTTGAAGTCATGAATTGTATAAATTCAGGTAAAACTGAATCCAGTATCATGCCATTATCTGAATCCCAGAAAATAATGCAACTTATGGATACTATTCGTGACCAATGGGGATTGAAGTATCCGGGTGAATAACACTGTAGTAAATAAATTAATTTATATTTTTTTCTGTAATGCTAAGATATTACCCGCCTAAATTGACCATATATTAGAATAGTGATATCTTTAAGATCAACAAGCGATAAAGCGATGAAAACAAGA
This sequence comes from uncultured Cytophagales bacterium, assembly GCA_942491935.1. Lineage (GTDB taxonomy): Bacteria > Bacteroidota > Bacteroidia > Cytophagales > Cyclobacteriaceae > JAGTVG01. The sequence continues at coordinate 127,664 of CALOCZ010000034.1, forward strand.
TTTCCGTTTCTTGCCTTTTGTATTTTTTTAATGTTTTCGAGCTGCGAAAAACCTCGTAAAACGACTAAAATAACTGATGAGCAGTATGTAAAAATGGCTATTACTAAAGGGGACGAGATCAGCCAGGTCACACAGATGGTCCTTGCATCCAGATTAAAGGAAGTCGTTCAGGAGGAAGGGATCGCTCAGGCCCTTAAATATTGTAATGTAAATGCATACCCAATTGTTGATTCTCTGGAAGATGCATACCATATAAAAGTTAAAAGAGCCAGTTTTAAAACCAGAAATCCGGGTGATACCCCCAGTAAAATGGAAGGATCCATAATAGATGACTACATACAAGAGATCGGGAATGGCATTACTCCAGAAGTAAAGACTATACTGGATGATGAGAATGTTCATTATTTTAAGCCAATTATCATTTCAGCCGAATTATGCCTGAAGTGCCATGGTCTAATAGGATCAGATATACTTGAAGAAAATTATTATATCATAAAGGAACTCTATCCGGACGATAATGCCACTGGTCATAATTTGGGTGATCTTAGGGGCATCTGGAGTATTTCATTTAAAAAAGAAGTCCTTTATCAGAATTGATCTTCATTATTATGCCATACTGTTTTAGGATTATTGAAATCAGATGACCGATTTAATTTCAATTCAGCAATTTTTCTAAAGATTGAATACTAATTTTTGATATATTTTCAGGAACAATAAGATATTAAAAAATTCTGATAATTATCATGTTTAATAGTGATACTGATCAGTCATTCTCCGTGATAAATGATTGAGTTTTGCATTAAATCAAATATGATATTATCCTTATATGATCATATGTTCATTATATAACAAAAACAACCTATGAGATCCAATCGAAGGGACTTTATAAAAATATCATCGATGGGAATCGGAGGGGCTGCGGTTGCTGCTCCAGCCTTTAACTGGGCTGAAGGCGCGATAAAAGCAGACAATAAAAAGTCTGGCACCGAGTACAAACGCACATCCACTTATTGTGAAATATGTTTCTGGAAATGCGCCGGATGGGTATACTCAAACGATGAAGGCCATATCTGGAAAATTGAAGGCAATGCCGACGATCCTCATTGTAATGGCAGATTATGTCCAAGGGGAACAGGAGGGGTTGGTATGTATAACGATACTGACCGACTCAAGACACCCCTTATCAGAAAAACAAAAAATGGCAAGCAGGTATTTGAGGAAGCTTCCTGGGATGAAGCCCTTGACGTCGTCGCCGAAAATCTTAAAAAGATCGCTAAGGAGCATGGCCCTGAATGTGTTGCCCTGTTTACCCATGGCTCAGGAGGTAAATTTTTTGGTGACCTACTGAAAGCAACAGGCTCAACTAATATTACAGCACCATCTTTTGCCCAATGTCGCGGGCCAAGAGAAACAGCTTTTCTGGCGACGTTTGGTGAAATTATTGCATCACCGGAGTTTACAGATATTAGGGATACCAAATGTCTTGTACTGATCGGTTCTCACATCGGTGAAAATATGCATAATGGGCAGGTTCAGGAAATGTCAGAAGCGATAGATAAGGGTGCCACCATAATTACAGTTGATCCACGATATTCAACAGCAGCCAGCAAATCAAAGCATTGGCTGCCCATCAAACCCGCTACAGACCTGGCACTTTTATTGGCCTGGATAAACGTGCTGATCACTGAAGAATGGTATGATAAAGATTATGTAGAAAGATATACATATGGTTTTGACCAACTTAAAAATCATGTAAAATCATTTACACCTGAGTGGGCGTATGGTATAACAACCCTTTCACCTGAGATAATAAGGGAAACAGCCAGGGAAATGGCAAATGCTTCTCCCGCTGTCATCGTACACCCTGGAAGGCATGTGACCTGGTATGGTGATGATACACAACGATTGAGGGCTGTAGCCATATTAAATGCCCTTCTAGGATCATGGGGCAGAAAAGGAGGATTTTATTCACCTGAGAAAAAATCCCTCCCCTCCTACCCGCATCCGGAATTTCCTAAACCTAAAAAGACCTGGCGGGATGCTCACCCGGGTAAATACAACCTGGCACTGGAGGTGGTTTCAAATGACATATGTGATTCCACTATTCCCAGCCCAGATAGGGCTTGCAATTTTAAGGGCTGGATAGTAAACGGAACAAATCTGATCTCCACATTACCAGATCTGAACAATACGCTGAAGGCTATTCAAAACCTTGAGTTTATGGTGGTTATTGATACCATGCCCATGGAAATCACAGGATATGCTGACGTAATATTACCCGAATGCACATATCTTGAAAGATATGATTATTGCCGGACCGATCAGAACAGGGAACCGAATATAGCCCTTCGTATGCCGGCAGTTGAACCAAAATATAATACAAAACCAAGCTGGTGGATGGTTAAAAAACTAGCCAGCAAAATGGGACTTGATGAATTTTTCCAATGGAAGGACATTGAAGAATTACTGGATTGGCAACTGAATCAAGCTGGATCTTCACTAGAAGAAATGAAGCGATTGGGTGTGAAAAAGTTTCCAAGGGAATACGATGATCTTTATTTCTTCAAAGATCAGGAAGTTGAATTTAATACCAATACCGGCAAGATTGAGTTATATTCCACTGACCTTGCTGCAGAAGGCTTTGATCCGATACCAATTTATAAAAAACATGAGGAACCGCCTCCAGGATTTTATCGCCTGAATTATGGAAGGTCTCCTGCCCATACATTTAGCCGAACAGCAAACAATCCGAACTTAACGGATTTGGTTGATGAAAACGTATTATGGGTCAACCCGCAAGTGGCCAGGGACTGGAGCCTTAATAACGGACAGCCGATCTGGCTGGAAAATCAGGATGGAGTGAAATCTAAATTCCCCATTAAGGTAAGAATCACCGAACGGATCCGCTTTGACTCGGTTTATATGATACATGGCTTTGGACATTCGAATAAAAAACTCTCAAGAGCCTATGGCAAAGGTGTGAGCGATTCTGAACTGATTACAAAGGTACTCTTAGATCCGATAATGGGGGGCACAGGTATGCGAGGCAATTTTGTTACTTTCAAATTAGAGAATCCAAATGAAGAGGAGGTGATGTCATGAGATACGCGATGGCTATAGATACAAAGAAATGTGTGGGTTGCGCAGACTGCGTTGTGGCTTGTCAGACAGAAAATAATGTTCCCATAGGTCATTGCAGAGACTGGATCGTTGAAAACACAGCCGGAACGTATCCTCAACTTGATTTGGAGATCCGTTCTGAACGATGTAACCATTGTAAAAACTCACCTTGCGTTAGGTGTTGTCCTACAGGCGCCAGTCATTATGCTGAAGGAGGCATTGTCCTTGTCACTGGTGATGACTGCATTGGTTGCGGAGCCTGTATCGCTTCTTGTCCTTATGACGCCCGGTATCCGCATCCGGATGGTTATGTTGACAAATGCACATTTTGTGATCACAGGGTTAAAAACGGGCAAAAACCTGCCTGCGTTGATGTTTGCCCAACACATTGTATGTACTTTGGCGACCTTGACGATCCGAACAGCGAAGTATCAAATATTCTTAAAAAGAGAAAATACAAAAGGCTTATACCGGAAGCCGGGACAGATCCTCAATTGTATTTTTTAATATAAAAAGCATAATGATGGAAGAAATAATTACAAGTGGCAGGATGAATTACAAAATAGATCCCCAGTTACATATCTGGGGGTGGGAGATCCCGCTATATCTATTCCTGGGTGGCCTTGCTGCGGGAATTCTGTACTTTGCCTCTTACTATTACCTGAGAGGGAAAGAACAAGATATGCCAACCGCTATCAAACTGGCACCAATGCTGACGCCAATAATGCTGGTTGTTGGTTTAGGGGCGCTGTTCCTGGACCTTCATCACAAACCGTATTTCTGGAAGTTATATACAACCATAAAGCTTGAAAGCCCAATGTCATGGGGGGCCTGGACCCTGATGGTTGTGACACCCGTCTCGATTTTCTGGTCTGCATCCTATATGCGGGAAGTCTTTCCAAAATGGGACTGGAAATTTAAGTGGATATATTCACTGGAGGCTTTCTTTATCAAAAACAGGAAATCATTGGCCTGGATAATGATTTTCTTTTCTGTGATACTTGGTATATACACTGGCATTCTCTTATCAGCATTTAATGCAAGACCATTATGGAACACATCTATACTTGGCCCACTATTCCTGGTATCCGGATTATCAGCTGGGGCAGCAACCATAATGATGATGTCAAAAGACAAACTTGAACGTAATATGTTCAGCAGAATGGATCTGGTATTGATTGGAATTGAAATTTTCCTTGTCATTCATATGTTTATGGGATTTCTGGCCAGTTCACAAGTACAGATCGAAGCCTCTCAGCTTTTCCTGGGAGGGCCATATACGCTACCATTCTGGACCATAGCCGTCTTCACTGGCATGATCCTTCCGGGAATCCTGGAATTTCTTGAGATCAGGGGGAGACATATCCCCGCTTACATACCAGGATTACTAATACTGGTTGGCAACATTACATTAAGATTTATTATAGTTTATGCCGGACAGGCAAGCAGATATTTATATTAATATGAAAGAAAAATTAAGACAACCCAAGCCATATATGAATCCCTATTTAGCCGGGATTCTTTTGGGGCTAGTACTACTTGCTTCTTTTTACCTTACCGGTAGAGGTCTGGGAGCAAGTGGCGCAACAAGAAGCGTAGTCATCGGTGCTGTTACCAGCATCACACCGGAACATGCTGAAAGCTCCGGATATTTCAGCAAATACCTTGGAGACAATCAGATGAAGACATGGCTGGTACTTGAGATCGCCGGTGTCATTATTGGAGGATTCCTATCTGGAGCCTGGGCTGGAAGACTTAAAATACGCGTTGAACATTCTCCAGGGATTTCAAAACGAAAAAGGATATACATGGCAAGCCTTGGCGGCCTGTTATTTGGCTTCGGATCACAATTAGGCAGAGGCTGTACCAGCGGGGCTGCCTTAACAGGGATGTCGGTCATGTCAGTGGCTGGTTTTGTTACGATGATGGCCATTTTTGGAACTGCCTTTGTATTGGCTTATTTCTTTAGAAAAAACTGGATATAATTATGGGACCATTAGTACCACTTCAAAATATTTCGAATGAGTTGAACCTGCTGATCGCCTTTGTGATCGGACTGGGATTTGGCATTGCCCTGGAGCAGGCTGGTTTTTCATCCAGCCGTAAACTGGCAGGGATGTTTTATGGATATGACGCTACCGTACTTAAAGTGTTTTTCACGGCAGCAATGACTGCAATGCTGGGTTTGATCTTCCTGAACTTCGTTGGGCTGATCGATCTTGACATTGTCTATGTAAATGAATATTATGTGTATTCTGCCATCGTAGGTGGAATAATAATGGGAGCAGGATTTATAATTGGAGGATTCTGCCCCGGCACTAGTTTTACTGCGGCTGCTATTGGCAAAATAGACGCTATGTGGTTCATTTTAGGGAGCATGATTGGGATCTTCATCTTTGGAGAAACATTTGTTTTCTGGAAAGACCTGTATATGAGCGGATATCAAGGAGCAATCAAGATCTCTGATGTTATCGGAATTCGAGATGGATATTTCGCATTGCTCCTGATCCTGGTTGCAACACTTATGTTCTGGGTGGCGGAAATGGCAGAGAAAAAATTTAAAAGAGAAGATATTACTAAAGAAATATAAACAGCATATTATGAATACTCGAGTCATATTAAGTATCATTTTAATTTCGTTTGGAAGCATAGCGGCAATCCTTCCAAAACAAAAAACTTCTTCAGTTCAATTAGATGCCGATGACCTTTTACGGGAGATCAGGCTTGAAACCAACCTGGTATCTACTGATGAGCTGGCTGATCTTTTAATTAATCTGGATCCTGGCTTAATGCTAATTGACGTAAGGGATTCAGTGGCATATAGCGAATACCACCTGCCAGGAGCAATTAATATCCCATTAAACCAGTTGCTGGATGAGAAATGGATGCCATATATAGATCAGGTCTCCAAAAACAATATTTTCTATTCGAATGGAACAACCCTGTCAAGTGAAGCATGGATACTTACCCGGCAATTGGGATTTAAAAATAACTATGTGCTTTATGGTGGATTAAACAGGTGGTTTGAAACCATTATCAAACCCAGTCAGCCCGGGTCCATGGCCACTTCGGTTGAAATCGACAGGTTCAATAAAAGAAAAGCAGCAAGCCTGTATTTTACAGGCAGCAGTGGTGCTTCCGACATGAACAGTGCGCCGGCCTTACCCCCAGTCCCAAGAAAAAAGAAGAAAAGAGTTGCAGGAGGATGTAGTTAAAAATTGATACAATGAAACATTTGAATTTATTAATCTTAGGAGGTATAGTAGTCATCTTAAGTATCGTATTTGGTATCGTGACTATAAAAGTGACTGGTAAATACCGCTTTGAAAGAAGCGCTAATGAAATGCTGGAAAGGGTAAACACAAGGTCGCAGTATCTTGGAATATCCAAAGCTAAGGATTTAACCCAAAATGATACCGTTACATTTATAGATATCAGAACACCAAAAGAATTTGATGGTTATCATATTGAGAACGCTCAAAACATTCCTTTTGACCGTTTGCTTGACGATGAGCATATTGAATTTCTAAAAAACGATCAGATGAAAGTTCTTTATGGAAGTACAAGCGTAGGATCAAATGCAGCATGGATGATATTAACCCAGTATGGATATAATAATCTTTATGTACTTGATGGAGGAGTACAGGATTGGATATCAGAAGTAGAAACCAAGGATATTTTTAGAGATGCCCCTGTGACTGATGAAGCTGCCAAATTCAAATTCACCGAAGTTATGAATCCTGAAAATAAATAATTCCTCAAACCAAAAAAACCTGAATTATTTTATGGTCTGGATTAATTAGATCATTTGATTCCGTATTTTTTCTTCTTTTCAGCAATGCGGCTGGGGCTGTCGATGATCATGACTAGTGCCTGTTTTAAGGAATGTGAATTTTTTACATCCCGGAAGATGTCCATCCATTCGTGAAAGTTAAGGTAGATCGGATCATAGCTGTTAACCGGTGTTGTAATGCCATAATCAGGTTTTTCTACTTCAGGCTCGAACGAATTAAAAATTCTATCCCAGATTATGAAAGTAGATCCATAGTTTTTATCCAGGTATTGCTTATTTCGCCCGTGATGAACCCTGTGATGAGAAGGTGTAACGAAGATGTATTCAATAGGCTTGGGAAGCTTGCGTATATATTCAGTATGGATCCAGAATTGATATAAGACCTCTATCTGATGACAGATAAAGAAAGTTACCGGATCAAAACCAACAAGGGCCACAGGTATAAAAAATATGATCTTAATATGCTGAGTCCAGCTTAAGCGGAATGAAACGGAAAAGTTATATTTCTCAGAATTATGATGGGTAACATGAGTGGCCCACCAGAAACGAGAGGTATGAGCTATCCGGTGTGACCAGTAACGCCAGAAATCAATCCATATTAAACATAAAATAAAACCCCACCAGGAAGGCTCTATCTTGTATGGGGCCAAATTATAGAAGAATATAATGATGCCAAACGTGGCTATCTTTATCGCTGCAGTTATTACAAGATTTACTACTCCTATTGCAAAAGCAGCCAGGGTATCCTTAGTATCATAAATCTTACGATGTTTATATTGACTAACTCCCCACTCTAACAGGGTAAATGCGATCATTACAGGTGCTGCATATACAATAATGTTTGGCAGGCCCATCTGCAACACCTGCTCATATGTAAGTTTCTCCATCAGCGCTTGAATTATTCCTTTTCTAACAGATATTTAGTCAGATTTGTAAAGAAACACCAACATTGCGACTTTTTTTAATAAAAGTTAAGGATTTTTGATAAATGTCGAAATATAATCTGATAACTATTCTTGGGCCTACAGCAACTGGAAAAACATTTTTCAGTGCAAACCTTGCATATGAAATTGACGGGGAGATTATTAGCGCTGATTCGAGGCAGGTTTACCGGGAAATGGACCTTGGAACTGGGAAAGACTATGATGACTATATAATTCGTGATTTTACAATACCGGTACATCTTATCGACATACATGATGCAGGCTACAAATACAATCTTTACGAATTCCAGAGAGATTTTAAAACAGTATTTGAAGAAATTAACAATCGCGGCAAAGTTCCAATACTAGCTGGTGGAACGGGAATGTATATTGAAGCGGTCTTAAATCAATACGACCTGGTTAGAGTGCCCGCGAATCAGGAGCTTCGGGATAAGCTATCCGACATGACACAGGAAGAATTAATAGAAGTGCTTAAAAAATACAATTCGAAACTGCATAATACATCAGACCTGAAAATCAAGAAAACGACACTCAGAGCTATAGAAATTGCTGATTATTACAGCAAAGGAGAGGTAAACACAAATGATTTCCCGGATATAAATTCTTTGATCTTTGGCATTAAATACGACCGGCTTACAAGACGAAAACGAATCTCAGAAAGGCTTGAAGCAAGGATTAATGAAGGATTACTGAAAGAGGTAAAAATGTTACTTGAAAAAATAAGTGCAGAAGATCTTATATATTATGGCCTGGAATATAAGTTCACCACACTTTATCTGACTGGTCAAATAGATTATAATGAAATGTTCCGGAAACTTGAAGTGGCTATTCATCAGTTTGCCAAACGACAGATGACCTGGTTCAGAAGAATGGAACGGAATGGATGTAAAATATACTGGCTGGATGGGCATATGCCAATCGAAGAAAAATTAACGAGATCTATTGGAATCATCAAAAAAGAAGCCCCGGAATTATTGAAGGAACTATGAATGTAACTGGAATCATACTATCGGGAGGTAAAAGCACAAGGATGGGACAGGATAAAGGATTGCTCGAATTAAATGGAAAACCTATGATTCAGCATGTAATTGATCACATTGATCCAATATGTGATCAGGTATTGATCAGTGCCAATGAGAAAAAGTATGAAAATTTCGGGTTTCCGGTTTACAAGGATGTTATTACGGATATTGGTCCTGCCGGAGGAATAATCTCCTGTCTGGGTCATTCCACAAATAATAAAAATCTAATCATTTCCTGTGACCTCCCTTATGCGTCAACAAACTTCATTAGAAAATTACTGGATTTATCTTCCGATTATGAAATTACCCTGCCTAAGTATGGCCCACATCTTCAACCATTATGCGCAGTTTACTCAAAGAGAGTCTACAAAACTTTCAAGGAATGTGTTACCATGGGTGTTTATTCTTTAAAATCCATAATAATGGAGTTCCAGGTTCAGGTGATCGAACAAAACACTATTCCTGAATTTGACTTTTCAAAGGAATTAAATAATATTAACTATAAGGATGATTTAGAAAATCAACAAGTATAAATTCAGACTTTTTTCCCCAGTGCAGCCCTCCCGATAAAATTAAATGTCCCCAACAATCCCTCCTTCTCATATAAAATCTTTTTATACATGTCCTTAGAATCCTTGGGAGGTGTTATTTCCTTTTCCCCTTTCATTAAACTGATGGCCTTGTTTTTACACACCGGTACACAAAGTCCGCATCCTATACAACGATCGAGATTGACAACCATATGACTGTTTACCTGGTCAATCGCTTCCATCTGGCAAATATTCTGACAGTCTTCACAGGCATCACATTTCTCAGCCAATATGTCTGCAAAGAAATTAGAAAGCACAAATTCAGCAGGTTTTTCAAATTTCTTGGCACCGGTAAGAATGCCACAGCAACAACCACAACAAAAACAAATAAAAGAAGGATTCTGGTTGTTTTCAGGTTGCAAAACCATACCTTCCTTTTTAGCCCTGGTCATCATTTTCATCACTTCTTCCCTCTTCAGTTCCCGTGCCACTCCCCTTCGTACCATATGATTAGCAGAATGTTCCAAAATCAGGCATGTCTCTCTAACATCTGTCTGTTTACAAGGGGTTCCCATCTTATCCCTGGCCTGCCGGCAAACACAATTCATAACAGCAAAAGGTCCTGGAGATTTATTTACAATTTCCTTTAGACTATCATAATTGCCAATATGAAATTCAGGATCAATTTTTACGTTTACCGGAATTGTCCGCATCTGTTTTGTGTCAGTGCTTACAAATTCCGCCGCGAAGGCTTCATCTTCATAAGCAAAAAAATCTTCTGCAAGACCCTTAGTCACCCGGTCAACCTGAAATTCAAACATGCCAATAGCCAAAGGAACCCGGTGATAAAGCCTTGTGGGATCCTTGCTGCTCTTTCTTCTGCCCATGATAGACCCCTTTTTTGCCAGGTTATCCAAATGATCTTTTAATGTCTGAATGCTGATATCTCCTTTTTTAAATCGCTTATGGATCTTCGCAGCGGTTTCAGGAAGCAAACTAAGGTTTACAGCCACTTTTGCCTCCTCCTCGGTAAAAAGATGCTTAAGCAATCGCAATTCTACACCAGATTTTGTGGCTGGAAAACCTACCGGCGCTCTGTTGAAGTGTTTCTGGAGTTGACGATATATATCTTCCATGATGATGTAATTTATTGAATATCAGGACGAAAGCATAATTTAATAAAAAAATAAATCACTAAAAATGATATTTCTACATATATTTTGGCAATCGTTTACTTAAAGCTCTATGATAATATTTAGGCCAAATTTTTTAAGAAAAATCATTAAATACTTCTATGATATATAAAAATTGAATTGATTAGGATATAAATAATTCTTAAATCTGATTTGAAGAAAAGATGAAAATAGTCTTCCTTGACAAAAGTACTGTTGGCAATGTTTCCAATCTTAAATTAATTAATGAATTTGGAGAAGTAGTATGTTATGATGAGACCTCTGCTGACCAGACGATTGATAGATCATCAGGCGCTGATATCATCATAACCAATAAAGTGATAATAGATAAAAAGGTGATGGATGCCAATCCGGACATCAAGCTTATTTGTATAGCTGCAACAGGCATGAACAATGTAGACCTTGATTATGCTGCCGAAAAAGGAATCGTGGTTAAAAATGTTTCAGGATATTCTACGTTCTCGGTGACTCAATCTACCTTTGCCATGCTGTTTTCTTTAATTAATTCAATACACTATTATGACAATTATGTAAAATCAGGCTCATATTCTAAAAGCCCAATTTTTACTCATCATGATCGTGAATTTGCAGAGATTAAGGGAAAAACTTTCGGGATTATTGGATTGGGCGTTATAGGACAATCAGTGGCAAAGATAGCAGATGCTTTCGGATGTAAAGTGGTATACTATTCTACTTCCGGGAATAATACAAGCCAACCATACCCATGTCTGAAACTGGATGAATTACTTTCTAAATCAGACATTATATCCATACATGCCCCTTTAAATGAAAAAACAAATAATCTCATAGACCTGGGCAGATTGAAAACCATGAAATCAACTGCAGTTTTGATCAATGCTGGACGGGGAAATATCGTAAATGAAGAGGACCTTGCTTTTGCAATTGATCATGAGATAATTGCAGGAGCAGCTTTGGATGTATTTGGACAGGAACCTATACAAGCCGATAATCCTTTATTAAAAGTCCAGAATACTGAAAATTTAATCATGGTTCCGCATATTGCATGGGCCAGTAAAGAATCCAGAGAAACGCTAATAAAAGGTATTTATCAGAATATTTCGGAATTTATGGAGCATGTTTAGTAATGATTCAATCATGGATTTCATCTGGCAGGACTTTTTCTTTGGTTCCTTTATCCAGGCTGAAGGTAAAAACAGATCCAATACCTACTTTACTTTCTACATAGATCTTTTTGTTATGCGCTTCTAATATATGCTTAACAATTGCAAGTCCAAGACCAATCCCTCCCCTATCTTTAGCCCGGCTTTTTTCAACCCTGTAAAACCTTTCAAAGATACGGTTAATATCCTCCCGCGGTATGCCTACCCCATTATCCTGTACAACGATACTAATAGATTCCCCTTCGTTCTTTAGTGCAACAGTAATCTCACTTCCCGTCTCTTTCGTATAATTGATCGCATTAGAGATCAAGTTTAGCAGAACCTGAAATATTTTCTGTTTATCGGCATAGGCATAAACATCAAATTGACTGTCATTACTGAATCCCAATTTCAATGATTTCTTATCTGCTTTACTCTCAAGTTGATCGAATACTTCCTGCACAAGGTTATGCATATTAAAATGCGTATATGTCATTTTAATAGTTCCTGTTTCCATCTGGGAGATAACCAGGAGGTCCTGTACCAGCTTATCCAGTCTGGAAAGGCTTTTTCCGGCTTTTTTCAAAAACCTGTTCCTTACATTTTTATCGCTGATTGCACCATCCAGGAGGGTATGGATAAATCCCTGAGCTGCAAACAACGGTGTTTTTAATTCATGAGAAACATCTGCCAAAAATTCCTTCCTGTACGATTCCATTTTTTTAAGTTCCTTAATCTCTTCCTCTTTAAATTTTGTATATCGCGATATTTCCTTACTCAATTTCTTGATTGGATTGTTTGGCTTTTCAACCTCTTCTATTGAAAGACTAAGATCCTCATCCGTGATTTTCTCAAGCAGTTGATTAATTCGTTTTATCTCATTAAAAATAAAATACCTGTATGTGAGATAGATTAAAAGATAGGCAATAGAAAAGGAAATAATACCTGCGACAACCAGGGCCGCCAATGGCACTTCTTCAAATAAGGTAAGAAAGGCAACCGTTATGAAGGAAATAGTGGTACCTAATAATAAGGCTACCGCCCTTGCGCTCGAGAACATTATCAGGAAGTTTCGAACTTATAACCTACTCCTTTAAGGGTTGAAATATAACCCTCTCCTATTTTCTCACGGACTTTCCGGATATGAACATCTACTGTTCTGGCCAAAACGTATACATCTGAGCCCCAGATATTCTGGAGTAGTTCGTCCCTGGTATGAACCTTGTTTGGATTTTGCGCTAGATAAAACAACAACTCGAATTCCTTTTTGGGTAAAGTAATATTTTTATCCTTCTGGGTAACTGTATAACTTGATTTATCAATAACAAGGTCATTGATCATTATAGTCAATTTCTCATTTTTATCAGATTTTTTTCTTCTGAAAAGGGCACTTATACGGCTCATAAGAGCCCTGGGTTTGATAGGCTTTACGATATAATCGTCAGCTCCCACATCAAAGGCAGCTATCTCGGAATATTCTTCTGCTCGGGCAGTGAGAAATAGAATAAAGGTATGTTGAAGGTCTGGTAACTCCCTGAGTTGGCGGCAGGTCTCTACACCATCCTGGTTGGGCATCATGATATCGAGTACCACCAGATCTGGGATATATGACTTTGCTATTTCTACAGCCTTTATACCATTAGAAGCTGTTTTTACATCAAATCCCTCTTTTTGAAGGTTGTATTTAAGTAATTCAAGGATATCCTCCTCATCGTCCACTACCAATACCTTATACCCTCCTTTAGAGCCCATAATATTGAATTATTTTTGAAAGGCTAAATTTATACAGAAATGCAATCTTTAAAAATAAACAATCAAAATTTAATAAAAACTTAATGTTAAAATTGAAAATTTTAAAAAATCTATCGCCCAAATTGATTTTTCAATTCCTTAATATATTCAGCCAGATTTCCCTGATGCTTGGTCTCCAAAGCTTTTTCAAATGTACTCTGTCCTCCTCTATACCGCAGGAATGACATAAAAAATGTATTATCAGGTTTAAAATCATTGAAATAATCCACATATCTCAAGGTGTAAAACGGCAAATCCTGAGATCCAGACATGAACTCTTCAATGGCATTTTTCTTTAATTCCAGTTTAGTTTCATAAGTCATATCTGTATTAAATGATTTGTATAGACTATCGAGCTTTGCAGCGCCTTCCAATACATAAGTTGTAAAAATTCTATGATCTCTGATTTTGGTATTATAAAGATCAAGTTCGGGAGAGGACTTACCATATTTTTCTATTAAAAATAGCCTGGCTCCTTCATTGCCAATAAAACTAGCCAGGTTTTCATTGAATTCCAGACTGTCTTTGATAAATATTGTGCCGTGTGTTAATTCATGAATGATCAGGTCGGACAATGATCCTACATCCCGGTTCAACATATTCGAAAGGATAGGATCTTTAAGAATACCCAGGGTTGACCAGCCTCCCGCAGTACGGATATTTGCATCCAATCCTTCTTCACGAAGCCTATCCCTTTCTGCTTCAGCCATATCGTATCTGAAAAATCCCTTGTAGGAAAAACTGCCAAGGACTGGAAATCCCCATTTGTAAGACTCCAATTCAAAGGGTTCACAGGCAGAGACTACCCACATCAGTTCTCTTTCATGTTGATCATAATATGTCGTATAGTTTTTTTCCCCTTTAAGGCCCAACTCTTCGATAGCATATTTTTTGACTTCTTTGACAATCTTCAACTTTGATTTTAATGAGTCCGGGAAATCTTTATCAGCCATAAGCTCCTCTACGGGACGTGCGTTCATGATAATCTCAAGTTGCCCCTTGGCTTGTACATAAGCATAATATACCAGCTCATGTTTTATGATGAGGAATAAAGCAATTAGCAGGAGGCTTGCATACAAGAAAATTTTTCTCCTGCTCACTTTCTTCTCTTTTTGTTAAGCAAAAAATCTGTATTATACCTTAAGAAGAGCACCTCCATATGATCAAGAGTACTATTCCCAAAATCATAAACTGGTTCAAATCGAAATGCAAGTGACAAACCACCATTGAAATCCATTTCATACATAAATCTCAAAAATAATAATTCCCTGTCTTCTTCAATATATCCACTGCTTGAGTAATCCCAGGCTACGGATTGATATACCGGCGTACCTTGTGGGGCTATAAATTTATTGCCATTCCAATAGGAGATCATCAGTTCAAACCACTTAAATTTTCCTGAAACATTTGCAAAAAATCCTTGACCCTGACTAAAAGGCAAATCAACAGGATCGTCCCCGGTAAAATAATCTGCATAATAATTATCTGTACGTATCTCCTTAAGCCATGAGATGTTATGCATTGGAAATACAAGGCTAAAGCCCAGTGCAGCGTTAAAATAAGTTATCGCCGGATTTGGATTTGTATCTATCTCACCACCATAGTGTTTAGCCAGGAACTGAACCGGCAATTCAACCTGAAATTTTTCAGAATCATATATCAGGTAGTTAAAAGATAAGCCTACGTTAAATTCTTCCTGTTGAGGGTCTCCAAAATCAATCATATTCACCCAATCCAGCCAGACATCTAAAAACAACCTCTCACTTGTCCATTTAAATTGGACACCATCTTCTATCCTTCGATTAACTACATTTTGGAGATAATAAAGGGGTTCAATTAAGCGATGAGACGCTGCTCCTTCTATCGAACCAAATAAAAACGCAAAATTCTTTCGTTTATATTTAAGTGTAAGGATCGGACGGATATCTGCAAAAGAACTATCACCAAAATCCTTCATGAAATATCCCCCAACATCAAGCCGAATACTATTTGAAGGGTAATAACTGAAGTAAGGTTTAAACTGGTAACCAAACAAGGTATAACCAGCTGCAATATCGGTAGCATATTCATTATTCCAGAAATATCCGGAGACGTCAAATCCAAATTTAATAGCCCCGGAATCAGACTCCTGGATAGGGTATTTATCAGAAAAAATCTCGTTGTCTAATTGCCCGTATGTGTATAAAAATGCACATTGACAAAAGGCATAGATAAGGACAAAAGACTTCTTCATTTTCATATATCAGGCAATATAAACCCTTCTATTAAAATTTAAAATCTTTTGCTTTGTTTGTACAATTTAATTGTTGCTAATTGTGATCATAAATTGTACTTTCACATCTTCAACCATTTTACTACTATTAAAATTATGAGTGATCAAGAACAAAAATTAAAAGCCCTTCAACTCACTATCGACAAGCTCGATAAAACTTATGGGAAGGGGACAATCATGAAGCTCAGCGATGATCAGATTATGGATGTCCCTGCTATTTCAACCGGCTCCCTGGGTTTGGACATCGCTCTTGGTATCGGGGGGATTCCCCGTGGCCGAATTACTGAGATCTATGGTCCTGAATCCTCAGGGAAAACAACTCTGGCTATGCATTGCATTGCAGAGGCACAGAAGAAAGGCGGTATAGCCGCTTTCATCGATGCTGAACATGCTTTTGACAAGACTTACGCTGAAAAGTTAGGCATTGATACTGAAAATCTGTTGATTTCTCAACCTGATAATGGAGAACAAGCTCTTGAAATTACAGAGCATCTTATTCGTTCAGGAGCCATAGATATCATCGTAATTGATTCTGTGGCGGCGCTAGTACCACGGGGAGAACTTGAAGGAGAAATGGGCGACAGCAAAATGGGATTACAAGCCCGTTTGATGTCCCAGGCATTGAGGAAACTAACAGGGACCATAAGCAAGACCAAATGTTCCTGCATCTTTATAAACCAGTTGAGAGAGAAGATCGGGGTGATGTTTGGAAACCCTGAAACTACCACAGGCGGTAATGCCTTGAAGTTCTACTCTTCAGTTCGACTGGATATACGAAGGATTGGACAGATCAAAGAAAGTGCAGACAATATTCTTGGTAACCGGACCCGGGTCAAGGTGGTCAAGAACAAAGTAGCCCCGCCATTCAAGGTAGTTGAATTTGACATAATGTATGGTTTAGGGATCTCAAAAGTAGGAGAGATCATCGACCTGGGTGTTGAACTCAATGTGATTCAAAAATCAGGTTCCTGGTTTTCCTATATGGACAACAAACTTGGGCAAGGACGGGACTCCGTCAAAGCCCTGCTATTGGACAATCCTGAACTTCTTGAAGAACTTGAATTGAAGATAAAAGGAAAGCTTGATGGCGACACCGAAGAGAATTGATTGGATTAGAACAGTATGAATTAATCCTATTAAAAGACGAGGATTGATCTTATCTAAATAGTATGATACGGCCCCGCAAAATGTGGGGCCATTTTTCGTTTTTCATAGCCCCCTTAACACGATTCCAATTAAGAACCTATCTCGCCTCTTATTTACTCAAAGCTCCCTGGAAAACATATTGACAAGAAGAGGTATAAGCACTGATCTTTTCGATGATCATATGGTTTTTATAAAGTTTACTTCTAAGATAGGTTTCTTAATACAATCTCAAAATTTAAGCTTTCGTAATAAAATGAATTTCAAGATTTATCGACGAGAAAATAAAATGGAATAAAATACCTAATTAGTCCGTATAGCAATCACAGGATCAAGTCGTGCGGCCAGCGCTGCAGGGACAATACCTGACACCATCCCAATAATACTTGATACACCAAGTCCCAAAATAATGTTCTTGACACTTAACATAAGTTCAAGGGATCCTGTAGGCACTAAAATCGTAATCAGATAGACCAGAAAAAGTCCGATTGCACCTCCCAGTAAACTAAGGAATACTGCTTCAAAGAGGAATTGAAAAAGAATGAAATAGTTTTTAGCACCAAGTGATTTCTGTATGCCTATCACATGTGTTCTTTCTTTAACTGAGACAAACATAATATTGGCAATTCCAAACCCTCCAACCAGGATTGAAAAGCTGCCAATCACCCAACCGGCTATACCGATCACATCAAATGTAGCCCCTATAATATTTGCGAATGCTTCAGGCCGGTTTAGGGCAAAATTATCCTCCTGAATTGGCCTGAGGCCCCGTCGACTCCGCATATAACCTCGTATCTCGTTTTCCAGCTTAACAAGTCCAACATCCTCATCACTACCTTTAACAGATATTTATAGATTCTATTCCCCATCTACGGCCGCTGTAATACAACTTCTTAAATCCAGTATAGGGTATTATGCAAAAATCATCATTACTTGGTGCATCGATCAGGTTTTCTCCCTGCCGTTTCATTACCCCAATTACAGTGAACTTCAATCCTTTGATACTGATCTGTTTCCCGATGGGATCTTTATCACCAAAAACACCTGAGGCTATTTCCGCACCCAGAATAGCAACGTTATTCCCGAAATTTATTTCAGAGGGAGAAAAATATCTTCCTTTTTCCACAGGGGTTTCATATACATCAATTGCAGCCATAAGTTACACCTTTAAGAGGGCAGTCCCT
>CALOCZ010000035.1:0-18590 GCA_942491935.1 uncultured Cytophagales bacterium
TGCGCTACTCCCTCGCCCGGTACCTGCGCTTCTGGCTGATCCGTATGACCTACGAGAGCCGGGCCAACACCGATCGCGTCGTCGACGCGATCGAGCGTGCGAGCGGACTCCCCCCCAGCCAACCGGCGACCGGGGGCCACGTGACCGGCGCTCCAGCGACCGCCGATGTCGCCGACGCCGCGTCGGTCCCGCCGGTGGTGCGCTGAGCCGGTGGGCGCACGCCGTCGGAGGATTTGCCTGGGTCGGACCCCACCCGTAGATTGCGCACGGTTTCACAAGCGCAGCGGGGAGCCGTCACCCCTCCCGAACTGGAGCTCGGAAACCGACAACCACATGGCTGCTGATCCCACTCCGTCCCGACGCGATCTGACCCGCTCGCTCCACCGATCCCACGGGTCGTTCGAGCTGGTGTTCGCACCCGTGCTGCTCGCGCTGCTCGGCCTCTGGCTCGATCGGACCATCGGCACCGTCCCGGTGTTCACCTTGGTGTTCACCCTCGTGGGCGTCGTCGGCGCCTTCACCAAGTTGTACTTCTCCTACCGCGGTGCGATGGATGTCGCCGCAAGCGATGCCGTTTGGTCCAAGCATGCGACGACGGCGCAGTTCCGCGCCGAGGCCGACGCTCGCTCCCGCCGCCTCTCCGCCCCGACGGAGTCGGTCCCGGCGGGCGACGACGACGACGGAGCCGACCGATGAGCGCCGAACCGTTCCAGGTCCGTGTCGAGGGCCCGTCTCCGGCGATGGCGGTCGCACTCGACCTCGCCCGTCGCAGCCTCTGGCTGCTGCCCGTGGTCGTGACCGTCTCAGCGCTGTTCTGGGGCATCGACGGCGTGCTCTCGACGGTCTACGGCCTCGCGATCGTGGTGGTGAACTTCCTGCTCGCCGCCTATCTGCTCGCCGTCACCGGACGCATCAACGCCACGCTGATGGCCGGGGCGGCCCTGTTCGGGTTCCTGCTGCGTCTCGGCCTGATCTTCGCCGCGGTGATGTTGGTGCGCGATGCCTCCTGGGTCGAGCTCGTGCCCCTCGGCGTCACGCTGATCGCCGCCCACCTGGTGCTGTTGTTCTGGGAGATGCGCTACGTGTCCGGCGACCTGGCCTTCCCCGGGCTGAAACCCTCTCCCACGCGGAACCCGTACTTGCCCCCCGAGAAGCCCGCCGTCGTCGACGGCGAGGCACAGTAGAAGGAGTCTTCTGCGCATGTCAGCCTTCACGAGCCACTTCGGTCATCTCGGACTCCTTGCGGCTGAGGAGGGCGGGGGTGGCGTCGCCTTCCCGCCGATCGAGAACCTCGTCAAGTGGCCGAACGCGTTCTTGGACGGGACGCCCTTCGCGTTCAACAAGATCGGGCTCATCTCGCTGATCGCCTTCGTGGTTCCCGCGCTCATCTACTTCATCGCGGCCCGAGACGCGTCTCCCGTCCCGGGCAAGCTGCAGAACGTCGCCGAGACCGGGATCGATTTCGTCGAGCGGCAGGTGATCCTCCCAGCCATCGGCCCCGACGGCATGCGCTACCTGCCCATGCTCACTGCCATGGTCTTCTTCATCTGGATCGGCAACCTGTTCGAGATCATCCCGACCTCTCACATGCCGGCCAACGCCCGCATGGCGAACCCGCTGATGCTGGCGATCGTCGCGTGGGCGATGTTCATCGGCGTGGGTGTGAAGCACAACGGCCTGTCGTACTTCAAGTCCGCGCTCTTCCCGCCTGGCGTGCCCAAGGCGCTCTACCTGCTGGTGACGCCGATCGAGCTGCTGTCCACGTTCATCATCCGGCCCTTCTCGCTCGCCGTGCGACTCTTCGCCAACATGCTCGCCGGGCACATCCTGCTGGTGACCTTCTCGGTGCTGTGCATCACCCTGTGGCAGACGAACGCACTCGCCGGCGTGCTCGTGCTGTCCTTCCCCATGCTCGTGGCCTTCACCGGCTTCGAGTTCATGGTGGCGTTCCTGCAGGCGTTCATCTTCGCCCTGCTGACCGCCGTGTACATCGGCATTTTTAAAATCAATGGGTTGAATATTATTTTTCAGGATGATATCGTATCTGCAAATGGTTTAATTCATGCCATAAAAAAAGTGTTGAAAATTCCTTCTATGCAGGATCAATTATATTTCAATGAAGACTTTTCATTAATTTTTGAATTACTGCAAAGATCAGATCTTGATCCAGAATTAAAACTACTTTTATCAGATGAAATCCCGGACACTTTCTTTGCTCCAACCAATACTGCTGTTTTAGCATTCCTAAATCGTAATCCTGACTGGGAAACAATAGATGATATCCCTGCAAAATCGCTTAACGAAATGATAAAAAACCACCTCGTGAGTAGTGAAAATATTGTTTTAAATAAATTTAAAGAAGATGTATCACTAAAAACCCTGAAAGGTGAAATGATGACAGTCAAGATAGATTATCCAAAATGGTCGATCGTGTATGAAAATAAAAAGATCGCCAGCATTAATATCCGCGACATTCAGGGAGCAAATGGCATTATACATCAGGTAGATAATATATTAATGCCATCAATCCAGAATCAATAATAGCCTGGTATCAATAAACATCATCCAAATATTGAGGTGTGTTTTATACTTTATCCAAAATCCTTGAAGTACTTAATTATTTGTTTATTAATAGATTGCTTAATTCCAGGCCTGTTTACACCTTATCCTGGTTTTGAAGCAATTAAATAATATGGACTACTTTATTTCTTGTATTAACAATACGGCCTATTGGAAGAAGATCTAAATCTTTTTTTTCTAAAACTCCTTTAAAATAACCTTTATGCCGGGGATCAACGGCAATAAGTAGGCCACCTGAAGTCTGAGGATCACATAAGACTGCTTTTTGAACCTCTGAAATTGGGCTTACTTTATGCCCGTAACTATTGTAATTGCGATTGGTTCCCCCCGGGATTGACTTCTGAGCAATGTATTTTTCAACTGCGGGTATTACGGGAATCTTTGCATATTCAATTTCAGCTGATACCTGACTGGCTTCACAAACTTCTATTAAATGTCCTAGCAGACCGAATCCCGTAACATCGGTCATTGCCATAACTCCAGGTACTAGACTCAATTCCAGTCCAATATCGTTTAAGATCATCATCTGATCCACAGCTTTTTGAAAATCAGCCTGATCAGCAATTTTATTCATATTAGCTGTAGTTAAAATACCGATACCCAGCGGTTTTGTCAGGAAAAGTTCACACCCCGGAGTTGCAGAATTGTTTGACTTAATATCATTTCTATCTACCAGGCCGGTAACAGCCAAACCAAATATTGGCTCTTTTGAATCAATGCTATGCCCTCCTGCGAGCGGAATTCCAGCTTTTGAACAGATGTCCCGGGCACCATCGATTACGAGGCCGGCGATATCAGCTGATAAAACATCGACCGGCCAACCCAGTATTGATATGGCCATAATAGGTTTTCCTCCCATGGCATATATATCACTAATGGCATTTACAGAAGCGATTGCCCCAAAATCATAGGGATCATCCACAATTGGCATAAAGAAATCGGTCGTACTGATTATTGCCCTTTCATCATCGATGGCAAAAACAGCCGCATCATCCTTCGTTTCGTTTCCAACCAATAAATCAGGATACAAAAATTGGGCTCCTTTAGTTTTAAGAATTTCTTCCAACACTTTCGGAGCGATCTTGCATCCGCAACCTGCACCATGAGAATATTCCGTTAGTCTAACTGTCATATTTATACTCTAATTTCCTCCAAACTTTTCAAGATCCTTTCTGCATTGATTTCAGAATCACCTGACTCGCTTTTAACAATTAATGGCGGACTGGTTTTATACTTTTTCTGGCTGAAATTGTAAGATTTATCATAATAATCCAATAGACGTGCAGCTGCATTTTTCAAATCACCTTCAGCCAGGAATTGAATGACTTCCTGAACATTTTTATGACCAAACTTTTTGGCAATCTTCTCCGTGGATAGCTTTAAAACTGATCGGTCAAATTTTCCATACTCTTTTACAAGTCTTTGTATTCTTTCATTTTTAGGAATCGATAATTCAATGACCGGTGCATTGTTTAGGCTTTCCCATAAAGTTTCAGGAAGATAGACCTTCCCAATACTCAGACTTTCACTTTCTATCCAGATTTTATGACTCATGTCCATTTTCATAAATTCCGAATGCAGGTCATTTTGAAATTGCATTGAGGATGGTTGTTCATCCATTCCTATATGCCCAAATGCTGAGCCACGGTGGCAGGCCAATCCCTCCAGGTCAATAACTTGTTCTCCTTTTCGCGCCAATACCGACAATACTTCTGTTTTTCCCGAACCGGTAGGTCCCTGAAGTACAATCAGGTTCTGAAGGTCCTTAAAATCCTCTAATAATTTATTCCGGTATGCCTTAAACCCCCCTTTCAGGATAAAACACTTCAAACCAACAAGCTCGAATAACCAAGACATTTTCTCACTTCTCATACCCCCACGCCAACAATATACCTTCAAACGTTGGTTAGTAGCCAATGATGTCGCCACTTCAGCCATTTCCTTCATTTTAGGGCCTACAAATTCAAGACCCTTTTGAATAGCTGGAATACGCCCCTTTTGCTTATATAATGTACCGACTCTGGACCTCTCATCATCTGTAAAAATGGGAATATTTAAAGCGCCTGAGATATGACCCTTTTCATATTCAACAGGAGAACGGACATCTATTATTGGCACATCCGTTAAATCATTGATAAAAGATATTGGTTCGAAATATTCCATCAGGTTAAAAATCCATTGATTGCAAAATTATACATAATGACTTTGCATTTTCATAAAAACGGAAAAAATGAAATATACTTGCAGGGATATGCAACCCAGATCAGTAATATTGAGTCTGATATATAAATTGACATGGTCATGAAACTTTTTAAATGTGCAACAGTACTTCTCCTGTCTATTATTACGCTAAATATATATGGACAAAGTGTGGGGATCCCGAAAAAAAACTGGGGATTGGGTTTTGGCAATTCGGCAAGATTTGATGGAATGAGGTTCAATTTTATCGATAACAATATTGATAAGATCAATGGAATTAACTTCACGGTATGGTTTAATAAAGATTTTGAAGATCATTCAGGTACTTTTAACGGATTAGGAATAGGTGTTCCCATGGCAGCTGGAACTGCTTATAGAAATGGCCTTTCTGTTGGGATTTTTGGCGTTGGTTCAGGTAAAAAACTAACAGGTATAAATATTGCTGGTCTTGCCGTGGGAGCCGGGAGGGATGTTGCTGGTGTGAATCTTGCCGGACTGGCTGTTGGGGCCGGTGAAAACCTTTATGGACTTAATTTAGGTGGTCTGGCCGTTGGAGCAGGAAATGAAGTACATGGGATAAACTTATCATTGCTGGTGGTTGGAGCAGGAAACTCAGTGGAAGGTATTAACCTGGCAGGTCTGGTGGTCGGAGCAGGGGAAGATGTATCAGGAGTAAACATTGGCGGACTAGTGGTCGGGGCAGGCGAAGAAGTAAAAGGAATCAGCGCCAGTGTTCTTGTTGTTGGTAGCGGGGAAAATCTCACCGGAATATCTTTGGCCGGACTGGCTGTCGGAGCAGGCGAATCTATTACAGGAATAAACCTCGCCGGACTGGCCGTTGGAGCCGGAGAGTCTGTTACAGGAGTAAACATTGCCGGAATTGCTGTCGGATCTGGTGAAACACTAACCGGTTTCAATGCCGCTATACTTGGTGTAGGCGCACCAGAGGTTAAAGGAATGAATATCGCCCTGGCAGTAGGGGGTGAAAATGTAACAGGCATGGCCATAGCCCCTGCCTATTTCAGGATAGAAGAGGGTGAATTAAAAGGATTATCAATAAGTGCCTTCAACCATATCAAAGGAAACCTCAATGGAGCATCAATTGGTGTCTTTAATTATGTTCATAAAATAAACGGTGTTCAGATAGGAATTTTAAACTATGTGCGCTCAAATCGCAAGGGATTGAGGCTTTTGCCTCTATTCAATGCCCGCTTTGACTGATCAAAATAGATCTTTTTGTACAAAAGGAATGAGAGCTAAAATTATAGCTGGTTCATAGTATTTTATCCGGTCAATCAGCCCATTGGTAAGTATCCCAACAGCACCATCTTTTTGTTTAGAATTCTTCCTGTTGAAAACAATATCGTCTGCATGGCCAAGCTCTTCACCCTGTTCGATAAGATCCTTAATTTTCGGAGGTAAAACAAATGTAGCTGTTCGGGCTTCACCCTGCTTTTCCTTGTTTAGTATTACCATCCAGGCAAAGGCATGCATATCATGATTTATATTTTCTATACCTCCTTCAATGCCAATCCAAAATTCCCCATCAGGAAAATCACTTTTAAGGTTTATTGCGCGATTTCTGGCACCCTCGTACGTTTCCCTGTCATTCATTGGCTGATCAGGGACACCAGAGGATACTTTTTGTCCCAGAAACTCAAAGTCTTTTTGAGTGAATACCTTTTGAAATGCCAGCCTGGTGCATTCAATTTTAACTGGATTAAGAGAACCTATATAGACCTTACTCAAAATTTCAGATATCAATCTCGATCATGTTCCGCAAAATGTCATCCATAGTTTCTCTCTTCCTGATCAATTTCGCCTGACCGTCAATGATCAAAACTTCCGCCGGTCGAAGTCTTGAATTGTAATTGGAAGACATGGTAAACGCATAAGCTCCAGCATTTTTTATTCCAATGATATCCCCCTCCCTTACTTCATTTAGTTTCCGGTCCGATCCAAGAGTGTCAGTTTCACATATATAGCCTACCACTGAATATACCCGAAAAGTTCCTTTTGGATTACTGATATTGAACATATCATGGTAAGAATTATACATCATGGGCCTAATCAGATGGTTCATCCCTGAATTGACTCCAACGAATACTGTTGCGGGAGTTGTTTTGATAACATTGGCTTTGGCGAATAGAAATCCGGCTTCACTAACCAGGAACTTCCCTGGTTCAAACCAGATTTCAAGATCTTTTCCATATTCCTGGATAAAATTGTTGAAAGATTTAGTCAACCTTTTACCAAGTGCTTTTATATCCGTTGTAACGTCACCTTCACGATAAGCTACTTTAAACCCACTTCCAAAATCAATATATTTCAGGTTTTCAAATTCCCGGGCAGCATCAAAAAGAATATTTGCCCCCTGTATAAATACCTCCGCATCCAGAATATCCGATCCAGTGTGCATATGCAATCCTTCAACATGGATGTTATTGGTTTTTATTACACGGTGTACATGCCTCATCTGTAAGATGGATATTCCAAATTTGGAATCGATATGACCTGTAGAAATATTTGCATGCCCACCAGCCATAATATGTGGATTGATCCGTATACAGCAGGGAACAGTATTGTGATAATGGTGACCAAACTGTTCTAAAATCGATATATTGTCAATATTGATTCGCAATCCCAAGTCTACTGCCTCTTGAATTTCGTCAAAAGAAACAGAATTAGGAGAATATAGAATATCATTGGGATCAAAGCCGGCGCGAAGACCGATATGTGCTTCCTGTATTGATACTACATCCAATCCTGTGCCCAGTTTATTCATCAATTTCAATATTGATACATTTGACAAGGCTTTCATAGCGTATTTGATCTTGAGGTCAACATCCTTGAAGACCTTTCTCAATGTATTTACCTGATGAGCAATTTTGTCGGCATCATACACATAAACGGGAGTGCCGAATTCCTGGCATAGCTCCTCAATATCTATGCCTTGAATATTGTATCGATTATTTTCCAGCTTCATTTTCTTATTTTAAGACTCAAATATAATTCAATGTTTAATATATCAGGCAGCTGGAAAATAAAAAATCCCGCTTCATTGCCGTCAGGCTAGCCGAAGCGGGACTATGTTATGAGAACTTTTACTATTTATTCTAAAACTAATTTTCTATTTAAAACTTTATCCTGCTGGAAGATCTGTAGGAGATACGTGCCCTTATCGAAAGTCTTTACGTTCATGACTTGATTGAAAGTTCCACTGAAATCCTCAATACTTTCTTCCATTTTCATATTTCCTTTAAGATCAAGTATTCGTACAATTACAGGTTTCTTCGAGCTGGTAAAAGCCAAAGTAAACTCTCCCTGGTTAGGATTTGGATAATAATTGATAGACTTCAGGACAAGTTCAGGCATACCCGAAAGGTTAAATGAATTGAAGGCTTCTTCACTGGAGGAAACAGGCTGGATGCTTGCTTCTGAAAATGCCGCTTTATCCTTTTTTACATGAAAAGACTTCTTTACCGTTTTATGACCTGCTTCGTCAACCCAAACAAATACATCATCTTCATCTCCCTGGCTCATGGAAATGTTTCCATCTTCATCTTTTATAACAAAAACATTTTCATGTTCATTAATTTGGTGGTCAGCATGATCTCCATCCTTGATCACCTTCACAGTATAAGATTTTGTAACCTGGTTCGAATCACCGTCATCTGAAATAAATGAAAAGGAATTTCCTGATTCGTCCTCTTCTCCCTTGAAGATCATTACATTGCCTCCTTTTGAAGTCATTATTTTATGCCCATCTTCCTCGCCAGCCTCTATCCATTCCATATCTTCAGATAGTTCATCAATCTGTATGTTAACATTTTCACCCTCTTCACTTGTAAAGACCATTACTTTTGAGCCTTTATCTCCAAGTTTCATTGTGATGTTTCCATTTTCATCAGTTTTCTTAAATACATCAATGGAAGAATCCTCTTTCATTTCATCAAGGCTTTTATAGGTTTTTTTAACCACCTTTATCTCCCCGTTTTCAGTGGTTGTCGTTTCAACTGTATAGCTTGGTTCACCACTTTCATCATCGACGCTAACTTTAACTTCTTTTTTAATAGTCTTAGACTTTTCCTCTTCTTCCTGAGCAATTACAAGCGTTATTGAAAAAAGCCACACAAAGACTAAAACTGAAATTCCGAATATTTTTTTCATTATTTTTAATCGATTATCTGCAGCAAATTTAAAGGCATAATTGGATTTATTAGTTAATGCCAGGTTAAAGAGTGTTAAAAAGTGTTAAATATAAACTTATAATTATTGGCTGACGTTAAATTTGTATTATGAGTCGTAAAATGATTCGAACCATAATTGCTCTGATGTCATTGGCAATGATTGGACTGATTGGATTTCAAGCCTATTGGATCAATAATGCCATAGATGTGAGCCATGTTAAATTCAACCAGAATGTTCACGAAGCCCTAAATAATATCGTGACCAATCTTGAAAAACGAGAAGTTTATTATGCTGCTTCAAAACAGATAAACAACCGTCCTAAAAATAATCGTTTTTTTCAGATGGATTCCAATTTGTTCAGGTATAACCAGCATTCCAAAATAAATAAGGACTCTTTTGTATCACATAACCGGCAGAATCAGGAAAATCCTATGACATGGGAATCTGGCTTTAGAATTGAGGATTCGCTTTTATTTGGAAATCAGATGGTCAGGATCAGTTATGAGATAACCAACAGTGGAAATCCCGATTATAGTCAATTTGTTGGGGAAGAACGATTTTATAGCCAAAATCAGATTAAAGTGGATTTCAATGATTTTGAGGCATATGAAAACGAAGTACGCAGGAGCATACAAAAATTTGCAGAGAAATCCCGAATGGTTACTATAGTGCTTGATGACCTTCTCGGTGAACAGAAACAAATATCAAATAGGGTTAATAAGGAGCAGATCGATAAAATGCTAAAAGAACAATTACAAATGAAAGGTATTGACATCGATTATGAATATGCTGTTGTCGACAGGGGGGTTAACTATGTTATATTCAGTGATTATCAGCAAAATGACGAAAAGGAAGTGCTTTTATCTGACTTCTCCATTAGACTTTTTCCAAATGACTTTTCCAGTGGTGAGAATTACCTGACTATCTTCTTTCCGGACAAGACAGGGTTTTTGATTAAGGATATCTGGTTAACTCTAACTTCATCTGTTTTTCTTGTATTGTTAATTATTTTCTGTTTTGCTTATGCCATTTTTGCAATTATCCGACAGAAAAAGCTATCAGAAATAAAGAATGACTTCATCAACAATATGACACATGAATTCAAAACACCTATTTCTACGGTTTCCCTGGCTTGTGAAGCATTGCAGGATAAAGATATTCAGAAAAACGAATCATTTATTTCCAGATATGTAGAAGCCATCCGGGATGAAAACAAACGCCTGGGTCGCCAGGTTGAAAAAGTATTGCAGATGGCCACTCTTGATAAAAAGGAATACCGTTTGAAACTTGAGGAATTGGACATACACCAGATTATTGATAAGGCCCTTTCACACATTAACCTGCAAATTGAAAAAAGAGGTGGGAGCATACAGAAGAACCTGATAGCAAGTAATAATATTATTATAAGTGACGATGTGCACCTTACAAACATCATATATAACCTGCTGGATAATGCGAATAAATATTCTACTGATAAGCCCCAGATTGGAATTGATACCGAGGATCATCACCAGGGACTTCTGATCAGAATATCCGACAAGGGTATTGGCATGACAAAAGAAGCCATCGACAAGATTTTTGACAGGTTCTACAGGGTGCCAACCGGAAATATCCATGATACTAAAGGATTCGGCCTTGGATTGACTTATGTTAAAACCATATTACTGGCTCTGGGTGGACAGATCAAGGTAAAAAGCACGCCTGGTAAAGGGAGTACTTTTGAAATTATCTTACCTTTAAATAATGGACAAAATTAAATTACTTGTTGTCGAAGATGATCCAAATTTAGGACAGATCCTAAGTGATTATTTAAGATTAAAAGAGTACGATCCCACCTTATGTATTGATGGAGAGATTGGCCTTGATACTTTTAAAAATGGTCAGTTCGATCTATGCCTCCTGGATATTATGATGCCAAAAAAAGATGGTATTACATTGGCAAAAGAAATTAGGCTTCTTGATAAAGAAATTCCAATAATCTTTCTTACTGCAAAATCTTTAAAAGAAGATACTATAGAGGGATTCCGGGCTGGGGCAGACGACTATATGACAAAACCTTTCAGCATGGAGGAACTTTTGCTTCGTATTCATGCTGTACTACGCCGGTCTTTTAAGGGTGAAAAACATCAAAAAGCCATTCATACCTTTGGTAAAAGCACATTTGACTTCGATAAACAAACCTTGATCATAGAAGACCAAAAAATCAAACTTACCAATAAAGAATCTCAACTGCTCAGGCTTTTGTGTCAAAATATGAATGAAGTTCTTGACCGTAGTGCCGCTTTAAAAAATGATTTGGAGGGACGACAGCTATTTTAATGCGAGAAGTATGGATGTTTACATCGCCAAACTAAGAAAATATCTGAAGCAGGATGATAGTGTTTCCATAATTACAATCCACGGAGAAGGATTTAAATTGATAGAAATCAAATAAACTCACCCTTTTAATTTTCCAGTTTTATTCAATTTCTTCCTTTTTGTCTTTATATTTAAAATATTTTTTAATTTTCTATATAATGATCAAATTATATCCTTCCATTAGTATTCTAAATGGTAAAGTAACCAGGCTAACCCGAGGCGATTACTCACATGAAAAAGAATATGAAAAAAGTCCTGTTGATTTTGCAAGGATGTTTGAGGACATAGGGATTAAGGTTATTCATCTTGTAGATCTCAATGGAGCCATAAAAGAATCGCCGGTAGCCTATCACGTACTTGAAGCCATTGCAGGTCATACAAATCTTGAAATTGAATATTCTGGCGGGATCCGGACAGATGGTGATATATTAAAGCTTTTTGAATTTGGTGCCAAATATATTGCGGTTTCAAGTATTGCTGCGAAAAACAGAGAATTGTTTACTTCCTGGCTTTTCTCATATGGCCGCGAGAAAGTATCCCTTTCCGCAGATGCTTCAGAAGGAAAGCTTTTAATAAAGGGCTGGCAGAAAAAAACCGATATCGATCTTTATGAATTTATATCCTACTTCTATAACAGGGGTTTGAAATATGTTAAGGTGACAGATGTTACCAGGGATGGAACAATGGTTGGGCCAAATTTTGAATTATATAAGGACCTGGTTGGTAAATTTCCTGATTCGAAGATCTTTGCAAGTGGAGGTGTACGATCAGTCGATGATATAAAAAAGCTGCAAGATACTGGTGTTTATGCTGTGATTTTTGGAAAGGCCTTTTATGAAGGTAAACTTACCCTCGACGATTTAAAAACTTTTATTAAATAAATATTCCTTGCCGGATCTTTAAAAAGTCAATAGTACTTTTGCTGATCTTTCCAGGAGATGTCCGAATCGTTTTTGCAAAAATTCTCTTAAATGATCGTTGTCCAGGAAATTTTCTTTACGTTTTAAAGGAAATATGAGCTTATACGGAAAGGATTACTGAAAGTGGTTCAAATGGTTGACTTTGAATTCAAAGGGTTTAGACAAAAAGATGCATCAATAATGCGAAAGACGTTTAACAGCGCTTTTTCGGATTACATTGTCCCTATTAACCTAAGCCATGGTCAGTTTATTCAAAAAATCGTTCAGAAAACCAATATTAGCTTCAAATATTCTGTTGGTTCTTATTCTAAAAGAAAACTGGTAGGTTTTATTTTTAACAGCATCAATTATTATGAAGGGAAGAAAACAGCGTATAATGGTGGCACTGGAGTCATTCCTGAATTTCGCGGAAATAAGCTTACCGAGAAAATGTATGATTCGATTTTTCCTAAATTAGAAAATAATGGAATCGAACAATGTGTACTTGAAGTAATATCAAATAACAAACCTGCTATCAAAGTATACGAGAACCTGGGATTTGCCAGATCAAAGTTCTTTCATTGTCTTAAGTTGAAAAAGGAGAGTCCGTATTTGAGACGGTTCAAAAAAACTGACATTGATATTGTATTTCCACAAGGTCCAAAATGGAAAAAATATGAGAGTTTCTGCGATTATGATTCATGTTTCCTTGATTCTTTTCCTTTATTAAAGAAGAATAAACTGAATGAATCTATTCTCGAAGCATATCAGAATGATAAACTTGTAGGCTTTCTTATATTTAATAGAAAAATGGGAAGAGTAGAGCATATTGGAATTGATCATAATGCTCGGGGAAAAGGTATTGCCACAATGTTGATTAAGAAAATGATCAGGGTATGCAGAAATAAGCCTGTTTATATCTTAAATCTTAATGAACGGAATTATGACGTTTTGAACTTTTTCCTAAGGGTTGGATTTCAGAATGAAATTGATCAATTTGAGTTAAAATTGTCTATTCCAAGAAATTAATGATACAAAGCTCCGGTATTAATGTAATTATAAATGGGGAATATCTCCAATTTATTAAAGATCTTCCCATTTCCTATCTTTCAACTGATTCTAGAAAAATTATTAATAATGAATCAAGTATGTTTTTTGCTATTAAAGGTAAAATTCATGATGGGCACCAATATATTGACGACCTCTACAATAATAAAATACGGCAATTTATCATTGAAAAAAGAGATTTTAATGTCAGTAAGTATCCTGATGCGAATTTTTACTTGTGCGAAAATTCAATTTTTGCACTTCAGGAATTAGCAACATATTACAGGCAATTATTCACCCTGAATATATTAGCGATAACCGGCAGTAATGGGAAAACAATCGTAAAAGAATGGCTTTCGCAGATATTATCCTGGAAATACAATATCGTAAAATCGCCCAAAAGTTACAATTCCCAGATTGGTGTCCCATTATCTATCTGGCAAATAAATGAATCCCATAATTTTGGTGTATTCGAAGCTGGCATTTCAACAAGAGACGAAATGAGCCGGCTTGAAAGGATTATTAAACCGGATATAGGAATACTTACTAACCTTGGATCAGCCCATGATGAAGGATTTAATTCAAGAAGTGAAAAGCTTAAGGAGAAAGTACAACTTTTTAAGGAATGCAAAACACTTATCTACAATCTGGATGATGACCTGGTTCATTCCACTTTGTTGAAATTGCTTCCTGATTGCGAGAAAGTGACATGGGGATATCACTCTGAAGCTATTTTTCGAATATTGGAAATTTCGCTGGAGGGAAAAGGTACAAAAATCCAGATCATACATGATTCCTCAATATATGAATTCAGTTTTAAATTTACTGATCAGGCTTCTATTGAAAATATAATTCATTGCATTGTATTTTTATTAAATTCGGAATGGACACTTACAGAAATCCAGGATGGGCTCGATGCCTTGCATAATATTTCCATGAGATTGGAAATGAAAAGAGGAGTTAATGATACTTATTTAATAGACGATACATACAATAATGATCTTGCCGGGTTAGAAATAGCTCTGAATTATTTAGTTAATCAAAAACAACGCATTAAAAGATCCCTGATCTTATCGGATATTCTGCAATCCGGTATGAGCATTCCCAAATTATATGAAAAAACAGCTGAAATAATCAATCAGAATTCACTGGATAAAGTTATTGGTATAGGGACTGAAATAAAACATATAAAAGATCATCTGAAAACAGATTTTTTCTGGTTCAAGGATACATCTGGATTTCTTGAAGAATTTGACCTGAATAATTTCAGTAATGAAATTGTACTTGTTAAAGGTGCACGTAACTTTGGACTGGAAAAGGTTATTCGTTATTTACAGGAAAAGCTTCATGGCACTGTCCTTGAAATTAATTTGGATGCCTTAAGCCATAATTTAAATGTATACCGTTCTTACCTGAAGCCAAATACAAAAATCATGGTTATGGTAAAAGCCCTTGCTTATGGTAGCGGCAGCATTGAAGTAGCCAATCTCTTAGAATTCCACCGAATAGATTATTTGGGTGTGGCTTATACCGATGAAGGAGTTACTTTAAGGAAAAATGGCATAAACCTACCAATAATGATCATGAATCCATCTTTGGATTCATTGGATAAAATCCTTGAATTCAGGTTGGAACCGGAAATCTATAATCTGAGACTGTTGAAGGAAATCAACAGATATACAAAAATTAATAACCGTCCAATTCATATACATTTAAAGCTGGATACTGGAATGAGTCGTCTTGGATTCGATCCGGATGATCTGGATGAAATGATTGCCATCTTAAAAGGAAATTCCCTTATCACAGTAGCGAGTGTTTTCAGCCATTTGTCAAGTGCAGACATAACAGATCATAATGAGTTCACAAAAAATCAGGCTGATAGATTCAAAAAAGCCACTCAGTTAATTGAAAAGAATATACAAAAAGGTTTTATACGTCATATTGCCAATTCTGCCGCAATTATCCGATATCCGGAATATCACTTTGATATGGTACGACTAGGAATAGGATTGTATGGATTTGACGCCACCGGATTGATAAACGACCAGCTAAGATCAATCGGTACATTAAAAACAGAGGTTTCACAGATCAAGAAATTGAAAAAGGGAGATTCTGTTGGTTACGGGAGAAGTGAGGTAATAGAAAAGGATAGCACAATTGCTACCATTGCTATTGGGTATGCAGACGGATTTTTCAGATCTTTCGGAAATAAAACAGCTTCAGTTTGGATAAATGAACACCTGGCACCAGTCATTGGAAATGTTTGTATGGATATGACAATGATAGACATTACCAATATTGAAGCAAAAGAAGGAGATCAGGTAATCATCTTTGGCGAAGAACAACCCTTGAAATCCCTTGCAGACTCAATACATACTATTCCATATGAGATACTAACAAATATCAGCGAAAGGGTGAAAAGAATCTATATCAGCGAATAATATCTATCCGTGTACTAGCTCAAAATACTGATCAAATACTTTTCTGGGTATTACCCTGGTAGGAAGACTGCTGCCCCACTTGGGTGAGATTTGGAACAATCCATTGAATGATCTTCCTATGTAATTTTTCCCTTTTTCATAACCTCCAAGGAATTTTCTCTCGTCAGGTTTTTGATTGCATTTGAATTCTACTCTAAAACGATCCATGGTATGTTATTAATAAGTGCTTGTGTTGGTTCTAAACGAATATAATAAAATATTGTTTACAATCCACCATAAAACGGATAACATTTTTCACCACTTTTTGTTGAAAAATGGCCTTTTTTATAAAAAAAATTAAATTTAATCTTTGAATATATCAAAAAACACAATTGATGTCTAATTTTTGTACTATTTTTGAAAATCTAAAAAAATTTTGAGATTTTCGGGTTGAGGCGCAAAAAAGCACTGATATTATTACTTTTTATAGTTAATGGAATACTACCTTACAGCTATGCCAATGAGTATTCTATCTTTGAAGAAAACCAGAAAAAAGGACTTAAAGACCATAAGGGAAAAGAACTTATTCCTGCAGAATACGATGAAATTGGCTGGAGTGATGGACAGACAATAGTACTTGATGGAATAATCGGATTTAAAGTTGATGAATATTGGGGTTTAATAAATCTCAAAAATTCAAAACTAACAGCCCCGGAATTTAAAGACCTTATACCCGGGAATAAATCTATAATTGCCTCTGTCCCCGATTCATATAAATTAAATAACCTTTTTGGATTATTAAACCACTCCGGTAAAACCTTGATAAATTTTAAATACAATTCTATTGAGGGTTTTGGTGCGAATTTTATCGTAAGTAAGAAAATAGATGAAAATATTCGGTTTGGCTTCATCAATCAAAAGGACGAATTAATTCTACCCTTCGATTACTATTCTGCCTCCAAAGTCACAAACAACATCTTTGCCTTTAAAAACCTTGATCAGGATCTTGATCTTATTGATCCAAACGGTTCTTTTCTTCTCGATGTTAAAATCGATGGTGTAGATGTTTTTACTGATCATTTATTGATTGTCTCAAAAAATGGCAAAAAAGGTCTCGTTGATTTCAAAGGCGATGATATCGCTCCTATAAATTACCAGGAATTTTTTATAAACGATAATGGGTTCTTAAATGGCCTGCCTGAAAAGAATTGGAGATTATTATCTGTTGAAGGCAAATCGCTTGATACTTTAAGTTATGACCAATTAATAGCAATAGATACAGGATATTATAAAGCAATAAGACAGAATTACAGTTATATTATCAATGACAAGGGTGAAGAGATATTTAAAATTAAAAATTCAGAGATACAGTTTTTAAATGATTCACTCGCCCTTTTTGAGACGAAGAATAGATTTGGTGTGATTAATTACATTGGAGATACTATTGTTGAAGCGAAATATGATGCTATTAAGATTTCCGGAAACAGGTTTTTCCTATTCTCAAAGAAGACAAACCAAAGTGGCTGGACCTTATCCGATTTGTATGGAGTACAATTGTCATCCAAAGAATTTGATGCTGTATATCATCTTGATGATCAGAACATCGCTTTTAAAAGGAATGGTTTCTGGGGAATAATTGATAATTATGGAAATGAGAAGATCTTCGCCAAATACGATTCGATTTATACTAAGTTGAATGATCTATTTCTGGTTGATTTTTATGGGGAAAAGGGAGTGGTTGATGTATTTGGGGAATGGAAAGTATACCCTCAGAAAGGAGATGTTTATCTGTTGGAAAATGGAAATTACCTGATTAGCTCCTACTTTCAAAGCCGTATTATTAATAAATGGGGAAATGAACTTTTTGTATCAGAAAACTACCTTCATCCTTTTAGAAAGGGATTTATTGAAGAAGATTTTGAAAACAATTTTGGACTGCTTAATAACGGTTTTAATCGCTTACTGAAGGTTGAATATATGTTTGTGGGATCAATAGTAGAAGATTCCGCTTTTTTATTTAAAAATGAAAAAGGATGGGGCTTAATAGAATTGTCAGGTAAAATCCTGTTTAAAGACGATGACCGGTTTGAGCAGATAATTGGGTACAACGAAGAATTCATTGGTGTTAGAATCGATGGATTCTATGGATTTATTGATTTGAATGGCAAACTTAGAATCGCCAACAGATATGAGGGGATTGATTTGTTTAATGATGGCATGGCTAATATTAAGATCCAAAATAAATGGGGTACTATTAATAAATATGAAAATATCGTTGTTCAACCCTATTTCGATCAAATCGGGGTATTTGAAAATAAATTGGCTATTGCACAGAAGAACAATAAATACGGTATTTTGAATAACGATGGCAAAACGGTCATTGCATTTGATTATGATTCACTGTATAGAATACAAAATGGCAATTTTATCTGTATCTTAAATTCGAATTATGGATTGATAAACAATTACGGCGAAATTATGTTTTATCCAAAATATGATTCTATTTTAGATCTTAATAATGGGTATGTAATAGCCGAACGTAAAAATAAATCTGGAGTTTTCAGTTCCAGTGGTGTATTTATTATACCTGTTATTTATGATCAGATTTTATTTGATCCATATAAACAAATCTTCCTTGTCACGGAGGACCCAGAATGGGAGCGCATCATGGACCTGAAGAATGCCGAAACATATTGATATTCTCTGGCAGGTTTATTGCTGGTAAAAAATATATAATTATGAGTAAACACTACAAATCAGGCCTGTTATATTTTATAATCCTTTTTGCTGCCTTTTCTTGCAAAAAGCTGGAAGCCCCGGTATATGAATCAGTAGATAATGTAGAGATCATAAATAGGTCCAGCAATTCAGTTACGATATCTGCCAATGTGAATTT
>CALOCZ010000036.1:0-9182 GCA_942491935.1 uncultured Cytophagales bacterium
AGGAAAGCATATTGTTAAGAGCTGGGTGTTGAATAACAAACCCTACCTGGGTTATTTGAAGATCATGAACAGACCTCTTGCCGATTGACAAATCACAGATCCCGGGTATATGGCCACTTTTTATTCCCTTAACGATTAATAATTAGCATACATAAGGAATCCACTCAGCTGCAGCAAGGCCAGTTCAGCGATCTTTGCTTCATACTTCGCCCGGTTGAAATTCAGGTTTGCATTCAGAAAATTTAACTGGGCAGCCCGAAACGTAATCGAGTTGATTTGTCCCAGTTGGTATTGCTCTGCAGACCTGTCAAAATTATTCTGATTAGTTTCCAGGTTTTTTCTTTCAGCTTCGAGAACAAAAAGGGCATTCTGGTAAAAACCCCATGCATTGTTTACATTCCTTTCAAGGATCTGTTCATTCTGTTCGAGTGTAATGAGTTCATTATCGCGAGTAATTTTCGCATTCTGCACCCTGGTTTTTGTTAATCCCCCGTCAAATATGTTCCAGGAAAGTGACAATCCTGCCTGCGGTCCGTAATTACTTTGGTTGGCAAATATATTAGTTGCATCATTATTCCTCTGGTTCCAGACATATTGAGCAATGGCATCGAGCCTGGGGATCATGTTGGAACGGTTTATATTAATATCATATTCGGCAGTTCTTACATTTCCCTTGGTTAACAATATCCCTACATTGTTTTTCATGGCTTCCTCCATGAGGAGGTCAAGTGTTATATCTTTTTCATATACAATGGTTGTGTCCACAGAAAACAAAGTATTCACATCCCTTCCGAGCAATACATTCAGGTCCCTCTTTGCATTTTCCAGTTCCTGTATGATAGTCAGGAAGGTGATGCTGTCATTGTTATAATCTACTTCTGCATTCAATACGTCCAATTGGGTATTCTGACCATAATCGTAACCATAGCGGGCCCTGTCCAGTCTCCTTCTTGATATTGCCAGGGTTTCATTCTGGTTGATCTCATTGGTCGTTAGCCTGGCCACATCGTAATACACCCTGAATATATCAAGGATATTTAATTCAATAACCCTCCGCATCTGCAACTCTGATATTGAGTAAAATTCCTTCTGCCTGGCATAGTTGTATTTCCTCCCAAGACCATCAAATAAAGTGTAATTCAATCCCAGGGAAGAATTATAAGCTGTTGATTGAGCAGAACTGGTTTCTCTGACGCTTCCATCCTGCATTTCTGCTCTAGAACTACCTGAACTATAATTAACTCCGGCTGATCCCTGCAGGGAAGGAAGGTAGCCGCTATTGAACACACTTGCATTATTTGAAGCCAAATCAACATTATTTCTTGCGATTTTTATGTTATAGTTGTTCTCGAGTGCTATCTCAACTGCATCCGTTTTGACGAGCATATCCTGTGCAATAACTTGTATGGTAATGGATATGCTGAAAATAAATGATATTATTGACTTATACTGTATCATAAGATTCTATGTTTTGATCTTTAATCGCTCTTTCCAGTTCTTCTCTTCTCGGTTTTATGCCTTTTATCAACCATGTATAGTACATTTTTACACTGTTACCAATCGCCAGTAGCAAGGGCAGCATTAACAAGGTCAGCAGAGTAGCAAGCCCAATGCCATAGGCTATCGATATTGCCATGGGTATCAGGAATTGAGCCTGACGGCTTTTCTCCAACAAAAGGGGAGACAATCCGGCTATAGTTGTCAGGGATGTCAGGAATATAGCCCTGAACCTGGATTTGCCAGCAGCAATGATAGCTTCATCAAAGGGTAGTCCCTCTCTCAGAAAACCATTAAACTTTTCAATCAGAACCAGGCCATCATTTACTACAATTCCAATCAGTGCGATAATTCCCAGGAATGATGACATGTTTAATGGATAATTATGCAGCCAATGACCCCAGGCAACCCCGATCAGACTGAAAGGTACCATCAGCAATAATAGCAATGGTTGGCTGATGGACCGGAAGGTGAATGCTATGATCATAAACATGAGAAAAAGGATCACTGGAAGTACTTTTGCTGCAGAGCTTCCTGTCCTTTCTGCTTCCCGGTTCTGACCTTCAAATCCTGCAGTAACTGTTGGATACTGGGCCTGGATCTCAGGCATGATATCTTCTTTTACTTCAGCCATAATGTCTGTGGCGCTGCTGTTCCTGGGATCCTTTAAATCTGCATTCACATTAATTTCTCTTCTGCCATCAAGATGGTTGATCGATATTTCCCCACGGGCTATCTCATACTCTGCAATCTCACTCAACGGAACACGCTGGCCAGTGGGGCTTACGATCCTCATATCATCCAAATTCTTGATCGAAGACCTGGCATCCCGGTCATAACGGACCCATACCCTGATCTCGTCCCGTCTGCGCTGGAAACGCTGTGCCTGGAAGCCAAAGAAGCCGCTTCTTACCTGGCCGATCACGTCATTCAATGTAAAACCTAGCGCATAAGCGCTTTCTTTCAAGGTAATTTCGATTTCCTTGATCCCGGCAGGATCATTATCAGCTATATCTTTTAATAATGGATTTTGTCGGAATTTCTCCTTAAGCATCTCTTTGGCCCCTTTCAACTCATCAATATTATTACTCATAAGAGAAACGGATACAGGTTTGCCACCGAAAGAACTACCAGATCCAAATTCCAGAGTCTCCACACCATACAGAGCTCCTACCTTATCATTTATGGCTGTGGAGATAATGTAGGAGGGGAAATCCCGTTTTTCGCCTGGAAGAAGATTAACTGTTACCGTTGCATTAGCCGTACCCGGACCAATTCGCTTGATTACATTATCTACTACATCAAGGTTGTCGGTCTGCCTCTTCTTGAAATCCTCATTGACCATCCATGCAGCATCTTCAATCCGGGTTGCCAGA
The DNA here is from genome assembly GCA_942491935.1 of uncultured Cytophagales bacterium. Taxonomy (GTDB): domain Bacteria; phylum Bacteroidota; class Bacteroidia; order Cytophagales; family Cyclobacteriaceae; genus JAGTVG01. The sequence continues at coordinate 2,874 of CALOCZ010000036.1, forward strand.
GAATCCGTTATCATCTCATTGGTCCCCTGAGGCATTCTTAAAGTTATAGATACCCTGTCACTGGCAATAGATGGGAAAAAGGTTACTCTAATGATCCCACCACCAATTGCACCAATGGTAATGATCAGGAGCATAACAGGAATTGCCAGTCCTAAAAATTTATATTTCAGGAAGAACTTCAGATATGGTCCATAAAGGGTGTCCTTTAACCAATTGATAAACTTATCTGCCTGCCTGTTGATCCAGTATGTCTTTTGCTTTTTTGTAAGTGCTTTTGAGTGAGCCACGTGGGCTGGTAGAATTATCAATGCTTCGACCAGCGAAATGCTTAGTGTGAGGATAACAACCAATGCTACTTCGCCGAAGAATTCCCCGATCCTGCCTTCAAGAAAAAAGAATGTAGAAAATGCGAGTAATGTGGTAATAATTGCAGACGTAATTGGTTTCATTACTTCCATGGTGCCATCAATAGCAGCTCTTACGCGGTTTTTACCCATTTCATAATGATGGTAAATATTTTCAGCAATTACTATCCCGTCGTCGACAAGGATCCCTATTACGATGATCATTCCAAATAACGATACGATGATGATTGTTATATCAAACATATCTGCAAACATGAACATCCCTAAAAAAGATATGGGTAATCCGACAGCTACCCAGAAAGCCAGTCTTGGTTTAAGAAACAGTGCCAGAAAAATAAGAACCAGCAACATCCCCTGAGCTCCATTCTTTAGTAATAAGGCAGTCCTTTCTTCTACAGCTTTCGCTCGTTCGCTGGTGATGTCAAGTTGTACATTATTATGCGTCCTGTTAAATTCATCAATATAAGATTTTGTCATATTGGCTACACCGATGAGGTCTTCAGAGTTGGTGGAACTTACAGATATACGTATGGATGGTTGCCCGTTAAAATATGATCTGTCTGGATTCTCATTCCACCGGTCACTGACTGTTGCAACATCCCCTAGTCTGATCTTATTTCCACTCTCGTCAGATTTGACCACAATATAATCCAGTTCACGTCCGTAATAAGCCCGGTTGTTCACACGGATAAGGTATTCTTCCGACTCCGTTTTGATAGAGCCACCGGTCACTAAGATATTTGTAGCTGATACTGCACTGGCTACTTCTCTGAAGGTCAGATCGTATGCTCTTAGTTTATCTTCATTGACTGCTATTTCAATCTCTTCCTGGGGAAATCCACTGAGGTCCACCTGTGATATCCCATCCATCATCCTTAAGTCCATCTCCACTTCCCGGGCAATCGATTTCAAGGATTTCAAAGAAATGTTATCACCACTTACAACGAAGGATATCGCTTCTGTCATGAACACATTTTTCGATATAACAGGTGGTTCCATGCCAACTGGGTAGGAAGGTACCCGGTCAACTGCATTTTTAACGTCCTGCAGAACGGCATCTACATCATATCCCTTGATCACTTCAACGGTAATCCGGGCTGAATTTTCCGAGGAAACTGAAGTGAACCGGTCGATGCCTACTAATCCCCGGAGGTTGTCCTCGATCTTCAATACAATGCCTTCCTCCATTTCCTGGGGTGAAGCTCCGGGATACATAACACTGATGCTGATGATCCTGGACTCATTTAAAGGGAAAAAGGCTGATTTTAAACTCAGCATTCCCATTACTCCTAATAGTACAAAACCCGCTATTAGAATATTGGCAGCTACCGGATATTTTATAAAGTATGCAACTATCTTCTTCATACCAGTAATTAATTATTAAAAATTTGAACTTCCATTCCATCATATGCACCCGGAACTGCTTTGGAGACCACTTTATCGCCATCATTCAGACCATTTACTATTACTGTTTTTTGAGTAAAATGAAGCGGTTGAATTTCCATTAATTGGAGCACGCTGTCTTTGACGACATACAGTTTTGATTCATCGATCAATAAACTCCTGTTTACCTCGTATGCATTTTGCTTTTCCTCACCTTCTATAACAGCCTCGAGGTACATACCTTCTCTAAGCTCTTTACCTTTCACTTCGATGAAGACTTTAATGGTCTGGGTGGTTTGATCAACCTTTCCATTGATCCGGATGATTTCTCCTGTCCAGGTTTGGTTGATCGATTCAGTATCCCTGATCTCTACTTTTCCACCAAGGGAAAGTGCAGGTATCATGGTTTTACTTATGGACACCTCCAGTTCATATACCGAGGGGTCAATAAATTCTCCAAGGCGTTGCCCGGGTCTCACCAAAGTCCCTGGAGTAACCAGCGCACTAGTTAATATGCCATTGTATGGGGCCCTCAGATTGTATTTCTGGTAGGTTATCTCACTGTTTTTGACATTGTAATAAGTGGTATAAATATTGCGTCCCGTTATAAAGAATTTTTCTTTGTCTGAACTGGTTTCAGGCAGTTTAGGTGTTGGTTTCTCGATATCGAAATCCCTGACATAGGCGTCCCATTTCGGGAATGCCTCAGGATAATCCAACCGCAGATCGGGAAGAATTGATGTGATCAGGTTCAGGAGATTGCTTTTTTGGATTGTAGATTGGCAAAAAAGTCTTCACTTCTGATTTTGACCATTATTTCCCCTTTTTTATATATAGCCCCGGGTTTAAATTCTTTTCTTGTCGATTCCATTACGCCCTGAACCTCAGTGAAAAGCTCGATCCTGTCTTTTGCCATCAATCTTCCACTTTCAATTACAGTAATTGGAATGGCTGAATTCTGTACTGTTTCGGTAAATACAGTTTGTACAACTTTATCATCGGTTACTGGCCTGTTCTTCTTGCTATTGGTAAGCTTACTGGCAAAGAAGAGCGCAATAGCGATCAATATGATTCCGACGATGATTGTGATAATTTTTCTCATTTCTTTATTTAGTTAACGGTGCAACTAATTCTTCTGAATTTATGTTTATACCTATTTTTTTCATAGTCTCAATAACAGCCTCTATATCTTTATCCGGAATATCTTTCTGGATCTGTTCAATTGCTTCTATCATAACAGGGGCAGCCTTTTTTAAAATACACAGGCCATGCTTTGTAATATAGATGTTGTTGATGCGGTGATCTGATTTTGAGGGAATACGGGCTACCAGGTTTTTTTTCTCCATTGTTGTGATTAGACGGGCCAGAGATGCTTTATCCCTGTTTGTAAGGAAAGCCAGGTTGTTTTGAGGCTGACCATCCATTTCATTTAGCTTTTTAAGAAGAATAAGCTGAACTTTGGTCAATTCGATACCATTTTCCTTCAATATATCCGCAAGGTAATAGTCAATGGCCTTTACTGCCTTACCTATCCAGGGTAACATGGTTTTCTCAATGTTAATGAAATTTCCGTTTTCCATCTGTGAATGATCAGGGTTATTATAATTGCATATGCAACTAATTGCGAAGATATAACAAAATGATTACAAAAATGTTCTGGTAAAGCCAAAAAATATATGAGCGGTAGATATTTCCTGTGAACGCAAAAGAAAAATCAAAAAAGAATTGTGTTAAATGCTTATTAATTTTAAGTTTAAATTAAAGTGGATATCTGAAAGGCGAATGCATTTAATAAAATGTAAAACACATAATTGTTTTCGATATAGATATCATCTTGACGGGACCCAATTAAAAATGATTGGAGAATGAAATGTATGCTCACTCCGCTGATGTATATCTGTAATCTTAGACCAGCTGAATATTATTCATAATGCAATCTTCAATCATAGATTTTGGCCAGATGCTGCTCTGGATCTCTCCAATATGGGCCTTCCTCAGGTAATACATGCAGAGTCTGGATTGACCGATACCTCCGCCAATGGTTAGCGGCAACTCACCACTTAATAACCTGGAATGGAACTCAAGGGTTTTTCTGTCTGTGGTACCTGTAACTTCAAGCTGTTTCATAAGAGATTCCGGGTCCACTCTGATCCCCATGGAAGATATCTCAAATGCATTTTTCAGGATCGGGTTCCAGAGAATAATATCTCCATTCAACCCGTTATAACCTGGTTTTGTTTCGGTAATCCAATCATCATAGTCAGGAGCACGGCCATCATGAGGCTGCTCATTTGATAATGTGTTCCCTATCCCAATGATGAAAATAGCGCCATATTTTTCAGCGACAATGTTTTCCCTTTCTTTTGGAGATAGATCAGGATATTCAGCAAGCAGGTCTTCAGAATGAATGAATGTGATTTCGTCCGGTAAAATAGGTGTTATATCGGTATAGTATTCCTGAATAACGAACTCTGTCCTTTTTATGGCTTCATAGATCTTACGTACAATGAACTTTAAGAAATCCAGGTTCCTGTTTCCCTTATGTATGACAAGTTCCCAATCCCACTGATCTACATACAAAGAATGTATGTTGTCCAGTTCTTCATCAGGCCTCACTGCGTTCATGTCGGTATAAATCCCATATCCATCCTCCATGCCATAATCAGCTAGAGCTAACCTTTTCCATTTTGCAAGACTATTGACCACCTCCGCTTCTTTTCCATCATAATCCTTAATCTCGAAAGTTACCTTATTCTCAGTTCCGTTGAGGTCATCATTTATACCTGTTCCTTTCAGAACAAAAAGAGGCGCAGTTACCCGCCTTAATTTTAATTCTGAGGACAGGTTTAATTGAAATGTATCCTTCACTAATTTGATGGCCTGTTCGGTTTGGTTCAGATCGAGTGTACTCTTATAACCTTTGGGTGTGATCAATTTGCTCATTTTATAAAAATTTTGATAGAATAACGGCAAATCTGTAATATTTTAGACAAAATATTGTTAATTATTCTGACTTTTTTGCAAAACGTTATTTTTTTTGTAAAAAAATCTCACTTTTTTAATTTAATGGCAAAATATGGTACGGAAAGAATATCTTTTTAAGATTCCTCTAAAACGCATCTAAATATCATTATGAGGGAATGCTCGGATTTGAAGAAAATTAAACATCTAAAGTAAGGCTTGCCGGAAAATTAAGCTATTGATTATCCCCAGGTTCTGAAAATGAATTCCGGTATTATGGTTTGACAGAATTAAAATATGGCCATTTTTAATATTTCAATCTTACAGGATACTTGCCGTACCCCAATAATTAAAACTTCCTAATTTCCAGCCAGGAAGGTACATCGTGTCAAGTTTCCTGATCTTAAAACCTCCCTCATTAAGCATTTCCGGAATATTGCGGTTCAGATTACACCCCCCACTAATGATTCTCCAAAATGGATTTACAGTATGCTGCCACTTTTCGACCTTTCTGTCAGGGGCAATCCCATGCTCACAAAAAATTAATTGACCTCCTGGTTTCAATACCCGTCTGATCTCCTGAAGTGAAACGACAGGATCTTTTATGGAGCATAAAGTATATGTAATTACCGCAGAGTCAAACTCATTATTGTCTGTCGGGATCTCTTCAGCTGATGCTTGTACAAAAGATAAGTCTAGCCCAAGGCTTTCTGCATTTAGCTTATTAATTTTCCAGTTTTCTACAGAAGGATCGAGACCCATCAGGTGATCAATATTTGAAGAATTATAATATCCCAGATTCAATCCGGTACCGATACCTACTTCCAGGACTTTACCGTACGCCAAAGGTATGTTCTTTTCCCTCTGCGCATGGTAGGATTTTGTCCGCAGGTCCAGTGAATGATCTTTGGTAAGAGATATTTCTTGTATAATCCCATCGGTCAAAATGGTGGATCACAATCTAGTATTAATCCCTGAAATCTGCAAAAAGATCTGTGCTCAAGTATCTTTCACCAGTGCTTGGAATGATGACAACAATCAACTTCCCTTTGTTTTCTTCTCTTTTGGCTACTTGTAAGGCAGCACATACTGCAGCGCCTGAGGATATTCCGGCAAGGATGCCTTCTTCCTGTATTAACCTTTTAGCATGTGCGAAGGCTTCATCACTGCTAACTGTAATAACCTCGTCAATAATATCTGTATTTAATATTGGCGGAACAAATCCACCACCGATTCCCTGAATCTTATGAGGGCCGGGTTCGCCACCTGACAGGACCGGCGATTCAGAAGGCTCAACGGCAACCGTTTTAAATCCTGGCTTCTTTTCTTTCATTACTTCAGAAACACCGGTTATGGTACCTCCCGTACCTATCCCTGAGACTAGTATATCCGCCTGGCCATCGGTATCTTCCCAGATCTCCAGGGCAGTCGTTTTTCTGTGTATCTCCGGATTGGCCGGATTTTCAAGTTGCTGGGGTACAAAATATTTATCTGATGAGGCCTTCATCTCGGCGACTTTGTTAAGGGTCCCACCCAATCCCTCAAACCGAATTAATCAACACAAGTTGGCGCCTAAACTGAAGAAGTGTCCTTAAACAAC
>CALOCZ010000037.1:0-15368 GCA_942491935.1 uncultured Cytophagales bacterium
ATACAGAGTACAATACTGAAAAATGATAGCATGAAATGTCTTTGATTAATCAAGCCATGTTTACATAATAAAATGTTAAAAAGACTTTGAATTAAATTGATTAAAAAATCTTAATTGATTAACAAAATAAACTATTTATTAATAGGGGACAATGTAATGAATAATAATTTACAGGAAGAAATAATTCAGGAGGTAGAATTTATAAAGAGATTTAAATACCTATTTTAAATGTATTGTCTAATTTTATACCTATAGCAATCAAATCTTTTTTAACATATAGTGATTTTTTAAACTTTTAAAACATGACAAATTTACTAATCAATACCTTGCCGATCTTGGCATTGTTCATCTCATTCGGTCAGACACCTGGAGGTTATTGATAACTGGCTCGGAGAGATGATCACGATACCTGCTAGTAGACTTCCTGATGGGCAATACTGGAGATGAAGGGATACGAGTACGATGAGGAATTCCCACAATACACCGTTTATGTACCTGAATACCAGATCGGCAAATACAGAGGTCACCAGAGGACAGTTCAGAAAATTCATCGAATCAGGAGGTTACAACAATCCTGAATACTGGTCAAAAGGAAGGGTGGGAATGGAAGGAAAGTTATTATATTGTTTATGCCGGTATGTACGGGAAATACGATAAGGTAGAAAGAACAGATAAGGATAAGAGCAGAAACGCTCCATTATATTGGGAAGCAGAACAGGAATGGATCGGGCATAATTACGGGCATCCCAAATTCATACAATCTGACAAACACCCTGTAATCGGTGTAACCTATTACGAAGCCGAAGCCTATTGCAAATGGGCCGGGGGCAGGTTACCTACAGAAGCGGAATGGGAGAAGGCAGCCCGCTGGGATGCAGAGAAACAACATCCGAATATCTGGCCCTGGGGAGATGTCTGGGATCCGGAAAAGTGCAACAATCCCCAGGATACCAATCCGGCAGGTGGCGGACACCTGGTAAACCAGAGTGCTCCGGTTGGGAGTTATCCGGATGGCACCAGCCCTTACGGCTGTATGGACATGGTGGGCAATGCCTATGAGTGGGTTGCAGATGAGGCGAAATCCTACCCTGGGAGTACAAGCGATCATTCCACCACGAAGGATATCATTTTGTGAGGGGCGGTTGCTGGGATGACGGGCCTGCGAATGTGCGGTGTGCATTTCGTCTCTGGTATCTGCCCCGAAGCAGTGGTGGGGTCGGGCCGGGTGACAGCGATTACATCGGGTTCAGGATTGCTAAGTAGTTGAATTATTTCGTGCATTTAGAAATACCTTCCACTGTCAGTAAACCAGTATCGGGACCCCAGGACTTCGATAAGTAAACATTGGCTTGTGAGGATTCCAACCATGAACATTGATATCTTCCAATCCCCAATATGCACAGAGCCACATTACCCGAAACAACAAAGTCCGTTTTTCAATAGATGGGATTATCCAAAGCAGAGTAGATCCAATCCCAGGCCACCAAAAAATATGCTTACTGTCCAGGGCCGGAAAGTCGGTATTATCAATTGTGCTGTATTATGGGACAGTGAACGCCAGGAACTAAGCCATACTAGCCAACAAATTGAAAACAGCTATTGCTGCATTGACAATTTGGAGTAAAGTTCGTTGTGTATTAGCTATTCTTCACGTATGATCACATTTGTCATCTTATTGAGTTATACCCTGTAGATGGCTCCCACACATTTTGGTTGGCCAAGACGAATTGAGTACCTCGGATCGGCATTCAATGTCGATTCCGGATCCGGCAGGTTCAGAAGCGCTTCATATTCCCCGGAACAAATGATGCCGGAACGGTCATGCTGAAATCCACTTCTATCTCTCCGTCATCCGGTAACCACCTTCGGGATCCGCATTGATCTTAAAACTGAGGATACTGAATCGTCTGTTTTGGAACGCAAGATTAGTTCCAGGTCCCGGGCATTATAGGGTGTAGCATAACCGTCATTTTGAATTGTAAAACTGACAGATAAGGTCGAATCAACCGGTACAGATTTGGGAACTTTCGGAGCGTACAAGTCTGAAGCGATATCCCAGTCGTTTTGCAACCTCATTATAACAACCCTGATCCACCCAACTGTCCAGCACACAGGCTATGAAATCCTTATTTAGGGCACTCCAGCGCATTCTTTCCAATTCGTCAAGTGCTTGCGGGCAATCTGATCCTGGAGGGTTACAATTACAGGTTTCTCCCTCCTGAGGGAGGTATTTATTCTCCTGGTTCAGATAGTCTTTCTGTGCATTCAGGCTGGCATCATCTATAGGCCAGTAGGTGCCCCAATCATCTTTTGCTGCTACAAAACAATCATTGTGATGTCCGGTCCTGGACCGGTTACTCTGATCATATGCTTCGGCAGGTCCAATTGGTGAATCCGTACCATAGATATCTTTTTTTGCCTGCTGATATCTCACGGCTACAGTTCTTGTTTTTGGCAGGGCATCCAGCAACTTGAATAAAATGGCTCTCATGTCATCCGGATTGGCAAGACCGTTGCTAGAAGTATGCCACTCTCCCCACCTTCCGATAAATCCGCCTTCCATCAATGCAATCACATCCGCATTTTGCTGAAGTATGGGGGCCAACTGGTCTATGTGTGACAATACAACATCGAGCGGAGCATCGTGATGGGGTTCCGGTTCATTGAAGGTATAGGCAAATCGTAAAACGATCTTAAATCCCTCTTCCCTGATCAAATCCATATCATCCTGTATATGCTGAAGGTAATCATCGGAGATCGGACCCGCCCTGAACGTGGTCATACTGTACAACCTTCTTATCAGAGTGATATTCTGTGCCCTCAATTGTTCGAAATAAGCCGGCCAGAGAGATAATGGCGAATTGCTGTCCGACAATTCCTGACCATAAAATCCCCTTTCCGGATTGGGAAAATTCGTTTGGTCTTCGGTATATTCTGTAACTTTAATGTTTTTATTGTCCGGTTCTGCTGACTCTTTTTTGCAATCGTTAAAATGAAGCTTAAGCAAAAATCCGATCACAAGCATTAATATTCGTTTAGAAATTTTCATAATCTTATTACTTTTTTATTTTCAATATACAATAAACACTTCCGGATATCTTTCTGTACCTGTATTTCCGTGTAAATCAGTAGATTCAATTTCTATCCGGTAAAAGAACATGGATTGTTCAGGAATCTTATGGCTGAAAACAAAATCATCTGATTTTCTATCTCCATTTCTGCCATCATCATGCAGTGCCATCTCCAGATTCCGTTTTGGATCTTTCAAATCAACATAGTCCAGCCCTTTTACATCAAAAACCGGTAAATATCGGGCAATGACTTTCTTAATTCGAGAACCATCATAGATCCTTGCCTGAATGGTATTATCTGCTGATACATCTACCCAATTTAACACCGGCGGTGTTTTATCACGCCCGGATACCTCAATATTTATTTTTTTCCTGGTAATGATATGATCCCGGTTTTCGGGAAGCCAATATTCCGCTAAAAATTCAATCACGTGATGCTCCGGGCAATCCGAAGCGATAACGGGCATAGATATCTTCGCAGATCCGTTCACATGATCATAGGAACTCCAATTATCTGAGGTCCGGAGGCTAACCCCAAACGGATTTAAATTCGGATCCGACGAAATCAATTCAGTTCGCCAGTATTTTCCTCTGTCCTTAGCAAGAATGACAATGGACTCTCCAGGATTGGCAATTCCATCTCCATTTCCTTTTCCAACAAATAACTTTACCGAATCAATTCCAGCTTTGGATACGATGAATTCTTTTCCATCGGCGATTACAAAATCTTCGGTAACAGATTGTTCATCTCTAAGCTTCACATCTACATATTCACTCCATTCATTGCCATTTTTATCAATTACTCTTACCAGTAATCTGTAAATTTCTACCCCTTCAAGATCAGCATGAAAAGTAAATGTATTTTGACTTTCTACGACCTCATTAACATCAATTCTGTCTATCAATCCTTCTATTTCTTTTACTAGTGCACCTTCTTTAGTAGTAAATAGTTTAATTTTTACCCCTTCTGCAGGAGTAAGTCCTTTGTTCAAAATTCTTACAGATAGTATGACATCTTTCTTATTAATTGGCCAACTCATGTTTTCAATATCCACAGAAGCAACAGAAAGATTTGGTAAATCATTGGCTTTATTTATCCCGATATGATGCAAACCTCCGTCAATATGTATTTTCAAACTTCCCTTTTGATCACTCTTGATAGTCCACTGACTGCTATTCCGGCCTTTCGTATCGATATCATTGATCGTGTATTCCTGGTTTTTCTTATAAATCGGAGGAGTTGAAATGATCATATTAACATAAGGCATGAATTCTCCATTAGGCAAAAATGTCCGGATTGAACATTTAAAACCCCGCTTGTCCACGTTTTCAAGGATTGTGTATCCAGGTCTGAATCTATCAGAATATATCTGATAATCCCAGACGGAAAACTCAGGATAAACATCAATATGATCCCATTTTTCCGGTTTTTTAGGTGGATCCCGAAAAGTATTCAGCATAAAATCAAACATTTCTCCAAGTCCGCAGGTAGTATGGGCAGCATCATATATTTTGTATTCATAATTATCCATTACCTGAGACCATATCTTATTCATATCCCTGTGATAAGGACGCAGGTTGTCCTTATCACCGTAATGAAACCGGACATTTACACCTGAATAATTATCATACATATCCCTATTACAATATTCTACAGGAAATTCCATTGGACCTATGATAAATTCAGGAGATCCGCAAAAATTGCCAACCGTTGAAATAAGATGGGGATACTTTGCACTTATGAAAAAAGAAATAAATCCTCCCATGGAGAGACCTGCTACGGCCCTGTGTTCTCTGTCAGGAATGGTTTTATAGTTGTTGTCAAAATACGCCACAAATTCAGGAAAGTAAATCGGGAATTGGCGATGCGAATCTACACTGCCGATATTGTAAGGACTTAAATCATAATTGATATTTGAGTAACCATTGAATCCATCCAGTTTAACGATGATCACTTTATTCTTAGAAACGTAATTCAGGATGTTATCTCCCTTATTTTCATCCCCCTTATCATAATTGGAATAATCATCCCCAACAGGACCAAAATACCGTTGGGACCATCCATGGAAAAAATATATAACCGGATACCGTTCATTCGATTCATTTGAATATCCTGTCGGGAGAAATACCCGGAATTTTCTGATCTCACCGAAGGTATGGCTATAATGCCATGAATCGATGATTTGTGGATTATTATTACTTAAAAGTATTGATTGTGCCTGAAAAGCAAAGGTCATATATGAACAACTCAAAGTTAAATATGCCGTTAAGTAAAGGATTTTAAAAAACCTTATCATATTTCCAGGAATAGTTTAATTTACTATATAAACATATTTTCAAACAGTGAATTTTCCCATTAAAGGTATTAAGTCATGAATCAATCCATTTGTTGATACCATGGCAATCTTTCTAATGGCACATCGATTTCCTTTGCAGTCGGGCCATTGACAATAACTTCTCCCATCATCTCCTTCCATCTTCCGGGAGGAAAAGATATCGTTCTCGAACCATTACCCTTATGAACCAATGGGGCAACAAGTATCTTGTCTCCCAGCATAAACTGGTCTTTTATATGAGAATATCCGTTACCGGGAAACATATATTCCATATGGCGCACAATGGGTTCCCCGGATTTCGATGATTCTTTAGCAATCTGTAGAATAGTTGGACCCATTTTAAGTCTCAAATCCACCATCTTCTTACAATTAAACAGATTTTGTTCACTCAGAATCCTCCAGGGTGCTACTGAAAACTGCATCATAGGCATCAAAGCATGGCATTGCGTTGATCTTACAATCAACTCTTCATCCATAATAGCATCATCAAGGAATGAAGAGAAACTACCCCCGCCTATCATATCAGGACAACCAAAAGGATGACCAATCATTCCTTGTGCCAGCATATCAGGTATCAGGGCACGCAAGTCCTCCCAATTATGACCTTTATCCTGTAGTCGCTGGGCCAATGGCTGCCCTGCCATCTTCCAGCATGCCCGGTATTCGTTTAATGGAAACTCAAGGCCAATGCTTGCGTGTAGTTCAGTATGATCATTGGGAGAAACATCATTGAAAGAATAAACATCTTTGTAAAATCCGGCATCTCCGGCATCTAATTTAAATCCATCCACTCCGTACATTTCAACCAAATCCTTCATTTGATCAATATACCACTGTCTGCTTTCGGGATTCGAGAGGTCAAGAAGGGCACTTTTACCATTCCACCATCGAACAACAGCGGGGCTGGTTTTTTCCTCATCTTCAAAAACAAGTAATTTTTCAACAGCCAATTTTCGATATATGGGTGAATCGGCACTTATAAACGGACATATCCATAACATCACTTTAAATCCCATAGTATGGAGTTTTGCTATCATTGATTTGGGATCGGAAAACCTGTCAGCAGCAAAAGTCCAGGTTCCATAATTAGACTGCCAGGTATCATCAATCATCAATACGCCTGGGGGGAAACCATTTTTCAATATGTTTTCTGCATAATTGAGTATATCCTCTTCGTTCTGGTTGTATTGCAATTCTATCCAGGTATTGTATTGGGGATGGGTAAATAATAATGGATCAGGTATTTTCCCTGACGGAGGAAAAAAATTGGCACTCGCAAACCGGAACGCATCTCTCAGTGATTCACCACTTTGGCCGGTTTTAATTTCTCCAACTAAAGTTGATACATTGATCACACCATTTGTAAATTTTATATGTAAAGGATCATCACTCCAGATATACCTGCCTTCATTCGATACGAAAAAGGGTTGTGATTGATTTGAGACAGTATTCCCAAACTGATCAAGTGTATAATCTTCATTTCCAAAAGGCATCCTTCTGCCATGCATAACCGCCCCTCCCCACCAGGATTCATTTTCCCTGATTTTTAATTCCTGCACATACATATTGGAACTCTTTTTGGTACAAGAAAAAGTACACATAAATAGCAAAAAAAATTGAAGCCAAGTTATAATTCTCATTATTGTTGATTTTAATTCGTTGATTATTTTTTATATACAAAGAAGAAGTGAATAAATCATTGGATTTAAACATTCAGGTTTTTCGTTATACAATCTGAGTAAATTGCGATAGTGGGCATTACGATTTGTTAATATAGATTACATAAAATTAGAATGTTTACAATTAGCGATATAGTACTATAATTGGGTTTTATAATATTGATCTTCCGAAAACATCTAATTAAAACGATCTTGACTCAGTATGTCTGCCTTATTAGGTCAGCAGAATACCGTATTAAAGTTCTTGTATAATTTGCTCTAGTAGAGATATCCTGAGCGTATAAGAAAGCCCTTTTTGTACTGGCCTGAGTAATATTCTAATCTCTAAATTGAAAAATAAGTACTTTATAACCTGAAACCTTATGGTCTCAATACTTTATTTCAGTTTTATTCTTAAGAGATAGGAACGAGCGGTCATATAAAGATATTTTCCTTCTTCATCAAAGGTACAATTTGCAATAAATTGTCCTTCCAGTCCTGTTTTAACAGTCCCTAAATGTATCCTATCAGGAGACCAGATCCACAATCCACCTGGACCGGCAGCGAAAATAACACCATCTTCTCTTACCTTCACTCCATCAGGGAAAAAACCTTCTTCTTTTGATTCTTTAACAGCGTCATAAACCATTCTTCCTTCATTCAGGGTTCCATCCTCTTGAATATCATATTCCATCCAGAAGATATCATCACCCTCTCCGGAATTACCAATGTAGAGTTTGGTTTCATCCGGTGAAAGTCCAATACCATTTGGCATTGTCTGAAGCTCACTTGTTTTTAATAAGGTCAGGACTCCTTCTGCAGAATGTTTAAAAACACCAGCAAAATCCAGATCCATCTCGGGATCATCAAATCCTTCTTTTAATCCGTAGGGAGGATCTGTAAAAAACAGATCGCCACGTGAATTATAAACACCATCGTCAGGACTGTTCAAGCGTTTCCCCATCCAGTTATCAGCCAGGGTGACAAATACAGACTTAGGTTCATCAAGCGGGGCACCCATCCGTGCTACCCTCCGGTCGCCATGCTGGCAAAGCACGAGCCGACCTTCATTATCAAGCAGAAGGCCGTTTGATCCTTCATTCCAGCCTTCTTTTGTAGTATCCGTATAACCGGAAGGTTTTAGGTATAGTTTAATACTATCAGCTTCAGACCATTGATATATAGCATTTGCGTAAATATCGGAGAAAATAAGGATATCCTGTTCCGGTAGCCAGAGCGGACCTTCCGTAAAACCGAATCCTTCCGCCAGGATCTCAGGTCGAGCACCAGGAGGAATGATATCATCCAATCGGGAACTATGTCTAATGACAGACCCAGTTTTTGCATATTTATCTACATCCCCTACCTCATTGTCATTAGAGGTGTTAGAAGATTCATAATTGCATGTGCAGCATAGGGTTACAAACATAGATATCTGGAAAAAATGTCTGAATCGGGTCATTTTATTTGGGAATGAATTTTTATCTGCTATATCTTACAATTATTTATCTATTTGTGAAGTAGAGTGAATAAAATGCCATAAATTCTCATTACGGAAGATAGTAGGTATACTTTCATCATAAAAGACAGATCTCATCGCCAACATTAATCGTACCTGTACGGAAATGTACTACATTTCTACCGAAATTTACATTTCCATTGTGTGTCCGGTATAAAGCGAGTGTCCGGATCGGTTCTTTATCAAATCCTTTTATACCTTTTTCCGGATCAATGTTAGGAATTATACACCGGGCACAGTTTTCAAGTCCGGTAAATAAGACTTCATTAATCGTAAAATCTTCTATCTCGTCTTCCTGATAGGGGAAACCTCCTGAAAATACAATATTGGGCCTGAATCGTTTTATCGACACTGCATTTTTGAGACGGGCGTTCAGATCATTCATAGATGTCTCTCCCAGCATCATAAAAGGATAGGCATCTGAGAAAGAAGTGATTTTACCTTCTGGTTTAAATCCGGAGGTAGTATCAACCGGTCGTATACTTTCGTCCGGCATGTAAACCAATTTGCAATTGGTGCCGAGTATATCACTGAACCAGCGGTCTACTTTATTCCCAACCCTCCTCGCGTCACAGACGGCATTCCATATTGTTACTTTTTCCCAACCATTCTCATATGTATTGAAAGGTATATGGAGATCGTCCTTTGGATATTCCAGGGATTGGATCCTTAGGCCATTCTCTTCAAGGGCAGGTTGTAATAATGCCATTTTTGGAAATTCCCTGAGTGTTAAAAAACTGTTCTTTTCATCAACCAGCATCCACCGCCTGTCGTGTTCCAATCCCCGATCCGTAACGATTGCGGAGGGGAACAGATATACCTGCTAATGATTTAACAGGGTAAATAAACAATTGACTGATTTTAAGCATATTCTTATATTTGATTCCTTATCCTAAATCATATTTTGAATTAATTCCAATAGTTTTCTCCTTATTTTGCTTTCCGCATTCTTTTCCAAAAAACTGCTGCGCGCACGCCAGGTCTCATATCCTCCCCTTTCAAATTCATTTGCAGGGGGGACATATCCATCGTATGTATTCGCAAGGCAGATGGTAAAATAGTTTTTCCCCGGCACACCCTTTTTAAGACTTATTCCGGTTTCGGAAAAGAATTCACCACCAAGAGCACCCATGATCAGGTTCCCGACCTTTATCACTTGCACAGAGACAGCTGAGGTATTAGGGTATTCATCCAGCAACAATTGTTCTCTTGCATATATCATTAACAAACCTTCAAGATTTATCTCCAAACCATTGAAGTCATTTTCCAGTAGTCGTTCTCTCGCTGCTTTCAAATCCTCCTGAGAAGGTTTCCTCAACTTAAGTTCGAGTTCTTCATATCTTATGTTGGCCGAGGGGTTATTTTCCCAATTCACAGAGCTTAATGCTTCGATTACTCGATCCGATAAGTCACCGGCGATGATTCTTGTCTTGGCATAGGGTTCTTTCGGATAACGATCCGGGTTCATAAAATCCCAAATATTTACATCACCCCCTGTTCCATAACTCATCATACCAACAAAATCCTGACCGGCGTCCAATTTTTGATGGATTTGCCTGGAAAATTCACCATAATAATCCGCAGTGATGGAATCTACATGCCAGTCACCTGCATAGTGCAAACAATAATTGCCAAGTATAGCGATCCACGTTTCATCAAGACCCTTGACGGCCAGAAATCCAACACCAGGGTCAGGAGACGCTGCTGGTCTATCAATTAAATTTTCTGCACCGAAGGGATTGGTCTTTACTAGGTCTGTATCTCCCGTAACTGGATTAATAGGTTTATAACCTTCTTTCATAAGGTATCGCCTGCACAATACATGTTCCGGAACATCTACTGAACCCGAGGAAACTTTTGCCGGTTTAAGTTTTTTCATGGCCAGAACCACGGCTTCTACGATAAGATCAGGAATCATAGTCCGGTAAGCTATATCCACACTGCCAAATAGTAATCCGGCGACATTCCCGGCACCATGCGTATGGGTGCAGGACAACATAATGTTTCCAGGGCTTATTCCGCTCTTTTTATGTATGCGGGATTTTATATCAGACATCAGATCAGTTGGCATTATACAGATATCAACGATAACCATAGCCATTCGCATCGCTCCATATTCAAAAACCAAAGCTTTGGCATACAATGGATCATGAATAAAACGGGCATAATGATTGAAAAAATCAACTCCGATAATGGTTCCTGTGGGGGGGGGTGATATCTACCTGGGCAGCACCGGCCTTAAAGTTTTGATTAACGAGCGGATGACTATTTTTTAAAATCGGATTCATGAATAATTTAATCAAATAATATTTACATTTCAATTTACATATCTCATTCTTTGATTTGTTTTGTGCGTGGTCTCCAAGTGTTCAGGCGGTAACCCCAACTCGAAAAACCAAGAATTACCAGATAACAAGGAATAAGTAACAAAACGGCATTCTGTGGATATAAATTATTGATATCCAGTAATCTACCAAAAATGACCGGAAAAATACCTCCTCCAATTACTGCCATCAGGAGCATTGCGGATCCCTTTTTGGTGTACTTACCCAATCCCCTGATCGATAATCCCCATATTGTGCCCCAAAGCATTGAGGCACTGAATCCAAGCAGCATCAGGCAATATATACTAATCATGCCATCCGTTGCAAAAGAAGCTACAGTAAAGATGAGTCCCCAGGCAGCGGCAAATTGCATGGCTCTGCTCTGAGACATGAATTTAGGGACTAAAATACTGACGAATAAGTAACCCAGTAACATGACGTAAAGAGTATATGTGCTAAAATGACGGCCAATTTCAACCGGAATACCCAATGATCTGCTGTATAGAATGATTCCATCTATAGGAATTGTTTCACACCCAGATGCAACAAATAGAGAAATGACTCCCAGTAAGAGGTAGGGATAATGAAAAATATTTTCTTTTGGCGAAAAAGGCTCCTTACTTTCTTTATTGGCTGCTGCCGTTTCATCCACCTCTGGAAGTTTTGAAAAATATATTAACACTGCAACTAAAAATAGAATAATGGTTATGATTATATAAGGATTAACAATTTTTAAAGCATAAATATCCAATGCCGTGGATTTTTCAAGACTACTAAGATTATTTACATTCGAAATCACATCATCTGCCTGACCTAAAAAAATCTTTCCCAATAAAATAAGGCTTAAAATGCCTGCTGTTTTATTAGCAATACCCATAATTCCTATTCTCTGGGCCGTGCCTTCGATTGGACCAATTATCGCTATATAGGGATTAGCTGCAGTTTGAATTAATGCAAGTCCTGAAGCCGTAATGAATAGGCCCGCAAGAAAAATCAAATAAACTCTCGTATAAGCAGCAGGGATAAATATTAATGTGCCCAATGCCATGATAATAGTCCGAGTGCCATACCTTTCTTGTATCCTGTTGATTTAAGGACTATGGCTGAAGGAAGCGCCATTACAAAATAGGCGAAATAGGATGAAAATGCTACAAGCGTTGCCTGAAAGTTGCTTAATTCCATGCATATCTGAAAATAAGGTATCAGAATCCCATTTATCCATGTCAGAAATCCGAATACAAAAAAGAGGATCCCGATCATAAATAATGGATAGAGATAGGAATTTGACTTTTTCATCATATTATTATGCAAACATTAAAATAAAACCTGTATCATATATGGTTTTTTACACGTCAACCTCTAAAATTTCTTCGGAATCATACATTCTGTCTTTTTCTTATACATGGTATATAAAAATACATGTAGAATCCGGGGCACCCTTTTATTATTTGAAAATATCTTATTTTGATCATTGACACATGTCGTTATTATATGTCAGATACAATATTTCTTCTTTTAATAGTCGTTAGCACAGATCTTTTTTAAACCTTCAACTGTAGGTGTTTCTATTATAAAACATTATCCAAACTACTCAATTTCCATCATTGTCATATGCTAAGATGTGTTTTGATCCTGCTGCCAATCTGATTTTCATCTCACCTTTATAGGATCAGGGTAATTTACTTACCTTCAACAGGGCTGATCCATGTGGCGGAATCTGCAAGGAAATGGATTTTTCAAATTGCCCAATATCCTGTTTATGCCAGAGATTACGTACCCTAACATTTGCCTTAAAGCCGATCTCTTCAAGGGTAACCATGACAGGCGTTAAAGGATCTTCCCCAAGATTAAATAAAGCCAGGTATTTGTTATTAGATCCCGGTATATCGGCGATCCAGGCCACGTGGTTGCCCCGTCTGAACAACTGACGGTTGCCGGCGCTGTTCTGGTTGACCTCCAGCACTTCCTCATTGGTTAGGAGTTGCAACTCTATTGGCCGCATCATCATCAGGTCTCCGCCATACATCAAGGGAGAGCGGCCGATAGACCACAAGGTCATCAGGGTGAATTTTTCGACATCTGTAAAATTCGACCTTCTCTCCAACCCATGACCCGGTCCTCTGCGATTAAGCAGACCGATCGTGATCATATCCGCATCGGGCCAATGCCCGGGACCGATATATTTTTCCCATTTGTGCAATAATTCAAATTGCTCCTCCAGCTGTGACCAGGTATCCCAAAAATCAGCTGATATTCTCCAAAGATTTGCATGTTGCATCACGTGTTTTGCTTTTTCGCTGGGTGTCTCATCTCCCGGTGAAAGGCTAAGCACAATCGGTCGGCCACAGTTATCGATGGCCATACGTACACCTTCTATCTCCTCTTTATGATAAGGGGTAGAAATGTCATCGACTTTAACATAATCTACACCCCAGGAAGCATACATTTCAAAAAGGGAGATATAGTACTCCTGAGCTCCAGGTTTCGACATATCCACGCCATACATCAGGTTCAGCCAGCCACAGGTGCTGCCGGTATCGGCGATCTGATCAGCAGTGTAATTTGTCCCCTTGACCGGCATTTTCCTGGCTACGGCTTCACGAGGTATGCCTCTCATCACATGAATGCCGAACTTCAGGCCCAAGCTGTGGATATAATCACCAATAGCCTTAAAGCCCTTACCTTTTTCAGCTGAGGGGAAACGGTCCACTGCAGGGAGCAATCGCCCGTATTGATCCATCGGCAAGGAAGGTTCGAATTCAGAAGTTTGAGGCGGGTTGTTAAGCGCGCCTACATTGGGGTAATACCAGCAGTAATCAATAACGATATATTCCCATCCCACTCTTTTCAAATGGGCCGACATCATATCCGCATTGCCTCTCACTTCAGCCTCATTCACTGCAGCCCCGAAACAATTATAGCTGTTCCATCCCAGCGGAGGCTTTTCTGCCCAACTATGGAAGGCCTTTTCCTGGGCATGGCCGTTTATATATAAAAAGGTTCCTTGGAAGAACAATAGAATAACTACTAATCCTTTCATTTTCATAATATTTATATTTTGTTTAATGTTTTTCATTATTAATATATATATGACTCACAGTTTATTTCAAATAAATGTCACCGTCAAAGGCTGGCAAGGTATGAGATTTTGCCCTGATTCCCGTCGCTGCACTGGTTCGGTCTTCTTCGAATATAAGCTCTACCTCATCATTGCCCATAGGATTATAGACTGCGGTTCCCTCTGAAAAATTTCTTTGCCAGGTACCATTTGTTGACTGTACTCCTTCGGATACGGGAGTCCCTAATGAAGCATCCCAAAAGGAGTATCAATCATGTAAATGATCCGGCGATGGAAGTGTGTTTGGATCAGAGAAAAGGCAGAATCCATCTGATCTTGTCCAAAGCCAGCGTTGTGGTTGCCCGCATACGATTCAATTCATTCCCCTGGAATCTTTATACCATGTTTCAGACAATTAATTTGCGGTGTCCGCATATTTTTTTCCGCCCATTCCAATGTCTGTCGGTAAGTATCCTTCACTTTCCTGCATCGCCGTCCGGAGAATCCCAGCATTCCATGAATACACCATTGGCATAGGGTGCACTGTTTGGGATCAGTCGGCTGTTTGCATTGAGCAGTATAAGTGCTTCTTCGCCGATGGCTTCTCTAACTTTTTTCAATAACGACAATCTCTCATTGAGAAATTCGTCTTCAGTCCACCAATCCAGCATGATGCCATCAACAACACCGGTTTCTATTATAGCAGCAGCTTTTTTTGCTACCTGGTCCTGATAGTCTTCATCACGGAATTCGATCCGGATAGCATTTCCTTCTTCCCAACCATATATATAACTGCCATCAGGATTACGCATCCACAAGGGACTGTCTTTGGGAAGGAAACCTGCTACAGCATCCCGGTACCTCAGTTCAGCAATAATAATGAGATTTGGATTTGCCATCAGGAGATTTTTTTTATATTGGATTGCGGAACTCACGCTATATGAAGTAAATCCGTCCGCCAGTCCATGGAATTGATTGTTCCACTGCAACCGGAATGCGGAAGGCGTAGAAAAGTACAGGTCATGCCTTGCAATGGTTGTTAATGGATCTTCATTTTGCATGTTCTCCGCCTTGTTCCAGGCCTGGAATACGGAGGGGAAATCTCTTCTGTTAATCCGCTCCTCATAGGTTGAAGGTTCGCCATTTTCTTCTATAATACTCTCATCAGACGAACAGGAAAAAACAAAGAAGACCATAAAAAAAACATATACGCTATTAGTATATTTCATGCCAAGATGTTAGGATTCCAGAATAATCGATTTAAAAAATTAATAAACAAATCCAATAATTTATGCATTCACCCTGACACCTGTTGTGGCTCCGCCTTCCAGGGTCATATCATGCGGCTTATTCTGTTTCCAGGCACCTCTAGTGAAATCAGGAACATCGATGGAATTGGAGC
>CALOCZ010000038.1:0-16863 GCA_942491935.1 uncultured Cytophagales bacterium
GCCTGCTCTACGATGCCAAACGCAAACAGCCCTCTTTCCCCCGGTGTCGAAATAATCCCATAGGGGAATTTGGTGTTCCATGCAGTCCCACTTATTGGGCATTTCTATTCTGATTTCTTGTACTCCTTCCGCACCACTTTCACATTCATATCGGCTTGAATCTTGTCAGTAAAATCTATTTCCGATCTACCAAGGAGCCCACATTCCGTGCTTTCAGCCGGTCTTTTATGTCTGATCCGTCAACATCTCCTTAGCGACCCCGTCCAGAAGTTCTTGCCGTTCTTCTCGGTTCCAGATGCGTAATCGCTTTGGTTCTTTGTCCCTTGTCTTGATAGCTTCGATGATATTTGGTTTTCTTAGGTTCTCATGTCTCATTATCGTGGCACTTTTCTCACGTAAACCGTTGCCTTGATCGCAGCTTCAGTGGCATTTCCGGTGTAGCAGTCTACGAACTTCTGTTGTTTAGCTTGTTAGTTTCATAAGCACCTACGAATAAATAAGAGCTATTTCAGTTGTTAGCTTGGTGAAGCAGTTCGAACACAATCTAAATTCTCCGTTATCTGTTTCATCTGCCTTGATACCGTACGATGCTTCTTGGCATTTGCCAAGGCATCAAGTTCATTCATATCAATCCTTATACTTCCGCATGTCATTTCGGCCCGGCGTCCATCGCTCAATTCCAAACTCATCAAGCACTCTTTCTTGTCCAGAGTAGTGCGCCATTTTTGCAACACAGAGTTCAAGTTTCTCGACTCGTTCAGTCATCGGGTCGGTCTTGGGTTTTCTTCCTGGTTTCTTTGGTTCCTGGGTCTCGTTTTCCTGTAGCATAATACCCCTATTTTATTACACAATCAAAAATTTGCGGCAATCTCTAAAACCTGGGATTGCCCTCTTGCCTATATTGCTGTTCAATTGCATTAGTTCGGATCAGAAATGGCCTTTTTTTTTTGCACAAAAAAACCGTGCCCCTTAAATATTTAAGAAGCACGGTCATTAATATCAATGAAAGTATCCTATTCAGCGGCTGGAGTTGGGTGAGCAATTTTCTTTATTGCCTCATCATAATTAAATGGTTTGTAAAAAGGATTTTCCTTGTTGTGGCAACCTTCGCAAGTTGCTTTAGTAGGAACAATCATTCCATTTTTAATGGAAAGCGCCTGGTCCTTCATGATATTCATTGCTTTGTATTTGCTGCCAGGTCCATGGCATGACTCGCATGAAACGCCTTCTTTGTCAGTCAGTGAAAGGTTCAGATCCTGATCAATGGCATGATAGGTGGAATGGCACTTGAGGCATTTTTGATCCTTAGCAGGATCTGCAATACCATTGGCTTTGGCATATTCCAAAGATTTGGGGCTTGAGAGAGATTCCATAGCTTTAGCATGTGGGCCTTCCGACCAGATCTTGTATTGGAACCCGCTCTTTTCAGAGTTATGGCACATTTTACATTTTGCTGCCCCTGATATAGCTGAAATCCTGGGCAACCAGGAAATTAGCCATTAAGAAGAAAATTGTGGTAAACCACAGAACTTTTTTTGTAATCATAGGTATATCCCTTTCATTTTTTATGTTAAATAATTTTTTAGTAAGGTTATGTTTTTCGTGTGTTTTCATTATTTTCATATTGATAATGCAAATCTGTAGATAATATTCCAAAAATCAAGCCATAAAATTAAGAAATTAATCCAGTGAATTTATCAAAATGGAAGAATAATAGCTAGATAAATTTCCCCAGATATGCTATAACTGATTCTTTATACATTTTACCTATCGGTAGCATGATTGAGTCTATTTCTATTCCTTCATTATTGTATGCTGAAATTTTTGAAATGGAAATAAGATATGATCTGTGTATTCTCAAGAACTGCTTCGCCGGAAGCATTTTCTCTATGTTTTTAATTGTTATTTTACTTATAATCAATCCTCCCTTCTTATAGATCTTAACATAGTCCTTCAAACCTTCAATATAACTAATATCTTCTATCCGATCTTTACATTTTTACGGTCTGCTCTTATCCAGATTGTTCCTTCATTTGACCCGGCTATCTCTCCGCTTTGAAAATTCAATTTATTATTTTCAGCATTCAAACTATTGAATTTGTCGATTGCCTTGAGAAAGCGGTCGAAAGAAACAGGTTTTAAGAGGTAATCAATAACATCCAATTCAAAACCTTCGTAAGCAAATTCCCTGTAAGCAGTAACGATAATTACTTTTGGAGGAGAACGGAGCGTTTTCAGAAACTCCAGCCCGGTGATCCTGGGCATCTGAATATCTAGAAATATCAGATCAACCGAATTTGATTGCAGATATTTAAAAGCCTGGAGCGCATTATTACAAATCTCAGCTACTGTAAATACTTCAAGCTTATTAAGATAACTTTCAATTACCTGAGCAGCTATAGGTTCATCATCAACTATCAGGCATTTAATTTCGTTCATGATATTTTGTCCAATTCAATTTGAAGTATAATGGTAAAGGTTTTCTCGTCTTGATGAATATCAAGTTTATAACGATCAGGATATAATATATCCAACCTCTTTTTTACATTTTTCAATCCAATGCCTTCGGAATAACCAGTATCATCTTTTGCGGAATCCTCAACCATGGGATTATTGACAACGAATTTTAGATGCCCCGCATCAATAGTGATTTGGATCTTTAGCCACTGCATTCCAACGTCTTTACTTATCCCATGTTTAAATGCATTTTCCACAAAAGGCTGGAGAAGCATTGGCGCTATATACTCCTTATTGCTGACACCATTTTCAGAAAATTCAATATTAAGGTCACTATATCTCAATTTTTCCAATTCAAGGTAATCCCTGATATATTGAACCTCACTTTCAATACCAACAAATGGTTTATTGCTTTTATAAAGCATGTAATCCAACAAAGAAGAAATTTTGAGAACTATCTGAGGTGCATTTTCCGATCCGGCCAATACCAATCCATATAAGTTATTTAGGGTATTAAATAAAAAATGTGGATGGATTTGAGCTTTCAATAACTTAAGTTCAGCTTCTTTTAACCTTAATTCCATCTCCACACTTTTCTTCTCCAACAGAAGATTTTTTTTCTCTACCATATTCCATTTACTGATCAGTTTTATTGTCACAGCAAACAGAACGACAAGATAATTGCCAGCTATCAGATATATGACGTTAAATGAGGCAGGAACCATGTTGCCAGTATTAAAATCAGCGATTACTACAAATGTTAGCAGAACTACATTTAGCCCAAGTGTAATAGAAATAATGAATGAATAAATAAAGTATAATACGAACAAAAGGTATTTCTTTTTTAGGACATATCTGGGAACCAGGAAGTAATTCAGAAAATAAGTTGTTCCTATGGTAATTGGCAACAGCATGATTACAAATTGAAATGCCCCTAGATAGTCAGAGTTCTCACTTCCGAACAATAGGGTATAAAAGCTCAATACCAATAGCCAAAAGAGAACATGTAGTAGAATCCGGTATTTCTTATAGGAAAAAGATGTCACGATGCATTATTCAAATTTGTTTAAAATTAATTTTTTTAATTACATTTCAGGACTTTACAAGAGGAATAAATTGAGAATTTCGACAAAGTAATCACTTTCATCGACCAATGGAGAATTCCACAGTTTTTTAGAATTGGTCGATAATTATATAGCAATTATCTACTTTATCTTTTTTATTACTTCGCATTATGTAATCTTGAAGGAAATTTATGTTCAATTTAAATAAATAACACTATGAATACTTTTTTCGAACTACATATTATGGGTGGCATTCAGTTTATGTCCGTATTATTTATAATATTACTGGCGGTAATTGTTCTCTCAGTAATTGGTCTGATCCTGGTTTACGGTCGGCAAAGTCCTAATATGACGAGATTGACCAATATTATTCTGAGCCTTAGGTTTCTAGGGGGATTTGCTGCGGTTTGGGGCATACTTGGTCAGGGCATTGGTATATACCAGGCATGCATGGCCATTCAGGAAATACAAGATGTTTCTCCGGCATTATTGGCTGGTGGATTTCAGGTATCAATGATAACCGCCTTATATGGTCTTATTATATTTCTCATATCACGTATATTCTGGTTCATTTTAAAATCAAGATCAAACACATTATCAATGAAAAAGGGCTGATTGATCTTTTTCTGCGATTTTTTACAACAGTAAGATGGATTTATTTATATTTGCCCAGTAAATCAATAAAAATCCATAATCAAAAAAACGATTACTATGAGAAAATTACTTATTCTGTCTGTTGTGATAATCGGATCTGTTTTCGCATACAGTGATTCAAAGGCACAGGCAAGCTGGGAAGTTGGAGCTCGATTTGGATCCCGTGGTTCAGTTGAAGCGACGATTCCCGTAGGATTGGCCCCCAGAATTCAACCAGCAGTTTATTTTTATGGAACCAATAGTCTCCCAAATAATTTTGGGATTGCTGGATATTTCGATTGGATGTTCAAATTAAGCGATGGCCCATCCGGTCTGAAATTTTTCCCAGGTGTCGGGCCTGAATTTTATTTTGATAATCAATTCAATTTTAGCATCGCAGGAAATTTCGGCGTGGAATATGCATTTGAAATTCCATTGACTATTGCCTTTGATTGGAGGCCGGCTATATTCCTTACTAATGCTCATGGATTTGAAGCAGGAAATGTTGGTATATCGGCTAGATTCAGGTTTGGAGAATCTGTAAAATTTGAGAAAGCCAATTAATTGAACAGGAGATAGTAAATAAAAATATTTAGGTTCAAAGCTGACCTGCCGGGTCAGCTTTTTTTATGTTTCTTTTATAGATCCAGCCATAAAATTTGAGAAAGTTGCACTTCTTGTTGAAATTTTGAACCATATTGATAATCCCTTGAAAACAATTTATATTCGCAACAACTCGAATTCATCTTTATTTTAAGGATCGTTTTCGATATATAAAATGTAGATGTATGAACTAATGCATTTTATAAAAGGATAGGTTTGTTATTTCTCCTGATATGGGATTAATTTGGAGATATTCTTTAGTTTATCAATAAACCATGAACATATCTGAAAGAAGGCGTTTTATTAAACAAAGTATAGGGTTTGCGTTATCACTACCCACTCTTGTGGGTTTCAAAGTCAATTTCCAGGAAGTGACCTACCCTAAAATCCTGTTCAGGATGGGCTGGAACATAAATGACAATAACGACCTTGCACTCATCCCGGCTCTATACCGCCTTTCTCAAAAAACCATTTTAAGAACAGAATTTTATTTATGGCTGGGCGAATCAGATGAAAAACTGATGACAATGCTGGAAAAGAATTTCACGAGCCTTAAGATGATAACCGGCGAAATTGATGAAGCAGGGCAGCCAACGACTGATGAGTTAAAGAACGCGCTCTCCGAATCGGATCTGTTTTTTTATACTCCCGGCGCCGCTAAAAACGTAGATTGGTCTGGCAACAACAATGCTGGTATTGAAACCAAATCTCTGCAATACTGCCTCGATAATGGTATCCCCTATGCCATTTTTGGGCTTGGTCGGATACCGGAACAAGAGCAAAGCCTTGATCGGTTTATAAAAATTGCAAATGGTGCAAAGTTTGTATATGGCAGCTCCTCCTCAATTGATAAATTGCTGAAGGACAGAGATATAAAGATCCCAAAACTTCAAACATCACCAAATCTATTATTTGCTTTTGATCTTAGAAACGATACAGAGTCAAGGAAGGTCCTCAAAAACTTTTCACTCCTTGACAAGGATTTCTTAGCTCTGGATTTTAATACACATGGGATTTCTGAAGAGAAGCTTGAGGAATATAGCGTCAAGATGAAAACACTAATCTCCATATGGGTTAAAGAAACTGATAAACACGTATTACTCTTGCCCAATAATGAGGAAGATGTAGAATATACAGTTAAAAATATATACAATCCTTTACCTGAAGACCTTAAACCCAAAGTTGCTATATCCAGAGAAAGACTCATGCCAGATACGGCAGCCTCCATATATGAAAAATCAAGAATTGTTTCGGGAATGTCTCTTTTCCCCGGTTGTTCTGCTATCAAATCCGGAATTCCTATAATGTTCTTAAGCCCTACCGATGTGAATGCCAGGGCAAAAACAATTGAGGATATGGGTTTAAAAAACAGCATACAAGATATTGATTCCAGTAGTGGTGAAGAATTATCAGAAGTTCTATTGGAAATTGATGAAAAATATTTAAATGGTATAATTGAATCTGATAAAGCCCGGGAATATGCAACTAAAAAACTTATTGATCAGTTTGATGAGATCAACAGGTTCATAAATAAAATGGTAAGTAAAA
Source organism: uncultured Cytophagales bacterium (assembly GCA_942491935.1). Lineage (GTDB taxonomy): Bacteria > Bacteroidota > Bacteroidia > Cytophagales > Cyclobacteriaceae > JAGTVG01. The sequence continues at coordinate 6,306 of CALOCZ010000038.1, forward strand.
AGGAAGAACAAAAGAAAAAGGACAAAAAGAAAAAAGATAAGGAAAACTCACAGGAATAGAGTAGTATTTTTTTATTCAGGTCCTTTTATTTTAACTTGCTTTAAATTGAATCGTTTTTCTTTTTTTTTATCTCCATGAGGAATCTACAAAAGGTACTTCATATTAATAATTTTCAATTATACAATTTCCTTTTCTGGTTACTGCTTTGTTTTTTTGAAATTTCTAAAACCTATTCTTTCATCTATTTCTATGATTATCCTTTTAAAGCTGAACAACTTTATATCTGGCCAATTTCCAGATATCTAATTTATTGGATATTGAGTTATTGGTTATTTGACATCTATCTTAAAACCCGCCAAAAAAGAAAAGTTAAGTTTATTGTTTATAATATAATTGCCGGCCTTTTTTACTCTGTGATCCATAAAGTATTGTCGGATATCTCAGGCGTTTTACTTCAAAGATTGTTTCTTGGACAAGAATCTGGAAACTTTACCGATGTGACGAGTCGCTGGGTCTCAATCTTTTTTGATATTCCAGGGAATTTCATATTTTACTGGGGTATAATCATCCTGCTTCTCGGCCTTGATTATTACCGGAAATTTGTAGATGAACACACCCGATATCTTGAAATGGAATCGCAATTAAGCAGAGCTCAATTAAAGTCTTTAAAGATGCAATTGAATCCACATTTCCTGTTCAACGCATTTAATACCATTTCAATGATGGTAAGGCAGGGCAAAGGTGATACTGCTGTAGTCATGATTTCCGGATTAAGTGATATGCTTAGGCATAGTCTTGTGACTGAACCCAAACAGTTCGTACCCCTGGAGGAGGAAATTGATCTGGTAGAGAAGTACCTTTTGCTGGAGAGCGAAAGATATAAGGACAGGCTTACTATAGAATGGGATATAGAACCATCATTGTCAAAATTGCTGGTGCCCAGCCTCATCCTGCAACCTATCGTTGAGAATGCCTTTAAACATGGTATATCAAAGAACATCGGGAAGTCTTTATTGCAAATAAGAGTCAAAAAAGAGGATCAAGTGTTAACCCTCGAAGTGTTTAATACGGGTTCATACCTTCCCATAAACTGGGATATTAATAAAAATAAAGGCTTGGGATTGGCTAATACAATTAACAGGCTAGTTAAGCTTTATAAGAAAGATTATAAAATTCAGATAATGGAAAGAGATCAAGGCGTAGCAGTATTGGTAAAAATCCCCGTTATCGGAGAAAAACAATTGTAAACGTAAGTATGTCAAACAAAACCATTAAAGCAGTAATAGTAGATGATGAACCAAATGCCAGAGATGGACTCGAACTAATGCTTTCGAGCGACAAAGACATTGAACTGGTTGGGATATGCAATAATGGAATAGAAGCCATTCAGTTTCTGAAAGAAAAACAGGTAGATCTTCTCTTTCTTGATATATATATGCCGGGAATAGATGGATTTGATGTATTGGATAATGTATCAAAAGAAAGATGGCCCTTTGTGGTATTTATTACAGCTTATGATGATTATGCGGTAAAAGCATTTGAATATCACGCGCTCGACTACATTCTCAAACCTTTTTCAGATGATAGATTTTTTCAAATGCTTGAAAGGGTGAAGCAATCAATATACAGCAACAGAACACTTGAACAATCCAAAAAGTATGAAAAGTTAAAAAATGAACTGAACAAAGGAAAATCAGGGAATACAACTTTTTTCTACGATGACGAAAACCCCGGTTCTCAAAATCTGGTTATAAAAGACAGCAGCAAAATAATTATCATACCTGTAAACAAAATAACATTTATCGAAGCTTTTGACTATTATATTAAGATACATTACGAAGGGCAATTCAAACTTACCAGGATACCCTTAAAGAATATTCTCCCTCGTCTACCGGAAGACCAATTTATCAGAGTACACCGGTCGTATGTTATTAATATGAATCATATAGAGCAGCTTGAAAAAAGAGGGAAAGGTGAGACAGTGGCAATACTCAGATCCGGTCAGGAAATAAGGGTTAGTGACACATATAAAAAAGAACTTTTTAAACGCATACAGATGCCAGAAAATTAAATTACTGCATATTCGTACCAACTCACTGCATTCATAAATTTATTTCTGGTAATGATCCGTAATTTCAGGTAAAAATATAAGTATGCTACGGAATTACCTCCTCATAAGCCTGAGAAATATATTCAGACAAAAAAGCAACAGTTTTATTAACATTGCGGGTCTTGCCATGGGCATTACCGTCAGCCTATTCATTGTCCTGTATATACAATCTGAACTCAGCTTCGAAAAAGATTATCCTCAATATAAAAATATTTACAGATTTGCATCAAGTAATTGGGCTAAATCCTCCCCTCCTGCTTCTGAAGCAGTTAAAAGCTATTTTCCAGAAATAAAAGAATCTGGCCGGGTTGCTCTATTCAGAGGTGGCAGAAGTATAGCAGTAATTGATGATACACATTTCCCAATAAATAATGGATATTATGCGGATAATTCGATAATAAAGATTTTTGACCGGAAGATAGTGGCTGGGAATTATGAAGACCTGTTGTCAAGGCCTTTTACAATAGTATTAACAGAACGACTGGCTAAAACACTATTTGGGGATAAGAATCCATTAGGGGAACCTGTGAAATTTGCTTTCGGAGAATTGCAGAATGCCCGGGAATATGAGATTACCGGGGTGATACAGGATTTTCCTGAGAATTCTCATTTAAAAGTGGATTACCTCATCTCTATGCCTACCTTTTTTGAAGATTATCCTGATGAATGGACAAATTCCAGAACATGGAAGGTAATGTATACCTATCTTCTACTTGACAATAAAAAAGATTATACAAATGTTCAATCCAAGTTAAGAGATTTCCAATATGATCATCAGCTAAGTGAACACTATACCAAAGAGGATCTCAATGCACGCGGTGATTTTTTTGAACTGCACCCGATTGTTGACATACACTTAAAATCACATCGGGAACAGGAAATGGGCCCAAACAGTCATATCCGATACATTTACATATTCGGGGCATTGGCAGCACTTATAATCATCGTAGCCAGCGCAAATTTCATTAATATATTTGTAACCCAGGCTTTGAAGCGTAGCAAGGAAGTTGGAATAAGAAAAGTTACAGGTGCCTATCGCACACAATTGATCAATCAATTCTTAATGGAAGCCCTGCTATACACATTGTTAGCAACATTTATTGCCATAATTCTTTGCAGTATAGCACTTCCCCTATTTAATGAATTGGCCAACCAGAATTTTACTTTCAGGGATCTTTTGAAGAATGAACATCTTCTCGCCATTGCCCTTTTGATCATTGGAGTAACCCTATTATCAGGGGGCTATCCTGCCATTTTTATATCCGGATTTAAGATTGTTGATAGCATTAAGATTAATCAGATACCACAATCATCCCTTTCCAATAGCAGAAAGGTATTATTAATTCTTCAATTCATCATTGCAATATTTATGATCAGCAGCACCCTGATCATATCCAGTCAATTGAAATATTTCAAAAATAAAGACCTCGGATTTGATAAGGAGCATATTGTTGCTATATACACCTATGGCGATTTCAGAAGTGTTTTTCAACAAAGGAGAGAATATATATATAATGAAATTAAGAAACATCCTGGAATTATTGAAACCGGAGCAACCACAACATTAATAGGCAGCATCTCAAGCATTGAGTTCTTACGGCCAGATGGATGGGAGCCGGAAAATCGTGATGATTTTATGCGGTTCACACGTGCAGATGAGGGTTTTATTCCAACCCTCGGGATCAAGCTCCTTGAAGGAAGGAACTTCAATCCTGTTACTGATTCTTCAGGTGCCTTTATTGTAAATGAAAAGGTTGTAGAAATGCTCAAGCTTGAAGATCCGATAGGTACCTTTGCCACGAATGACTTCTTCAATCACAGAGGGCCAATTGTTGGGGTTATGAAAGATTTCAATTTCGCATCATTGCATAATGAAATTGAACCATTGGTTATCTCATACAGACCAGAATTTTCAGGAACTATACTTGTCAAACTATCCGGTGATCAGATAAAAGAAGCAATAGCACATATGGAATCAATTACGAAAGAAATTGCCCCTGGTAGTATCTTCACATACAGTTTTCTGGATGAGGATCTTAACAACTTATATCTTTCAGAGGACAAAATGAGTAAAATATTTAAGGTATTCTCATTTCTTGCCATATTGATTTCTTGCATGGGCCTCTATGGGCTCGCTGCCTACTCGGCTGAATTAAGAACTAAAGAAATAGGTATAAGAAAAGCCTTTGGGGCTTCCATTCCCAAGATCCTGATCTTATTATCAAAAGTGTATATAACATTGATATTCATATCCTTTATTATTGCTATTCCTATATCCAACTATTTCGTTACTGAATGGCTGAAAAACTTCGCATATCAAACTACTGTAAACTGGTGGGCATTTCTTATATCAGGATTGGCAGTAGGTCTGATTGCACTTACAGCGGTTACCGGAAAGTCAATACACGCAGCAAGGACAAATCCATCAAAATCTCTTCGTTCCGAATAGGAATAAATACAAATTACTAATGCCTAATTAAAAAAGTGCTATTTGTCTCCACAGCAAATATTCTATACTTTTACACATATTTTTAGCATTAAAATCAGGAAGATGAATCTATTGAAAGCGACTGCGGGACTAATTATTTTTTTTGCAGGAATTTGTAATCCGGTTTTTTCACAAACCGGGTTGAATTTAACTGAGATAATGTCGGGTGATGACTTTGTTGGTCACTTGCCAAAAAACATTTACTGGTCAGACAACAGTAAGAGTGTTCTTTTCGACTGGAATCCTGAAAAAGAGCTTAATGAGGATCTTTATAAAATTGATTTGAAGGGATTAAGTCCTTATAGAGTCGGGATCGATGAACTGAAAAAGATGCCTTCAAAGAATGGCGTTTTGTCGAAAGACAGATCCAGGAAATTGTATGAAAAGAATGGAGATATATTCATCTACCATATAAAATCAGGACAGGTTGATCAGATAACCAATACAACTGAACAGGAATCTAATCCAGTCTTCACAAATAATGATAACCGCATTGTTTTCAGAAAAGGAGACAATTTGTTCAGTTTATCTCTAATTACTGGAAGTATAACACAGATCACCAATTTCGTTGAGCAGGCATCCGGTAAAAAGGATAAAAAATCCACCTCACAAAAAGAGTGGATTCAGAATGATGAAATGGCCCTTTTCGACATACTCAGGCTACGGAATGATAAAGACAAACTATCTGAGGCAAAGAGAGATTCTTTAAAACCGCATAGACCTGTAGAAATTTCTATAAATGGCCAATATTTAAGTAATCTTACTATTAGCCCTGATGAAAGATACGTTCTGTACCATCTTATTAATAGGACGCAAAATGGTAATAATACAGAAGTTCCGAGTTATGTAACTGAAACTGGATATGCAAAAATGTTAAGGGCGAGACCAAATGTTGGTAGTCCTGAATCAAGTATGAAAATGGGAATAATTGATATTGAGGAGGATACTACATATATTATCGATTCAAAAAATATCCCGGGGATCTTTGACAAGCCCTTGTTCCTGAAAGATTATTTACCTGAGGATAGTACCTTTAATGATCAGTATAAAGATCCAAGAAATATTGGATATCAATCACCCATATTTAATGAAAAGGGTGACCTGGCGGTAATGGTAATTCGATCTGCAGACAATAAAGACAGGTGGATCATGCAACTTGACTTAATAAATGGGGAGTTGGTATTACTCGACAGGCAACGGGATGAATCATGGATTGGAGGGCCTGGTATCGGAGAGTGGAATTATGAAAGAAATACCCTTGGATGGCTTGCGGATGATGAAACAATCTGGTTTCAGTCTGAAGAATCAGGCTACTCTCATTTGTATACCCTGAATACCCGGACTAAGGCAAAAAAGACCATAACCTCCGGAGATTGGGAAGTTTATAATGTCCAGTTATCCGTCGACAAGAAATATTTCTATTTAACGGCTAATAAGGAAGGACCTTCGGAACGTCATTTTTATAAGGTTTCTGTAGAAGGCGGCAATCCAATCCGTTATACACAGGAAGCAGGAAATTATGAAGTTTCTGTATCCCCTGATGAAAAAATGCTGGCCATAAGGTATTCATATAGCAACAAACCCTGGGAATTGTACCTGATGCCAAATAAACCAGGTGCTAAAATGTTGCAGGTCACCCATTCCACAAGCACTGAGTTCAAAGCCTACCCCTGGAGAGAACCAGAGTTAATTCAATTTAAAGCAGAAGATGGATCCTTGGTTCCGGCCCGAATATATAAACCGGAAAAGGCTGTTGAAAATGGGCCAGCGGTAATATTTGTTCATGGAGCTGGTTATCTCCAGAATGTGCACAAATGGTGGAGCAGCTATTTCAGAGAGTATATGTTTCATAACTTACTGGTGGATCAGGGATATACTGTTCTGGACATAGATTACAGGGGAAGTGAAGGATATGGCCGTGATTGGCGAACAGGAGTTTACAGGCATATGGGCGGAAAAGATCTTACTGACCATGTTGATGGTGCCAAATATCTTGTGACCGAGCATAATATTGATCCTGAAAGAATTGGGATTTATGGGGGCTCCTATGGTGGATTTATTACAATTTTTGCAATGTTTAAGTATCCGGAGGTTTTTAATTGCGGCGCTGCTTTAAGGTCGGTCACTGATTGGGCCCATTATAATCATCCCTATACATCAAACCGGTTAAATACACCAGTGGAAGACAGCATTGCATACAGGAAAAGTTCTCCGATATATTATGCTGAAGGTTTACAGGGAGAACTGCTCATGTTGCATGGGATGGTAGATACGAATGTTCATTTTCAGGATGTTGTCAGGTTATCTCAAAAACTCATCGAACTTGGAAAGAAAAACTGGGATGTAGCCATTTTTCCGATGGAAAATCATGGATTTAAGGAAGCATCAAGCTGGGCTGACGAATATCGAAGAATATTGGAGCTTTTTGAGCGGAATCTGAAATAGGCTTATAACAACAAAAAATATGTCCTGGACTTGCCCGGATTGTGGTAAATCATTCCGTAATCGGAATCAATGGCATTCCTGCTATAAACTGGATCTGGCAGATCATTTAAGAAATAAACCTGAGAAAATCCAGACTCTAGTACATGATCTGTTGGCTCAGATTGAAACGTTCGGACCTATTGAACTAAACCCGGTTAAATCGGTTATTCAGGTCAAGGCAGGCGCTACCTTCTTGTCCATCAGACCTAAAAGCGAATACCTTGAACTTGAATTTCAGCTGGGTCAGGAAATCGATCAGTTCCCTATCCATCGAACCGTGAGAATCTCCCGAAACCGGGTACTTCATTTCATGAACATCGATTCCGGAGAAGATATCAATGACCAGCTCATAGAATGGTTACAAGACTCGTACGATCTTGTCAGGGGAGCATAATAACATGGTGGAATATTCCCTTATATTGTGGCATACATTCCTGGCCAGGAAATTTGGCAAAAAGATAATTACAGATATAAAGGAAGGTTTATGAATTCTCCGCCTCCCGTAATTCTGAAAGCCATATTTAATTCCTAAATTAAAGCATATATTTTGCGATTGCTTCTATTACCATGATACAATTTCGACCATCTTACGTAAAATCATATAATGAAGGTGCTCTCAGAGACAAGATATTCAAGATAAATGAATTAAATACATCATGTAACTTCTGTCCACATCGATGCGGGACAGACAGAACTCAATCGAACACTGGAAAGTGTAAATCAGGTAGTTTACCTTTAATATCATCATATAGCCCTCATTTCGGGGAAGAACCTCCACTAACCGGCATACGCGGATCTGGTACCATTTTCTTTGGCAATTGTAATTTATCCTGCATTTTCTGCCAAAATTACGACATATCGCAATGCGGTATAGGAGAAGAGATGAGTCACTCAGATCTTGCACGCATTATGATTGACCTTCAGCACCTTGGTTGCCATAATATAAATTTTGTCTCACCAAGCCATATGGTACATGCTATCCTGAATGCCTTGCCTGAAGCCATTGAGATGGGATTAAACATTCCTCTTGTGTACAATTCCGGTGGATACGACTTAGCCTCTACTGTAGAATTACTAGATGGGATATTTGATATATATATGCCAGATTTTAAATATATGGATAATAACATAGCCAATGAACTTAGCGGGGTAAATGATTATGTCGAAATGGCCATAGAATCGATATTTGAGATGCACAGACAGGTTGGTGATTTGCGGGTGAACGAATATGGGATCGCTCAAAAAGGACTGATCATACGTCATCTTGTTATGCCAGATAATATAGCTCAAACTTACAAGGTTATAGATTTCGTTAAAGCACTATCAACAAATACTTACTTTAACCTGATGGATCAATACCGCCCGGCATATCATGCCATGACAAATCCGAAGATAAACAGAAAACTCTCTGCCGGGGAATTCAACAAGGCATATGAGTATGCTGTCGATGTCGGATTAACACGTATTGGGGGTTAATAATCCGGAAGGAAATAATAAAAACCTTTGTCTCTGGTATAGCGGTCTCCTATCATATGGTAAATCGCAAATAATTCAAAAGAGAAAGGAATATACCCTAAGTATCCCAGGACAGGCATTTCAAAGATATATAGAAATTCAACTCCAGGCGTATGATATATCCACTTTGGATATGCCAGGTAATTCCACATTTCCCAGAAAAAGCCACACATTAAACATCCAAGTGCCAGCGAGATCAAAGGTCTCCAATCTTTAATATCAGTAAACGCAACCAGGCTGCGAAGACCCCGCAGGTGATTAATTGAATCCAGAATTAGAAAAATAGATAGCCACAAAAAAACATAATAGTATTCAGGCCATATTAATAATAAAACCAGGGCAACAATTCCAATTAAAATAATAACCCTGATACTGTTTAAACTGGAAGAAATTTTTGGTCCACGCTTTATGTTTTTTAGCCATTTAAATGAATTCACTAATTCTGCAGATCCAAAAACCGCAGGGATTACGGTAGAAAAGCATATGCTCGCATAAATAAAATATTCAAGGTCACTAAAATGTTCACGACCTAAATATTGCCAATTCTGGGTTCTAATGTTTAATCCTTCGAAAAGCCACCAGACAGGTATAGAAATAAAGAACAATCCAACAAACTTTCTCCAGTTTTTTGAAAGCAACGATTCTCCATTCCGCTTAAAAACTATACCGTCTACGGAAAGAATATATCCAAACCAAAGTGGAAAAAATAAAATATGTGTCCTTAACCCTTCCAGATGCCAATTTAAATACCAGGCTGTGATTACTAAAACCAAGCCAGCATAGAAATGTAATGGCAAACGCTTTGGATGATCCATGAAAATTTAAAAATATAAATACAAGTTATAGATTTTTGAAACGTTATCTAAATACCGGCTAGAGGAAAAAACTTAAAAGCCCATTTAATATTACATATGTCCTGTAGGATAGAAAGTAAACAGGCATCGTCTGCAAAAAGTATTAATTTAAGTCATGAAACTTAAAACGCTATTTTTCAGATATTTATAAGACAATTGTCTGCGTTATCATGCATAAAATCAAGTACTACTTACTGGAAAGCATTGATGTACGGATTATCCTGGTCGCGGTCATTTACTTTTTAAGCGCGTATTTTGGACTGCTATTGGCCTTCAGGGATCCGATCACATCGCCGGTATGGCCACCTGTTGGTATTGGATTAGCATTGATCCTCTTTCTTGGTACAAGAACATGGCCGGGAATAACAATTGGGTCACTGGTAGCCTATATGTTGGTATTCTGGTTAAATGGGATTGAGATCAATAGTGGCACAATTCAGGCCTCAATTATCATAAGTATTGGAAATACTGTTGAAATATTACTTGGTCGTTACCTGATAAAACGCTTCATAAAGGATCAGGATCCTTTCAAGAATACCCATAATACTTTTGTCTTCTTAATTATTGCATTAATCATGTGCCTCATTGGTTCCTCATTTGGCACATATAGTTTCCATTTGAATGGAATAGTGGACCATCAGGACTTCATATCAGAATGGTTTATGTGGTGGATACCAAATGTTACCAGTGTTCTTTTATTTACACCCTTCATTCTATCCTGGAAAAGGAAATTCAATGTACAGATCACTCGAAGAACAATTATTGAATCATTGATTTTCCTATTTTGTATGGCATTATTTATTGTGATTCTACGAAATGAAGCATTAGCCCCTACCATTGAGAAATCATACCCATTTCTTATAATCCCATTTTTACTCTGGTTATCATTCAGGTTTAATCTTCAAACCACCTTAACCGGAATATTGATCACCGCGTTATCGGCTATATATATAACGATCCATGGCCAAGGCCCATTTGTTCTTGATTCAAATGAAAATTCAATATTAATACTTCAGATTTTCATTGGTGTGATCAGCATCACCAGTATTATATTATCATCCACCGTTTATGAAAGACTTGATGCACAATTGACCATTCAAAAATTCA
>CALOCZ010000039.1:0-11017 GCA_942491935.1 uncultured Cytophagales bacterium
AAAGCTGATGGATTTATATACACCCTATACTTATGAAAACTTTATTCCAGATCTATCTCTAACCTGTAATCCCCGGCCGGCATCAGTAATTTAATAAAGTCAATTCCCTGGTCAATAATTTCTATTCCATCCGTTTGACCAATTTTTTCACCTGAGATACTAACCTTTGTTTTTGGTTGGGATATGGTAAATTCAGCATATGTATCTTCCGGAATCATCAATTCATAGTCAATTTTACCATCTACTGTCTTCCATTGAGTCTTTATCCAACCATAGGGTGTTTTATGGCCACATTTCAGGTATGTCATATCTTCCGGGAATTGAGGATTGAGTTTTATAACTTTGAAACCCGGTTCTTCCACTACCGGTTTGATGCCGGCAAGTCCATAATAGAAATAATCACCTATACTGCCGAACATTATGTGATTTCGAGACTGAGATCCATCCCAATTCTGCCACATGGTAGTCGCACCCTGTTCTACCCAATACCCGAATGAAGGAAAATCATTCTGATTAGTCATTTTATATAGAATATCCTTTCTGTCAAATTCAATAAGGACATCGATCAACTTTCTCAATCCAACTACACCACAATCAAAATGATAATCCCGATCTTCAATTTGCAGAATCAGGTTATCAAAAACAGGTTTTTGCAAATCATTTGGAACCATACCACAAGCCAATGCCAGCGCCATTTGAGTTTGCCCTCCATTACCATAAATGTTTTTACTTTTATTAAAGTACTTCTCATGAAATGAATCTCTGATATTATTCTTCAATATACTGTACTTAATTACGTCTTCTTCTTTTCCAGTAATACCAGCCACATCTTCCATGATATCAGAAAACCACCCATAATAGGCTGATGAAATATAACCTCCATCGGTATGGGTAACAATTGACTTGTGATCATCGATGCCGAAGTTTAGCAGATAATTATTCGATATACTTTCAAGGTGTGACATATATTTGGACATCATCGGATAGTAGGTTCTCAATATTTCAATATTACCGCTATGCTTATATAGAATCCAGGGGATCACAACAGCTGATCCTTCCCAATGTGGGCCATAGCCGTATGGTCTTGTGTCCGGATCTTTGCCAAATTCATACCCCCAACCGCTTGTAGGGATAATGCCAGGCAGATCTCCATTCGGCTGTTGCTCATCCATATGGTCATCCATCCATTTCAGGTAGGCCGTTGTAGCATCATAATTAAACAGGCCGGTTTCCACAACCAGCTGCCCATCACCGGTCCAGGCCATCTTCTCCCGATGTGGACAATCTTCAGGGTAACCATGATAATTGCCCAGATATGACCATTTTATATTTTCATGGATCTTATTAAACAAAGGATTGGAGCATTCAAAATATCCCACCTCCTCAAAGTCGGTATGGATCATATAGGCTTCAATATGATCGGGATTTAGTTTACCGGTAATCCCGGATATCTCAACATATTGAAATCCAAAATATGTAAATCTTGGCTCATATACCTGGTTATCAGAGCCATCTGAGATATATCTGGTAGTTTGTGTTTCTCCTGTAAAGATGAATCGGCTTAGCTCCTTGTTGTCGAGATTTCCATCATTGTAAATTCGTTCACCGTACCTGATTACAATTTCTTTGCCCTCTTCTTCATTCAACTGGATCCTGGCCCAGCCTGATATGTTTTGGCCGAAATCTACCAGAAAGACTCCCTCTTTCGGTTCATTAATCGATATGGGATGAAGTGTTTTTACTTTACGTATAGGAGGCATAATTTGCCTGGATAAGGTCCCTTCAGGTCCTTTCCCAACAATTACAGGCCTCCAGCTTGAGTCATCATATCCAGTTTCGCACCATCCTGTTATTTTTTTTCTGGCATCATAGATCTCCCCATTCCTGATCTGATCAAATAGGATTGGTCCGTTTGTAAATTTCCACGATTCATCAGAAACAATGATTACACTTTCCCCATTTTCATACTCAATCTTAATTTCACATATAAAGGCAGGGGTACCACGCCAGGGAGCTGTATCAAAATCCCATGCTGATTTAGTGTCCACATTGTAAAAACCATTCCCTAAAATTCCACCTGCAACATTTTCTCCTGAATTTAGGAACTCAGTTACATCGAAGGTCAGATATTTTACCCTTTTGTCATACCGTGTAAAAGCTGGATCCAGAACATGATCTCCTATTTTTGCTCCATTCAGGTAAAATTCAAAATACCCAACTCCAGTTACCCGTGCAGTTGATGACTTTATCTTTTGGTTCACTTCGAATTCTTTACGGAAATAGGGCGCCGCCATTGTAGAATCATAGGGGCCGGTATAATTAGCGGCACTGATCCAGCTGGCACTCCAGGGACTTTCCAGGAAACCGCCAGTATTTTGGTTTTCAGCCGAACATGAAAGAAGGAATGTAATTAATATAATTGCTAAAAATGATTTCATAATGTCAAAAAGCATATTGAATATGAAAGCGGGTAAAATTCAGGCTGTAATTTATAGATCGTTCGGCAATAAAATAAGTATATAGCAGAAAATCCCGCTATTTAATAGCGGGATTTTCTGCATTTCATATTAAACCAGGTATGTTAGACCTGTGCCACTCCTCCGTCAACTGCCAATTTGATACCATTTACATAAGAAGCTTCATTGTGCATGGTTCCGTCTGCTTTGAGGAGAGGTTTGAAAATTAACCATCCTAAAACTGTTTTTTGAAGGATTTCGAAATGTTGGTTTTTAAGATCATATCTTCTTCAATAAATGATTTAACAGAAAAAAGGTTTTATTAGAAATTTATGATTCAATTTTAATTTCCAGGCATGGAAATTGAAATTTGCATTTTCTGAGTATAATGCGTAGATTGACAGATTCTATTAAGATGGAAACTGCTCCAATTCTTAATATTGGGTTCTTCTCGGAATATTGATATTGAAACCACAAAAAAATAAAACATAAAAAAACCAAATTACAACCATGAAAAACTACGAAGCAACAACAGAAATTGATCAATTAAATGGTCAATCACTGGAAAATTTTCAGGCCGTTTTTGGGGGCCCCCTGGTAAGTGGAAATGACTCCAATTTTGATGAAGTCCGTCAATTATGGAACAGGATGATCGATAAAAAACCCGGATTGATCGCTCAATGTACCGGAGTCCACGATGTCATTCAAGCCGTGAACTTTGCACGGGATAATAACCTCAAGGTAGCCGTTCGCGGAGCAGGGCATAATGTAGCAGGTAATGCCTCAATAGATGATGGATTAATGATTGATCTATCCAATATGCGTACGGTAATGGTCGATCCTAAAAAAAAGACAGCAGTAGTCCAGGGAGGTGCAAACTGGGGAGATGTCGATCGGGAAACGCAGGCATTTGGATTGGCCTGCGCCGGCGGTGTAGTATCTGATACTGGGGTTGGCGGACTTACTTTGGGCGGTGGTTTAAGCTGGTTCAGGAGAAAAGCAGGTATGAGTATAGATAATCTTATTGGGGCAGATATTGTCCTTGCTGATGGCTCATATCTTCATGCTTCGAATTTTGAGAACCAGGATCTGTTCTGGGCACTGAAGGGTGGTGGAGGAAATTTTGGAATTGTAACCTCCTTCCATTTCAAGTTGTATGAACTGGGCCCTGAGGTAATGATGGCAGCCTGCCTGTATCCCCGTTCTGAGGCTGAGAAAGCCATGAAATTCTGGATCGATTTTACAAGAGATCTACCCGATGAAGTATCCAGTGACTGCATAAACTGGGCAATCCCGGAGCATCCTGCATTTCCACCTGAACTGCAGGGGCAGCTTGTTACCGGATTGGCTGCCATGTATTTCGGATCGCCTCAGGAGGGTGAAAAGTTGCTACAACCTTTAAGGGAAGTCGCCACACCACTGCTTGATCTGAGTGGAATCATCCCTTTTACAGCTGTAAACAAAATGTTTGATCCATTTCTTGTAAAGGGCACATTGAACAGCTACTGGAAATCACTTTATGTCCAGGATATTGATGAAGATCTAATGCATTTGCTGATAAACAAGGCGAACCAGGCCCCCACGACACAATCCTTATTGTCTATTCGTAATTTACAAGGTGCTATTTCAAGAGTACCTGAGGAAGCAACAGCTTTTGGAGATAGAAGTGCCAGATTCCTGGTTAGCATTGATACCATGTGGGCTGATGATTCAGATAATCAAAGATGTATTGATTATACAAAGAACTTCTTCACTGAACTCCAGAATTATTCAAACGGGCAGGTATATTTTAATTTTAATAGTGACATGAGTGGTTCAGATGACCTGGCCGGAGATTCATATGGAGAAAACTATCAACGCCTTATAGATATCAAAACCAAGTATGATCCGAATAATTTCTTTAGGATCAATGCGAATATTAAACCGAAAAGCTAGCTTTAGCCCATGTAAGATTTAATTATCTATGTATCAGGAAAAAGATCTATCGAAATTTCATGAACCGGTTGGAGACTTGTTAAAAGGCCTTGATTCTATCAATTGGGAAGATTACTGCCTAACTTCAGAACACATCCAGCACTTTAATGAGCAGGGATACATATCTGATATAAAGCTTCTTGAGCATGAGCAGATAGACCAGTTAAGAGAAGAGTTAAAGGAAATTATGGATCCTGACCACCCTGCTCATTCACTGCTTTATGAATTCCAGGCCAATGAATCCGAAGATCCTGATCGGATTCTCTTTCATTCACTTGGGCATTGGAGGATGACTCCCGGATTTCATGACGTCTTATGGAATCCGGCATTTGTAATGGCAGCAAGCCAGTTGCTTGGGAATAAATCAGTCCGGTTCTGGCATGACCAGTTGTTCCTTAAACCGGCAAAACACGGTGGAGTAGTGGCATGGCACCAGGATTATTCATACTGGACACGAACTCAGCCCATGCAGCATCTGACAGCCTGGATAGGGCTTGATGATGCTACTGTAGAAAATGGCTGCATGCATTATATCCCAGGAAGCCATATATGGGGCTTATTGGATAAACCTTCATTGGCAGGCGAAATGATGGGAATAACTCAGTTTCTAACGAAAGAACAGGCCGAAGCTTTAAATAATGCGGTGCCAATTGAAATGAAAAAGGGCTATGCTACCTTTCATCATCCTTTACTCATACACGGTTCATTTGAGAACAATTCAGATAAACCCAGAAGGGCCTTTGTTTTAAATGTATTCGCTGATGGTACTTGTTCAGACTCTGATGATACCCTTCTCGAAGGGGTGCCCATTATCAGGAAAGGAGAAAAAATGGAAGGACAATTTTTCCCTTTACTTTATGATCAAGCCAATGGGGGTGCTGGCCCGACCAAATAAACCAGTATCAGCATAAGGTAATCCGGGTACTTTTATTCTTCCCTGATCGTAATCGGGATATTAAAAAACATATTATGCCTAAAAATGTTACTGCGGAGAATTTATAGCCATATCTTTCCGGGATTGAGATATGTAATTAGGAATATTCTTCCTAATATGGTAAATTTCCTAAGCTTGGATTTTTTAAATTTATGATATGATAAACCACTTGTCGGGAATATTAATAAAGTGCGTTTCCTTCTTTCTGATCTTCCTTGTTCTTACTCATACTTTTGGATGTAATTATTTCAAAATCAACAGTCTGCAGAATGACCAGTTGAATGGTCTTCAAAATATTGGAGAAATTCACAAAACATTTGTGGTACATACTGCTGGCAGACCCTATTACTTAAAATCCATAGAAGTCAATTCAAATAATATAAGTGGCGATATTTCATTAACAGATTTCCGGTATCGATATGAGGAAAATCGAAGCTTCAAGTATAAATCATATGAGAAGGATATTTTAATTGAGGTCCATTTCTATATGAAGGACAGTATCAAACAATATCCCTTGGGTCCGGTTTTGATTCCACTTTCAGATATAAAAGAGGTTAGAATAATTGAAAAGAATTCCGGAAAGACAACGGCATCATACATCCTAGGTGGTATAGGGATTTTACTCGGGGTATTTATTATTGTTGCAATAATAGCGGCCCTAATCAAAAGTTCCTGTCCATACGTGTATGTGAATGATGGCGATTCATTTGTATTCCAGGGAGAGATATTTGGTGGAGCAATTGCAGAAAACCTGGAAAGAGACGATTATATGCCGTTGCCTGAAATGAAAGAAGAAGAAGGATCATATCGTTTAAGGATAAGTAATGAACTCAAGGAAAGGCAATATACGGATCTTGCAGAGTTAATTGTGGTGAATCATTCAGACAATGAAAAGGTAATCCTGGATAAATATGGCTTCCCAAGAAGTGTGAAAAATATCATCTCACCAGTAAAAGCAATGTCAACCGGTGGTATAGACATGAGGAACACACTTAATCGAAAAGATAATGAAGTATATTTTTTCAATGATACGGAATATAGCATTAATAGTGTATACCTGTCTTTCCTCGAAGTCGCCAGATGATCAATCCGGGAAATTAATTATCAATGGAAAGAATACGCTATGGTTTGACTATGTTTTTGGCAAATTTCTTGAAAAATTCGGTTCAAATTATGACTCCTGGATGGAAAAACAGGCTAAGATCCCGGGTGCCGAGAGAGTACAGAAAATGCTTGATCATGATATTCCCTTATCCATATATTTGATGATCGATGGGGATTGGGAACTGGTTGATTATTTTCATACCATTGGGCCACTGGCATCCAGAGATTTTGTCATTCCATTAGATCTTTCCAGGATCATAGATGATGAAGTGAATGTCAAAGTTGAGACCGGATTTATGTTCTGGGAACTTGATTATGCTGGTATAGATTACTCTATTGATAATGAATATGAGGTGAACGTGATCAAGCCTTCAGTGGCAATAGGTACAGGGGCCATGGATTGGACATCCTCATTGGGAAGTATAGATGGAGATTATATGATTCAGGAAATACCGGGAAAGGTCACTGAGGTAGTGTTCAAGGCTCCTATACCTGCAAATGACCAGATTCAAACAGTTTTCCTGCATAGTCGGGGATATTATGAACTAATACGTGATTTTAAAGGATTACCCGATATTACTGGCTTAAATAAATTTAAGACACCAGGATATTTCTCTGAATATTCAAGGGAACAATATTTAAACGCTTTGAACTCTAAAGAATTAGTAGCTGATTCAAGGTAAATCACAATGATAGCGATATGTTAGTCCAAGAATCAGTGAATCAAAGACATTTCACCGGAACTTCGTTGCCCTCTTCAATTATTCAAGGGAAATTCAGGTTGTTGATGATCAAGATCAATGTGGTTAGCCATATGTTCAGGATTATGCTTAAAAAAACAGCCAACCCATTGAAAGCACTTCAATTATTAAAACAAATGCTTGAAAAATACAGGTCCGTATTTGGAGAATCATTGATTACTAAAGTAGCCAAAGTAAATAACAGATACTTCTGGAGGTTAGGTGCCCCAGGATTTCCTTCAGAGGCTTGGAAAATAATGCATGAAAACGAGGTGGAAAGGTTTTCTGCTCGGCGTCCATCCACGGGACTGCGGACTTTAATATTTGCAATCACGAAAAAGTGCCATATGAATTGTGAACACTGTTTTGAATGGAAAAACCTGAACAATAAAGAACGCTTATCCGCTGAAGATATAGTACGTTTAATACGGAAATACCAGGATCATGGTACAACTCAAATTATGTTTTCTGGTGGAGAACCTATGTTAAGGATAAACGATATATACAGAGTTTTATCTAATGCTAATAAAACTTCCGATTTCTGGATTATCACTTCTGGGCTGGGTTTTAATGAAAAACACGCACAAAAATTAAAAGAATCAGGTCTAACTGGCGTGATGGTCAGTCTCGATCATTCTGATCCCAAGAAACATGATGAGTTTAGAGGGTATGTTGGAGCATTTCAACTGGCAATAGAGGCAGTACGCCATGCCAGGAAGGCAGGATTGACAACATCCCTTTCATTTTGTGCAGTGAAAGAGTCTGTAAATTATGATCAGATTATCATGTATATGGATCTGGCGAAATCTCTGGGTGTTTGCTTTGTCCAGATTCTCGATCCACGTTCATCAGGAAGGTATGCAGATAAAAATGTAGAATTGGGTAAAGAAGAAATGGAAATTCTTGAAAACCTATATTTGGAATATAATAATTCAAAAAAATACCGGGATTACCCGATTATAAATTATTTGGGATATCATCAAAGACGTGTGGGATGTTTTGGTGCAGGAAACAGGTTTTTCTATATTGATACGGATGGCGATGCTCATATCTGCCCGTATTGTGTAGAAAAAGTTGGAAGTGCCCTGCAGCATTCGCCTACAAATATAATTGAGATGCTTTCACATAAATCTTGCTTTGTTTTTGAAAAGAACAAGGCTATTTAAATTCAATTTTTATGAAGAACAATATCGTATTTCTGATTTTTTATGTCCTTTCCTCATGCCAATATCAAGATGAGAAAGCACCCCTGACCTCCTGGACTCATTTCACCATAGACGGATCGTTGCCCGGTGAAAGATATGGGACCGGGGGACCTACACTGGCCGATTATGATGGGGACGGTGACCTCGACCTGGCATTATCAAGAAGATCGGTACAGTCCGCATACTGGTATGAATACCAGAATGATTCTACCTGGATCCGCCATTTGATTGGCGAACACATTGGTCTGGACAATACTCTGGGGACAACTGCAGTTGATATTGACCAGGATGGCTGGCAGGACATTGTATTTGGACATGTATGGTTCAGAAATCCGGGAACACTGGGTGACAATCCTGATACACCGTGGGTACCCAATGATTATCCCAGCAGAGGGCATGATATTGTAACTATTGATGTCGATGGAAACGGCATCGAGGATTTTATGATTTATAATGGGAAAAGAATTTCCTGGTTTGATGTGGGTAATGACCTGGAAGAAGTGCTTATATCAGAAGGCTATGAGGACCATGGGGGATTGGCCCCAAAAGGAGTGGGCGACATCGATCTGGATGGTGATGTTGATGCGATTATTCCAGGTTTCTGGTTTGCAAATCCTGGAAAGGGAAGGGGAGATTGGGAAGTATTTGAATGGCCATTCACACCAGTTCCGAATGCATCATACGGTAGAAGTACAAGATCCTGGATCACTGACCTGGATAAAGACGGTGATGTTGATATCATATACAGTCATTGCGATACCGGCCTTGGCCATGTTTACTGGGTCGAGAATACTGATAAAGGGACCGCATGGGTAAGTCATCAACTCCCGGACCCGCCAACCAGGGAAGGGGATGTGCCGGGAACTGGATCTTTCCATTCTTTGGGGATCGCAGATTTTGACCTCGACGGGGACCTTGATGTATTTGCAGGTGAACAGGAAGATCCAGATACGTATATGGAAGCTGATGGATTGCTGGCGATGAAACCAGTAGATTGAAAGGGGAGTGATCTGGAGAACGACGGTGCACCCAAACCGGGATTCACACCGGTTGTAATTCACATAGACAATCCGGGCTGGCACGATGCATCATTGGGTGACGTTGACGGAGATGGAGATATTGACATTGTGACCAAAGTATGGAATGCCGACGGTCCGAACTACCATGCGGACTACTGGAGAAATGATATTATAAAATAATTCAGAATACATGCGAAAATTTCCGAATGCGATGGTCATTATGCTGGGCTTTATCCTATTTGTAAGCATATTGACCTACATTATTCCACAAGGAAAGTATGAAAGAATAAAGGATCCTGCACTTGACTATGAAACCGTTGTGCCGGGTTCCTTTGCTCTGACTGAAGGAGTTCATCTTTCCGTTTTTGAGATTTTTCTATCTATACCGGAAGGAATTATCAAAGCTGCAGAATTAATCGCCTTGATATTATTACTGGGTGGGTGTTTCTATGTAATAGAAAAGACAGGTGCGCTTAAGGAGGGGGTGGTTTATATGACTGAATTGCTGAAAGGGAAGGAAGAAATTTCAATGATCATTGTATCATTACTTTTTGCAATCGGAGGCGCACTGAATGGACTGCAGGAGGAAATTATTGCTATGACACCGGTTCTCATTTATTTCGGCCGCAGATTGGGATATAATGCATATGTTGCGGTATCGATAAGTTTTGGGGCAGCTATACTTGGAGGGGCTTTCAGCCCTGTTAATCCTTTTAGTGTCGGGATAGCCCTAAAAACAGCTGGATTGCCCTATCCTTCTGCCAGTGCATTCAGAATGGTTGTTTTTGTCATCGCATTTATCCTTTGGGTATATTTAATAATCAGATATGCGAATAAGAACAGGATTGAGAAGGAACAACTACGGGATGTTAATCAACCTTCGATCAGTATCAGGAATCTGATGATTCTGGGATTAACCGGAGCAGCATTTGGGCTTATGATATATGGAATTTTGTGGCTTGAATGGGGATTTAATGAAATGTCAGCCGAGTTCTTTGTGTTAGGCATTATAGTTGGATTAATTGGCAAGTTAGGCTTCAACAAAACTTGCGAAGTATATATATTAATGGATTTAAAGAACTAACATTTGCTGTTATTATCATTGGTCTTGCCAATAGCATAACCATCATTCTTGAAAAGGGGATGATTACTGATACCATAATCTATGGCTTATTTACGCCTTTGCAATACTTCCCTAAAAGCCTGGCTGCTGTATCTATGATGGTATCCCAGTCACTCCTTCACTTTCCGGTATCCAGTTATTCAGGCCAGGCTTTAATGACTATACCCATCTTATCGCCATTAGCGGATTTGATCGGATTATCAAGGCAGGTGGTGGTCCTTGCCTATCAGTATGGCGCTGTAATGATGGATGTCCTGATACCTACGAATGGAGCCCTGATGGCCATTCTGGCTATTACCGGGATCTCGTATAATAATTGGTTCAAATTTATAATCAAACCATTATTGATCCTTTTTGGATTATGCGCCATTGCTTTAGTAGTGGCAGTTTTCGCTGGGGTATAATAAGGACTCGTGTTTAAATTTTAAAGAGAATAAAATACTCTAGTGATCCATCATCTTT
>CALOCZ010000040.1:0-9444 GCA_942491935.1 uncultured Cytophagales bacterium
ATCCAGGGTTAGACAGAAATCAATATCCTTTTGCAGGTCCAGTTTTTGTAGTCTCAGAATATGTGATGAACCTTGTAAAAACAATGAAAAATTACCTTCTGACTGCAAGTATAATTTATGTGCCAGTAAAGTGGGATCACCGGAAGAGGTAAAAGTTGGCAGTAGTTTATCTGTCAATGATCCTGCAAACAATGTATCCTCCAGGTTAACCTCATTTTCCCAGCCGGCGCATACAATTACCACATCTTTGTTGAGTCTCAACAACCTCTCAGCGACAGCTTCCAGGTTCACAAACGCTCCAAATAGAATTTTATCATATCCTTTAATAGCATATATAGTTCTTGTGCCGTTTGTAGTTGTAAAAACAATCTTTTTTCCACTGTAGCAGGGATTCATATAATCAAAAGGTGAATTCCCCAGCTTGAAACCTTCTACAATTTTTCCTCCCCTTTCTGCGGCCCCAATATATCCTTTTTGTTGAAAATCTCTGCATAGATCCACCGAATCGACAGGTAGAATGGATTTAACACCATATTCCAGGGCTGTTACCATAGTTGTTGTGGCCCGCAGGATGTCCACTACCACAGCTACTTTGCCTTTAAAATCCTGGAGTCTGGCTAAATCCGGACTAAGACACACGGATATTGAAGGCATAATTGTTAGAGTTACATTCTATATTTAAATTTCTTCTGGAATCATTTTTTAAGAATGGGGAATTTAACGACCCTGGCTTTTAATTTCCGGTTGCGGATCTCAATAAATACTTCAGTTCCAGGATCTGTATAACCCACTTTTATATAACCCATTCCGATACCAATACCCATGGATGGTGACATAGTCCCTGAGGTGACACTGCCTATAGGATCATCATCTATGCTATAGATCTCATATCCATGCCTGGGAATCCCTCTATCTATCATCTCAAATCCAACCAGTTTGCGCGATACTCCTTCTTCTTTTTGTTTCTTAATACTTTCATCATTGATAAAGTTTTTGGTAAACTTCGTTATCCAGCCCAGTCCAGCTTCAATGGGAGAGGTTGTTTCATCAATGTCATTTCCATACAGGCAATATTCCACTTCCAATCTTAATGTGTTCCTCTGCCCTACATTCTATGGGCTTCTATTTCCGCATCCGACCCTGTTCATTCATAATTGATTTCCAGATCTTCGGCGTATTCACTGTACATCAGACTTAAATCCGCCTGCTCTGGCATATCCCGTTGCTGAAATAATTTCTCTGTTCGTGATGCTTGCAATATTTCCCTTTTTAAAAGTGTCATGACTCATTCTAGAGAGATCAACTTCGGCTAATTTCTGATTACTTTTTCAGCCTCAGGCCCCTGGATAGCGAAAAGTGAAATTTCATCACTAATGTTTTTTGTTATGGCTCCAAAAGTATTATGTTTATTAATCCAGTTCCAGTCTTTTTCAATATTGGATGCATTTACAACCAGCATAAATTTTTCATCATTGAACTTATATACGAGTAGATCGTCTACAATCCCGCCTTTGTCATTTGGGAGGTAAGTATATTGTACCTGGCCATTGACAAGTTTTGATGCATCATTGCTGGTTACATATTGGATCAGGTCCTGGGCCCCTGGTCCTTCCACCATGAATTCTCCCATACGCGATACATCAAAACCCCAACGACCTCTCAAGCCGTTTTGTGTTCTTCGATACTCTGATGAATATCTCCCACAGGCATTACATAACCCGCAAAAGGCATCATTTTAGTTTCTGACTGTGCATGAATATCAAGGAATTGCTAGTTTTTTTGCTCCATTTGTGCTCTGCTCATGCTGATTAATAAATGTAAAAAATAATAGCAATTCAGAAGTTCATAAAAGAAAAAACTATGGAGGAAATGGCTAAATAAATTCAGTGTTTGATTTATTTTTATAGATTTGTCAAAATTTATAAGATTATAATCTATCCAGTCTGTGATGCAGGAACTAAACGAATTTCTTACAAACATTGATAATAACATAGGTGGAGCACAGTGGTTTGCCTTTTTACTGATTGGCACTGGGCTATTCTTTACACTTTATCTCCGCTTTCCGCAAATACGGTTTTTTAGACATGCAGTCTACAATTGTCATCGGCAAATATGACAAGAAAGGAGACGATGGAGATACCAACTCATTTCCAGGCTCATTTCCACTGCTTTATCAGGGACTGTTGGAATAGGCAATATAGCCGGGGTAGCATATGCCATCTTCCTTGGTGGGCCGTCTGCTTTATTCTGGATGCTGGTGATGGCCATGTCCGGCATGATCACCAACTTTGTGAAGGTTACGCTCATCACACAAGCACTGCGTAAAATCATGCGGATGGAATTATGGCTTATGGACCTATGTACTACATGAGCAGAGCGACTGACCCAGCATCGCTTATTCAATAAATTTAAACTTTGGAAGTTTGCCTAGGCTTTGGCAGCGTGATATTATGCTCTTTCGACCATTCTTTTATCATTCGGGACAGGTATTTTGCCTCAAATCAATAGTATAGCTGTATCTATTTTTACCACCTTTTTCGATCAAGCATTGGGCTACTGGATTGGCATTGGCTATATATGACGAGGTCTTGTGATTACTGGAGGAATTAAAAGAATAGCAAAGATCTTCCGCCTCGTGACTACGATGGCTATCTTGCATTTCCTAAATTCCATTTTAGCGATTGCTTATAATTATGAAAATATAGGGGTACTCCTTCATTCTTGTCCATTTTTGAGGATCCATTTACCGGCACAGCTGCTCATTGGCGGATTCCTTAGAGCCAATCCTTGCCTACGCCTTTGACAGGGGAGTGAAATAGGGGTTTATTTTCCAATGAAGCCGGGCAAGGTTAAGCGCCAATAGCTCATGCTTCAGCGAAGCTCATGAACCTGTATCTGAAGGTATGGTGGCCATACTCGAACCATTTATTGATACGATCATTATATGTACCATCACAGGTCTTCGTGTACTCCTTTCTCTGGGGCCTGGACCCAGAAATATGATAACCAATTTCAGGTATCTGACCTGCAGGTGATGGCTACAAGTATGATGAGTGATTCCAATACAGATAATGAGAAAATGCTCAAACATATAGCCGGTCAGGAGCCTCGATTTATTTACTGGTGAATTAGAGGTTGTCGATGGCCAGATTAAGAATGATGTCTAATCATAATACATGCCCGTTCATTTGCAGAGAATATATAAGCGATGATGGGTCAAGATCTATCTCATGGGGAATTTGACGTTACTGATGGAAATATCGATGATCAGCTGGGCACCAATATACCACAAGGAGCTCACTTGACCATCAGCGCACCTCTGACAACAGAAGCATTCGCCAAAAGCTCTCGGGAATTACTGGCAGATATATTGTATTCATTGGGATCTTGCTATTTGCCTTCTCTACTGCCATTTCATGGTCGCATTATGGTGACCGTGCAGTAACACTTTCTCTGTTTGAATTTCTAAATATGTGATTTACTATCACATCGTGTATGTCATTGGTTTCTTTGTTGCCTCGTTTACTGACACCACCATAATCTGGACATTTTCAGGAATCACGATTGCCTTGATGACTATTCCCAATCTTTTTGGGATCCTGCTTCTGCACAGGGAAATGAAAGATACGGTAAAAAAATACTGGCAGGATTTCAATGAGGAGTTGGCTGATAAAAACTAAAAAGTAGCATATGAATAAAATAAGGTATATCATATTAATTTTTGTATTAAGTGGCTGTGTGCAGCATTCTCAGGAGAATATGAAAGGGAATATCTACTTGAAACAATATCAGGGAGGACCCGCAGGAACTAGCATTCCAGTTTAGACCAGATCAATTTGGAGAATGTGGATCAATTGGAACTGGCCTGACCCTACAAGACGAATGATGCTGATACCAGTCGTAATACTCAGATCCAATGTAATCCCCTGGTCATTGAAGGTGTATTATATGGGACTACTCCCGTGTTAAGTTGTTTTGCGCTTGATGCTTCATCTGGAAATGAAATATGGAAATTTGTACCCCCTACGGATGAAAGGTTTAATTATTCTATGGGAGTGAACCGGGGATTAACTTTCTGGGAGGGAGAAGATGAAAAGAGGTTGTTTTATATAGCCGGAAATTTTCTATATTGCCTGGATCCGGAAAAAGGTGAACTGATTCAGTCTTTTGGTGATAAGGGCATTGTAAACATTAAAATAGGATTGGGACCAGATGCCCTGAAACATTATGTTACCGGAACTACGCCCGGTGCGATTTACAAAGATAAGATCATTGTCGGCTGCCGTTTATCTGAAGACCGGATAGCTGCACCAGGCTATATTAGGGCATATAATGTTAAAACAGGAGAACAAGAGTGGATATTTCATACGATACCAAAGCCAGATGAGTATGGGTATTGGACATGGCCTGAGGATGCCCATGAAAGAATAGGCGGTGCCAACAACTGGGCAGGGATGAGTGTGGATCTGGAAAACGGAATGGTATTTATCCCCACAGGCTCTGCATCATTTGATTTTTACGGGGGAAACAGACAGGGATCGAACTTGTTTGCCAATTCCGTCCTGGCTTTAAATGCAGAGACTGGTGAACGCATATGGCATTTTCAGACCGTTCACCACGACTTGTGGGATCGCGATATCCCTGCGCCACCAAACCTGGTGACTGTTGATCATCACGGTGAAGAAACCCAGGCCTTAGCTCAAATAACCAAATCAGGATACGTATTTCTATTTAACAGGATCACAGGGGAACCATTATATCCTATTGAGGAAATTCCTGTGCCTGGAACCGATCTTAGAGGCGAAGCCACCTGGCCAAGCCAACCAGTACCCCAAAAACCTAAGCCATTTGCCAGACAGGAGATTACTGAAGATGATTTCTCTGATTTCAATCCGGAGGTAAAGCGGCAGGCTTTAGAAACATTTGCACGTATCAACCATGACCATATGTTCAGCCCTCCAAGCGTTGAAGGAACACTGATCTTTCCTGGATTTGATGGAGGAGGTGAATGGGGCGGTGCTGCAGTCGATCTCGAATCACAGATCATGTATATCAATTCCAATGAAATGCCCTGGATCCATACCATGGTGGACCTGGCTCCACAACAGGAGGGAATGCTTGCCTCTGCAGGAAAGCTGGTATATGACCTCCATTGTGCTATCTGCCATAAGCCTGATATGAAGGGAGATGGCATTCAATATCCATCCATAGTCGAACGAAGAAAGAATTATAATCGTCAGAGTCTGAAAGAGTACATTTCTGTAGGGCGGGGTGTGATGCCAGCATTTGATCATTTATCCGATGCACAAAAAGAAGAACTTGTTACCTATGTGCTTAATCCCGATGCAAATACTATGGATGTTTCAAGCCTTGAAGCGATAAGTAAGGAGCTGGAGGAGATCCCTTACAGTCATACCGGATATAACCGCTGGGTAGATAACAATGGAAATCCTGTTATTAAGCCTCCATGGGGAAATCTTACAGCTATTGACCTTAACAGTGGAGAGCATATCTGGCAGGTTCCTCTTGGTGAACTTGACTATTTAACTGAACAAGGGATTCCACCAACCGGGACAGAGAATTATGGCGGCCCGGTTGTAACAAAAGGAGGATTGATCTTCATAGGTGCTTCTAAAGATGAGAAGTTCCGGGTCTTTAATAAGTATACTGGTGAGGTTTTGTGGGAGACTAAACTGCCATATGGGGGATATGCTACACCAGCGGTATATTCTGCAAATGGAAAGCAATATGTGGTTATTGCCTGTGGGGGTGGTAAGATGGGAACTCCCAGTGGCGATGTGTACGTCGCTTTTTCCCTACCTTAATTGATTCAACCAGTATCGTAAATTGAAGTATTATTCTATAATTTAGTGAAATACATGATGCTATTTGAATCTGAAAATCATAGAAACGGATGAATTACAAAACTGAGGCTGATAATCCTGGTTAATCTAAATTTCAAATCTGTTTTTAATTAATAGGTAATGTGTGCAACTTTTGTGATATTGACTCTATCTATTAATTTAGACTCTTTGAATACCATATTTTTAAGTTATGTTCAGATACACAATACTTTTTCATTGTCTGCTTTTTTTTCATCTCAGTTGCCAGTCAATTCAGGAAAAAACCATTGAGCATTCACATTTTAAAATTAATGCGGCTATTAATCCAGTTTCACAAACAATCACCCTTGAGGGAACCTTGGATCTTATTAAAAAAGATTCAATAAGCTCAGAGCTGTCTTTCAGGATTCATCGACAATTAAAGATTGAGTATTTTAATGTAGCCAATATTGAGAAATATGAACTGGACACATCAGGAGCAACATTTTCACCCTTTTCAAATGAATTGAAATTCAAATTACCTCAACCAGTCAAAGCCGGGGAAATTGTTCCTGTAAAGTTTAAATACCAGGGAAAAATTACAGAATGGTCAAAGTGGAGTGCAAATACTATTGGCCCCGAATGGGTCGAATTAGGCTTGTATTTTCCGTGGTTTCCAAATGGATCAGGAAGTTTGCCAGCAACATACAATTTGAACATTGACTGTCCGCCTGGATATCAAGTATTCAGCATAGGTAAAATCAATAAGTTGGATAATACATGGCAGATAATTCAGAATGAACCAATAAATGATGTCATGGTATTTATTTCAAAAGATATGAATATTGTGAAAAACCACTTAAGTGACCTGCAACTCACACTTTGTTATCATAATTTATCCGATACCATCAGGAATTCATTCTCAAATGATATTGGAATTGCCTATCGACAGTTTTCCAAATGGTTTGGTTCATTGGAAAATCCGAATTTAACCATTATTGAGTCTAAAAGAGAGATCGGAGGAGGATATGCAAGGACAGGTACAATTGTTTTATCCAGTTTTAAAAATATGGATTACTTCTCAAACAGAATTATGTATAATACATATATCGGACATGAAATGGCACACTTATGGTGGAATAAGGCAGCTGCAGATTCCTGGGAAGATTGGTTGAATGAGTCTTTTGCGGAATATAGTTCATTACTAATCGTCAGGGAAGTATTTGGACCCCAGGAGTTCGAAAAACAATTACATAGTAGACAGGAAAATATCAAAGATCTTAAGCCAATTTGGGGAATTAGCAGAACAGACTCGCAGGCATATTATGTTCTTTATCACAAAGGAGCAATATTGTTACATGAACTCGAAACAAAAATTGGGGAGGAAGCATTTCAAAAATTAACTCAATTATGTCATCAGAATAATATAAAAACTACCGAAGAGTTTTTATCTCTACTTGGTAAGCAGGAAGGTGAAACAATTAGTTCATGGTTTGAGGAAATGTTAAAAACAATGTAGGAATTATCCTCAATGCTGAATCAAAGCTCTTGGATTTTCATATTAATCAAGGGTAAAAAAGAAGAATTTAGGTAAATTCGTTTTTCCTCAATTCAGGATCAATGATTTTAGAAAACACGTTTCCTTTAGCTGAAAGAGTCCGCCCGGCTACCTTGGATGATCTCCTAGGACAAGAACACCTTACAGGGAAGGACGGTGTTTTGAGAAAATCCATAGAAGCAGGAAATGTACCTTCTATGATATTGTGGGGGCCACCTGGAGTAGGTAAAACCACTATTGCCAACATTATAGCCAATCAGGTAAAGAGACCTTTTAAAACCATCAGTGCTGTTAGTGCCGGGGTCAAAGATGTTAGAGAAATCATTAGCCAGGCCAGGTCACGATCAAAAGTGATCCTCTTCATTGATGAAATACACCGCTTTAATAAGGCTCAGCAGGATGCCCTGTTGGGAGCTGTTGAAAAAGGTATAATTACACTTATTGGAGCCACTACCGAAAATCCTTCATTTGAGGTGAATTCAGCTTTGCTTTCCCGCTGTCAGGTTTATGTTCTTAAACCACTTTCTGAGGCTGGGCTTTTAAGTATATTGGATAAAGCGATTAAAAATGATCCGGATTACAAAAAGCGAAAGGTTGTTATAAAAGAGAAGGAAGCCCTTCTTAAGTTGTCAGGTGGTGATGCAAGAAGATTGTTAAATATATTTGAACTTGTTGCAGATTCTATTAAAACTGAAAAGTTAAACATCACAGATAAGCTGGTAATGGATCTTGCCCAGCAAAAGGTTGCACTTTACGATAAAACTGGAGAGCAGCATTACGATATCATTTCCGCTTTTATTAAATCGATTCGTGGGAGTGACCCGAACGCATCGGTCTACTGGTTGGCACGGATGGTTGAAGGGGGAGAGGATGTTAAATTCATTGCCAGGCGGATGGTAATACTGGCTTCTGAAGACATTGGGAATGCAAATCCAACTGCCCTTGTTATTGCTACCAACTGCTTCCAGGCTGTGAATATAATCGGTTATCCTGAAGCAAGAATTATACTTTCTCAATGCGCCACGTATTTGGCCTCATCTCCCAAAAGCAATTCAGCATATGTTGCCATAAAGGATGCCCAGAGTATTGTTCAGGACAAGGGCGATCTGTCTGTTCCTTTACACATCCGGAATGCACCTACCAAATTCATGAAAGAACAAGGTTACGGAAAAGGGTATGAATATTCACATCAATATGAACAAAATTTTTCCAACCAGGAATATTTGCCTGAGGAAATAAGCGGGATGAAATTTTATGATCCAGGTAATAATCCAAGGGAAGAAGAACTTCGGAAAAGACTTAAGGCACTGTGGGGGGATAAATATGGGTACTAGAAGATCGAAAGATTTTGCTATCAGGAAATGCCTGTGATTGAGCTGGCAATGTGTAGTGTATTTGGAAAATTAGTTCAATAAAGAAGCGTATGCCTTCGCTTGCCATAGTCGAAAATGTGATAACTTAAAAGCATTTAACATTAATTGATGGCCTACTAAGATGATCTTCATGTTAGTTCATTTTCATACGGTTTAAATTGAAATATCGCCGGCTCTGCACTTTTTTTTCATTTCCTTCTCAGGATGTGAAACTGTATACCGTCAGGAGGAATCTGTTATCTCATTAAGATTAACAACAAACCAAACTTGATAATTGATGTGATAATCTCAGGTTGGTCTGGAATGCGTTATACTGATAATAGACAAGATGTTATTTTGGAGGCATACTTGGATTGTTATTTCGGAAGATAGAGATATTGAAAACCTGATCTCTTGAATGAAGAGGGATCTGACTTGAAAATGTTATAACAGCTATATAAAAGCTTATAAAGCATACCCTGAAATAGCAATTAATAAAAAAATACTGAACTTTAAAATATGAAAACAAGAGGATTAATCGATTTGTATTTACCCCGTAAATGGGCCTACCATACAAAGATTGTTTTTGCGAGTGCATTTTTTGTATTCCTTCTAAAGTTTTTTTTGGGGCAGGAATTAATAAACAGTTCTTCAATATTTTTATTTGCACTTTTGATTATACAATTTGAGCTCTTTATCTGGTTGGGGGCTA
>CALOCZ010000041.1:0-77796 GCA_942491935.1 uncultured Cytophagales bacterium
GCTTCATCCTTGGTAAAACAGGAACATTCGGCAAGTTATGGATTGTTAAAGTAGCAGGAACTGTTGCACTTTCACCGCAGCCATTGGTTTGGGTAGCATAGTACGTGTACGTTCCAGCACCCGATTCAGGTGAAGTATAATCATTCCCTGCTGTTAGAAAATCTGTAGCAGCAACATCGGAATACCAATTGATATTTGCCCCAGTGGCAGAAATACCAGGGTTGGGTTCACCAAAACAGGACTCTGCATTCACAGCGATTGGCAATTGTGCACCAACAGCAATATCGAGAGTAACCGTTCCAGCTTCACTTATACAGCCATACGATGTACTGCTTGGATGATATAATAATGTGCATGTTCCAACTTCTGTTTCTCCAGTTGCATAAACTTTACCATCGAAAAGCCAAAGCTGGTCAGTAAGGAATCGCTGTACCAAACAACATTGCTTCCTGTTGCAGAAAGGTCGGGAACTGTTTCGCCAAAACAGATAAATTGATCCGTGGCAATAGGTGCATCCGGGGTGTCGAATATTTCAAAGTCAACCGTATCGGCAGCACCTTCACAACCGTTTATGGTTTGAGTTGCATAGAATTGGAAAACACCCGGCACATTAGCAACAATGGCAAGCGTATCCCCAGTTTGAATTGGATTTACAAGCAATGGATCGTTGTACCAAAGAATACCTTCACCGTTTGCAACCAAGCCATCAAAAGCAGAGCCTTCACAAATAGTTGTATCGGTAACCATTGGCGCAACAGGTGCAACACTCACTAGCAAACTAACCGTATCGGGCTGGCTTTCGCAAATATTGGTTTGTGTTACATAGAAATTGTACGAGCCTGGCAATGAATCAGCAACCAGCAAGGTATCGCCACTTAACAAGAGATCGGTTAGCAGTGAATCGGCAAACCAATTCAATCCTGTTCCAATGGCAGTGAGTTCGGCTGTTTCGCCTTCGCAAATTTCTACATCACTAGCAAGAGGAGCATCAGGAGCATCCATCACGGTTAAAGTACCCGAAGTAGCTGGGCTTTGTCCGCAACCATTTTCTTGTGTTGCCCAATAGGTGTATTCGCCAACTGCTGTTTGTTGTGTATTGAAATCATTTCCAAAGTAAACCGAATCGGTTAGCAAGTCATCTGAATACCAACGGATGTTTACACCATCGGCAGAAAGAATTGCAGCCGTATCACCAAAACACACAGAATCGCTATATACAATTGGAGGATCGGAAGCATCATTGCTGATCAGGAGCAATACTTCTTCCACTTCACTAATACAGCCAGTAACTAAATCTGTTTGAATAACATAGTACAGATAACTACCCACCGTTGTTTCGGGTGAAGTGTATGTATTTCCTGTTTCAAGGAGTGTAAGGAGACTATCTTCTGCAACAGTATGTCAAACTATGTCGATGAAGACCTCACGGCTTTTGAAGCGGCCATGTTTTTCATAGAACAAATAATAAAGGTATATCCCCAAAATGCTCAATTTTTATTGCTGACCAATGATTTTGCCCCAATATCTAATACTCCAAAATCTAAAAATGAGATTGAGGAACTTATTACAGAAATCAATATGACCGGCATAACAAGAACTACCGGGGAAGTATTTCAAAGGATAAAAAACAACAATACCACGGATAGTTCTGGAGATATTTTCTGGCTTTCCGATTTCCAGGTTTCGACTGCAGGTGATGTCTCATTATTTGCACAGGATACATCCTATAATACCTTTATAATCCCCATGACCTATAATACCTCCTCAAATGTATATATTGACTCGCTATACCTTTCAAATCCATTACTGATCCAAAGTGAAAAGAACAAGTTAAATGTGATTTTAAGAAATGATGGAGGAGATTATATTGAAGACTTGTTGATCAGGTTATCAATAAATGATATTCAAACCGCTAATGGAAGCCTGAACCTCGATCCATATAGTAAGGCAGAGATCACCTTTGACCTGTCTTCAGGGCTGGATAAATATAATTATGGCAGTCTGAGTTTTGAAGACTTTCCAGTCACCTTTGATAATGATTTTAATTTTGCGCTGACTTTATCTGACCGAATTTCTGTAATCGAAATCAAAAACAATGACACGACTACAGTGATTGAAAGGGTATTTGGGAACCAGGGGATTTTTGATTTCAGGTCTTATCTGAGCAGTAATATCGATTATAATGATTTATTAAAATCGGATCTGATCGTACTAAATGAACTGGAAGAACTTGACGTAACCATTAGCAATGTTTTATCTGAATTCCTCGAAAAGAATGGCGATCTTCTCTTTATTCCAGCTCCTCAGTTTGACATTTCATCTTTTAATCAACTCATTGGGCCCATAGAATCAATCCCGGATAGCATGTGGGCTGAGCAGTTACTAAATAATCTTGATTTAAATAATCCATTCTTTGCTGACATATTTGAAGGCAATGAAAACCAATTCAATATGCCGTCAGCCAGACCTGTGATCAATATTAAAGAAGCTAATGAAAGCCTTATAAAATTCAAGGACGGAAGAGATTTTCTTTCCTTCACACAATTTAATAACAGATTATACATGCTGGCCAGTCCACTTAAATTGGACCATACCAATTATTCGGCCCATGCCATCTTTGTACCCATCATGTATAGAATGGCCATGTTGAGCAAAAAGGAATTCGATCCTCTTTACTATACTTTAGATCAATCCATAATATCCATAACTGCTGATTCAATTAATAGTGAATCAATAATTAAGTTGAAGAAACAGGATCAGGAGATTATTCCCGGGGCAAGGATTGCCGGGAATAAACTGTTGCTGGATATTCCTAAATTTGAATTGAGCCCTGGTCATTATAACATAATTTTAGAGAACACGCAAAAAGGAACAATCGCTTTTAACCCGGGGAAAAGCGAATCAATGCTTTTGCAGCATCCCATTGAAAAATTAAGTGAGATTACGAAGGAAAATTCTTACGTTAAGCTTTTTAATACCAAAGGATTTGATAATTTTGACAAAGAAATAAAGGAAAAATATCTGGGTATTCCATTATGGAGGGTAGCCTTAATTTTGGCACTGATTTTTTTATTCATTGAAATATTGTTAATCAGATTTTTATAAGACAAAATGTCCTTAAATTTTACTCATATGCCCGCTTGGGGAAGGGATTAAAAAACAAATACTAAAACAGATGAACGTTCTTATCAAAGATGCACTGATACTTCATAAAGGTTCCACATACCACCGAAAGAAGAAAGACATATTGATCTCCAAAGGGAAAATTAAAAAAATAGGTTCCGGCATAAAGGAAGAAGGAAGGATAATTGAAGGCAAAAGGCTAATGGTATCAATCGGCTGGTTCGACATGAGGGCCAATTTTTTTGATCCGGGACAGGAATACAAGGAAGACATCATCAGTGGTTGTGAAGCTGCAGCTGCCGGAGGATTTACCGGTGTGGCACTACTTCCTAATACTAAACCTGCAATTCAGTCTAAAAATGACATTTCTTATATCCTGGCCAAAGCGGAACGATGTCTGCCTGATGTTTATCCATATGGTTCTGTAACCAGGGATAATAAAGGAGAGGAGATCACGGAGATGATTGATCAGTATACTGCGGGTGCTATAGCATTTACCGACGGTGAAAAACCTATCTGGAATACAGATATTATGTTGAAAGCCCTTCTTTATGTAGAAAAATTCAAGGGATTGATCATCAATATTCCGCAGGAAAAATGGCTGAACATGCTTGGACACATGCATGAAGGGCATACAAGTACCATTATTGGCACAAAGGGATTGCCGGGAATTGCCGAAGAGATTATGATCGAACGTGACCTGAGAGTAGTAGGATATTCAGGAGGTAAAGTTCATTTCTCAAATATATCTACAGCCGAATCCGTAAATCTTATCCGGCGGGCAAAAAGAAAGGGAATGGATATCACCTGTGACATCGCTGCACATCAGATCGCTTTTACTGATTCAGATCTGATTGATTTTGATACAAATTTAAAAGTAAATCCACCTTTTAGAGAGAAAAAAGATGTCAGGGCACTGCTTAAAGGACTTGAGGATGATACAATCGATGTAATTACCTCAAGCCATACACCTCAGGATATTGAATCTAAAGTTCTTGAATTTGATCATGCGGATTTCGGCATTACAGGATTACAAACTTTGTATCCCATTTTGGTGAATGAACTCGGCCCAAATGGCTGGGATATATTCCTTGATAAAATTACCATTAATCCCCGGCAAATACTCGGATTAGCCATCCCGGATATAGAGGAGGGTGCTGAAGCCAATATTACTGTTTTTGATCCTACTGCAGAATGGACTTTTGATCAAAACTCGAATAAGTCAAAATCCTTGAACTCTCCATTCTTAGGTAAGGATCTGAAGGGAAAGGTTGTGGCGGTTTTCAATAAGGGGAAAGAGAATATATTCTAAGTAATTTATTGAAAAATCTAAACCCAATTCAAATAGTATCCATAAAATACGGTAGTATAGCCACCCTGTTATCTATAATTTTGTTTCTTGTTCTGTACTATGCAGGTCAAAATCCTTTGCTAATACCGGCTTTCCTCGATTTCCGGATATTACTCTTCCCAATATTTCTGGTTTTCAGTATCAGGGAATTTAAAGAAAACTATAATAACGGATATCTTCACTTTTGGCAGGGATTTAGTATAGGCTTGATGGTTATCCTGATCATTGCCTTTTTGATGTCCGTATTTATTTGGATTTTTGGATCATGGTTTGAAACAGAATTTGTTTTAAATTTTATCCAATCTTCTCTGGATCAAATAGATTCGGCCAGAGATAAAATTCAGA
Organism: uncultured Cytophagales bacterium; assembly: GCA_942491935.1. Taxonomy (GTDB): domain Bacteria; phylum Bacteroidota; class Bacteroidia; order Cytophagales; family Cyclobacteriaceae; genus JAGTVG01. The sequence goes on from CALOCZ010000041.1 coordinate 4,820, forward strand.
ATGCTATTGGAGAAGAAGAATTGACCAAAGTTCTCGAAATATTACCTTCCACAACATTATATGACCTTGCATTAGATTATTTTTTGAAAAGTTTGCCTTATGGCTTATTTTTAACTATAATCATATCATTAATTCTTAGAAAGAAACCTAATTTTTGATACTATGGAAAAAAACAATCTTTTTAATCATGCCCTGAAATTCGGATTCATAATCGGAATTGTTAACATAATCATAGGGATCCTGGCCTATATGGTCGGGGAAGCTTTAATGGTCAAATGGTGGTTCGGATTACTGATCATCGTCATCAACATTGCACTTATCATCTACAGTGGAAGTCAATATCGTTCTTCCGTGGGAGGATACATGAACTTTAAAACCGCCTTTTCTGTTACCTTTCTGACCTTCCTTGTAGCTGGAATTATTGGAACCATTTTTAATATCCTTTTATACCAGGTTATAGATCCTGAGCTACCTGGTAGGCTGGCAACTGCCGCTGTTGAACAAACAGAACAAATGATGACTAGCATGGGTGCCCCTGCTGATCGTATTGATGAACAACTTCAGACAATAGAAGGCAGAATGAATGATCAATTTTCCTTAATGGGCCAGATAAAGGGATTTGGAATTGCCCTGATCATTTACGCAGTTCTTTCGCTGATACTTGGAGCTATCCTTAAGAAGTCAGAGAAAGCAGACAGTGCCATGTAGACAAACACTCTTAAAAAACTAATATTTTAGAAACCTCCAGGGTGGTTTTGATTCGAAACCTCCTGAAGGTTTTTTTATTTCCCAGGTATTCTGCTATTGTTGGATAAATTATTTAATTTGGCCCTGAATTATTCATGATTATGACTGAAACCCCGGATATATCAATTATTGTACCTGTATATGATGAAGAGGAATCAATCAGAGAATTAAGTGAATGGATTGATAAAGTTAACCGGGAAAATAATCTTTCCTATGAGATCATATTCATAGATGACGGTAGCAAAGACACTTCCTGGCAGGTGATTGAATCCTTGATAATTGAAAATACCAATATAAAAGGCATTCGTTTCAGTAGAAATTATGGAAAATCTGCAGCACTGGATACAGGATTCACAGCATCATCCGGCAAAGTGGTTATAACCCTTGATGCAGATCTGCAGGACAGCCCCGATGAGATCCCTCACCTTTATAAAATGATTGAAGAGGAAGGTTATGACCTTGTTTCAGGTTGGAAAAAGAAACGTCATGATCCGATTACCAAGCGCCTGCCATCCAAATTCTTCAATTTTGTTACCCGTAAAATATCGGGTATTAAACTACATGATTTTAATTGTGGGCTTAAGGCCTATAGTTCCAGGGTAGTGAAAAACATCAATATTTATGGGGAAATGCATAGATACATCCCGGTAATAGCCAAATGGAATGGCTTTGATAATATTGGGGAAAAGGTTGTCACCCATTATCCGCGAAAATTCGGGCGTACAAAATTTGGTATTGAACGATTTATAAATGGATTTCTCGATCTGATATCCATTACCTTCGTCATGCGCTTCACTAAAAAACCAATGCATTTTTTTGGCACATTAGGGACTTTGTCATTTTTGCTTGGCCTTTTCATCACCTTTTGGATCATTGGCGTGAAGATCTATCAGATCCAGAATCATCTTCCTGTCAGGGAAGTTACCAATCAGCCTCTGTTCTTTCTGGCCCTTGTGGCTTTGATTATTGGTGCGCAAATGTTCATGACAGGATTCCTGGCAGAAATCCTCACATTGAACTCAGATAAAACATCACAATACCTTATAGTAGATAAAAAAGGTTTCAAGTAAATTCATGGCTAAGCGGCTTTATTCCATCATCATTCCTGTTTATAACCGTCCTGATGAAGTTGATGAACTACTGGAGAGCCTGACCCAACAGACCTTTAAGAATTTTGAAGTGATAGTAGTAGAGGATGGATCCCTTGAAAAATGTGACAAGGTGGTTGAAAAGTACGCGCATGAATTAAATATAAGTTATTGTTATAAAGAAAACGCCGGGCAGGGATTTGCCAGGAATTATGGGTACAAAAGGGCAAAGGGAGAATATTTTATTGTATTTGATTCCGATTGCATCATTCCCGATACCTATCTCGAGACAGTTGATAACTATTTGAACAATACTTACCTGGATGCATATGGCGGTCCTGACAAGGCGCATGATTCTTTTACACCTATTCAGAAAGCCATAAACTTTTCCATGACATCAACCCTTACAACTGGCGGTATTCGAAATAAGAAAAAAGCCCTGGGTGGATTCTCCCCGAAAAGTTTTAATATGGGGATTTCCAGGTCTGTATTTGATGCCACCGGTGGATATATCATACCTTTCAAAGGAGAGGATATCGAATTCAGTACACGAATACAAAAGATGGGATATAAAGTTGGATTGATAGAAGATGCATTTGTGTATCATAAAAGGCGCACTTCATGGTATAAATTTTTTAGGCAACTTCACTTTTTTGGAACCGCAAGGATCAATATTGCCCGGTTTTTCCCGGATCAGCTCAAGCTGGTTCATTTTCTTCCAGCCATGTTTACCCTTGGATTACTTATAACCATTTTATTATGGTTTTTGTATCCTCCTTTAGCAGAAATACTTTCGGTTATTTATTCAATTTATTTCGTAATCCTGTTTATCGATGCGCTGCTCAAGACACATAACCTGCTGATATCAATTCTTGGAATATGGGCAGCTTTTCTTCAGCTAACAGCTTATGGCCTTGGACTATTGCAGGAACTAATTACCTGGTTGTTCAAAAAATGAGAAAATAAGTTCTTTTCAGTTTTTTTTTCTAACTTTTAAAACTTTTTACAACTCTGTTTCATCTATAGTCCAGAAGCTTCTTAAATCAATGGTAGAAACATTAAGAGACATAGCCTTATATCACAGTGAATGCCTGGTAGAAAAATCACAGAAAGGTGATAACCATGCATTTGGAAAACTAGTAGGATTGTGGTTTAAAAGGATCTATAACGTTGCTTTGAAATATTTTGGTGATCATGACCTGGCCATGGAAGTAACCCAGAGAACTTTTATATCTGTTTATAATAATCTCGACAGTATAAAAAATGTAAAAAGTTTCAAGTACTGGCTTTACAAGGTGGCGATCAATCAATGTCATGAAGAGGACAGAAGACAGAAAAGAAAAACCTGGTTTTCTATATTTCAAAGCGATGATGCTAAGCGAATGGAAGAAATTAATTTTCAGCCCGAAAAAGAATTTCAGAGGAAAGAAACAGAAGAAATAATGGGTAATATATTAAAAACACTACCGGAAGAACAGAAAGTGGTCATTATTATGAAGGAATATGAAGGTATGAAATTCCGGGAGATTGCTGAAACCCTGGGGATTTCTGAGAATACAGCAAAATCAAGGTTGTATTATGGGCTGAAGAGCCTTAGAAAAACAATAGAAAATAGTGGATTAAACTTAGAATATAAATAATCATGGGTACAGAAGATTTCAACAAAGAACTGATAACTTATCTCTATGACGAAATGTCGACTGAAGAAAGGCAGCAATTTGAGATAGCCATGGAAAAAAATCCTGAGCTTAAGAGAGAATTCGAAAACTTAAAGGAAATGAGAAAAGGACTTGCACAAATCCAGGACAAGGAGGTTATGGAACCTTTCTTCCTTTGGGGGAAACAAGGCTCTGATTCCTGGGCAAGCATGTTCAAAAGAAGAAATTTGCTCATGTTCAAACCATTTATCGCTGTGGCTGCTTCTCTGGTGATAGTTTTACTTATAGGTTATTTAACCAATTTCACCATTACCTACCAGGACCAGTCCCTATATATAGGTTTCAACAAAGCCAATACAACAGGTTCGGAAGCAAGTTATACTCAGGAACAAGTAGCGGCAATGGTCAATGCAGAAATTGCAAAAAACAATACCTATATATTCTCGAAGTTGACAGAAACTGAAAATAATATAGATACCCGGTTTGCATCGCTCGAATCAAAGCAGAACACTCTAATGACACCGTCGTATGCTGCTTCAGATGTAGTGACTAAAAAAGAGCTGGATATATTTCTGTCGAATGTTAGAAGTAATAATCTGAAAGTACTTCAAACATATCTGCAATCATCCAGTGTCCAGCAACAGGATTATTTTCAAGCGGTGCTTACAGAGTTCTCGGATTATATGGAAAATCAAAGGAAAGAAGATCTGAGGTTGATCAGGAGAAGTTTGATCACACTTCAGGAAAACCAACAGACTCAAAAGGAAGAAACTGATCAAATGCTTGCAAGCATATTGACAACGGTAAATGATCAAAATAATTAAAAGGTAATAACAGGCCCCTGACCATAGGTCATTGGCTGCAATAAAAGCTCAATTAATCTCGAAAATAAATGAAAAGTCATATGAAACGGTTAGCAATAATATTAATAATACTCATCAGCGGAAGTGCAATTGCGCAGAACATTGATGAGGATAAAATGAACAGAGACCTTGAAATAGCTAAAAATGTATTGGCAACTATGTTAAAAGGTGACTCGGAAAGGTATTGGGGTTCTGGTTCAATAAGTGGGTCTTATGTTCAAGGTTATGGTGTGATATTCACAATACCAAAACATTATTCGATGATCCATGCTAGGCCACCAAAAGCTGTTGTAGCTCCCCGGGTCCGGATTAGAACAAGTGGATCTAATGATGGATCTATTATAATAGAGGAGGATATAAAAGCCTATGTGGAAGAAGCTGAGAAGTTGGCTAAAAAGCAGGAAGAATTGACAAGAAAACAGGAAGAACTTGCCAAACAGCAAAAAGGGCTTTCTGAATCGGAAAAGGAAGAACTTGCTGAGGCGATGGTAGAAATAGAAGTCAACGCCCAGGCCATTGCAGAAATAGCCAAGGAAGCAGAGGCCCAGGCACTCGTATGGCAAGCTGAATATTCAGAAAATATGGAAGCTTCAATGGAGAAAGCGGAACAGGCCATCATTACATTCCTGGCTGATTATGCCGACCTTATTGGTCAGCTTAAACCAACTGATAATATTCTTGTTAAACAGGATTCACCCTTTGATCAGGATATTTTAATATATGGCTTTGACGAATCTGATGATGTCTGGGTTGATGCCGATGTAGATGTTGATGCAGATGACAGTGGTTCAACCGGCATTTATTCAGGTAAGAATAAAGGATCAGGTTTTTCTGCTGAAGTATCTAAAAAAGTAGTTACAGATTATAAAACAGGAAAAATTGATTTTGATACTTTCAAGGAAAAGGTAATAATCAAAAGAGCTGCACCTGAAAGAAAAAGTGCAGATCTGGATATGTTCGCAAATATTTTTAAGCAGTACTACAGCCCCAAAATGTCAACTACCTTCTTTACCGAGCGAACCCCTAACTATGAGATCCTGGATAACTTTGGAGTGATATATACCATTAGCACCTACTCATCCTATGTAGACGGCAGATATTATAGCATGCCCGTAATTGACAAGGAAAAAGTCAGTTCCGAAGAAAGGAAAGCCGCCATTGAGGAGCTGTATCCGAAGTTTGAATCGGATATCAAGTCCTTCATTATAGATTATGGCCGAACGATACGCTCCTTACAGGATGATGAAATGTTGTTAATGAAGATCAAAATGACCAGGTGCGAGGATTGTACCATTCCTAAAACAATAGACGTTTCTGTAAAAATGTCAGTACTTAAACAATTCGATCAACAGAAAATCTCTAAGGAAAAAGCACTGGCATCCATAGAGATCAAGAAGAATTTTAAAAGTTCAAATTTCTAATCAATACTCAAATCTCTTATATATCAGAACTGGTCAGGATTTATCCTGATCAGTTTTTTTACTTGGGATCATTGTACCAGTAATTATAGCTCGTGACCAACCGCAACATATTTTTTTCATTCCATCCGCTGCGTTTGATTTCACAATTCCCGGGACTCGTTTTAGAATATCCTGATCAGGAATGTTGTATTCAAGCTTTTCTTTGGATTTGATTTTAGAAAAACCTTTCCATTGAAGTTTTATAACTACCCGTTCCTGTCTTAAAAGCCTGGATCAGGGATTTAGAATTTTGGCATTTCGCGGATTTATTTTTAATACCAGATCAGGACGTTGACAATTATCATACGTTGCGAATAGGTCAATCAGTTTATTATCTTTATAATAATAATAATCAAATTTTTTGGTGTCAATCCGGGCGAGTGTACAATCCGAATCATTGAATATCGCAGTTAAGGTACGGATGAGAAACTGTTTCCTAAGCTGTATTATTAATCCTTCTTCAATCTCAACAAAAAAAAGATCATAGTAATCGTTGATAAGGTCGGAAGTGATCTCCAACCTTGAAAAATACAAGTCCATTTTCCCATCATATATCTTTTCAATAAAAATATACTGATCTATGTTGTTTATTCTGATTTTATGGGAGATCAGGCTGAATTCATCCGATATAAAAGCCTCCACAAACAATGGATCATATTCCTGAAATTCAAGCTCAGACACCTTTCTGAATAAAATAGTTTCAAATTGCTTTTTATCTGATATCTTCTTTAAATATCCATAGAGGGTGTCACAAGATGCAGTAATCAATGCACCTTTAATTTCTTTTCGCTCTCTGGCTTTAATTGATACAATGCAGCCAAAAATGATGAATAATATTAGCAATATCCGTTTCACAGTAATCATAGCTACTAAAAAATGTGAATAAATACGGATGGTTAGGTCACTATACTATTGGTTGGTTATATAGCTGGTTTTATTCTTTCACATATTGTGTTTAAATCTGGTTGTTTATAATGTTTATCCGAACATATATCCGTTTCCCCCAAAAAAGGTAAACACTCAAAGAGATTTTTCTGAATCGCTCATACCCGAAAAATTCCAGTTCATTTCCATTTCTCGTCATTTCAAAATCATTGATGGAGTCAAGTATGTATAATAAAATGACTTGTAATGCTATTAAAAGCACTTAAAATTGAAGAACAATGCAATTTGAATTGAAAAGTAAAAATTTGAGTGAATTTAAAAACCTTTGCAATAAGATCTTATTCAATCCTGCGATCAGGTCAGCGGGCTTTGATGATGATTTTACGGTAATTGTTAATCTGGAAAGAAACAAACTCGCCGATTTTTCAATGCTGATCAGAAATCTGAAAGTAGACGTCGCAGAATTAATAATATAAGCCACAACTGCATTTTACTGTTCATTTTCGTACACTTTTTGAAATTATTTTAAGCCCCTCCTGCTGGACCGCTCATTTCTTATGATTTATATATGTTTTTAAGACACAATTAAGCCCGGTGTCCGGTTTTGATACAATATTTAAAATTTATCGAATCCATAACAGCCTGATTTAGAGATATTTATAAAGTTTGGCACGCGCTTGGCATATTTTAGGGTGAGATTAAATTACTATTACCATGAAAAACATAAAAATAGCTCAATTACTTGGATGCCTCTTTCTCCTCATACTTGTTAATATTCAAAAGTCCAGTGCACTTACCCTAATGGATATAGAATCAGTTATAAATTCTAGCGATTCTGAATTACAATACGACATTCTGGAAGTAATGGATGAATTCCAAGCAAAAAATGAGATTGAAGAAGTTTCAGTTGAGATCGTAGATCAGGATTTCAAAGTAATTGCATTTGGGACTGGAAATGAATACAAAATAGAAAGATTAATAAGCAAATCAGATCTATTAACTGAAATAACGGGAAAGAAATATTTCCGTCTATGCTATGAAAACGAGTAGATCACGCATGGCTTAAAATTTAATAAAAATAATTGACCACAATTATTAGTTAAATTCCGATCACCTCTGCTTTCTTAGTTCCTTCATAATCCCGCCACTAGGCGGGATTATATTTTTGTTTAACCCATAAGAATTTCAACCTGGTTCTTGCTCCCCTCCGAGAATATCGGGATTACAGGCCCATCAATCGTTTGGCCATTTACTGTGATGGATTTTACACCCTTACTCACATGGTCCGGATTTTTAACCTCGATCTGATAAACAGCACCCCTGAAATTTCTTATTATACTGAAGCCATTCCAACTTTCCGGTACACAAGGATCGATGATCATTCCGTCGTAATCCGGTTGAATCCCCAGGATGTATTGGGTAATGGCATAGTAATTCCACGCCGCAGTTCCCGTTAACCAGGAATTTTTAGCTTCCCCGGGTTTAAATGCATCTTTCCCTGCAACCATCTGGGCATATACATATGGTTCCGTTTTATGGAGGTCACTTATATCTTCAAGAAAAGATGGGGCTATTTTTTTATAGTATTCATAAGCCCGGTCTCCCCTTCCAAGCAGGGTTTCACCAATCATGATCCATGGATTATTATGGCAAAAAATGCCTGCATTTTCCTTATATCCCGCCGGATAGGTAGAGATCTCACCATATTCGATTATATACCGGGTAAAGGCCGGATTATTAAGTACAATCCCGTATTCACAATCCAGTCTTTCTTTAACTGAATCGAGGGCTGTCTTTGCACGGCCATCTTCCAATCCAATCCCAGCCATGGTACAAAATCCCTGTGATTCTATAAATATCTTCCCTTCATCGTTTTCATCACTTCCTACTTTTTTACCGTAAAAATCGTAGGCCCGGATAAACCACTTCCCATCCCAACCATACTGATCGATTGCCGCCTTCATATTCTTTATATGTCTTTCTGCTTCTTTAACAAGCTCATTTTTGCCTATTTTTTTGCACAAATTGACAAACTCGGTACCATATAATACAAACATGCCGGCAATCATAACAGATTCCGCCTCACCACCTTCTTTATTCTCGGTAGTCTGAAAAGATTCATTAGGATCATTCGAAAAGCAATTCAGGTTCAGGCAATCATTCCAGTCTGCCCTGCCGATTAATGGCAAACCATGGGGTCCGAGGTTATTAACCACATGATAAAAAGATCTTCTCAAATGTTCGAAATGACTCTGGGCTACACTTTCATCATTATCAAAAGGGACTTGTTCTTCTAATATTGAATAGTCCCCGGTTTCTTTAATATAAGCTGTAGTGGATAGTATGAGCCATAATGGATCATCATTGAAATTTCCCCCTACAGCATCATTTCCCCTTTTTGTTAATGGTTGGTATTGATGGTATGCTCCGCCGTCCTCAAATTGAGTAGCAGCGATATCAAGGATTCTTTCACGGGCCCTTTCAGGGACCTGGTGTACAAATCCAATCAAGTCCTGGTTGGAATCCCGAAATCCCATACCCCTGCCAATCCCGGATTCGAAATAGGAAGCACTTCTGGAAAAATTGAAGGTTATCATACACTGATACTGATTCCAGATGTTCACCATTCTATCCAGCTTCTCGTCACCACTTTCCACCTGGTATTTTGAAAGCAGATCATCCCAGAAATAGCCCAATTCTGTAAGTGCTTTATCCACTTTCTCAACAGAATCAAAAGAGGAGATCATATCCTTTGCCTTCTGCTTATTGATAATTCCCTTGGATTCCCATTTCTTCGAAGCTTCGTTCTCCACATACCCAAGCATGAATATCAGGTTTTTGGATTCTCCAGGTTCCAGTTCAATTTCAATGCAATGTGATCCTATAGGAGACCACCCGTGTGCGATATTGTTATTTAAACTGCCGTTTTCAACAGCAGCAGGCTTTTCAAATCCGTTATACAATCCGAGAAAAGTATCCCTGTCCGTTTCGAATCCATCAATCTTTGAGTTTACTGAGTAGAAAGCATAATGATCTCTCCGCTCTTTGTATTCCGTCTTGTGATATATTACTGATCCTTCAACCTCTACTTCCCCGGTCGAGAAGTTCCTCTGAAAATTGGTCATGTCGTCTTCTGCATTCCAGAGGCACCACTCAACAAACGAAAATAATTTAAACTTTTTCCTCTCCTCTCCTACATTCCTCAGGCTTACCTTCTGGATCTCTCCCCAGAACCCAAGGGGAACAAAATACAAGATTTCAGCAGACAATTCATTTTTCTGCCCTGAAATACGGGTATAACTAAGTCCATGACGGCATTCATATTTATCCAGTTCTGTTTTTACAGGTTTCCAGCCGGGTGACCATATCGTCTCACCATCTTTTATATAAAAATATTTTCCCCCATCATCTATAGGCACATTATTATACCTGAACCTTGTTAACCTTCTAAATTTCGCATCCTTATAAAAAGAATATCCACCAGCCGTATTTGAGATCAGGCTGAAAAAATCTTCATTCCCCAGGTAATTGATCCAGGGATAAGGTGTTTTGGGATCCGTTATAACATATTCCTTATTGCTGTCGTCGAAATGTCCGTACTTCATTCTTTTAATTTTGATTGATACAACATTATTTGTCTTTTGGAAGTTTATCCCACCACGTTTTCTTAAGGATCAAGGTGCATACAATGGCCACTGCAATACTTATCATGGTAGGAACACCTTCTAGCAATATGATATAGATCGGGAAGATCACAAGCGCGGTTTGCCAGATTGTTCCAATTACTACATTAAACATGTCCCGTTTGAAATTAGTATTTCTTTTAAAATCAGGGTCTTCGGCTACTACCTTATCATGGATAGGCTTCCAAAAGCCCCATGGGCGTACATTCTTATAAAATTTCTTCAAGACATCCTCATCGACCGGAGGGGCAAGATAGGTGCCAAGGATACATCCTGTCACCGCTATCAGGAGCATTAAAGGAAAATAATACAAATCCAAAATACCGGGGAAAATATATCTGAAGGATAAAGCCGGAATTAATCCGCCAACCATTCCCCAGAAGAATCCATGACCATTAAACCGCCACCAGTACCATTTCAGTACATTGGCAGCCACATAACTTCCATATAAGCCGGAAACGATCCATTGTAAGACATCATTCACATCTTTTGCATAGAATCCAAAAATGATACTTATCGTTACCATTGAAAGTCCTGCAATATAATTGATGGATTTTATTTTAATATTGGATGCTTTGGGATTGATGTATTTCAAATAGATATCATTTACGATATATGCTTGTGTGGCGTTCAGGGTACCTGCAAAGGTCGACATAAATGCTGCCAGCAAACCAGCCAGCAACAATCCCATAAACCCAACCGGGACGAACTCATTGATGGCTGAAGGAAGGATCTGTTCAAAATCAATATTTCCTGCAACGATCAGGTCCAGTTTATCATAATATATTAATCCTAAGATTGCAAAACCGGCGATCATGAAGTACCTGATGGGCATCAGGATTAGGGATACAGAGCCACTCATTAAGGCAGCTTCTCTTGGTGATTTAGATGACAGGATCTTCTGCATGTCATACGTTGGTGCAGGGCCTGCCATACTTACCAGGATCCCCTTAAAGACCATCATCATAAACAGCACCGAAAACAATGAAAATCCGTCTTCAGAAATTTTTCTGTTCACTTCAGTAACTATTCCCGACCAGTCAAGATCAAGGTTCCATCCAAAAAATGGACTTGTCCAACCTTCCGGTACCAGAAAATCATTTGCTGCCATGGCATTCATGGCTATGATCCCAATGACAATGCTCGAAAGCGCCATTATTATATATTGAATGAGATCCGCCCAGACAATACTCATCATCCCACCGAGTAGAGCATATAATACAGCAAATAAAGTAAATACTATACCATACACATGGGCCACATATTCAGGAGCCACTTCAAATGGGATATACGGGGATACAATTTCCCAGGGAAGGAAGATCTCGACGAATTTACCCAATCCGATAAACCCGTAAGCCAGGTAACCAAGGCCCATGATCAAGGCAAAAATGACCACAATTTTATGGCTTAACCTGGCCCCTCCTCCAAAACCGAAACGTGTACCAATCCATTCTGCTCCAGTAGTTACATTAGATCTCCTTAACCACATGGAAAGAAAAACCATCAAAAAGATCTGGTTAAATACAGGCCATAACCATGGAAGCCAGACGCTTTTCAATCCATACACAAACAATATGGTAACAAGCCACATGGTGCCAGATATATCGAACATTCCGGACGCGTTTGATAGCCCAAGCAGATACCAGGGCAGCTTGTTCCCACCAAGCAGATAATTCTGTTTATTTTTTTGGGCCCGTCTTCTTAATACAAGGCCGATTATCACGGTAGACGCCAGGTAAAGGCAGATAATGAGAATGTCGTATATGGTCAATTGCATAATTATTGGAATTTTATTTTATCATATCTATCGTTGAAAAATCTTAAGATAGGATAGAAAAAGTACATTTTATAGAGTTCCTGTTAAAAAATTAATTGGAGCATTTATTAAAGGGCAAATATGGCATGTTCAGTGCCGAAATAGAAATTTTATTCGGGTTTTATAATTTAAGTAATAGGAGGATTTAACGGTCAAAAATGAATTGAGGCAGGAATTTAATCCCTGAGAATTGTAAAAATGTGAAGTAAGGTTATTTTGACATAAAAAAAACCAAAGACTTAATTTAAAAAAAAGGGAGGCCATTCATATTTGCAGGCCTCCCCAAATTATCCATTAAATTGCTTTGCTTCCTCTTTCGTTTGTCCGAATTCGGATACATTCCTCAAGGGCGGTAATAAAGATTTTTCCATCTCCCACAACGCCATGGGAATTAGTTCTGGCAGCTTTTATGATGGTGTCAACGGTAGTATCAACATATTCGTTATTTACGGCGATCTCAAGCCGAACCTTTGGCACCAGATTTGGGACCAACTTCTGGCCCCTGATTATATCTTCTTCAGCCATTTGCTGACCATGGCCAGATACCCGGGATACTGTGATCCGGGTAATTTTAGCTTCTATCAGTGCTTCTCGAACCTGGTCGAGTTTAGTTTCATTTATAATTGCAGTAATCAGTTTCATGTCAAATTCTAGTTAGGGTTAAGCATTCCATATCCATGTTCACCATGATAGGCACTGTCAAGTCCTTCCATTTCATTCTTTGCTGTTGACCTCATGCCAAATAACTTATCAGTAATCCAGATCAGAATAAGTGTTAGTACAGCTGCATAAACAATTGCTATCAGAACAGCAGCTACCTGTACACCCAATTGCTGCATCATTGTCCAGCTTCCACCAGCTGCAACAGCAGCATCTGCCATCCAGGCCTCTCGTATAAAGAAAGTAAGGAAAATGGCTCCAACAATACCACCAATGCCATGTATGCCAAATGCATCCAGGCTATCGTCGTATCCAAGCTTATTTTTCATAATAATCGCATAATAACATAATCCCGAGGCGATGATCCCTAAGATAAAAGCCCCGAATGGCTTAACCACACCTGCAGCAGGAGTTACCGCAACAAGACCGGCGAGGATACCGGAAACAAATCCAAGTGCGGTGGCTTTACCCGCATGAAAATATTCAATAACTACCCAGGCAATAGCACCTGAAGCAGCAGCAACCTGAGTGGCTGTCAGTGCCTGAGCTGTGGATAATCCACTGGAGATACTACTCCCGGCATTGAAACCAAACCAACCTACCCATAAGAGACCACCACCTATCATGGTCATTACAAGGTTGCTTGGCGGCATACTGGTTTTAGGAAAGCCTCTTCTTGCCCCCAGATAAATGGCAGCTATTAAACCGCTCACTCCGGCAGAAATGTGTACCACTGTACCTCCGGCAAAATCGATCGCCCCATTGGCTCCCAGGTTAAATAGAAAACCATCTTCTGCCCATACCCAATGACATAAAGGATTATATACCAACAGGCCCCATACGGCAATAAAAAATACATAGGCCTTGAAATTCACCCTTTCTGCAAATGCACCAGCAATTAAGGCAGGAGTAATAATTGCAAACTTTCCCTGGAACATGGAGAACACATATTCCGGAACACCCGCCTCAAGAATAGAATTATCAATTCCATCCAGGAATACATAGGCTGAATTCCAGCCAAACCATCCCCATAATACATTGCTGCCAAAGGTCATGCTGTATCCCACTATTACCCATAATACAGTCATCACACCCATTGCTGCAAAACTGTGCATCATAGTGCCTAACACATTCTTAGTCCTTACCAATCCGCCATAAAACATAGCCAACCCGGGTACCATTAACAATACCAGGGCTGTTGAGGTAAGCATCCATGCTGTGGCGCCGCTGTCTATTTCAACACCATCAGAAGCAAACAAACTTCCAGAACTCAATAGAAAAAAGAAGCCTGTAACATACAAAACTTTCCAATTAAACTTTTTCATCGATTAATTTTAAACCTGATTTATAATAATTTATGTGATTTTATAATTTTTTGGATACAATTGAGATGCAATAATAAAAATATTATGCAAATAAATATAATATTGGATCATATTTATGCTATATATTTTATTTTTTTGAATTTTCGGAGAAAACGGGTTTGTTTTTCACCTTATGTTAAATGAAATGCTATTTTGAGGTAATATAATTTGAGATCAGGGATAAAATTTGTTCATAGTTGTCCGGCGAAAACCAATGAATGTTTTCATCTTTTCTAAACCAGGTCAGCTGGCGTTTCGCATATCTCCGGGTATTACGTTTACATAGACGAATGGCTTCATCCAGGTCATATTTTCCATCAAAATATTCAAAAAACTCTGTGTAACCAACCGTTTGTAAAGCCGTAAGGTTTCTAAAAGGCAATAATGACTGCACCTCATCCAGCAATCCTGCTTCCAGCATGCCATCCACACGCAGGTTGATCCTGTTAAACAGGTCTTCTCGAGGCATATCGAGACCAATTTTTAAGATATCGAAGTCTCTGCTTTTTTTTTCATTGTTTTTTAACTCAGAATATTTTCTGCCAGTTTGTTGAATAACTTCCAATGCCCGAATTACTCTTTTGGGATTTTTCAAGTCAATGGACTTCCAGGTATCGTAATCCAAACTTTTCAACTCATCAGTAAGGTGATCTAAACCTTTTTCTTCAAACTTTATTTGAAGATTGTTTCTAAGGGTCAGGTCAGGGCCAGGAAATTCATCAATTCCCTCACATACGGCTTTAATGTATAATCCTGATCCACCTGTCATCAAAATGGTCTCCTTCCTGTATTTACTAAGCAATTTCATAACATCTACCTCAAATCTACCTGCACTATAGTATTCGTGAATGCTTTTATAATTTATAAAATAGTGTTTAGCAGCTTCTAATTCCTGAAGAGTGGGTTTAGCTGTTCCGATATTCATTTCACGGTATATCTGCCTTGAATCAGCCGATAGAATATCGCAATCCAACTTCCTGGCAAGCTGTATTGAAAGTTCTGTTTTCCCAATTCCGGTGGGGCCTGATACAACAATCAATTTCAGTTTGTCGTTCATTAAATGGGGATTTATGATTTCAATTTACTTTAATAAATGATAATTCATGAATTCTTTTATTAATTTATTTAAATTTGAAAATCAGGTAGTATCGGCTATACATGAAATCAAAAAAGAAACCGGGAGTTATTAAAAAGCTAGATGATCAGACCGAGGATCTTGTCGTTAAAATGTCTGCTTATCTCTTTCCATCGGTGGAAATCAAAGACATGTATATTACCCGGGCTTATGAAGTAAGTGATCTTTTTGGCTTCAGACCAGACGAACTGGAAGGTGTAGCCGTAGGCGTTCTTTTCCCGGAATTTCAAGAAAAAGAACATCTCTCAAACGCAATCCTCACTGAAATAATTTCAGATATTGATGAAGGCAGTTCTATAACTCAGGAGCTGAAATTCCAGCATAGGCATGGTTACGAATTCAAAGAAAGTGTGAATATATCCAGGCGGGAGAAAGACACATTTGTAATGGAATTTTCAGAAAGACCTGCCGGCATGATTAGCGACCACCTTCTGGAAGACCTTTCTAAACGAAGTTCTGGAAGAACTAAAATTGCTCATCCGACACCATTTCTAATACGGATGTGTAATGACAAGAATGAATATTACTATTTCAGCAAGCAATGGCTACAATATACAGGCTCAAGGTTAAAGGATGAATTAAATAATGGATGGATAAAACACGTCCATCCGGATGACAAGCTGATTCTTGAGGATTCGTTGAAAAAAGCTTTCAAATCCAAATCAAAATATGAAATTACATATCGTTTAATAAGATATGATAAACAGGTTAATCTGATCTATGAATCAGGGATCCCCTTATACGATAATGATGGTAATTATATGGGATATATCTCAACAGCTATCGAAAAGGGCAATAATATCTCCGATTTAAAAAAGGAAAAGATGCAGGAATTGCTTGAATCTGAAAAGAAATTACAAGAATCCCTGAATTATTCCAACCTGATATCCTTGACTATTAACCGAAGTCTGCAGGTTACTTATTGTAATGATAACTTTGCTGAGTTATTAGGTATCGATAAAAAGGCAATACTGGGTGAGGATGTCTACAGTTTCCTTGAATTTGTTGATTCTGATGGTATACAGTTACATCCTGTTAAGGATTTATTTGATTTAAAGAACGAAGCGAGGTCAATCGATGCTTTCTTAAGAAGTTCATTCCGGGAAAAATCAAAAATCAGCTTCAGCTCTATTCTATTGTATGATGAAGAGCATGAAATGCCATCCATTACGCTGGTAGGGGAGAACATAACAGAAAAATTGAAAGTCACCCATGCCCTAGAAGAATCAAATCAACAGTTAAAGAACCTGTTTGACAGCGCAAACGACCTGATACAAATCACTTCCCCAGATGGTAACTTCTTATTTGTAAATAAAACCTGGAAGGATAAATTAGGATATACGAATGATGACATCCCCAATCTGACATTTAAGAAAATTCTTGCTGAAAGCGTAATTGAAAGCACAATCAATAAGCTGAACGAAATATCAGAAGAAGACAATGAATTAAAGATTGATACAGTACTGAAAACTAAGGATGGGGAGAAGGTTTTTGTTACTGGCAACTTAAATTGCAGTTTTGTTAAAGGAAAAAAGAAAGAATGCAGGGGAATATTTTTCGATGTCACTGAAAGGCTAAAAGCCGAAAAAGCACAAAACCTGTATTATAGTATTTCTAATTTAACCTTCAACACAGCTGACCTTGATTCCCTGTTTATAGAGATCCATAAAGAGCTGCAAAAAATCGTAACAGCAGACAATTTCTATGTCGCACTTTGTGATGATGAAAAATCCTATGTACAATTCCCATATTTTAAAGATGAAAAAAGTCAAGAAGTTGAAAAAATTCGGAAAAGACCTTTTGGCAATGGATTAACAGAACATGCGATTTCTAACGAGAAACCAGTTTTTTACACCGAAAAAGAACTGGTTCAATTACAGGAAAAGAAAAAGCTTACAATTCATGGGAGCTTACCAAAAGTTTGGCTAGGCGTTCCACTCAAACAAGGCGGGAATATCATCGGCATTATTGTGGTCCAGAGTTATACGGATAAAAAAGCCTATAGTAAGAAAGACCTTGACCTTCTGGTTTTTATATCAAGTCAGATAGCAACCGCAATTGACCGGCAACAAAAGCAAATTCAAATCAGGGAACAATCGGCCCGGATGCAGTCAATATTCGAAAGTGGAGACCATATGATCTGGTCAGTCGACAGAGCTTTGCTGTTCTCTTCATATAACCATAATTTCTCTGAATTCCTGCAGGGAAATTATATGATGGATTCGAAATTCAGTACACCCCCTGAAGATATTAATGAGATCAACAGGACGGTTTTCTGGGAGTTGAAATACAGCAAGGCTTTTGAAGGAAAGAGTGTGCAATTTGAGTTGAAATTCATAAACCACAAGACAAAAAAGATATCCTGGAAAAACATCATATTAAATCCAATTTTTCTTGAGGACAATGTAATTGAGGAAGTCTCGGGTATCGCTTATGATATTACTGACAAAAAACTCTCCGAGATCGCTTTAACAAAAAGCGAGGAGCAGTTCAGGGATATTTTTGAGTCCTTCCAGGACGTTTATTTCCGTTGTAGTTTTGATGGCGAGATTACAATGCTTAGTCCTTCAGTAAAAGAATTTCTGGGTTATGAAGCTGATGAACTCATTGGCAAAGACATTACAAATTATTATTTGTATTCCAAAAAATCGAAAGACCTTTTAAAAGATATTGTCAGGGAAAAGAGCATCAGGGATTTTGAAGCCGCCTTGATTCACAAAGACAGCAGGATCATTCAAAGTTTATGCAACTTGCGCCTTGTATATGATAATAATATGGAATCCATTGCTCTGGAAGGTGTTGCCAGGGACATAACAAAGCTTAAAGAAACCAACCTTGAACTTAAACAAGCCAAAGAAGTTGCTGAACGGTCTCTTAAAGTGAAAGAACTTTTCCTTGCCAATATGAGTCATGAGATCCGAACACCTATGAACGGGATTATCGGCATGATAGACCTCATGGAGGGCACTAGTATCACACCTGACCAGAAGCATTATATCCAAACCATCAAAAAATCCTCGGAAACTCTCCTGAATATTTTGAATGATATCCTGGACCTCTCTAAGATAGAAGCAGGCAAAATGCAATTAAAGCAAGAGCCAGTCAAATTGAGGAATACGATGGATAAGATATATGCTTTGTTTGCACAGCAAGCCCTGGCCAAAAACATCAATTTGTATTATCACCTTAGCGAGAAACTTCCGGAATATGTATTAATTGATGAAACCCGGTTGTTACAGATTTTATCTAACCTGATCTCCAATGCAATTAAATTTACAGAAGGTGGTGGATCTATAGACATTGATTTAAAAAAGGCCAGAATTCCAGGTCAGAAGAATATTATCCGTTGTGTGGTCAGTGATTCAGGAATAGGTATTTCACCGGAAAACATCAGAAGGTTGTTTGGCATTTTCAGCCAGATTGATAACAGTACCACCAAATCATATAGTGGCACAGGACTTGGCCTTGCAATATCCAAGGAATTGGCCAGACTGATGGGTGGCAAAATTGGTGTGTATTCAACTTTAGGCCTTGGAAGTTCATTCTGGTTCACTTTCGAGGCAGAGCCTACAAAGAAAACTGTTATTGTTGAGAATAAAATAGTTGATAATGACATTAAGATTGAAGGTTATTTTGAAGAAGAACAACCCAAAATTCTTTTAGTTGATGATAATGGTGTTAACCGGCAGGTTGCTGGTGAGATCCTTAAAAAATCAGGTTGTATCGTCACCCTTGTGGAAAATGGAAAAAGGGCCATCGAACTGGCTGCCACGAATAAGTATGATCTTATTTTCATGGATATCCAGATGCCTGAAATGGATGGCGTGACTGCAACCAGGAAGATTAAAGAAATGAAGCTGGAGGTACAACCTCCAATCGTTGCCATGACCGCATATTCGATGAAAGAAGACAAAGAACGTTTTCTTAGCCAGGGTCTTGACGATTACATTGCTAAACCTATCCGGGCAAATGATCTCCTGAATAAAGTAAGACAATGGGTACTTGATGAACAGATCTTTAACGGAAATGGGAATGAAGAGGAAGAGCGTGGTGAAATTCTCAATATGGATACGGTAAACCAACTGATTGACCTGGGTGGAGAAGAAATGGTACATCAGGTATTCAACGACTTCCTTGAAGAAACAACCGAACAGATAGGATCAAGCCTGGAAGCGGTCAAGAAAGATGATTATGAAGAAATAAGAAAGCATCTGCATACCTTGAAAGGTAATGCAGGAACTCTCGGGGTTGAAAAATTATCTAAGCAGGCTGAATTGACTGAGCGGAATATAAAAAATGAAAACTACAAAACCCTTGAAGAAGATTTAAAATTGCTTAACTTAACATTTGAAGAGTTTAAAAATAAGTTTAACCAAATATTAAAAATATCTAAAGATGAGCGCCCCTAAGAAGGTATTAATTGCTGAAGACAGTTCTGTTATCCAGAATCTTACAAAGAAAATACTGTCTATTCAAAACTATGAGATATCATCTGTAAAAAATGGCCAACAGGTATTAGACGCTCTTGAAGCTGGATCTTTTGACATAATTCTGATGGATATTAATATGCCAGTTATGGATGGCATTGAGTGCACTGAAAAAATCAGAAGTCTGGAGGATCCGCAAAAATCAAAAATACCAATTATAGCCATTACAGGAAATGCCAGGAATCTAAGCCTGGAAGAGTATCAGGAGATCGGGATCAATGAGTTTTTGCAGAAACCACTCAACTTTGATCAATTGGTGACCCTCGTGAAAGATCTTACTGCAGATTAATGGCCAATTTTAATTATACAAAACACTTCCTGAATAAAATTGAAGATCTATATTCTGAAACAGATTTCAATCTTCGCTATGAACGCGGACATTTCAAGTCTGGATACTGCGTTCTGAAAAGCCAGAAAATAGCTATCATCAATAAATACTATTCTCTTGAAGGAAAGATCAACAGTCTGATCGAAATGTTGAAAGAAATTGAAGTGGATGTAGATAAATTGAGCCCGAAAAACAAGAAATTGTTTCTCGAACTTAGTCAAATAACCGAATTATCTTGATCTTAACATTCTTAGGTACGGGTACTTCCCAGGGAGTACCGGTCATTGGATGTAATTGTGAAGTATGCTCATCCACTGATCCTGCTGACAACCGGCTTCGCAGTTCTGTACATATTCTAGCGAATGAATTGAGTATTGTGATTGATACTGGTCCGGACTTCCGGCAGCAAATGCTCAGGGAAAAGATTAAAGCACTGGATGCCGTCCTTTTTACTCACCATCATAAAGACCATGTAGCGGGTATGGACGATATAAGAAGTTATAATTTCATGTCACGAAAAGCCATCCCGGTTTTCGCAAATCATACGACGAAAGAACAGCTGGTTAAGGAATTCGAATATGTTTTTGAACCAAATGGATATGGAGGTGGCCCTAAAGTACTAATTCAGGAGATTAATGGCACTCCATTTCATTTTAGTAACCTGGAAATTACCCCTATCGAAGTCTTTCATGATGAATTACAGGTATTTGGATATAAAATTGGAGATTTTACATATATTACCGATGCAAATTATATAAGTGATAAAGAGGTTGAAAAGATATATGGTTCAAGGATCTTAATACTGAATGCCCTGCAAAGAACCCCTCACCCATCCCATTTCACACTGGATGAGGCGCTGGAACATATCGAAAAAATTAATCCTGGAGAAGCATATCTCACTCATATTAGTCATAAGATGGGGCTTCATAAAGAAGTAACAAGTCTGTTGCCCGGCAATGTACATCTTGCTTTCGATGGATTAAAATTGAAGATATAGCTGTGCATAATAATTACTTTTTCCTAAAAAAGCTTGTTGAAAAACTGGAAGCACAATTGATCGGATTTTCAATTATTTCATGTTTTTCCCAGAATAAGGATGAATTAATTTTGGTTTTTAGGAAAGAATCTGTTGAATTCTGGATAAAAGCAGACCTCAAGTATCAATTTTCCTGCCTGAGTTTCCCAACAAACTATTCAAGAGCCCGAAAGAACAGCATAGATCTTTTCCCGGAAATAATAGGTAGAACGGTAAGCGGGACTCATCAGTATAATCACGAAAGAGCGTTCTCAATAATTCTCGATCATGAGATTACCCTGCTTTTTAAGCTTTTTGGAAATTTCTCGAATGTTCTCTTATACAAAGAAGATCAATGTATAAATGTATTTAAGCATGATGCTGGAGATGAAGACAAAATTAAACCAAAGGAATTAGATCGGTCTACTCAGATAATTGAAGAAAGCAAATCACTCACTACAGAAAACCTCAGGATAATTATTCCATCATTTGATAAAAATATAATGGCCTATCTGGAGTCAAAAGGCTTTAATAATTCAAATGATTTGCAAAGTAAAAAAGACATGATTTCTGATACATTGGCTTTGCTGAATAATCCGCTTTATTATATTTATCCGGAAGGAGGCGTCTTAAAATTTAGCCTCTTACCTCGGATAAAGGAAACAAGGCATTTTACCGATCCGATAAAAGCGATTAATTATTTTTATCTTGAATACCATAAAACGTATTGGTTAAATAAAGAAAAAGGAGTATTGAGCAGGTTAATAAAAAACCAGTTAAAAAAGTCGAATAATTATATCAGGAAATCAAAAGAAAAGCTTGCGGATTTAAAAACGGGAGGTGACTATAGGCAATATGGAGACATAATAATGGCGAATCTTCATGCACTCAGGTCGGGTATGGACACGGTGGAGTTATTTGATTTTTATAACGACCGTAACACTCAAATTAAAATGAAGACAAATTTGAGTCCTCAAAAAAATGCTGAAAACTATTATAGAAAAGCTAAAAACCAGAAAATAGAGATCCGGACTCTTGAAAAAAATATACAATCGAGGATTAGCCAGGCACAACAATTGACTGAATTTATTGAGATCATAGAAAAGCACAATGATCTGAAACAATTAAAAATATTCGCAGCTAAGAATGGTTTGATTACGAAAAAAAATGAAGTCGCCACGGATAAACCAATATTCAAAATTTATGAACATATGGGTTTTCAGATACTTGTAGGAAGAAATGCTAAAAACAATGATGAACTCACTTTTAAGTATGGGTACAAAGAGGATCTATGGCTGCATGCATAGGATGTAAAAGGATCTCATGTGCTGATAAAATATCAATCTGGAAAGAATTTTCCAAAGCCGGTCATTCAAATTGCTGCTCAATTGGCTGCATTCAATTCTTCCAACAAAAATTCTGACACCTGTCCGATAATATTCACACCCAGAAAGTTTGTTCGTAAATCAAAAGGGATGCCAGCAGGTGCTGTTATTGTAGAAAAAGAGGACATCATTTTCGTAAAGCCGGGCGATTTCTAAAATTTACTTCAGGAACAGGAATACATATTATCTCTTAAACATTCTTCAATTCATCTGAAAAAGTTCTTTCAGGTTCACCGTTTATATATGAAAATATGTGGAAATACGAATTCTTAGTGAATTATCTATACCACGTTAATCCGAACTGAATTATTCCTGGTCCTACTGGCTACAGGGATGGTACTGGTTGTAACATAAATATCCCCGGGTTTCAGAACTTTACGGTCAGTAAGGATACTTTGTATATCATTCACGGCATCGTCTGTTGATTCAAATTTCTCATAAAAGATAACCTTCACGCCCCATATAAGGGCCAGTTGTGTTAAAAGTTTCTTGTTTCCGGTAAATATATAAATTTGGGCCAAAGGCCTTTGGCGGGCTATGCTAAAGGCAGTATAACCGGAGCCTGTAATTCCTGCTATAACTTTAGCATTTGTTTCATTAGCCAGTTTACAGGCAGAAGCCAATACCCTGTCAAAGAGGTATCCTTCAGAGAATTTATCTCCCTCAAAATTTCTATTAAAAATAAAATCTACGCCCTTTTCAACCGATTCAATGATTTTTGACATACTCCTTACTGCAAGAGAGGGATATTCACCTGCCGCTGTCTCCACACTAAGCATCACTGCATCGGCACCATCCATGATGGCATTGGCAACATCACTGGATTCCGCACGGGTTGGCCTTGGGTTAAATGCCATGCTCTCCAGCATCTGGGTTGCAACAATTACAGGTTTTCCAGCCTCATTGCTTCTCTTAACAAGCATTTTCTGAATCATTGGAACCCGTTCCATTGGGATCTCAACACCAAGGTCACCTCTTGCTACCATTAAAGCGTCGGTAGCATCCATTATTCCATCAATATTATCCACTGCTTCCGGTTTCTCAATTTTGGCGACAATCCTTGTGGATTTTCCACTTTCTTCAATAATCTTGCGCAATTCAAGGATATCATCAGCTTTCCGGACAAATGAGAGTGCTATCCAGTCAACATCATGTTCAAGACAGAAAGCAAGATCGCTTTTATCCTTATCTGTAAGTGAAGGGATCGAAATCTTTGTGTTGGGGAGGTTAATGCCTTTTTTTGATTTTAAAAGTCCGCCATAAAGGACCTGTCCATAAATTTCTTTTCGCTCCTTTCCTATAACCCGAATACCAATATTTCCATCATCAATCAATATGATATCTCCTTTATTAACATCAGAGGGTAAGGTTTGATAAGGTGTTGAAATGATATCCTTTGTGCCTATAATATCCCTGGTTGTAATAGTGATCTTCTGACCTACTTTCAGGTGCACAGAACCTCCTTCAATCATTCCAATGCGTATTTTCGGGCCCTGGAGATCCGCCAGAATGGCAACAGGCATCAGTAATTCCTGATTGATGGCACGAATAATATTTATTCGTTTCAGGTTCTCTTCCTGGGAACCATGTGAAAAGTTCAACCTGAATACGTTTGCTCCAGCATTAATAAGTGATTGAATCTTTGATTTTGTATTACTGGCGGGACCTAAAGTAGCTACAATTTTAGTTCTGTTAAAAGACGTTTTCATTCCTCTAGTTTTTCCTATAGTTCATTGACAGATTATTACTACATTTAGAGCAAATACTATTATTTCCGAATATATTGATGACCTATCTTTAAAAATATTAATCAAAGCTTTCACTGATCAACATATCAAATACCAGGCTTTTGTCAAAATATCAGGTTCTCTTTAGATTTGAGTTTATCTATATCTAAAGCAACAATATATTGAACCTCCTTGATCTTTTGGACCTCCCTGAGTAATTCCTGGTCGCTAAGATCGCCTATTCTTCCGTTTTTCATGATCAGATAATCAAATTTATTCAGCTCCGGGATTAAATAAGACATTTTATCAGATTTCCTGTCTTCCGATTTGTTTTTCAGCATCCTAAGTTGTGCGTGTTCTGTTTCATACAGATAGTTAGAGATAACAAGATTTTCATCATTAAGAAAGGATATTTTTATATCTTCTTCCTTTCTAAGATGTAAATCCATGTGTTTGTTAATTAACCAGGCCAGCCTATAATCTTTTGATATTGAAATAATTCCATACAAACTAAAATCATATTCATATTCAATTATGAGCTTGTTTTTAGCCATTAGAGTACATTTTAATCACAATTATTGAATTTATTTCATTTGTTATCCGATTCCTACAAATTTGATAAAATGATAAGATTAAAAAAAATTGTTTGACATTATTGGTATAAATATCTTTCTTTGCAAAGTCAAAATTAAAAAGCATCTAAAATGTCTGAAATTTCACAAAAAGTAAAAAGTATTATTGTTGATAAATTAGGGGTTGAAGAATCAGAGGTAAC
Source organism: uncultured Cytophagales bacterium (assembly GCA_942491935.1). Classification (GTDB taxonomy): domain Bacteria; phylum Bacteroidota; class Bacteroidia; order Cytophagales; family Cyclobacteriaceae; genus JAGTVG01. The sequence continues at coordinate 29,896 of CALOCZ010000041.1, forward strand.
TCCTGAAGCAAGTTTCACTAACGATCTTGGAGCCGACTCATTGGATACCGTAGAGTTGATCATGGAGTTTGAAAAAGAATTTGGAATATCGATCCCTGATGACCAGGCAGAAAATATCTCTACTGTAGGTCAGGCCATTTCATACCTTGAAGAAAACGTCAAGAGCTAATATTAGTTTAACACGAAATTTATTTCATGAATCTTAAAAAAGTAGTAGTAACCGGAATCGGTGCGCTAACTCCTATTGGCAAAAATGTCAATGAGTTCTGGCAAGGGCTTTCCAATGGTGTAAGCGGTGCTGCTGATATAACAAGATTCGACACAACCCACTTCCGGACGAAATTTGCCTGCGAAGTTAAGGATTATGATCCTAACGATTATTTCGACAGAAAAGAGGGCCGGAAGATGGATTTCTTTACTCAGTTTGCACTGATAGCTGCCGGTGAGGCAATGGAAAACAGTGGATTGGACGTTAATTCCATCAATCTTGACCGTGCCGGAATTATATGGGCTGCTGGAATAGGTGGATTAAAAACCATCAGTGATGAAATAATTAGCTATGCTGATAATGATCGCATACCCAGGTTCAGTCCTTTTCTCATTCCTAAGTTAATACCCGATATCAGTGCAGGGCACTTATCAATAATTCATGGATTCAGAGGTCCAAACTATGCAACAGTTTCGGCTTGTGCCTCTGCTACAAATGCCCTGATCGACGCTTTTCACCTAATCAAATTAGGTAAAGCAGATGTCATTATTTCAGGTGGATCGGAAGCGGCTATCACTGAAGTTGGTGTTGGTGGTTTCAGCTCAATGAAAGCTTTATCCGAAAGGAATGATTCCCCAAAAACTGCGTCAAGACCATTCGATAAAGACCGCGATGGTTTTGTAATGGGAGAAGGAGCCGGTGCACTAATACTTGAGGAGTATGAACATGCCAAGGCAAGAGGAGCCAAAATCTATTGCGAAATAATTGGAGCAGGTTTATCAGCCGACGCACACCATATTACAGCACCTCACCCGGATGGATTAGGCGCAAAACTGGTGATGAAGAATGCCCTGGAAGATGCAGAAATTGCCCCAGAAGAAATGGACTATGTTAATGTTCATGGAACTTCCACGCCATTGGGAGATATTAGCGAGGTACTGGCAATAAAAGAAGTTTTTGGGAAACACGCATATAATTTAAATATCGGTGCTACAAAATCTATGACTGGCCATCTCCTTGGCGCAGCTGGAGGTGTAGAGGCGATAGCTTGTATACTTGCAATGCAAAATAATCTTGTTCCGCCTACGATAAATCACTTCACCGACGACGATAATTTGGATAATAACCTTAATTTTACATTTAATAAGGCTCAAGAAAGAGATATAAACATAGCCTTAAGTAATACATTTGGGTTTGGGGGTCATAATACCTCCGTTATTTTTAGAAAAATAGTATAAATGTGCACTTATTGTGGGCAAGATTATTTCAGTTTTTTAAACCAGTAACCAGGGAAGACAAAGAACTAGCCAAATCAATTCATCATACCCTTGGAATAAAACCGGTTAACATTTCACTATACTACCTGGCAGCCCAGCATAGTTCTGTTGCAAAAGAGAACATTGGTGGCTCTAAAGATTCTAATGAAAGGCTTGAATATCTGGGGGATGCTATTTTAAGCGCCATAGTAGCAGATTATCTATTTAAGAAATATCCATATAAGGATGAAGGATTTCTGACTGAGATACGTTCCCGAATTGTAAATCGTGAATCATTGAACCTACTTGGCAAAAAGCTGGGGCTCGACGAAATAGTAACCTACAACGATACCAGAAGGCATGCGCAAGCGTATAAATCAATACTGGGAGATACTCTGGAGGCTTTCATTGGTGCCGTATACCTTGACAGGGGATATAAAAAATGCAGATATTTTGTTATGAATACCTTGTTGTTTCCTCATCTGGATATTGATAAAATTATCTCAATAAATCCTAACTTCAAAAGCAAGGTAATTGAATGGGCGCATAGAAATGGCAAAATAATTCGTTTTGATATTATGAATGTGATTGAAAGTAAACACTACAAGGAATTTATTGCCCAGGTATTTATTGATGAAAAACCATATGGAAAGGGCAATGCCTTCAATAAGAAAAGAGCTGAACAGGAAGCGGCTGAAAAAACATGTAAAATGTTAAATATTAACTAATAGCAATTCATTGGATCATATTTTAAAAATAGCCAGTGCAACTTTAAATCAAATGCCTTTGGATTGGGACACCAATCTGGAACATATAAAAACTGCTATTGTCGAAGCCAGAGATCTGAAGGCCGATATCCTATGCCTGCCGGAATTATGTATTACCGGATACGGATGTGAAGATCTATTCCTCAGCAACTGGGTATCTGAAAGAGCTATTTCATTAATACCTTCCATTTCGAGGCATTGTGGGGATATAACCGTTCTTGTTGGGCTTCCGATTTGGCTAAATAACCATAATTACAATTGTGTTTGTGTTATTCAGAATGAGAAAGTACTAGGTGTAAATGCAAAGCAATTCCTCGCAAATGATGGAGTGCATTATGAGCCGAGGTGGTTCACTCCATGGCCTTCCGGACAATTAGACACCTTGAACATCGATGGCTACAAGGTTCCTTTTGGCGATTTTCAATTTCATGTCAGGGATGTATACTGTGGAATTGAGATATGTGAAGATGCGTGGCGATCGAACCGGCCGGCTTGCAGGTTGAAGGACAAGGGCATACAACTAATCCTGAATCCCAGTGCCAGCCATTTTGCCATTGGGAAATCGGTTCGACGGAAGAAACTTGTTGAAGACAGTTCAAAAACATTCCAGTGCGCATATGTATATGCGAACCTGCTTGGGAATGAAGCCGGTCGCATGATATATGATGGAGAGTGTTTAATTGCACATGGAGGACGGCTGATCCAACAAAACAGAAGGCTATCCTTTAAAGATGTAAATATTATAACCGCCGACATCAACTTTAAGGATCCGAAGCAATCACATGCTGATTTTAATTATGAGAACCTGGATCGAAATGAAGAGTTTGTAAGAGCTGTATCCCTGGGATTATTTGATTATATGAGAAAAAGTAGAAACAGGGGTTTCGTTTTGAGTTTGAGTGGTGGTGCCGATTCCTCTTCTAATGTAGTTTTAGTTGCTGAAATGACAAAGAGGGGTTTACAGGAACTTGGAGTAAATCAATTTCTAAAGAAACTAGGCCGCTCAGATCTAGAGGAAAAAATAAAGGATGACAACGAAAATGAAATCTGGAGAGCGATAAATAACAGCATTCTTACCTGCGTATATCAGGCCACAAAAAATTCATCAGAAGAAACCCTGGAAGCTGCAAGAACCCTTTCAGAATTTGTGGGAAGCACTTTTTTTTACTGGAATATCGATGAAGAAGTTAATTCTTATACACAAAAGATTGAGAAGGTAGTGGGTCGTAAACTAAATTGGGACCTGGACGACATCACGCTTCAGAATATCCAGGCTAGAACGCGGTCACCGATTATCTGGATGCTGGCTAATTATTTGTATTCCATACTTATTACAACCTCCAACCGGAGTGAAGGAGATGTGGGATATGCTACTATGGATGGGGATACCAGTGGCAGCCTGGCTCCAATAGCTGGAATAGATAAGTATTTCATATTAAAGTGGTTAAAATGGGCGGAAAAACATTTAGGATATTCAGCCCTGCATCTGGTAAATAATTTAGAACCTACGGCAGAACTGAGACCCAGGGAACAGGATCAATCTGATGAGCGCGATCTGATGCCTTACAAGATCCTGGTGGAAATCGAAAAGCTGGCAATCTTCAGGCACCTTTCACCAAGCACTGTATATTTTCAATTGAAAAGCAAAAACTTAACAGATAACCAGAGTTTAAAGCTTTATATCATAAAATTTTACCAACTTTGGGCCAGAAATCAGTGGAAACGCGAAAGAATAGCACCTGCTTTTCATCTTGATGATTTTAATGTTGACCCAAGGACCTGGTGCAGGTTCCCGATCCTATCGGGAAGTTATGCTAAAGAAATTGAGGAATTAAATAATATTGAGGATTAAAAATTTATTTCATGGAAATACTAGGGTATATTTTGTGGTCACCTGTACCGGAAATTTTTCCAAATCTGGATTGGGGAATAATAGGTAACATCCGATGGTATGGATTATTATTTGCGATGGCTTTCATTATTGGTCAGCAGATCATGTCTTATATATTCAGGGTAGAAGGGAAACCTGATCGGGATATTGAAACACTTACCATTTTCATTGTTGTCGGGACCATTATAGGGGCCAGGCTTGGACATGTTTTTTTCTATGAGCCGATGAGGTTCCTTGCCGATCCAATTGAGATCTTCATGATCCAGAAAGGTGGCTTAGCCAGTCATGGGGCAGCTATAGGCATTATTGCATCCATATTTGTTTACTCAAATTATTATATCAGAATTGGTTTTTCAAAACCTTTCTTTACCATAAAAAGAAAAAAACGCCAGGGCCAAAGTTTCCTATGGGTCATCGACCGAATCGTGATAGTCGTGGCCGTGGGGGGTTGTTTTATCAGAATGGGCAATTTTTTAAATAGCGAAATAATTGGCAAACCTACAGATAGTAAGTATGCTGTATTCTTTGCCAGAGATGTTATAGACCAGTTTGAGCTTGATCAAAATATAGATGAAGTAGATATTAAGAAAAGTGAGTCCAGCGATATCAACTCATATCCAATAGAAATTAACCTCAGGTTCAAAAATAATGATTACCAGGAGAACCAGATCAAATCATATCTTGAACGAAATGTAAAAAGAATCCTGACGAATTATGAACATATCAATCTGCATATTAATGAACCCCCTGATCTGCCATTAAATTACAGACTATCCAAAAACACCGATGGGTCTTTTACTGCCGTAATCTCTACATTTGCTATTCCGCGTCATGCCACCCAGGTATACGAAGCGCTAACGAGTCTTTTACTTGCCTTCTTGTTATTCTGGCTCTGGACACTTAGAAAGGCGGCAACTCCGCATGGACTCTTATTTGGACTATTTCTGATCATATTATTTGGATTGAGGTTCTTTCATGAGCTTTTTAAAGAAAATCAGGTAGATTTCGAAAATGCAATGTCTATGAACATGGGTCAATGGTTAAGCATTCCCCTCGTCCTGGTTGGTATATACGTAACTATTAGAGCATTAAGTAAAGGTTCTCCGGAAAAGCCTGGCTAGAATAAAAAACCAAAACTGTGTAAATTCGTGCAATTCAATGCATCTTTGATGTAAACCGGATCATTTCACGTTGAGAAAGTGGCAATTATTTTAAAAATATCTGATATCACCTGGGGAAAAAGGATCAATATTTTTTACCTTTTTATTGCCATATCCTTATTCCTTTCAGGGAATTTATTATTTCATAATACCGGATTTGCGCAGGCACAAAAGAAATATTATACCAATTTAGAAGATATTCCCTATGACTCCATAAGTATAGACAGAATTTTTATTATTGGGAATAAAAGGACCAAAGAGCGTATAATCAGGAGAGAACTGGACTTTACCGATGGGGATAGGATCGCTACTGAAAACCTCAAAGTAAGGATTAAAAAGAACGAAGAGAAGCTGACCAACACTTCCTTATTCCAGTCCGTTAAGATTTCCCTGGTTGAGATCAGTAACGACCGTGTGGATGTGATTATAAGATTATTGGAAAGATGGTATATTTTCCCGATACCTGTCCTGGAACTAGCCGACAGGAACTTCAAGGATTGGTGGGTAAATCAGAACCACGATTTTTCACGTATAGAATGGGGTTTAAAATTATACCTGTACAATATGAGGGGAAGAAATGAAACCCTAAGATTGCAGGGACAGCTGGGCTTTACCAAGCGATTCAAAATCAGCTATGAATTTCCCTATATCGACAAAAAACAAAGGTTTGGCCTTGGATTCATGTTTGATTATAAGCAGAATAAGAACACATACTATACCACTGAAAACAACGTGCTGGTTTTTTTGGATAGCGATCACTGGCTCAGGGAACAGTATATTGGTGATGTTTCCGCAACATACCGGAAAGGGTTTTATTCCTTGCATAAATTTGGCACCGCTTTCTATAATACGGAAGTCAACGATACAATTGTTGAGTTGAACCCAAACTACTTTGGGGAAGGCGATAAGACCCAGCAGCGTTTTTTAAGCCTCTATTATTCATTTGTCAACGATAAACGTGACATAGCCGCTTATCCCCTCCATGGATCCTATTTCGTTGGATCCATAAGTAAAAATGGCCTGGGCATATGGGACGATATCAATAACATACAGTTAAGCGCATTATATTATAAATATATCGGCCTTGGCAAACATTTCTACCTGACAGGGAGCATAGGCGGGCAATATCTGACTCCTACCGATCAACCGTTTAATGTGTACAACCGTATGGGAATCGGCCGGTTTACTATGCGGGGATATGAATTGTATGTGATTGAAGGCCCCCTTTTTGTACAAAATCAATGGACATTTAGAAAACTCCTCTTTAAATTAGAAAGAAATCTGGGTTCAGCGGTTCCTATCCGTCAATTAAGCCAGTTTCATCTGGCACTTTATGCCAAAGCTTACTTCGACCTTGGATATATAGAGGCTTATCCGAACAATGAATTGAACGCGAGATTAACTGATCAGTTATTGTATTCCGGTGGCCCTGGTCTGGACCTGGTGACCATATATGATCTTGTTCTCCGGTTTGAATATAGCTTTAACAAGCAGGGAGAATCAGGGTTTGTCTTTGGCTTCAGGGCAATTTTCTAAGAATTAAAATCGAAACTCTTACCTGAATTAAAATATCAAAACTGCTTTAAGCAGACAAAATCAAATTTCCTTCAAAGTTGCTGCTTATATTAGATCTCAATAGGTGTATTTTATTTTTTTGATATAGTCTGATGATGAGCAGGACTAAATATATTATCATTTTTTGCGCCTTCTGTGGGACCTTCTTTTATGCCTTGGAAATCTCTGGCCAGATAGCTAAAAAAGAAGTTAATGCAGCTAGAATAAGCTCCTCCATACATGGTTTTTTAAATAGTGAATCCGGTCAAAACAAAAAGGATGCATATATGAACAATATCTCTATCATAAAATAAGGTATATCTATGTATATTGAGCATATTTCAGATCTAATATTGATTTTATTTTAATTGCATTAAAAAATGAAAAAGATTTACCTCAACTCTTCAATTTTAGCGATCTCAGTCGTAATTTATTCGGCAACAATAACTCTGGCCCAAAAACCAGTCAATCCTGACGCATCTCCTGAAGCGACACAGCTTCTTGAATACATATACAGTATATCAGGTAAACAGATCCTGACGGGCCAGCATTGTGCACCACTGGTAGGATCAACACGCTTATCTGTGGTCCACAGAATGTCCGGACATTATCCGGCCATATTTGGTCAGGATTTTGGCTTCAGCTATCCGGGATACTGGGATGGGATCAATTACAGGCAAAGAATTGTCGATGAAGCCATAAAAAGACATCATGAAGGATTTATAATTACCCTCATGTGGCATGCCGTAAGACCCACCGAGGATGAACCAGTTGTATTCAGGGAATCTATCCAGGGAGATCTTACCGACCAGGAATGGAAAGATTTGATCACGCCCGGTACAATAATAAATGAGCGATGGAAGTCACAGGTGGATGTAATCGCATGGTTTCTAAAGCAACTTCGTTATGCAAACGTACCGGTATTGTGGAGACCATATCATGAAATGAATGGAGGCTGGTTCTGGTGGGGCAAAAAAGAAGGTGAAGATGGCTATAAGAAATTATGGCGCATGATGTATGACAGGCTTGTCAATTTCCATGGATTAAATAATCTCATTTGGGTTTATAATACCAATGAGTTTAAGAATGGGGTTGATCCTCACAATACCTATTTCCCCGGGGATGATGTAGTGGACATCATTGCAACAGATGTTTATTCAGAAGGATTTAACCAGGTCAACTATGATCAGATCCTGGAACTGGCAGGTGATCGGCCAATAGCTCTGGGAGAGGTTGGTCAAATACCAGATATGGTGAAAATCAAGGAACAACCCAGGTGGGCCTGGTTCATGCAATGGGGAGAGCCAGGCAGCCGGGGAAGTGGTTTTCAATCCTATCGGGAAGTATATAATTCGGAGGAAGCGATTACACATAAAGAACTACCATGGGTTGATCTGGATGAACCGAAATTACATTATCCTGTATTAAAATGAGGTATCATGATTATGCATTTACATACAGTGGTATTATTACACAAGGTGATTCGTCAATACATTAGTAAGAGAAAAGGCAATTTTTAAAAATCATTTAGAATAGATATTGCGCTATGAATAATTTAAAAACACTGGTTAGATTTCCTATCATAATCATCATATCAGCTTTCATATTTTTACAATGTGGTCAAACCAGGGATGCGTCTATGACCACAGTGGAAATAGATATATGTAAAAGAGGGGCTCCCATTGAGAAATATATTTATGGGCAATTTATCGAACACCTCGGAAAATGTATATATGGGGGTATCTGGGCTGAAATGATAGAGGACCGAAAGTTCTATTATCCCATTTCCTGGGAATTTGATCCATACGGATCTGATACGGATCCTTTCTGGAATACAGGTCCTTATCCATATTTAAAATCTTCTCCCTGGCAGGTGATAGGTTTACAAAGTACAGTGAAGATGGATAGTGCTAAGTCATTTACAGGGGATCAAACACCACTTATTTCCTCGTCTGGTGGATCAGGGAAATTCGGCATCAGGCAAAGTGGTTTGGGACTGGTCAAAGGGAACAAATATGACGGGAGAATAATACTGTCCGGCGACGAATCGGTCCTTCCAATAACCATTCAAATGGTATCCAGAGCGGGTGAAGTTATTAAGTTTTCTCAAACTGCGATTAGCAATAGCTATACCTCCTACCCATTGACCTTTACTTCCAGTTTCGACTGTGACAGTACAACAATTGAGATCTTTAGTGAAGGCAAAGGCCAATTTAGAATTGGCACTTTATCCCTTATGCCTTCCAATAACATCAAAGGATGGAGGACGGATGTCGTGGGTTTAATGAAAGAATTGAATGCGCCTGTGTATCGATGGCCGGGTGGTAATTTTGTCAGCGGATATAACTGGAAAGATGGGATTGGTGATCGCGATAAGCGTCCCCCACGAAAAAATCCTGCCTGGAAAGGGGTAGAGCATAATGATGTTGGCATTCATGAATATATGGACTTGATGGAAATATTAGATGCAGAACCATTTATTGCCGTAAATACGGGATTAGGTACTATCGAAGAAGTGGCTGAAGAAATAGAATATTGTAATGGGAGTATCGAAACCCCTATGGGTAGATTAAGAGCAGAAAATGGACATGAAGAACCTTATAAAGTAAAATGGTGGGCTGTTGGAAATGAAATGTATGGAGAATGGCAATTAGGACATATGCCTCTATCGGACTATGTTAAAAAACATAACAATATGGCTGAGGCGATATGGCAGAAAGACCCTGAAGCTCAATTAATTGCTGTTGGTGCCGTAGGGGAATGGACTGAAACCATGTTATCTCAATCTTCGGACTTTATGAATCTTCTGAGCGAGCATATTTATGTTAAAGAACTTGAAAATGTTCAGGACCATACTCTTCAATTAAAAGATAACATCAACCGGGTTGCAGAAGCTCACCGGAATTACCGTAAGGAAATTATAAATTTGCTGGGCAAAGATATCCGGGTAGCCATGGATGAATGGAACTATTGGTATGGTGATTATATTTATGGAGAACTAGGGGTACGATATCATCATAAAGATGCCCTGGGCGTGGCCATTGGATTACATGAATATTTCAGGAACAGCGATATATTTTTCATGGCCAATTATGCACAAACCGTGAATGTTATAGGCTGCATTAAGACTACCCCGATACATTCAGGATTTGCAGCAACGGGTCTTCCGCTGAAACTCTATCGCAATCACTTTGGATCTATTCCGGTTTTTATCGACAAAGAATATGATGATCTCGATATTGTGGCTGCCATAAATCCAGATATGGACAAAATCACCGTTTCGATTGTAAACATTAACCAGGATTCCACACAATCAATCTGGATTTCGGCACGACTTCAATCCTCCCTGATGGCAAACAATGGATCATACAAAATGATGACCCCGAAGCCTACAATGTGCCGGAGAAGACCATGATTAGGATTTCGAGTCTGAGATCTTCCTGAGTGGGATAAATAATGGATTCATACAAAATGATGATGCAATCTTCCCGAAGCTTACAATGTGCCCGGAGACTGGAACCTAAAATTGAAATAACAATGCCCTGAAACATACCCGATTGATGTTTAAATTATAGTGTAAGCCAGTAAACCAATTTAAAAACAATGGCCCTGCTTTTAGGTTCCATGAAGGGATTATTAAAATAATTATCGGTAAATACCAGGAATAAATCCGACATTGGTTGGTAACGCCACTGAAAACGACTGTTAATATTAAAATTGTTCATCTGTGTGTTATACTGAAAAGAAAAGTCGTCCAAATATACTATTGGAAAAGTTGATCTCGCTCGTTGGTTGATTAGATATAGATTCTCGGACCCTATGGCTCCATAACTGCAAATGAAGATGATCAGACTGATAAATCCTCAAGTAAATACGTCATTAATGATCTCTAACAGCTAATCCGGTAAATTTTGTTCTACTTCCGGTATATTTCAGTTCTTTCATCCTGGATGATCCCATTCCAGTTCAATCCAAAACCAAAATCATAGGCATTTCCTTCCGTATCTACATGCACTTGCATATCAAAAGGTACATCTTCCATTTGTTTCTCCACTGTCGACATATTTGCAGGCATTTGTAATGGCAATAAGCCAGAAGGTACAAATTTGCCGGAGATAACATCCAGTATCGCCTGGTCCTGTATATTGAAATTAATAAGAAGCCCCTGAATTTCTCTTTCAAATTCAGCAACAACGGTTGGATTCGACATTTTTAATACAACAATAACAGGTTTGCCTTTCATAGCTTTCTTTGTTTCCAGAACCAAATCCAAATCAGTCGAATTATTGGCTTTAACTGTTTTGCCTTTATAGGTTCTGTTGAGAACATCTTGTTCCCTGGAATCCCCGGCAAGACTTGTTTCCCGTGCATCGTTGGCTGTATAGCTGCCGTACATTAAACTAATAGGTAAAAATCCATTACCCCCACTTTCAGCATCTGACGTACTATAACCGGCTATTCTTCCATTACTGGGATTTTCAATGACGACTACCGCCACATCCGCTTCTTCAGGATTTTCCGTTAAATTGAAATATTTTGAAGCTAGATCAGGATTGATAGGGGCTTCATTCCTTGCAGGTTGTTCCCTTCCAAAAAAGGAACTTGAAGCAGGTATGAACCTTTCAGGAATATATATGGTTTGTTCCTTCATTATTGGAAGAACATTAGCAGTATTTTTCAATAACACCACGGACTTCAATTGTGCCTGATACCCTGTTTCCATAAATTCAGGATTTCCCACAACATTTATTGTTTCAGCAACGTCGAGATAAGGATTTTCAAAAAGCCCGACCCTGAAAATATTTTTTAGTAGTCTAACTGCAGATTGTTCGAACCTTGCCCGCATAAATTCTTCTCCAAATTCTTCAACGCCCAGATTATAAGCTTCAATAACAGGTCCTGAATCGTTATTCCCTCCAAACTGATCACAACCTGCCATAAGGATCTTATAATGCTTTTCAGCCTCAGTCAAATGCTCTACACCCCATGGAGTTCTTCCAAATTCAGCCATCCCTGTATCTTCTCTTGTTACACCCCAGTCAGTACAAACAATCCCATCAAATCCATATTTTTCACGCAACTGATCTGTAATAAAAAAATGGCTGAATGCGTTTCCGACATTTTCTCCCGTGGGATCCTGATTAAATGAAATGGTATAATAAGGCATGATGGCAGAAGCCATTTTTGTTCCTCCATCCAAATTAAACGCCCCTTCTAAAAAGGGTTTAAGGTGCGTTTCGATATTTTGACCAGGATAAACGGCAAATTTCCCAAAGCCGTAGTGTGCATCCCGGCCACCTTCACCTGTTCCTCCACCAGGCCAATGTTTTGCCATGGCATTTACACTTTGAAAACCCCATCCATCTTTGACTTCCTTTTCCGGAGCGGATGTTTGAAATCCATCGATATAGGCTTTCGCCATATCTGAAGAAAGTTCCGGGCTGGGCCCAAAAGTTCCACTGAATCTATACCATCTGGGATCAGTGGCCAGATCAACCTGGGGAGAAAGGGCAGTTGCTATTCCCAGGGCACGATATTCTATGGAGGCAATTGTTCCAAACTCCTTAACTAAAGATCGGATCAAAACTAGCTGCCAGGCCAATGGATCCGGGCCATCTGCTTATTTCACCGCCTGCCCCAAGGTGTACTCTTCATCAGCCCTTGACTGATGCCTTGGATCTGAACTGTTATTGGCAGGGATACCAAATCCTAATCCTTCAACCAATGCCTGGGCATTATTATTCCAGACTGCAGCCACTTCCGGACTTTCAACAGAAGTAATTAACACATGCCGGAGATTGTCATCCGTCAAAAATTCTATTTGCTGGTCGCTTAGATCTGAGGCTTTGGCTCCACTTTCATCAAATGATTTACCTCCATAAGTACTGCCTCCCCTGAAACCTCCCCCAGGTATCCTCTGATGGCCGCTGTATAACATCAAACCGGCTATCTGTTCAATGGACATTTGAGATGCAAGATCTTCCGCCCGCTCCCGGGCAGGTAATCTCCAGTCCTCATATGTATCCAGTTTCCCATTTTTATTCAGATCTTTGAATCCATATCTGTCAATTGTAAGAATTTTTACTCCCGATTTGGAAGAATATCCAAGGGTCTGACCGTCTTTATTATCAACGATCATGATCCCATTCTGATCTTTTTCGGTCCATTTGGGACCACAGCTTATGACTGTGATAACTAATCCAACCAGGAGAATACCTGATACAGACTTCCTGTCTAATAAATGTTTCATATGATTATGATTTTGCCAGTAAATTTCCAGTATTCTATTGCATCACTAATTGGTCTGGTTCAATTCAAGATTTAACAAGATGGAAACTCTCTCATCAATGACCTGGATTCCATCAGGTGTTGTGGTATTCCATTTGATATCGAAATTAAAACGGTTGATCGTGGTCTCGGCCTTAAAGGCCAGTTTCTGTATTCCGGTAACTGTTACGGTCCCCAGATACTCCACATCAAAAGTTATATTTTTTGTAATGTCTCTGATGGTCAGTTCACCTGACAGTTTGTAGTTGTTGCCTTTCTGTTTCTTGAAGGATTTGCTAACGAATTTCATTTCCGGAAACTGATCTGCATAAAAGAACCCGCTGGATTTAAGATGAACATTACGCGGCTCGTTATTCGATTCAATCGAGTTGACATCTACAGTTAGTTGTACTTTCGCATCTGAGAAGTCATCCGTTGCGGACTCCATGCTTCCGGAGAACTTTCTGAAGAAACCCATAACCTCGGCGATGCCAAGATGATGTATGGTAAAACAAACGTTGGAATGCTCAGGATCAATATTCCATACCATAGGGTTTGGCAATTGATCCGCTGATCCGGCTGTTTCAAGTGATATAAAAACGAGGAGGATCGGACTTATAAAAAATGATCTCATATCGTGAATGTTGATTTAAACAACAAATATTTAAAAAATATAAAATAAATATATGAAACAATTCTGATAAAATTTTGAATTTGAAAGCATCCTGAAAACCAGAAAACATCAACCATCGACATCATTTGCAGAACACTTTTTATCATTCAGAGTTTCTTATTTAAAAAGACTACACCAAATAAGGTGTCACAAATATCAATCCCGGCACCCTAAATACTCTTTTTTAAAAGGGAAATTATATAAACTTCATTCCAAATATTCAAGCATATTCAACCAGTCTGTTAATCGTTCTGTCCAGGTATCTACAGGAAGGTCCTTTATATTCATGCCAAATTCTTGACCTCTTCCTGAGCTGTAATATCTGTTAAAAGAGGTGTTATAAAAATTACAAAAAAGAACTTTTTTATATTATCTAACTAAAGCACTAATTATTCCCATAGGCCTTGTCAAGAAACTCATATCGTGCATCATCAGTGGCATTAACTGACTTGCTTTCTGTATCGATGATCATTACAGGTGGATCTTTCTCATCATTTCCTGTAAAAGGCCAATCAGGGAGTCCGGCACCATTGGGATCGCCTGTTTTAATGAAATTAGCAAAATAATCCTGCATGGTCTTTGAGACTTTATAATCATCCGTTGTCCATGCATATTCCTTGACCAAAGGAAGATTCCCCATACAATATTCTATTTCACAAGCATGCGGTGCCCCGATAGGTTCCGGCATCTTAAAACTGGGATCTCTTGGCATAGTGCCTCCGGCTAAACCAGGTGTAAGGTTTTGATCAACCAATGGGGGACGCAATTTGCTATAGAGGTATCTGTACACGGGCTTGTCGCTATTCTTCCTATGCAGGTCAAACCATTTCCAAGTACTATAGGCAATAAAACGATCTGAAGCCAATGCTGTGGCTGAAATTTCAATTTCGGTGTCCGAGGAATGGGGATATAGCTCCAATACTTTTTCAAATTCCTCAGGATAGGTCTTCTTAACGGCTGCGATGTAATTCTCTTCGGAGTACGGCCTGCCCATCATAAAAGCCATACCTGGGATTTCGGCTGAATTCCAGCCTAATAGAAGAGGTATGTCCGCCTGTTCACCTGAATTAAAGATCTCTGGCAGAGTTTTCGGAAGAAAATATCCATCAATAACAATTGGAAACCCAAATCTCTTAGATTCATTATAAATCTCATATACATCTCTTGTACTTAATGCCCTGAGCTCTGAAATGTTAGCACAATCCGCCTTATCGGCAAATTCCTGTCCTATCGTTTCAGCTTCGGAGAGCGGAACCGGCGGTAAGGTTGGATTTATCCCTGCCCCGCTTTCACCAATAGCACCATGGATAAGATCTTTTGACAATGGGGAAGCCATCTGCATGCTTACAGATATAGATCCTGCGGATTCTCCGGCAATGGTCACCCTATCAGGATCACCTCCAAATGCAGCAATATTTTTATTTACCCACTTTAATGCAGCATGCTGGTCCAGCAATCCATAATTGCCCGATGCATTGTAAGGCGACTCCTCACTCAATTCAGGGTGTGCCAGAAAGCCAAATACATTCAGCCGGTAATTTACCGAAACGGTCACTATCCCCTTTTTTGCCATGCTTTCACCATCATACCTGTATTCGGAAGCATCGCCAGCTACAAAGCCACCTCCGTAGAAATACACCAATACAGGTAGTCCGGTTGTGTTGCGTTTGGCAGGAGTCCATACATTGAGATATAAACAATCTTCACTTACACCATCTGAACGGGATACCATATCTCCGAAAACATTGGTCTGCATAGGTCGGGGGCCAAATTTTTTTGTTTCTTTAACTCCTGTCCAATTTTCCAGAGGTTGAGGGGCTTTCCACCTGAGATCACCTACCGGCGGTTTGGCAAATGGAATTCCAAAATACTTCTGTATCCCCGTACTAGTATCATAATTCCCTTCAATGATCCCGTTTTCAATTGATACTTGTACAGAAAAACCATAATTGCTTTGTGCATTTGAAAAAGACGTGGCCAGCATAAAAAAAATGCTCATTATTATTATTTTTTTCATCTTTAAAAAATTATCAGGAATGACCGTTCTGTGAAATTAATAATTAATTATATCAGTGAAGAAATATTATTCCGTAAATCTATTTGAATCAGATATTCTTAAAATTAATAAACGGTTCAAAGATTTGATGTTGTACTAAATCCTTGAATCTATCTAATATAAGTATTTTGAAAATTAATATTATAATTCTTCTTCTATTAACACCTCTCCGGCAAAATCGAAAACTTTGACTTTCGATACTTCAGGTGAAAAAGCAAGCGATCTTGAGGATTGTGAAAGATAGGATGACCCAAAGTAAAACTCATGTCGTCGCCTGGCGCCATTTTTAAGGGTGATCTCAGCCCATGCTGCATTGGATGGAACACTAAATAGGGAATGATCAGCTGTTTTCCGGAATAACAGTAGGGAATCCTTGTTTTGAGAAACCAGGTATAATTCCTTCCCCTCACCATCGTATAATTTTGCTAAACTTTTAGCATCACCTAAGACGTTAAATCCAGCTTTCCTGCGCTCAATAACTTCGAAATTACCGTTTCCATCACCTGCTAATACCAGTCCGTTAAATGCATCTATCCTTCCAGACATTGGTTCTATGGAATAATCATTCCCTGCCAAAAGAAGGTCAATATTCCCATCATTGTTAATATCTGTAGGCAAAATGCCGAAAACCGGTGCAAACTGGGCCTGAACAGGTAATTCTTTGATCGAAAAATGACCTCTACCATCATTAAGAAGGATCAGCGTTTGGAAGTTATCCCCTTCCTTGTAATAGGCACTGTCTAATTCCTCTGTAGTGAATATATTTTCAATCGTGGCCCGCCCGTAACCTTTATATGTCGGAATACGGTTTCTGATTAAGCTCAACTGCATGGTCATATCATCACGTGTATGGATTGGAAAATATTGAGGCTGAAAATATTCATCACTTGTTAATGCAGCAATAACCGGGTCAACCACCCCGTTCCTGTCAAAATCACCGGCATACATTTTCAATGGTCCTTCTTCTGTCCCTTTGAAAATTGTATTTAATCCTAAATTCCCGAGGATATAATCCATATCCCCGTCATTATCAATATCTGCTCCATTTATGCTGTTCCACCACCCGGTAATTGGTTGCAAATTCAAAGATTCTGTTATATTCTTAAATCCTGTACCTGTATTCTTAAAAAATGTAATTGGCATCCACTCTCCAACAACGATCAGATCAATCAACCGGTCATTGTTGAAATCAGTCCAAAGTGCGTCATTTACAAGGCCCAGGCCATTTAAATCGGGTAAAACATCCTGACTTATATCCAGATATTGTCCTCCTTCATTTTTCAATATTTTACTGTCAGCAGGATAGGGATATTCACCAGGAATTACTCTCCCGCCCACAAAAAGATCCAGGTCTCCATCCGCATCGAAATCAGCTGCCTTCACACAAGATCCTGAAATGTAGAGCTCTGGTAAAACCTCCTTCTGATAAGTGAAATACCCTTTCCCATCATTCAGGTATACCCTGTCAGAATAAATTTCATCTCCTTTTTGTCTTTGGATGCCTCCTTTCACCAGGTACAGGTCCAGATCTTCATCCTGATCAACATCCAGAAAAAGGATACCCATATCTTTTCCAATCAGGTCTTCTCCTTGCAGGATCCTGTTTTCAGGTTTAAACTTTCCATCAGGTTTCTGTAGATAAAATGTACCACGATACTGTCCATTTCCTCCTATATAAAAATCCTCCAATCCATCATTATCTATGTCCCCCACGGCAATTCCAGGTGTGGATTGAGAGAATTTGTGCGGGATGGTTCGCTGGTAATTAAAATCAAACAGAACCTTTTCCTGATGTATATGATCAAAGAGGCAATCTTCATTAGCCTGACGCACTAATGGCTCTTCACGATCCGGTAAGAGGTAATCCCTCAGAGTGATAGAAGTTAGTTCACTGTTTTTAATATCGCAGATGAGTAACTGATTCGCCTCAGTATTATAGATCTTTTCAATTTTTCCTCCGGGCCAGAATACAATGAGTGAATCGACGTTCAGATGGGGGCCTAATCCAAAATGGATTGTCATATCTACTGTAGACATAAAACCCCTGTAGAAACTGTGTTCATGAAACTGAAGGTTACCCCCGGTATATAATAATACTTTCGCTCCCAATCCATGTGGATTATTTTCAGGTCCCTTCAGTTGTATGTTCAAGAAATTCGGTTTATCCGATTCCTTAACATCATTTATGGTATTCTTATACAGGGTAGCAGGGCCATTAATGTTATTGGTAATATAATCCAGGTCTCCGTCATTGTCGAAGTCGGCGAATGCTGCACCATTTGATAAGGTAGGCTCCTCAAATCCCCAATCGTCCGTTTTCTTGGTAAAGGTGAGGTTACCATTATTTCTGAAAATATAATTGGCTATTTTCACTATGGGTACCGAGTCAATCAGGTCCAGCCGTTCAGATACCAGGTTTTCGAACCGGGCTTTATAATTTGCAAAGTCCATGTCGGTAACATCATGCTGGAATCCATTACAGACCACAAGGTCTTTGTAACCATCGTTGTCAAAATCAGCAAACAAGGGTGACCAGCTCCAGTCTGTCTGATAGATCCCGGCAAGAAGGCCTATTTCACTGAATATCATATTCCCTTTATCGTCAGTACCCATATTCAGCTGCAACATATTCCTGATAAACTGGAGGTCATATTGGAATTTCTCATAGTTGATCTGGTTCATAGGATTATTACGCAAAAGCATGGTTTTCTTTCGATAGTTTATCTCAGGTAGCATGTCAAGGGCAAAAATCTCCTGCAGCCCGTCGTTATTGATGTCGGCAATATCCTGCCCCATGGCTGAAAAGCTCTGGTGCTTCAGGTATTCTGAAACTTTATTTGTAAACGTGCCATCCTGGTTGTTGATATACAATACATCATTTGGCAGGAAATCATTCGTAATATAAATATCCGGCCAGCCATCCAGGTTAATATCCCGTATGGATATTCCATGGCTGTAACCTTCTATAAGGATTCCTGCTTCTATGGAAACGTCTTTAAATGTGTGATCCCCCTGGTTTTGGTAGAGTTTATCCGCATTGATCGAGCTACCATCAACACTTTTTGTTCTGAATCTGCTTGGAAATTTTACATCCATAAAATTGCTGAGAACAAAAAGATCAAGATCTCCATCCAGGTCATAGTCAAAAAAAACGGCATTGGCAGAGTGACCGGTATCCTGTATGCCCCATTTTTCAGCCTCTTCCGAGAATTGTGGAATTCCATTTTCATTCAGGCCTTGATTTATAAACAGTTTATTTTTCCGGTCTGCTGCAATTCCATATATGGATGCACAAACATAGATATCCAGCCAGCCATCTCCGTTTATATCAACGAGTGCTACCCCCTGACCCCAGATGTCTTCAGCTGCAACTCCAGCCTCAATGGTAACGTCTTTAAATTTAAAGTCTCCCTGGTTCAGATACATTTGATTATGCACCTGGTTACCAGAAAAATAGACATCTTGCAGGCCGTCGTTATTAAAATCTCCAATCCCCAAACCTGCACCATTATAGATATAATAAAAATCGATCACATTGAGTGTGTCATCTTCGACGAGGTTATTGGAAAAGTTAATTCCTGAATGATCAGGGCGGATCACCTCAAACATCTTTTTTTCACCGGATTTCCTGCACCCGGTGGCAAAAAGTAAAAATACCAGGAATAGAAGAATATACGATCTGGAATACATTTCAACAAAGATTTCTACCGGCGAATATAAATAAAAAATCCCGCGGAGGCGGGATTTTTTATATGTATAAGTTATAACTTATTCTTAGTAACCAGGATTCTGCTTCAACACATCTGTGTTATTGATGATATCAAGCTGATCCTGAGGAATAGGCCACCTTAAATTCTTATCCTGGAATGTTACACCAACGAGATAACTTCTCACGTTAGGATTAGCATTCGCTCCCTGCGGTCTTGTAGATTCCATAGCTACATAATCATTAAGTACCTGTGGTGCCACACCCCAACGGAGCAAGTCAAAGAAACGGTTACCTTCCATGCCGAATTCAACACGTGTTTCATGACGAACGGCTTGCCGTGCATAATCCTGACTTGGGAAACCGGCATATGTTCCGACATTATAGCCTACGCAAGCTGGTGCAGTTGTTTCGGTACCATCTGCCAGTCTGTCCTAAAACTACAACGTTGTCAGCTCTGTCCTTAGCTGGTTCACCAAATCCAAGTGCAGTACCTAGATCAGACTCTTCCACAGCGATCTCAGCTCTCCAGAGCATAACGTGAGCAAGACGGATCTCGCGTGTATTATTGGCGCTGGCACCCTGTGCCCAACCCGATGCTGTTGAAAGGGATCCTTTCTCAGCTTTGTAATATACTTGCTTAATTGGTGAATAAGGTCCGCCGTAACCTTGCTTACGAACCCATGGATCACCTGGGTGCAATGCCCAATCCAGGTATGGAATACCCCGTCGGCCAACTGTCCAGTCCAGCCTTGGATCAACAGATTCAGTGGCAACATTTTTTCCATAAGGGATGAAACCATCATCCACCCATACATCTGTCTCCCAATCCGCTTCAGCGGGAATACCCATATCCCATCGGAAATCCCGGCTGTTGAAGTCATCCAGGTAAGGAAGACCAGTAGCAGGATCTGTCAGGAATGCATTTACCAGGTTCTGTGATGGCTGGTGGAATCCGCAGCATGTTCCAGGACCTGTGGAACCATATGGGAAGTTCAATACGTCCCTGTAGTTACCATTCTCACCATTGGAACCGTCATTTACAGAAGCCTGTATCTCAAGTATAGATTCATCATTGTTATTGCCTTCAATGCGATAATTGTCATGATAGTTATCTACCAGTGAGAAAGGTCCGTTATTAATGATGTCGTCCAATAATGTTTTTGCACCAGCATATCCAGGAGCAGTAGTTGGATCAATACCTGCAGCGGCACGACCATTCCAATGCATGTAAACCTTGGCAAGAAGCGCTTTAGCAGACCAGCTTGTGAATCGACCAGGTTGTGAATTGCTGGTTGGTAAAGTACCAATTGCAGCCTGCAGGTCTTGTTCAATATTTGGCCAGATATCTACATAATTTCCACTTTCATCTACGTTTCCAACTTCAGCAAAAGGCAATCCTTCTGCAGTACCTACGGTTTCATCGACATAAGGTACATTACCAAAAACGATCTTAACTTCGAAATGGTAATACGCTCTAAGCGCTTTAGCTTCCGCAACAGCCTGATCGTGCTGTGACTGAGACATTGTCCCGGCTTCCAGCGCTTTCGCGGCAATACGGATCACGTCATTACATCGGCTGACACCATCATATTCTACGCGCCACTTACTATTAAAATAACCTTCCTGAGGCGTTCCCACATATCGTTCAATGTTGGTTTGAGGGATCTGGTCCCCTTCATCCGTCCCTTTGTACGCATCGTCAGAAGCAATGCTTCCATATACATACGGAGCGGCATCCCAGGTTGTGATACCATTCACACCATCCAATACACTGTAAGCTGCAACCAGCAAGGCATCAACACCGGATGCTGAAGCTAGCTGATCCTCCCCTACTTGTCCTAATGGAGGTTTCTCAAGGAAACTGTCCTTACATGAAGTTACTACTCCAAATAACAGTACGAATCCAATATAGAGTATCTTTTTCATTGTATTATTCATTTTATCGTTAATTAAAATCCAAAGTTCAGTCCAAAGATAAACTGTCGCGATGTTGGATAAATACCCTGGTCAATACCTAATGAAGCGTTATCTCCAGGTCCGGCAATATTAACTTCCGGATCCAGTCCTTCATAACTGGTAACAGTAAACAGGTTCACTCCCTGGAAGTAAATCCTCAGTCTGTCGATACCTTTCAAATTCGGGAAAGTATATCCAAACATCAGGTTCTTCATTCGGAAATAAGAGCCATCCTGCACGAAATATGAATTAGATGCATAACTCAGGTTATCGGATGAACTCAGTACTGGCAATTCTGCATTGTCACCCAAAGTAGGGGTCCATGATTTTTCGTACATTTTCGTGCTCCTGTTACCCTGGAACTGAACGAAGTCAATCCAACGAGCCACATAGTTGATCAGGTCGTTACCCTGAACACCCTGGAAGAATAATGTCAGATCAAAATTCTTAAAGGTAAAGGCTGCATTCAAACCATAATAGAAATCCGGATGAGGATTACCAATGAATGTATCATCTTCATCATTGATCACGCCATCACCATTCTGATCCTTGAACTTAAACCGGCCAACACCTTCGCCATACTGGCTTATGTAGTTGTAATAACCCGGATAAATGTCAGAAACATATTCTCCATCTTCGTTATAGTAAGATTCAGAACCATCCGTAAAGCCAATCACTTCTTTACCCCACATGCTCATGTAAGGCTGGCCTGCAACAGATCTTGTATATCGCTGCTGTCGCAAGTCTGGTCCTAGCAAGGTCGATGATGTATTTTCACTTAATGAAACCACTTCGTTACTGTATTGTGAGAAGTTAAATCCAATGGAATATGTAAAGTCTCCACTGGAAGAAGTCCCATTATAAGCGACGTTCAGGTCAATACCTGTGTTCTTCATTTCACCTACGTTTTGTGCAGGTGCAGAAGCCTGACCTTGTGTGCCGGGTAATGTCAGGGTAAATAACATGTCTGATGTTAACCTGTTATACCAGTCAAAGTTGACAGTCAATTTGTTATTGAACATGGTCCAGTCAAAACCGGCATTCCATGTAGTCGTGGTTTCCCACTGACCGAATGGGTTTCCGAATCGCCCTGTATCAAATCCGGCAATAGTCGCAGTATTTGATCCCGCAATGTCATAAGAGGATTCCCATGGATGTGTACGGTATGTGGAGTACTGGTTATCCGAATTAATATTCTGGTTGCCCATCTGTCCCCAACCGACACGTAATTTCAAATCGTCTGTCCAGCTGATACCGCTCATGAAAGATTCGCTTGATATTCTCCAACCTATAGAGGCGGCTGGGAATGTTGCAAATCGATTCTCAGAACCGAATCGTGAAGAACCGTCACGGCGGATTGTAAAGTCAACCAGATATTTGTCGTTAAACGAATAGTTCACCTTTGCAAATAATGAGAACATGGACCATCCAGAACCGCTTCCAGTGTTTTGTTGAGCAGCTTCCCCTGCATTCAGGTACCTGTAACTCAAATCATCCACAAAGAAATTGGATCTTGAACCGAACAATTGACGATATGTATTTTCAATGGCTTCAGTACCCGCCAGCACATTCAATCTGTGCTTGTCAGACCAGGTATGATTATAAACCAAGGTGTTATACCATGTCCAGTTCAATACATAGTTCATATTAACGCCCAAAGTATTAGATGCTCTTGGTTCTGCATCTTCCGGATTCAGGAAGGTATAAGCTGACTGGTACCAGTTGGTATAGTCAATACCTAATTGAGTTCTGAAAGTCAGATCCTTGAAAAAATCAGCTTCGATGAAAGCATTACCAAATACCCTCCAGTTTTCGCTAACATTATCCTTGGCACGCTCTAATTGAGAATATGGACTGGAGGCGTTACCTGTATTAGTACCTTTCGTACCTGCATGGTTCCCACCAATGTCAAAAACAGGAACAATAGGTTGCATACGATATGCATTGGAGACAGGGTTACCTTCCGCGTTGTTGTCGAAGTTTACACCTTTAGTATAAGAAACCTCCAGGTTTTCACCAACACGGAACCAATCTTTAGGAGCAAATTCCGTATTACCCCGGATAGAGAATCTTTTGAAATTGGTAAATGAGACAATCCCTTCCTGGTCGAAATAACCTAAACCAAAGAAATAGCGTCCTTTGTCCGTTCCACCGGATGCACCCAGGTTATATTCCTGGATAGGAGCTGTACCATAAATTTCATCGTACCAATCGGTACCTTCCTTGTTTGCCCGTGCTATCAGGTTATTCGGGAAACTATAGGTGGATTCATCCACTTCACCTTCAAAAGCTCCGTCCGGATACACATAATCCGGGATGAAGTTAGAAGCCGTTGGATCAGGTCCATACTGTGCGTTATAACCATCCCAGTCAAAACCTGAGATATCCCCGCCATTTGCATTGGCATAATCGTTCAGGTCCTGCTGATACATCAACTCACCCAGTTTCTGGGTATTGAGAAGATCCAGGCTGTTGGCCGCTTTCTGCCAGCCATATTTGGCATCGAAAGTAAATTTAGGAGCCCCTGCCTTACCTTTCTTAGTTGTAATGATGACCACACCATTACCAGCACGCGCACCGTAAATTGAAGCTGAGGATGCATCTTTCAGCACCTGCATACTTTCAATATTGGCTGGGTTAATTCTATTAAGGGCATACACATCGTCGGTTGGAACACCGTCAATAACGTATAATGGCTCGTTACTGTTCACTGTACCAAAACCCCTGATCCGGATCATTGTTTGTCCACCCGGCTGGTTGTCCTGACCGACAAATACGCCGGCAGCCCTACCCTGTAGTCGCTCTCCAAAGTTAGCGGCTGGGATCTCATTCAATAAATCAGAATCAATTGAGGCCACCGAACCGGTGATATCCCTCCTTGTTTGGGCCGTATAACCCGTCACCACAACCTCTTGCAAGGCTGTCACATCTGCTTCCAAAACCACATCAATAACAGATTGACTACCAATTGTTATTGATTGGGTCACATAACCCACAGATGAAAATATCAGAACATTGTCTGGACCAGAAACCGTGAGCTTATATGCTCCATCAAGGTCAGATATCGTACCTACGGTAGTACCTTGAATGAAGATATTAACCCCTGGTAGTGATCCGGTGCCGTCATCTGCGGTCACCGTACCAGACACTGTCTTCTCCTGTGCAAACATTACACCAGCAGAAAACATCATCGTTAGAATAAACAGCGTAAAACGCTGTAGCACATTTGTAGAATTTTGCATGGCTTAAAAAATTAAGTTAAAACTAATTTTTGCTACAAATTAATTAGACATATATACAAAAAACCCGTGATGAAGATCTTCTTCATCCGAGACAATTTCCAAATTAATTAAATTTAGTTTTTGCTTTATAATTGAACTTTTAAAAATAAAAAATATATTAAAGTTAAATTCCGTTTTGCAATTTCATAAAAACCATTGACAATATCAATTCTTTTTACGAAAACTGCTCACTAATGTAATCTCTAATGCAAATCAGGCAATTATCCCAAAAAACCAGTGTGGGAATAGCTCAATTCCGGGGGCAAATATATAGTTATATTTAATTTATCCCAGCGTTAAGGCAATATTTTCTAATTATTTCTTGCTGAAGAACTGATGTCCCCTAATATATTTAGCTTTAAGTTTTTGATAATCAGAATGATATAAAAATATAATAATTTATATATTATTTTGTGTTTTTTCAACTAGTTAATATCGGATTTTTTTCTTTTTCCCGTTTTTATTAAGGCGGTACCAATCTCCCGTTTTTTCACCGGATTCATACCGCCCGGTATATTCTAGATTACCAGCATCGTTATAAAACAACCATTCCCCGTTTTCAGCACCATCTTTAAATTCACCTTCCTGTATTTTTATCCCCTGCTCGTTATAAAATTTCCATGGGCCTTCCGGTAGACCGGCTTTATAATTCCCTTCACGCTTTAACTTACCATTATCATAATAGAATACCCATTCCCCATCATACATGCCTTCTTTATATATGCCCATCTTCTCGATATTCCCATTAGAATAAAAGTATTTTGCAGAATCGGTCAACAATCCTTCACTCCAATATTCTTCTCCTATTACATTTTCCAGGGTATCATAATATACAACTTTGCCATCCAGCAAATCATTTTTATAATGCTCTATCGCACTCATCTTTCCTGTTGGATAATAATGTATCCATTCCCCCTGCTTCAGGTCTTTTTTAATCTCACCCTCCGATTTTAGCCCGCCACCTTCATAATACAGTTTTAAAGATTGTGCCTTTAATGGAGATATAAGCATTATACAATATATATATAGAAGCAGATGAACGTTCATTTTTCAGCTAAACCTAAATTTTTTTTAATATTATTATGAAAATTGATTTAAAACCACTTATTTACCGTATAACTTTTTCCTTAATTAATATAATTATTTAAATAATTTGGAAATCAACAAGTTACATAGCTTTCTTTTATCTTTCAAATTAAGTGGAAAGGCGCAAGTGCATACTATTGAGGCGATTAACTTAAGACACGCCAAAGAAAAGATTCTTTTCAGCTATGATGAGGCAACGGATATACGTGACTGGACACATGAAAAAAAGAAAGATCTGCAGAAATATATTCTCAAAGAATAATGTAGTGGTAAACACTGAAGAATAGTATATTTTACCAATAATTGAGTTTAGTTTTTGAAGAAGCCAGGCTATTAGATTCATATTAATGCGCATTGTCTTACATAGCATTGCCTTTAAGGCTACTTTATTTCCGGAATATCTAATCTTTTTCAACAAATCCAGGTTTTCATTTCTTCCACACTACAATATTTCCGATACATATTTTCAGCATCATTCATGGCATTTTCAAGATTATCTGAGCCTGAAAAATCAAAAAACACCATTAGAAAATCCATAGTATGATCCCTTACCATGGTACGTAACGAATCGCTGGTGGGAGATCCAAATGCCCCTTTCTGATCCCTTAAAACCGGAAGGTTTTCAATATTAAGCAATCCGCGCCCAATGGCTTCATATGGCTCATCCGGTTTACCAATGCCCAATTCAATCTGTGCGTTTATCGTATCCAGGTCATATCCACCAATGGAATAGCCGTGTTTTATTGAAATCAAATTCAAAGCATCAACGATATTATTTACACGATATAGTCCTTTTCCCTGCACCACCCTTCGCGTAAGGGCTTCAGCTGACGGCCGGTATCGGGAAGGATCTTTCCCCAGCTTTCTGTAGGCATTTTTAGTATCTGCAATAATATCAGTCTTACTTACCTCCTCAATCGAATGCAGACTTTTCAGATGATCACAGGTTTTATCAATTTGCATTAACAAGCCCGAATCAGAGGGTTCAACCCTGATTACTGCATTCACGCATCCCAAACGAACTTCAGGAAGCGCTTTTTTGATCTCTCCGGAAATTAATATTTCAAACACTTTCGCTTAAATTGTTATATCCAGATTCGAAGATACATATTATGATAATTTATAGTAAAAAAGCATTTGCCAATATTTTTATTAATGTCAATTTTTTTAGTATATTTACTAACTTTATTGGTATTTAAATTATGATGAAAACCTCGACACGAATTGGAGATATCCGCCTGGTAGATAAAATGTCAAAAGAACAAGTCCAGGACTATTGGCTGGAATTAAAAGAATCCAGGTATGAAAGTTATTTCTTTAGGGAAATGTATGAACGTATTATTAAAATGAATCCCAACCTGGTACTTCCCACGGAAGAAGAAATTACTAATATCGAATCGGATGCCCTGAATGTGTCTTTGTGGGAAGAAAACTGGGACAAACTAAATAAAGAAAGGATTCTCAGGGGCGGTGTTGATTATACTATATTCAGGGAAAAGCCAATGTGGATAGATACGGAATATCAGATCTCAAGAAATACATAGATTTTCGAGGTACGACATGAGTGGTTTTATAATTTTTTTCCCGGATTTTACAAAAATGACAAACTGTAATTCAGGTTTTAGAAGAATTGTCTTTGATTTACATCTGTTAAGAATTATGATTCAGGGAGATCAAATATGGATTTTGTTTGAATGAAATCTAAAGAGGGCAACGATCAATCAAAATTCAAGTCAGATTGCACTAGAATCGATCAAAGCTGAAACAATAGTAAATAAATCTAAAAAGGCCGTACTCCAAGAGGACCGGTTTACGCTTTCTGGAGTTCAATAACTGTGATTTCCGGTAAAATGCCAATCCTGCCTGGATATCCGATGTATCCATACCCTCTGTTAACATATAGGTATTGGTTGTCCTCCTGATAAAGATCAGCCCATTGCTTATACATCCATTGTGAAGGGCTCCATTTAAAATCACCGATTTCTATACCGAATTGGAATCCATGGGTATGACCAGCCAGCATCAAATCGATATCAGGATATTCCCTGCGTACCTGAGCATCCCAATGGCTTGGATCATGAGATAATAGGATCTTAAAAGGGGTATCCTCAGTTCCTGGATAAGCCAGTTCCATCTTTCCATATTTTGGGAATCTGCCTGTACCCCAATTCTCAATACCAATAATAGCGATCCGTTCTCCATTAACTTCAAGGAACCGGTGCTCGTTCATCAAAAGATCCCAACCGAGTAATTTGTGTGCCTCTATAAGGTCTTTAAAATTCTGATCTTTCGCCTTCGCAGAAGGCCATATCCGATAATTCCCATAATCGTGATTCCCGGTCGTCGAATATACTCCCAAAGGTGCTTTGACCTTATCAAATACATCAATATAATCCTTCACCTCTCTGGTTTCATCATTCACCAGGTCACCGGTAAAGAATATGGCATCGGGCTTTTCCCGAAGGAGCATATCTACACCGCCTTTTACTGCTGTTTTATTATAAAAGCTCCCTGAGTGTATATCTGAGATCTGAATGATCTTTAATCCGTCAAATGAAGAAGGAAGATCAGGGAACTTGAGTTTTTGTCTGCGGATCCTGTAATCATGGGCCCCGGAGACGATTCCAAAAGTCATCGCTACCATAGGAATGGCGCCAGCTACGGCTGCGGTTTTTGCTAAAAACTGCGACCGTGTTATCTTAGATGATTCAGAATCATCAATAACTTCCTTCTTTATGAAGAAACCAATAAATTTTTTCCCAAGACGTAGCAGATCATCCATAAAAAGGAAAACCACAGAAAACAATTTGGCAAAATAAATAATTGTCACGCTAACGATCATAAAATACCTGAATTGCCGAGGGAAGGTATCTGGTGGGAGAAGATTATAAGATAAGAAGGATAGAAATGTAATCAAAGTCAATCCCCAATAGCCCAGGTATATCGTTCTCTTCCATGTTGCGCTCTTATCTTTAGCAATTACCCTGAAGGCCTGAAAGACATAGAGGTCGATCACAAGAAGAATCAAACCTAATATTGGTATTACCAACAATTTATTCATTTCAATAAGAATTATACATTTCCAAAATCATTTTCTTTAATGTTGTCAGAGAATCCAATAAGGAATTCTTCCATGTTCTTTTAATTAATTTCTTGATCTTGCGTGTAAAGGCACCTGTATCGTATCTCTCAAAACCACAAACTTTCCATATGGCCGCAGTTCTTTAAGCGTATTATCATAAACCTGATTTTTCTGAATATGTTTCCAGTATAACTAATTCCCGTTCTTAAACTTATGGACCATCTTATCGGAAAGCAAATACATAACCGGCACAATGATCAGAGTCAGAAATGTGGCGAAGCTTAATCCAAATATTACTGTCCATGCCATAGGCCCCCAGAAATCAGCACTACTGCCTCCAATATAAAAATTAGGATCCAGCTCTGAGAATAAGCCAATGAAATCAATATTCAAACCTATTGCCATTGGGAATAATCCAAGGACCGTTGTTATCGCGGTAAGAAGGACGGGGCGCAACCTGGTTTTTCCTGCCACCTGGATACTGGACAATAATTCTTCATACGGAAGGAGTTGATCATCAGGGATACCCAGTTCAGCCCTTCTTCGCTTTCTGACCAGGTTGGTATAATCTATCAGAACGATGGCATTATTTACCACCACCCCAGCGAGAGAAATAATACCGATGCCAGTCATGATAATTACAAAGTCCATATTGAAAGCTACCAATCCCAGGAATACTCCAATGGTACTGAATAACACTGAAAGTATGATTATGAATGGGGATATCACTGAGTTAAATTGTGCGACAATGATCAGGAATATTGAGAACACAGCAATTATAAGTGCACGCATAAGAAACTCACTGGACTCTGCCTGTTCCTCCTGTTCACCCGTAAACCGGATATCATATCCATCAGGGAGTTCCATATCAGCTACAAGTGTCTTTAGTTCAGCAATGATCTCATTGGCATTATACCCTTCTTTCACATTCGAATACAGGGTGATCACCCTGTCAAGGTCTTTACGTTTGATCGATCCATAAGTTGTTGAATATTCTACATGCGCCACAGAGGAAATAGGGATCTGCCGCCAATTTCCTTTATTGTCCATGAAAGTGATCCTTTTATTGATCATGGCGTCAACATCATAGCGGTATTCGTCTTTCAGCCGTAATTGTATCGGATATTCGTCTTCACCGTCTTTATATTTTGATACTTCCAATCCAAATAATGCTGTCCTCAATTCCGAAGCGATCTGATTTGTGGAAATACCAAACCTGCCTGCCTTGTCCCTGTCGATCTTAATCAGCAGTTCAGGTTTGCCGACCTCGAGATCAGATTTCAATTCCTCAATACCTGGATAATTTCCTTCATTGATCCTGTTTTTCACTTTGTCAGTCAATGCAATGAGCCGTTCCAGGTTTTCTCCGGAGATTTCAATATTGATTGGTTTTCCAACAGGCGGCCCCATCTCTTCTTTATCAACGGTGATCTGTACGCCAGGGTATTTATTAAATGTATTCCGGATCTCTTCCATGATTGCTGAGGTACTCACTCCTTCCCTGAACTCATACTCTACAAAGGAAATGGCAATCAATCCTTTATTTGGCGTGGCCTGTCCTCCTGTAAAATCGTTCGGGTCAGAAGCTCCTTCTCCCACCTGGGCGATGATAGATTCAACAGCATGCTCATAAGGCCTGAGCAATTCTGTGAGCTCTTTCTCCATATTAAGCGTAAACCGGTTCGTATTTTCAATATCTACACCAATTGGTTTTTGAATATAGATGTATACATAATCCGGTTCACTGGATGGGAAAAGGCTTATTTTTGGTTGCCGTATGCCAACCAGGAGAATCGATACGAAAAGAAGAACAAATGTTGCAGCAAAAAACACATATGGTCTTCTTCCATGTAATGCATAATTAATGGTCCTGGAGTACATGGTTTCCAGGTATGGAATGAACCTGTCCTGAAATAACTTGACACCGGGAATAAGTATATGCAAATTGAAAGGTATGAAAAGGGTTACAAGTATAAACAAGTTACCAATTACATATATCCCTGCAAGGTCGAACATTATTCCTATAGCCAATAAAATCATGGATATAACAAAAAGTCTCATTTTCCGGGGCTTTCTTTCCTGTAACTTCATATACATCGAGGTAAGTACAGGATTGATAACCAGAGCCACAAATAAGGAAGAGGATAACACTATGATCAGGGTTATTGGCAGGTATTTCATGAACTCTCCCATAATACCTGTCCAGAATACCAGAGGGAAAAAAGCCGCAAGTGTCGTTACTGTAGAGGTAATGATCGGCATGGCAACTTCACCCACCCCTTCTTTGGCAGCCTTTATTGGCGAGGCCCCTTCCTGCATCATCCGGTAAATGTTTTCCACTACCACAATACCGTTATCGACCAGCATACCAAGCGCCAGTATCAGGCCAAATAAAACCATCATATTTGCGGTATATCCTATGGCATTCAGTATCATGAAGGACATAAACATGGACAATGGAATGGCGATACCTACAAAAGTGGCATTCCTTAATCCCATAAAAAACATCAGCGTCAGGGTAACCAGGATAACACCAGTAATAATGGAGTTCTGAAGATTATCAACCATACTGCGGGTGTATTTTGACATATCATTGGTAAGGGAAACATTCAGATCGTCCGGAAACCTTTCTTTGGTTACCTGGGCAACAATTTCTTTTATTTTATCTGAGGCGATGATCAGGTTTTCCCCTGCTCTTTTCACGACGTCAACGGTTACTACCGGCAGGCTTTTGGACCTGGAATAACTTTTTCTTTCTTCATAGGAGTCCCTGACTTCAGCCACATCTCTCAAATAGACTATTTTTCCATTTTCATCACTGACAACAATATCTTCGATTTCTGAGACTGAGCTGAATTCACCAACTACCCTGAGCGATCTCTGATAATCTGTCCCACGGATATTACCCCCTGACATGGTCACATTTTCTGCAGCAATGGCGTTCATGATATCCCCAAAATTCACCTGGGTGGCATCCATTTTAAATATGTCGGCATCGACCCTGATCTCTCTTTCCAGGGCACCCTTTATATCGCATTTTGAGATCTCGGGGAGCTTTTCAATTTCATCTTCGAGGATCTCAGCATACTTTTTCAGCTCATTTAATGTATAGTTCCCGTACAGATTGACATACAGGATGGGCATCTCATTTATATCTATATCTATTACATTCGGATCTGTATCCAGGTCACTGGGCAATTCGCTTTTAGCTTTGTCTACCGCATCCTTCACATCCTGTAATGCCTTGGCAATATCTTCCTCAGGGTTGAATTCAACCAGAATGATCGAAAAATCCTGTATTGAAGTTGAAGTTATGTTCTTGATACCTGTAATAGGTTTAATCTCTTTTTCGATTGGCCTGGTGATCAGGTTCTCGATATCTACCGGTGAATTCCCGGGATAAGGAGTACTGACGTGTACATAGGGTATTTTTACCTCTGGTGCCATTTCTTTAGGAATGGTCAAATAGGCGTTAATCCCCAGAAATACAATTATTAATGTCAATATTATGACGCTGGTCCTATTATTGATTGCAAGGGTACTCAGACCAAATTCCCTTACAATCGACTTTTTTGAATCTTTTTTGTCAACCATTTTACTGTCTTTATTATCAGATTACTGATCCTTCTACCACTTTTACATTGACACCATCATTAACGTCCCTGAATCCTTCATTGATCAATTCTTCGTCCCCGTTAAGGCCTTTAATGATCATGGTTTGGTTCCTATAGGTTTTACCTCTTTCAACCGGCACTTTTCTAGCCACAAGGTTCTCTGAATTCTTGGTTACAATATATACATAATCACCCCTGCTATCCATTTGGATCAGGTTGTTGGGTACAACTATTGCATTGTCTGATTCAAAATCCTTAATTTTAACCACAGCAATAAGATTTGGTTTTAAAAGAACCGGAAGTTTTGGAACCTTAACCTCAACTGTAAAAGTCCTGTTATCGCGGTTGATCACCTGACCGATAGATGAGATCGTGGTTTCAAATTCCTGATTTAAGGAAGCAAATGTAACTGTTGTAGGATCTCCCTTTTTAATAGATCCTATATATGCTTCTGAAACATCAGCTTTGATGTACAGATTTTCCAAACTTACAAGTCTGATCAATGGTACCGTTGGTTGAGCATACTGACCAAGTTTAGCTTCAAGCTGGTCAATGGTTCCTGAAAAAGGCGCCTTAATATAGGTTTTCTGAATCTGAGATTTTAATGTTTTGATCTGATTTTCCAATGATTCTTTCCTGTTCTTTGCCTCCAGGTATTGCACTTCAGTACCAATCTTCTGCTCCCATAGATTGGATTGCCTTTCGTACATGGTTTTAGCCAGCTCGTAACTGGTTTGTAATTCTTCGTAACTTCGCATCAATATTTCATTGTTGAGCCGAATCAGTGTTTGCCCGGCCCTTACAGCCTCCCCTTCAACCACATAGATCTTTTCGATCAGGCCCGGAGTTTCTGCGGAGATCACCACATTTTTCCTGGATTCCACAGAACCATTTACTTCAATAAAACTCTCAAAATGCCCACTTGTCACTGGAACAGTATTTATCAAAGTCGCTTTTCTGTTTGTTTTTGCAAATTCGGGATCCATATCTGCAATTTCCTGCTCCAACTGACTGATCGAATTTTTCAAATCTGCCATTTCAGTCCTTTTTGCTTTTAATTCGGCTTTTTTCTCATCCAGTGTACTTGAACTCTGGCATGAGGCAATTAAAAGGCCTGCAAATAATATTGATAGGGTTTTGTTGAATTTCATATTATTCTTCATTATAATTTACTTCTAATACTCCAAGTGCTTTTTCAAGTTCTATTTTTGATAATAAGGCATCATATAAGGCATTATAATAATTGGTTTGAGCGGCAACATAGGCATTGTCCGCCTCAATTACTTCAAGATTAGATCCAACTCCTTCCTGGTACTTTATCCTTGAGGTGTT
Source organism: uncultured Cytophagales bacterium (assembly GCA_942491935.1). Lineage (GTDB taxonomy): Bacteria > Bacteroidota > Bacteroidia > Cytophagales > Cyclobacteriaceae > JAGTVG01. The sequence continues at coordinate 63,788 of CALOCZ010000041.1, forward strand.
ATATACCTCTTCTGCCAGTTTCATATTTTCCATCTGGTTTTCTAATTGATCCAGGTTTGCCTGAACACTGGTCCTTTTATCATCTACTTCAAGGTTTATAGAATTTTCAAGCATTTTTTTCTGGTAACCCAGCTGCTGGATCTGCAATTTGTTCTGTTGGATCACTTTTGATTTGTATAAACCATCAAAAATGGGAATATACATGGAAATGCCGGCCAACTGGAAGTTTGGATAGACCATCGGATCGCTGAACTTCCAGAGGTTGCCGAAATTCGCCACCCCGGCATTCATTCCCCATCCGAGGACCAGGTCGATATTTGGAATATATTGTACTTTATTGTTTTTCATATTCAAATAGGCCAGTTCTTCCCTTGTCTGAAGGACTGAATAATCTATCCTTCTCTGATAACTGGCTTCAAGGTCGAAAAGTTCTTCTATCTGAAACTTTATATCCTCCAACTTTTCAGTGATTTCAAGTTGCTCAGCTACAGGCATGCCCATTTGATATTTCAAAAGCTGTCTGCTGATGATCAAAAGCTTACGGGCATTTGTTAACTGAGTATTTATATTATTAAATTCCACCTGCGTCCTGTTGACATCTATTTTCTCTGCAAAACCATTCTCATACATAATCCTGGTGTCATTTAAAAGCGAATCCAGTCTGCTCTGGTTGGCTTCGAGCAGATTGATGCCAATTTCATTGACTAGAACGGTATAATAAGCTTTAGAAACTGCTTCAACCACATCAATCTGTGTTTGTATGTGTTCCCTGGTAGACAATTCCACATAGGTTTTTGAAGCTGACATGCCCACAAAGAACGAACCTTTGAATATCATTTGGGATACATTCAGGCCAATCAATCCTTCATACGGTGTTCCAAAAGCCACTTCTGTAAATGCATCGTCCGGTGCGCTCGGATTGAAGATATTTTCAGGAATGAAGGTTTTTCTGATGATGAAATTTTTGTTAAAACTGACATTGGCATCAACCTGGGGCAGTCCCTGAGATAAATACTCCCCTACCTTTGCTTGCGAAACCTTTTTCTCCAATTCCGCAATTTTCACACTTTGATTGTTGGTGATGGCGTAATCTATACAATCCTGTAAAGAAAAGTATTTGACCTCCTCAACAGGCTCATCCAAATTTCCTCCAAGTGCAATCAAAGGCAATAGGGCAAGTATAATTCCAATATGAATGATTCTAAATCTGATCATTTGTAACATAATTTTCTTTGTACTTATTTAATAAGGCATTTCCTTTAACGGTCATAATGCCGTAAAAAAAATGATCCAGGATCTGATACTGGACTTCCTTGAAATTAAAGGATTCATCAGGGAACACATCCTTGTCAAAAGCAAGCTTGATTTCTTCCATTCGCAGTGTTGCAAGTATCTTAACATCAATGTCAGCTCTGAAAAATCCTTTTTCAATACCCTCCTCAAGTGTAATAACCAAAGATCGAAACATCACATTCTTCTCAAAATCCAGGTATAAACGCCATGCTTCCTTGTAATATTTCCTGATATCAAATAATACGTAAGGATTTATCTTTTCAAAGATCTCACGTGCATGCAGGGTACCGCCGTAGAGTAGTTCAATAGGATCTTTCGATTCATTCTGTACTTTATCGAATTTATCCTCTTGTTCCTTCAGGAATCTTTCGGAAATGAGATAGACAATTTCGTTCTTATCCTTGAAAAAATGATAAATGGTTTTCTTTGATATAGATAGCTCTCTTGCTATATCATCCATACTTATGCTTTTTACCCCATATTTAAGGAATAAACTACCTGCCGTTTCTAATATTTTATCTGATATATCCTCCATCGGAACGCCGGAAACTTTAAAATTCTTCTAAGTTTTTTACTAGTATACTTTATTAGGGGAAAAAGGTTTAGAAAAACCAATTAAAAATTTGTTAAAATTTACTTCAGTGGTATTGAATGGGGATATCCGGTCACTGTTATTAGTATTCAACCAGGTGGGCTTAGGCCATACTCCATTAGCCAGGATCAAGGCAAATACTATCCCAAGGATAAAGATGAATCTTAGTATGGCAAGGACAAAGACCAAATCTAAAACATACGGTAAGATGTCAGCTATTAAGATGTTTAAAGTATGCATAAAATTAAATTTTTAATGAAATACCATTTTCTATTTTATCAATACGTGCCTATGACAAACAGGTATAGCTATTTTCGGTGAGTGATCTTTAATTGCCGGTGAACGTCGGGAATTTACTGTTGATCACAAAAAGATTTAGAAAGCCCTGGATTAGCCTTAAACATTCCCGGGCAAGTGAAAATTGAAAAATTTCCCTATGGTTCATATCTCTAAACAATCTGATTATTGGTTTTCGAAGTATTTAAACTAAGTTTACATTTATTGATAGCATACAAACTCTGTCATCGTTTTGGCTGCTTTGGGAAATATCGAAGAAGAAAATCTATTGGATCTTAAATACATTAAGGTCGGTAAGGGAAATAAAAATGCCATTGCTTTTCATGGTTTTGGGCAGGACAATAGCTATTATGCCCCTTTTGAATCGATTTATGGGCAAGAATACACATTGTACTGCTTTAACCTGCCTTTTCACGGAAACGATACCACCATAAAAACAGGCTTCCCAGCTTCATTGGATATTTTAAAGGTTTTTTTTAAGAAATTTTTTGAAAGGAAGCACATTACTGGATTTACCAACATTGGATTCAGTATTGGAGCTAAAATTTCCATTGCAATATTGGAACTTTTCCCTGAAAAAATTGAGAAGATGCTATTGATAGCACCAGATGGTTTCAGGACCAATATCTGGTATAGCCTTGGAACCGGATCAAGAGTAAGCAGATCGTTATTTAAATATTTTGTAAAGCATCCTGATAACTTATTCAGGCTCACTGATTCGATGGCTTATCTGGGATTGGTTCATCCTGGTGTGATACGGTTTGCAAAATCACAGATGAACTCCTTTGAAAAGCGGGAAAAGGTATTCTATACGTGGATGTTCTTTCGAAAGCTTCGCGTTAATAATGATCGAATCATTCAGTTGTTAATCAGGCACCAGATCCCAATAACCATTTTCCTGGGCAAAGAGGATAAGATAATCCTTGAAAAACATTTTAAGTTCTTAACACAAAACAAAGAAGTAGACTCTAGCATCACTATTCTGCAAGCTGGCCATAACGACCTGATAAAAGAAACAGCTAAATTTCTTGAAGGATCTAAAGAAAAGTAGATTATATTTTTAATGTAATAGTCTGTAGTATCTTTTATCTGGCCAGATACTCTCCAATATCTGAAGGCGGCCCATAGGCTGGATTAGTTAGGAATTCATGATCTGTGAGTGTTAACAGGAAAGCTTTAAGGTCTGATTTTTCTTCATCCGAAAGTTGAATTCCATGTTCACGAACATTTTTCATCAGAGGGTCTACATAATCTGAATAAACTAATCCTTCAGAATAAAAATCAATCACCTCATCGAGGGTTTTAAACCGGCCGTCATGCATATAAGGGCCATTGATCTCGCAGTTAATGAGGGAAGGTGCCCTGTATGCCCCGGTATGCATCAGATTATTGGTAATTGAAAAACGGTCCCGGGAATCTTCAAAAACCGTATCTTTAGCATTGTTATAATAATCATTGGTGGTCATAAGCAGAGATCCTGAATGGCAATGAAAACAATCGCCTTCTTCAGAGAAAAACAATTCATAACCCCTAATTTCCGATGGGTTCAGTTCCGTTTCATGTCTTACATATTTGTAGAACTTAAAGTTATTGGCTACCAGTGTACGGGCAAACTGTGCTATGGCCTTACTAATTCTGTCAATATTAACCTCTTCTGTGCCAAATGCTGCTTTGAACATGGGCTTATATTTATCAATAGAGGCAATCATTTCAACGGTCTGATCTATTGATCCTGCTATTTCATGTTCCGCAACAATTGACATCCAGACAAGCGATTCCAGGTATTTATAGTTTAATTCATCATGTCCCATGAATTCATATCCTTCTATCCCGGTCTGCCCATTGGTCTCATGGATAAAACCATTCCAAAGGTACCCGCTAGGATTATATATCAGGTTGTATAATGGCATGGTCATATGTGGTGTCTTTTTCCCTTCGGGATGGTCAGGAGTAGGCAATCCGAAAGGATGGCCATCGGTAAATTTGGCATGATCAATGCTGACTTCAAAGCCCTGTGATTGTATATGGCATGTGCCGCACGACATCAGGGAATCCGGATGGTCCCTGCCTGAAAGTCGGCCGTCATAAAAGAGGTAGCGCCCTAGCTCTACGCCTTCAACCGTTGTTGGATTCTGATAAGGAATATTTAATTGTGTGGGAAAATGTTTTACTTCTTCAAATACATATGGAGTCGGGATCAGTGGCTCAATATTCTCACCATTGTCACAGGAGAACAACATCCATAGTGGTATCAGGAGCAAATATTGTGAAATTCTTTTGCCCAAACTCCTAAAATACGCCTGACAATTATTATTCGCCATCGACTTCTACAGTAAATACGTTATAACCATTTTCCGCAATCTTACCCATAGCCTCCTGGTTATTCATGATTTTACCTCCGTAAACATCATGGTCATAATCATGTGGTTCTGTAAACCAGTTTTCAATATTCATGATGATACTAAGCTCTGAAATACCTCCATCCTTAACTTCAAAACCAGATACGGGCATTATGGTTTCGAACCAGTTCTGAACGAATCCGGTAATATTATTCTCCTCGTCATATATTTGACCTACGCCAATGTGAAAATTAAATGGAGTTCTTTCAACTTCCTCTTTCATCCAGAAACCATTAAGTTTCATATAATGATACCCTCCTTCGTCACCTCCCATATGATAGGGCCACATCATATTGCTTTCAGGTGGATCAGTAAACATATCAGGTATATTTTTTTCACCTTTTATTCCAAAGGTGAATTTAATTCCTGTATACTCGCCTGCTTCTATATTCCCGGAGATTGCCCAGCTGAGGGTGGATTCAAGGTCAGTATCAACATAATGTATCCAGTCATCTCCACCAATCTGGAATTCATCTCCATCCTTTCCTACAAGAACAAGGTCAGAAATGAACCACTGTATTTCTGACATTTCATAGTTGTTGCCAGCTGCATTCTCATATATCATCATATCATATGCAGCAGAACTATTATCAACCCTGTGTTCGAATTGTACCATAAGATTACCATTACCATTCTGTTCACTCGCGGAATCACAGCCAATCAAAATCGCAGCAATTAGAATTAATATCCCTGAAATCCTTTTCATTTGCTTAAGTTCTACTATATAAGGTCAAATGCCTGTCTCCCGCTTTAGCTGGACAGGCCTACTTTAGCGGGAGAATTCGTCTCACTACCGCGGGACTCATTTCATCTTATAGCCCTCTCTTTAATTCTAAGACACAAAAATACACTAAATTTTGTACTCATTTTCCGACCATATAATTTTTGCGTCAAACAATTCCCTGATCTTCATATAAAAACCAATTTTTATTATAAACCTCACTAATATTATAGACTGATTTAATCCGCTTAACCACTATTCAGGATTCCCAAAATATGCAAAACAAGCAAACATATACCGAGATGACTACGACCCTAACACAAGTCAATACGCAAATATTCTATTACGATTGTTTTATTAAGCTATTGTTGATCCCGTATTCCAAACTTTCCCAAAGCATTGGGGCAGGCGTAAGAAGTATCGGTAAGAATTGTATGATCCGTCAGGGTATACAGAAAATTGATCAGGTCTATTTTTTCCTGTGAATTCAGGTGAATACCTCCATCTTTCAATCCTTTTACCAGGGGATCTGCATATTGTGAATTATGGATGTCCTCTGAATAAAACTCAATCACTTCTTCAAGTGTTGCATACCTGCCGTCATGCATAAAAGGTGCATTTAAGGCACAATTTATTAAAGATGGGGCTCGATATGCCCCTTTATCCCTGGTATTTAAAGTAATTGCTGCCCTATCGCAGTTATCCTCAAATTCAACCTTTTTCCCATTATTATAATACTGGTTTGTCGTCATCAGCATAGAACTCGTATGACAATGAAAACAACCTGCTCTTTCCGAATAAAACAATTCATAACCTTTTTGTTCACTTTCATTCAATTGAACCTTCCCTTCCATAAAATGATAGAATTTGAAATCTGAGGCTATAATCGTACGAATAAACTGTGATATAGCTTTTGCAATTCGATTAAGAGTAATTTCATCATTCCCAAAGGCAGATGTAAAAAGAGGTTTATAAATCTCATCAGATCCTATAATGTCAAGCATTCGGTTAATATCCGCATTTATTCCCTGTTCAGAAACTATACTTATCCAGACAATTGATTCCAGGTTCCGGAAATCAGTTTCAATTTCTCCATCTTCAAAACTGTTTTTCTCATGGATGAACCCATTCCAGAAATAGCCGTTTGAATTATATATCAGATTGGAAAGTGGTAAGGTAACATGCAATTCATTCCCATATACACCTTTTCCCTCTTTTGTGATTCCACATGGATATCCCTTCCCGGCAAGAACTTTTATGTCAGATCCGAATCCTTTTGATTGTATATGGCAGCTGGCGCAAGTTTTCAGAGAATCCTGATTTTCTGAACCGGACAATCTTCCATCATAAAAGAGATATCTGCCAAGCTTCACACCTTCTTTTGTCAAAGGATCAGATTCAGGAATATTAACTTTTTTCGGAAAAAAACTAAGTTGTGGAATTGTATATCTAGTCAGGTTTGGCGCTATAGAATGGTCGAAAAAAAATAAATATCCCAAATAGCAAACCACTCCAATTAAAACTATAAGAAAAAAAGAACCTGATACGCCTGTGCCCCACTATATCAGATCATTACTTTATCAAAGCAGTAAATACATCTTTACCATTGGCTTTTATCTGACCCATCGCTTCCTGATTGTCCATAATACTTCCGCCAAAGACATCGTGGTCATAATTATATGGTTCTTTAAACCAGTTTTCAATATTCATAATAATCCTGGCTGTCACATTCCCACCTGCAGGCATTGTAAATGAAGAAAGGGGCAATTCAACTTCAAACCAATTCTGAATAAAACCTGAAATTCTGGCGTTCTCATCATAGATCTGCCCCACTCCAATGTGGAAATTAAATGGTGCCCTTCGCGATTGATTATCAATCCAGAATCCATTCAGCTTCATATAATGATATCCGCCTTCGTCTCCCCCCATGAAATAAGGCCACATCATATTACTCTCCGGAGGATCTGTAAACATAATCGGTGCGTTCTTTTCTCCTTTAATCCCAAACACAAATTTGATCATTTTGTATTCACCCGGTTTAACACCATCCATGATCGTCCAGCTATGGGTTTCAGGTAAATCCGTGTCTATATAATGAACCCAGTCAGAATTTGACAGGGAATAGATCTGTCCTTCGGCATCAACGAGTGATACGTCTGAGATAAACCATTGGATTTCTGAGATCTCATATTGATTCCCGGCAGCATTCGTGTAAATCATATTGTCCACTTCAAGTGGAGCATGTTGTACCATGTGATCAATTTCAAACCGGAGTGTGCCATTATAGGTTTCCTCCTCATTTGTATAACAACTATAGACCAACAAAATCAAAACGAAAATAGCAAAATTCACATACTTCATACCACAAAAATTTAAGTCCTATCTATATTACTAGAATCGATATATTTTAAAAAAAGTTCACAATTATCCAGTTATTTTTGATATAAGGAATCAATAATCAGATTTTATCCTTCTACCAGTTTGCTAATATCAAAGATAACGATATTCCAAATTTTTAATTATCATTTTGGTCAAACTATACGTCGAAACTGATATTTTTTTAATGACTTTCGTATAATAAGATAAATATTTAAATCCTGATGACTCTAAGAAGTACAACTTTCCTGAATATAATCTTTTTAGTCTTTTTTACATATGCCAACGGACAGGATATCAGGGGAAAAATTACAGATAGTGAGACGGGCGATCCTATTGCTGCTGTAAATATTTTCTTTGCAAATTACGAAGCGGGCACATATTCTGATGATTCCGGTTATTTCGATTTAAAAATCCCGGCGTATTTACCATTGCAGCTTGTTATTTCTCATGTTTCTTATAACAATAAATTTTTGTCATTAGACACGCTCCCTCATGATAGTCTATTTGAAGTTCAACTAAAGAGAAAAGTCCGAGAACTTGAGGAAGTGCGTATTTCAGAGGATGTAGACAGGGTATGGAATCGAAATATTAAAAAATTTACACATGCTTTTCTGGGAGAAACAGACAATAGTCAAAAATGCACTATAATAAATCCGCAGATAATTGACTTTGTAAATGAAAAAGACTTGTTGAAAGCCTATTCAAATGAATTAATAGTTATTGAAAATAAAGCCACCGGATACAGGGTCCATTTCCTGCTTGAATATTTCAGCATGCAGGGTGATCAGGTATCTTTTTCAGGCAAGCCATATTTTGAATCTCTTGTTGCCGGATCCGAAAAAGAAACAAATCGCTGGATTAAAAACAGGAGATATACATATTATGGTTCGCTAAGACATTTTTTCAATACCTTACTGATTGGATCGGCTTTTAATGAAGGATATGAAATAGTATCCGGTCAATTGGACCATAATAATGAATTTTTATTCAAAGGGCTCGTTAGTCCGCAGGATCTAATCAAAAGAGAAAAAGGAAAAATATATCTTAACCTGAAAAATACGATTCAGGTTGTATATACTAGAGAAAAGGACCTTTCAAGAACATTAGGCAATATGGAGAAATTCAAAGTTGAAAACGAATATCAAACCTCCTATTTAACATCAAGAATAGCCAGGATGCAGATCAATGAGAATGGTGTGTTGTTTCGGCCTGATCTTATACGGGTTTATGGGTTCTGGGCTCGCGAAGGGGTTGCTGATTTTTTACCTTTCGATTACCTTCCGTAAAAGCTATAAATAATCCGATTTTGCTTTCCTCCATCCTGATTAAATCAAAAAGTTTATTTAATTATTTCTTCCTTAACTGTAGGCAGACTGTACCTGTATTAAAGGATTAAGCCTTTGATTGATCTCTTTTCTAAGATATAACCAGGTCACCAGGGTAGAGGAAAGATCCGCGATCGGGAATGCAATCCATACCCCGTCAAGTCCAAGAAAAAGAGGCAGGATTAAAACCAGGGGAATCAGGAAGAACCCTTGTTTTGATAATGAAAGGATCAGTGCTGGCCCCGGTTTTCCAATAGCCTGAAAGTAAGAAGCACCAATTAACTGCACAGCAATCAGTGGGGTTGCAAGAAACGCTATCCGCAATGCATAGGGAGTTTCCATCAATATTTCAATATCTTTAGAGAACACCCTAACTATAACATCAGCACCAAGCAAAATGGTAATAAAAACTATAAAAGACAGCGCTACACCATATTTAATGGCCGTATTGACCACTTCTTTCACCCTTAACCAATACTCAGCCCCGTAATTATATCCAGCTATTGGAACGAAACCCTGTACAAGTCCCATCACAGGGAAGAGGGCAAACATGATCATCCGGCTGATAATTCCATACACCGCAATGGACATCTCCCCACCATAGCGGAACAAGGTGTGGTTTAATACCAGTACCAGAAGGCTAATTGATCCTTGCCGGGCAAGGGTAACTCCGCCAAGTGAGGTGATTTCCCTGGCAATTGTTAAATCTATCCTGAAGTGTTTTCTTTCAACTCTTAACTCTGATTTTCCTGATGCAAAAAATCCAAATGCATAGATTGCGCTCAATATATATGAAATGGTCGTGGCCCAGGCTGCACCCATTATTCCCCATTCAAAATATACAATAAACAACGCATCCAGGATGATGTTCGAAATTGCCGGGATCATCATAACAAGCATGGCAAATTTGGGTTTCCCTTCTGCACGGATGATATTATTTGACATCATAGCCCAGGCCAGAAACGGGATACCGATTAAAAGAATACCAAAATATTCTATCGCATACCCTAAAATTTCTCCCCTTCCACCGAACATTATTAAAACTTCTTCAATATATAAGGAGCTTACGATGACAAAAATGGCGGCTACTGTAAGCGTCATGCCAATCATATTGCCAAATGTCAGATGCGCTTTTTCTTTGTTGCCAGAACCCAATGCTCTGGATAAGATCGATCCTCCGCCAATACCTATGGCCATCCCAACGGAAGACATAAAAAATGTTAAAGGCATTACAACGGTTACAGCGGCTATACCCAGTGGTCCAACATAATTACCCACAAAGATGGTATCGACAAGATTATATATGGAAAGAACCAAAACACCTAAAGCAGCCGGGATGGACTGCTTTATCAGAAGCGAACTGATCTTCTCAGATCCAAGTGTTTTAGATTGGGCCATATATTAAGTACTTATGATTTGTGATTTTCGATTAGATAGTAATGTGCATATTAAACGCTGGCAATCCATTAAATGTTTAATACGTTTTACATTTGCTAAAGTTATTCGAGATAGTTCTCAGGGATCAGTAATTTATCTTCATCTCTTTCAGAAACAGCCACAGAATACCCTTTTTCGATTGAGAATCCTCCAACCTCTCCTTCAATGCTTAAAGCTGCATATCCGACCTGGGCGCCTCCCTTCTTCAATTCAGGATATCTTTTAATAATTCTATCAACAGCCTTTTTACAGGCTTCTTCAGGTGTCAAACCCTGTCTCATTAATTCAACAACCAGGAAGGATCCAAGAGTTTCAAGCACAAGTTCGCCCTGACCTGTAGCACACGCACCGCCAACTTCATTATCCACATACATGCCTGCACCTATTACCGGTGAATCACCAACTCTTCCATGCATCTTAAATGCCATGCCGCTTGTGGAACAGGCACCGCACATTTTTCCATTCTCATCAATTGCCAGTATTCCTATGGTGTCATGGTTGATGGGTTTGTAATTATTATCTTTTACCCATTTATCCCAGGCTTCTTTAGCAGCATCACTAAGGAGATTCTCTTTTTGGAATCCCTGAGATAAGGCGAATTGCAAAGCTCCTTCTCCACTTATCATCACATGCGGGGAATCTTCCAGCACCCTTCTTGCTACAGAAATGGGATGTTTAATATGCTGTAGAAAGGTTACAGATCCTGCTTTCCCAAATTCATCCATTATGCAAGCATCAAGGGTAACAATTCCGTCCCGGTCTGGAAGACCACCATAACCTACGCTCATATCTTCAGGATCAGCCTCCGGAACTCTGGCCCCTGCCTCCACCGCATCCAGTGCTGTACCCCCTTTGATAATAACATCCATAGCAGCACGGGTAGCTTTTCGATTATCCCAGGTAGCAATTACAATGGATTTTTTGGAAGATTTCTTCTGCCTGGTCATCAATCCAGAGGCCTTTGAAATCATCGGCGTAGTGGCAGAAATAGCCCCCAGCACAGTTCCTTTTATAAAATTTCTTCTTTTGATCATGGATTTTAATTTTTAACCTTGAAAAATATCCTTTTTAAATTCATAATTGAAATATAATGGTGATTATTTGGCAAATCAAATTACTAATTATAGATTTTCACAAATCTTACTTTTATGAAAAAAGTGTTCCTGTTCAGTTTGCCATTGTCAATAATAGCCATCGCTTCTATTTTTTCCTGTTCAAATAAAAAGAAAACGGAAATTAGTGAAAAAGGTCAACAATCATCACCAGTAGAACGACCTGCTAACAGGACAGTGGTTGCCTTTGGTTCCTGCTCAAAACAATACAATCCTAATCAGCGATGGGTGGACATTCTGGAAAATGATCCGGATATCTGGATATGGCTGGGGGATAACATATATGGCGATTCGCACGATATGGATTTTATGGCAGAGAAATATGCACATCAGAAAGCGGACTCGGGTTATCAGTTATTATTAAAAATCCGGAACCAGTATTATCGGAACCTGGGATGACCACGATTACGGAGTCAATGACGGGGGAATAAATTATTCCAAAAAGAAAGAAAGCAAGGAACTTTTTATGGATTTTCTGGACATTTCGGAAGATAATCCGGTAAGGGAACATGAAGGTGTTTATCAATCTTATGATTATACATTCGGGGATCATCTGTTGAAAATAATACTACTAGATACCAGGTACTTCAGGGATACCATTGAAAGAGATTTTATGACCAGGGCATATAAACCAAATCAGGAAGGAGATGTTCTTGGAGAAGAACAATGGCTATGGTTTGAAAATGAATTAAATGAAAGTATCGCTGATCTGGTACTGATAGGGTCCAGTATACAGGTAATACCTGAAGAACAGATTTACGAGAAGTGGGAAAACCTTCCTGCTGCCAGGGAGAAGCTATTTAATCTTCTTCAAAAATTCCCGGAAAAGAGGGTGGTGTTTCTAAGTGGCGACAGGCATATTGCCGAGATCTCAGAAATGTCCTTTGAGGGTCTTGACTATCCATTATATGATTTTACAAGCAGCGGGCTTACACATACATGGTTGAGGGATGATGAAGAACCAAATAAATACCGGGTCAGTGACTTTATTGTAAATCTGAACTTCGGAGTGATCTTAATAGATTGGCAAGAGGATAAGAACCATAAAATCGCATTCCAGATCAGAGGAGAGGAAAATTCACTTCTTTATGAATTGACACCTGAATTGTATAATTAAATACTAGTATTTAGGAATAGATGGATCTATTTCATCTGACCAATTCAGAATTCCTCCCTTTAAGTTGTAGAGATTAATGAAACTGAAGTGTTGTTCAAGTGCCCTGATAACATTTGCACTCCTGTTGCCGCTTCTGCAATAAATTACAACTTTTTTCTCTTTATCAATTCTATCCACATTCTGAAAGACTTGCCCCATAGGGATCAATTCTCCACCTATGCTACAATAATCATGCTCTCCCTTTTCCCTTACATCAATTAATTGAAAATCATCTTTTGCATCAATCATTTTTTTCAACTCGTGAACATTTACTTCTTTCATAAGAATAGATTTAGTTTAATTCCAACATCTGTTTTTTAATTAAAAATCCAGATGTTCTTTTCATTTTTAATAGTTTAGCAGTTCGATTTCTGATATAATCAGATTTCAATCTGCAAACATAACATTATTTCTTAAATAATAATCATGAGGATCACGCTGGAAAGACAGAATAAAGCTGTGCACTTACAAGCGACAAATGAGGATGGGGCAAGGATTGACATTGACGGGGCCCCTTCGATTGGAGGAGAAAATAAAGGATTACGCCCTATGCAATTGTTGCTGGCTGGATTAGGAAGCTGCAGCACTATGGATATAATAAGTATCTTAAATAAGCAAAAGCAGGACCTTCAGGATATCCGGATTGTAGTTGATGGTGAGCGGGAAAAAGAGAAAACACCTTCATTATTTGAAGAAATACATGTTCATTTTATATTAAGTGGCAACTTAGATGAAAAGAAGGTGAAACGGGCCGTTGACTTGTCTATGAACACCTACTGCTCAGTATCAAAAATTATTGAAAAAACTGCCCGGATAACATATTCATACGAAATTAAAAACACCTAATATGAAGGATAATAAGCACTTTGAAACAAAAGCCATCAGGTTTCAGTCCGATCAAACCTATAATAAAGAACATTCGGTTCCTATATATGCCACCTCAAGTTTCCTTTTTGATAATTCTGAAGAAGCCAGGGCGCTATTTGCAAATGAGATTGAAGGGAATATATATACCCGTTTTTCAAACCCCAATAACGAGGAGTTTATCTCTAAGCTTTGCCTTCTTGAAGGAATGGAAGATGGTGTAGCTACGGCCTCCGGCATGGCTGCAATGTTCCTGAGTATTGCAGCATTCCTGGAACAGGGGGATCATCTAATTGCTTCCCGTGCTGTCTTTGGATCTACACATCAGATCATTACACAAGTCCTGCCGAAATGGGGAATTACTCACACTTATGTCGACACCAACCATCCGGAAACCTGGGAAAAGGCTGTTTTACCTAATACTAAAATGCTTT
>CALOCZ010000042.1:0-6783 GCA_942491935.1 uncultured Cytophagales bacterium
GTATTATGATTTGATATTTAGTGAAAAATACTATTTTGCATATTATAAAGCTCTCGATAAAAGTGAGCAATGTCGAATAGAGCAATATATCAATGATAATGCCGTATATCTAAAAGAAGTATTATCAAAATACGAAAACACTTCTTATTCAGATGGATTATCAAAACTAATGCATCATAGATACTTAATTGCATCATTTCCATCGATCTCAACCGAAGTTATGGCACTTAAAAACTCTGAATTAAAGCAAAGCGATCTTTTTGATTAATTCGAATATTTATCACTTTTTTTCTGATAATACATTAATGATGGTGACAAATATTCGAATTCTGAGAAGTTTCATATTACGCGATATTTTATCAAAACAATGTATATACGCAGGAAACCGGCACTAGTAGACAGAATTAATCTTATCGGAGGTTGATTTTTTACAGACAAAATCACTTTTCTTGTCGAAAACGAGAGATTAGGGGGCGTTATTTTCCTGGCTAATTGAGTGAAATTCTCAAGAAAATAGAGCAGCTTGTTCCCTCCTCTATTTCTATGTATCGGGAATGATTATACAAAGAAATAAGAACGCTTATAGTTTCCGCTATTTCATGATGATAAATGAGAAAATAAGAGCTGTTATAGTCCGGGTTATGTCTGGTGAAAATACAGGAAAATAGTCCAGCTTAAAACCTCCTCTAATTCCTTGTAACGCGAACAGCTTCACAAGAAAATAAGACGTCTTATAGTCTCCACTATTTCCTGTTGAAATATGAGAAAATAGGATCACTTATAATGCTCGCTATTTCGTGTTGAAAAACGAGAAATTAAGAGCTTTTATAGTCCCGCTTATTTGTCGATTAAATATGTGAAAATAGGCGCTTGACAATACCGCCAAATGGCGGTATACTTAAATCAAGATCGAGAGATCAAAACAACCAAAACGCTACCGCGAAGCGGAAGGCGAAGGAGACCAAAATGGAAAAGAGATTTTTTTCAAGCGAATCAGCCCACGGAAACGAAACAAGTTACGGATTCTCAAATGACACTATAGTCTTTGTTTTTAATAGCAAAAAAGCAAGAGATAATTATGTTAATGAGAGTAACAATCTATCTTGCAAAGCAATCAGATTCAATGATGTAACGAAAGAAGCAGCCAACTATTCAATGACCCAAAATGAGACAATCAAACCCCAGCCTTTCACCTCTGAATACTGGGGAATCACCGATTGTATGTACTATTCAAATCCTGACAAAATTCCCGGACTGGTTGGAGAAGTTACGATCTGTAGCGAATGGAATGACATTCCAGCCGAAAGATTATATAGATAATCGAATCCCGCCCCGGATCTCTCCGGGGCTTTTGAAAAAAAGGAGAACGATTGTGGCAAAAACGAGCTATTATCTGAATGAGGAAATTTCAAAAAAATTACGAGTGAACAAAGAAAGGGGCCGTTCTTTTTCTTCTTGTGTAAATGGGTTAATTGATCGCTATTATTATTATGTTGACATTGAGAGGCGAGAGCTAAACCGAGTATTTACAAAAAACGAATGGCTTGCAATGTACAGTGCGTGTAATGGTACTGCATGGTATCCTGCAACGATTCCCGGCGGTGTGTTGGCAAACATAGAGGATTCATTGGACTGTGAATTTGAGCAATTCGAGGTAGACAGAAATCAGCTGGAAGAAAAGCTGCGGGGATTAAATTATGGTCAGCAGTATGTCCTTGTTGAACTCATAGAAGAGTGGTGGGATCAGCAGGGATAAAATTAAAAATAGTACAAGGACAGGCAAAGCCCGGAAGGAGAAAAGGGATGAAAGTATTTAATTATCATTTTAAGGGGACATTTAACAAATCTGGGGAAATTAAGATATCTGCACCGAATGAAGATATGGCATGGGAAACTTATTTCGGAATTACTGGGGAATGGGGACAGTTCCGAGAGGATGATGTGACATCTGTTGAGAGCTTAGGGGTTCTGTACGAATGGGAGCCTGACGAAGTAAGTGAAGAAATGACAAAAGAAGAACAATGGCTTGGTGCTGTAAGACTTGGAGAAATTCCAGAAGAGGAATAAATAAAAAAGGTCAGGATAAAAATCCTGGCCTTTTTTGTAGTCCGGAGAGCTACTGATTCTGTTTCAATCCTCATTCTACTGGATAACAGATCTGTGCTGCTTATTCAGCAGTCGACAATTCAAATACTACCCTTCCTTGTGAGCTTTGTCAATTAAAGGCTATTGTCAGTCGACAGAAAGCAGATTACCGGAAGAAAAAAATAAAAATATTTTCTCAAAAACATTGACTTAATGTATCGTGCATGATACTATTAATCATCAACACAGAGGAGGTGATTATGAAAAAGAAAAAAAAGTAAAACGGCGTAAGCCAAGCCGGATGTCACGATCCGAAAGGCTTACGCTGACGGTACTGATCATTGATCTGATTTACCGAATCGTCAAAGATCAGCTACTTTAAAAACCGGGAGGGCGTAAGCCCTCCCCTTCCTGAGATCATCTTAGGACACATAAACACGGAGGTCAAGATGGTAAAATCCAGCAAATGGCAGATAGTTATTTTAATCGTTGCAGTTATAAGTTTAGCTTATACAGTAATTTCATCATTGATTTAATCACATAGAGCAAGGAGTTTGATACTACTCCTTGCTCGTTTCAATAAAAAAGGGGGATATTATGTATACGGTAAAACAAGCAGCCGAAATATTAGAAATGACGGAAATAGCAGTAAAAAAATATTGTAGCCGGCACAAAGATCCATATAAGGAATACTGGTTCAAATTCGGAGACACACCGGAAAAAACAAGCACTGATAAGAGACCCTGGGCCATCACTCAAAAAGGTATTGATCGGATTAGAAACAGAAAAGGTCAGCAGGGCCGTCCTCAAAAGGATAAGTTTTCGGCAGTAATAGAACGATGGATTAAACTGTCCTATCAGGATGCAAAAACAAAGGGGGTTTTTGATTGTTTGTGTTGTGACGGTGGCGGTGAAATTGCTGATTCCCATTCAGATTTTATGATGGGTGAAAGATACAAGTGTCCGGATTGTGATAATGGTGTTATTTATAATCTCGATAACGAGGGTTTTCTTCTTCCAATAATTAAAGATATCTGTTCGGCGAAAGCTGCGTTAAGAAGGAATCATGCCTCATGGAAATTTGAATCTTTTGTCGGGAATGTTACCATTGATGTTTTATTAAATGCTTATACACAAAATATTCCGGCAGCTCCGAAATATTTCCTTAATAATGTAAAACATTCTTTTGAAGATACATTGGCTTGTGCTTTGATAAAAATATTTGAATTGATTGGCTTTTTTGGCATTGATATGAACAGCGCTAAAGAATCAACAGTCATCAATTCTGAGTTTGATAACGAGGACTATTATTTTCAAATTGTGAAGGATGTTATAAAGATTAATGTCAGGTCAAAGGAATGTAAAACAGATTTATACGGATTGTTCAAAAAAATATATAAGCTGTGTAAAATAGAATTAGTTCCAATTGATAAGTATATCGAACTTCGATTGTTATATAATAACTCACTCCCTCATAAACTTTAAAGGAAGTGAGTTAAATGAATAAAGGATATTGGAAATCATTGCCGCCGGTAAAGGATGCAATCAATAACATTCAAAATGAACTCGAAAGAGCAATAATAACCAACTATATCGAAAATATTGAATATGGCATTGAATCTATTGAAAACCACACAGGGAAAAAACAACATTTCCGCACTGTAGAACATTGGGAAAAAGACGAAGAGATGACCCTTCCCCATGCGTCCTACGTTTTCATGTTGTTTGGTGCTGCAGGATGGTGTATTCAGCGGTATGGAGAATTATTGATGTTTCATAGTGAGAAAGACATAAAAAAAAGGGCTGTTGTTGCAGAACCTCACCTGGGGTGTCCTCCGGAGGGATGGACACCCTGATAGTTCTTTTTCTTGCTGGTTCTTTTTCTTTGTAGACAGAATGCACGTTTTCGGAACCTCGATAAATAGGGGGACTGGTTAAAGGTGCGACAAACCAATCCCCCTAATAGAAAGTTTTACTTAGCGGTTTTGTTGGTAGAACAGGGGTGATTTTCTTTGTTAATGTAATTCAGGTATTTAAGATGCCCTAATATTTCATAGAGAGATGCAATATCATTATTGCACGAAAGACTGTCGAGGTGTTTGTTGATTTTTTCCAATATCTCTTTTTTTTCCATCCTGTTATCCTTGCCTTTCTATGGCGAATAGAAAATAAAGGATAACATGGGATGAAGCAATGATAAATAGGTATTTATACCTATTTCCTTTTTCCGTTTTCTATGAAATTATCTCGTCCAAAATTTAACATTCGTAATATCCCTGCCGCTTCATACTTTTGTGGCGTATTCATGCTACTAAGGATAGATATTAGTTTTTCATCAGCGTCATCGTTTAAAAGCCCTCTTTTGTCAAAAAACAGATAATCTGCAGATATGTTAAGCCATTTACATAGATCAAAAATGATGTCACCTGGAGGTAGTTTTTTTGACTCTGGGGTCAAGTAATTATTTAATGTTGATCGACTGTGGTTATATATACGGCAAAACTCGGCGTAATTGTATTTAGGAGGACCTGTTGTTATTGCCTTAAGTCGGTTGTAAAAATTTTCTATTTCTGCGTTAGAAGGCATACTGTTGTTCTCCTTTGTGTGTTGTGTCAATTTATATCCCGCATTTGGCACATATCCGGCAAATATTGCCGGATATGGTTAATAATTTAACTTTAAATACCGATTAAAACAATCGTACATATAGACTAAATAAAAGAATTGACGTAAATGTCCTTATATAGTAATCTTCTACTATATGAGGAACACTGATGAATTTGAAGAATAAAGGATTTGTAAAGATGCAAGAAGGGCAACTGAAGCATCGAGGGGGAGTTTCTTTAGCCGTAACTTTATCAGCGGATTTTGTAAGAAGTCACGGTTTTAACAAAGATGATCCTTTTACGATGTATTCTGATGAAAATGATGTCCTTTTAATAATAAGAGGAAAAAATGCCGAGGAAAAATTAGACAGCCTTTTGAAGAGATTAGAGGAGAAGCCAGAGTGTTTGACAAGCAAAGAATAATTATGAATGAGGTTTGTGCAGAATATAAAATTACTGGAGAGGAAAAAGAGAAATTTATGAAAGCAAAAATGCCCTTATTTGTTTCTTTTTTGCCTTTTATTGCTAGAACAGATTTTCCAGAAAATGATGCAAGACATAATTTAGAAATATATGTCGGAGAGCGGAAATTTTATCGAGACCGTTATAAGCATGAGCCCATTCATGATCAGAATCCTTTTGAGCGAATAAAACCGATGTGTCAGTTTTCTGGAGGGGATAAAAGGATAATAGATAAAGGCTTAAGTCTTATGTGTATAACGATGCTTGCTGATTATAAAAAAGATCAAAAAGAAGATGAACAGAAGGGAAAGTATAATCCTTTAAATTCTGGGGCATGGATGTATGAAGAAATCCTTTTAAAGTTGAAAAGTTATTTATATCTACCCTGTCCGGTATTAGATTCAATTTATTCCTTTGACGTTGCTGTAGAGGGGTTATGGGGATGGGGTTAAATAATAGGGATATTCTTCAAAGAAGAATCGGAGTGTGCTATACCATTGTCGCTTTTGTTGCTGCATTGTTTAATCTGGGGGCTTTCCTTATAAAGAGTGATGCTGTTTTAAAGCAGGATGCGTTTTCTGGTTTTATTATGTGTATCAGTGTTATTCCTTTTGTTTTATTTACAGGATTGATGCGAAATAAAATAACAAAAATTTTTCAAGTCATTATTTTTATTGCCGTAGGGTTTGTTTCAATGTTCGATGATATAGATTCAATATATGGATATGGAATCTTGATGCTTTCTTTCGGATTGATGTACTCCTATGGATATTTAAAAAAGCGACCGATTCTGAAAATTAGCGTAATATCTGTTTTATTGATTGGAGCTGTTGAGTTATTGGTAGTTTTGAAAAATTATTTTTCACCTGGACTAAATAAGCAAGGGATCAGTTCTATTCTTATCGCGTATGGAATTCTTTTTTTTCTAGGAGTGTATTTAATAGCAAAAAAGGAAATCGATACAGACAAGGTTAAAAAAGAAAGAGATATTATTGCTTTAAAAAAAGAAATTGCTGTTATTGATTGCTCATTAAATAAATTAAAAGAAGAAAAACAATCTCTCAAGGAAGAGCTCTTAACATATTCCGAAAACCAGAAATCTTTGAATCCGTCAGATTATGGTATATCTGATGCTGAAGTGAAGGTTTTGCGAGCATTAGTCGAATTAAAGGGAACGAATAAAGAAATAGCTTATCAACTTGGAATTTCTGACAATACGGTACGGACTCATTTTGTGAATATAAAAAGGAAAATCAATGACCATACAGGTGAAGAATTGGTTTTAAATCGATCAGAACTGATTGAATTGTTTAGATATTCATTTTCGAAAGATGAGGTAAAGGTATGAAAACATTAACGCCCTCTGAACTTCTGGCGAAGACTGTAGAAGCTGAAAAAGCATTGTTTTTCCTTGCGGATCAGGCATTTGACACAGGAGTCTCTCCTTCTCGATTAGGAGAATCCATGGCGACAGTGCAGGATGTAAGAAAGTATTTGAAAGCACATCATCCGGAACTAAGAGGGCGTGGATGTATTTATTCTGCATAATCCAGAGAAGGAGAATTGCTCTTTTCTCTGTTGTAGGAGGTAATAGAAAAAATGGATGCAAAAGAGGTGACATTGGTAAACA
>CALOCZ010000043.1:0-36226 GCA_942491935.1 uncultured Cytophagales bacterium
ATGACCGGAATCCTGTTTGGATTTGCGGGGGAGTTGAATCTGATGGACCGGATGGAAAAATAATCATCTGGACACAACCTGAAATCCTACTCTATGACGATGATCCTTATATTCGTATGAGTTATCCTGATCTGATTGAAGAGGGTGGAAAGTATTATGTGACCGAAACTCAGAAAGATGTGGCACGTGTACATGAAATAGATACCGGAATGCTTGACAAATTGTGGAGTCAGCTTGATGTTAAAGAGGTAGCTAAAACGGGATTGGTGATTGCCTTATCTGATACTTCCTCTAAAATCCCAGAAGAAATAGAAATGCCAAAGTTTAATTCACTTATTGAAAGAAACACCAATAGTGCAGATCATGGTTCTAAAGATATGCGAAATGGGTTCTCCATCGATATATGGTTTCAATTGAATTCCCTGAAATCCGGGCAAATATTGCTCGATAACCGTAGCCCTAATGGGCAGGGAGTTGCCCTACAAACCACGGATAAAGGCACGGTGGAAATTATATTAAACGATGGCAGGACCGAAAACCGTTGGGATTGCGATCCTGGTTTGATTGAAAAGAAAAATCTGCATCATCTTATTGTAACTGTAGACGGAGGGCCAAAAATTATCACTTTTGTGGTTGATGGCATACTTTGCGATGGTGGTGAATACCGTCAGTTTGGATGGGGACGGTTTAGTCCTAATTATCGTGGAATAACAGGTATGGAAAATTTGCGCATTGGCCCTTCTTTGAAGGCCGGATTAAATCCCCTGCGCATGTATGACCGGGCTTTATTGACAAGTGAAGCAATAGGGAATTTCCGGGAAGGATTATAATTAGTTACAAATAAAACAAATCAATGAATATACTATTCCAATTTAAGTAAATATTGAGATCCAAATCGATATTTCTTTCCATGTTAATCCTCCTTTTAACTCCGCTTTTTGCACATAATATTTTCTCAATAAAAGGAAATAAAACCTACCTGAACCATCATGAATTTTTAGCTATATATCTTGCCATTAGTAAAAAATTCTACAATATTTGATAATTGTGGTATTGAATTATGTGCATGATAATCCCAAAGGAACTCCTTATACAGAAAAATGCTTACTTTTTTGAAGTCAAAAAAGATGAATATATCTTTCTGGAAGATGATCCTGCATTGCATTATTACCAGGTGATATCAGGGTCAGTAAAAATGTCTAGTTATAGTGAAGGTGGACAGGAGTTTATTCAGGGGATATTTAAAGCTGGACAAAGTTTTGGAGAACCTGCAATTTTTGGAGATTTTGCATACCCAAATAATGCGATTGCTACAGAAACATCTGAAATTGCCAAATTGCCCAAAGAAATATTCTATGAATTGCTACGGGAAAACTTCAATATCCATAAAAAATTCAATTCCTTGTTTTCAAACAGGTTCAGGTACAAAGCGATTCTTCTAAAAGAGATTTCTTCCTATTGCCCGGATCATGTGATCATGACTTTGTTGAAATACCTTCGGGATAATACTTTAAAAGAGAATAATTCCAAGTTTTGTGTGCCTTATACAAGGCAACAATTAGCGGACATGACCGGTCTCAGAGTAGAGACGGTGATCAGAACCGTTAAACAGTTGCATAAGGAAGGGAAACTGGAGATTAAGGAACATAAAATCTTCCTGAATTAATACCTCTACTCTTCAAAATCCAGCTTATTCAGATTTCTCCTACCTTATGATTGAGATCATAAGCAGGTATATGATTAAATTCTAATTTCGCTTCATAACCAAATTCAATTTTAATTCAATTTAAGAGCATGATAGTTAAAAAATCAACATTTTCACCTTGATGACTGTGATTATTATGAGTTCTTGCGGAGGTGGATCCGGAAGTAAGGATAAAGGAAAATTTGCTCCTCAGCCAATGGCAAAACCTCTGACCTATGAGGAGGCAGTTGCAGATTGGAAAAATCAAAAAGGACTTGGGCCCGATTACCGAGTGTAGAAATGGGCGAATTGGATGCTGAATTGGCAAAAAAAGGAGAAGAAATCTATGTCTTTAAAATGTACTGCCTGTCATGCGCCGGAAGAAGAGAAACTTGGGCCCGCACCCACATGGGATTATTTAAACGACGAACTCCTGAATGGATTATGAACATGATCCTTAACCCTGAGGAGATGGCCAAGAATGATCCTATAGGACGGGGCCTTTTAATGAAGTATAATACAGTTATGGCAAATCAGGGCCTTAACGGAGGAGGATGCCCGAGCAGTACTGGAATTCTTTCAGAACACTGTAATAACAACACCTAATAATAAATAAAAAATAATATCATGAAATCAACTACTTTCATTTTTACTTGTTGCTGATTGCCAGCCTCGATTTTTATTACTCAGGTTGTGGCAATGGCAGGCAATGGCGGTGGTGCATTGAGCAACGCCAGTGTCGCAGAGAAAGTTTATGTTGCCCCGGGAGATTATGACCAGTATTATGAATTTTTCTCAGGAGGATTCAGTGGACAGGTAACGGTTCATGGCCTGCCTTCCGGTAGATTGTTAAAGACCATACCTGTTTTTAGTGTGGATGCAGAAAAAGGATATGGATTTAATGAAGAAACCAAGCCTATGCTGATGACCACTTTTGGTTTTGTGCCATGGGATGATTCACATCATCCGAAACTCAGTCAGACGGAGGGCGTACATGATGGTAATTTCCTGTTTATCAATGGCAATAATACACCTCGTATAGCGCGAATTGATCTTTCTACTTTTGAAACTACAGAAATCATTCAAATACCAAATTCTGCCGGTTGTCATGCTTCACCTTATCCAACTCAAAATACAGAATACCTGGTTGCTGGAACCAGATTTAGTGTGCCTATTCCTCAAAAGGATGTTCCTATAGATAGTTATAAAGAAAACTTCAAAGGTACATTTACTTTTATTTCAGTGGAGGTCAGGAGCCAGGCACTATGGATATCGCCTTCCAGATATTGGCCCCAGGATATGATTATGACCTGGCACATTCTGGAAAAGGCGCATCTCATGGATGGTCATTCTTTACAAGTTATAATGTGGAAGAAGAAAATACTTTGAAAGAGAAAAATGCTTCTCAGTATGACAAAGATTATATCGCTGCGGTCAACTGGAAAAAAGCGGAAGAGTATATTGCTCAGGGCAAATTCCAGGAATGGCCATCTGAGTACTATCATAACTTTTATGATGATCATACACATATGGCAACTTCTACCAAGAAAAAAGGGCGTGAAAGTTCTGATTCCTTCAGAATGTCCTGGATTGGTATATTATCTTCCAACACCAAAATCACCTCATGGTGTTGATGTAAGCCCTACCGGAGAATTTATTGTTGGAAGTGGTAAATTGTCTGCTGATCTGACTGTTCATTCATTTGAAAAAATGTTGGCAGCCATTGAAGCTGAAAACTTTGATGATGTAATTGATGGTATTCCAGTACTCAATTTCGAAGCAGTGGCAGCAGGTACTGTTTCTTCAGGAGGTCTGGGACCATTGCATACAGAATTTGATGGACGAGGTCATGGTTATACATCCTTCTTTATTTCTTCAGAAGTGGTAAAATGGAGTCTGGAGACCTACGAAGTGGTGGATCGGATCCCTGCATATTATTCTATTGGTCACCTGAGTATCCCTGGTGGAGGATCCATGAAGCCATGGGAAAATGGCAAATATCTGATTGCCATGAATAAGATTACCAAGGACAGGTATTTGCCTACTGGTCCTGAAATGGCCCATTCTGCACAGTTATATGATATTTCTGGAGATAAGATGGAATTGTTGCTTGATTTCCCAACCATGGGTGAGCCGCACTATGCTCAGGGAATTCTTGCCTCTAAAATTATTGATCGTCAGGTTAAATTCTTCCCTACTGGAAGAAAATGAAGCATCCGCATAAAACCTTGACAGAAGCTCAGACTAAGGTAGTGAGAGATGGAAATGAAGTGCATATTTATGGCACTATGATACGAAGCCACTTTGCGCCTGATAACATCGAAGGAATCAAAGTTGGAGATAAGGTATTCTGGCATATTACCAACCTGGAACAGGATTGGGATGTGCCTCATGGATTGGCTGTGATGGGCGCACAAAATGCGGAATTGCTGATCATGCCAGGTCAAACTGAAACATTTGTTTGGGAACCAAAAATCAGAAGGTGTATATCCTTTCTACTGTACAGATTTCTGCTCAGCACTGCACCAGGAAATGCAAGGATATATTCGTGTATCAGCAGCTAAAATTCAAATACAAAATGTCCTGGAGACTTGGTGATGAGTTTTGAAGAATAGAATATATGTGTTTATAAAATTGATGGAATATCAGGCATCATGGCATCAGGTTGTGATGCCTCATTTTAAATTATTTTTAAATATTAACCAACAATTATAATGCGAAATCTCCCAAAGATCATTTTTATAGTTGGAGCTATTGCTCTTATTGGGTACATTTTTTTCGCCCAATCTGGAGAATTACACTGGAAGCTCCACAATATCCAAAAGGTGTCACCATGTATATCTGGATCAATAAATTAAGTGGAGATGAAAGGGACCATTCAAAATATCAATATTCTGAATCACTATGTTGGGATGAAAATGATTGAACCTGAATCTATTCCGGAATTTAAGTATTTCCCAAAAGTGATTATTGGTATGTCAGTTCTGGGTATTATTTTTGGTTTTATCAACAATAAAAAACTTTGGATCACCTGGGGTATTCTGCTATTGATCCTGGGTGTTCTGGGAATTTATGATTTCTATCTTTGGGAATACGATTACGGGCATAACCTGTCTGATGAAGCACCTATTAAAGTACCGGGACAGGCATACCAGCCACCTTTAATTGGATCAAAAATGCTTTTAAACTTTAATGCCATATCTTATCCATATTATGGGGCCTTATTTATCGGTATACCATTGATTTGTTCCTTCCTTTCCTTCTACCTTAAAAGAAAATGGACTATAAAATCTTAATGGTTCTATAATGAAAAGAAATTTGAAATTATTCTTATTATCTGCAGTTTTTATATTGTTGGCATGCAATCCGGAAAGTCAGCCCATCAATTATGGCTCGGATATGTGTGAATTCTGCAGAATGTCTATTGTTGACCAGAGGTTTGGATCTGAAATTGTAACGCAGAAGGGTAAGGTTTATAAATTTGATGCTGTAGAATGTATGGTTAACTATCTTGACGAAAGGGTAGAAGATGAATCTAAGCTCAAATATATTTTGACAAATACACTGGATGCACCGGGTGAATTAATTGATGTTCAGGAGTGCAGATTCCTTAGAAGTAAAAATATGCCTAGCCCGATGGGGATGTTTATAAATCCATTTAAGGATAACACATTGGCCATTAGGAACCAGGAGGAAAATTCAGGGGCCATACTTGATTGGACTACTTTACGGAACGAATTCATAAAGTAACATAGGATTTGATGATTTATAAGGGGATTTATATGGCTTGTTTAATATGGTTAATTGCAAGTCAATTTGCCGTTGCTTCCACTATCAATGTAAGTATTAATGGGCCAATTTCCTCTATTCAAAAAGCAATAGCCCAGTCTTCAGCTTATGATACAATTCTGGTTCATAAAGGGACTTATCTTGAATATAACATTCAAATAACAAAACCCCTGTATATAATCGGCCAGGATCATCCAGTAATCGATGGCGACCATCAGGCAGAAATAATTACCATAATGTCGGATAGCGTTCTATTTAAAGGCTTTCAGGTACAAAATGCAGGCTTTTCTTTTACTAAAGATTGGGCGGGTATTAAAGTTGACAACAAAGATTATTCGACTATAGAGAACAATGTTTTACTGGATACATACTTTGGGATATACCTGAAAAAATCGAATCATACAATTTTGAGAAACAACCGGCTTAAAAGTAAAGCTGAAAATGAAGTTAATTCAGGGAATGGGATTCATCTGTGGTACTGTGAAGATATATTGATCGAAAATAACCAGATCAGTGGGCATCGGGATGGGATTTATTTTGAATTTGTTGAATCAAGTAAAATTATTAATAATGTAAGTGAAGAAAACATCAGGTACGGATTGCATTTTATGTTTTCCAACAATGACGATTATATCGGGAACACATTTAAAAATAATGGTACTGGAGTGGCTGTAATGTTTTCAGA
This sequence comes from uncultured Cytophagales bacterium, assembly GCA_942491935.1. Classification (GTDB taxonomy): domain Bacteria; phylum Bacteroidota; class Bacteroidia; order Cytophagales; family Cyclobacteriaceae; genus JAGTVG01. The sequence goes on from CALOCZ010000043.1 coordinate 6,159, forward strand.
TCACATCAATATGAAGAATAATCATTTTGTCGATAATTGGGGATCCACAAACTATGGCCTACTTTTTAAAGAGATCTATGATGGTGAGTTATCGGGGAATATATTTCAGAATAATACTATTGGTATCTTTGCAGATGGATCTAACCGAATTAAAATACTGAATAATGAGTTTAGAGGAAATGGATGGGCCATCAATATCTTCAGCAGTTGTATGGATAACGAAATAGCTTATAATAATTTTATATCCAACACGTTCGACCTTACCACCAATGGGAAAAGAAATACTAACAATTTTCACGATAATTTCTGGGACCAGTATACTGGCTATGATTTGGATAAAGACGGTATAGGCGATGTGCCTCACAGACCTGTCCGTTTATTTTCCTACCTGATAAGCAGGGTGCCCGAATCAAACATACTTCTGCGAAGTTTTTTCATAGATATGCTTAGTGTTGCCGAAAAGGTTGCTCCTGTTCTCACACCCCAGGCACTTACAGATGAAAAACCCAGGATGAAGCTAAATATTTATGATTGAAATAAAAGGAATCCACAAGAGTTTTGGCAAACTGGAAGTATTAAAGGGAATTGACTTTTCCTTGTCCAAAGGCAAGATCACTGCCGTATTGGGTCCAAATGGTTCCGGAAAAACAACCCTTATAAAATCTGTTCTGGGCTTGGTCCTGCCTTCAGATGGCGAAATATGATTAATGGCAAAATGATTGTTGATGACTGGAAATATAGAAAAGAAATTGGATATCTGCCGCAAATTGCCAGATTTCCTGAAAATTTAAAAGTTATTGAATTATCAAGCTCATCGAAGAAGTACGTAAAGAAAAAGGTAATTATATTGATCTGATAAATCAGTTTGATTTAAAAAATTTCCTGAATAAAAAGCTTAGACAACTTTCCGGGGGTACCCGCCAGAAAGTGAACCTGGTGCTGACATTTATGTTCGATTGTCCATTGTATATCCTGGATGAACCCACTTCTGGACTTGATCCAATTGCGTTGATCAGATTGAAAGAAATGATCAGAGAAAAGAAGAAGAAGGCAAGACTTTTTTAATCACAACCCATATCATGAGCCTTGTAGAGGAATTGGCGGATGAATTGATCTTTTTACTGGAAGGGAAAGTGTATTTCAAGGGTACATTTGATGAAATGCTGAAGGCAGAAAAAGAAGAAAACCTTGAAAAAGCTATTGCGAATATCTTAAAAAAAGAGAATGAGAAAGATTCTTAAATATAGCTTCTTTGATATGATCAGAAGTAGATGGAGCATCATCTATTTCCTCTTTTACTTTATTTCTGGGATGATATTGCTGTATTTAAGCAATGATGTTTCCAAAGCCATAGTCAGTTTAATGAACCTCACTTTTATACTAACGCCCCTGATAGGGACCATATTTGGGATCATGAATTTTTATAATTCAAGGGAGTTTATTGAGCTTCTATTGGCTCAACCAATACAAAGGAAAAATTTATTCATGGGCTTGTATCTGGGGATTAGCCTGTCGCTTTCAATGAGTCTTATTCTAGGTATGGGCTTACCTTTTGTCATTTATGGAATAGCTTTTACAGGTGAAATCAGAAGTTTACTGATTTTATTGATGTCTGGCTTGTTCCTCACATTTATTTTTACTGCACTTTCATTTTATATTGCCTTGATAAATGAAAACAGGTTAAAAGGATTCGGAATGGCCATCTTGTTTTGGCTTTTCATGGTTTTTATTTACGATGGGGTGTTTTTATTATTGCTGCTATTCCTGCAATCCTATCCATTAGAGAAATTTGCTATTCTTTTTTCTTTGCTTAATCCAGTTGATTTAAGCAGGATACTTATCATGCTTGAATTGGACATATCTGCGTTGATGGGATATACTGGTGCCGTTTTTAATAAGTTCTTTGGTACAGGTACCGGGATCCTAATATCTATATTGGCCCTTATCGTATGGACCATTGTGCCTGTGTATCTTATAATCAGGAAAAGTACTAAAAAGGATTTTTAAATCGGATAATAAACCTTCAATTTGTTTTATTCTGCATATAATAAACGGGTTGTTAAAAGGCCAATAACGGTATTGGAAGCCATAGAAATGCGTTTTGTTGAATGAAATTGGCATGATTTTTTATGATATCAGCTGGAAATTATTTCTAAATGGGAGCGAATTTCATAACTATTAAAAATGAGGCTGCCATTGAGACAGCCTCCATGATAGGTTCCGTTATATGATTTTATCCCTATTATTCAGGTGGGAGCAATACTGCATCAACTACATGAACAACACCATTTGAAGCATCAACTGAACCCAAAATCTTAGCACCTCCCACATAATATACATCATCAATCACTTCAACGGTTACATTTACGCCAGTAGCTTGTCCCAGTACAAGTCCATCCTCCAGATCTTCGATCTTATAGGTGCCCGGTGTAGCATGGTTTGTAATAATCCTCATCAAGGTCTTTTTGTTTTCCGGTTTTAGTAAATTTTCGACCGTTCCATCCGGTAATTTCGCAAAAGCTTCATTAGTTGGAGCGAATACGGTTAAAGGTCCCGGATTGGCTAGAACATCTGCCATACCCGCTGCCTGGACTGCGGCTACCAGGGTGGTATGATCTTCCGAAGAGGCTGCTATCTGAACTATGTTTTTGGCAGAAAGATCATCCTGGACAGAAGCCTGGCCCCCTTTTATTTCAGCTCCGGCTGAACTGGAGGATTCTTGTTTGCTGCCTTCACCTCCACCACATGCTGTAAATAAAAAAGCAATCAGGGTGATAAAAATTAAACCATTCAATTGTTTCATCTTATTGAGATTAAATTTGAGAATTTATGCCCCAAGATATTCATTTGATGTGATTGATAAATATGATCTCAATCATAAAGGATTGTATTTTTAGTGTGTTTGATATAAGTATTTGGTAACGGAATAATCATATGAAAAGAATGTTAGCAGGCAAAATAAATCGTAGTAAAATGCCGGAATTTGAAATATCTCAGCTCCTGTATTTAATATATTGAGGTAAAATCATAACACTTTGCAGGGATCTTAATAAATAGTTTCTAAATAAAGGTTAAGAAATTAAATTTTTATTCTCTATAGAAATAAATTGCAGGAACAGATTTTCATGTTTAGATAAAAATTTTATTTATATTAATCGCATATTTAAAAATGCATTGATAGATCATATGTATAATTTGCTATGGGAAAGAAAGACTTGAAACGCCGGGAATTTATTTATAAGTCAATGTGTTTTGGAGGTACCGTCCTTTTGCCCTGGACAAATTCTTTAGCAAACGGGCTTACTGCAAATAATAAATTAAGGATTGGGCTTATAGCTGACCTTCATCATGACATCATGCATGATAGTATGGAAAGATTATTGAGTTTCATAAATCAATCCAATTCTACCGGGGCTGATTTTATTATTCAAATGGGGGATTTCTGTGTTCCCAAAGATAAAAATAAAGAATTACTGGATAGTTATAGGAGTTTCAAGGGATCTTCATACCACATTCTGGGCAATCATGATACGGATGGAGGATTTTCCAGGGAAGAAACCATGAAATTCTGGGGAATGAAAAGGAGATATTATTCCTTTGACCACAGTGGCTTTCACTTTGTGATCCTGGATGGAAATGATGCTAATCCCAAACCCTGGTCCGGGTATAACCGGTATATCAATAAGGAACAGCAAGAGTGGCTTCGTCAGGATCTTGGCAAGACGGATTTAAACACCTTCGTCTTTTCGCATCAAACTATTGAAAATGAAGAAGGGGGTGTAGCCAACTTCCTGGAGATTAGGAATATTCTTGAAGAAGCTAATGAATCAAAAGGTGATAATAAAATAATAGCCTGTTTCAGCGGTCATCACCACACTGATTATATGACAAGCATAAACGACATCTATTATATACAGATCAACAGTGCATCTTACCGGTGGGTTGGTGATGACTTTCAATATGTACGCTACAGTGCAGAGATTGACAAGAATTATCCCTGGATTAAATACACTATTCCTTATAAAGATCCACTATTTACTTTTCTTGAAATTGATCCTGCCGGCTTTTTATCATTGGAACCAAGATCCACAGAGTTTGTCGGTCCTGGCCCGGATGAAATGGGTGGACCTGCAACTGCAGATAATGATCCAATAGTACCGAGGATATCAGGTTTTAATTTTGAGTTTTCAAATCTGTGATTGAGCAATGCGAAATAGATATTTTATTATCATTTAGACGTGTATTGTTGTAATTATTTTCGTAGTTAATTAAGTTCAGGGTTTAGTCTCCCGCTTAAACTTTTAGAGAATTATTTTTATATATAAAATCAAGAAGAACATGGATCAGAAAAGAAGAAAAATGATAAAGACGACGGCTGCACTTGCTGCCGGAGCGACAATCTTTACCCCAAATATGTTGTTTGGGAATGATGATCGTAAAGCCCGTATGGCCTTTATTGGTCTTGGTGGACGTGGCAGATGGCATTTGCGACTTTGCCTTGATAGGGACGATGTGGAAGTGAAAGCCATATGTGATATCGATCCTGAGGCCATTGAACTGACCAATTCAATGCTAAAAAAAGCCGGCTATAAGGATGTTCCGGTTTATAGCGAACATGAAGAGATCTACATGAAAATGTTGGAACAAGGAGATATCGATGGTGTCATAATTGCCACGCCCTGGGTATGGCATACCAAAATGGCCTGTGCTGCTATGAGAGCTGGCATCTATGCCGGGGTCGAGGTATCTGCAGCCAATACACTTGAAGAATGCTGGGATCTTGTAAACACCCATGAAGAGACAGGTACGCCCTGTATGATCCTGGAAAATGTTAATTACCGAAGGGATATCATGGCAGTTCTGAACATGGTCCGGCAGGGAATGTTCGGTGAATTAATTCATATGGAATGCGGGTATCAGCACAACCTATGGGATGTCAAGTTCAATCCGGGTGTTGAATTTGGACCGGGAGCAAAAGGAGAGGCACGATGGCGAACTCAGCATTCGATATCCAGGAATGGGGATGTTTATCCAACACATGGACTGGGGCCTGTTGCCTCTATGCTGGACGTCAATTATGGAAATCGCTTTATGTATCTGACATCCACAGCTTCAAAGGCTAGAGGATTACACCATTATATTGTTAAAACTGCTGGCGAAGATCATCCAAATGCAAAAATTGACTTTAAACTGGGAGATGTTATTACAACTGTGATCAAAACTTCCAATGATGAAACCATCACTTTACAGCATGATACCAACCTGCCGAGGCCTTATTCGCTTGGATTCAGGGTACAGGGTACCGAAGGTTTATGGATGGATGTAAACAGCTCAATCTATCTTGACGGTAAGAGCCCGAATCATGAATGGGAAGCTGCTGCGGCCTATCTTGAGAAATATGACCATCCATTATGGAAGCGTTACGCAGATAAAGCTGAAGGGGGTGGACATGGAGGCATGGATTTCTTTGTGGATCACGCATTCGTTGAGTCAATTAAAAGAAAAGTGAACACACCCCTGGATGCATATGATGCTGCCGCGTGGAGTTCTATCGCACCATTATCGGAAATATCGATAGCCCATGGTAGCGAACCTGTTGATATCCCGGATTTCACCAGAGGTATGTGGATGAAACGAAAACCCAAGTTTGCATTGGGAGATGAATATTAGATTTATCTGAAACTTTAAAAATATTTCATCTCTATTGATATAGAAATATAGAGACCTGAAAGAAGTCATTCGAAGTATAATTTGTCTAAAACGCAGATTTAGGATAGTCCCATGACTTTCGGGGATTAACCAATTTTCGAAATAGAAGTGATTTAAAAGGGAAATTAGAGATTCTGAAATTTTATGTTATGAATAGATTTATGATGGTCAAATTGACTTTTTTGGCATTTTTCATGCTGAATAATGTGTTTTTGAATGGTCAGGATTCGATTACACCATCGAATACAATAAAGATTGAAGGTGACTCACATGATGAGATCATCAGGAAGGCAGCTCATGTAATACCGACAGAAAACCAGTACAACTATAAGAAGCTGGAGTTTACCTGTTTTGTTCATTTTGGGCCAAATACTTTCACACGAATGGAATGGGGATCGGGTATGGAGGATCCAAAAATCTTTGATCTTAAAAATCTGGATACTGACCAATGGTGCCAGGCTATGAAGTCAGCCGGCATGAAACTGGTGGTAATCACTGCCAAGCACCACGATGGCTTCGTGCTTTGGCAATCAAGGTATACTAAACATGGTGTTATGTCTTCCCCTTTCAGGGACGGTAAAGGTGATATTCTCAAAGATCTTTCAGAATCATGCCAAAAATATGGAATTAAGCTGGGTGTATATCTTTCCCCAGCCGACTTGTACCAGATTGAAAGCAAAACCGGCCTATATGGCAACCTCAGTGAATATACTATGAGAACTATCCCCAGGCCGGTTGAGGGACGGCCCTTTGAAAACAAAACAACTTTTCAGTTTGAAGTGGATGATTATAATGAATACTTTCTGAATCAATTGTTTGAGTTATTGACAGAATATGGCCCAATTGATGAAGTCTGGTTTGATGGAGCCCATCCAAAACGTAAAGGTGGGCAGACTTACAATTATACAGCATGGCGGAAACTCATTCGAACCCTTGTTCCAAATGCTGTGATATTTGGCAGGGAGGATGTACGGTGGTGTGGAAATGAAAGTGGTAAAACCCGTGATTCCGAATGGGATATCATCCCTTTCGATGAAGATCCCAATGTAATGATCAAATTTTCTGATTTGACAGGAGAATTGGGAAGCAGGGAACACTTGTATGCTGGTAATTACCTGCATTATATTCCAGCTGAAACAAATACCTCGATTCGCGAGGGATGGTTTTACCGGGATGAAACGGACCAGAAAGTTCGGAATGCCGATGATGTTTTTGATATGTACGAGCGTGCCGTCGGAGGGAATTCTACTTTTTTGTTGAACATACCCCCCAATCGTAATGGTTTGTTCTCAACGGAAGACGTCGGCGTATTGGAAGAAGTTGGAAACAGGATCAGGGAAACTTATGGGACAGACTTGCTCTCCGGGGCGAAGGGCCCTGTTGAGATTCTTGATAATGATGAATTCAGTTTTATTATTGGCGGTGACGATGGTGTTTTGCAATGTGTTATTGAAATGCCCAACACAATAATAGCTAACCGCTTTCTTATTCAGGAAGCCATTTCAACAAACAGCCAACGGATTGAAGAACATGCTTTAGACGCTATGATCGAAGGGGAGTGGGTTGAAGTTGCTACTGGTACAACTGTTGGATATAAAAAAATACTTCGTTTTCCAACCATTCAAACCAACAAGTTCAGGATAAGGATTCTAAAATCCCGTTTACAGCCAACCTTGTCAAATGTTTCAGCACATTTTTATAAGAGCCGCCCTCCACAGATTCAGATCTCCAGGGATAAGATGGGAATGGTAACATTGAGCCCGGAGAAACATCAGTTCATGTGGAAATCACATGGGCTCAATCCAATGGAAAACCTGAATACTGACCTTGTGATACATTATACAACTGATGGATCTGAACCAACAACCGAATCAGACATTTATACCGCACCTTTTATGTTAACATCAGGGGAAATAAGGGTTGTGGCTTTCGAACATGATCTGGCCGGAGGAGAGACTTCTGACAGGTTCGGGTTATTGAAAAACAGCTGGAAACTTATTAAAGTGAGCAGCTTACAGAAAAAGAAAGATGGGATATTGGCATTCGATGCCGATCTTGATACATATTGGCAGTCAAAAGAGAATGCCAACTTACCTCAAAATATTGCGATCGACCTGGGAAATGATCATTCCTTAAAAGGATTTGCTTATACCCCACAAACGGAGAATAAGGAAGGAATGATTGAAAGGGGTTCTGTTTTTATCAGTACAAAGGGTAAAAAATGGGAGAAGATTGAATCTTTCGAATTCGGAAACCTGATCAATGATCCGACTAAAAGAACATATGTTTTTAAGGAACCTGTCGAAACACGTTATATAAAAATTCAAGCTGACCGTGGCGCAGGTGGAAGCCAGATTGCTGCGATTGCTGAATTGGATTTTTTTGAATGACATTATTTGATGAGATAGAGATTTTATTTGGAAAAGGGGAGATCAAGACTTTCACCCTATATCTTGATGATTAGAAAACTAATTTGACTAACATTAATAGATATGAGTATAAACGAAGAGTGTATATGAAATGGATCATCTCATGTTTTCTGGTATTTCTTTCCTCTTTGTCAGGCTCTGTGGCCCTGGAACCTGCACATGATCTGGAGTTTGATCAACTTCCGGTTTCCTGGGATGAAGGCATCCCACTTGGAAATGGCATGTTAGGTGCTTTGATTTGGGAAAAAGAGGGTAAGTTACGTTTTTCTCTAGATAGAGCAGATCTATGGGACTTGCGACCAATGGAAAACCTGAATACCGATAAATGGAAATTCAGCTGGGTATATGAGCAATGGAAGCACAATAAGTATAAAAATGTACAAAACCAGTTTGATATACCATACGATCAGTTGCCAGCCCCAACCAAAATTCCTGCAGGAGCACTTGAGTTTGATCTGGGACCTTACGGGAGGCCCAACTTTGTCCGTCTTCACCTTGCCAAGGCTCTTTGCGAAGTGAAATGGGAGGATGGTAGAAGTCTGCAAACTTTTGTTCATGCCTCAAAACCACTCGGCTGGTTTAAATTTCAAGGATTTGATGAAGAATTTATACCTGCGCTAATGGCTCCGGCTTACGAAAATAGTGAAAAGGAGAAAGAAGATATTAATTCAGTAACAGGTCAAAACCTATCCCGTCTGGATTACCGTCAGGGGGAGGTGATCTATAAGGATAATGGGTATACGTATACCCAGGAAGGGTGGGGCGGTTTCATTTACCAGATCCAGGTTTCCTGGAGAATTGCAGGCGATGACATTACGGGTTGCTGGAGTATTAGTTCATCCTATCCTGGCTGGGATGAAAAGCCCTCTGCGATGTCAATCGTTTCAGAGAATATGAATTATTCTTATGATGAAGTCCTAAAAGAACACATTGACTGGTGGCAGGAATACTGGAGCCGATCAGATATTACCTTGCCGGATAAGTTGCTTGAAAGACAATATTACCTGGAGATGTATAAATTTGGCTCTGCTGCAAGAAATGATGCACCCCCCATATCACTTCAGGCAGTTTGGACTGCTGATAATGGAAAGATCCCACCCTGGAAGGGGGATTTTCATCATGACCTGAATACGCAACTAAGTTACTGGCCAGCATATCGGGGAAATCAAATGGATCTTGAAGAAGGATTTATAAACTGGTTATGGAAATACAGGGAGACCTTCAAAAAATACACAGAAGAATACTATGAAGTCGGGGGCTTAAATGTGCCGGGTGTAACAACCCTTACGGGAGAACCTATGGGCGGGTGGATACAGTATTCATTTGGCCCAACTGTATCAGCCTGGCTCGGCCATCACTTTTATTTACATTGGAAATATACCATGGATGAAGATTTTTTATCTGAAAAAGCATATCCATGGATGCGGGAAGCGGCAGTTTTCTTTGATGAATTGTCAGTTTTAGGAAAGGATGGTAAGCGAAAACTTCCCTTAAGTTCCAGCCCCGAGATTTTCAATAATTCAAAAAAGGCCTGGTTCGATGAAGTAACCAATTACGATCTCGCCCTGATCAGATGGACCTATTCTACTGCGGCGGAATTGGCCCGGGAACTTGAATTGAGTGATGAAGCCACGAAATGGGATGCCAAATTGAAAGAATGGCCCGATTTTGCTGTTCATAAGGATGAAGGACTGATGTTTTCTAAGAATGTGCCCTACTTTGAGTCACATAGGCATTTTTCCCACTTAATGGCTATTCATCCACTTAGTCTGATCGACGTGTCAGAAGGAGAGAATGATAAGAAGATTATTGACAATACAATAATAAATCTAGATGCAAAAGGACCTGTTCATTGGACCGGATATTCATACAGTTGGGAAGGTAATTTGAAAGCGCGGGCTCTGGATGGAGAAGGAGCAGCACAGGCATTGAGGATCTTTGCCGAAGCGTTTTGTCTCCCTAATAGCTTTCATGTGAATGGGGATCAGTCAGGGAAAGGCTATTCCGGGATGACCTACCGGCCATTTACCCTTGAAGGAAACTTCGCCTTTGCATCTGGCATACAAGAAATGCTGATCCAAAGTCATACTGGTACAGTTCATGTTTTCCCGGCCATTCCGGCGGACTGGAGTCATGTAGAATTCAATAACCTCCGTACAGAGGGAGCCTTCCTTGTTTCAGCAAAATTGAAAGACGGAAAGGTAGAACAGGTAATTGTATTTTCAGAAAAGGGAGGGACAATTCGATTGAAAAATCCTTTTGATAATAATAATTTTGAGATCAAAAACCATCATTATTTAATGGATGAAGGTGCAATTATTATTAACACGCTACCTGGAGAAACTTATATGATTGAAACATCTAAATGAATTTAAAGTAAAAACCATTTAGGAGATGAAATTGATATTTACGTTAATTTTTACCTGCGGAGTATTTCTGAACGCATTTGCTCAGGAAAGTTCTATGAAGGTTATTACTTATAATATCTGGAACGGATTTGATTGGGGTAAAGATGAAGAACGGCGATCCAGGGTAAATGAGTGGATAAGGAAGCAGCAGCCAACGATCGTCGCCTTGCAGGAATTATGTAAATATACCTCCGAGAAGCTGGCTGAAGATGCTTCAACCTGGGGACATGAGCATTCGGTTCTCCTAAAAACTACAGGTTATTCGGTTGGATTGACCTCCCAATATCCAATACAGGTAAAGGAAAAAATAATGAAGAATATGCACCATGGTGCGTTACACTGTACTATTAATGGGATAGATGTTTTTGTCATACACTTTCACCCGGGAAGCTACGCCAGGCGGAGAGAAGAAGTAGGCATTGTATTGGAAAAATTGAAAGGAGTGAGAGCTGAAAATGACAAATATATTGTCCTGGGAGATTTCAATAGTCAGTCTCCAATGGATGCTGATCTGTATGATCCGGAAGGGGCTTTGCTCACAAGATTACGTGAATCGAATAAAGATAAGCCCTTAAAAGGCAATCTTTTCCATGGAAACTTCGATTATGCAGTGATGTCTTCTTTCCTTGCCTTTCCAATGATCGACGTTTGCCAGAAATATACTAGTGGAATCAATGAGCGTGGTTCTTTCCCGGGTCGTGTGCTGGGTGATTTAAACAATGAATCGGAAGAGGAACTTGTTGATCGTATGGAACGGATCGATTATATCATGGTCTCTCCTGAGTTGGCTGATATTTGTATTAACGCGAAGGTATGTAACGGGGAAGAAAACTACTATCTGTCGGATCACTATCCGGTATATGCCGAGTTTAAATATTGACAGAACATCCCAATGAGATACCTGGTACTTATCAGCCTGGTTTTGTTAATTTCCTGTGGTCAAAACAGTACCCACAATAAATCAGAAAGCATAAAAGATACATTCGCTGACAAATGGAAGTATGTTGGGGTTGCTGTAGCTGAACCGGGATATAACATATTAGGGGGTGAAAGTACTGTGAGTTATGTGTTGAAATTTTTTGATGATTAGATTTGTTGAAAGAATTAACATGAAATATTATTTTTCATAATTTGATGGAATAATTAAAACATTATATAAGATATTTAAAGATGAGAAAAAAATTCCCTTTGTTGTTTATAGTGAATAATTTTAGATTCCATATCTTAAAGTAAATAACCTTTTGAAAAATGAGTAGAAGTTTCTTTTTATTATCAATTGTATTTATTTGCATTATATTCCCTTCCTTTTCACAGGACAATGCAAAAATTTCAGAGATTCGTAAAACGATGAAAACCTATCCGTTTTCAGATCCCAACCCCATACCTTATCCCACCATCTATTATTATCCATATTTCCGGTTTGACGGATTTGCAATTGAATCCGAAGATAAAGAGTGGAAAGTCGTGGAAATGGAAAACCAGTATATCAAAGTATCAGTTTTCCCGGAGATAGGCGGAAAGATCTGGGGAGCTTTCGAAAAATCAACGGGTAATGAATTCCTGTATTATAATTCTGTGGTCAAATTCAGGGACATAGCCATGCGTGGAGCATGGACTTCCGGGGGAATAGAAATTAATTTTGGCATAATCGGTCACGCACCTACCAGTGCCACACCTGTGGATTATAAGATCATGAATAAAGAGGATGGAAGTGTTAGCTGTTTTATCAGCGCTACTGATCTGTTTACACGAACAAGATGGATTACCGAGGTTAATCTACCAAAAGATAAAGCCTATTTTACAACTACTACAACCTGGCATAATCCCACACCATTAACACAACCCTATTATCAGTGGATGAATGCTGCATACCAGGTAGCAGGAGATCTTGAATTCTGCTTCCCGGGCAGCCATTGGATAGGCCATGACGGCCGTGCCCATGACTGGCCTATTGATCCGGAAGGACGAGACATTTCCTGGTATAAAAACAACAGTTTTGGAGGTAGCAAATCCAATCATGTGCTTGGTGGGATCAGCGAATATTATGCAGGATATTGGCATGATCTGGATTTCGGTTCTGGTCACTATAACCAGTATGGAGAAAAACTCGGAATGAAAGTCTTTCAATGGGCACATAGTCGATCGGGTGGTATCTGGGAGGATCTTTTAACAGATACCGATGGGCAGTATGTGGAACTCCAATCTGGAAGGTTATTCAATCAACCCGGATCAAACAGCACTCAAACACCATTTAAACACTTCGGCTTTGAACCCTATGCTACAGATGTATTTAAAGAATACTGGTTTCCAATATTGAATACCAAGGGTGTGCTGAAGGCAAATCCTCATGGTATAATAAATGTTGAGAAAACCAGTGAAAACCAGGTTGTTTATTTCTGCCCTTTGCAGAAGACGAATGGAAAAATATATATCTTTTTTGGAGACCACCTTGAAAAAGAAATAGATCTTGATCTTGATGTTCTGGAAACCTGGTCGATGGATATACCAATTAATGATGCAGAGTCTCCGTTGAAAGTCGTACTGGGAGATAACAAATTGATATATTCCGAAATGAAAGAAGAGAACATTTCAAGCCGGCCGATGTATACTCCGGAAGATTTTGAATGGAATTCCACTTATGGCTTGTTCCTGGATGGCCAAAATTGGGTGTTTCAAAAGAAATATATGCTTGCACGAAGAAGTTTTGAAAAATGCCTGGAAAAAGACCCTAATTATGCGCCGGCTCTTAACCAGCTTGCAGTTTTATGTTACCGCAATGCAGAATATGAAGCTGGATTGAAGTATATAAAAACGTCTCTTTCCATTAATACCTATGATCCGGAGGCTAATTTTGTATTTGGGCTGATCAATAAAAAGATAGGAAAATTCACAGATGCTGAAGATGGTTTCTCTGTAACATTGTTAACGCCTTCATATAGAAAAGCAGCGTATACGGAATTGGCTAAACTGGCTTTAACCCGGGATAGGATGGAATCAGCGAAAAATCATGCCCTAAAGATACTGAAGATTTCCCCTGATGATATTGAAGGTAATAAGTTAATGGCTGTAATAAACAGACTTGAAGGTTCTGCCGGGAATGCAGGCCGGCACATTGACAATTTAGAAGAGATAATGCCTATTAATCATTTTGCAAATTTTGAAAAATACATTTTAAATTCAAATGAAGCCTCTAAAGAAGCCTTCATTACAGATATCAAAAGCGAATTACCTCATGAAATCATGATGGAATTAGCATTATGGTACCTGGAATCAGGCAGGAGGGATGAAGCGGTACAAATACTAAAACTTGCTCCTTCAAATCCAATTGTATATTTACAACTCGCATATTTACTGCAGCTTTCCGGCCAGGATGATGAGGCCGACAATTATCTGAATCAAACGCTGGATATGCCAGCTGATTTTGTATTCCCCTTCCGACCCGAACACGTTGATGTTTTACAATGGGCTACAAAGAAATCTGATAGCTGGAAACCAAAGTATTATCTTGCTCTGTTACACTGGAGTTTTGGCCATCAGGATCAGGCCATTCAATGGTTCATTAAGTGTGGCAACAAGCCTGATTATGCTCCATTTTATATGGCAAAAGCTAATTTTTTCAGGGATCACGAGAATTATGATCCGGAATATGACCTGAATAAAGCAAATTTCCTGGATCCGGACCAGTGGAGAACATTTGCCGGTTTGATTGACTATTATCTGTCCGAAAACCGAACCAGTGAAGCTCTGGACGCTGCTAAGAAATCAATCAAACGATTTCCGTTAAATAATGAATTAAAGTATACATATGCCAAATGCCTGATAGCGGATGGCCAATATGAAGCTTGCAGGAAAGCCCTGGCTGAGACGGTTATATTACCCAGCGAAGGGGCAAGATATGGAAGGGTAACTTATCGGCAGGCTTGTTTGATGGAAGGCATTGATCATTTCAAAAAGAGAAAATACAATTCGGCGATCAAATCCATTAGTAATGCCCGATTATGGCCTGAAAACCTGGGTGTAGGTAAACCATTCAATGTGGATGAACGAATTGAAGATTATTTTGAAGCTGTGTGCCACGATAGAAAGGAGGAAGAAGACCTTTCAAATCAATTCTATAAGAAAGTAGTACAATTCAATGAAGATATAAAACCAAGATACAGTTCTGTGGATTATTTGTATTTAACATCATTGCTCGCCCTTGGCAGATCAGAAGAAGTGGAAAATTACCTGCAAGCCTGGGAGAAAGCCAATCCACGTGATCCTATTCAGAAATGGTGTAAGGCTATGATCGATGGCGATAAAACACAGGCGGAAAAAATTGCAAAACAGATCAATACAGAATCAGGAGGCACACCCTGGGATCCGCAATATGCAGATACGGAATTTGAGATTATTAAAGCCCTGAGTATGGCTATGCCTGAGAATTAAGATAACCTCATTATAAAAGTCTTTATAAATATTGTTTCCTCACCATTCTCATATCTAATCCTGTAGTTAACCAATGATTCGGAATTAACAGAATCTTCAATGCCCATAACCGTATGCAGGAAATACAACACTTTAAAATGTTCGTGATCAGAGATTTTATCTGATATGACCAAATCCTGATCCGGGTTGGAGGATTTACATAGCAGGACTGCTACCTGTTGGCTGATATCCGGATCGACTTTAAAATTATTTCACGAACTCAAAATCGACGATCATAGGAAGATGATCAGATAATTTCAAGGTAACATCATCTGCTATAATCTCAGCATGGACTACTGTTGTGGCTGTTTCTCCGTCAGTGAAAATATAATCCAGCCGTCGTTGATCCCCATGTTCTCCTTCTTTCTCGATAAGTGTTGGAAAACTGCCTGTAAACTGATAATCTTCGGAGCGCATTTTGTTCTCGAGATCGGTGAATCCATATTCAAGCAATTTTCCGATTACCGAGTAATCAAGTTTGCCTTCCTTCAGATTGAATTCATTAAAAGTCTCGTCCCTTGCAGAAAAAAATGGCTCCAGCTGGCTATTAGAATAGAAAATTGAATCATCCGGTGAAAAAGTGTTGAAATCCCCGGCAAGGATAACAGGAGTTCCTTTTGGAAGATTGTTAATATCAGAAATTATCCAATCCATTTCCCTGTTCCTTGTTTCCCAATTGCTGGGATGAAGGTGAATGATGTATATATATTTGTCCTGGATCTTTACTCTTAACAATCCATGATGGAATCCTTCAAAAAATCTTTGCACATCCTCAATGGGATATTTTGAGGTAACACCGGTAGGAAATCCTTCCGTTTTTAATAGTTCAGTATATTTATGCCCCCAATTTGATGCATCCTCAGCCAGTTTCTCCGGAGTATATTCATTTAATTCCTGGAGTGATACCACATCTGGATTTTGCTCCCGCATCCATTTGATCCATTGAGCTTTTCTTTCAGGTACTTGTGTAAATCCATACCAGACGTTATAGGTTAGAAGCCGAAAGTTGCTGTTAGTATCTGTTGATTCCTTTTTGTCTTGATTGCAGCAAAACAATATTGCCATAAGCAAGGTGAACAGCAGGGTGATTCGAATTTTAAATATCATATAAAAAAATTTTAGTTTATTATTCTTCAGAGATACAATACAGGTGTTGGAATCCTCTAATAAAAAGTTCATCGCCAGCAATTGCGAAAGATGAAAAGTTACCATCGTCTAATGTGTTTTTGGCCAGGATTTCAAAATTTTCACCATCTTTAACCACATAGGTGATCCCACTTTCAGAACTTATATACAAGCGGTCTTGTGCTCCTACAGGGGAGGCATATACGGTTCCGGTGCCTTCCAGATTTTGAAGGCTGTAGTAAACAGATCCGTCCAAAGCATTTAAACAGGTTAATTGCCCATTATTGGCCCTCAGGAAATAGAGCCTGTCATTGATGAGCAGTGCCGATGGTGTATAAGGCGTGTTCTGATTGTATTCCCAGAGAATGGCATCAGTTCCGGCAATATTTCCTTTTGCTTTTAATAGATCAATTGCCTGTAGCGCATTACCCCTGAAGCCACTCATCATGTATACGATATTTTTATTTACTATTGGATTCGGGATTACATTATTCGTCATGCCGGTACCTTCCCATATGATCTCACCGGTTAAAAGGTCATAACTTCGCATACTGTTTGTAGCATTGGTAATGACCTGGTCTGTTCCATTCACATGGACAACAAGTGGACTGGACCAGGAAGTGGCCTCATTCCGTGGAATTCTATTAATATCTTCACCTGTTTTTTTATCAATAATATACAAATACGAATCTCCTTCATGGTCCCAAATGATTACCAGTTTATCTCCATGCAGGGCCGGGGAACTTCCTTCTCCAAAATCCATTTTCTTCTTCATTTGACCAAAATCCCGGCTCCATATGATTTTCCCGTCAAAATCAAGACAATATAATCCCCGGGAACCGAAATAAGCATAAAGGAATTCACCATCTGTTACCGGTGAATTGGAAGCCCAGGTTCCTGTGCGATGCGTCCCGTCGACAGGCTGTTCTTCACATACTTTTGTTTTCCAGATTAAATGCCCGTCGTCACGGCTGATGGCCATGACCACAAAATCAAAAATATTTTCAGCTGCGTTAGATGGCGGGCCCCGCCTTTCTGAAGATTCCTGTGTGGTTGTTTCTTCCTTTTCAATTCCCTGATCAGTTTGAATAGCTGTAAGAACAAACACTATATCATTCCATACAATAGGGCTGGAATGTCCGCGCCCGGGTATTTCGATCTTCCATTTGACGTTTTCTGTCTCGCTCCATTCTATAGGTGGATTGCCAACGGATGCATATCCTGTTGCATCCGGCCCTCTCCATTGAGGCCAGTTTTCCTGGTAGCTTGTAGAATATTCCTGAGCAATGAGCGCGGTTGATATAAAAAATATAATAACAGTAAAAAATATTAATTTAAACATGGCTTATTTTATTTAGAATCATTGTTAAAAGTTAAAGATTTTTATTGAAAATTCAATAGATTAATTTTATCATGGACAGAATTGCTGACTTCACAATGGATGCTATTTTTTCTTTTCATAAGTAATTCTAAAAATAAGGGCCTGAAATTTTGAGATCAGATTACTTGTGAAGAGGGCCCCCCCGCTGCGTGCCTCGATCAATCTGCGAAAGACGATAAAAACCTGCTGGAAGTATTCAAGTCGGGTTTGACAGATCAGAATATTTCCTGTGATTGACAAAATATCATGCGATTTGATGATTCAATGCCATCCAATCCCTGATCAAAAATTAGTTATTTTTCATTTAAAAAATGGTTTAGCAATGTTGTTAAGAATTTCTGTGGTGTGGGAATTCAGGGTCAATTGATTTATATTAACATTTTTATTTCATTAAAGTACAAATCATTCAATCATGAAATTTTTAAAGATAATACTGGGCCTCTACATTATACTATTTATATCCCAATGCAAATCTCCTGAGATGCGGGAATCGCCAGAAACCTTGCCGAATATTGTTATTATTTACCTGGATGACCTGGGTTATGGAGACGTGGGTGCGTATGGTTCTGTTGCTTTAAAAACACCCAATATTGACAAACTGGCCAATGGTGGGATCAGGTTTACAGATGGATATGCTTCATCGGCTACTTGCTCTCCAAGCCGGTATGCTTTGCTGACCGGGACCTATCCATGGAGGAATGAGCGGGCGAAGATCCTATCAGGAACCGCTCCTTTGCTGATAGATACCGCTCAGATGACCATTCCGAAGATGTTACAAGCCAGGGGTTATAGTACCGGTATTGTCGGGAAATGGCATTTAGGTCTTGGAGATGGAAATGTTGACTGGAATGACCGCATATCACCGGGGCCCAATGAGATTGGGTTTGATTATTCATACATCATGGCGGCAACCCAGGACAGAGTGCCTACTGTTTATATTGAGAACGGCTATGTGGTTGGAAGTGATCCCGGCGATCCGATTCTGGTAAATTATCAGGAGAATTTTCATGGGGAGCCTACAGGAAAGGATAACCCGGAATTATTAAAAATGAAATGGCACCACGGGCATAATAACAGTATAGTCAATGGAATACCAAGGATAGGTTATATGAAGGGTGGTGAAAAAGCAAAGTGGATAGATGAGGAAATGGCCGATGTATTTCTGGCTAAAGCAAAAGAATATATCCTGAGGAACCAGGACAACCCGTTCTTTTTATATTATGCTTTACAACAGCCTCATGTGCCTCGCACGCCTCATGAACGATTTGTGGGCAGTTCTGGAATGGGACCAAGGGGAGATGTAATCGTGGAAGCCGACTGGTGCATCGGGGAACTGGTTAAAACACTTGAAAAACAGGGATTGCTTGAAAACACATTAATTATCCTGTCCAGTGACAATGGTCCTGTCCTTAATGACGGGTATTATGATGATGCCGTTGAGAAATTGGGTGAACATAAGCCCTGGGGGCCTTTACGTGGGGGAAAATATAGCCTTTTTGAAGCCGGTACCAGGGTGCCATTTATTACCTATTGGAAAGGAAAAATTCAACCTGCTCTCTCAAATGCCCTTGTATCACAGATTGATATTTTTGCATCGCTTTCAGAGCTTGCAAATAGTCCTGTCGAAGCACCGGACAGTAAGCAATTACTGGATGTTTTTTTAGGAAAGAGTCAGAAGGGTAGAGATGAGCTTGTCCTGGAGGCTACTACCCGGACAGCATTAAGGAAAGGCAATTGGGTAATGATCCCTCCATATAATGGGCCTGCCGTTGCTGCACAGGTAAACATAGAACTGGGCAACTCAGAGTTATATCAGTTATATGATCTTAAAAATGATATAGGAGAACAGAACAATCTGGCTGCGTCTGATCCGGTGAAACTCAGGGAAATGATCGATTTATATCACGAGATCAGGGGTAATAGCTCAGATACGGTAGAACAATTGGAACTGAAATAATTATACAGATATATCCTGTTTGTCATTTAAGACCATTCATGCCACTGAACCTTTCCTCGAGATGGATGATCTCCGTCCTTTTGAGAGAAAATTCATTATAAGTATTTAAGATCAATTCAATTTTAGATTGAAGATCCAATTATTCTTCTACCCTCATTCATTTAACCTTAAGAATTTAATCATTAAAATTCGATCAGATGTTATTTATATATAACCTTAATTAAAGTTTAGAATATTCAAATAAAAGAGCGGATCATACTTAACATACTAATCAACAACAAAGAGCCATGAAAAATTTAATCTTCTCTATTACATTCTAGTTATTGGCTGGATCCATTGTTGGACAGACACTACAAAGCGGAAACCTTGTTGGCGTTCATGTAATTACAATTGAATTGAAAAAAGGGATTACCATGAGCGAATTCCAGAAATTCCATGTTAACAAACTTATACCTGAATACAAAAAAAACTATCCAGGGTAGCAACTTTATCTTGCTCAAGGGCTTAGAGGTGAAAATCAGAATAAGTATGGCTGGATAATCATAGTGGAATCGGAGGAAATCCGTAACCAATATTATAATGACGATGGTTCCATAACAGAATTCGGGCAGGCGGCTGCTAAGAAAATGAAGCCGGTTCTCGAAGAAGCGGAACAGTTTGGCCACTTAAACCGTACCTATACCGATTGGCTTATTCTATAACAGGGCTCCAAAAGCAACCCAAAGTTATGGATGATAAATTTGGGGAATATAGCTTTCAGGGAAGAATTTTCTGGACTGTTAAATCAATTTCCCTGGTTCTCCTGAAATTATTACTTTGTCAATTTCAAGTTTGCCTTCCGCCATATTGAGGCTTAATTCCTTTCCTTTCAGACTGACCGTTCCAAATCCAGAGTTTGTGGATACAAAACTGGTAAAATCACCGATCTTTGAATCTATGTATAGTGTTTTGTCAACTGCATCATAACGTAATCCGGTCAGACCCTGCATCAAGCCATAACTGGCAAGTGCACGTGCATACCAGCTACCACATTCATATTCATTAAATGGATTTCTTACTTTGCCGTCATACCTGTCACGACATGTTCTTACAATATCCAGTCCTTCATCCACCATGCCTGCCAGCATAAGGTGCGAAGCCACCTGGTACTCTATACCTGTCCACACCTCATTGCTGTACACAAAAGGTAAGGAAGGTTGTTCCCCTTTCGGCCAGGAACAAAGCAGCAAGCCACCTTCATTCCCCATAGCATAGGTAGGCCTTTGTGGATTCACATGGTCGGTCAGATCATGCTTCAAATTGTATTTATAGACTGCGTTTAAGTGACTTTTTACCTTTTCAGGATCTACAGGGTCTTCAAGCCCACACATTCTGGCGATCCATACACCTAAGACACCATCTGAGATACAGCCTTTTCCATATTGATATTTTGGGCCTTCTTTCTCCAGAAGCGCTCTGGCTTCATCAGAATAATGACCACCCATTGATTTCGTTGATGCTTCAATCGGATTAGGTGCAGTAAGGCCTTCTACCTGTATCTTCTGATAGAAATATTCACCATCATATAGCTCGTCTTCCATGAATTTTCTGCCCTTTTTATATAGTTTTTTGTACTCAGATACGCTTTCATTCAGAACATTTCCCATTTCAGTCATTGCAAGAAGAGCTCCCAGGTAGAAACTGGTGCACATGCCATTAGGCCCCCAGAACTCTATGTCGTAGGTATTATGATGCGGTTCTTCCAGCACACCATGACCCCTCGGGTCCCATGTGGAAATACAATAGTCCATACTGGTCTTGACCATAGGGTACATTTTTTTCAACCACTCGGTATCGCCGTTAATGCGCCATTCCCTGTAAACTTTCATAATGCCACCCAGCTGTCCATCTGCCGCTGAATAAAATCCATGATCCGCTGGTCTGATGGGCAGGAAAGCCCTGAAAGTCTGATGGCCTTCCACACTCTGGCTTTCACAAAATTCAGTGTACCTAAGGCTTCTTTCCATAGATGGAAATAAATGTGGAATGGCTTGGGCATAATTCCATACGTGGGTACAGGTACCATGGCAGCAACCCCAGTTATCGCCACAACCTTCGTAATTCCAGAGCCGTCCATCATATTGTCGCATTACCGTTGGAGACTTCAGAATGGTTAAATTGGCTGCCACAGATTCAATTACCTCGTCTGGGAGTGTGCTGGAATAGAAAGAATCCGTAAAGGCCTTAGATTTCTTAAAGAGGTTATCATAATTTGATCCAAAATACTGTAAAACCTCTTCCACATTATTAAACCTGCTACTATACCAGGGCTTATAATATTGTCCTGTGAAATCCTTATCATAGGGATCCAGGCCTTTATCTGAAGGAGAATTACAACATCCTGACTCCGGATCACATTTTGTATTTTTTTCTGCCCCTTCGTCATTTCCGTATTTGAGATCAGAATCAGGAACGTACCATGCCATTAGAACGCGGATGGTCTTTTCCTCACCGGCACCAATCCTGAATGGTACATAAATCGATGCCCCGGGTGCATCCTTGGCAACCGGATCAACCTGCTTCAATTCCCCGCTTTTTATACTTTCCCAAATCATAGTTAAGGGGTCAAACCATCCCCCTCTGAACCAGCAGTAATCGACAACAGTTCCTGGTTCATTACATGCAATAGCAAAATCCGCCTTCAGAGAAGGATTATCTTTAGTCCCTTTTTCAGAAAGAATAAAACCATTTTTCAATTCGTTAATTGAATTTTCACCTCCTCTTTCTGTCAGGAAATTTTTAGCATTATACGAAAAAGTACCCTCAAGGGCTTGATTGCTTGCGTTTTTAAAATTATACTCAAATCCACCGACTGGCAGGCTGGAATTATCAGGATCATTCGGGATAAATGGATTCCACCCGGTAACTTTTATTTCTAAAGGGATATCCTCATCTTCCAGCTGAATGATGCCAAAAGGAAATCGGGCTTTGAAAGTCATATTACTAAACCTAGGTAATCCGTATGTATTACCACCCAGGCCATTTCCAGCCCCTCTCTGGCCGAATTTCTTCCAATCGGGCACTGGCCCCTCCAATACTTTTGCTCCTTTTTCAAGACCTTTGATTGATATGGCCGCAAACATGCTGGGCTCATTGAATAAATCGGGTTTGTGACGTAGGGACATATGTGATAGAGCTCCAGTGCCTTCCATGCAGAACATCCCTGTACCCATTCCCCCAATGGGGAAGGCAATGCGGTTATTATATGCTCCCTCATAAGGACTATTGTAGGCTCTTTTAGCTGTGTGCTTTAATTTTGGGGAATACTGTTCTTTTGTAAGATGTTGTTTCTCTTCAGTAACCTCTGCAAATGAAACAGGTACAGCTGCTGCTGTAGCACCTACTGCCCCCACTTTTTTCAGGAAGGAACGGCGATTGGATTTGTTTTTCATAGAATTTGTAATTAAATGATCAGGTATCAGATTTACATAAAAATATATGAGAATTAAAAATCAGCGAGATTTTTTCCGCAACTTAAAAATAAATATTTATAAAGGATTTGCCTATTTCCTGAACACATTTCAATTCCTAATCAGATAAGAATTTGTTTTATTAATTATTCAACAGAATAGTAGTATCGTTACAAGATTCTATTATATATTGTGAGTTTATGTTCAAAAGTTATTGATAATTTAGAATCAATAAGGATGAACCCCCGGAACCCTAATATGGGATTATATTATCGAGCTTACTCAAAACGTGACTAAACATTCTAGTTAAATCTTGTTCCGTGAATTATTAACGGAAGATTCTTATTCAAGGTATTTTTAGGAATATTGATTTCGTTTGCTTAATTTTGCAGATTAAACTAAACTTTATAACCATGAAAAAACCCTTTATTGTAAGTATTACCCTTATGGCTTTACTGAGCCTTACCTGTGTCCAAGCACAGAACGTTGTCTTCGAGACAATATATTTAAAACCCAATACCCAAAATCTTAAAGAGCTGAGTGAAAACATGAAAGCTCACAATGAAAAGTACCATGCTGAAGGACCTTATACTGCCAGTACATGGCAGGTGATCACTGGAGAACATACCGGGCTAATTTCCTGGATTATGGGACCTTTTACCTTCGCTGACCTTGACAATCGCCCAGGTGAAGGAGGTCATGATGAAGATTGGATGGGTAATGTAATGTCTAATACCCATGGAATGAAAGACGGAAATTACTGGAAGATGTGGAATGATTTTGGCCATATGCCGTCTGAAGATTTTCAGGGAGCAATCATGCGTGTGAGATATGTAAAACTTAAGCAAGGAAAAAATGAAGAGTATCGGCATCTATTGAATGCTATTCAAAAAGTATATGATGCCAATAGTTTTAAAAGTAGCATGGGAGTTTATGATAACTGGTCGAATGGCGGAGAGGCCGATGTAGCCCTTGTATGGCAATATCCGGACTGGGCTACTTTTGATGATGATATGCAGTTTTGGAAAAAGTATGAAGAAGTACATGGCGATAATTCCTGGGCCACTTTTATTGAGGCAATAAATGATTATACGGAAAGTGCATGGGATGAAACGTACCAAAGAATGGAATAATCTGGGGAGAAATTCAATATCTCTGCATCATAAATTAACATTGATCTAATCATATAGGCTTCCTGCAAGGAGGCCTTTTTTATGGTTTTACCCTGCCAAAACCCCCATTTAAAAAAATATTCTTATGAAAGACAATGCATCGAAAAAGTGTTTTAAAGGGATAAAAACGATTATTGGGATTCATTAAACTGCATTATGTCCAGGAAGTTATATGCGAGCGCGCAGGATAAAAAGTACCTAATGGAAATAAAATATCCTTCAAAATGACAAATTACATCTGATTGTCTTTTGCATAATTAGACCGACCGGTCTGTTCATATATATTATACTGAATATTTTCACATAGTAAACAGCAGAATTTTTATAAAGGGCATAGATTTCTAAGAGATTAAGATAATCCTCCGTGTCTGGAACTTTTTAATGAATCCTGGAATTATATATTATATAAGGCTGATATTTTTTAAAGGAATTTCTCTCCATCAGGAGAGCCGGATATTGGCCACACCTTATAATCGTTCATTTTGCAACTCAAACTAAGGGATCATGAAAACCCACACCTTAAAATCGATCATTGTTCTCTCATTGATATGCTTTCCGAATATGATATTTTCCCAAACCGACTTTTACGGTGGAAATGTCAGCGGCGTATGGACTTTGGAAGGTTCTCCTTACCGGATATTTGACCATGTGACTATCCCGGATGATTCGACACTGAACATAGAAGGAGGTGTTCAAGTTGAGTTTCAAGGGCACTATGCTTTTCAAGTCCAGGGAAATATCATTGCCAGTGGAACAGCTTCAGACAGTATTTTTTTCACCGTAAATGATACCACAGGATTTTCAAATCCTGCCATAAATGATGGCGGTTGGGGTGGTATACGAATCATTGATATAAATACTGAAAACGATTCTTCGATATTTGAATATTGTTCATTTCAATATGGCAAAGCGTTTGATGACTATTGGCACGATAATTCAGGAGGAGCCTTATGCATCATTCGTTTTAATAAAGTTCGCGTATCGAATTGTTTGTTTACACATAATATGGCATCAGGAACTGAAGTCCCTTCGGGAGGTGCGATACATCTGGCATGGTCGGATATAAAGATTCAAATGAATAAATTTGAGCATAATGAGGCTGTATCCGGTGGAGCTATACAAATGCATGAATCAGATCCTGAATTCAGACAAAACCTGTTTGCAAATAATCTGGCAAGAGAAGGAGGGAGCATCTCCGTTGGAAGTTTATCAAATCCTACATTTTATAAAGATTCAATAATTAACAATCAAGCCACAGAATTTGGAGGAGGAATAATGTGCTGGGATAAATCTGTTATTGACTTCAATGGTGTTCAATTTCACAGAAACTCTGCCCCCTGGGGAGGAGGACTTGGATTAGCGGGAATAAAGGCAAGTTTCGACGAATGTACAATTAAGGAAAATACGGCGGTTAATCTGGGAGGAGGAATAGCCTCAGATTTCAGCCATGTAACCATAAATAATTCAACAATTGCTTCCAATTCTGCCAGCATGAGCGGGGGCATCCATGCCTGGTATGATACACTTACGGTGGACAATTGCCAGTTCAATGACAACCGGGCTGACTTTGGCGGAGGCCTCCATGCTGATTTCAGTCAATTATCTTTAAGTAATTCAACTTTTTCTGAAAATTCAGCGGTCAATGGGGGGGGAGTACATTTCTGGAACTGCGATCTTAAGGTATCCGCCACTGACTTCATCAGTAACCTGGCAGATAATGAGGGTGGTGCCATTGAGGCTAACTATGCGGATACCCTGGTATTCGATCGTCCACATCAACTGCTCATAGAACAGAGTAATTTTCAAGGAAACGATGCTGTATTCAGGGCTGGCGCTGTTAAATTCAGTCAGCCGGATAGTGACACTTCTTTTGCCAATATCCGGATCGATAAAAGTGTATTCAAATCAAATCATGCTGAAAGGGTGGCTGGGCTCCTGATTCGGGGAAAATTCAAGGATTTTAGTATCACTGGAACGAAGTTTATACTGAACAGAACGGATCTTTGGAATGGCGGAGCATCCTTTGCACTGGGATGCACCGGACAGGTTATAAATTGTCTTTTTGCTGAAAACCATTCTGCCTCAGGCAATCCCGGGGCTTCAGGAGCAAGCAATGGTTCTTTTATACATTACATCAACTGTACTTTTGCAAATAACTCCGCCTCAGATGCAGGCGCGTTATCCGTACACCGGGACGGCAAAGCTAGTGTCTCCAATTGCATATTCTGGAATAACATCCCGAAGCAGATTGCTGTTCGGGGAATTCGTGAAGGTGCATTTTCTGAATTGTATGTGAACCATAGCAATATTCAGCACGGAAAGGATTCCATTGAAGTGGATTCTCTTGCAGCACTATATTGGGGTAATGGGAACATCAGTGAGGAACCCTTGTTCTATGATGCGAATAACGGAGATTATCGTTTACAGGATGAAAGTCCATGTATTGATGCAGGAACTGATTCGCTGGATATTAATGGGACCTGCATATATGCCCCGGAAACGGATATGGATATGAACTTGCGACCCCAGGAAGGATCTACCTTAATTGATATGGGTGCATACGAGAATCAGAATGTACTTTCGATACCCTCCTCTATGGGGTCAGATAATTCATGGATTACTGCCTATCCCAATCCTTTTGATCATCAATTGAACATAAACCTGAGAATCCATGAGCCCTCGCTGGTCTCTATTATTATTTATAGTATAACTGGCAGGAAAGTCGCCGATATAATTCACCATACGCTTAAACCCGGGGAACATCATTTTTATTGGAATCCTGAGCACGTTGGAGGTGGTATGTACATCGTAAAATGCATTTCAGAGCATAATGAACTTTCCAAGTTGATTCTTTTTGTGCATTAATCAGCTAAAACCGGAAGGATAACCGGCTTCCCGGGTTCCGGGTGTCTTTATTCTATTTTCTGCAGATCAATTCAAAATAGATCAGGCACAATTCCTCCACCTGAATATCGTGATCAGAGTACGACTAGGATCAATGTTAATCCAGGCCAAAATAGATTACAGGTTCCTATTCCTTTTTCTCAAAGACGGCTTTGTAGATGATCCCAGCTATGATAGCGCCGACTATTGGTGCCACCCAGAACAGCCACAACTGTCCTATTGCCCAATCGCCTACAAACAAAGCTTGTGATGTACTTCTGGCTGGATTTACCGAGGTGTTGGTAACAGGAATGCTGATCAGGTGAATAAGGGTCAGACCCAAACCGATGGCTATGCCGGCAAAACCCGCCGGAGCCCTCTTGTCAGTTGCACCCAGAATGATCATTAAAAACATCATCGTCATTACTACCTCTGCTATAAGTGCTGCCGTAAGACTATAACCCCCTGGTGAATGCGCACCATACCCGTTAGCAGCAAATCCACCCAGTTCAAAATCAGGCTTGCCACTGGCAATTAAATAGAGTACAGCGGCACCACATATACCCCCCAGTACCTGAGCAATGATGTATGGCAATAATTCCTTCCCTTCAAATCTTCCGCCAACCCAGAGGCCAAACGAGACAGCCGGATTAAAATGTGCGCCTGAAACATGCCCCAACCCATAGACCAGGGTCAGGACAGTAAGGCCAAAAGCTAATGATACGCCTAGAAGTCCGATACCCACTTCCGGAAATGCAGCTGCAAGAACAGCGCTGCCACATCCTCCCAGAACGAGCCAGAAGGTGCCGATAAACTCAGCAGTTAGTTTTTTTTGCAAGTTCATGGTTAGTAAATTTTGTGTGTTAGATTAGTAGATTCATCTCCCAGAAAAGAATGTAAAATCATCTTAATATAAGAAAATTTTATTAAGAGGTAATTATTTAAATGAATTTTTCCGCTAATTATAAACAACCCCATAACTGTCTTTTTGATCAGAATTCAGTTTTTTATAAAAATGAAACCTACATCGAGCCTTTAAAATCAAAATTAAGTTTGGTCTGCAGGTCACTTATCTCTGAAAATATCTTCTTAAGTGTAACAACCTCAATATGGGTAAGCATATTGAGATCAATTATATTATCCGGTAACCTGTTTTCCAGAATGCTTTTTGCCTGGAACCTGAATCGTAAATGCATCAGATAATTATAAGAAAGCACCAGTTCATCAAACATTGAGGTAGTTATGACCTTCTGAATGTTTAGTTGTTTCAACCGCGTAAGTGTATTGCTCTCCTCCAGTTGACTATGAAGGGCATATAATCTTATAAACCCTACAATTGGAAATATGATCTTCTTAATATCCAGATTGATATGGTCCCCTGAATGGTTCTTACTGATGATCTTTCCAAACAGACTCAAGGGTGGTTTATATTTAACAACGGATTGAGCCATATGGTAAAAGAATACAGATTTGCCATCACTGACCTCGTTCACATAATGCCTTAGCTTGTTGATATAACTTTTCTTTCCGTAAACACATCGGAAATCAAAAAATATACTGGCATCCAATATGCTTTGCGGATCACTTGAATTTATCCAGTCAGAAAAGTATTTCTTCCAGACAGATAAAGATTGTGTCCACTTGGGATTCGAGGCCATAATCTCTCCGTCACAGAATTTATATCCCACATCATTAAGATGGTGGCTGACTTGTTTCCCCAGTTTCAAAAAATATTCGCTGGCTTCATCCAGTTTCTTCCCTTTTACATCTTCGAAAACTATGGCATTGTCCTGATCCGTGGATAATGTTTGTTCCATTCTCCCTTCACTTCCCATGACCATAAAAGCAAATTCACATGGGGGTGGTCCGATATTTTCTAATTCCAGTGAAATTATCCGAGATACAATGGCATCCGAAATGGAGGTAATGATACGGGTGATATTCTGTGTTTTATCACCACTCTCCAAAAGTGCGTTCACCAATACAGGAACCCGGTTGTGTATCTTCCGGAGTTGTTCAACATCCTCGGATATTTCCACTTCTTTAATGATATAGCTGACCGAGTTCTGCTGCATCCCTGTGATATCCTCATAACTTATAACCCCATCAATTATACCTTTATCATTTTTAGTGGCCAGGTGAGAAATGTTATTGTTCTTAAAGACTAATATGGCCTCATATAACAAAGCATTGGCGGAAATTGCTTTAACCGGAGAGGTCATGATCTCCATTACACTTTTTTGGGTGTCCAGATCTTCGGCTAATACCCGCTTTTTCAGGTCGCTGTCATTGATTACTCCAATTATACTATTATCCCTGTGAATGAAGAGAACATTTCGTTGTTTGCGGGTCATTAGTGCAGCTGCATCATGTATACTTGTATCAACTGAACATTTCAGGGGCTCATTTATAAGGGGTTGATGGACTGATTCATTAAAAGAAGGAGGTCTGAAGCTCCTGGGCCAGATGTTCTGTTTCCTTTTCAAGTTGCTGCTCCTGCGACATTTCCTTTATAACGATGATATATCCATTGTCGCCGGCATATTGGATTTGTGAAACGGATATAATAACATCTTTCTCAATATCTCCTGAACATTTAATCTGAGTTTCAAGTGAAACAGACCTTTTCTTATCATCAAATGAAGAATGAATAAGGTCCCAATCTGTAGTAAAGATATCTTCAAATTTGTGAGACATAATCGTTGAAGAGTCAAAGCCGATCAGATCATTAAACTTAATATTTGAAAAGATTATAGCCTGCCCTAGTAGCATTAAGGTACCCTCTGTGCTGGCTTCCACTAGAGATTTATATTTTTGTTTGGATAATAAAAGTTCAGATTCGGCATCCTTCCGCTTATTTTCTATATTCAGGCTTTGCCGGATAACGAATGAAATAACCACGGAAATAAACAGAGTAATTAAAAGAGAAATCCTCACCAGTCTCTTTCGAATGGTTTTGATCTCCTCATCAACATCCCTAAGATAGATGCCTGTGCCAATAATCCAACTCTATGGCTTTGTATCCCCGTACATAAGATAATTTTGGAACGATCCGATTTTATCCATCCTTCCATTGCCATACATGTAA
>CALOCZ010000044.1:0-48412 GCA_942491935.1 uncultured Cytophagales bacterium
TCAATTACCTTCGCCCCTAAGGCAACAGCCGCAGTTGGAACTTCAATCCCTAACGTATGGTCTGAATAGCCAATAGTTATATCAAAGGCTGCTTGAATGGAAGTCATTGCTTTAAGATTTACATCTTCAAATGGTGTAGGGTACTCGGTATTGCAGTGCAATACAGTTATATTATCTTTATCAAGTCCTTCTTTATAAAATACACTCAAAGCATCCTCAATTTCTTTTACTGAAGCCATTCCGGTTGATAAAATGATGGGCTTATGTTTACTGGCAATATGTTGAAGATAGGGTTTGTTAGTAATCTCACCGGAAGGAACTTTGAATAATTCTACTCCTAGAACATCTAGAAAATCAATGCTTTCTTCATCAAATCCGGTAGAAAGGAACTTGATTTTCTTTAGTTCAGCATACTTTTTTAGTTCAAAATGGTCCTTTTCACTTAGTTCCAGATTTTTAAGCATTTCGAATTGGCTGTCACTATTCCCAGCTTCATTCCTTTGTTGATATTCAGCTTTTTTTGCCTTTTTACTAACAAGTTTCTCAGCCTTAAAAGTTTGAAACTTTATATAATCAGCTCCTGTTTCAGAAGCTTTTTCAATCAATTCTTTTGCTATCTTAATATCACCATTATGATTTACACCTGCTTCCGCTATGATAACTGTTTTGGTCATATTACTCGGGCAGGATTCCCAATAACTGTACAATTTCGCCTAATATCTTTTGTTACGATACATCCTGCCCCCACAACAACATTTTCCGCTACTTTGATACCTTGAATTAAGGTGCTACCACTTCCAATAAAACTTCCTTCGTCAATTATGCAATCACCATTTACTGTTGATTTTGTTGATATATGAACATGACTTGAAATTTTGCAATCATGTTCAATTAGTGCCTGATTATTTATAATGCAGTTGTTTTTAATATAAACATTTGCATTTATCGTGGACTGATGCATTATAATATTACCCTCACCTAATTTTGCATATTTACTTACATATGCATTAGGAGAGATGATATTTGGAAGAGTACCTCCTGCTCTTTTAATTTTATTATACAGGTCAATTCTCAATCTGGCTGATTTTATTTGGCCTACAGTGACTATATAATTTTTACATTTTACCATAAGACGACTTAATGATTCATCTGTGCCAATTATCTCATGACCTAATATTTTTTCTCCTATTTTTTCACGGATATCTAGGATACCTATGATGCGATATTTATTTTCAGCTTCAATAACATCGATAGCGGATCTACAATGACCACCACCCCCTACAAGAATAATTGGTTGTTTTTTCATTAACCAAAAAATATAACCCTACGAATATTAATAATCTAATGTACTGTGATAAATCTTTAGCTTATAAACAATGATTATTGTTTATTCATTTCTTTATCTAATATAAAATTTAATCTAACCTGAACCATGATTAACCAATAAATGGTATAATCTCAGGAATCTATAAATTATAAATATCAAATTTATAATTTGAATTATTAACAGGTTCCCTAAACCAATTGATTGTTTCAGCTATTCCGTTTTCCAGTGAAGTTTTCGCATTCCAACCTGTATCCCGTATAATTTTTTCATTGGATCCCAATAATCTAAAGACTTCACTATTCTTAGGCCTTATCCGCTGTTTATCAGAAATAATCTTCGCTTCAGGATTTATCTGGTCGATAATCTTTTGGGCTAGCTCTCCAATAGAAATTTCAGTTCCAGTACAAATGTTCACTTCTTCTCCAATAAGTTTATTCGTTTTTGCGATCTCAATAAATCCATTAACAGTGTCCTTGACAAATAAAAGATCTCTTGTCGGAGATAAATCACCTAATTCAAGTTGGCCTTTGCCATTAAGCAACTGAGTTATTATTGTGGGTATTATCGCCCTAGCAGATTGGCGGGGTCCATAGGTATTAAAGGGTCTTACAATGACTACTGGAAGATTGAAGCTTCTGTAAAAAGATTCAGCTAAATGATCAGCACCAATTTTTGTTGCCGAGTAAGGTGATTGACCTTGTTTAGGATGCAATTCAGTTATAGGTACAAACTGGGCAGTTCCGTATACTTCAGATGTGGATGTAACCAAAATTTTTTCAATATTGTAATCCCTGGCAGCTTGAAGTACATTAAGCGTCCCTCTGATATTAGTGTCAACGTAAGAATCTGGAGAATGATAGCTATAAGGAATTGCAATAAGTGCGGCCAGATGAAAGACTACATCTACATCTTTTAATGCAATACGAACACCATTGGGATCGCGTATATCACCGGAAAAGATTTCTATGGAATCTTTTATTTTGGCTGGTAAAGAATCGATCCACCCCCATGAGTTGAATGAATTATAATAAACAAAGGCTCTTAGATCACAGCCTTCTTTGAATAGACTTTCAACTAAATGACTACCAATAAATCCATCTGCACCCGTTACTAATACTTTTTTATTATGAAGGATCATTTTTAGCTTCTCGGTTATATCTTAAATTTAAATAATATTTACCAAAAATATAAAACACTGTACCTAGGAAGCCAATAAGCATAAATGTGATAGTAATAAAAATCCGTAATGGTTCACTTTTTTGAATTGGTATTACAATAGGTTCAATTATTGTAAAGACGGGGGTTTCTTCCTTAACTTTAATTTTACTGTCTTCTAATTGTTGTGCCAGGCTTTTATAAACCTCGTAGGCCAAGATCATAATCATATTGTAATTTTTGTCGCTCCGTTTTTGCTAATGAAGTAACAACATTTCGGTTTTTGTCATCAAAAATTGCCAATTTTTGTTGGGCTGATTCATACTCTTTCTCTTTTTCAGATATGTTGAGATTGAATAAATTCAAGATTTACACGTGCTTTACTTATTTTATAATCAGTGACATGTTGGGTTAATAAATCAACAGCTGCACTGGCTAATTCAGCAGCAGCAACTCGATCGGGCATCTTTGTTTTTATCGATACTAATCCAGACTCAACATCAACATTAACACTTTACTCTATCTTCAATAATATCAAAAACTATTTTTTGTCTGTATGATATTTCCCAAACGTTCTCTTTCCCCTTATCACTTTTGTTCGATTCACTTATTTTTTTTGATTTTAGAAATTTTCGAACATAATTAGGGAGTTTAATTATGTAATCAATAACTGACGGAGTATATATTTCATCAAAATACTTATAACCGGAAAAGGATTCATCATATTTCCTGAAATAAAAAGATTTATTGAGCAATTGATCTTTAAATGGAATGCTTTTCACTATTATGGGATAGATGTCAGGACTTAAGGCGGTCGTTGAAGATCCCAGATCTGAAGCATTAATTCCCACCAACCCTGCCAGACTACCAAGATTTCCTAATCCTTTCGGTTGACTGGATTCAATTTCAGGTAACAATTTACAGCCAGCTTCAAATTCCTTCTTCAATAGTAATGAAATTATAACTCCAATTATCCCTGAAATAATAACTATTTTGATGATCTTTTTCTTATTGGATAATAGGATTTTAAAAAAATCAATAATGTCAATTTCAAGTTTTTCCCCCATTTATCTATAAAATATATCTATATTGAATGTCGCTTCATTTTAATTTTTTATAAGTTGTTGTATAACCAAAGCCAATGTCGCGACACTTGTACTTATTGCAATCCAGGCTTGAGCAGACAATGATTCTTTGTCAGGTTTTGCAGGAACTATTATTTCTGCACCGGGTTGTAACTTAGGATATTTGTTCCCGAAGATAAGCAACTTCTTTGTTCTGTCCACAGAACCATTTGCATATATAATATATGTTTTCCCCCGCCTGGCTTTATCTGTAAAGCCGCCAGCCTGTGCCAAATAATCTTTGAAACCAAATCTTTCGTCATAACGTACTGTTATAGGATATAAGAATTCACCCCTTAACCTCACTGTCTGTAATTGCTTTGGAACTGAAATAACATCTCCTTCCTGCAATATTAAATCATATTTTGATCCGGGATCGGAAATTATCTCACGAAGATTTATGCCAATAGTCTCATGTTTTTTGATCTCAATTGGAATAAGCAATGTGTCCCGTTCCTGCATATCTTCAATCATTTCCTTTCGCTGTTTGGCACTCTCTTCTCCCTGTTCAAAATCCTGTCTTTCCTTATGTGCTTCTGCTTTTTGTTCCAGATCTGCCAGTCTATGTAACCTCAAATACTCTGATTCAGTAGGTGATAGGTCATCAGAGTAGGAATACTTATTATACAATTGTTCCCGAATAGATAAAAGATCCTGATATCTTATTTCAACTTCTGTTGGTTGCTCAAAGAATTCTGTCCTTCTTATTAAGGTGGCACCATCCATATATCCTTCGGGGGTTAATCCACCAGCCCGCTGTATTAAACTCGATATTCTCTCATCCTTTTTTTCCAGGACATATTCACCAGGATATATTACTTCACCCTCTATTCGAATCTTTATCGGGGCTTCATAATTTGGAGATTTGCGAATATATACGTTATCAAAAGGTTGCAAAGTAAATCTTTCCTGACTGTCTAAAATTCTTAAGTCTTTGTCAACCGAAAATGTAAATATTTCAGCAATTTCATTAGTATATGAATCATCGGAATTCCCTCTTTTTCTTCTTGCTACTTCTACCGCGGAAAGATCAGCAGATTCCAATAGACCTCCAGCTTCAAGAAGTAATTCAATTACTGTCATATTCTCCATATAAGGATAATTTCCAGGCTGTCTGACAGAACCACCTATAGATACATAAAATTCTTCCTTGAGATCATAGATGGAAGCAATCTTTATAAGATCCTCCCGATATAGTGGAATGTCCTCCAAATCACCTTTTAGCATTTGCCTCAGGTTGAAAGGAATTATTTCTGTCGTAAAATCTTCATTAGTTCTGAAAATTGTACCCCTGTCAAGGAATGCGTCACCGCGCAATCCTTCAGCCTTTTCGATTAAATTCAAAACGGTTAATTGATCATCTAGCTGATATTCCCCTTCACGAAAAACAGCTCCCACAATTTGAACACGATTCTCAAAACGGTCCAGTATCCCATTTACAATTACATAATCTCCATTTTCAGGCTGGACGAGACTAAGATTATCCTGGGTTACATCAAGTAATTTTTTCTCTTTTCCTGTATTTCTTCTAACCTTTATTATACGCTGATATGCGTTTTCAGAAAATCCCCCAACAAATTCTATCAGATCAGCAAAAGATTCACCGTTTTTTACTTCATAAATGCCTTCTCTCTTTATTTCCCCAGTAACTTCAACCCGATTTGTAAAAGGTCTAATGCGTATAATATCCTGATCTTCTAATTGAATATTATTTTCCTGTATACCGCGAGCTAAAAAATCATAAATATCGAGAACTTTAAAAACTTTATTATTTCGAATCAGTTCTATTTCCCGGAAAGATCCATTATAGGTTGGCCCTCCTGATAAATAATGTGCATTAAAAATGGTAGCCAGAGCACTGACATCATAAGTGCCAGGAGTACGAACCTCGCCAATAACAGTAATCTTTATAGTTCTTACCTGCCCTAGTGAGACCTGGGCGAAGGTATTAGGATTTCTGCCGTCATCAGGAGCCAAACCTGAATATATTTTAGTTAACCTGCTTTTTATCCTTTGAGTAGCTCTGTCAATACTTAATCCATTCAAATAAATGGGACCCAGACTTTGAATGATGATATACCCATCAGGACTTACTTCTTGTTGATAGGTTTGTTCTGAGGCACCCCAAACATCAATAATGATTTCGTCACCAGGACCTATTTGATAATTTTTCGGTGTCGGAATGTTCAGACTTGGGTCAAATGTCAAGTTAGGGGAATTAAACAAGCTATATCCGAAAACTAGTTTTTCTCTTTCTAATATCTTTTCAACTTCTATATCTGTTTTTAGAGCATCAAAAAAATCACCCTCTGGTCTCACTGATTGTCTTGATCGAACTTTATCAAATCCTGTTCCTGAGTCTTTTCTTCCTGATGTCAGACCATTAATCCTTTCCTTTAGTAACATCAATTCTGACTGCGGTAATCCGCGGGACAACAAAGCTGTTTCAATTTCAGTTTCTGATAAACCTGACTCTTCTATACGTTGTAGATATGTTTTGATTTGAGCATCACTTAATTGATCGACCTTAATGGTACTCAAATCCAGAGACATTAAGTTCTGTTGTGTTTGTTGGTTTATCTCGGGAATATCCTGAGCGTAGACAATTTCGCTGACTGAAATATAGCAAACCAGCATTAAAAAAAGATAAGTTCTTCTTAACATATTAAAACCAAATATGCATCAAAATTAATGGATTTTATGAAATGGACATGATAATATCTTTATTTCCTTTATTAATTTGAAGAAAATATGATCTCTTTGTGTGGAGGAAGCTAAATCATAGTATTATTTAAGAATCGATTTTTTGGGAAAATTATTATTCAAATTGTGATTTATAGCTATCATATACCATGGAGATACCTTCTCTTAATCCAATTCTTGCTGTGAAGCCTGTTTTTTTTAAGCGGGAAATATCCATAAGTTTTCTGGGTGTACCATCAGGCTTTGATGTGTCAAATTTGAGTTCTCCCGGGAATCCGACAATTTCCTGAATTAGCCTGGCTAAATTGAAAATCGATATGTCTTCACCTACTCCAATATTAATAAAACCAGGCTCATTGTAATTTTGCATCAAGAAGAAACACGCTTCAGCCAAGTCATCAACATGCATGAATTCTCTTTTAGGCTTACCTGTTCCCCAGATTTCGACGACTTTAAGAATGATTTATTTTTGCCTCATGAAATTTTCGAATTAAAGCTGGTAAGAACATGAGAATTCTTTAAATCATAATTGTCATTTGGGCCATACAGATTTGTTGGCATAACTGAAATAAAATTACACCCATATTGTGCCCTGTAAGCATCACACATTTTTATTCCGGCGATTTTCGCAATGGCATATGGTTCATTGGTAGGCTCTAATTCTCCGGTTAAAAGATATTCTTCTTTTAAAGGTTGTGGGGCTAATTTTGGATAGATACATGAGGAGCCTAGAAACAATAATTTTTTTACATTTTGAACATAGCTTTGATGAATAACATTATTTTGAATCATCAAATTTTCATATAAAAAGTCAGCCCTGTAAGTGTTATTAGCTTGTATCCCTCCTACTTTAGCAGCAGCCAGAAAAACGTAATCGGGCTTTTCTTTGGCAAAAAAAGAAGCTACGTCCTTCTGGCTCCTAAGATCAAGTTCATCAAGGTCTCTGGTTACAACTAAGTTTTTGTATCCTTCAGCTTTGAGTTTTCTGTGAATTGCGGAGCCAACCATTCCTCTATGGCCAGCTATATATATCTTGGAATTTACTTTCATATATAAATATTCAATTTACTCGTTATAATTGAGAATCTTATGTCCTCCTTCAATAAATATTTATCTCTCTTGAATAGTTCAATAATCAGCCTGAACCATTTCTTTTACTAAAGCTTTTAAATCATATTTTGGCTTCCATCCAAGTTTTTCCTTGGCTTTTGATGCATCCCCAATCAATAAATCCACTTCCGATGGACGATAATATTTTGGATCAATTTTAAGTATGGTTTTACCTACTGGTAGTTTAGTCTTTTTATCATCTATTGATTTTACTTTTCCAATTTCATCCACTCCTTTCCCTTGAAATTCTAATTCTACACCTAATTCTGAAAAGGCCATTTTAAAAAATCTCTTACTGAAGTAGTTAGCCCGGTAGCCAATACATAATCATCGGGTTTCTCCTGTTGAAGCATTAAATACATTGCCTCAATATAATCTTTTGCATGTCCCCAATCCCTTTTTGCATCAATATTCCCAAGATATAATGTATCCTGCATTCCCAAACAAATTCTGGCTACAGCCCGTGTTATTTTCCTGGACACAAATGTTTCACCTCTTAAGGGAGATTCATGATTAAATAAAATGCCATTTACAGCATACATATTATAAGCTTCCCGATAATTAACTGTTATCCAATAAGCATATAATTTTGCAACGCCATAAGGAGATCTGGGATAAAATGGTGTATTTTCGTGTTTGTGGTACTTCCTTGAACTTTTCCGTATAATTCAGAGGTCGAAGCCTGGTAAATTCTTGTTTTTTCAGTTAGTCCTAGTAATCGTACGGCTTCTAATATTCTAAGTGATCCTAATCCATCAACATTGGCAGTATATTCAGGAGTATCAAAGCTTACCCTGACATGTGACATTGCACCTAGATTGTAAATTTCATCAGGTTGGATTTCCTGAATGAGCCGAATCACATTGGCAGAATCTGTTAAATCACCAAAATGCAATTTTAGCTTAGGATTTTTTTCATGCGGATCCTGATACAAATGATCTATCCTGTCCGTATTAAATAAAGAAGATCTTCTTTTAATACCATGAACATCGTAGCCCTTTTCTAAAAGAAACTCTGCTAAATAGGCACCATCCTGGCCAGTAATACCAGTAATTAATGCTACTTCTTTTGTTTTCATATCATTTATTTTACTTTATAAAACTTCTTTATACCATTTGATAAATTGACCAATACCATTCACAATACTGGTATTGGGCCTAAAGCCAACATCATTCATCAGGTCATCAACATTAGCATAAGTAGAAGGGACATCGCCCTGTTGGATCTCCATATAATTTTTGTCAGCTTCTTTTCCAATATGATGTTCAATCGCTTGAATGAACTTCATAAGTTCAACGGGTTGGTTGTTGCCAATGTTGTATATTTTATATGGCGCAAAACTCGAAGCAGGATCAGGGTTGTCTCCACGCCAGTTTTTATCGGGTTGTGGACTATTAGTAATAAGTCGTACTATTCCCTCGACGATATCATCAACATAAGTAAAATCCCGCTTCATTTTACCATGATTGTATACATCAATAGGTTTTCCTTCAATGATAGCCTTGGTAAAAAGAAACAGAGCCATATCCGGTCTGCCCCAGGGCCCATAGACTGTAAAAAACCTTAATCCCGTAGCAGGGATCTTGTAAAGATTGGCATAAGTATGGGCCATTAATTCATTGGCTTTCTTTGTGGTGGCATATAATGATACCGGATGATCAACATTGTGATGGACAGAAAATGGCATTTTAGTGTTTGCGCCATAAACGGAACTGGACGAAGCAAAAACCAGGTGTTTTACCGGATTCTGCCTGCAAGCTTCTAATATGTTCAAAAATCCAGAAATATTACTATCGATATAAGCATAAGGATTAATCAGCGAATATCTTACACCAGCCTGGGCAGCCAGATTTACGACATAATCAAATCTTTGAGATTTGAATAAACTTTGGATTTTATCCCTTTCAATCAGGTCTATTTTTTCAAAATCGAAATTCTCATACTTTAATAAAATATCCAACCGGGCCTGTTTTAGATTCACATCATAATAATCATTCAGGTTATCCAGGCCTGTAACCAGATATCCTTCTTGCATTAATCGTTTGGATAGATGAAATCCTATAAATCCAGCTGCGCCAGTAATTAGAATTTTTTCAGGCATAATATTAAAATTATCATATTTGAACTTATAAATATACTATTTTTTTCTAAAGGCCAATAGAAATGGCCTTTATGATTCTTTCTGAAGTCTTAATTAACAGGTTTTTAGCATTTAAAATTGAATATTCTAATGATTCAATTCCCTCGGAAATTGAGAATATCTCCTTGAATCCGCACTTGTACAGTTCCTCGTAACCATTACCCAAAGTCCCTGCTACTCCTATTACTGGTTTATTAAATTTTTTTGCCATCAGGGCAACACCATATGGAACCTTTCCAAATTTTGTTTGGTAGTCGAGCTTGCCTTCCCCGGTGATAATTAGATCCGACTTTTGAATAAATTTCTCAAGCTGGACAATTTCAGAAATTGTTTCGAATCCAGGTAATAATTTCGCATTACAAAAAGCCATTAAACCAGCTCCAAGTCCTCCGGCTGCCCCGGCACCAGGTTCATTAATTATTGACATACCAAAACTGGACTCAAGGATTTTTCCAAGGTGACTAAGATTCTTATCCAGTTGAAGTGCCATTTCTTTATCAGCACCTTTCTGGGGACCATATATAATGAAGCTCCATGTACACCACATAAAGGATTCTGGACATCTGATAGGACCATTAATTCCGATTCAAAAATTCTATCATCGAATCCTGATAGATCTAATGAGATAAGATCTGATAAATTCACTCCACCATTCCCAATATCCAATCCATTAGCATCTAATAATCTGGCTCCCAGCGCCCTGGCCATTCCTGCCCCGCCGTCGTTGGTTGCACTTCCTCCTATGCCAATATATATTTTTCGGCATCCATGATCGAGAGCAGATTTGATCAATTGACCGGTACCATAAGATGAGGTCAGCATTGGATTTCTTTCATCAATGGACAATAGTTCAAGTCCGGATGCGGCAGCCATCTCAATTACAGCTGTTTGGTCATCAGGAAGTAATCCCCAGAAACTTTCAATGTTCCTCATTAAAGGATCCTTAACACTAGCCGCAATTTTTTTGCCTCCTGTAGCATTCAGAATTGCCTCAACAGTCCCTTCACCTCCATCAGCCGAGGGAATCTTATAACAATCTATATCTGGCCTGATATTTAAAATCCCCCTTTCTATACAGTCAGCTACTTCCGTTGCAGATAATGATTCCTTGAAAGAATCAGGAGCAATTAATATTTTCACAATTTAGTATTTGCATAAAACCTGATTAAGCTCTTTTGATGATTCAATAAAATATGGTTCCATGCCATATTTGAATATCTTCACCTGTTTAT
Source organism: uncultured Cytophagales bacterium (assembly GCA_942491935.1). GTDB lineage: Bacteria > Bacteroidota > Bacteroidia > Cytophagales > Cyclobacteriaceae > JAGTVG01. The sequence goes on from CALOCZ010000044.1 coordinate 10,792, forward strand.
TGCCAATCAATTCATAGCGACCATTTTTTAATTGAATGATCATGCCTTCCGGCAATCCAACGACTACCATCTCTTTATTTGCTTCAATGAACTCCAATATCCTTAACTCCCTGGATTCACCACCATGATTTGGAATAACTGCCTCAGTATAATGGGGATTGATCTGAAAAGGTATCAGATCCAGAGCCATAAAGCTAGGAGGTTCCACTATGGGCATATCATTTGTAGTCATCACAGTTGGGCAGGCCATATTGGAGCCCGCACTCCATCCGATGTAAGGAGTGCCTGAGGATATTCTTTCTTTAATGGCTTCAACAAGTCCATTTTTATATAACAGATTCAATAGCTGAAATGAATTGCCCCCACCAACCATTATTGCATCAGCTTCGGAGATTGACCTCACCGGATCATTTGTTGTATGAATTCCCACAACCTTAATTTGAATTTCAGCCAAAGCATCATTTATCTTTTCGGTGTAGTCATCCCATGAAAAAGTTACCCCTGCAAATGGAATGAATATTATATTATCTCCTATGTTGCCTAGAAAATCCTTTATGGCCTGTTTGGGATAAGATAAGTATTCTTCACCAAAATTCGTGGAGTTGCTCAATAGTAATAAATTCATGCGCTCAATTTACTCAAAAAAAAATGAGTAGAGAAAATCCTCAAACTCATTTTTATATGTAATTCTATATGACTTAAACTCTTTAAAGAAGGAATCCCTTCCCGATATATAGGATTTAAATCAAAAAAAGACGATGTCTCAAGACTCAGAAATGGCAGTTTTAAATTTTGGCTTAGAATAAAGACTGCATTTCCCAATAGTTTATATTTTATCAATTAACCTTGTTATTATATTCATTTGTGTTGGTGACCTTATCAATTCAATTTTTACCGATTAATGTCAATCTGAAATGAGAGAAAATAGACCTATACAATCCTATGAAAGATCGATATTAAGGATTTTTTTGGAGCAAAAAAAGGCATTTGTTGAGAATATTTTGGGTAAAAGATTTGATACAGCCTCTTTAAAATTATTTGCAAAGCTTACTATAAAATACCTTCCCAACCATCTCTATAAGTAGGCTTCACATACTCTTTAGCTGCTTCATAAGCATCGATAGTTTCATATTTGGTATCAAACTTAGGATCGCCATCGATTACGGTAAACTTATCAGAACTAACTACCCGGATCTGTTCGCCCGCTTTAATGTTTGTGATTTCCATCTTTTTACCATCCCAGTCAAGTTTACGTTTGAGATCCTGCAAGCGTACACCCAGATTTCCCATTACGACCACTTCATTTAATGGACCGGCATAATTGAAATTTGAACTTGGCATATCTGGCTTATTGGCCATAACTGCATTGATCCAATCCGTTTCATGAGCACCCTCGTTCCAGGCATATCCTGTATCTGCTTCAGGTCTTCTTAAATACTTATCGGGACCGGAATAATCCTCTCTTCCAATGATAAATGGATTCAGGCCATAGGTGCCACAGACTAAGGTGCCCTTACTACCTATAAAGAGATTTCCACCTCCCCAGTCTCCCATCATCTTACCATCAAGCAATCCTTTCGGTCGAGGAGGCATCATGCCACCATCCCACCATGTAAAGGTACATTCCGGGAAACCCACTTTTTTCAGATTATCCCTGGCTGGGAAGTAATAGGTCACTACCTCCGAAACAGGGGCGCTTTCTGTATTTACCTGGGTAGATGTCGCTTCAACGCCAACAGGATAACCGAAATGCATCGCTTTATACGCAGGGTCCATTATATGACAAGCCATATCACCCAATGCGCCGGTACCATAATCCCACCATGCCCTCCAGTTCCATGGGGTATATAAAGGATTGTATGGTCTGTATGGAGCAGTTCCAAGGAATAGGTCCCAATTTATGGTTTTTGGTGTTTTTACCTTATCGGTTGGTCTTTCAAGGCCTTGTGGCCAGATAGGGCGGTTTGTCCATGCATGGACTTCCCTTACTTCCCCAATGGCACCGTCCCATATCCACTCGCATACCTGACGAATTCCTTCACCGCTATTTCCCTGATTACCCATTTGAGTAACAACTCCCATTTCATTGGCGATCTCAGTAAGCCTTCTGGATTCCCAAACCGATCTGGTCAATGGCTTTTGAACATAGGCATGTTTACCCATTTTCATAGCCAACGCTCCTGCTACGGCATGGGTATGGTCCGGTGTAGCCACCATCACGGCGTCGAAATCATTGTTCAATTCTTCATACATTTTCCGGAAATCCCAGTATTTTTTAGCATCCGGATAATCATTGAAGGCCTTTTCTGAATATTTCCAATCGACATCACAAAGCCCAACAATCTTTGCCTTTCCTGCTTTAACCATGTTTCTAAGATTGCTGCGACCCATTCCTCCAACACCTACACCGACAATATTTAAAACATCACTTGGGGCCCTGAAGCCTTTTCCACCCAGCACATTTCTTGGTACAACGGTAAAGGCTGAAGCCGTTATGGCAGCTCCTTTTATAAATTTTCTTCTTGAAACATTTAACTTATTCCCGCTTGAATTCTTTTTATTTTCCATCATAAACGATTTAAAATGAAAATAATCTGCCCCCCATATGATTATATCTTATCGGGAACAGATTATTAAACTCAATTTTTATGTTTTATTAACTCGGCATATCCGGTAATGTGTAACCATCCCGGTATGTATGTTTGATTAATTCCTGAGAATACTCAACAGCAGAAACCGGATCTGTCCAGTCTTTCTGGAACGTTGGATGTCCATCATGAATTCTAAATCCGTCTCTTATCACTGTTCGTACTTTTTCGTCATCAGAAATGTTGGTAAATCTCATATTTTCACCATCCCATTCTAATGTCTTATTGAGTCCTTGTAATCGAACAGCAAGTACTCCCATAACCACCATTTCATTGAAAGGTCCTGCTTCAGCGAAATCAGAGGTACATGGTTTCCTATTTTCAGGACTTTCTTTACAGGCACGAACCCAGTCCATTTCATGTGCACCATCTCCCCACTTGAGGCCTAGTTCCTTTTCTACTCTTCTCTCTGTTTCGGCAACGTCAGGTGTATTACCAGAAAGCAATTCAGGATTTACACCATAGCATCCAGCGTGGAGTATATCTTTAGTACCATAAAAGAAAGTACCACCCCCTGATTTATTCGGATTTTTACCTGCTGGCCAGTTATCTGGCAACATGGGTTTGATACCACCATCATACCAGCTTACTTCAACTTCCGGCATTTTAACTTTACCTACTTTAGCTCTTTCAGGGAAAGTGAGTTTTACTGCCTGAGCTGAAGGAGCACAATCATTTAACAATAATGTTGAACTTCCTTGGGCTTTTGTTGGATATCCAAGTTTTAATCCTTCAAAAACAGGATGGAGAATATGGCAAGCCATATCGCCAAGTGCACCTGTACCATAATCCCACCAGCCACGCCAGTTCCATGGGTGGTAAACTTCGTTGAATGGACGCATTTTAGCAGGTCCAACGAAAAGATCCCAATTTAAAGTATCAGGAACCCACTGTCCTTGTTCAGGCGTATTTAAGCCCTGAGGCCAGATAGGTCTGTCTGTGAATGATTCAACTTTTGTAACTTCTCCAATAGCTCCACTCCAGATAAGCTCACAGGTCTTTGCCACACCAGCACCAGAAGCACCCTGATTACCCATTTGGGTGGCTACTTTGTACTTCTCGGCAAGTTTTGTAAGAAGTCGTGATTCATAAACGGAGTGTGTAAGAGGCTTTTGAACATAAACGTGCTTGCCCATGGTTATCGCATTAGCAGCAACTAAGGCATGCGAATGATCAGCAGTAGCCACAACTACAGCATCAATGTCACTGCCCATTTCCTCATACATCTTTCGCCAGTCCCAGTATTTTTTAGCATTAGGATATGCATCAAAGGTCCCTTTGCTATATTTCCAATCGACATCACAAAGGGCAACAATATTTTCACCCTTAATATGGTCAAGGTTAGCCTTACCCATGCCTCCTATACCAACACCTGCTATATTCAGTGTATCACTTGGGGCGCGATATCCTTTGCCAATTACATGACGTGGAACAATTGTAAATGCTCCAGCTGTAACGGCAGCACCCTTCATGAACCTTCTTCTGCCAAAATTTGATTTTTTCCCGGAAGGATTGTTCGAATTTTCCATAAAAAAATATTTAAAAGTTTGTAAATAGATCGACTCTGCCAATGATAAAATTGGGATATAATGTTACAACTTAAATTTCAATTTTACCATTGAAATCCTAAAAATTCCACTAGTGGTTCTCCCTGAGAATAGATAGGTTCGGAATTTGTCTTCTGTTTTATTGCAAATACAGGATTGTTATCCATGTAAACAAATCAAAAAAATCAACAAAAAGTTAGGATATCAGGAAACTTTTTTCAATATTTAACCGTTTAGTTAAATCAAATGGTTAACAAAGAAAATACCGAAGATAGAATTTTAGAAGCTGCAAAAGAAGTTTTCATTGCAAAGGGATTTGATGGAGCGAGGATGCAGGAGATAGCAGATACAGCTGAGATAAACAAAGCATTGTTACATTACTATTTCCGAAATAAGGATAAATTATTTGAAGCTGTGTTTGAGGAAACTTTACTTCAGATAGGTCCCATGGTTCTAAGTTTTGTGAATGAACCTATTCCTCTTGAAGTAAAGATCTGGAAGTTTGTAGATGAATATATTGAAATCATAAGAAAAAATCCTAAATACCCACTTTTTATTCTTAATGAAATACACGTAAATCCGGATAGGGCATTAAGCTTTCTTAATATAAGTGCATTTCTGGATACCGCTGTATTGCAGGATCAGCTAAACATGGAAACTGATGACAATGACCTGAAAAGGATTGATGTAAAACATTTTGTTGTCAATATTCTTTCAATGACCATTTTTCCATTTATCGGCAAACCAATAATGCAAAAGACTTTGAAAATAGAGGATGATGATTGGGAAGAATTCCTGGAAGAAAGAAAGAGGATAATACCACAAACTATCATGAATTGGATAAAATTTAACCAAAAAGTTTAATAAGATGGTTAGAAAAATATTAATAATAGTCCTGGCCTCCTTTTCGGTAGGGTATCCTTCGAAGGGGAATCAACGAGATACGCTTGATCTTCAATATTGCTATTCAAAAGCCAAGGAATTAAGTCCCTTGCAAAAGCAGGAATTATTGAATAAAAGTATTCATGAATTAAATTACAAAAATAGTGGCAGCAGCTATCTTCCAAAATTGTTTATCAACGGGAAAGCCAGCTACCAATCAGAAGTAATAACTATTCCTGGTTTAAGTTTAGTGCCTGAATTCCCCATAATACCGAAGGAGCAATTTAATGTCAGTATAAATCTGCATCAGAACATATACGATGGCGGCTTATCAAAGCATTCCAGGCAAATTGATGAATCACAGCTTGTTATAGCCGAGATGGACCTTGAAACACAGCTCTATAGACTAAATGAAACCATAAATTCAATTTATTTTAACATTCTCAATCTGCAGGAAGGTTTGAAAATTTTAGATAAGTCACTTGAAAACCTTACCAGTCAGAAGAAGTTGATTGAATCCAGAGTTAAAAATGGAGTTATACTGGAAAGCAATCTCTTTAATCTTGAGAAACAGATACTTACTATTGAACAGGAAATTATATCCTTAGAATCTGATCGAAATGTCATGTATACTATGTTATCGGAATGGATAGGACAGGATGTAACAACCAAAACCATTTTATTAATACCAGATTCACCCGAATTGGAGCAAACATTAAGTATTAATCGTCCTGAAATGGGGTTGTTTGAATCACAAAGGAATCTGCTGGATGCTCAATATGGAATCAGCAATATTAATCGAACACCGAAAATCTGGGCATTTGCGCAGGGAGGTATTGGGCAACCGAATCCGATGAACTTCTTTGAAGTGGATCCTGAAACCTACTATATATTCGGGATTCAACTGAACTGGGATATTTATGATTGGGGTCAGACCAATAGAAAAAAGCAGGTATTTAAAATGCAGCAAGCGATTGTAGATACAAAACAGCAAGATTTTGAGAGAAATCTTAATATATCTATGATCAAACAATATAGAGAAATTGAAAAGTTAAAAGAAATATTACATAAAGATGATCAGATCATTGAATTACAGGAAATGATCGTAAAATCCACCTTTTCAGAACTTGAAAATGGCGTAATTACTTCAACTCAATATTTGACGGAGCTCAATACACTTATTCAGGCTCAGATCAAAAGGGCCCAGCATGAACTGAGCTTGTCACATACTTATGTGAATATCTATACATCTACTGGAAATAATTTGAATTCTAACAATATAGAAAATGAATAGAACATCAATATTATCGGTTTTATTATTATCATCCTTTGTAATAGGATGTAATAATTCAAATGATGACGCAGATGCATACGGCAACTTTGAGGCCACTGAGGTCCTTATTTCTGCTGAATCCAATGGTAAACTTTTGGAATTTGATCTGGTTGAAGGAGATATTATAAATGCTGGGGAAAACATTGGAATTATTGATACCCTTCCCCTTAATTTAAAGAAAAAGCAAATGCAGGCCAGAATTCAAGCCTTAAATACAAAAACGCTGAATATCCCCTCCCAAATTAATGTCTTAATTGAGAGAAAAAATGTTCTTGAACGTGAAAAGAGAAGAATCGAAAACCTATTCAAAGAAGGAGCAGCTACACAAAAACAGATGGATGATATTAATGGTCAGATTGATGTTACAAACAAAGAATTGATGGCGAACAAGGAACGATTAGAGACCAGTAATAAAGGACTTTTGAGTGAAATACTACCTATCCAATGGCAAATTGAGGAAATAAACGATCAAATCAATAAATCCATAATTATTAATCCTGTTAGTGGAACTATACTTACTAAATATGCAGAGCAATATGAAATTGTAAATTTCGGAAAACCCTTGTACCATATTGCAAATCTAAACGAACTTTATCTAAGGGCTTATATTGGTGGAGGTAACCTGAGCCAGATTAAATTAGGACAATCAGTCAAGGTGTACATTGATGAAGGAAAAAATGACTTAAAGGAATATGACGGAACCATTAGTTGGATCTCAGATAAGTCAGAATTCACACCCAAAATTGTTCAAACTAGAGAGGAAAGGGTAAACCTGGTTTATGCGATTAAGGTTAGAGTAATAAATGATGGAGGTATAAAGATTGGCATGCCGGGTGAAATTAAATTCAATTAACATGAGGCCGCCAATTGATATTGAGAGAATTTCAAAAAGTTATGAGGATATCGAAGCCCTAAAGGATATCTCTTTTAAAGTGAACCAGGCAGAAATATTTGGATTAATTGGTCCTGATGGGGCTGGAAAAACTTCCTTATTCAGGATCTTAACAACACTGTTATTACCTGACACAGGAGATGCATACGTTCAAGGATATCATATTGTAAAAGATTATAAAAAGATCAGGAATATAATCGGATATATGCCAGGCAGATTTTCTTTATACCAAGACCTGAGTGTTGAGGAGAACTTAAGTTTATTCGCCTCCATTTTCGGCACCACCATTGAGGAAAACTATGAACTCGTTAAAGAAATTTATTCACAAATTGAACCTTTTAAAGATCGTAGAGCTGGTCAATTGTCCGGTGGAATGAAACAAAAGCTGGCGTTATCCTGCGCTTTAATACATAAACCTGAAGTATTATTTCTTGATGAGCCTACTACCGGGGTTGATCCGGTATCGAGAAAAGAGTTTTGGGGAATGCTCAAAAATCTGAAAACCCATGGAATCACTATTCTTGTATCCACACCTTATATGGATGAAGCCAATATGTGTGATAAAATTGGCCTTATACAAAATGGCGAGATTTTATCAATCGATACACCGGAAAAGATGACACAGGATTTTGACAGAGATATTTATGCAATAAAGACAGCAAAAAAGCATGAATTCCTTCAGTCCTTGAAATCCTATGAAAATACCCATTCTGTTTTCTCATTCGGAGATTCGATACACTACATAGACAGAAGATATGAAATAACAGAATCTGAAATACTATCATCATTTGGGAAGATGGAACTTCCCAAATTCAAGATAGAAAAGATAAAACCAACCGTCGAGGATTGTTTTATGGAATTAATGAAATAGCCATGTCCAGTGAAGCTGTTATATCATCAGAAAATCTTACCAAAAAATTTGGGTCCTTCACTGCTGTTGACCATATAACGTTTGAGGTTAAGAAAGGGGAAATATTTGGATTCTTAGGTGCAAATGGAGCTGGTAAAACTACAGCAATGAAAATGTTTTGTGGCTTACTCAGACCTTCTTCGGGAAATGGGTTTGTGGCGGGTTTGGATATCTTTAAAGATTCAGAAAAAATTAAGAAACGAATTGGATATATGAGTCAGAGATTCTCATTATATGAAGATCTAACAGTAAATGAAAACATTCAGTTCTACGCAGGTATTTATGGGCTTGACAGAAAAACCATCAGGAAAAAGCAGCAGGAATTATCTGATAAACTTCAATTGAAGGAATATCAAAACAAGTTGATTTCATCGTTGCCACTGGGATGGAAGCAAAAGCTTGCCTTTTCAGTTGCTATTGTCCATGAGCCAGATATTGTTTTTTTGGACGAACCTACAGGAGGCGTTGATCCAGTAACGAGAAGACAATTCTGGGACCTGATTTACGAAGCAGCAGATGCTGGGGTAACTGTATTCGTAACAACCCACTATATGGATGAAGCTGAATATTGTGATAGAATATCGATGATGGTCGATGGACGGATTGAGGCCATTGGCAGTACTGACTATCTGAAAGCTAAATATAAGGTTAACTCTATGAATGATGTTTTCCTCATCCTGGCCAGGAATGTAGAGATATGAAAAGATTCATAGCATTTGTAAAAAAAGAAGTATTTCACATAACCAGGGATTTTCGTACAATGTTGATCCTGTTCGGAATGCCTGTTGCACAAATCCTTCTCTTTGGATTTGCCATTACAAATGAAATCAGAGATGCAAATATTGCAATACTCGATCATTCTAAAGACCATATGAGCGAAGAACTTACCAATAAAATCCTGTCCTCCGGGTATTTCAAACTTGATTCTTACCTTCAATCTGCCGATGAAATAGAAGAGGAGTTTAAAAAGGGTAAAATTAAACTGGTGATTGTGTATAATAAGCAATTTGGAGATAATTTATCCAGATTACAATCCAGTGATCTTCAGATCATAGCAGATGCAACTGATCCTAATACAGCCAATACTCTAATTAATTATACACAGTCTATTGTTCGCGATTTTGTGGTCAGCCTCAATACAGGTCCTCCATCTGGAATTATGATAATTCCGGAGGTAAGGTTTCGGTATAATCAGAACTTAAAAGGTGTATTTCTGTTTGTTCCTGGTTTAATTACTATAATATTAATGCTTGTCACCGCTATGATGACCTCAATTTCGCTGACACGTGAAAAAGAACTTGGAACGATGGAAGTTTTGCTTGCATCACCCATGAAGCCAATACAGATCATCATTGCCAAAGTAATACCGTATATTTTTCTTGCTTTTGTGATCTCTATGGTCGTATTACTGCTCGGATATTTTGTATTTGGAGTTCCGATTAAGGGAAGCCTCTTATTGTTATTGTTTGAATTATTATTGTTTATATTAACTACTTTGTCTTTAGGCATTTTAATATCCACAATTGCTAAAACTCAATTGGTTGCATTGATGATTTCAGTTATGGGTTTATTACTACCTACAATTATCCTTTCCGGCTTTATATTTCCAATTGAAAATATGCCCTGGATATTGCAATGGATCTCTAATATTATCCCCGCAAAGTGGTTTATAATTATTGTAAAAGATATTATGCTTAAAGGATCGGGCATTGAAATGGTGTGGAAAGAAACGCTGATTATTTTAGGCTTTGCCATTTTCTTCATCATGTTGAGTTTAAAGAAATTTAATATACGATTAGGCTAGAAAATAATGAAGATTATTTTATACATGCTCCAAAAAGAATTCAGGCAGATTTTCCGCAATAAGGGGATGTTACCTATAATTTTTGTCATGCCTATAGTTCAACTCTTAATCCTGTCAAATGCAGCGACTTTTGAAATTAAAAACCTCAAAATATATTTCAATGATTTCGATAAATCAACGTATTCTAATCGACTTAAAAGTAAATTTTACCAGACAGATTATTTCCAGATAACCGGTGAATCAACCAATCGGAAAATGGCGGAAGAGCAACTCAGCAAGAATAAAGCGGATATTATATGTGAAATTCCCCATGATTTTGAAAAAAACGCAGTGAAGAATGGAAAATCAAAAATTTTCTTTAAGATCAATGCTATTGATGGCATGAAAGCGGGACTAACGATAAATTATGCTCAAAATATTTTGGAAGGATTCATATTGGAAGTAAATAATGAACTATCCTATAAACTTTCTTCAGCAATTTCTACCCCCAGGCCTAAAAGCATTACAGTGAACTATTCCAATTGGTACAATGAACGTCTCGATTATAAAACTTTTATGGTCCCCGCCTTACTTGTATTGCTTGTTACATTAATCGGAGGATTTTTAAGTTCTTTAAATATTGTCCGTGAAAAGGAAATGGGAACCATTGAACAGATCAATGTAACACCAATAAAAAAATATCAATTTATAATCGGTAAACTTTTGCCCTTCTGGATATTGGCATTATTTGTTTTTACAGTAGGATTACTTTGTACACGTTATATTTTTAATATTCCTTTAGCGGGAAGCTTACTGGTGCTGTATGCTTTTGCAGCAATATTTGTACTTGCCATTATGGGTATTGGCCTATTTCTTTCATCCGTAACAGATACCCAGCAACAAGCTATGTTTGTATTCTGGTTCATTGTTGTGATATTTATCTTAATGAGTGGATTGTTTACCCCGATTGAGAATATGCCAGCCTGGGCACAGAATTTAACACGAATAAATCCACTACGTTACTTTATGGAAGTTATCAGAATGGTCGTATTAAAGGGTTCTGGATTTAATGAAGTTAAAGCCCACTTTGTAATTATTACCGGATTTGCGATTGGAACGATTTCCATAGCAGTATGGCGGTATCGGAAAAAATCCTAAAAATACTTCAACTATCGGGAATAAATTCTGGTTTTAATTTGTTCTAATTATATAAGCAAACCTAAAGCCATGAAAAATATATTAAGAAATTATATGCGCTCCAGGATGGAACGAAAAACAGTCCAGGAAATGCATGTTGACTACGGTCCGGTAATCACCATCTCAAGAGCTTATGGTTGTCCTGGTAAATTGTTGGCACAGGATCTTGCCATAAATCTGAATAAAAGAGTGATTGGGACAAAAGAAAAGCACTGGAAATGGATCAGTAAGGAAATTCTTGAAGAATCGGCCCGGGAACTCAAGCTGAATAGATATATGATCAAAGAAGCAGTGAATGCGAATGAGAAAGGTATTTTGGATGATATGATCATATCCCTGGCCCACAAATTTTATCCAAGTGATGCAAAAGTTAAAAAGACACTTGCTGATGTTATCAAAGGATTTGCAAAAGAGGGATATGTGATCATTGTAGGAAGGGCAGGAGTATCACTTACCAGGTCAATTAAAAAATCTCTGCATGTACGATTAGAGGCGCCTGTAGAATGGCGAATCAAGATTATAAGTGAACGGCAGCATATTTCCATAGATGAAGCGAGACGTAAATTACTTGAGATTGACTATAAAAGAGACCATTTAAGGGAATATTTTGAAGGCATGAAAGCTAGCAATTCAATTTTTGACATTGTATTTAACTACCAGACTATGAATGAAGAGGAGATTCTGGAAAGTATAATTAGGATTTTGGAATTAAAAAAGATGATTTAAGTTTCATGCTATCCATCCTTCCCTGTCCAGGCTTCTATACTGTATGGCTTCTGCAAGATGCTCAATCCTGATCTCCTTACTTTCAGCGAGGTCAGCAATAGTACGACTTACCTTAAGGATCCGGTCATAAGCTCTAGCTGAAAGATCTAGTTTCTCCATAGCCGTTCGCAAAAGATTTAATCCGGCTTTGTTAACAAGGCAAGTTTCTTTAACCATTTGCGGAGGCATCATTGCATTTGAATAAATCGATTGTTCCTTTTTAAATCTTTCAATTTGTATTTCTTTTGCACAATATAACCCTGTTACGGATTTCCTGGCTTGATTCGTTACTTCTTATTGATGCCATCTCGTCAAAACTTACGGGAGTCACTTCAACGTGAAGATCAATACGATCAAGCAAGGGGCCGCTGATTTTATTTACATATCTATGGACCTGATCGGGTGTACATACACAGTCTTTATCCGGATGATTATAGAATCCACAAGGGCATGGATTCATGCTCGCAATCAACATGAAATTTGCCGGATAATCCAATGTAAATTTTGCCCTTGATATGGTAACTTTTCTTTCTTCCAATGGTTGCCGCATCACCTCAAGTACCGTTCTTTTGAACTCAGGTAACTCATCCAGAAAAAGAACCCCATTATGAGCCAAAGAAATTTCACCAGGTTGAGGGAATGCTCCTCCTCCTACTAATGCTATATCTGAAATGGTATGATGTGGCGACCTGAATGGCCGACGCGAAATTAAAGTTGCATTGGTTCCTAACTTTCCGGCAACAGAGTGTATCTTGGTTGTCTCCAAAGCTTCATGCAGGTTTAAAGGAGGTAAAATTGAAGGCAATCGCTTAGCTAACATGGTCTTTCCTGATCCAGGGCTTCCAATCATTATTGCATTGTGACTTCCAGCTGCAGCTATTTCAAGTGCTCTTTTAATATTTTCTTGACCTTGTACTTCTTTGAAATCAAATCCAAAATCTTCAATTTGATCAAAGAACAATTCCCTTGTGTTTATTTGAATGGGTTTAATATCATTTTCAGAACAAAGTAAACCCACAGCATCCTGGATATTTGATACACCCATTACATCAAGATCATTTACTATTGCCGCTTCCATGCCATTCTCTTTTGGGAGAATTAATCCTTTAAAACCACTTTTTCTTGCCAAAATGGCAATGGGGAGGGCCCCTTTTATGGGTCTTAACTGGCCATCAAGGGACAGTTCCCCCATAATTACAAATTTTTCAAGTAGATCCGTGTCCAGTTGCCCGGAAGCTTTCATCAAACTAAGTGCAATGGGAAGATCATATGCAGATCCTTCCTTTTTGATATCTGCAGGTGCCAGGTTCAGAATAACCCTTGACCTGGGCATGGTATAACCTGAATACTTCAAGGCTGATTCTATTCGTGACCAGCTTTCTTTGACAGCATTGTCGGGTAATCCTACCATAAAGCGTTTGGTGCCAGCACATACGTTGGCTTCGATAGTAATAATGCTCGCATCTATGCCGAAAACGGCACAGCCATAAGATTTTGCAAGCATTTTATACTAATTGTTTTTCAATAAGGAGGATAAAGATGTGAATGATCTTGATATGGATTTCCTGAATCCGGTCAGAATATCCTGAAAATGGCACAACAATGCTGACATTGGAAATTTTTGCTACCTGGCCACCATCATTTCCACTCAATGCTATAGAGGGCATACCCTTTATTTTCGCACTTTTAACCGCATTTATAATATTTGGTGAGTTACCACTGGTTGTGATCCCAAGAAGAACATCATTTGGCTGGCCCATGGCATCAATAAACCGCGAAAAGATATTGTCGAATCCATAATCATTGCCTACACATGAAATATGTGAAGGATCAGATATGGCAATTGCAGGAATAGGTGGTCTGTCATTCCGGTAACGTCCGGTCAGTTCTTCTGCAAAATGCATGGCATCACAATGTGATCCGCCATTGCCACAGGAAATAATTTTCCCATTGTTTTTAACTGCTTCTGCCATAAGCAAAGCAGCCTGGTTGATATTATTGATCATAGCTGGTTGGTTTATTATTTTAATTAATAATTTTTCGGCCTCATAAAGTTCTTCTTTGATTGTTTTACTAAAGTTCATTTATTCGTTCAGGTTGAATATTATCCTTAAATTATATTGGACTTTCCTTCTCTATATCATATAAATCAGCTTTCAAGCCTTTGTTTTCTTTCACGGTATTTTTTATGTCGTTTTTCAGTTGTTTTATTTCATAAGAATAAATTGCAATTATCGAGATAAATAAAGCCATATTAATGATTACTACATATTTTATATAAGAAATATATCTTGCCATTTTCACCATCTCTCTAATATCATGAGCATCGATTATAAAAGACCTGATCAGCATTGAAAGATTGAAAATAAAGAACAAAATAATAAGGCTATAAATGGTTTTTTGGGATCCAGAAAGATTTTTGAAATAGCTCGCTAACATACAATTCAATTCAGAAGCTGAAATTAAGAAAAAATTGACAATTTAGGGATGAAATGATCCAATTTTAATTTATATGATTTTCAAAAAATCAAACACTTTACGGGGTATGTTATACCTGAAATGTCCCATTACATAGAAGGTGTTATCATCCAGGATATCCAGCTCGCTTTTAACATTTCTGACCACGAATTGCAGGTCGAAGAACACGTTATGTTTAAATTGGTAAGATGTTGTGAAATCAAAATAGTTAAAATTTGTAGCATATCCCTGACCTATATAGTTGCCATAATCCTGCTCCCTTGTATTATAGCTTTGCATAATATCCTTACCCCAATTGCTGTCCTCCTCATCTTCACCATAAAATGCGCCGATATACTTCGCAATAAAAGTAAATTTTCTAAAAGGCTGATACCTTGCCAAAGCAAGGAATTCCCTGAAGTTTGCTCCATATGGATGTGCCAATGGCATTCTGTAATTCGCAAAATTGGTATAGATCGTCTCATGACCATATGTATACGGACGGGCAATATTAAATTCAAGCGTAAGATCAAGGTTATCCAGCCAAAAAGCATCCATATATTTCAATCCAATTTGTCCGCCAAATTTATTTGCCCACCAACCGTCTCCTGATGTTATTTCACTCATGACAAATTCATCGAGTATAAATTGCCCATAGAGCTGAAATCTTCTAAGAAAATTCCATTTGCCATCAAATCCTACCACAACATTGTTACTGCTTCCAGATTGATGTTCTGCTGCCCTGTAAAAAATCGCCGGATTTAAATAGGTTGGGTCAAAAGAATTATCTGTTGAATCTCCAATCGCTACATTCTCAAAAAATCCGAGATTTAATTTCTTTCCAATATCAAATGATATGTGATGATGAGCTAAATATTTGCGGGGGTAGGGACCAGACAAGGATCCCGAACCAGGAGAACTGTATGCATCTGCATAATGTTGAGCAAATACAAGCCGGTAATACAATTTCCATACTTTTACATCAAACTTTAAAAAGAGATAGTTGTTTGTGAAATCCGAAATCCCCATTGAGCGGATTCCATCGCCCAGGAATAATTTATCATATCCGAATTGCACATTGATCTGTTTTATAATATTGAATGAAATATATCCCCTTGCCGTATAGAAATCGACACCATCAGTATCATAGGCTTTCCAGAATCCCTCATAAGGAATAACACCATTTCGATCAGTCCAGGATTGAATATAATTTGGATATATAGCATTGGTAGTAGTAATATACGTGTAATAACCGATTTTTTTTGCGATCATCCCACTTGCTTCAAATCCCCTTGTGTTGGTATAAAGCATCCTGTCATAATTACTGTCACTGCCCGCACTGAAATGAATAACTGGGTTTAAGTGAAGCTCGAAATCTTTTGTTAAAACAGATACAAAATCCGGCTTTTTCTTATAAAAGATCTTCAGGAAGGGTTTCCGGCTATCGGATTCTGAAGAATCAGAAAAGGTCCAGTTATCATTTTTTATATAACCAATATTGAATTTATCAATTCTATTATATCCGAGACTATCGATGTTAAGGTTATCTACAAAATCTGCAACCACCTCTCTTCTATACGGTTTTAATGCAGATTGAAAGGATTTCGACAAGACCCCCGATTTTATGGCAAGTCTGTCGAGTAAATGATAATAGTCACGGTTAAGAGGAACATTGGGACCTTGTGCGAATATCTTCGTTATCGGCAAATGAAGTAGAAATAAACAGAGAAAAAGAATTAAATTTAATATGTGTTTACTTCTGGTCATCATAGATTAAAAAGCATAAGCCTGATTCGCATATCCCTAAACTATGGCTAAAAATATGCATTATTTGGATTAGGTGATGTTATTTATCCTATTTTTTATCTTAAGCCGTTTGAGGTAATTGTAATATGTAGAAAAAATGCTAAGATCAGATACCGCAATATTTCCTGAGATAGTTAAGCCCTATTTTTGATCCCAATTCGTAGGCCGTCCGAAAATCAGAACATGAGTTAAAAGTATTTCCCAGAGAAGTTGCAGCGGCCCCTCTTTTAATGTATGTGTCCGCCAAAATCTTTTTTAGTTTAATGGTGTCTTCGGTTATTTTTAATTCCTCCTGCAACAATTGAATTGATTTGGTATAATCGTTGTAAGCACCGCCAAAATCGAGAATATTATGTCTGCATAGTCCCCTGTAGCGATAGTTATATTCTTTGCTAGGTTGAAGTTCAATAGATTTGGAAAAGTCATCAATTGCCTCTTTGTATTGGTCATTCTGCATTTCGATCAATCCACGTTCAGTATATGCCTCTACCCGGCCAGGATTTATTTTTATCATCACATCATAATCTTCAATAGCCTCTGCAGGCTCTCCCAATTCCTTGTTATAATCACTTCGTAATTGGCGGAAATCCACATCGTCACCATCAAGACTTATTGCCGTATTCAGATCAGAAACAGCCTCTTTCAAATATTTATTCCCCTCATAATCATATTTTGATATATGCGCTTTATATTCTGCCCTTCTTGCATAATATTTTCCTACCTGGTTATCAAGCTCAATGGCTTTGTTGATTTCCCTAATTGCCTCCGATTTATCTTTCAAGGTAAGGTACTTAAAACGCGAATATTCGTAATGACCTTCTGCATATTCTGGGATGAGTTTAAATGCGGTTGAAAAATCTTCATATGCTCCTCTGTAATTTTTCATCTCCATTTTTGCAACTGCTCTTTTCAAAAAATATTCAGCCGTATAAGAGTCATATGTTTTCCGGGACTTTATAACTTTCGTATAATCATCGATGGCAAGGTTATATTTTTTTAAAGCCAGGAATGATTCTGCCCTGATAAATAATGCATTTTCATAAGCGGGATCAAGTTTTATGGCATTATCCAGAAAATCAACGGCTTCGAAATACTTGCCTTCATCAAATTTACTTTTGCCAAATTTATAATATTCTCGGGCCGTGAACTGTCCAAATACTTGTACTGAAATAAATGTTAAAATAAAATATAAAACCCTTGCCTTCATCTATTAAAATTATCCTTCTATTATAATACCCAACAAATCGACTTTTATTATCTCAATACGTAAAAAAAAGATTAATGATATATTCTTGAGCTTGATTTGCTTAATTTTCTATTATAATAAACAAAAGTAATCTTATATTTTTTAATATTTTGTCTATTTAAAAAGTTTGACTAATTTTGTGTCCCTAAAAAAATAGAAATGAAAAAAGGAATTCATCCGGAATACAAAGAAGTTGTGTTCCACGATACACAAAGTGATTATAAATTTATCACAAAGTCAACAATGACTTCAAAGGATACAATTAAATGGGAAGATGGGAATACATATCCATTAATCAAGATAGAAGTAAGTTCAGCTTCTCATCCCTTTTATACGGGTAAGAAAATATTTGTCGATACTGCAGGAAGGGTTGAGAAATTTAATCGAAGGTATAAAAAGAAATAGCATAAAACGAAATAAAATGAAGGCTTCATGGTTAATTCTATGAAGCCTTTTTTTGTTTATTCAAAACTATGACCATGAATACCAGCGTGAATATAATTCTAATAGATTTGCCGGAAGATAGGGTTAAATTCTTCCCATTATCGCTTACCAGACCAGTAAGTGAATTGAGAACCGGAATTTTTACTATTGCGGATAAATGGCGGCAAGCCATGCGATACCCTACATATTATCTTACTATCGATTATCTTACTCAGAAATATCCTATAAAGATTGCAAAGAATAATTACTGTATAAATAGCCGGATAATGCCGGATCAAAAACTGATATCTTCCTTAAAAGGTCTAAGTCAAAATGAAGGACTTTTTTCAAAAGGTTCTTTTATTGCCTGTAAGGTTGAAGAAAACATTTTTAAATCTCACATCAGGCATTATGACTTTTCACCAATTAAGTCAATTGAATATTCTGAAGAATTAAGGCAGATATCTCATATTACAGAGATATATAATAATAATCCATATGAAATTCCAGAGGATTTTAATTCAATTGGTAAGTCAACCAGCAAAATTAAGGATCCTCATACGAAATGTTATAATCTTGATCAAATATTCATCGGGGAAGGAACCAATATCAAATCCAGCATACTTGATGCTGATGATGGCCCAATATATATAGGCAATGGAGTGACACTACTGCCAGGTACAGTGGTCAGAGGACCGGCTGCAATACTAAATGATAGCGTTATATCAATTGGTTCTAAAATAAGGGCGAATACTACCATAGGCCCTTTCTGTAAAGTTGGAGGTGAAGTAAATCAGGTCGTTTTCCAGGGATATAGCAATAAATCACATGATGGATTTTTAGGATCTTCTGTTATAGGTGAGTGGTGTAATTTTGGAGCCGGAACTAATAATTCCAATCTAAAGAATAATTACAGTGGGGTAAAATTATGGGATTACGAAGCTGGAAAATTTTCAGAAACAGGAATTCAGTATTGTGGATTAATTATGGGAGATTATTCGAAATGCGGTATCAGTACCATGTTCAATACTGGTACCGTAGTTGGAATATGTGCCAATATTTATGGCAATGGATATATGCCTAAATTTATTCCTTCCTTTTCATGGGGTGGTAATGAAGGATTTGTAGACTACCAAATAGATAAGGCTATCGAAACCCTAAAAACTGTAATGGATCGGCGAGGAAAAAAGTTCAATAAAAAGGATAAATTAGTTTTACAGCATATATTTGACTTTACAGCAAAATACAGGGGTCGAATTTAAATTATGAAATTTTCTGATATATCCGGATATGAATCATTAAAAACTCAATTAATACAATCAGTAGTCTCCGATCAGATAGCACATGCCCAATTATTTCTGGGTCCTCAGGGAGGGCCAAATCTTGCCCTTGCACTGGCTTTTTCAACTTTTATAAATTGTCAAAACCGAACACCAGAAGATTCCTGTGGTGAATGTGCTGCGTGTCAGAAAAATGCAAAACTGGTTCATCCTGATGTTCATTTTGCTTTTCCGGTAAGTGCTACAAAAAAGATTAAAGCCAAAGATGTTATAAGCATTAAATTTCTAAGCGAGTGGAGGAATTTTGTAATCCAGGATCCATATAATACTGCTGGAGGGTGGAACAGTTATTTTGGAGGAGAAAACAAACAGTTGAATATTTCGCGCCAGGAAAGCAGGGAGATAATTAAAAACCTTTCATTGAAACCATTTGAAGGCCTTTACAAAATAATGATCATATGGCTGCCAGAATATATGCATCCGGCTGCGGCTAACGCCTTATTAAAAATTCTTGAAGAACCTCCACGGAATACCCTTTTCCTTTTGGTATCCAATGATGAATCGAAACTTCTGTCAACCATTTTGTCAAGAACGCAAATTGTTCATATAAGACCTTTCAGCGATAAAGAAATCAAGGAACTTCTAATTAACCAGCACTTCATTGAAGAAGATAAGGCAGGTCAGATTGCGCACCTTGTCGATGGCAATATTAATGAGGCATTACGGCTGGCCCGTGAAGTTGAAGATGACAGTCACAAAATGTTCAGGGATTGGATGCGCCTTTGTTATATGGGTGATCTTATGGAATTAACAAAGTGGACTGAGAAATTCAATGCGATGACTAAAGTAGCACAACAAACACTTTTTCATTATGGATTGAGCATGATGCGGGAAGCATTGATTGTTGGCAATGATGAGTTAGACTTATCAAGGCTCATGGGTGAAGAGTTTGAATTCGTCAAGAATTTTTCAAAAATTCTGTCTTTTGAATCCATTGAAAAAATATCAAATATTTTAAATGAAGCTTTTTATCATGTTGAAAGAAATGCCCACTCCAAAATCCTGTTTTTAAGTGTATCCCTGAAGATCGTTGAAATATTTCAGAAATTGAAAATGTTGTCAAAGGCCTAGGATTATCTTTGTTCGGTATTTGATGAATAAGTGTTTATATTAACGCAAATAATTAAATTGATTGGAAATGCTAAGAACAAAATTATTTTTCACAGTTTTATTTTCGATTCTTCTCATTATTCCTTCCTGTAGCAATAATAAAGATTATTTGGTAACCATACGAACGAATTATGGTGATATTAAGCTGATTCTTTTCGATAAGACGCCTAAGCACAAGGATAACTTCATCGAGCTGGCCAATAAAGGATTTTATGATAGCCTTTTATTCCATAGAGTTATTGATAATTTCATGATCCAGACCGGCGATCCGAATACTAAATCATCAAGTGATCCGCAATCTTTTGGTAAAGGTGGACCCGGCTATACAATACCTCCCGAGTTTCATCCGGATTTAATTCATGAAAAAGGCATGGTAGCTGCAGCAAGAATGGGGGATAATGTAAATCCAAAAAAGGAATCAAGTGGAAGTCAGTTCTATATAGTGGAAGGAATGGTCTATACAGAAGAATCATTGAAAGATTCAAAAGTGGATTATAATGAATTGTATAAGTGTTTCGGGAACCTGATCCAAAGAAGTGGATATCAAGATGTGAATGAGAAAGCTATGCAGTTGCAGGCTGAAAATAAACTGGATGAATTAAAAGCCTTAATTCTAAGTTATAAGGATGTGTGTGAGCAAGATTACGATGTAGAATTGGATCAACCTCTTACACAAAAACAAATTGAAGTTTATACAACTGTTGGTGGAGTGCCCCATCTAGATGGAGGCTATACGGTATTTGGGAAAGTGGTAGAGGGCATGGATGTTGTGGAAAAAATTGCAGATGTAAAAACGGCCCCCGGCGACAGACCGATTGAAGATGTGGTTATGGTTGTAGAAGTAGAAAAAATGAGCCGCAGAAAGATAGAAAAAGAATTCGGCTATACATATCCCTCTGAATGATTAATAGAATTAATTCTACTAACTATAGAAAAACTGGGAAGGTAAAAGTTATGTCATTCTTTTAATTCGATATTAATTGCAGTAGATCATATCGTATTCTTCATCCGTAAAAACCTGTTTTCGGATAATTTCTCCTTTAGAATTATAATAAATAACAATATAAAATTCTGCCTCTGAAATATATTTTTCCGTGAAGTAAATTGGAGTTTCTTCAGAACCAATATTCAGAATATCATTAAAGGTCGGACTGATAATAATCCCTTCAATATTACTAACAATTCCAAATTGTTCTTCCTTTCTAAAGAGTATGATTTTCTCTTCTCCTTCATTGAGGAAATCAAAATCTCTTATCTCGTCCAGAAGAATTTCACCTGTCTCGAGGTCAGTTATATTCCAGGTTTCTTCCATTTTAACCAGGATAGAAGTATCATTCCAATAGATGATCTCATCATAAGAAAAATCAGTAATTGCATCGCCCTTAAAATTTATTAATCCATATCCGCCATTTTTATAAGCCGTTAAGTATTGGTAATTATACGGTTTCAATATCCGGTCATATCCCGGTTTCAGATATATGCCCAGGCGCTTGTTGTAAAGACCAAATTTTTTATTATTCAGAACAGACACAAATCCATCATCATAATTTGCAATTCCCTGGAATTGCGGTTTAAGTAATTCCTGACCGGAAGTATCAGTTAAGCCAACTTTTCCTCTATAGCTCTTCTTAAAATATTCTTCACCAAGAAGCTGAAGATTTAAGTTGCTTCCCTTTAACACCAGGTTTCCATTTATATCATAAGTTTCGCTTCGGTTCCTGTCAAATTCAATCTCAATAAATTCTATAGCGATCTCATTTTGATTCTTAATTGCAGGTGATTTAAGAATCCTTAAATTTTTATAATCGCCGAGTTTGATTTTCTTGTAATTGGGGAATATTAGTACAGGGTTTTCTTCTTCAATGGCAAACACATAATTATCACTTAATATACTTATGGAATCATATGCAAATACATCAGGAAATGGCGTGAAATTATGATAAAGGATCCATTTATCTCCCGACTTGCCGGTTAGCCATTTGCCTTTATAAACGACATCAGTCAGTCCACCTGATCCCGAAATTTTAATAAAAGCATCATCGTATAAGTGGTAAACGGTATCTTTTTTTATAAGCCAGCCTTCAGGTAAGGCTATATGTTCTGTTTGTCCAATTTCAATTGATATTCAAGCTTGCTATTTAAAATTCCTTCAGTTTCATCCTTGAAACACAATACTTGTGTATCCTCTATGAGTTCATAATCATCATAATTAAATTCTAGGTTCAGGTTGCCTTCAATATATGAGCTGAAAATATATTCCTTATTTGTAATGGCCCATAATTCTTCATTTTTGACCATAAGAAACTCACCTTCTCTGCTAATTTCCTGAACACCGTCAGATAGCAATTGTAAACCATTCAGGGAATACAAGTACCAGAGATTATTTTGTTTAACTTTCAGGAGCTGCCCGTCCAGTTTTTCAATCTCATCATATTTTACTGATAATATTTCTTCTCCTGTCTTGAATATAAGGCCATATTTCCCTCTGTTAAGAATTCTCAAAGTTCCTGAAACAAGATCCTGTACATCGTTATACTCGTTTTGATAGATTATATTTCCATCCTTAGAAGAAACCATCTGGGTTCCATCTATTCTCACCCTGAAATAGTCATCAGATATATTCCCACAGAGATAGACCTCATCAACGTCATCAAAGGTGTAGGGGATGATCAATTCACCTTCACTCGTCATAAATCCATATTTACCGTTCTCAAATACCGGGATTACAAACTGGTTATCGTAACGATCCACATTTTTAATTGAATCATTCAGGTCAAGGAAATTATATTTATAAGAAAAATCTTTTGTCCCTAATTCCCGATAATTGTGATATAGTCTATTGATAGCTCTTTGTACAAGAACTGATTCCGGAAATTCCTTTATAAATTGAAGATAACTTTCTTCCGAATTACTGCATGTACTGATCCTGAAGATTTCACGGATCGCTTCGCTTTTAAATGGTGAATTAGGGTGGTTTTTGAGGAATGCTCTATAGCTTCTTAATGAACCTTCTTCAGTTTGAGATCTGAACAACAGTATTTGATATTGCTTTTTTGCCTTTTCGAATTCCATTGCACCAGGATAGTTGAGCATAAATTGTTCATATGCTTCATAAGTATTTTCTTTTTCGGCAATTTCAAAAGCAAGGGCATTCCGATCCATAATCGCGTCTGTATTGTAAATTGATTTATCGAACTGCTGAATATAGAAATTATAGGAATCCAGGGTATGCTCGGACTTAGCCCTTTCATAGGCTTTTAGGTCCAGTTTTTCTTTTTGAGTTATCAGTGCAGCGTCATTAATATATACTTTATCAAGCTTTTCCAGATCTTTTTCATCTGATGGGGGATACAGTCTGCCGGCTTTCAAAATATAGTAATAAGAGGTATCCAGGTTGTTGCTTTCATATTGAGGATCATTGTATAGTAATGAATAGATGTAATATGGACCTGGATTAAGAGAGTCTTTCAGAATGTCTTTATCCAATGTTTCAATTAACTTTTCATAGTCGCCTTTTTCCAGAAATTTCAATGCCTTTTTTTCATCGGCATAACTGGTCAGGCTGAAAAGGATCAATATGGTGATAAGAATTTGTCGCATTAAAATGCTCCTATCATGCTAAGCATTATAAAAATACATAAGTCGAAAATAAAATATGTAAGAACGTAGTATAATTTAATTTTATCATTCCGTAATATTAAAAACGATTATTTACTAGTTTTGGTCTTTGATTTGGGATTTTGTGATTGTACGAGTGTCATAATTTACTCAATCACTCATTCAACAAATCAATCAATGATTTTCGGGATGTAGTCCCGCTACGAGCGGGATTCCGGAAGCGTATCCCGCCATAGGCGGGAGGGTCGCAGATACTACATCCATCAAAGTTCTTTTAGTAATAGATTAAATAATTCGGGATGTAGTCCCGCTACGAGCGGGATTCCGGAAGCGTATCCCGCCATAGGCGGGAGGGTCGCAGATACTACATCCATCAAAGTTCTTTTAGTAATAGATTAAATAATTCGGGATGTAGCGCAGTCCGGTAGCGTACCACAATGGGGTTGTGGGGGTCGCAGGTTCAAATCCTGTCATCCCGACTGGAATGAGGGATGAATTCCTTCGAAATTAAACCAGCTATGTTTTCTACGTATATTCTTTTCAGTGATAAGCTAAATAATTACTATGTAGGGCAGACAGAAGATTTAATACAAAGGATGGTTGATCATAATGCAGGCAGAAGTAAATTCACAAAGTCTGGTCGGCCGTGGGAATTAGTATATCATGTAGAGTTTCAAACCAGATCCGAAGCCATATTTCTTGAGGCCAGAATTAAGCGGAGAGGGATTAACAGGTATCTAAAGGAAACCATATAATAATTTTCTATGAATACTTATACAGATGGCCTTACGTAGCGTATCCCGCCATAGGCGGGAGGGTCGCAGTTTCTACGTCCTCCAAAGTTATTTAAACAATAGTTAAGCTAATTCGAAATGTAATCCCGCTATAAGTTGGATCTCGGTAGTGTATTGTACCGCAGGTGGGCGGGTCGAAGGCCTGTGCCGCTTTAGCGGTATTCAAATCCTTTTGTCCCGACTTTAAACCTTTTTTATATGATATATAAAGGGGTTTTTAGTAATTTGTAGATTTTACAGTAGACTTTTATTTCTTAGATATATCTAATTGTTTGCACATAACATATTTCGAAAATAATGAACTTTGAAATAGGATTGCTACTAACTTAACGTATCCGCACGGAATAGTATTTTGCGAAAATGGACATATAATCATGACATAGAAGACCCTCTCTGAATTGTATTTTACCATTATTTTATGTATTTTATCATTACTTTGGCTTATGATAAAACTACAGGAATTGACCATAGTGAATTATGAACAAAAGAATTAAAAAATAGTTTAGATTTTAAAACCCCATAAAAAATCAAGATGATAAATAAAATACTATTGAAGAACAATGTATGGTTTTTGATGAGCATAGTGGCCGTTTTATTAGCATCTGAATCTTGTTCACGAAAGACAAATTTTCTTACCTCTACAGAGGTCCCAGCTGCTCAGGGAGATGTGAAGGTTACAAAGTCAAGTAATAACAATTTTGAAATAAAAATCAGTATTATGCATTTGGCTGAACCAGACAGACTTAAACCTCCAAAGGAAACATACTTAGTTTGGATGGAAACTGAAAATAATCTTACAAAGAACCTGGGTCAGATAGAAAGTTCATCTGGATTTCTGTCTAAGAAATTAAAAGCCTCTTTCAAAACCGTAACGCCATTTAATCCTGTAAAAGTATTTATAACCGCTGAGGATGAAACCAATATTCAATATCCACGGGGAATAGTCGTCCTGTCTACAGGTAATTTTTAAATGGATGGTATAAAGGAAGTTAGGCTGACTTTCAGATGACCAATGTATCTGTCCACTTTATTTCGGAAATAGCCATTCACCTTCTCCAGATCTCCTCAATATCTTCAAGAGCCATTCCTTTTGTTTCAGGCATTCGTTTCAAAATGAATGGGACAGGAATACAACAAATGGCGAAAACAAAAAAGGTGCCGGCAGGAGTTAATGTGTCAAGCATCCATGGAACAACTTGACCAATAATGGCTGTTCCAATCCATAACGTTAAGGTTGCAACAGACATGGCTCTCCCTCTCACTTTAGTAGGATAGATTTCAGATAACAATACCCAAATAACCGGGCCGTAACCTATGGCAAATGAGGTAATGAAGGTTAATATGAAAACCATTATCAAAATACCCGATGTCTGTTCCAGTAAAAACAGAATGCCTACCGCCAATAATGATATAAACATTCCTGTTATGCCCCCCAACATTAATTTCTTTCTGCCAAATTCATCTATTTTCCAGATCGCGTAAACAGTTGCCGCCACGTTAACAAATCCTATGACTACCTGCCCTCCCAATGCATCACTCAATTTCAATCCGGCATCTTCCATGATCCGTGGCCCATAGTATATGATCGCATTTATACCTGTTAGTTGAGATAAAATGGCAAGTGCCATACCTGCCAGCAAGGCAATCCGGATGCCCTTATGAAACAAAACAACCCATGATCCAACTTCTTCTTTTTTAATGGCTTCTTTTATTGATACTAGTTCAATTTCAGCTGCTTCTTTACCATTAAGAGTTGAAAGAACCCTAAGTGCTCTTTCATTTTTATCTTTTGAAGCAAACCACCTTGGACATTCAGGAACAAAAAACATAGCAAGAAAAAATAACAGTGCTGGTATGGCTTCACTACCAAACATCGAACGCCAGACTTCAGTAACCCTTATTTTCTCCCATACACTTCCTGGTTCGAAAGTCAAAATATCACTTTGTTTTAATAAATATGCATTGGCGAAATAAGCCAGTAAAATACCTATGGTGATGGAGAATTGATAAAGTGCTACCATCCGGCCTCTGATTTTAGGAGGAGAGACCTCTGAGATATAAAGAGGCGAAAGCATAGATGCTACTCCAACTCCAATACCGCCTATTAACCGGTATATAATCAGCTCTGTGTGTGAACCACATAAGGCACAGCCGATTGCTGATAAAGAAAACAAAAAACCAGAAATAATTAATGAAGTTTTTCTACCGAACCGGTCCGAAAGTTCTCCAGCCATAGCTACCCCTATTATACAACCAACTAATGCTGAACTTACAAACCAACCCTCCATAACACTGTCGAGCTCAAACTTTGATTTTACAAAACCTATGGTTCCCGATATCACGGCTGTATCATATCCGAAAAGGAATCCTCCAAAAGCAGCTGTAAGCGTAATGAAAAAAAAATACTTTGAGTTGGCCTTAGCTTTTTCTTTTATCATTTTATCTGGTGAAATAATTATAAATAAATTAAAGGGTTTTTTCCATTATTATCACCACGACAATGATAAATTTTATGGGTTTTATTATCAGGATGATCTTTTTGTAGAACCAGGTCTGTATTAAAGTAGCGCATTGTATACCCTGTACGCCGTATATTGCTGTTGTTGGCATTGGCTCCATGGATTATCCTCGAATCATGAAGTGAATAATGGTTTTTGGGTAATTCAAACCATACTATCCTATCCAGATCTAAATTATCTTCACTAATTTCCAGGTTAAAAATCTTGTGTTCAGTATCCAGATCCACATAATCAGAGAATCCATTGTTGTGTGTTTCAGGGATCACCCCCATGCATCCATTTTCCAGAGTTGACGGATCAATGGCAAGCCAGATCGTAACGATATCATCATATCGGTCAAAACGACCTTTCCAATAAGCACTATCCTCATGCCATGGCGTTCTATTACCTGAAAATGCTTCTTTGCAGATAAAATGACTGCTCCACAATCCTATGTTTGGCCCGATCAGATCTTCAACTATATCAAGAACTTCATTGGCCATAAGAAAATCAAAAAGTCTTTTTTCTGTAAAATGGGGCACATCCAGTTCATTCCCTTTTGTATTCCCCATTTTTATGAGTAGGTCCTCAAAAATCTGGGTAAGAAGTCCAAATTTTTCTTCACTGAATAAAGGTTTGTCAGTCAAGAGGTACCCTTCTTCTTCATAAAAATTTATTTGTTCCCTGGTTAATATTTTTCCTTCAGTATTTTTCATGTTTAATGGAATTAGAAAACTTTCCCTATCACCGGATTTCAATATTCACAATAATCTATGAAATAAACAATTCGAGAAATCAAATAATCGGGTATTTCCTATTTGAATTGGAATATTTCATTACCTATTTATGATATTTTCAGCTATAAAAAAATCACCTGGACTATCTCAGGTATTTTAAAATAAATTTTAAAGGAGTTTACCGAACCCCGTCAACAATTATTTTAATTTATATAATAATCTGGAATCTCTTAAAATTTTAAATACCTTTCAATATAAGTGGTGAATCAAAGATGAATAACTTAATTAAACCCATACTGTTTTTAATACTTTTTAGCAGTCATTTCTTAGTATATACTCAAGAGATTGAATTTATTGCAAGGGATGGTGAATATGCTGAGGCTATAGAAATAAATGAAAAAGCCAATGGCTTCAGAGGTATCTGGTATATGAACCAACCCTCTAACGATGAGTATGTATATAAATACAGTGGAGGTCTGGCCACTTATACTGCTAAACATCGACCATTTGCTATTTATTCTGAGGAAGTTAACAAAACCTTTTTCTGTTTTGGCGGTACCAATGACAAAAATTCAACTTTATATCATAATATATCCTATTATGATCATAAGACTGATCAGGTAGCTAATCCTACTATAATCCTGGACAAAAACACGACAGATGCACATGATAATCCAGTCCTATCCATAGATGAAAATGGATATATATGGATTTTTTCGACATCGCATGGAACAACACGCCCTTCGTATATTTACAAAAGTGCAGATCCCTATGATATATCGCGATTCGAAAGGGTGTCTGCTTTTGAAACAGTTCAGGGAAAAGAGCAAGCCTTTGATAACTTCTCCTATTTTCAGGTTTATTATGTCAAAGGGAAAGGCTTCTTTGCTTTTTTTACCAGGTACCAGGCAGAATTT
The DNA here is from genome assembly GCA_942491935.1 of uncultured Cytophagales bacterium. GTDB lineage: Bacteria > Bacteroidota > Bacteroidia > Cytophagales > Cyclobacteriaceae > JAGTVG01. The sequence goes on from CALOCZ010000044.1 coordinate 39,695, forward strand.
GCCAAGAGGGTCATAGGGTATAATACCAGCAAAGATGGCTATACATGGAATGAATGGAAAAAAATAGCTTATATCGAAGAGGGGCATTATGGAATTAGTAGCGAATACAATGGCCGGATATCCATAGCTTTTAATTATCATCCTGAGGGGAAGGGATTGAACTACAGAACTAATTTATATTATATCGAAACTCCTGATTTTGGGAAATCCTGGTATTCTGGCAAAAACAAAAAGCTAAAACTACCGCTAACAAAAGTCAGAAATAAGGCATTGGTCAAAGATCTCGAATCAGATGGATTGAATTGCTATTTAAAAGATCTGAACTACGACGAAAATGGAAATCCAATAATCATGGTTCTGACGAGTAAAGGATATCAGTCAGGTCCGGAAAACAATCCACGTACCTGGGAAGTTTTTAATTTTGACAAAAAATGGAATTATAATAGGGTAACTACTTCCGATAATAATTATGATATGGGTTCATTGTATGTAGAACCTGATGGGATGTGGCGTATAATTGCTCCAACCAAAGCAGGGCCACAGGCTTTCAATCCTGGTGGAGAGGTGGAGATGTGGATAAGTGAAGACAAAGGAAGATCCTGGGAGAAATCAAGATCGATTACAGCCAATAGTCCCAGGAACCATACATACATCAGAAGACCTATAAATGCCAAGCCAGATTTTTATGCTTTCTGGGCTGATGGGCATGGGCGAAAGCCTTCAAAGTCAAGGTTATATTATAGCGATCAGGATGGAAACGTCTATTTGCTCCCGGAGAGAATGGTTAATACTTGTGAGAAAGCAGAATTTTTGGAAATCAAAAATTCCGAATAGACATTATTGAAATTTTGCATAGCAGCAATTTATTTACATATTATAACTAAAATCCCTGAATATTTACCCGAGCTTCATTGCTAAAAGCTCAGCATTGGTTATCTTCAGAAGTAATTAATACTTTTAATAATATGAGATATTTTTTCTATCTGTTCACCTACCTTCTAAGTAATTTTTTAATTAATCCATCAACTGCCCAAGTAGAACCGCTGGAAGAATGGTGGCTTAAAGAACCCTACCGACTGGTTCAAACCAACCTGCGTGAAATTGATGCTATCGATTTCGATATTGATGTTTATGTCAACTCAATAAAAGATATGGGAGCGAATACGGTCCTCATCAATGTCGGAGGGATCGTGGCTAACTATTATACGGATCTTGAATTTCATTACCAAAATCCGAACCTTAATTTCAACATGATCAACGATGTTGTGGCAAGGTTGCATAATGAAGGAATCCGTGTAATGGGCCGGTTTGACTTCAGCAAGATCAATGAATCATATGCTGTCAAAAATCCAGATTGGTTGTATAAAAGTATTTCAGGAGACCAGGTTAATTATAATGGTCAGGTTCACACCTGTGTGAATGGAGGGTATCAGCAGGAATATTCTCTTAAAATATTAAATGAAGCCCTGACAAACTTCCCTCTGGATGGGGTATTCTTCAATATGATCGGATACCAGACAAGGGATTATAGTAATACATATCACGGGATTTGTCAATCCGATAACTGTAAAAATAGATTTTCAGAATGGTCTGATGGTCTGGAATTGCCAACCGTGGAAACGATGAATGATCCAGTATTCAGAAAATATCAGCAATTTAAAGGTGAAACATCCAATGAATTGTTCTTTCGAATCCATGATCTGATAAAATCCTTTGGAAACCAAATCGCGATATGTACATATACCCATGCCGGGACAGATTTTTACAGGAAGGAGTCGAATTCCCACGCTGCATTATATGATAATTTTGTGCCCTGGGAATATCAATCTGCACATAATGTAAAAAGCACACTTGGATCATGGAAAAATGAACAAGTCAGTAATGCTATTGTTCATTTCTACGGGTATCCGGCCAGGCACTCTGCTGATGCCAGGTGGTTATCTCAGCAACGGCTATTTCAGAATATAATGTACGGCGCTGGTCCTGACTTTTATTGTATCGGAAGGTTGGATAACCTGGAAGATCGCTATGTCCTGGACAATATGAAAGAGGTATTTCACTTTCATAAAAAGAATGAAAAATTCCTTCATCACACCCAGACAGGAAATAAAGTTCTTCTTTTACATGACTATAATTCAGGGAATGAATACAATGGAGTATTTGAAATACTTACGGAGAATCATATTCTATTTGATGTTATGGAGCATTGGTGTATTAACAATGAAGAGGTTCCCCGAACCATAGACAGTTATGAGGTGATAATATTGCCTAATATCAGTAGATTAAGTGATGCTCAATGCGAACAACTCGATCAATATGTTGAAGCCGGCGGAAAACTATTGGTAACCGGATTCACCTCCACAAAGGATGAGTTCGGGAATCCACTTCAGAAACTTAGGTTAAATTCCCTTGGTGCGCTCTCCGAATATAAAACCTTCGAAAAAGTCCAGGGCACGTATTTCAGGATATTTGAGGATGATAAAAGAAGATTAGGCAATAAAGTTTATGAAAATCTGGATCTGGTATATGCCTGGGAGGAGGGATTATTATGCGAAACCAAAGAAAATGCTTCTGCCTATCTCGGTTATATACCACCTGCTATGATAGGGCCACCTGAAAAGTGTTATTATACAGAAGTTACGGGGATCCCTGGATTGATCCATCAGAAATTTGGCAAAGGCCAGACCGCTTTTATAACCTTTAAGATTGGATCTGTATATCATCACAAAAGGCATTACGGGCATGCGGCTCTTGTAATGTCGGCACTTAAGACACTTCTTGATTTTGAGCCTAATTTATATGTTGATGTTTCACCTTTGGTAGAGGTATCCAGGCAGATTGGTGCTGAAAAAGATTTTGAATGGTATGGTTTACTAAACCATACTGGTCAGTTGGGGAATGGTTTTTACGAGCCGGTTCCGATGAGAAATATATCTTTGGAATTCCAGCCTCAAAAACCGGTAAGATCCATAATAAGTCTAAAAGATGATGCAAAGATCGATTTTACACAAAATGAAAATCTGGTTGAAGTAACCTTGTCTGAACTTGGAGCTTATGATATTTTACTTGTAGAATACTAATGGTTACTTACAAAAGTTGATCAAAACAAAATACCTGTTTTAAAGTCCATATTTCTTTGAACAAAATGATATAAATTTGCACACGAAATTTTTTTAAGTGCAAAAGGGAGGTAAAATGAAAACTTTTTTAAAGATCATATTATATGTCTTGGGCAGTATATTATTGATTCTTGTGGCAACCTATCTGTTCTATTTAATCAAATGGAAAAAAGCTTCCTCTGAGAATATGGCATTACTTGGACCGGAAGCACCTGTTATCACAGTTGATGGGCATAATTTCAGGGATTTAAATAAGAATGGTACACTCGATATTTATGAAGACTCCAGACAAAGCGTGGAAGACAGGGTTGAAGACTTACTGACTCAGATGAATGTTGAGGAAAAGGCCGGGATGCTTTTTATTCATATGAAAGTCATTGGAAAAGATGGTTCCCTGGGTGAGATCCCCTCATTTTCAAATCCGTATCCACTGGTGCTTGAAAGTCCATCCAACCAGATCGCCAGGAAACTGATGAACAATTTTAATATCCTTATGGCAGCCAGCCCGGGAGATATGATCAAATGGAATAATTCCCTGCAGAAAATGGCGGAAAGGACCCGGCTTGGGATACCAGTAACCATAGCTTCTGATCCAAGGCATGGAAAGGAAATGAATATTGGAATAGCCATCTCTACCCGGTTCTTTTCACGATGGCCTTCTCCTTTGGGTTTAGCTGCAACAAGGGATTCTACCCTGGTATATGAATTTGCAAATATCGCAAGGCAGGAATACCTGGCAGTTGGGATAAGGGTCGCCCTTCATCCAATGGCAGATTTAGCAACCGAACCCCGATGGGCCCGGGTAAATGGTACTTTCGGCGAGGATGCCTACCTGAGTGCTAAACTTACCGGTGCTTATATTCTTGGATTTCAGGGAGACAGTCTAAATAATAACAGCGTAGCCTGTATGACAAAACATTTTTCCGGAGGAGGTCCCCAGGAAGATGGATGGGATGCGCATTTCGCATCAGGACCTGGTCAGGCCTATCCTGGCAATAATTTCGATTATCATTTAATACCATTCACAGAAGGTGCTTTCCCAGCCGGAACAGCCCAGATAATGCCCTATTATGGTATTCCAAATGGGCAAACCAGTGAGGATGTCGGTTTTGCCTTTAATAAAGATATTATAACCGGATTGCTTCGCGATTCTTTGGGTTTTGATGGTGTAGTTTGTACCGACTGGGGTATTGTTACTGATATGTTCATAAAGGAAGCAGCAGCATGGGGCGTTGAGCACTTATCAGAGAAAGAAAGGGTGAAGAAAATATTCGATGCAGGTTGCGATATGATAGGGGGAGATTCAAGGACTGATCTCGTTCTTGAACTGGTAAAAGAAGGTGGACTTACTGAGTCCAGAATCGATGAGTCTGTCAGAAGAATATTAAAGGATAAATTTATCCTTGGAATTTTTGATAATCCATATCTTGACGACAGTGACCTATCTATCTTTAAAAACCAGACTTTTAAAGAAAAGGGAAAAGAGGCGCAACGCAAGTCGATGGTTTTATTAAAGAATGAAAATAATTTCCTGCCAATATCCAAAGGCATCAAGGTATATGTTGAAGGGATTGAGGCAGAGGCCCTAAAAGATTATGCTGAAGTAGTAAAATCACCGGAAGATGCTGATGTTATTATTCTGAAGTTGACTACACCTACTTCACCGCCACCTGATGGTGAGGGTTTTTTAGAAAAAATATTTCCACAGGGAAGATTGGATTTTCCAGAGGAAGAATTGGCGGAGATACTGAGTTTGATAAATAAAAAACCAACGGTAACAGTACTCACTGTTAACCGGCCACCTGTAGTTCCGGAAATTGATGAAGCCAGCAAAGCTATGCTGGCGGAATTTGAGATCGAAGATGATATAATATGTGAAATGATCTTTGGTGAGTTCAACCCTACAGGGAAATTACCTATAGAGATACCTTCATCTATGCAAGCTGTGGAAAAACAGTATGAAGATGTGCCATATGACTCTGAAAATCCTCTATACCCATTTGGGCATGGATTAACTTACCAAAAGTTCACTCAGGTCAGGTAGATTATATCTCTGCGATAGTATTTATTATTATATCTTTACTATCAAACAAGCCTTCCTTAAACTTAAGTCCCAAACCTGGTTCTTCAGGGGGTTTTATTGTGCCATTAACAACCTGAGGTACATTTTCAAAAAAATGCGGATATCTTTCTGTCCAGTTCGGATATACACTTTCGACAAAGAAAAGATTTGTGATAGCAGAAGCAAGATGGGCTGAAGCATACCATAATATCGGTCCGCCGGCTGTGTGCATCATCGTGGGCAAATAATAGGTATTCGCCATATCTGAAATTTTCTTGCCTTCTGAAATTCCACCACACCAGGTTAGGTCATACATGGCGACACCACCAATTCCGGCCTCAAAAAATTCTCTGAAACCAAACCTGGTAGCAAGCCGTTCGCTTATAACCATTGGGATTGGCGTTTCCTGGGCCAGCGAGATATAAGATTTTATATTGTCCTGAAGAAGCATATCTTCTAGGAAAAGGATATTAAACTGTTCCAGAGATTTGGCAATCCTTATGGCACTTGGAAGGTTCCAGTAACTATGAAATTCACAACCAATTTCAAGATCATCACCCACAGCATCCCGGATGGTCCTTATCATATCCAGACAGGATTCAATCTCATTTCTTGAAATATACTCACCATTGTTTCTGGTAGCTACACTATCAAATGGGCAAAATTTAATTGTTTTTATTCCCTTATCCACCAAAAATCTTGCGATCTTATCCAGATCTTTTTCAATGGTCCAGCCATTTATCGAACGGCCATTTGTATAAGTATTATAAACTCTAATATGTTTGTTAATTGATCCACCCAATAATTTATATATTGGCATATTGCTGGCCTGGCCAAGGATATCCCATTGAGCTATATTTAGGGCAGACAATGCCCTCATTTCTGCTCCACCCTGTATATTGAATGCATTTTGCTTATAGATGCGGTCCCATACCTGTTCGATCTCCAGAGGATTGGCTCCTAAAAGTTTCCCTGCCCAGCTATGCCATTCCAGATCTTTAAACACTGCTTCACTAGCTTCATTAAATGGATAAGTTTCACCGGTACCAATTATTCCTTCATTCGTGTGCAGGCGTAGCCACATCCATTGGATCCCCATTCCATTGATCTTAATGTTCTTGCTAAATCGAATTGTTTCAATCTTCGTAATTCTTAAAGAAGCTGCTTTGCCTATAGCTTGCCGCATTAATGGAGAAATCAGGCTAGTGCCTAAAAAGCCAAGGCCGCTAATTCCCGATTTATAGAGAAATGATCTTCTTTTCATAATTCAATTTTTTAATGATCGTGAGTTGACGATAATAATTATACATTACTCGATAGGGTATTAAAATTCGGTAATCTCCAGCTAAGAAACATAATTATCTAAAAAATCTAAATATAAAGTGTCAAACAACCAATTTAGTGCAAATTACTTTAATGGATTTTCAAACCATACTACACTAAAAAATGATTCTGGCAATTTTACGGAAGATGATGTCCAGCGATAGTGCTCTTCAACATTTCCTACGACATCCATGTCACCATCCAGGTCCACATCCCTTAGAAGCAAATGGTCCCATTTTTCGCCTACCCATTCTTCATAGGAATTATACCCGTCACTCCATTTGATGGGATAAAAGGCCCATTGGTCTGCAGGAGCATTCACCTCATATTCCAGCCAGAAGACAGAGGCTTTGTCCGCCGGTAAGTTGCCGTCATTGTGGATCAAACCTCCAATGATATCCATTTTTCCATCATCATTAATATCACAGAACTTTATAGGCCTTCCAATCCATTGTACCATCTCCGGCTTTTTTATTTTAATATGATCCCATTTTATTGGTGTTTTTGCCCTTTTGATGAAAATATGTATAAAATTTTGAGTTTGGGTAGCAAGATCTATCAAGCCATCCCCATTAAGATCACCAACGGCTACCTGAGGTTTAGCATAGAAAGCTGAATTCTTCCAGATCAAATGCTGCTTCCAGGGTGCCTGAACCTTTACCTGATCTTTTCCGGGGTTCTCATACCAGTATAATTTACGTTCAAAGGGCGGAGTATCCCAATCAGCATCTCCCAGGACGAGATCTTTATAGCCATCCTGGTTAATATCAGTAAACACAAATCCGTGACCACTGTAGGCATTCTTATCGATATAATAAGATTTCCATAAACTTAGATTTCTCCGGCTCTTTATTGAACCTGGGGCCTTAAACCATCGGATGCCGGCATACTTACCCGAAATTGCATTTCTTCTTCCACCCACAAGGATATCGAGTGCACCATCCATATCAATATCGTGACATTCAGCATATAAATATTGTTGATCAAGGGAAGAGGGAATATATCCTCCATTTATCCATGCTGTACTATCCATGACCTTCGTTTTATCTGGCCCCCAGATAATGCTGATACCTGTTTCATAGCCTTTTTCCAGAAGATCACCGGTAACTACAACGAAATCAATATTTCCATCTGAATCCAGGTCTCCCAGACATGAGTATTCAGGATTATTTGTTTTCCCCAGGTTTATTCTTTTCCAAGGCTCCTTTGCCATTTCTCCATCACCAGGATAAAATACAATACTCTGTATCCCCAGCCATTCGTCAACTATGGAATAATCATCAAATCCATCACGATCAACATCAGCAGCATTCATTGAATTGGCAATCAGATAATCATCATTGATCCGATGCATATTCCAGGTTTTTCGGACCTTTTCCTGATTTGTCTCCTGTGGATAAGCTGGTACGTGAAGTAGAATAAAAAAAATAAATATTGTTAAAATATTGATACAATTTGAAAAATTGCTGTAAATCCGTGATTTGAAATTCATTTAAATTGTATTTAAAAAATAAGATTCAATAATAAGGCACTGAACTTCAATTTAAATATAGCAAAATAAGAAAGAGGCAGTATATGAAAGTTGAGGAAAACTTCTTAATTAGAAATTCAGATAAAATGAACAGACAATAAGTTGTCATCTTTATTTACTAAGTATCCTCAATGGCAAATGTCCACGATTAAATCTGCCTCCAGGAAACGAAATTTATAATTATCTAATTTATTTATTATAAAAAGTAATTGATTGAATATTTTTGAAGTCAGAGCAAAAAATTTTTCGTTAAGATTTTTTCTATTATTTGAATTTCACTAAATACATTTCATTATGAAAAGGTTTTGGTCATATATGGCTCTGCTAAGTATTACACTTAGTTTGGTATCATTCACACAATTACATTCTTACCAGAATGCTTCCTGGACAGAGGAAGAGAATCCACCATGGCAGGACCAGAAGGTGTGGGAGATCAATAAGGAAGCTCCACACGCACATTTTATTCCATTTGCATCTAAGGAATCGATAAATGATGATAAATTCTCTTCACCATTATTAATATCTCTTAATGGGATATGGAAATTTAACCTGGTTACTAAACCTGATGACCGGCCATATTATTTTTATAAAGACGATTTTGATATCAGTGATTGGGATGATATTACGGTGCCTTCTAACTGGGAAGTGCTGTGCTATAGTAATATGTAGACGAACGGTGTTAA
>CALOCZ010000045.1:2500-50354 GCA_942491935.1 uncultured Cytophagales bacterium
GAAAAAGCATTTTTATTTAATCCTAAACAAACAGATTAGATGTTGATAAAACTAAAAATTACAAAATAATAAATTTAACATTGGCGCCATTTCCCCATCAATTGGCCGAGGACAACCATGCCTTGCAGTCTACCGGAATCGGTGAGACCTTTACCATCAAGTCGAAGTGGTGACTTCCCAGAAGCCGAAAGGAATTGCTTACCAGTTTTTGCATCAAGTACTAACGCCTGTCAGTATTGCACAGGTGTCCACACGGCCATCGCTGTAGAATTTGGCAGATGGTACCTATCCAGTTTTGAACGATATCGATATCGCTGATGTAGTATTGTCCGGAAACTCCATTTTCAAGTTTGTGGATTGAGCTACCAAAAGATGATGTTGGCAGATGCGGATGCATGCACGTTACTGTCTGAACGGGCACTATATGATGCAATTATATTCTACAGTATCCTGGAGCTATGTCGATGATTGGCAAGAGAATGGAAGGCAAGATGTTGAAGCTGCCATGATGGCCATCTAGATGTTTCATTTAAAAATGTCAAGAAATGTCTAGCCATGTTCCAGTTCATTTGCCTTATCTTTATATACATTTTCATTCACCCAAACACAATCATGATATTTGCCAATGCTTTGCTGCACAAGAAGCAGGAGGAAAAATTAGAACTTTCCAAATATGAGCCGCTGAGTTGGGTACCAGCAGCCATATCAAGGTCCACCACACCACTTGAAAGTATGTTGAAAAATGAATGTGGGGTATGACCGAATATTTCATTCTGGCATGAGCCAGTTGGTGAAATACCAGAAGTCAAGGGATCTGTTTATCAGCGATGTCTGATCATGCATGACAGTTCTCAAAGGTAGATGGTATCATTTTATGGACAAACTATTGTTGGCCGTCATGGCCTTGCAGATCATACAGTTTACACCGGCGATCCGTTTACTCCGATGCTGCAAGCTGGCCCAGCTTGTGCGGAATCACAGCAGAGCTTAACTCCAAATCTAGCGGGAGTAAAGCCTGATACAGGATTGGGACATATGGCGATAAAGTCCAAATGCGTGTCGCCGTGCCCAGCTCCAATCCGTTTGGCTCATCGGTTAACTCAACCGGATCCAGCGGGAACTGGAAACCATCATGGGTAGTTTGAATTTGTACAAACACAATGAATGTCACTCTTTAGATTGGAATGCCTATTTGATGACATTTACCAATAATATGTTATGTGGTTCTGACCAATGGCATCCCCATTTGTTTCTACTTGTAGGTGAAAAATCTCGTAGAGGAATTGCTGGGCAGTCCTGAACTTTTTCGAATTCTCAGTGTAAGGCATGATATTTCTCCAATTCTGATTTTTTTTGAGGAATTCTCTCTGACACAGGTGAATGAAGCCCTCGCTATTAAAGCCACTGGATAGTATTGAAGGTGTAGAAATTCCGTTTCAATTTGCTAATCATACTTTCATTCCTACTGGCATTTTATCTGGTTGTGTTTTATTCTGGAATTTGATTCTCAGCTTAGTAGAAATTCCTTAAAACGGGGATCATCCTCACATTCGTGAGAAAACGCATCAAAATATTTGTCGGTGAAACATGTGAATTTTCCTCCAGTACTTTTTCATATTTCCGTCACATATACAGTGAACAGGTCATAATATGTGGGTCTCTGATGAATAATTGCATGTAGTTCTCAATCTACAGGCTATTCTGGCGGTTGAAAAACTGCCTCTATGGTTTTCCTACCGTAAAGAATGTATCCGATTCGATGATTGATTTTGCATCTCGCTTATTGTCTGCTGAAATTTTTGCCGAATTTATTGGCTTTGAATATCCCCAATGTATGAATAACGGAAAGCTGCTGAAAATATCAGGTATATGAATCCAGTCTGCTTTGAGGTCTCATTTATTTGAATGTACCCCTTTAAAACTGTTCCATGTGCTAACCAATATAAAACATTGTATTTTTTAGTTTTAATAATTTTCCGGCAAAATATTTCTGCTCGTTCGAATTTACATACTTGTAGGAATTCATTGCATCGGCAAAAGGAACCTTTATCCAGTTCATAAGCTTTGTTCTCAAGTACAAATCCCCAACGTAGTTTCGATGATGTCCCAGATGTATATAGAACCTATTTCAAGATAAGCTGTGGCATAATTTGGATTGATCTTAATGGCTTCTATCCAGGTTTTTCAATGGCCTCAACAAACCTCGCTTTCAGCATACCTGTAATATATACCTCTTAATAAATAGGCTTCCTCCACCTGATCGCTGAGAGAGAGTGCTTTGTTTGCCAGGATCAGGAGGCTATCTTTTATATGTTCTGTTTCCATGTGATGTTCCCCCAATACTTGCCTCCAAGGGCCATTGCTCAGCAGCGTACAAGCGAATGTAGAATCGATTCTCAGCACATCTCGATATAGTTGAATCGCGCGATCCAGTTCCTCTTGGGATCTAGTCATCATGATCCTGTGTTCCAATATGCTCATATCCCTCCATCCAATAGTTTCATGATAATGCCTGGCTTGGCTGTACCATAGGTTGTAATGCTCTTTTGTTACCTACTTAAAGCTCTTTTCTTCAGTGTAATGTTTGAATATAATTCCTTCATGAAGGACGGCAATTTCACTTGTACCTGAAAACACTGCTTTGTTCCTGTTATAAGTATCTGCCTGGTATCTGGTCTTCAGCATCGATCACTGAGCATGGATTCTGACCTGGCTGTTGATCTTACCTAATATAAAGTTAATCTAAGTTTTATGATGATACAATTCGCATTTTCAGTCGAAATTTCGAGATTCGAAGATCACCAATTTTAGAAAGGTTATTCCTGATATCTCCCATCATCCCATTCACAAAGTACCATTCTCTTCATCGGAACTCTCATCAAAGGGCATGTCGGCAAATGGATTTTTCTTTGTTTATCAGCCGAAATTGTTGATCAGACGTTAAAGACCCAAAAACAACAATGACAAGCGCAATTTGAAACTTCCAGGATATAATATACTTTGTTTTTCTGATCCAATTTCGGCTGCTGAATTTTCCTCACTTAGAACTTCATATGCTTTCGTTTATTTTTATCCCCGCCGCCTAAAAAACTGGCAGTGATTCAGCTCAGTTTTTCACAGCGTCATATGTTACCAGAAATTTGAACCTCCTTCCGGTTACAGGAAAATTCACCTGAAGGAAGGATTCAAATTTCTGGTAACGTATATGACGCTGTGAAAAACAAGGCTGAGATCACTGCCCGGTTTTTAGGCAACAGAAAATTCAAAAATATAAACGAAAGCATAAAGGTATATGAAGTTCTAAGTGAGGAAGAATACAACCCAGCCAGAAAAAAAGTGGATCAATCAAAAACAAAGTATGTGTATTATATCCTGGGAAGTTTCATTGCGCTTGTCATTGTTGTTTTGGGTCTTTGGCAGTTTCTTCCTGATCAACATTCTTCCGGCCTGATAAACAAAGAAAAATCCATTGCGGTCATGCCCTTTGATAACGAGAGTTCCGATGAAGAGAATGAGTACTTTGTGAATGGGATGATGGAAGATATCAGGAATAACCTTTCTAAAATTGGTGATCTTCGGGTGATATCAAAGACCTCGACTGAAAAATACAGGAATTCTAACTTATCTATACCGGAAATTGCTAAGGAATTGAACGTTAACTTTATATTGGAAGGTACAGTGACAAAGATTGGCAACCAGGTCAGGATCCATGCTCAATTGATCGATGCTGAAACAGATGATCATATCTGGGCAGATACTTATAACCGGGACTTGAGCGATGTTTTCAAGGTACAAAGTGAAATTGCCCAGATCATTGCCCGGGAATTATATTCAAACATTACACCTGAAGAAAAGCAGCTTTTAGAAAAACCATTAACAAAGAGCATTACAGCCTATGAAATTTTTAATCAAGCCAGGCATTATCATGAAGCCTATTGGATGGAGGGATATGGCATATTGGGCCTTGGGATCATGATGACTAGATCCCAAAACACAGAAGACCTGGATCGCGCGATTCAACTATATCGAGATGTGCTTGAAATCGATTCTACATTCGCTTATGCATATACAGGCCTTGCCATGGCCCTTGGAGGCAAGTATTGGGGAACATCATATGGAAACGAAAATATAAAAGATAGCCTCCTGTTCCTGGCAAACAAAGCACTTTCTCTTAACGATCAGTTGGAGGAAGCCTATTTATTAAGAGGTATATATTACAGGAATTTTGAAAGCGAGTTTGTTGAAGCCATTGAAAACCTGGAAAATGCTATAAAGATCAATCCAAATTATGCCGCGGCTTATCTTGAAATAGGTTCTATATACATCTGGGACATCATCAACTACATTGAAGGATTTAAGCACTTGAACAAAGCCTATGAACTGGATAAGAGTTTCCTTTTACCGTCTACAATGAATTCCCTCGCCACGGGATATGTAAATTCCGGTTTTTATGCAAAGGCGAAATATTTTGCAGAAGAATTGTTAAAACTAAAAAAGGATACAGTAGATTTTTATAATGGTTTAGCTTTTATGGAATGGTGTAAAGGAGACATTCAAATGGGAATAGACTGGGGCCTCAAAGCCTATGAACTGGATTCCTTATCCGCACAATCCGTTTCTTTTTTAGCTTTCCGTTATTCATACATTGGGGATATTCAAAAAGCCAATAAATTCCTTCAAAAATTTCTTGAATTAATGCAAAACGAAGACCTGAATTACCAAAACATCAATCATCGGATCGGATACATCCTTTACGAGCAAGGAAAAACCATAGAAGGCATGGAGTTTTTCAACCGCCAAATAAAGAATAGCCTCTATGAGATTGAAACACATGCAGCCAGTTCATCAAGGGGATTTACATATTATGACCTGTTCGCCGTATATGCATTTCTGGAAGAGTATGAAAAAGCCTTTAAAAACCTGAAATTACTGGAGGAAGAAGAATTCTATCCTTCCTGGCTCATGACATATTTTGATCACGATCCCCTACTCACGAATGTCAGGGATGATCCCCGTTTTAAGGAATTTCTACTAAATGCAAAATCAAAATTCCAGAATGAACACAACAAGGTAAAATCCTGGCTCGAGGATGAAAGTATGATGTAAATTGAAACGGAATTTCTACACCTTCAATACTATCCGGTACCTTGCTTTCCCAGCTTCGAGATGAGCAAGCGCATCATTGACTTTTTCCAACGGAAACTCTTCTGTATCCGGGTAAATATCATGACGAACACAAAATTCCAACATCTTTCGGGTAAGTTCAGGACTGCCCAGCGGACTTCCTCCTACGGATTTTTCACCTACAAGTAAAGTAAATGCAGGGATTGCCATTGGTTCAAGAACCGCACCAACATTGTGTAACCGACCTTTGGGAGCTAATGTCATCAAATAGGCATTCCAATCTAAAGTGACATTCGTTGTGTTTAATATAAAATTCAAACTACCCATGATAGTTTCCAGTTCCGCTGGATCAGTTGAGTTAACCACCCGATGGGCGCCCATTGCCAGAATTTGCTCTTTTTTCGCTGGATTGGAACTGAAAGCGACGACCTCACAACCCCAGTTTTTCAAAAACTTTATCGCCATATGTCCCAATCCCCCGATGCCTATAACACCAACTTTATCAGTAGGCTTTACTCCCGCTAGATTTATGGGATTAAATACTGTGATTCCACCGCAAAATAATGGGCCAGCTTTACTGGTATCAATTCCCTCAGGTAAACGGATCGCCCAGGACCAATGACTTCTAACATGATCTGCAAATCCACCGTGACGACCAACGATGGTCTGTTCAGAATTTCCACATAGGTGGTGACTGCCATCCATGCACTGGTCACAATGCATACATGAGCCAGATAACCAACCAAGGCCTACGAGATCTCCTACCTTTAAATCCTTAACTTCGCTTCCCGTGGCAATTATTTCACCCACGACTTCATGACCCGGAACCAGCGGATACTCCGACATCCCCCACTCATTCTTCAACATACTCAGATCGGAATGACATAGTCCACAATAGTGCACTTTGATATCGACCTGTTCATTACCTAATTCAGGTAATTCGTATTGAAAAGGCTCTAATTTTCCTCCTGCTTCATGAGCAGCAAAAGCGTTTACAGTAATCATTTTTATTGTGTTTTAATGTGAATGAAAAATTTAATTCCAACAAAGACCATGAGAATGGATCTAATGACTATATCCACACTTCAGGTAAAGAATTATAATAGATTAAATTATTTTAAGTCAAACATCTTAAATAGCCCATCATAACCTGGCTTTAACATCTTGCCTTCCATTGCAAAATGCTCCGGGATCACACTTAAGCCCAATCCTTCGACATATCGGTTCATAAAACTCCAGGTACAACAAATTATAATTGCATCATATAGTGCCCGTTCGGACCAGCCAGCATTAAATACTGCATCCGCATCTGCCTGTATCATCTTTGTTGGCTCCAAAGTCAATTTCCTTACAAACTTGAAAATGGGTTTCCAGTTTTCTTCTACATCGGCGGTATCGATATCGTTCAAAAGGCTGGATATTAATTTTTCATCTACTCCAAATTCTACAGCAGTAGCCGTGTGGGCACCTGTGCAATACTGACAGGCGTTAGTACCCGATACAAAGGCAGCAAGCAATTCTCTTTCGGCTTCTGTAAAAGGAGAATCACCACCTCTCATTAAAACTTGATGTAAAACAATTAAAGGTCTCTCGATTCCGGTATTGAATTTTGCAAAGGCATGAGGCACTTTGTCCTCGGCTCCAATTGATGGAAATAATGGCATAATGTTAAATTTATTATTTTGTAATTTTTGGTTTATACTTTTATCTAATCTGTTTGTTTAGGATTAAATAAAAATGCTTTTTCATTTCAAATTATTAACTGACAATACAATCAGGGGTTTTCACTTAATGATTGCTTTCAATTAGAGATCCTGCTCTTTCGTTGACTTAAAATCGATTGGAGCTTTAGATTGTTATGATAATCTCAACCCTGTCATTAGATCAATCTACCAATGTATAAAACATATACTTCCATGTCAAGGAATATTTGAATATTAAAACATCAAAATAAAACTGGGATGTTCTTTTTAACATATCTTTTCTTAGATTTGATATACATGATCAAAGAATAAATTCTAATTGATCATTATGCGACACGACTATTTTAGAACCAATATAACAATAGCAAACTATAATGACTTTTAAGGATAAACTGGCTGCCAAACAGGTAGTATACGGCCCATTCATGCACACAACAGATCCTGCTTTTGTTGAATCCACTGGTAATGTGGGTTTTGATTTTATCGTATTGGATCTGGAACACGGCCCAATTTCACTTGAGCATCTTCAAAATCTGATCCGTGCTGCTGAAATAGCTGGTTTATATCCAATAGTCCGAACGCCACCTGGCAACATGCACATGATTGGGGCGGTACAGGATATCGGTGCCAGGGGTATATTGGTTCCACAAGTTAAAGATGAAAAGGAGGCAACAGCAGTTGTAAAAGCTGCAAGGTTTTTTCCAAAAGGTGAAAGAGGCCTGAATGGTGCGGTGCGGGCTGCAAAATATTCTTCCCTTGACAGTGGGGAATATCTTAAAAAGTCGAATGAGAACACATTAATTATACAGCTTGAAGGAAAAGAAGCCCTGAAAAATCTGGACGGAATCCTCCAGGTACCCGATATTGATATTTTTTTTATTGGGCCCTACGACTTATCTCAATCACTTGGTGTCCCGGGGGAAATCCACCATCCTATCGTAATCAAAAATATGCAGAAAATTGTAAGAGCTGCAATAGAAAAGGGACTGACTTTAGGTACCTATGTAGGTTCCCCTGAAGACGCCAGATTCTGGATGGACGCAGGGATACAATTGATCGCCTATTCATTGGACATAGTTATTTTTACGGAAGCTTCGAAAAACATAATCAACCAACTTAAGATGAATACCTGATTTATTAGATTATTTTATGATCAAACGACTCTGGGGATGGCTATTACTGGTAGGCCCGGGTATTTTCTGTATAGGATATACCATTGGGACCGGAAGTGTTACCACCATGACTAAATCAGGATCTCAATATGGCATGCAATTACTCTGGGTGCTGGTACTTTCCTGTTTGTTCTCCTGGGTATTGATGGAAGCTTATGGCCGATTCGCGGTGGTGACAGGAGGTAGCGCGATGAATGGATTCAAGAAGCATATAAAATTCGGGAAATACCTGGCATTGGCGACAATAATAGGTGTTGTAATCGGACAATGGAATGCGCTTTCCGGCATATTGGGATTATCATCCCATGCATTATATGAGATAGGACGAATGTACATCCCCTCATTACCGGAACAAAATTATTGGATGGTTCTGGTAATAGCCGTGATCCTTATCATTTCCATGTATGGCCTGATGCTGGTAGGGAGATACAGCTTTTTCGAAAAAGTGCTCATAATTTTCGTCACCATTATGGGAATATGCTTTGTTATTTCAATGTTTATTGTTTTGCCTCCACCAGGAGAGATTCTTAAGGGATTTGTTCCCAGCATACCTAAAACACCTGGTGCCAATATCATAGTGGCTGCTTTTGTCGGTACTACCATGGCTGCCCCAACTTTTGTTGTCAGGCCTTTATTAATGAAAGAAAAAGGATGGACCATAGATAATACAAAAGATCAATCCCGGGATGCATTCATATCGGCATTGTTTATGTTCATCATAAGTGGTTCGATTATGGTATGTGCTACAGGAGCTATGTTTTATGAAGGGAGAACCATTGAGAAAGTATTGGATATGGTATACACGCTTGAACCGATAGCAGGTCAGTTTGCAGTGGCATTATTTATGGTTGGTACGATTAGTGCCGGATTGTCCTCGATCTTTCCAATTATGATGGTGGCTCCATTGCTGATTTCCGACTATCAGGCAGGTAAAATGGAACCGAAATCACGATTGTTTAAACGACTGACAGGGCTTGCCTGCCTTATAGGCCTTGCCGTTCCCATTATGGGTGCAAATCCTATTGTCGCCCAGATAGCTACGCAGGTAGCGAATGTTTTTGTGCTTCCTCTGGTAATTGCGGGAATAATGTACCTGGTGAATCATAAAAAACTAATGGGGAGATATCGGGCAGGTATACTTCTGAACATCGGCATGGTCCTGGCATTTATATTTTCTTGCTTCATTTCATATAAAGGTATTTTAGAGATAAAAAATGCAATTTTATAAATTGCATGAAAACTATTAAAGATTCTTTTCCAATATAATGAAGGACCAGAAAATTAGCTGCTCTTTATCACATCTAAATGGTTAGTGATAAGGTAAAAAGCTGACTTTTTTTTGAGTAGTGTTCATCTGCACTTGTTCTTAAATTGCTCTTCTCTAGGAAATATTTTTTAAATTTTCTGTTCATAATATCAAAAAGTGTACAAAAATTATCGGCTAAACTAATTATATTGATTATTCAAATCTAACGATCGAAACTCAGAACAAGAATTTAGTAATATGATATCTTTAAGTGCCAATAGCAGAGCAATAGAACGCTTAAAACCCTTGAAAGCCAGAGTGGGAGTACTCGGCGTAGGCCATCATACGTATTGGAAGCAATTTGAAGGATTATTGGACCAGATGTATGAAAAATTGGTGGTATTTGAGAAGATTTTGATTAATAATGAGGTTGAAACCGTAAATTTTGGATTATCTGACTGCTCGGAATCCGCATATAAGCTTATCCCCGAAATCAAAGCAGCAAATATCGACCTGCTATTTGTGGACATGCTTACCTATGCTACTTCAAGTTCCATAGCGGTTATTTTTAAGGAAATTGATGCCCCGATGGTACTTATTGCCCTTCAACCGGAGAAGGCTATGGATTACCAGAAAGCCAGTACCCATCAGGAATTGCTGAATGATGATATTTGTGCCATCCCAGAATTTATGAATGTGGCCATTCGCTTTGGCAGAAAGCCCCCCGATGTGATTATTGGGACGCTGCATGACGATAATATTGCACTGGAAGAAATCAGGGATTATTGCCAGGTGGCCAAAGTGCTTCATGGTTTGAAAAATGCCAGGATCGCTCAGATGGGGCATGTGCTGGAGACCATGTTCGATATGCATACAGATCCAACACTATTGGTTTCAACATTTGGTTGCCATATCGTACAAACAGAACCAGATGATGTATTGATTCATTACAAAAATGCGGATGCCAAGGAGGTGGCACAATATAGAAAAACAATTACGGAATTCTTTGATTTTCCGGAACCTGGTTCAGACCCGATCACGGAAAAATTAAATGTGGAAGACCTGGAAACCGCAGCTCGTGTAGGTGTCGCACTAAAACATTTTATAGAAGACAAGAAATTGGATGGGCTGGCATACTACTATGAAGCTGAACCGGGTTCAGAAATGCGTAAAATGGTGACCAACTTCATCGTTGGAAATTCATTGCTGACTGCTGCAGGTTTTCCAATGTGTGGTGAAATGGATCTTAAAACATGTATTGCCATGATGATCATGGACCGCCTTGAAATAGGAGGTAGCTTTGCAGAATTTCATCCTATTGATTTCAATGAAGGGTTTGTTCTGGTAGGACATGACGGCCCACATCATATCAACATCGCTCAGGGAAAACCCATACTACGCAGTTTGAAAAAATACCATGGTAAGCCCGGCCATGGGGCAAGCGTGGAATTTAAGATCAAGGAAGGTCCAATAACCATGCTCGGAGTAGCACAGAAAGCGGATGCTTCCTTTAAATTTATCGTTGCAGAAGGTGAATCAAAAAGTGGTCCTATCCCGCCAACCGGCAACACAAATACAAGGGGATATTTCAAACCCGATGTCAGAACATTTTTGAAACGATGGTTCCATGAAGGTCCGACACATCATTTTGCGCTGGGCATTGGGCACAAGGCCGAGTCAATAAAAAAGGTGGGGAATTTTCTCGGCGTTGAGACAGTAATTATACCAAGCGAATAAGATCATCATGATTAGCAAAGAATAAACCTGAAAAAATTCAAGAAATGATGCAATCGATCCGGAATAGGAAATTCGGTTATAAAAATATAAATCGAGATCAATGAGTTCTGGATACATCATAAGTATTCTTCTGGTCTATTTTGGATTGTTATATGTGATCTCAAGGATCACTTCAAAAAAAGCAGATTCAGCCACTTTTTTCATTGCAAACCGCAAAGCGCCCTGGTTCCTGGTAGCTTATGGTATGGTCGGAGTTGGCATATCAGGAATCACATTTATTTCCGTACCCGGACAAGTCGTAGATACGCAATTTTCATACTTTCAAATGGTGATCGGGTATGTTATTGGACTGCTGATTGTTGCATTTGTGTTTTTGCCTATATTCTACAAGATAAATGCCATTTCAATTTATTCTTTCCTGCAAAAGCGATTTGGAAATGCCTCACATAAAACCGGGGCTATACTTTTTCTCCTGGCTCAAACGACGACCGCGGCATTTAAATTGTTTCTTATGGCCTTCGTACTTCAACTTGCCCTGTTTGATCCATTGGGCATTCCATTTTGGATTACGGTCGCCATCACATTACTATTGATCTGGTTTTATACTTATCGGGGTGGCATCAAGACGGTGATATTCACGGATACACTACAAACTACATTTTTAATAGCGGCTGTAATTTTGAGTCTCTGGAGTATAGCCAGCAAATTGAATATGTCAGCTTTGGATATGTATCAGGCGATGGATAAGGAAGGTATATCCCAAATCTTCTTCTGGAAATGGGATGATCCGAAGAATTTTTTCAAGATGATATTTGTAGGGATATTCCTGACAGTAATGGCGAATGGGCTCGATCAGTCTATCATGCAGAAACACCTAACCTGCAAGAACCTCGTTTCCTCTCAGAAGAATATCGTAACGCTTTCGATCATATTGATATTTGTGAACCTCCTCTTCTTGTTATTAGGGGGTGCACTGAACTTATACACTTTATACGAGGGTGTCCCCATACCTGAACAGACAGACAGCCTGTACCCTGAGCTTGCCATAAATCACCTTGGATTAGCAACCGGCACATTTTTCCTGATTGGTATTGCTGCGGCAGCCTATTCCTCTGCTGACTCATCACTCACAGGATTGACAACTTCGTTTTGTGTTGACCTGCTAAATTTTGATGCGAAGGATAATAATCGGAAGGGATTAAGACATGGTGTACATTTCGGTTTTACTTTGTTAATATTCATTCTGATCATTGTATTTAAACAAGTAAATAATGAAAGCGTTCTTTATGCTTTTATAAGAACAACAGGATTTATTTATGGTCCATTATTAGGTGTTTTCATATTTGGAATATATTCTAAAAGATCGATCAATGACAAGCTTATTCCAATCATATGCATTCTTTCTCCGGTTTTTTCCTTCATTATTGATATGAACTCAATACAATGGTTTAATGGATATGAATTTGGATATGATATTCTTCTATTGAACCTGGTATTGACTCTTTTGGCTTTATTTTTATTATCTAAAAAGAAATCAAAAAATGAACATTCTTCTTCATATTAAGAGATTTCAAAATGGCAGCAGTACCATTTTTTTTCTATTGACATTCCTTTTATGGTCAAATTCAAGCATTTGGGCTCAAAGCGAATTACAGGAAATATTTCTGAATCCACCGGAAGATGCCAAACCGCGTGGGTACTGGGTATGGGCGCATGGGAATTTTGATTATACCAGAATTACAGAGGAACTGGAAGCTTTTAAAGAGATGGGGCTTGGCGGACTTGATATTTACGACATGGGTCTCGCCGATCCTTACGGAATCATCCCTGCCGGAAACGCCTTTATGAGTGATCAAATGATTGATGGTATTGAATTTGCCTTGAAAGAAGCAGAAAGACTGGATCTGGCGATGGGATTAAGTGTGTCGAATGGTTGGAATGCGGGTGGTGATTGGACCACACCCGATGAAATGATCATGCGCTTACTTTTCTGGCAAGATACATTGAAAGGGCCTGTAAAACTTTCAGAGGTGGGCTTCCCGGAAATACCGGTAACATTTGAAAAACCCTATGGGTCCTATGAATTATTCCCGCAGGTCGACGAGGATGGATTTCCTGTTTATTATGAAGATGTGGCGCTGGTCGCCTATCCTCTAACGGAAAACAACCAGATCAGCAACAAAGACCAGATTATTTATTTTGACACAAAACAGATAAAGGGGAATAACATCGATATTGAATTGCCTCCTGGTGAATGGGTACTGGCGCGCGCGGTAGTAAGTCCCCTGGGACAGAAAATGTGGATGAGAAGTGATATGTCGAATGGCTGGATCATGGACCATTACTCAAAAAAAGCAACAAAACATCATTTTGAACATGTCATTGACCGGCTGGAAGAAAGACTTGGCGATCTGACTGAAACTTCCCTGGAGAGATTATACCTTGCAAGTTTTGAGGCAGAGGACTATATCATTTGGAGTCCGGAATTAAAACAAACATTTATAGATCATCATGGGTATGAAATGGATCCTTATATCCCCGTTTTCGCTGGTCTGGTGGTAGTAGATGAAGAAACTTCCAACCGTTTTTTATATGATTACCGATGTACAATATCCGAAATGTTCGTGAACAACCATTACCGCCAAGCCCGTGATATATCTAACAGGCATGGGCTGTTATTGGCCTCAGAATCGGGTGGCCCTGGCCCACCTCTTCACTATGTGCCCACGGAAGACCTGAAAGCCCTTGGTGCTGTGGATGTGATGCGTGGGGAATTCTGGAACAGGGATCCTGAATACTTCGATGAGTATGGGAATGACCTTACTTATGTTGTAAAGAACATCAGCAGTGCCGCACATATATATGGTCGTAAAATCGTAGAGATGGAATCCTTTACAAGCCACAACAAGCACTGGCAGGAAAGGCCTCTAGAATTAAAAAAACTGGCAGACGAGGCCTTTTGTACGGGAATGACAAGGGTGGTATATCATACCATGCCCCACAGTCCAAAAGAAGCAGGTGTACCGGGCTGGAGTTACCAGGCTGGGACCCACATCTCCCCTAAAATGGCCTGGTGGAACCTGTCAAAACCTTTCCATGCATACCTGACAAGAATAAGCGTACTCCTTCAACAAGGCCATTTTGTCGCTGATGTAGCATATTATTATGGAGAGGACATTCCCAATTTCGCCACAGGGGCAAAGTATATAAGGGAATCACTGGGTTATGGCTATGATTATGATGACCTCAATAAAGAAGTGCTGTTACAAAGTTCTGTTACCTCAGATGGACAACTTCTATTGCCTTCGGGGATGAAATATCAACTTCTCGTACTGCCAGATCGACCTGAGATGAGTCTTGATGTTTTGTTGAAGATTGAAAGCCTCCTGCTTGAAGGAGCTCATATCCTTGGCGAGAAGCCAACAACTGTTCCGGGTTTGAAAGATTATCAGAACCGCGAAATGCAATTAAAAACTCTGGCGAATAAAATATGGCCAAAATCCAGGAAAAAGAAGCAAAAGCGAACATATGGAAAAGGCATGATCTATTCCGGCTATACGGAAAAGGAGATTCTTACTGAACTGGGGGTGTTCCAGGATTTTAAGTACAGATCCCCGGAGTCCATGCCTGCCAAACTGGATTATGTTCACCGGGCTACCTCCGGTGAAGAAATATATTTCATTCGTAATGTCGACTCAACAGATATTGATGTTGTACTCGATTTCAGGGTAATGGGTAAACAACCCTATATTTTTGACCCTGTTCAGGGCAGTATTGAGAAATCAGCTGTCTATGTTGCTGAAAATGGAAGAACGCAATTACCCATCCACCTGGAACCTTTTGGATCAGTTTTTATTGTGTTTTCAATGGATACAGAACCTCTCAGGCACATCGTGGCAATCGAATGGGAGGGCCAGAGCGTATTCCCGGAAGGTGGTTCATTTACGGGTTCCATTACATATCATGAAGACGAAGAAATGGTTTTTAAGTCCGGTAAGCCAGGGAATTACACACTGACATTCAATGACGGTTCTATCCGTGAGTTGACTGTTGAAAACAAGGAAAGATCTTTTACATTAACGAATAGCTGGGAGGTCTTTTTCCCGTATGGCTGGGGATTTGATCCGATTCAGTCATTCGAATATTTAATGGACTGGACAAGGCATCAGGATCCTGAGCTTTCAATTTTCAGTGGAGAAGCCACCTATAAAACAAGCTTTTCCATGGATGAGGCCGATTTGGATGAGCATATAAACTGGGTACTCGATCTGGGAGCAGTTGGAGAAGTCGCTAAAGTTTATTTGAATGGAAAGGAATTAGGAACCCGCGTGTTTCCTCCATACCAATTTGATGTTGGAAGGATTCTCTGAGAAGGGAATAATTACCTCGTTGTTGATGTAGCCAATACCTGGTTAAATCAATTGGTCGGTGAAAAGGACAAACCTTTTGTTGAACAAAGGACCAGAAGTAATGTTGGAAGGGGAGACAGAAATGAGGGAAACCGGTACTGGAAATCTTATAAACCCTTGCCCTCAGGTATAATAGGCCCTGTTCGATTGATGCAAAATGAAAAGATTAAAATAGATATAGAATAATCCATGATAATGATATCTCAAAAATCAATTAATAGAAAAAGGACATTTTTTTTATCCTTCCTGATCCTTACTCTTATTGCCCTGGCCTGTGATGATCAGGGAAAATTCGAAAAAAAACAAAAGCCAAATATACTGCTTGTCTTTACAGATCAGCAGAACGTAAGTATGATGAGTAGTGCAGGAAACCCATTCCTTCATACCCCTGCCATGGATAAAATTGCCCGACAAGGGGTATTATTTACAGAGTCCTATTGTTCCTCGCCGGTATGTGGTCCTGCACGTAGCAGCATTATATCCGGTCGTATGCCGCATGAAACCGGTGTAGAATGGAATGGCGATTCAATGAAGGAAGACATACTCAATGCCGGGGAAATCTTTAGAACAGCCGGGTATAGAACAGTTTGGGCAGGGAAATGGCATTTACCAGAGAGTTATCCCCAAAGAGCAGCCTCAAAACAGAAGCATATTAAGGGTTTTGAAATGCTGCCATTTTATGATCCGGAAGTAAAGAATTGGATGCTGGGAGCAGAAACCGATCCGCCCCTAACGAAAGCAGTAGTTGATTTTCTGGATAATTACAATAGAGAAGATCCCTTTTTCCTTGCTGTAAGTTATCACAATCCGCATGACATATGTTTTTACCCGCGTAAAGCCGGTTGGGTAACAGAAGAAGATTCCCTGCTTGAGATTCGTTATTATGGTTTTGATTATACACTTCCCGCTGTAATAGGGACACACCCCGAGCACTATGAAGTATTACCTCCCCTTCCAAAAAATCACGATATAAATCAAGATGAACCTGAATTTATCAGTCAAAAGCGTACTGAACATGATGAATATGGCATGGAGACCAAACTGGCGAATCTGGAATTCAGTGACAAGGAATGGCAAGGCTACTATCACGCTTACTGCCGTCTTACTGAGATGGTGGACAGAGAAATAAGCAGGGTATTGGATGCTCTTGAAGAAAATGAATTGGATAAAAATACTTTGATCATATTTACTTCTGATCACGGAGATGGAGCTGCCTCACACAAATGGGCAGCAAAATTGAGTTTATACGAAGAATCTTCAAATATACCTTTTATTATCTCCTGGAAAGATATGATCCCCGCTGCTAAGATAGACAGCATACATCTTGTTTCTCAAATAGATATCTTACCTACTTTGTGTGATTTTGCCGGAGTAAACACTTCATTAAAATTTACGGGAAAGAGTCTTCGACTCATCCTGGAGGATCCTTCATCTGATTGGCGGGATTACCTGGTCGTAGAATTGGCGGATTATAAACCAGATCAAAAGCGAAAAGGCCGTATGCTTCGTACAACTGATTTCAAATACAATGTTTATTCGACCGGAATGAGAAATGAGCAGTTTTTCAACTTAAAGGAAGATCCTGGTGAGATGGTCAACCTGATCAATGATCCATCTTTTCAGGAAAACATTGAACATCATAGAAAGTTATTGCAGGACTGGATCCTTAAGACTGATGATACCTTTGATTTTTAAAGTCAAGAGTTCATAAAGTTAATGTCAATTTATGATCTGGCTTTTCATTCATAGTGATTTATTGTCCAATTAAATGAGCTATGCAATAATCTCATGTACCTCTTTTATTTTCTAAATAACCTTGATTGGCTAATTTATCCTTACTCCTTAGACACTGACCGGGATAAAAGATATTATATTCTAACTGATTAGCAAAAACCTAATCTGGCAATGCATTTCAGTGGTTTACGGAATTCAGGTTAATTATAGAGGAGGGTAGCGATTACCTTATTGGAAGGTCTATTATCATATATCCGCCTTTATTATATTTAGTGCCCGTTCTTTCTAAGTCCTGGAAGTCAAGAAATAATCAATTTCTTATAGGTATCAGGCAAAAATGTCAGAACGTTCAATAAGGTGTTTAAATATTTTGACAAAGAATTTAATCTTTGTTCTTTCTTTTTTCTCTTTTAGTTTTTCTTGCCTCTTTGCGCTTTTTGATCCCTTCTTTTCGGATCTCCCCAAGTGTTGATTCTTTGTGATGGTGGTAATCAAATATCTTTGGTACGCCTACTTTTTGGGAACTATAGATCCCGCTATGACCACTGAAAAAATATGCTACGAAGCAAGCGATGGCATAATACAATATGTTATCCGAACCGAAAAGTTCAACCCCCATGATGGTACAGGCTAATGGTGTATTTGTTGCAGCTGCAAAAACTGCTATAAATCCAAGGCCGGCAAACAAATCAATCGGAGCATCCATGAGTTCACCCATGACATTTCCCAGCGTGGACCCTACAAAAAACAAAGGGGTCACTTCGCCTCCTTTAAAGCCTGTGCCAAGAGTTACAGAAGTCAAGACAAGTTTTTGTAACCAGCTGAAAGCATTCGCAACTCCTTCTTTAAAAGAACTTAATATAGAAACTCCTCCTTCACGGTATGATTCCACACCCAAACCATTATAATCATAATTACCATAAAGGAAGGTAATGGCGATCACTACTATTCCTCCAACCAATGGGATCAGATAAGGATTTTTGATAAATCTTCTGGAAAGATCCTTGATCCTGTGGGTCAGTTCCCCAAATAGAAATCCCGCCAGTCCGAAGGCGATACAGGCAACCAGTACTTTTCCCAACAGTAAGGGATCTATCTGGACTTTCTCACTAAAAAGATAGGCATTTTCTATAAACAGGATAGAATATTCAGTATGCCCAAGGCCCCATATCGAGCAACTTACATCTGCCAGCACACTGGCAAGAAGCGCAGGGATGATCGCGTCATATCTGATCTTTCCTATCGTCAAAACTTCAATAGCAAAGATGGCACCGGTCAGAGGCGTTCCAAATACAGCGCCAAATCCGGCGGCCACCCCTGATGTTAGCAGTATTCTTGTATCGGATTCATTCAGGCTGATGTATCTACGGAACAGTGCAGAAATGCTACCACCAATCTGAACGGCAGTTCCTTCCCGGCCGGCTGAGCCACCGAAGAGATGCGTAAGAATAGTGCCCAGATAAACAAGGGGGGCCATCCGGACAGGTACACCACCGCCTGGTTCATGTATCTCATCCATGATGAGGTTGTTGCCTTTTTCAGATTTTCCGCCAAATTTTCTATAGAACCAGATGATCAGTACGCCTATCAAAGGGAGAAGGTATAACAACCAGGGATTTTCAATTCGCAGATCAGTAACGTAATCCAGTGACCATAGGAAAAAGGCGATGGCCGTTCCGATCACTGATGAGAGTGGAACGATGATCAACATCCATTTACCTAATATCCTGAATTCTTTCATATGGAATTATATTTCCCCAAATAGGATCAATACTTTGAAACCGAATTTCAATTTATGTTTAATTATTTACTTTCTGTGATATTCATCTCTCAATCTAAAATCCAGATTTAGATACTTACTTAGTACTTAGATTTTCAAGTCAGTCTTAAATCAATATAATCAGCTATTTACTTCGAATTAAGATCTAAGTTCCGAGTTTACGGATTTCAAACTAGATTTCCAATAATATCATCTCCAAGCGGCTTATTCATCATGTTAGGAGCAAACGGATTATTCTATGGCTTACCAGGTTCGATAAATGCATAAGCTTACTAATGATCTAACCAATTATCGTATTAATTCTATTTAAGCATGGCATCCAGGTTATCACCAAGTTTAGCTATAACTTCTTCAGCAAACCCGGTGCCAGCTTCCGTATCAAAATCCCAAACGGCATTCACGCCTTCAGCTTTAAATAATTCCACCTGGTCAGGGTACTCAGCAACTGTGACGATGTATTGTATTTTTCCTTTGTATTGCCGGATCAAGCGGGCGACACTGATGTTCTCTTCAAATTGCCTCTTTGCGAGGAGTATAATGCTCATGTTATTCCCATGTGAGCTGATCCAGAAATCCTCATTGGTAGCATCCGCAAGTATAACGTTTCTCCCTTTTACCTGATGCCGTTGAACGACAGCTTGATCCGGATCAGTTCCGATCAATACATCTCCATATTTTTCCCTTAATGTATCATAAGCACCTGTTCCAAGTCTGGCCATTCCAATAATTGCTATCCTGGCATTTCCACAGTCGATAGGAATATCTTCTTGCAATGGTCTATTTCGTTCAAAACGTTTTAAATAGTTTTTTAATCTTCCAAATATTTTTCTGGAATGTTTATTAAGGGATGCAGCCATGATAAAAGAAAAGGTTAAGGCCAGAGATATGATCACGATCCAATCACCGCTTATCCAGTCATTTGCATAGGCAATAGCACCAACGATCAAACCAAATTCACTATAGTTGGCCAGATTAAAAGAAACAAATGCTGAAGTCCTGCTTCTTAATCTGAATGCAGAAAGTATTAAATAATACAGATCAACCTTAATAAATACTGCCAGAGCCAAAAGGAAGGCTACTAGAAGGGCAGAAAATGAGATGTTGCCCACTGTTCCGATACTTAGAAAGAAGCCTACAAGGAGAAACTCTTTAAATCCATTCAGACTTTTAGACATACCTGAGGCCGAGGGATGACCTGCCAGCATCATGCCAATGATCAATGCACCCAGATCACCTTTCAAACCCAGGAAATCGAACAAGGCGTATGCACCAAAGGTAAGGCTGAATCCGTATAAGATTAAAAGTTCTCCATGTCCTGCCCTGGTCATTAAATTTATAAAGACTGGCCTTAAAGGGATCAATGCGAATAATCCC
Organism: uncultured Cytophagales bacterium; assembly: GCA_942491935.1. Classification (GTDB taxonomy): domain Bacteria; phylum Bacteroidota; class Bacteroidia; order Cytophagales; family Cyclobacteriaceae; genus JAGTVG01. The sequence continues at coordinate 22,780 of CALOCZ010000045.1, forward strand.
AGCGCCCATATTGAAGGGATTTTACCTGTTGACATGGCCAGAAATACCACGGCAATAATGTCTTGCATGATAAGAATACCAATAGCAACCTGCCCGTGTCGTGAGCCCATCTCTCCTTTTTCCTCAAGCGTTTTAACTGCAAATACTGTACTTGAAAAGCTGAGGGCAAAAGCAATTATAAAAGCTGCCGATATATCAATTCCGGTAAATAGGGTGAGACCTCCAAGGCTGATCCAGAAAATCAATATTCCAAATATTAGGACCACGGCCAGCATTTGAAGTGTGGCTCCCGCCCATACATAAGGCTTTAAAAGGGACCCTATATTCAATTTAAGTCCAATAGTAAAAAGCAATAAAGTAACACCAAGACTTCCGATTTCAGTGAGGAATACCGGATCTGACACCCCAAATATGTTAAGTACAAATCCTCCGATCAGATACCCTACCATTGGGGGCAGTCCAATCCTTGCTGCCATAAGGCCAAAAATCAATGCCGGTCCAATCCAGATGAGTTCTTTCATGTTTTATGTACTAGACAATAAGGATTTAATTGCTTTAATCTGAAAATTATAACAAATAACAAATTCAAATATGTTAAGATATAATTATCACATTTTCACTTTATAATATTAATGATAATCCTGTAACTTCATAAAAGTTTATCAATTTGATTTTTTTTCTATTAAAAATTTTATCCACAACAAAAGAACAGAAAATGAAAAAGGTATTTCTTTATTCAATGGCATTCCAGCTATTCATTGGAGTCACATTACATGCCCAAAACAAGGTGATCACACCTGATTTATCTTCCATCAACAATCCGGACATATGGACTTTGTATAATCGTCAGATTGTTGAAGATGATATTGTACATCTGAATGGGCAACCGGGTGATGGATTGTTATGGATCAATGATCTGATATTTAAGAATGGTAAGATCGATCTTGATATAAAAGGCATTGATGTTAGAGGCCAGAGCTTTGTTGGAATTGCTTTCCATATTTTGAATGACAGCACCTTTGACGCTATTTATTTCAGGCCTTTTAATTTCAAAAGTCCGGAACGGAAAGGTCATTCGGTTCAATATATCTCCCATCCAAAAAATACCTGGTATTTCCTGCGCGAGAATTTCCCTGAAAAGTATGAGAATCCGGTATCCCCGGTTCCAGATCCGACTGGCTGGCTCCATGCAACCATAGAGGTGAAATATCCTGAGGTAAAAGTATTTGTTAATAATGCGAAGGAACCTTCACTGGTGATCCAGCAATTGAGTAATAGGAAAGAAGGCCTTCTTGGTTTCTGGGTCGGAAATAATTCAGAGGGGTGGTTCAGGAACTTGAAGATTACTTCAAAATAATAACCCGGGTGAATGACGATTAGGGAGAATTTACAAAGTAAAATATGTGCAAAATATGAACCATTATTGACGTATTGTAGAAATATCCATACTTCGAATCTCATGTGACCGATGTCAATTCTACTTCTGAGACAGAAAAGATACGTTAGCATAAAATTACTAATATTGATCTATTTCATAATTGAAATACAATTTTTCGCATTTTAATATATCGGGATATTGTAAGGAAAAATACATTCACTATATTCGAATTTAAAAACGACCAAAATGCCAAATAGAAGTACTTTATTCCTCATTCTAATTATCATTCTTTGTTTTTCCTGTAAAGAATCTAAAAGGCCGGAAGAGCCGGGTGTTCTTGTAGAAAATGACTCTTCCAGCTCTTTAATTATTAAAAATATAGAGGGCAGTTATGTTTCAGAGGGTTATGATACACGGGATCAGGGATATGACTGGGTAGCTGTGACCATAACAGAAATAAATCCTGAATTGGCATATATCAGGGTACAATCGAGGTCAGATAAGAAAAAACCTACCTGTACTTTCGAAGGGAAAGGAATATTACAGGATAATTCGATATTAGAAGTTGACTTTGAAGGCAAGAAAATCCTTTTATCATTTAAAGATAAATCCGTAAGCTTTTCTACAAAAGATAAAGCAGATCTGGACTTTCTCATGTATTTCTGTTCGGGTGGTGGCAGCCTGGCCGGAACTTATACAAAAATCAATGAATCCTTAGATGATTCACAATTAAGTCCATCCGGATATAATCAGAGCTTATCCCTTCAGGGAATTACATTCGATATACATGCCAGTCAGCAGGGATCATTGAATATCCTGATCATTCAACCTTCAGGTTTAGAAATTGACAACCGGCCACAAGTGCATGAAATAGATGGAAATGTAAGCAATGCAGAGATTGAAGACCTCAACAGCGATGGCTCTCCAGAAGTTTTAGTCTATATCACTTCTGCTGGCAGTGGGAGCTATGGATCGGTCATTGGCTATTCAGTGAATAACAAAAAATCCATGAGCCAGATCTATTTCCCACCGATTGCCGAGAATCCTGAAATTTCCATGGGCTATATGGGTCATGACGAATTCGCCATTATAGAAACCACCTTTGCACAGCGTTTTCCAATATATAAAGAGGGAGATACGAACAGCAATCCAACCGGAGGGATCCGGCAGATTCAGTATAAGCTGGTTGATGGGGAAGCTTCCAGGATGTTCAAAGTAGATAAGGTTGTGGAGTTTTAGCTGGAATTAATTTCTGGTCGAATATCCGTTTCCCTCGTTTGCTCTTTCTGCCTGACAACTAGGCCAACGTTTATGATCAGATTGGGATTCTCGGCTTAACTACGGCCTTTTACAGTCATGTTTTTATCTATTTGTTCAATAAAAACGGTATAGTTTTTTTCATTATATGTTATGCTTTTGTATTGAGAATACCTAAACTTCAAGTAGTTATATGTTTGGTATAATGCCAAGTCCAGATCGGGCGTATCAACAGTTTTAATGGATATCGATGAGCAAGCCCATAAAATGAAATGGCTTAATAGGAAAAATAATTTTCTCATGTTATCAAATTTATATTCGTTAATACTAATTTCTCAAATAAATTTTTTAGATATTGTTCTAATATAACTTGTTGATAAATTTCATCAAACTTCTTGGTTAAAAACAAATTATTGATTGATTCTAATTTCAAAGACAAACAATTTATCAAATTATCAAGTTCTAAAAACATATCAGATTTAATGAGACTGATAAAAATTATTTCCCTTCTAATAATACTTTCCGGGATTTCGTTTTCTGGCTTGCTTGCCCAATCGAAGTTCAAAAAAATGTTCTTGGATACCACTGATAATGCTTTTGATATAAGTAACTGGATGCTGAATTATAATGGATTTTTTCCTATGTTCACTATTATAACTGAACCGGCTGTGGAGAACGGGATAGGAGGAGGTATATTATTTCTTGACCAGGATGAAGAAGCCTTACTGAAAGGAAAGCATGTGGCACCCACCATATACGGCGTTGGTGGCCTATACACTGGCAATAACTCCTGGGGACTGGCCGCATTTTATTCAGGGGTTTGGAAACAGGACCATATCCGGTATATCGGAGCGCTTGCTTATACATCAGTAAATCTGAATTATTATCCAAGCTTACCAAATGGTAATGAAATCAAACTCGGATTTAATCTCGAAGGCCTGATTCTCGTACAGGAAATTGCATTTAGAATTAAAGAAAGCAGATACTTTATTGGTGGAAGATATAATTACTTTAACTATAAAGCCACATTTAAATTACCATCATTACCTATAGAAATCCCTGATCCTGAGCGAGATGGATCAATTGGAGGGATTGGCCCCATCATCTATTTCGATAACCGGGATTATTCAATCACCCCAAATAAAGGAGTACGCTGGTACCTGAAATATGCTTTTAACGATACCTGGTTAGGGAGTGATTTTAAATACAATCGTTTAGATGCTTATGGGACAGCTTTCTTTAACAAAATTCCTAAATTGGTGCTTGGTTTCAGGGCAGATTTCAGGTTTGTTTGGGATGATTATCCTTTTTTCACACAACCCTACGTAATCTTAAGGGGTATTCCGGCACTGCGATACCAGGAAAAAATTGTCACTGTTCTTGAAACCGAAGAACGATGGGATTTTGCCAGGCGATGGAGCCTTGTTGGTTTTGCTGGCATTGGCAAAGCCTTCTCCAATGAAAAAGCATTTAAGGATTACACTACAACCTGGAGTGTCGGGACTGGATTTAGATATAAACTGGCAAGATTACTGAATATATACTGGGGTGTCGATGTAGCACGGGGGAATGAAGAATGGGCATTTTATCTCCAATTCGGTCATTATTGGAACAATCTATAATAATTTTAAATTAAATCATATTGTTGTTACCTTGGTGATCTCCGAAAGGATTATGCTAAGAATTACCAACATGTTTTTCAATTACCCGAAATCTGATTTTCAATTGCAAATCGATCAACTTGAATTTCAGAAAGGAAAGACGCATGCTTTAATCGGACCCAGTGGATCAGGGAAAACCACTTTATTGAATCTGATTGCTGGTATTTCAATACCACAGAAGGGCAATATAATTTATAAAAATATCGAAATTAATAACCTGGTGGAATCTGAACGTAGGGCTTTCAGGATCAGTAAAATCGGCTTTGTTTTTCAGGATTTCAAGTTAATCAATTATCTATCCGTATTCGAAAACATTATGTTGCCCTACCGGATCAATACCCGGTTGAAATCAGATCCTCAAATTAATGATCGGATTTCAACGCTTTCCGAATATGCAGGTATCTCAAAATATCTGTCGAAATATCCTAAACACTTGTCGCAAGGTGAGCGGCAAAGGGTTGCCATATGTAGAGCACTCGTTACTCAACCAGAATTAGTCCTTGCTGATGAGCCGACAGGCAACCTGGATCCTAAAAATAAGAAGAAGATCCTGGAACTGTTATTTAAATATTGTCGTGAAAAGGATACAACTTTAATTACAGTTACACATGACCACGAGTTATTGCCCGACTTTGATGAGGTAATTGATTTTTCTAAACTATTGGTTGAAGATGCGACATAGTCTATTTCTAGCATTTCATTACATCTGGTATCATAAGATGCGAAGCCTGATCCTGGTTGCGTCTATCACTGTGATTGTGTACATTCCCAATGGCCTGGAAAAACTGATCACTGAAAGTGAAATACGCATGATGGACCGTGCCACCACCACTCCTTTGATTATCGGAGAAAAAGGTAGCTCTACTGACCTGGTTATTAATTCATTGTATTTTCAGGATGAGAAACTGGATCCTGTCAGCATGTTGGAGGTGGATGAACTGAATAGCCTTGGTTTTGGGTATTGCGTGCCCATGCTCACCGGATTTAATGCCCGTAATTACCCTATTGTTGGCACCACGCTTGATTATTTGAAATTTAGGGAAATGACACTCTTTGAAGGTAAAAAAATGGCTTCACTTGGGGATTGTATGCTTGGCTATAACATTGCCGAGGCTTTAGATCTCAAAACGGGTGACTTTATCATTTCCTCTCCCGAAAGTTTTTTTGATTTTTCCGGTGTATATCCACTGAAAATGAAAATCACCGGAATATTGAATCCGACCAATACACCAGATGATAATGCCATATTTACCGACATAAAAAATACGTGGATCATTATGGGAATTGGACATGGACACCAGGATCTCGCAAACGAAACAGACCCAACGCTTGTTATGGATAACAAAGATGGAGTTGTGACAGCTACCGCTAAAGTTTTTATGTACAATGAGATCACAGAGAAGAATAAGGATAGTTTCCATTTCCATGGCCTTCAGAAAGATTTCCCTGTGAGTTCCATGCTGTTCGTACCGAAAGATGAAAATTCACTTACTATATTAAGGGGCAGATTTGAATCCGGGGAGATTGAAGCACAAGCAGTAGTACCGCAGCAAGTGGTACGGAATCTGCTGAACAGCATATTTCGAATAAAACAGATTTTTGATGGGGTTTTTATTGCAGTTGGTTTTGCTACCTTATTGATTTTCGTATTGATCATGACCCTTACCATAAGGTTAAGAAAGATGAGATCAATACCCTTGAGATTATTGGATCATCACGGTTTAAAGTTGTGGAGATATTGTCTATGGAAATAGCCATTATGTTTATGGCCAGCCTGATCTTGGCATTCCTGCTATACCTTGCATCCGGCTATTATGTAAATACTTTTATCGAGAAATTTATTGTCTGATAATATCATTTGGTCATCCAAATATCGATATTAATTTAGCTGCTGAATAAATGAAATTTTTTATTAGAAAGAATAGCAAACCAATTTTTTGATGTTTAGTTAATAATCTCTAATTACGAATTTCAATATTATAATAATATGAAAAGATTACATTCGAGCGCATTTACTCTATTTATTCTATCATGCATTCTGATATCCTGTTCATCTGATAAAAAGAAGGCTCAGGAGGAAAGAAATAATCAAAAATCCCTGGCAGCCGTTGTAAATTATCCTTTATACAACTTTGCTACCATGATTGGAGGCGATAAGGTCGAGGTCTTTTTTCCTGAAATTGAAGGAGATCCTGCTTACTGGCAACCGGACGCCGCCAGCATTGAGAAATTTCAAAATGCAGATCTCATCTTGTTAAATGGAGCAGATTATGCCAAATGGACAGATAAGGTCAGTTTACCTGCATCTACCCAGGTGAATACCTCAAAAGCATTTACGGAACGGCTCATTGAGATGAAAGGAGAGGCTCACAGCCATGGGCCGGAAGGAGAACACAGTCATACAGGGTATGCATTTACCACATGGTTAGACTTGAAAAATGCTGTAGAGCACGCTGAAGCAGTGCATGAAGCTATTATGGATTTGATTCCTGAGGAAAAGGAATTATTTACTACAAATTTTAAGGTAGTAAAGGATCAATTAAGCGAGCTTGATGGTCAATTGGCTCAAATTATTGATGATCAGGAAGACCTGGAGGTTTTTGCATCTCATCCGGTGTATCAGTATCTGGCCAAAGGATATGGGGTTGACATCATCAGCTATCACTGGGAACCTGACCAGGTGCCATCTGAAAACGCGTGGATGGAATTTGAGCATGAACTAGAACATCACTCTGCCCGAGCTATGTTGTGGGAGGATGAACCAATCCCTGAGATCAGGAAGAAACTTGAAGGCATGGGAGTAAAAGTGATCGTGTTTAATCCTGGGGGAAATCGAAATGAGCTAGATTTTATTTCATTGATGAGTAAGAACGTAGAAAATTTAAGGGCTGGACTGAACTAATGTATAATAGGAAAAAAAACGTGGCGAAATCGACACGTTTTTATATCTAATAATGTGTGAGATCTTTTATTTTACAGGCTGAATGGGGAAGTTTTTCATCATTTTACTGACGGTTTTTGGGATGGTCTTTTCCCTTTTCTCAGGATTTTCAGTAACCGTTTTAACTCCAGTTGCCTGCCATATCAGCTTCTTTGAATCACCATCGTAAAAATCAATTACCATAGTTCCCTCCAGATAATCGTCTTCGGTGTAATTGGTTGTGGAGGAGCCCATACCCATACCCCAGCCCCAGCCACCTCGGAAGCCAACGCCCATTCCTCCGGTGTAGTTAGTGTAACCGGTAATACTTGTTTCCTGATCAATGACCAAATACGTTACCATCAACATATCCGGATCACTATCCACAAGTTTCAATTTTCTTTTGTTCATTTCTTCCATAAAGGCACCACTTAATCTTTTCTTGTCGAAATCATTAACGATCGAGTCAATGTTTTCCTGCCACCCCATGAACTTATAGGTTTTATACTTCGAAAAATCGATCGTTTTATCCAGATCAACTTTTATCTTTTGAGCATTGCAGTATACACCGATCATGAAGACAAATCCAAGTGAAAGTAATAAGTATTTTTTCATAGTATTTAGTGTTTTATCCAATTGAAATCTATGTTATGAAAATGAGTTCAAGGGTACAACTATAAATTTCACATAAATTAGAGTTTTAATAATAATACCAAGCTTGGTCAATCAATTTATCTCATACATGCAATCCTTATTGAAAGTCAATAAATAGTAGTTTAATAATCGCAAATGGGTACCTCTTGATTTAAGCCTTGTATTAAAGAAAAAATCTTCTATTATATAATGAAGGAAGTTCTACTTTTTGGGATTTTCATAAAGACAGAAATTCATTTTGTACCTTAAAGATACTGAACCTGTTTTCCCGTATTTTGATTTTCTAATGACCAGGTCTGCTGATCCTTTAGATTTTGCTCCCTTTTTATCTTTTCCTTTATTGAAAACAGGCTCTGTAAGATAGATAATTGAATCACTCATGCTTTTCAGATATCGATCCGAGTTCAGGTTCATTTGGGAAAATGTACCATTACTTCCATATGATTTCCCTGAATCAACAAGTTCGTATAAGAGGATGAAAGGAACACCTGTGTTATAGGAAATCGACTTGATCGACTCGATCAGTTTCATTCTCTCTGAGTCTGTACCTTCAATATTATTCAACCCATCAAGTATGAACAAATGGGGATGTTTATCAAAGATCAGGTTTTTTACCATATAAGTCAGTTCTATGGTATCCTGTTTGATATTATTTATAATATAAGTAGGGAAAACTGTATCGCTTTTTATCAACTTCTCTATTCTAGACCTTTCATCCTTCTTCATCTTCGCAGATATAATATTCTTCATTTTAATTTTCAGAAGAGCACTGGTCACTTTCTTTACTATATCTATTTCAATATCATGAAAGGAAATATAATATGAGGAAACCTCCTTATTTAAAGAGATATTTTTCAGTAAGGAAACACCTAAATTCGTCAGATCATCCTGGTTGGTACCGGCTATAACAGTAATTCCTTTTTTAAAAATACCGCCATATTTCTTGTCGAGTTTTTTGAAACCGGATTTTAAAAAATCATCTTTAGAAACGCCTTTTTCCAATCCTTTTTTCAGCGTTTTTAATCCTTCCTGATATAACATGGTAGTACGGTTTATTTATATTTTGAAATTAACTAAAATCAAACAAGAAAATTTATCTTTCTATTATAGTGCTTATAAAATTAAATTATATAAAAATATCCTCAATTTTCAATTGATTCTCAGCATTTTTTTTTGATCTGATTAAAAGGTGTATTTGTAACGCTTATTTCTGGTAAATTTTTAGCAAAAATGGTTTGAAATTCAATTTACTAGCTGATTTCTGCTCATATCCTCATATGCCATTGGCGTATATTAGAATAGTACAAAATGTGGAAAAAATACAATATTAAGAAGAGTTTGACTTTGAATAAACTTTACTTTTCTTTAAGATGAAAAGTAGAATTATGGTTAAAAAAATACTGCTTATTCCTTTATTTTTTATCATTATATTACCTGCACAAGGGAAGCATAAACATCACCCGGATTCAGCCTGGAACGACTGGAATTTCAGGATGTCATCTTGAATTTAAATTACTTTCCCGTGGACCTGAATTAGCAAGACCGGATTTAAGCTACCAGGCAATTACAGGAGTCAGATATTTGATAACCAGGACTTTCAATATGTCATTGGAATACAGGGCCCATCTTATTTATATTTTTTTTCGTAATAATGAAAGACCCAAAATAAAAAAATACCAGGACCAGAAATAAAACAGGCCTGTTATGTCGTCCTAATTCACAGTTTATATTTTAAATTGTAAAGAATTCAGTCACCTTTACCTTTTTTGATCTCAAAAGCTCTCACAGGTGACAGATCTTAAATCCCTAATCCATGGCTTCCAGTTTCTGAAGTATTCCAGCCGTCTTACTTTCGATCATATCGTTTTCTTCCAACAAACCTTTTACGAAAGAATTGTCATCATAATTTCCCCTCACTTCCTCAAAGTCTGCATCTTTTATGGATTGATCACCTCCTAAGCCAAATCCGATTTTACTGTTGGCATCAAACTCTTTTTTAGCATCAGCCAGGATCATATTATTTAACCGAATACTGTTTTCCTTCCACCGGGAGATAATAGTCATTAAATCTTCGGCCTTTAACTGCTCACTGCTTATATCGAACCTCTCCTTTAATAACTTCCGGGTATATTCCCAGGTATATGAACTGTAATTATCATAGAGATCCTTTAGGGCACCTTCCACTTTGTGCACATCCGGGTCCTTCATCGATTTAATATTGGATATTAATCCTGACAATTGACCACCAGGCACGACCAGCCCGGCCATATCAACCCATTCCTGATCAGAAAGTGTTATTTCACCTGAAATAAGCAACTGAATTGCTTCTAAAGAAATGGATCCCTTAATCTTTTCAAGCTGATTGAGAATCTGATCTCCCAGGAAAATATGCAGGGCCATTTCATAGAATTTTCTGCAGGATTTCAGCATCAATCTTTTGATCCTTACTCCATTATAAGAGGCGACTTCACGTTCTTTCGGTGTCTTTTCATAAAGATCGGTAAGTATGCCTATTCCATTAAGTACCTTACCTATTACGAACGGATTTAATAAGTCAAAATGAATCAGGTCAAGCTTCGTATTCCCTTTTCTCCGGTCACGATTTGGCCATTTGGTGCTGTCCCGCTTCGTACCAACTGTTATCAGGTTCATAGCCGGTGTCAGAAATGTCTTTTCATTCTCTACTGTCAAATATGAAAATGGCAGGTCTGTTGTATCGAAATTACCCCCGTGTTTCCCCATAACAACACTATAAGGGCCTACCTGGCATGGCCATAACATATATGAGAAGGATCCGGTTTTTGATCCTCTTTCTACTATTCCCTGGTGCAAAGGACCTAACTTATACATATGATTACTCTGGTTGGTTCCGCTACCAGCATTAAAAAAGGAAAACATACCGGCAATCATCAAAGTGGACTTATGATGCGTTACGGTATAAGGTCCGCCAAAAATACTCACAGCTTCGCCATGGAATCCTTCTGAATTAGCAAAGAATAGTGAATTTTCAGCAGAAAACTGCTTCCCGATCTTAACTCCCTGCCCAATAAAACTACTATCAATTAGAGCCCCTGAATCGACGGATGAACCTGACTGTATTATAAAATCTTTGGCAATTACTCCCGCTCCGACCTTCGTTGTGGTTCCGCCTTCTCCTATCACAGATCCATTTTGAAGTAATTGAGCTCCCTTTATGCTTACCTCCGGGCCAATCAAAACATTAATTATGGTATTGCAATTGCTTATTCTTGATCCGCTAAGGATTCTGCCCCTGGAAGATCTTTTCTTCTCAACATATTTTTCAACAGATTTCTTCAGGACGTTAATTAGGTCTTTTTCATGTCGGTATACAACCATCAGATAGGCCATCTGGGAAGAAAGCCTATCATACAATGGCAATTCACGGCCCCCTCCTTCATTAAGGACATCGATCTCCGTTCCATTTCCAAAAGTCGCCTCTCCTTCTACGGCCAATTCATCGACATTTTCAATGATAACATCTGATTCAACATAATAATTCTTCAGATGTTTAACATTTCTGATCAGAACATTGTCCTCAAGGGTAGAATTATCTATAATGGAACTATATAATCCAGCATTATTTTGGTGTCCTCCGGGATTATCTACCGGGCCATTTAAGTTACCCAGTTTACATTTGCCCATAAATACCACCTGATAAATATTCTTCGTATTAAAAGGGATCCCGAACCTCAATACTTGACCAGTCATCAGCGATACAACCTTGTTTTTCGAGATTTGATATTTCTTCCGTGGTTAACTTTCGATATTCCATAATAAAAAAACTAAGTGTTAAAACATGATTTTCGCGTCTACAACAGCACACCCCTGCCCGTCTTCATATACAATGATCGGGTTAACATCCAGTTCTTGTATCTCCGGGAAGTCTACCGCTAACTGTGACAGCCGGTAAATACAATCCACCAGGCTATTTGTATCAGCAGGTTTTCTACCCCTGGCACCGGAAAGCAATTTATATCCCTTGATACTTTCAATCATCTGTCTTGCTCCAGTCTCGCCCAAAGGAGCTACCCTGAATTTTACATCTTTAAATATTTCTACGAAAATTCCACCAAGCCCAAACATGATCACAGGCCCAAAGGCAGCATCCCTTTTGATACCCAGGATCACTTCCTCTCCTTTCTGAGCCATTTCTGTAACCCATATCCCCCGAATATCTGCTTCAGGAGCTTTTTCCTTAACATTATCAAGAATTTCCTGATATTTAATAAGCGCAGCCTCTTCATTACCCACATCGAGCATCACCCCGCCCGTATCAAATTTATGGATGATATCATCCGACATGATCTTCATCGCTACCGGAAATCCGATCTCTTTGGCTATAGCTGACGCTTCCTTTGCAGATTTGGCCAGTTTCCCCTTAAGTACCGGTAATCCATAGGCACCGAGAATGATCTCTGCTTCATCTTCTTCAAGAACCTTTCTGCCAGATTGAAGCGCTCTTTCCAATACCTTTTCCGCTGATTTTTTATCTACATCCTCAACTTGTACAGGCTTAAAAGGATGTCCCTTGATCTTATGATGGAACCGATAATCACTTTCGAAGGCTTTGCACATCGATTCAGGTAGAATATAGTGCGGGATCTTATTTCTGAGTAAGATATCGATCCCCGAAGCGACATCAGCTTCTCCCATAAAGGAGGTATAGATCGGTTTATCCGTTTCCTTGGATACTTTCACGATTTCCTCAGCTATCTCATCGATATTTGTCATGGATTGTGGTGTAAGGATCACGAATATCCCATCCACGGAGTCATCATTCGAAACGGCCGTCAACGCAGCATTATACCTGTCGGCGCGAGCATCCCCTATAACATCTACAGGGTTTTTAATATTCGCTGTTGAAGGCAAATGCCTTTTTAGCAATTTAGTAGTCTCCTCGGAAAACCTGGATATTTCCAGTCCTTCTTTCACTGCGGCATCAGTGGTAAGTACACCAGGCCCACCGGCGTTCGTAATAATTGCGACACGGTTTGACCGGGGCGGTGGTTGATAAGCAAAGGCCATGGCATTATTGAACATTTCCTCTATATTGTCACATCTTAGTATTCCAGCCTGTTCAAAAGCAGCATCACAAATCTCATCACTACCAGCCAGCGAACCAGTATGTGAGGCAGCAGCTGAGGCGCCTTCAGATGTACGTCCGGATTTAATGATCAATATCGGTTTACCGCTTTTCGCGATCACCTCCCGGGCAGCATCGATAAGGGCTTTCCCATCACTAACCTCTTCCAGATACATTAAGATCACTTTAGTCTGTTCATCATTCATCAGATAGAACATCAGGTCAATTTCACTGATATCTGCTTTGTTACCGAAACTGATAAATTTAGAAAAACCAATGTGCTTGGCCCTTGCATAATCCAGAACCGCTGTACATAAGGCGCCACTTTGTGAAAGGAATCCTATATTTCCCGGATCCGGCATCTGCCGGGCAAATGAAGCATCAAGATTGACATTTGGATCGGTATTTATCACACCAAGACAATTGGGGCCGATAAAGGAGATGTCATACTTTTCAGCGATCTGTTTTATTTGTTCTTCCCGCTCGATGCCTCGTTCACCAATCTCCCTGTAACCTGCAGAGATAATGATCACTGATTTAATCCCTTTTTGTCCGCATTGCTCCAATGCCATATGTGCAACTGCACTTGGGAATACGATTATGGCCAGGTCAACCGGATCTTCAATATCGATGACATATTTATATGCCTTAACACTCGCAATATGCTTTTCCCTGGGACTGACGGGATAAACTGCCCCGTTGAAATCCGATTTCAGGATATTTTCAACAATATCATAGGGTACAGTTCCTTTAAGCTTGGTAGCGCCAACAATAGCCACGGATTCCGGGTTGAAAATCTTTTTCAGATTTTCCTGATGTAATTCAAATCTGGATGTCATAGAAAATGATGTTAAATAGGTAAGAAATAAAAAATGAAGAAATACTTACTATAAATATCCCTCAATAAATTCAACCGCTCCATCGATGGATTGGATCTCCAATGCCTTGTCCTGGTCCATTTCAACATCAAATTCTTCTTCAAATCCTGCTACCAGCTCTAAGCTTTGCATAGAATCCGCACCAAGGTCGAAAATAAAATTAGCGTCATCATTAATGGCACTTTCATCCATCTTTAATACGCGGGATACAACTTGTTTTACTCGTGTTTGTACTTCTTGCTTTTCCATAAAAATCAATTTTACATGATAGGTTCAAAAAATTGAGATAATTTTCGATTTATTAGTCAGAAAAACAAGCAGAAGTAAAAAAAACTTATTACAGAAAGCTTAAGGAAGACAAAATGATGATTTATTATCAATCATTCGATAACAGATAATTGAGAAGAGGATTAATTCCTGATTCTTAATATCATTAGTTAACAATACTTTTTATATCCCTTTGGTTTAGTAGAGATTTATTCATACACCTGATATAGTTTGAGGTTGAAAATGGTTGTGAATAAAAAGAAGTGCGAATCTGCAGACCCGCACTTATAGGGATTCCGGGAAGTAATGATCAGTTCATCCAATAATCATCAATCAATTACTATCCGGGATTTGGAAAAAATGAATCCTTGAACTTTTTAATAAATATGCGCTTTTACCCCAACCCGGAAACTAAGTGGCATTCCAGGCCTTAATCCTGCCGGGCGTCGGGATACAGCATATGTGTTATTGAAAACATTATTAATACTACCCTGAAGGGTAAGAAATTTATTTAACTTAACATTTGTTGATATATCAGCCACGTAATAGGCAGGGATCATTTCAGGATCTGTAAATGTTCCCTGTCCAGCGATTGTCCTCATATCACTAACAAACTTAGAACTGTAATTGATATTGAATTTCCTATGTTCAAGACTCACATTAAACGCGAACTGATGTTTTGGGATATAGGGTATTTCATCTCCGGTATTAACACTTCCCCAGGGATCGAATTCACTTTCGAAATCACTTTGGAAAGTAGCATGGGTATAGGTATAAACAAAACGAAATGGCAAAGTATAAGTCGAATCTCCCTTTTCCCAAGGGATTGTATGCCATTTCATGTTCAAGTCCATGACTAAATTATGGATTCCCCAACATCCAACGGCTGACCGGAACCTGACCCCACTCGAGGCCAGGTCAGATCCGAGCAGGTTCTGATAATCATTATAGTAAAATACAGATTGTAATGAGAGAACTGGAGAATTATAGCGAACCCCTGCTTCATAATTTACGCTGATCTCAGGTTCAGTATCCTCTTTCAAGCCAGGTGGTGAAAATCCCTTGTGAATCCCAAGGAATGATGAGAGGTTTCCCGATATTGAATAATCGATTCCAATACCAGGTATAAATATGTCAATCTTATGATCCGTATAAGAAACATCATCCCCGGAACGTTCGGGGTCACTTTTACCAAAGTTTTCCCTTTCGTACCTGATGTTTTCATAACGAAGACCAGGTATAACCGTCAATTTATGGTATTCGAATTTATATTGGACAAATGATGCTATGGCTTTTGCATCAAGTATATAATTACTCTCTGTACCTGGAATTCCTGCATCCGTCATCATCATTGTACCTTCATACATTTTGTATTTGTCTACCCACTGATACCTGTCCATCTGGTCGCGATGAAGGCGTATTCCCAGTTCGATTTCATTGTTTACGTTTACACCTGGAAATGTTAGTCCGATGATAGACTCAATGCCCTCGAGAAAGTAAGACCGGTTATTAGCTTTCACTGATAAGGCATCATCAACGGCCGATGTAGATCCCCTTATAATATTCATTTCATTACTGAAGGTTCCAGGGTTATTAAGGATCGATGTAATGCTTTTATCCCCCGTTGAATCATTCGCTTTTACTTTATCAAGTTTATACCAGTTTCTTTCAAAATTACTGTGATATAAAGTAGTTGTTATATCTATAAATTTGGCAGGTTGAACAGCATATCTGATATGCCATTGGTTCTGTTCGTTGTCCATATTGTCCATTTGTGAACCGGCATATCTTCTATACGGGGTATCTTCAAAATCCTCATCTGTCAAACCAAGATATGTCTCATTGGAATTTTCTTTAGCCAATCCAATTTTGAAGGATAAGGATTGATATACTTTAGCATCCGGATTGGAGTTTATGCGGAACTTAGCGAGATAATCCTGCGTGTTAAATCCAGTATTACCGCCATTATCCAGGTCCTTAAATCCATCGCTGTTGGCCAGAAAGGATTCAACCATAAATCCAACATTCTTAAACGAGGCTCCTGCATTGGCATGGACATTATAAAATCCATGGGAACCTGCAAACAGGTTTATATTAGCATCAAACTCATTTGGAATAGGCGTGGAATTAAAATTGATCGCTCCTCCTGTGGTGTAAGGGCCATATTTAATCTGGCTGGATCCTTTGCGTATTTCCACACCCGACATACGACCTGATGTTGGAAAATAATAAGCTGCCGGGGCAGCATATGGAGCTGGCGCTACAAGTATTCCATCTTCCATTAAAGTGATCTTAGAGCTTCTTTCGACACCGGTACCCCTCATCCCGATATTGGGTCTCAGACCAAATCCATCTTCTTCCTGAATGATCACCCCGGGGACATTCCTCAATACCCTGTTGATGTCGGTATTATTAAATTTATTCAGTTCCAAGGGAGAAATATAATGTGCTGAACCAACTACATCCTTAATGCCGGATGTGCCAGCGACTAGTGATACTCGGTTTACCACAACCCCATCAAGGACTTTAATAGATTCTGTAAGTGGAACTTCTATATTACTGGTCATGCCTGGTTCAATTTGAACCTCCTGCCTGATCGATTCATAACCAATCACACTTACCTTTAAGATGACTTTCCCGGTTTCCAGATTCTTGATTGAAAAATTTCCGGCCCCATCACTAAATGTCCCCGTATTCATACCTTCTATTACAACATTGGCTCCTGGCAATCCTGTATTTGTACCTTTATCGTATATCTTTCCTTCCAGGCTTCCGTCTTCAGCACAAACCTTTTTCCCGAACAGAAATAACGAAATCATAAAGCATAAAAAGTTTCTCATTGTAGATATCTTTAAAAATTAACAGTGATTATCAGTGCAATATTAATTTTTATTTAGACTTAGTCCAAATAAAAATACATGACAGATGTCATGTTTTCGGATATGATCTAACAGGAAGAAAGGCAAAGCAAATAAGGCTAATAATAACCTCCCGAATAATATCAATTTCCCAATCCTGAACAATGAATTCAATCACCAGGATAAATCGGTTTGTTTAACTGCAAATTCAAGCACATTTTACTAAATCTGATCAAAATTCCAGCGTGCTTCGAACTTCCTCTATTAATAAGATATGGGGTAAAAAACGAAAGGAACAGGGGGAGGACAATCCATGTTCCTTATTAAAAAAAACTGAATTATGAAAAAAACTACATTATAAAAGCACTCATTAACATTATATTAATGAAATTATAAATCAATAACGCTAATCTACATTGTCATGTAGAAACTTATTATTGCCCAGGATCTGGTTGTCATCATTCAGATTATATCTGGACACTTCATGTTCTGATGAGTGGGGTACATCCTGAAGTTTCACCTTCTTTCTTAAATAAGCCGGCATGTCCCATTTTTCCTTGTACTCATCTTCAGAAACATTATAATTCTTAACCTTTTTTAATTTTTCTGACCGCTCTTTGGCCTGTTGAAGCAAAAACTCTCTCTTTTCATCGAGTTCTTCACTTTCTGTGACCATATTATTATCTATTCCCTGTGCAGCCTGATTAACCGGTGAGTTAAGATCTACAAGCTCCTCCTTTTGAGGATCTGCCTTTTCTTCCATCGGTCGCCGTTCCGGGGATTCAAAAGCATAACCCCTCTCAGATAGATTTTCTTTTTTGGGAGGCACGACTGGCGTTTCATTTTGCTCAGATCTAAGCAATTCCTCATCGAAGATTTTTATCTGCTTGCTGGATTCCAGGTCAATAATCCTTTTTCGTTCCTCATAAGAAATATCATCTGCTGGCATATCAATCCCGGTAGCGATAACAGTAACGTTTATTCCGTCTCCCAGGTTTGGATCCACACCATGACCAAATATCACCTCTGCTTCTTCACCAGCTCTTTCCTGTATATAATCCGTGATTTCTGAAAGCTCGTCCATTTGCAATTCAGCTTCCTCTCCGGAAGTGATGGATAATAAGATCTTCTTAGCTCCAAGGATATCTGTATTGTTCAATAAAGGCGAAGAGATGGCTATTTCTGCAGCTTTCAGGGCCCTCTGTTCGCCTGATACGGTCGATGATCCCATAACAGCAGCGCCAGAATCTTTCATTACTGTTTTAACATCCTCAAAGTCAACATTTACATATCCTGATACCGTTATTATCTCTGCTATTCCTTTTGCTGCGGTGGTCAATACATTGTCGGCTTCAGCAAATGCTTTTGTTACCGGCAAATTACCATATATTTCTCTTAATTTATCGTTGACAATTACAAGAACCGTATCACAGTTTTCCTTCAGCTCTGCAATTCCGGATTCTGCAATAAATGATTTCTTCTTGCCTTCGAATTTAAAGGGTTGAGTTACTATCCCGACAGTCAGGATATCCAGGTCTTTTGCAACACGCGCTATTATTGGAGCAGCTCCGGTACCAGTACCACCACCCATTCCAGCTGTTATAAATACCATTTTTGTGTTCTCGCTTAGCAGGTTCCTGATCTCTTCCTTATTTTCCAGCGCTGCATCCTTGCCAACTTCAGGATTAGCACCTGCACCCAAACCTTCTGTCAATGTGGTTCCTATTTGCAGTTTACTTGGTACCGGGCTGCTCTGTAGAGCCTGTAAGTCGGTATTGCAAATAACAAACTCGACCCCTTTTATTCCCTGATTGAACATATGATTGACAGCATTGCTGCCACCTCCACCTACACCAATAACTTTTATTATGGACTTATGGTGGGCCGGTATGTCAAATTCGAATGAATTCATAGTATTGTCCTCCATTTAGTTTCTAGTTTTAATTAATAATCCTGCCTGTCATCAACATCGTCAATAAGCAGGCTTTTGGTTTTTTCTATTATGTTAGTAAAGAATTTTGTTCCTGTATTTTTCTTATCTCCCCTGTATTTGTTTATAGAAGATTCGGATTTACCCTGGGATTCCATGTATCTGTTTTCGCGTTCATCAAGGGCTTTAAATCCTGATAGCACCAATCCAAGTGTAGTTGCGAACATGGGGCTCTTGACAGCATCAATTTTACTCTTACCCAGGTGTTCATTAGGATAGCCGATCCTTGCATCCATACCTGTCATATATTCAACAAGTTGTTTCAAACAGGCCATTTGGGCTCCACCACCAGTGAGGATTATACCTCCGGCCAATTTATTTTCGTATCCAGAGGTAATGATCTCCGCATGGATAAGTTCAATGATCTCCTCAAGCCTGGCTTCAATTATATGAGCAAGGTTTTTAATGGAGATCTCTTTGGGCGGCCTGTTCTTTAATCCCGGGATGGAAACAATCTCATTGGGATTGGCTTCCTCAGCAATGGCTTTCCCAAACTTTGTTTTCAGCAGTTCAGCCTGATGATGCATTACGAGACATCCCTGTTTAATATCAGAGGTGATAATATTGCCGCCAAATGGTATTACTGCTGTATGGCGAATTATATTCTCATGAAAAATGGCAATATCAGTAGTGCCACCTCCAATATCAACAAGACATACACCGGCTTCTTTTTCTTCTTCACTCAATACGGAAAGTGAAGAGGCCAAAGGCTCAAGGATCAGGTTCTCAATTTCCAGTCCGGCCCTCTTGACACATTTGTTTACATTATTTATGGCATTGGTTTGTGCGGTTATAACATGGAAATCCGCTTCAAGTCTTACCCCAGACATCCCAACCGGGTCCATGATCCCATCTTCGAAATCAACATAGTAATCCTGAGGCATTACATGAATGATCTCGCTTCCCGGAGGGGTAACCGTCCGGTACATATCATTAGTTAGTCTGTTAATATCCTCAATTGTGATTTCGTCATCGGAAGTACTCCTTGTAATACCCCCATGGTGAATTGCACTTTTAATATGTTGGCCGGCAATACCAACATTTACAACACGAATATTGATCCCGGATTGTTCCTCTGCTTCTTTCATGGCTGTCTCAATTCCATGAATGGTTTTATCGATGTTGGTAACAATCCCTCTTACAACCCCATCCGAAACAGCCTTACCCATTCCGAGGACTTCAAGTTTACCGTATTCGTTTTTTCGACCAACAATTGCACATATTTTTGTGGTGCCTATGTCAAGTCCTACGATAATTTTATCTTTTCCCATGTTATTTTAATTTATTCACATATAATTTGATGCTCATACTCCAGATTTACCCTAGCATAATGGTTCCAGCCTTTATGGGGCAATATTTTCTTATAGAAATATTTCAGTTTTAAAAATTTCTCTTCAATGTCCTCGGCTTTGCCAAACTCGATGTATTGTTTTGTGACCTGAGGATATAGAATGATGTTTCCTTTCCTGTCAATGTTTAATTGTGTGATCTGCGCTTTCCAGAAGGGATCATTATCAATATACTTAACCAATTCAAAACATCTCTGGTATACTGAATCGGCTGATATGTTTCCTGAATTGAGCTTGTTCAGATAGTCACCACTAACCAGTAAAACCCGGGGTGTATATTTTTCAGAAGTTGAAATGATCTTGCCGGATTCGCAGATATAGCTGTCAGGTTTATCTGGCCTGATGATCCTGGCAATTGGTTCACATAATGAAATTTCAATGGTCAGGTTTCCAGAAAGGTCCTTAAAAGCTTGGGTGGAGTAAACATATTCATTCAATCTTACCCTTCCTTCAATCGCTTTCAGATCAATATCTGCATAATCACTGCCAATGACAAAGTCGCTATTATCTGCTGTAATCAATTTATGAACCTCTTCCTTATTCAGGAAATAATTATTGCCCTCATCATGGATCAGGATATTGAGTTCCTTAATCTTTTTACTGTCCTGTTTCCTTTCCACAAATGCAATAGCTGAAAAAGCCAGTACAACAAGCACAATCAGTTTTATTTCGCTCCGTATGTTAATTTTCGGAAATTTCATATTTCGTCGACAATAAAATTTTTATAGGTTCTACCAATTGATCAATATCTCCGGCGCCAATCGTAACTATTATGTCCAGATCTCTTTCATCCAACTCCTCAATCACATCTATCCTACTACACAAGGATTTCTTTTCTAAATGCATTTTTTCAAGGATCATTTCCGGCCCCACACCTTTAATTGGTTTTTCTCTGGCTGGATATATGTCCATTATTAATACTTCATCTGCCAGGTCCAATGCTTCTGCAAATTCAGCTGCAAAATCTCTGGTGCGCGTGTATAAATGGGGCTGGAATAGTGCTGTTATTTTATGCCCTTCAAAAATTGCCCTTAGTGAACTAAGCAATGCTTTGATTTCTTCAGGATGATGAGCATAGTCATCAATAAATACCAGATTATCAGTATATAAAATATATTCAAAACGTCTTTTAATTCCCCTGAATGTGGATATAGCTGCTTTAATGGCAGATCCATCGATACCCATTTTTAAACATGCTGTGATGGCAGCAATTGCATTTTCAATGTTGTGAAATCCAGGTAGTGATAAAGGAATATTCTCGATTATCTCAGCAGGGCTATAATAATCAAAACGAACTTCTTCTTTTTCCAATCGTATATTTTCTGCTCTTATTGGGATATGACTTAATCCATATTCCCTGACTTTGATATCAGGTCGATCTTCGGGGATTACTTTTTCGTATAGGCCTTTATAAATGATAAGTGTGCCTTTATTTTTCAGCTTATTTATAAAATCACTGAAGCCTTTTTGCATTACGGAATGTTCACCGTAAATATCCAGGTGATCCGGATCAATGGCTGTTACTATGGCTATATCCGGGCTCAAAGTCAAAAACGATCGGTCATATTCATCAGCCTCAACAACCATATTTAGTGCTTGCCCGCTTTTTTTATTTATTACCAGATTGGATTCGTAATTTTGAAGGATGCCGCCAAGAAATGCCACCATATTCTGATTGGTTTCTTTGAGTATGTGAGCTATTATAGCACTTGTTGTGGTCTTACCGTGGGTTCCTGCTACAGCAATTGTAAAGCTCTGCCTTGTGATCGCTCCCAAAACTTCTGAGCGTTTCTTGATCTTGTATTTGTGGTCTTTAAAATAATTCAGAATTTCACTATCAGAAGGAATGGCTGGTGTAAAGACTACCAGCGCATCTTTTGGCTGGTCTATTATTTTTTCTGGAATAGATGATGCACAGTCTTCATAGGATACCTCAATCCCTTCCTCTTGAAGTTGGCGAGTAAGAGGGGTTTCCGTCCGGTCGTATCCAGCTACATATTTCCCTTGCCTTTTAAACCATCGGGCCAGGGCGCTCATGCCGATACCGCCAATACCTACGAAATAAATTCCATATTTACTTTCCAGATTCAATTTAATAATTTTTCGATTTCGTCCACTATTTTTTCTGTTGCACCGGTAAGGGCCAATCGCTTAATATTGGTACCCAGATCCTGCATTTTGTCTTTATCTTCAAGAATTTTCAATACTGTATCCACTAATTTTTCAGGGGCCTCCTGATCAGTGATCAGAATGGCTGCATCGTTGGATGTCAGTGCCTCTGCATTTTTTGTCTGGTGGTCTTCTGCTACATTCGGGGAGGGTATCAAAACCACAGGTTTTCCTACAATTGTAAGCTCCGATATGGATAAAGCCCCGGCCCTGGAAACAATCACATCGGCCATGGCATAGGCAAGATCTATCTCCCTCAGGAAGTCATACATACGTAATCTGCTTACATCGTAGCTCTTCATTTTCTGCTCATAATCGTCGAAATATATCTTCCCAATCTGCCAAACCAACTGTACATCTTCATCGATGATCTTCTGAACATTATTAAAAACACTGATATTCACTGTCTTTGCACCAAGACTGCCCCCCATTACAAAAACAGTCTTTTTATCCTGATCAAAGTTGAAGAATTTGAGTGCTGCTGTTTTCCGATTAGCAATATCCAGGATATCTTCCCTGACGGGGTTCCCTGTCTTTATGATCTTGTCTTTTGGGAAAAAGCGCTCCATATTATCATAGGCCACACAGATTTTATCAACCTTTTTAGCCAGTAACTTATTGGTAATTCCTGCATAAGAATTTTGTTCTTGGATAAGTGTGGGGATTCGAAAAAAACTGGTTGTCCATAACAAAGGACCTGAGGCGAAACCGCCGACTCCAACTGCAACATCCGGTCGAAATTTAGCTATAATAACGTACGATTGAACCAAACTAATCAGCAATTTTAAAGGAAATAAAAGGTTCGTAATTGAACGTTTACGTCGAATCCCACTTATCCAAATTCCTTTTATCGGAAATCCTGCCTCGGGGACCTTCTGCATCTCCATTTTACCTTTAGCGCCTACAAAAAGGATTTCTATATTCGGCATCCTTTCTTTAAGCTTATTGGCAATTGCAATTGCAGGGTATATATGGCCCCCAGTGCCTCCACCGCTGATTATAACCCGATATTTAGTTTCTTTATATTTCAAGCTGCTATGCTGCTTTTGGTACATTTTTAATATTTCCTGATCGGCCTCCAAATTCTTCTATCTCTCCGCGGCTTACACTCAGTATAATACCAAGGGCCAATCCTGTAAATAGAAGGGAAGTCCCTCCCATACTCACCAGAGGCAATGGCAATCCAGTAATAGGAACCAATCCGACCGCTACCCCCATATTTATCATTGCCTGCAGGACAAGGGCAAAGCACAATCCCGCCGATAGAAGCCCTCCAAAAGCCCTGTCGCTTTTGGAAGCTGTAATTATTCCCCGCCATAATAAAGCCAGGTAAAGAACAACAACTGCCAGACCTCCAGCCAATCCATATTCTTCAATAATGATTGCATAAATGAAATCAGAATATGGATGCGGGAGAAAATTTCGTTGATCACTATTACCCGGCCCTTTTCCCGTAACCCCGCCAGTAGCTATCGCAATATAGGATTGCTTTGCCTGGAATGGGATCTCTGTCGGATCCAGGTAATCTTTTAGTCGGCTTACTACTGTTTCACCCCGTTGCCCTATCGAAAATGCCAGTGCGCCGGCGAGAACACCGACAAGTACCAGCAAAGCCAGGTATTTAACCGGCACCCTTCCTATGAAAAGGATAAGAAGGCAGGTAACTAACAATAAAGTTGCTGAGGAGAAATCAGTTAATGCAATAAGACCGCATATGAGACCACACCAGAGCAACATAGGTATCAGGGTATCTTTAAGATCATCTATATTTTGCTGGCGCTTTGATAACATAGCAGCCAGATTAGTGATCAAGGCTAGTTTTGCCAGGTCAGATGGTTGAAATACCTGGTTGATAATAGGTATGGTAAGCCACCTTGAAGCTTCGTTTATGGTTACCCCGAATTTCCACGTAATCAATAACAATGGAACAGAGATCCATAAGAACAACCTGGATATCCTGGAATAATACCTGTAATCAACTTTATGCGCGACCCACATGGCCATAAAACTGAGTAAAACAAGCATGGTATGCTTTAAAAGGTAATATTCAGTATTACCTCCCATATGGCGATAAGCAAGTGTTCCTGTAGCACTATATACTACGAATATGCTGAGAACAGACAATAGAATCACGATGAACCAGATTATCGGATCACCTTTTAAATGTTTTTCTACAAATGTCCTGTACATATGTCTATGTTTTTGCTGCTCTATGGATCAATTTATCAACGGCATCTTTAAACTTATTCCCCCTGTCAGCGTAGTTCTTAAACAAATCAAAACTGGCGCACGCGGGGGAAAATAAAATCACATCCCCGGGACCCGCAAGATTGAAAGCATTTTTCACAGCCCTGCGCATATCTATTGTTTCTTTAATTTCCTGGATATGACTTTTAAAAGCATTTACTATTTTCCTGTTATCTTTTCCAAGGCATATTATCCCTTTTACCTTATCTTTTACATGTGTAAGCAGTACTTCATAATCATTACCTTTGTCAACTCCGCCTGCAATCCATATGATCGGCCGGTCATAACTCTCAAGGGCCTTTATGGTAGCATCGAGGTTCGTGGCTTTAGAATCATTAATGAAAGCGATGTCTTGAAATTCCGCTACTTTTTCTAACCTGTGAGGTACATTATTGAATGATTTGAGGGCTGACTTAATCTTCCTGTCTGATACATTCAATACCTTGGCGATCATAACACTAGCCATGGTATTAACCATATTGTGCGGACCAGTTAAATTTATAGATCCCATATTGACTTTAAACTCTCCCTCATCCCTTACAGGCAGTGAAAACTTCAAATACCTTCCATTCATCCTGGCATTGATCTCCGGGATCTCATGAAGGGCCATCCCCAATTTCCTGGGCCGGATATAATGTTCTTCGAGGTAATTATTGATCACATCATCCTCCTTAAAATAAATAAAGATGTCATTCTCAGTCATTTTATTGAGGATTCTGAATTTGGATTCTATATAATTATTAAAATCGTTTTCGTACCGGTCCAGATGGTCAGGCGTAATATTCAGCAACACGGCAATATCCGCCTTAAAATCTTTTATATGATCCAGCTGAAAACTGCTGATCTCTAGCACGAAATAATCGAACTTATCTTCTATGACCTCCTTGGAGAAGCTGAACCCAATATTTCCGGCCAGGCAAACATTCAGCCCTGCCTGATTCAGCAGATAATAGGTAAGCAAAGATGTTGTGGTCTTCCCGTTAGTTCCGGTAATCGCGATAATCTTAGCATTGGTATACCTGAAAGCAAATTCTATCTCAGAAATGACAGGAATATTTTTCTCATATAGTTTTTGAATTATTGGTGCATGATCAGGTATTCCAGGACTTTTAACTACTTCATCTGCTGTTAAAAGATAATTTTCATCATGCTGCCCTTCTTCATGCGGGATAGAATTCCTGAATAATATGTCTTTATATTCAGGAAGTATCTTACCGGAATCCGAAACAAAAGGGATTAGTCCCTTAGCTTTAGCCAATAAGGCCGCTCCTATTCCACTTTCACCTGCTCCTAATATGACTATTCGTTTTCCATCCATATTACCTGAGC
This sequence comes from uncultured Cytophagales bacterium, assembly GCA_942491935.1. Lineage (GTDB taxonomy): Bacteria > Bacteroidota > Bacteroidia > Cytophagales > Cyclobacteriaceae > JAGTVG01. The sequence continues at coordinate 48,841 of CALOCZ010000045.1, forward strand.
TTTAAGGTTGCTAATGTCAGGATCGCCAGCAATATGCCTACAATCCAGAACCGTGTGGCTATTTTCGATTCATTCAGGCCCTTTTTTCTGATAATGGTGATGTAAAGGCGACATCTTGAATATCCGCCTGCCTTCACCATATTTTTTCTTTGTATACTTAAAATAGGACACTCTGAATGATCACTGATAAATTCTCAATCAGAAAGATTCCGCATAACAATGGGATCAGTAATTCTTTTCTTATTGTCAGTGCCAGAACGGCGATGATACCTCCCAGGGACAAGCTTCCTGTATCACCCATGAAAATCTGAGCCGGATACGCGTTATACCATAGAAATCCTATGCATGCCCCAACAAGTGCTGTACAGAAAATCACCAGTTCACCTGCATTCGGTATATACATTATATTAAGATAATCCGAGATGATCACGTTACCTGAAATATAGGCCAGAATAGCGAGTCCAATAGCAATTATCGCAGAACTACCAGCTGCAAGGCCATCGAGCCCATCTGTGAGGTTTGCCCCATTGAATACGGCTGTCATTACTACAATAACTACCAGAGTGTAAATGATCCAGGTATAGGCATCAGGAAGGAAAGGTAAATTATAATCGAATTCATTATTTTTAAAAAATGGGATCGTAGTAATGGTAGATTGTATGTCCTGGTAGCCAATCACTACTTCGTTTACACCATCTTGCTGAACGAAATCCTTTGTAAATTCCCTGACGACAACATCATCATCATAAAACAGCGTAAGGCCAACAATCAATCCCAGGCCGATCTGCCCAACAATTTTAAATTTCCCTCTTAAGCCTTTTTGTTTTTCCTGAACACCTTTTGAGGCCATGAAGATGCAGACCCCGATCACTGCTGAAGCGGCGGGCGTGGTCGCAACCGTCAGCACGTCAAGGTTGGCCAGAGCCTCCAGCCGGGCGACAAGATCGTCAAGATTGATCTCAAGGCCTGACATTTTTTCTTGCACAACAAGGGGCAATGCCTTAGCATCTGCCCCTTTAGAAGCACAAAGATGGAATACTGGGAAAAAATAAAGAAAGAATTAACTCCTTGGATTGATGTTGCGCTCAACAAAACAGTCATTGATCTTTTTGCAGGGTGCGGCGGTTTGTCACTTGGTTTTGAAGCTAATGGATTTAAAACCATTGGCTATGAAATGGAGGAATACGCAGCAGAAACATACAACCGCAACATTCTCTGCAGATGTGTTCAAAAAACCCTGACTGTTGATACTGTTTATCCAAAGGCTGGCAGCTTGTTATTGGCGGGCCGCCCTGTCTTTGGCAACAGGAGACATCAAAAGAATTTCTGATTTTGAAAAAACGTCGAGCAGGGCCTTGCTGCGGAGAGCAAACAACCTTGAGCTGCCTGACTCCACGACCTGAAAGGAAGTGCTTATGAGCGGCAAGGCCAAAAACATGCTGCTCAAAGTGTCTATCGGCTGCTGGCTGCTTGTGACCTTTGCCGCCTTGGCGTGCATGTATCAGCTCTGGCAG
>CALOCZ010000046.1:0-12839 GCA_942491935.1 uncultured Cytophagales bacterium
CAACGAAGTGCTTCTGCTTCGGAAATTGTTTCAGGTACAATGCAGGACTATGACCGGGGTGTTCTGGTTGGAAAGAAAACTTTTGGAAAAGGCCTGGTTCAGGCAACCAGACCATTATCTTATAACAGTCAGCTAAAGGTTACCACGGCGAAGTATTATATCCCAAGCGGTCGTTGTATACAAGCCATTAATTATAATGAACGCAATGAGGATGGTAGCGTAAAACGCATACCGGATTCGTTGAAAGTTGAATTTCAGACACAGAATGGAAGAGTGGTATATGATGGCGGCGGAATTGATCCCGATATAGCGGTGGATCAAAGCAAGCTTGCTCCTATCACCATTAGCCTGATATCCAAGGGACTAATATTTAATTATGCGACCCAATATTTTTATGCCCATGAGTCCATCGGAACAGCTGCTGATTTCAGATTAACAGATGAAGAATTCGACGAATTTATCACCTGGCTGAATGATAAGGATTATGATTATACCACCCGGGTTGAAAAAACACTGGATGATCTTATTAAGCTTTCTAAAGAGGAAAAATTTAATGGAATGGTTGAAGAAACCATAACCGAACTCAAAAAGGAAATAAAACATAATAAGGAAAAAGACCTTATAAAATTCCAGGATGAGATCAGGTCAACCCTCGAGGAGGATATTGTGAGCAGATATTATCTTAGTAAAGGATTGCTCGAAGCATCCTTTGATGATGATCTTCAGCTACAGGAAGCCATTCAGGTTTTGAATGATTCCGATCGATATAATCAGTTGTTGGCTAAAACCAATAATGATTGATCTTTCCTGGCTGATTCTCGCCGGAATTGGAGGTGGAATCCTCGCAGGATTATTAGGAGTTGGAGGAGGTATAATCTATGTTTTAGTACTACCATATGCCCTGACCAAAGCAGGACTACCTCCTGAATTTCTAGCTCAATTTATTATAGCAAATTCCATATTCGGCGTTCTTTTTGCAAGCCTGACTTCAAATATATTGAATATTTATAAGCGGGATTTCTATCCTGGCGAGTCGCTATGGGTCGGACTTCCGGGTGCACTTTTTCTATATTTATCTTAACCACAATCGTTTCACCTTCATGGTACTCCATTACCTGCTTCTATGTTTTGCTGATCTTGTTTCTGGCTTTTATGCTTGTTTCCCTATTTTTTCAGCGAGATGAAAATCTGAGAAAACCACCATCTAAGAACCGTGAAATCAGACTAAGCCTGGCAGGAATTGTTGGCGGGTCCCTTGCATCATTTACCGGCCTGGGAGGAGGCGCAGCAGTTGTGCCCATCCTTACCACCCAACTACATTTAGATATAAAAATGGCAAGATCAATATCGCTTGCTATGATCTTTATAACATCACTGGTCCTCACCGCATTTAACTTGGTTAAAAACCCTGGCACCGATCCACTTCATACCAGTGTGGATACATTTATTTTCCTGTCGCACTACCTCTCACTCTTGGTGTTCTATTCCTGGATCACCATATAATAGGCAGCAAGCTTGGACGGGTGTTCAGTTCAGCCACTATAAAAGTCTTTTTCAGTATTTTGATTCTGACAGTAATTATTGAGAAACTGATCTTTCTGTTTTAAAAAATCGATTTCTTTTGAGGATTTTTTTTAAGCCCGATTATCATACTTTATCAGGAAACTAAAAATATTATAGTATAACCGATTTATATTCAATTAGATATATCAGGGGTTAACCCTCGATAAGTACATTTTCAATAACCTGTTTTCAGACTATAGAAATAACGCTTAAATTTTCTTAACTATTTTTTATCTTACTGATTATCAGGAAATTGTGCTTAATCGGCCCCTAATGGCGAAAAATTTATGAATTTTTCGTTTTAAATCTTTTTTATCCAATGCTGTCATTTAGTTTAAAAGGTTTCGAAATTAGCAATTCAATATTAAGAAGTACTTGCTCTGAATTCATGTCATTCAAAATTCCGAATCCATTCTTAGGTGATAATGGTTTTGCGAAATAGATAGGAATTGATGATAAGAAGGAGCGAATTATTTTAGAAATTGAATTGTCATTTTCTTAAATGCCTAAAATACTGGTTATAGCAGACGATTTTACCGGTGCAGCTGAAATAGGCGGCATTGCACATCTTTTTGGATTATCTGTAAATATACATACCAGTCATACAGGACCTGATAAAATAGAAAATGATGTAATCGTAATTGATACCAATACCAGAAGTTTTTCCCCGGAGGAAGCATATAAAACCCTGCAATCCATTTTGAAAGACCTGGATTTATCAGCATTTGATTTTATTTATAAAAAGGTGGATTCGGTACTCCGCGGACCGATCGCATCCGAGGTGAAGGCAATACTTTCCATGACGAATTTGAATAAAGCTGTCCTGGTTCCTGCCAATCCATCAAAAGATAGAACCATAAAGAATGGCAAATATTATATCCATGGAGTTCCTATTGACCAAACGGAGTTTCAATATGATCCTGAGTACCCAAGAAACAGTGCCATGGTCAGAGACCTGATCATTGACGGTTATGAAGCGAAGACACCGGATCATCCAAATGAAGAGGATCACGCCGTACAACTGGAAATCCCCGATGCCTATTCTGATGATATGCTTAAAGAGATCGTAAGCACCAGACTCACAAAATATAGCCTTGCGGCTGGAGGTGCCGACTTTTTCACTGCCATAATGATCCATAAGTTTAAATTGAAAAAAGCAATTCCGGTTTCATACTTGCCTGCCGGAGGCAGAAGGCATTTTATTATAGGTACACGTTCAATAAATGGTACTAGTACAATCAATACACTTCAGGGACGCGGATACACATGTTTTTTTCTTCCGGAACAAAGCCTAGAAAGCCATAGAGTTTATAATATATTTTCAGAAAAGATCATTTTGGCACTCGATAGAGGACAAGCCATCATTATTGCAAGACCGGAAATTGAACTAAGCGGACCATTGGTTCTACGCCGGATTATATTATCATTGTCAAAAATAGCCGGAGTCCTAATTAATAAAAGTAGTTCAGGAGATGAGATATTTATTGAAGGTGGTGAAACAGCTTCCACCATTGTCCGTAACCAGGGGGTTAATTTGAAAATCAGGGAAGTCCTGGACATTGGGGTGGTGAAACTGGAACTAAACAATTCAGGCATCTGCCTGATCGTAAAACCCGGCAGTTATCCCTGGCCAAAAAACATATTTGAACCATCAACTGATGCTTAAATGGAAAATAAAATAAGTAAACCACGAATTGCCATAAGTGCCGGCGATCCTGCAGGAATAGGCCCTGAAGTATGTGTAAAAGCACTCAATGTGTCAGAGGTCTATGAGATATGTAATCCACTTGTGGTTTGTGATGCAAGGATTATCGAACAGGCTATTGAATTTTGTGGCCTGGATCTCAAGGTAAACTCTGTGAAAGAGCCGGGTAAAGGGCTGTATCAATATGGCATTATTGATGTACTTAACATCCCCAACATTGAAATGGATGTATTTTCTTTTAATACAATTTCCAAAATGACCGGAAAGGCATCTTTTGAATATATTGAAAAAGTAATCAATCTGGCGCTAGAAAAAAAAGTGGACGCCACGGTAACAGGCCCTATTCATAAGGAAGCCATTAAATTGGCCGGATTCAATTTCCCAGGTCATACTGAGATCTTCGCACATTTCACCAACACCTCTCAATATGCCATGATGCTGGCCGATGAAGACTTCCGGGTGATCCATGTGAATACCCATCGGTCCATGCTTGAATCTATCAGGCGAATTAACAAGGACAGGGTATTGGAAACCATCAAACTGGCGGATCGTGCATTACGAAATATGGGCATCGATAATCCCCGGATCGCTGTAAATGGCCTAAATCCCCATGCAGGAGAGAATGGACTTTTTGGGGATGAAGAAATCAGACATATCATTCCCGCTATTCAGATGGCCCAGGAACAGGGAATTAATGCCGATGGTCCACATCCACCGGACACCATATTTCCAAAAATGAAGGGGGGATTGTATGATATAGTGGTCTGCATGTACCATGACCAGGGACATATTCCAACTAAATTGCTGGGATTTAATTTTAATTCCCGAAAACAGAAATGGGAAGGAATATCAGGAGTTAATATTACACTTGGCCTTCCAATTATCAGGGTATCCGTTGATCATGGGACGGCTTTTGACAAAGGGGGGAAAGGGGAAGCAAACGCTGAAAGTATGATACAGGCCATTAAATATGCTACATTATTTTGCTTGAGTAAATTCTAATAGAATGAATACTAATAGAACCAATATCTATGAAGGTGTAATCGTACCAATGGTTACACCTTTTAACAGTAATGGAAAAATCAACAAGGATGATGCCGCCAAAATGACAAGGTATTTATTAAGCCATAGCGTAATTCCCTTTATCCTGGGAACATCCGGCGAGGTATATTCCATTAGTCTTGATGAAAGAGACATACTGGTTGAAGTTCTTCTGGAAAACAGGAAAGAAGGTGTGCCTTTGATAGCGGGAATGGGTGGACTGACTTTCGATGACACGGTAAGGGAGGCTAACAAATATTTTGAATGGGGAATGGATGCTGTTGTACTTACACTTCCAGGTTACTTCGAATTGAAGGAGGAACAGGTATATGAATATTTCAGGGAATTATCAGATAAATTGAATGGCAATATTATATTATACAATATACCAGCCACAATCCATAATTCAATATCCGTAACTGTGGCTGACAGGTTAAGTAAAGTTGAAAATATTATTGGCATCAAGGATTCAGAATTTGATGAAAACCGCTTGAATCTTTCTTTAAGAAACTGGAAGCATAGGGAGGATTTCTTTTATCTGGTTGGGGTGAATGAGGTAATGCACAAAGCTTTAAGAATGGGTGCTGACGGGCTGGTTCCCAGTACCGCAAACCTGGCACCTAAACTTTATACCTCAATGATGAGTTCAGCCAAAAATAATCAATTCAACGAAGTGGACCGCATACAATTGCAAACCGAAGAGATCCTGTCCATTTATAAAAACGGTCATTTGCTAGGGGAATCAATCGCTACATTAAAATATCTTGTTAGTTTAAGCGGTATGATGTCACCTTATATGCTTTCCCCACTTACAGAATTGCCAGAGGAGGAAAAAAGAGAAGCACTACGCAAATGGGAACATATTGACAAATACTGGAAATGATTTCTGAACAGATGCGACATTACATTCTCCTGTAAATATCCATCAGATCTTTTTTTGTCAACTTCTTTTCCCAATCATGTCCCAGGGCATGGGTCCACATGTGAGAAAGGTTATACGCAACATCCGCCATTTTTGAGATCTCTTCATCCGTCCACCCTGAGGATAGGTTTTGGGGAATGTCGATCTGATGAAAGTCAACCATTTCTTTGAACTCATCCACTGCATCTCCATAAAACTCTTTCAGGTGGTTGAAAGCAATACAATTTGCGATCCCATGTCGCATACCGAACACAAAGGAAAGTCCATAGGAAAATGCATGGCATGCGCCCACTTCTGAATAGGTAAGACTCAATCCTCCGAAAAGACTGGCAATCATCAATTTTTCGTTATTGATCGGGGTCTGCCCTGATTCGGGTCCCAGGAACACATCACGACATAGCTTCAGGGCCTGATCTCCATAAGCTCTTGAAAACTCATTGTAGAAGATCCCGCTTTCTGATTCAATACAATGAATGAAACAATCCATGCCTGTATAAAACCATTGGTTGCGAGGCACAGTTACAGTCAGGTCAGGGTCCAGTATGGCCTGGTTAAATACAGTCCAGTCACATTTCAATCCAAGCTTTTTCACAGGGCCAGTCAAAACGGCAGTCATAGAACACTCAGCCCCTGTTCCTGAGGTTGTTGGAACGCCCAGATGATATACTCCCGGTTTTTTGACCAGGTTCAAACCCTGGTATAAACTTGAAGAACCTTCATTGGTTACCATTAATGACAATGCTTTAGCCACGTCCATAATACTGCCTCCACCAATTCCAATAACGCCTGAAGGGACACCCTTCTCTTCCAAAATCGCATCCCTTAACCGGTCGATTTGCTGGGTGGTAGGCTCATGCTGATCGATATCTTCAAAAAAGACCATATCCTGGTCATGGTTAGGAATACGTTCAGATAATGGCTTATCCTTAAAATAGTTGTCAACGATAAACACCATAAACTTATCGTTCTCGTTTCTTTTCTCAGCAAGTATTTGGTCGAGTTGGTCGAAGGCTCCGGCGCCAAAAACGACTTTATCAATATTTTTAAAGTTCTTATACACGGGTCTTTTTATTTAGTGATTTGGTGATTTATGATTGATTTGATTTAAAGATATTAATTGCTGATTTGGAATTTGTTGAATCTATTTTGTTTAATATATGCAAATTCAGTCATTCAAGTATTTAATAAATTGAGCCCTTTCATTAAATCATTTTATAATTAAGCTTCCCCTGGGTATTAATGATTTTCTTCCTCCAGGTTTCGGCTTCTCTTATTACATTATCTTCCTTATCGAATTTACAAGCTGATCGCCAAATTTTATGAGTTCATCCTCCTTCCAGGTGCACCGGATCCCAATGGAAGCCATACGGCTCATCACATCCTGCGACTTTGGCAGTTCAAGCGTTTTATAATCCTGGGAACATCCCAGGTTATGAATAGCCAATCTGGAAGGATAGCTTGCATTTTTTATATGATCCCATTGATTAATGAAATGGTACATATTGGTATACCAGTAAGCCACACCACCAACACCATCAGAAGCAAACTGGTTGAAGGCTTTTTCTGTTATCTCTTTAGTTGGAAACATAAAGTTTACAAAGGTGGCCGAATCTCCATCCTCATCTGGCAAACACCTGAAAGTAAGTCCGTCTATTTCCCGGAGTCTGTCTTTCAGATATTCCTTATTCTTTTTATTGTCAGCAACCATTTGCGGCACTTTCCTCATCTGGGCAAGGCCTATGGCTGCACCCAGCTCACTAATTCTATAATTAAATCCCATAAACTCATGGGCTTCCATCCCCCGGTTGTCTCCAATATGAGTATGCCCATGGTCAGAAACCTGGTCCATTTTATCATAAACATCTTTACTGTCAGTTATGCATACTCCTCCTTCACCACAGGTTGCAATTTTAAAATAATCAAAAGAGAACGAACCGGCTGTCCCATAAAGTCCAACAGATTTCCCTTTGTAAAACGCTCCCATGGCCTGCCCGCAATCTTCCATTAATACCAGGTTATGCTTTTTGCAGACCTCCAGAATCCCATCAATATCAGCTGCAGCACCACACATATGGACGAGCAGTACCGCTTTTGTTTTCGGCGATATGGCCTTTTCTATTCCCTCAGCGCTTAGACAGAATGTTTCATCGATTTCTCCAAAAACCGGAATAGCACCGCCAAGAAATACCGCTTCAATTGGGGCCACAAACGTAAACGGCGGCACGATCACTTCATCTCCATATCCTATCCCGGAAGCAGCCATCATTGAAGCCACTGCAGTTGAACCGCTGGTAACAGCATGGGCATATTTCGCCCCGGTATAAGAGCATACCTCAGCCTCAAATTCTTTTGCTTTCCACATACCCTTTCGGATATTCTCGTGACCATATCGGAACAGGGCTCCTGTTTCAAGAACATCCATGACTTCTTTGCGTTCTTCATCACCAAATAATTCCATTCCAGCCATTGTATAATCAGTTTAATTTAAGAATGTTTTTCTTTGTGGTTTAGCCAAAACAGGCCTTACAATATTACGAATAAATTCAAATACAATCCGTTATTTATCCCCAAATAAAGGTTATTTGACAGAATGTTTTTGTTATTTTGCAGTCCTGAATTTAGCTTTATGAATTGAGCATGAAAATTTTAAGCATTAATTTTCATAAACAAGAATGGTTATCCCGCTATCGGCGGGACTAGTGAAAGTGAGGGGCGAACGGTTCCATGCTGTGCGAAGATTTTTTTGTAAATTTTATGGCATGAAAATTTTAAACGTATGAAAATCCTAGGAATTATTCCAGCACGGTACGGTTCGACAAGACTCGAAGGAAAACCACTTCTAGACATTCATGGTAAATCCATGATCAGAAGGGTGTATGAAAGGGCCATGAATTCGATCGACGATCTCTATGTCGCAACAGATGACCACAGGATCGCGGAGGAAGTCGATTCTTTTGATGGTAAATCCATCATGACTTCCGCACATCATAATTCCGGCACCAACCGTTGCCTGGAAGCCTATGAAAAGATTTCGAAATCAACCGGCATTAAGTATGATGTAATTCTAAATATCCAGGGCGATGAACCTTTGCTTGATCCGGAACAATTGATTACCCTTAAGAGATTGTTTACCGATGAATATATAATGATGGGGACCCTGGTTTCTCCCGTTGTAAATCCACTCGACCTGAATAATGAAAGTGAAGCATTTGTAGTATTTGATAAAAATAAAAATGCCCTGTATTTCAGCAGGTCAGTCATCCCCTATCTTAAAGGCATAAGCAGATCTCAATGGTTTGATAATCATACCTTTTATAAACATGTAGGCATGTATGCCTATACCCCGGAAGCACTTGAGATCTTTGCCAGCTTACCTATTTCAAAACTGGAAACTATTGAAGGTTTAGAGCAGAACAGGTGGCTGGAAAACGGGTATTCTATTAAAGTAGGAATAACTGACAGGCAGGGTATTTGTGTGGATACACCTGAAGATCTTGAGAGGATCAGGGCCATAATAAAAAAACAGGAAAGTTAATTTAATATGAGTAAGCATATAATCAGTCTGGGAAATATTGATTTCGGAAGTGACACATTGTTCCTGATATCCGGGCCATGTGTGATTGAGGAAGAATCGATCATGATGAAGACCGCAGAGGGATTGAAAAAGATGTCAGAGAAACTAAATATCCCGCTGGTTTACAAATCTTCGTTTCAAAAGGACAACAGGTCTGATGTATCCTTTTACCAGGGGCCTGGTCTTGAGGAAGGACTTAGAATATTGGAGAGGATCAAGGAAGACTTTAAGTTACCGGTTTTATCAGACATACACTATCCGGATCAGGTTAAAGCGGCATCGGAAGTTTTAGACATTATACAGATCCCTGCTTACCTGTGCATGCAGACGACCCTTGTTGTCGAGGCAGCTAAAACAGGAAAGATCATTAATTTGAAGCATGGACAGTTCCTGGCACCTGAAAACATGATCAAACCGGTAAAAAAGGTGGAAGATTCAGGCAATCACAAGATACTGTTGACAGAGAGAGGATTTACTTTCGGCTACAACGACCTTGTGGTGGACCCAAGAAGTATTTATCATTTGGCTGAATCAGGATACCCGGTTATATTTGACATAACACATTCCATAAGGAAATATGGCATCCCTAGTGCTGATCCTTCGGGGGGTGCGAGACAATATCTGGACGTTCTGGCCAGGGCAGGTGTGGCATCAGGGGTAGATGGTATTTTCGTAGAAGCTCATCCTTGTCCTTCTGAAGCCCTGTGTGATGCAGCCAGCCAGTACGTGTTAAATGAATTGGAGGAATTTATTAAACCGTTGATAGAAATTCACGATCTTGAAGTGAAATACAGGAAATAATCTGATTACGAAAATAAATATTGATAAAAAATATGGAATTATATCTTGATTCAGCCGATGTAAATGAGATCAAAGAAGCATTTGAACTCGGCTTTTTAAATGGATTAACTACGACACCTACTTTTATGCACCGTCATGGTATTACAGATATCGATGGCACCATTATCGAGCTGTCTAAAATTGTACCGGTACTGCAGATAGAAGCGCTGGGTAGCACATCAGAGGAAATAGTAGCCGAAGCCGAGAGACAGCATAAGCTGGGGCTTGATAAAAACAAGACAGTATTTAAGATACCCATTTCCATGGAAGGCGTTAAGGCATGCAAGATGTTAAAGGATAGAGGATTCCTCGTGAATATTCACCTGGTGTATACTTTACAACAAGCCTACCTGGCCATGTCAGCAGGGGCAGACTATGTATGCCCGCTGGTTGGAAGATTGCAGGACCAGGGCCAGGATGCTTTATGGTTGGTGGAACAATGTGTTCAGGCCGTTAATCATTACGGATATAACACGAAGATCATGTTCTCTTCAGTCAGGCATGTTGAACACGTTCGCAATGCCCTTAACCTGGGTGTTCATACAGTTACAGTTCCCTGGAAAGTACTTAAGCAACTTACTGAAAATCACTTTACTGAATTGGGAACCAAAGAATTTTTCGAACATACGCGGCTAATGACTAAAACAGTAAGGGAAGTCATATCTGATATCAACCCTATTGTTACTGTTAAAGAAACCATCCAAGATTGCCTGGTTAAGATGACTGTTGGTGGGGACGGCGCAGTGACCATCGTAAACTCCAAGGGAGAACCAATTGGCATCTTCACAGATGGCGATCTTCGAAGGATGATTGAAAAGGAAGGTGGAGATTCCGTGAATAAAAAAGCCGGGGACCTTTCCTTGAAAGTGCCTCAATCCGTTGAAGCAAGTGCATTGCTTTATGTGGCTGCAGCGAAATTCAAAGAGACACAGGTAGATACCCTGGTGGTGACTGAAAATGGCAAAGCCGTCGGCATGATCGACGTACAGGATCTTTTTGGGATAAACGGATATTAGGTTTCAAATTGGACACACGAGACTCTATCATAATCCCCGGTGAGATAGTAAGCGGCGAAATCGCACTTCGGGATAAATTAACACATATTAAGGCACTTTTATTCGATTGGGATGGCATCTTCAATAGTGGGGAAAAAGGACAGATTCCCAGTTCATTTAATGAAATCGATTCTATGGGCATCAATATGCTCAGGTTTGGTTATTATCTCCTGCATGATGAGAATCCAGTAGCCGGAATTGTAACAGGTGAACGGAATGAGACGGCTGTTAAATGGGCTGAGAGGGAACATTTCCATGCCGTTTATCTGAAGGTAAAACATAAGGCTGATATTCTGGAATCATTTCAATTGGAATATGGAGTTCAGCCCCATGAAATATTATTTGTATTTGATGATATTCATGACCTATCACTGGCAAAAGAGGCTGGTTGCAGCTTTCTTGTGCGAAATTCTGGAGCTAAAATGTTTGAACGGTATTGCAGGGATAATAAGTTATGTGATTACATCACTTATAATTCGGGAGGGCATAACGCCTTAAGGGAAATAAGCGAAGTCGTTCTTGGCATGCTGGGTTTGTTTACTAAAACTGTTGAAGAGAGAATGGCCTTTTCCGGGACATATAATGATTACCTTCAGATCCGGAACCTTTCCAAAACCAATATCCAGGAACTGAAATATTGAATCCCTATTTAAAAACGAATATCATTAATGGGCTTGATTTTAAGTATTGAAACAGCTACCAAAGTTTGTTCTGTTGCCTTGCATGAGGATAAAGAATTACTTGGATCTCAGGAGCTTCATGTCGACAGGTCCCATTCGGAATATTTAGCTGTAATGATCAAGGATCTTTTCAGGTATACAGGTAAAGAAACAAAGGATTTATCTGCTGTAGCTGTATCAAAAGGCCCCGGTTCCTATACAGGTTTACGCATAGGTGTATCAACATCTAAAGGGCTTTGCTTCGGATTAGACATTCCCCTGATATCTGTCAATTCATTATTGGTAATGGCTTATGACGTTAACCAATATAACCTGCAAGGTTATGACCTATGTCCTATGCTGGATGCAAGGCGTATGGAAGTCTATTGCCTTATTACGGATAATCAATTGAATGTGAAACAGGAAACCCATTCGAGGATTTTAGAAGACGCTTCATTCAGCAAAGAGATAAAGGAAAGTCCGATTTTATTCTTTGGCAACGGCATGCCTAAAAGCCGGGGAATTCTGGAAGGTAAGGAAAATGCATTTTTTATTGATAATGTTCACCCCAAAGCATCGAATATTGGTTTCATGGCTTATGAAAAGTTTAAAAATAAAGATTTTGAAAACACTGTGACGTTTGAGCCGTTCTATTTAAAAGATTTTATAGCCACTAAACCAAGAAAATTGCTGTAAAAAGGATGAGTGAAAAAGATGTCATAATAAACCGGGTTGCCAATAGTCCTTTGATCACGTTTGATCTTGAAGAATTCTATCACCCGGGTGAAAGGGTATTGATTGATATTGGGGACCAGCTTTACCAGGGGCTCATACTTAAGGAAAAAGATTTCAGAGCATGGGTCAGGGACATGGATTGGTCTATTTATGAGAATCAAAATGTTGCTATCTGGTGTTCCGCCGATGCTATTATCCCAACCTGGGCCTATATGTTAGTGGCCACACGGATATCTTCTTACGCACATATGGTAGTTTTCGGGACTCTGGAAGATCTTGAAAAAGCTCTATACCAGAATGCCTTGAGTTCTTTAAATATTGAGAAATTCAGGGATAAGAAAATCGTTATCAAAGGATGCGGCAAATACCAGGTTCCTGATGCAGCCTATGTTGAGATTACACGGCTTCTGACACCTATAGCCTCAAGCATCATGTATGGTGAAGCATGCAGCACCGTCCCTTTGTATAAGAAATCAAAATGATATAATACAATAATAATGTTTCCTGCCTCCACCGGGGGAAAAATTAGAATTTTGGATTCATTGTAAAGGATGATTTTTAAGACAGACTCTATTAAATAAGACCTAAAACAGTTGACATTCCATGAATTTTAATTTTAAACCAAGTTTTAAGGGTCATATTTTCATTTTTAAAGTATAATTTACAATCTTCAAGAAAATAAATTCTTTTCAGATGGCTTCCAGAAGAAAAAGATACATCAAAGTATTATTATCATTGCTTGCAA
>CALOCZ010000047.1:0-60550 GCA_942491935.1 uncultured Cytophagales bacterium
AGAAAAGGATAATGCGATTTGAAAGGTGCCAAGACACATTAATACTGGATCATTCCTTTCACGTTCAAAAAACAACATGATAAATCCTGCTCCAAATATCACCAATAATATAGGCCAATGGTAAGTCACACCCTTGATCATGGAAAAATTTTCCATAGTGATCAGAGAGCCGGCAATTATTAGAAATATAGCCAAAACTGAAGCTGTCCTTCTTCTCTGCATTTGAGTCTTTTGAAAGGAGGTATTCTGTAAGTTATTAAAAAAAATATTAAGAAAGCCTATAATCTTCGATAAGGTATAAATTGATTGTATTTGGTTTATAAATATTGACCCGGTCTTCTTTTTAAAAATTTTTTACACATCCATATTTAAAAGTATAGTATTCCGAAAGTTAGTGGAAGAAAAACAAAAATGGAGGCTAGTATTATTCAGGTTTTATTCAACTATAACCCGGAATGGGGGGTCTATTTAATGACAAGATAATGTATATTTAAAGGTCGAAAGGAATTTATATTTGAGTAAGGTCGGAATACATATTATAATAATTTTCATTCTTTTCTTGCTGCCTGTATTTGGATTCAGCACAAGCCCATCTATTCAGTTTATAGAAAATAAAGGACAGTGGGATAATGCCATATTATACAGGGCAGAAATACAAAATGGGTATTTATTTATAACGAAATCCGGTCTTGAGTATGTCTTTTATGATGGCGATCAGGTCGGCCACAAGCATCCTGGAAAAAATCCTGAGGCCGATTTAAAGGCCCGATCATATGATCCTGAGGAACACAAAACAAATATGATTAATATGCATGCCGTCGGTCTGGAATTTGTCAATGCATCCAGTAACATCCAGGTAAATCCCAATAAGAAACTTGATGTTTATTATAATTATTACATTGGTAATGATCCCGGCAAATGGGCGGATCATGTTGGTGTTTACCAGGAGATAAATTACGAGGATATCTATCCCGGAATACATATGAAGATATACAGCGAAGGAGAGCATGTAAAATATGATATCAAGGTTGAAAGCCAGGCAGATGCTGAAGAAATAAAATTTTCATACAAAGGAGCTGATGATATAGAACGGGCAAATAACAGCCTATATGCAAGGACAAGTTTAAATACTATTATCGAGAATAGTCCATTCACTTATCAGATCTATGAGGGTGATACCATCAGTATACCTACCTTATATGCCCTGAATGGAGATACATTTGGGTTTGAATTTCCGGAAGATTATGACCATACCAAATCCCTGATCATCGATCCTTTGCTGGTGTTTTCTACCTATTCAGGTTCTTCTAAAGATAATTGGGGTAACACAGCAACATTTGACAATAAAGGGAATGTATATTCGGGAGGAACGGTTCAGAACCGATTTGGGGATCATTTTCCAGCTACAAGGGGATCATATCAAACTGAATTTGGAGGGGTTTGGGATATAGGCATTCTCAAGTTTGATTCGACCGGATCAAGGCTGCTTTATGGAACCTACCTTGGTGGATCAGGTACTGAAACACCGTTCAGCATCATCGTAGATAATAATAATGAACTACTGATCCTCGGGATCACCGGATCAGCGGATTTCCCGACTACTGAGAATGCTTATTCCAGAGTGTTTATGGGTGGCGATTCCGTTTCTAATGCATTGCGTACTTATAACGATTTAACCATTCCGGGTGGAATATTTTATCATGACGGATCAGACCTTTTTATTGCCAAACTGAGTGAAAACGGCAGGCGTCTTACCGGTTCGACCTACCTTGGCGGAACAGAGAATGACGGGATCAACAATGCACCGGGATTACCCCTTTCCAGGAATTATGGAGATGAGTTCAGGGGGGAAGTTAATGTTGATTCCAATAACAATATTTATATAGCTGCCAACACTTCTTCACCTGATTTCCCCGTAGTCAACGGATTTCAACCAGATTACAGGGGTGGAACCCATGATGGTGTGGTAGCAAAACTATCCACAGACTTGTCATCCATTATTTGGAGTTCTTTTATAGGAGGGTCAATGGCGGATGCAACATATGGGATCAAGATCATTACAGATACGATGTCTTATATTACGGGTGGTACAATGAGCAGCGATTTCCCAGTAACCAGCGGATCCTATGATTCTGAATTTGGTGGCGACGTTGACGGATACCTGGCTGCCATATCAGATGATGGATCCACTTTGGTAGCCAGTACCTTTCTCGGGACCAGCGAATATGACCAGTCGTATTTCCTTGACACGGATGATGATCAGAATGTGTATGCATATGGACAAACACGAGGATCATATCCAGTTACTGAAGGTGTTTATAGCAATCCACTGAGCGGCCAATTTATCCATAAACTAACACCTGATCTTCAGGAATCCGTATTTTCGACCGTAGTGGGTAGTGGTAGTGGAATTCCTGACATTTCTCCCACAGCTTTCCTGGTCAATGAATGTGCAACATCTTTCTAAGTGGCTGGGGGGGCTTATCAACTCAGGAGTATCTAAATATAACGGCGGTAATACTTTTGACATGCCACTAACTTCGGATGCATTCCAGAATAGAACTGATGGTTCTGATTTTTATCTGATGGTTCTGGATGCCGGGGCGGAAAGGTTGCTATACGGCACTTACTTGGGGGCAATTAATGATGGCTTAAATGGCGAGCACGTAGATGGAGGAACAAGCCGCTTTGATAAACGCGGTATCGTATATCATGCGCTCTGCGCTTGCAGGGATAACTCACAATTTCCAACCACCCCTGGAGTCTGGTCCAATACCAATAACAGTCCCAATGGGTGCAACAACGGCGTTTTTAAATTCGACCTGTCCGCTTTAAGAGCTGACTTCACAACTGACTCATATGAATTTGACAACCCAGGCGTTAGCATGGGCTGCGAGCCTTTTGAAGTGGTCTTTTTGAATAAAAGCTTTGGTGGCGAAGTGTTTGAATGGGATTTCGGGGATGGATCGGACCTGTCTTACCAGGAAGACAGCCTTTTTCATATATACCCTGAATCCGGGATCTACACTGTAACACTAAGGGCCTATGATGAAAACACCTGTCTGAAGGTGGATGTGGCACAAAAGAATATTGATGTCAGAAAACCAAATTTTGAAGTTCCAGACGACCGTACGATCTGTCAGTATGACCAGACACAGCTAATTGCCGGCGGCGCTGTCTCTTTTCAATGGTCACCAGCCGAAAATCTTGACAATGCAGAGATCAGGAACCCTACGGCTTCTCCCGATACCACCACAATGTATTATATCGAAATGGTCGATGGAAATGAATGCACACATTTTGATAGCGTTCTAGTGACGGTTTTGCCAGATATTTCCACCGATTTTATTGTCAATAAGATCTATGATTGCCATTCACCACCTAAAGTTGAATTACTGAATCTATCTGTGAATTCAAATGCTTATGAATGGTCTTTTGGTGACGGGCAGACTTCATCTGATGACAGTATCATCCATACCTATGAAAAACCAGGAAATTATAGCATTCGGCTCAATGCATCAAATGAAGGACAATGCCAGAAATCAAAAGAAGAAAAGATCAATATTGCTGACATATATGTGCCTAATATTATAACCCCGAATGGCGATGAAAAAAATGATTTCTTCAGGATTATTACTGATGCCCACATAGATTTGAAAATATTTAACCGTTGGGGAAAAGTATTATACAAAGATCCCGATTACCAGAATAACTGGAATGGAAAGGATCTGGCCGCAGGCACTTATTTCTATGAAATAAAACTGGACCACGATGTTTCCTGCAATGGCTGGCTGGAGGTTTTGAAATAAAATATCAGCCGGGTTTATCTACCAAAAGCCCGAAAATATACACCTCATAAACTTAACTATCCAATTAAATATTCACCTTTTAACCTGCTATCTGGCACTATAATTTGGAGCCTCACGGGTGATAAATATATCGTGAGGGTGACTTTCTTTTACACCTGCAGCAGTTATCTTAAGGAATCTGGCATCCTTGAGGTCTTCTATAGTTCGCGCGCCGCAATAGCCCATGCCGGCCTTCAAACCACCTACCATCTGATAAAGTACTTCTGAAACCATACCTTTAAATGGAACCCTCCCGGATATACCTTCTGGTACAAGTTTTTTCACGTCCTCTTCCGCATCCTGGAAATACCTGTCTTTCGATCCCTCTTCCATGGCTTCCAGGGATCCCATTCCACGGTAGGTCTTAAATTTCCGGCCTTCATAAATAATTACCTCACCAGGAGCTTCATGGGTTCCTGCTAAAAGGGAACCAATCATAACCGTGCTGGCTCCACCTGCGATGGCTTTGACCACATCACCGGAATAGCGAACGCCGCCGTCGGCAATTACAGGAATACCAGCTTCTTCCACTGCTTTGGCAACCTGGTTAACAGCAGTCAGCTGGGGAACACCTACTCCGGCAATTACTCTGGTAGTGCATATACTGCCGGGGCCTACCCCAACTTTTATTGCATCCGCCCCTGCTTTCACAAGGTCCTTGCCAGCTTCAGCAGTTGCAACGTTCCCGATTACCATATCAAGCTCCGGGTATTTCGCCTTCACTGTTTTTGCTGCTTCGAGAACACCCCTGGAATGACCATGAGCCGTATCCACGCAGATAACATCTACTCCTGCTTTTTTCAAAGCCGCTATCCGGTCCAGAATGTCGGGAGTAACGCCTACAGCTGCTCCAGCCCGCAATCTTCCAAACTCATCCTTGCAGGCATTGGGTTTGTCTTTTTTCTTTAAGATGTCCTTATAGGTAATCAACCCTGTTAATATACCCTGCTTATCAATAATAGGCAGTTTTTCGATCTTATGCACCTGTAAGATGGTTTCAGCTTCTGTCAATCCAATTCCTGGTTCCGCAATGATCAAATTATCCTTCGTCATGATCTCACTAACCGGTGTCGACATATCCTTATGAAAGCGGAGGTCTCGGTTTGTGATTATCCCTATTAATTTCCGTTCTGCATCGACTATTGGAATACCCCCTATCTTAAACTCCCGCATGATTTTAACGGCATCTCCAACTCTGGAATCAATATTAAGGGATATAGGATCTAGTATCATCCCGCTTTGGGACCGCTTTACCTTACGAACGTGTTCAACCTGGGTCTCCAATCCCATATTCTTATGAATGAAGCCTATTCCTCCTTCCAGGGCCATAGCAATCGCCAGGTCTGCCTCAGTAACCGTATCCATGGCAGCGGATACAAGAGGAATGTTAAGTTGAATGTTCTTTGTAAGAATGGATTGAGTTTCTGTTTCCCTTGGCAATACTTCTGAGTATCCCGGAAGCAGGAGCACATCATCATATGTGAGTGCCTCGTATAATAATTTCGATGAATCTAAAGACATGGCAAATAAATACGATAACTTATTTGCCGGGCAAAGGTAGCTACATTCACCATCAATAAAAAATCAATGATCTACATAATTCTTTAAATACTTTTACCTATCATTTTTTTCATATCCAAATGGGATGTAATTTCGGATTGAAATTTTTTTATCATGAAAGTATTCAAGTTTGGAGGTGCTTCAATTAAAGATGCCAACTCCATTAAGAACATGTCGGATATTGTAGCTGAATACCCCGACGATCGCCTGGTTATCGTGGTTTCAGCCATGGGTAAAACCACCAATCATCTCGAAAAGATCGTTTTTAAAAAACTGAAAGGTGAAAACTTTAATTCCGAATTAACTGAATTGTCTCAATTTCATTTTGGAATTATCCAGGAACTTTTTGACGGGGATAAAGCTTATGATGCTAAGCCTGTAGAAAAACTGTTTGATGAACTTGGTTCAATTCTCAATTCAAATGCCAGAAATAAGAACGGGGGACAATTGTATGATTCCATAGTTTCATATGGAGAATTACTTTCCTCCACTATTATTGGACAGTACCTTCAGAATAAAGGAATAAAGATCAACTGGATCGATGCAAGGACTTTGATTAAAACAGATCATACCTATCGTGAAGGAAAAATTGACTGGCAGATCACAGGTTCATTAATAAAAAACACGCTTGCTGAACAACTATCTGAATCGAATTTTATTACCCAGGGATTTATTGGCAGCACGAATGAAGGCCATACCACCACACTTGGAAGGGAAGGATCTGATTTTACGGCTGCTATTTTCGGCGCCAGCCTCGATGCTGAGTCGGTAACGATCTGGAAAGATGTGCCTGGAATATTAAACGCCGATCCAAAACGATTTGAAAAGACCCAGCTTTACTCTAACCTCTCTTACCAGGAAGCAGCTGAGATGACTTATTACGGGGCCTCGGTGATCCATCCAAAAACTATTAAGCCATTGGCCAATAAGAACATATCATTGCTGGTCAAATCGTTTGAGGATCCCACATTGGAGGGGACTGAAATTAATAAAGGCGATATTCATAATCTACCTCCCACTTACGTAGTCAAGGACAATCAATGCCTTTTTTCTTTCGGTGTTAAAGACCTTACTTTTATAAATGAAAAGAACCTGAGTATTATTTTCCATATCCTGGATAAGTTGAACATTAAGATCAACACGATGCAGAATTCAGCCGTTTCATTGACCGTCTGTTTTGATTACCGGGAAGATAAAGTCAGTCGCCTATTGAGTACACTCGAAAATGATTTCAAGATCCGGTATAACCAGGACCTTCAATTGATCACAATAAAGAATTATAACCAGGATGCAATTGATATGGTGTCAGCTAACAGAAAGATTCTGGTTGAACAACGAACCCGTAATACTTATCAGATCGTTGTGAAATAAAAATGGCTGTATCGACCGAGAACTGCCATATGGTCGTAAAATAATGCCCCAACAATACTCGGCGGGTTTATCCGATAGATGGATTTCTGGCGCACAGAAACATCTTAATCTAGTAGCATGAAAAATTGCGAAAATACATAAGGCAATGGCTTTATTGAAGCGAGCAACGAATTCGATCAATATTTCCAAAAGTATTAGTGAGCTAAAATTTAAACGGCTAACACAAAATCTTTATAATCCTTATTATACATATCTCCTGATAACGGGAGTAACCCCACTCAGGTAGGATGGCCCGAACAAATTTACATGAACCAGGTGTGGATAAATATTGTATATTTCAACTCTGTTTTCAAACCCAGGTTCCAGGGGATATACTTCCTTATAGGAACGGTAGAATTGCCTGTCGAATCCTCCAAACATTTGTGTGAAGGATAATTCTATTTCCCGATGACCATAATATACCGCTGGATCTATGATCACAGGTTGGCCTTCCTCTCCAGTCATAAAATTACCGCTCCACAAATCGCCGTGAAGTAAAGAAGGGGGTTCTACCGGTAAAAGGTCGGGTAATTTCTGGTAAAAACGGGTGCAGTTTTCCAGGTAGGCCCTGTCTATATAACCATTGTCAAAAGCAAACTTTAATTGAACTTCCATTCTCTGTTCAATGAAAAACGATATCCAATCCTCCGAGAACTTATTGAACTGGTCCAATCGTCCGATATAATTGTTATAAGATAATCCATATCGATCATTCCGGTGGTTTTTATGAAGATTGGCAAGTGCAACTCCAAAGTCATCCCAGAAAGTGCTTCTTCTTGGACCTCCGTGAATAAATTTGAGAATTAAATAAGCTTGTCCATCCTGGATTCCAGATGCAATAGGTTCTGGAACATCTATTTCCCCGGCACTGGCAAGTAATTCAAGTCCTGAATATTCAGTCTTAAACATAGCCAGATCTGAGGCATTATTCATTTTAATAAAATAATCCCCTTTCTCTGTCACTACCCTTTGTGCATTATGAATACAGCCCCCTGAAACAGGCGAAACACCAATTACCTTAAGCTGTTCTTCAATTGTTTCATCGATAATGCGCTGAATTATTTCCTTTGTGCGGGACATATTATTTTAATCCATGTTCATAAATGATCTTATCCAGAAAATTTGAAAGTGACTCATCTAAAAGGTCATACACCAGTTGAAAACCATTTGGCCCTCCATAATAAGGATCAGGGATATCAGATCCGGATTGCCGATCATCAAATTCCCTCATGATTAAAATTTCAGCTTTCACATTGGAATGCTTTCCCTGAAGCCGAATAATATCATCATAATTAGCACCATCCATGGCTACGATATAATCAAATTGATCAAAATCTTTTAGCGAGATCTGTCTCCCATAATGGTCTAATCTTATCCCATTCCTTCGGGCTATTTCTGAGCTTCGTTGATCGGGCGGTTCATTGATATGCCAACCAGAAGTTCCAGCGCTGTCAGTGGTAATCAACTCCTTTAATCCAGCCTCCTCAACCTTCTGTTTAAAAATTCCTTCAGCCAGGGGAGAACGACAAATATTTCCTAAACATACAAATAGAACACCTACCATACACAAGTAATTTTTTTTCAAAAATAACATCAAAAACAACAGTTTTATGGTATTATTTTTATATTTTGTTGTATTTATTAAAGTAAAATCACTTTTTTTAAAAAAAAGTTCAATTTCCCGGTTACATATGTTACTGCACCAGTATATAGAAATGCATAACACAAATTTTATTCATACACCTGTTTAACATTTACGAAAGCCTCCTGGGTTATGCCGGGGGGCTTTTCGTATTTAATGAAGTTCACATTTATAGAAATTTTACTTTTAAGAATTATCTTACCTGGCCTTATATTTTCAGGGTAAAATTTTGCCTATGGAGCGGTAAAAGGTTGTGTCACTGAGAATCATTTTCTGGAATCCCACGACTATAATACTGTCGAGGATCAACTTATCTTCATCTTTCTTATCATCAAAGATAATTTCAATATATCTCCTTGAATCATAGATGGGATTGTTCACTTTCTGAAGCGCCTGAACTTTCAATATTTGGCCAGAAGCCTTTCCATGATAGATCTTTTGATAAATGGTATTAGAATTGCCTGAATCAGTCAAGGTATAATGATCAATTGTAAATTCCAAGCTGTCATAAGTTACGATTTTATAATAGGCTCTTAATCCCGGTTTACTGATATCTGCAGTTCGGATGACATTCAATTCCCTGGCCCATCCTGCTGAATCTGGAACATACTGGGTGCTTTCTTCTGATGCTCCAAGAAGGGATGTTTTTTTAATCTGGTATTTATTACTGCTTAAAAAATTGACCTGGGAGTCAACCAGACCCACCAGGTCGAATGTTTTTAGTTTAGATTGATTTTCAGCTCTATTTCCACAGGAAGAGATCCAAAAAATGAATGCAAGTCCTGCACATAGTAGCCTTAGATCTATCCGTATCATTTATTTCTCTATTAGCACTTCACCTGTCATATCTTCAGGAATCTCTTCTCCCATGAGTGTTAATATGGTAGGCGCCAGGTCACCTAATTTGCCATCTTTCATATTTGGGCGTAAGTCGTTATCAACCAGAATACAAGGCACAAGATTTGTTGTATGTGCTGTATTTGGTGTTCCATCATCGTTGATCATAAAGTCTGAATTACCATGGTCTGCGATTATAATTACGGCATAATCATTTTTCAACGCAGCCTCCACAACTGATTGCGTACATGAATCAACGGTTTCACAAGCTGTGACTGCCGCCTGGAAATCGCCTGTATGTCCTACCATATCCGGGTTCGCAAAGTTCAGGCATACAAAATCAACTTCTCCCTTATTTAGCTCAGGAATGATCTTATCCCTGATCTCATAAGCACTCATCTCAGGTTTGAGATCATATGTGGCCACTTTTGGTGATGGACACAATATCCTTGATTCCCCATCAAATGGTTTCTCCCTGCCCCCCGAAAAGAAAAAGGTTACATGAGGGTATTTTTCGGTTTCAGCAATACGTATCTGTTTCTTACCTCTATTGCTTAAAGTCTCCCCAAGTGTATTTTCCAGGTTGTCCTTCTCAAAAATGATCTTTACATTTTTAAAAGATTTATCATAATTGGTCATGGTAACGTAATAAAGGTTCATAGTTTTCATATCCTGTTCCGGAAAATCCTCCTGAGTCAGGGCTATGGTGATCTCCCGTAACCTGTCGGTCCTGAAATTAAATCCAAATACTACGTCCCCGGGTTCAATCACTGCAAGAGGTTGGTCATTATCATCCACATGGATAATCGGTTTTATGAATTCATCCGTCACATCTGCATCGTATGAGTCCTGGATGGCTTTGAAAATATCGGTAGTATGCTTGCCTTCCCCTTTTACCAGGGCATCGTATGCCAACTTGACGCGTTCCCACCTTTTATCCCTGTCCATGGCATAATACCTTCCTATTACAGTGGCAATTTGTCCGGTAGTTGCATCAAGATGGTCCTGTAGTTCTTTTATGAATCCCATTCCGCTTTTCGGATCGGTATCTCTGCCGTCTGTTAAGGCATGGACATAAACATCTTCCATCCCATTGTTATTCGCTATGCTGACCAATCCTTTAAGATGATTGATATGAGAGTGCACTCCACCATCAGAGACAAGGCCTATCAGATGAAGTTTTTTATTGTTCTCTTTAGCATATTTTAAAGCATCCAGATAAACTTCATTGTTGTCCAGTAAATTTTCTTCAATAGCCTTGTTGATCTTTACCAGATCCTGATAAACGATCCGGCCTGCTCCGATGTTCATATGACCTACTTCCGAGTTTCCCATCTGGCCATCAGGTAACCCAACATATAAACCGGAAGCATTTAAGCGGCTGTGTGAATATTTCCCATATAATGAGTCCATAAATGGAGTATTCGCCTTGTCTATGGCTGAGACTTCGGGATTGGTGGCAATTCCCCATCCATCTAATATCATTAAAATTACTTTCTTGTCCATGCTATAATGCTTTAATAATGAATAAATTCTAGTTATTTCGTTACTTTTGATTTATTTTGAAGAACGATTATTTAATTTGCAAAACTAATCAATGATGGCATAGTTTTGGCTGTATAATTCATGTAATTTGAACAGTGTATGGTAAATAAAAAAATTCTATGGTTTGTTCTTCCGGGATTATTATTTTTTCTCCTGATTGGCGAAAATGGGATCCTCTATGCACAGGATAATGTGATCAATGATGTTAAAACAGCAATGGGGGCAGGTAGTTCAAAAGAATTATCACAATATTTTGGGAGTATTGTTGAGTTGAATTTTGACGGAGAAAAATCAAGTTACAGCAAGAGCCAGGCTGAATTTGTATTGAAAGATTTTTTTAAAAAAAATCCACCTGTCGATTTTGAATACATACACCAGGGATCTTCAAAGCAGGGTTTCAGATACGTAATTGGAAAATATACAATTGAAGGCAGTTCTTTTCGGGTATATATCCTTTTTAAGAAAAACGAGGATACCTATTACGTCGACACCATTGATTTCACCAGAGAATAACATTCATTTAAGGCTTATATTCTTTCTTTAGCAGGCATTGTATAATTTTGCGCTGTGATTCCGAATTATGTAACACTAGAAGCACTCGATAAGATCATCCTTGATGCGATCAGGGAAGACCTGGGTGATGGCGATCATTCGACTCTTGCTGTTATTCCTGATGGCAAAAAAGGAAAAGCCAGATTATTGGCCAAAGAGAACGGGATAATTGCCGGGCTGGAGCTTGCAGAGATCATATATGGAAAATTCAGTAAAGAGCTCCAAATAGAATCTTATTTTAAGGATGGGGATCAGATTAAAAAGGGAGATATCATCTTTGAAGTCAGTGGGAGTGCAAGGGATATATTATCCTCAGAACGGCTTGTATTGAATTTTATGCAGCGCATGAGTGGAATTGCTACTTATACACATAAACTTGCAGGCCTGATAGATGATCTGCCAGTCCAGCTGCTTGACACGCGGAAGACTACACCTAACCTCAGGATGCTGGAGAAATGGGCGGTACTGATTGGCGGAGGCACCAACCATCGTATTGGTTTATACGATATGGTCATGTTAAAAGACAACCATATCGACCTTGCCGGGGGAATAAGAAAAGCTGTTGAAAAGACTGCAGAATATCTTAGATCAACCGGGAAACAGTTGAAAATTGAAATTGAAACCCGAAACCTGGAGGAGGTTGAAGAGGTAGTAAATGTGGGCCATGTAGATATTATTATGCTTGATAATATGAGTCCGGAAGACATGAAGACATCAGTTGAGTTGATTGATGGAAAATATAAGACTGAAGCCTCTGGGAATGTAAGTGAGAACACAATCCGGGAAATTGCCGAATGCGGAGTCGATTTTATTTCAGTAGGAGCGCTTACGCATTCAATAAAAAGTTTAGATTTAAGTTTATTAACTAAGATATAGATCATAATGATTGTTAAAACAAAAAAATATCAACTAAGTACTAAAAAATATATTAAGCTGGGGATGTTAAACATCTTAAGATCGCAATGGTGGGTGATCCTGATTGCACTGGCTATTGCTGCCATGACTTTTGTGATCCCTTCCAACTGGTGGTGGATCGGTTCCATAATCGCTTTTGTATTATACGGACTTTTCTGGCTAATTCAATTTGCTGGCGTTCCCCAATTGGAGCAGAATAAAATCCTATTCGAAAGGCTGAACTATGAAATTACGAGTCAGCAGATCTTGATCAAGCTTAATCCCAAACAGGGAATGCCCATGAAATGGGAAAATATTAAAAGAGTATTTGTTGGAAAAGATTTCTTTCTTCTGGTGCTATCAAAAGCGCAATTCATATACCTGCCATTCAAGATATTTAATTCGGATAATGAAAGAAAGTTTATGGAAACAATACTAAGAAGAAAGAATTACATCAAGTAAACATGACATCTTCGATTACTCCTTTGCCAAGTTCTTTTTCAAGGACCTCAAGAACTTTGGACTTTGACAGGTTAAGTTCATTTTTCAAAGGAGCCGAATCAATCTTCACTTTTAGCTTTTTATTGTAAAGGGTGATCTTTCCGGTTCTGGAGGCTATTGTCTTTCCCATTATAGATAACCATAATTTCTTGATTATAGTTGCCTTATACTTAGAGTCAATCTTATAATCATCGAGCATATCATTGAATGCTTGTTTTATGCCAACGGTATTGCCTCTTTCAATATTCATACTAACAATTTACGCTTTTATTTGAAAGGAATCAAAATCCAGATGTGAAGGAAACTTATTTCTGAACATTGTCAATTCCTCAGCTGATAAAACATAGCGGTTTATAAAAGCATCTTCGATGTATTTCTCTTTAACCTCTCCCTTCGGACCTACAACATTGGAATGCCCATTATATTCAACTCCCAATCCATCCTTTCCTACCCTGTTCAAGCCTACCGAATAGCACATATTCTCGACAGCCCTGGCTTTTAGTAGTATATCCCATGCAGAGATCCGCGGAGCCGGCCAGTTCGCCACATAAATGAGCACATCGTATAAAAAGGAATCGTTATCAGCATCATATTTGTTTCTGGACCAGACCGGGAACCTGAGATCGTAACAGATGAGTGCATTTATTTTCCATCCCTTAATTTCATGAATACGGATTTTATTACCTGCTGCAAAAACCTTATCCTCCCCGGTCATCCTGAACAGATGGCGTTTATCATAACAGGAATAATTCCCATCCGGTTCCATACATATCAATCTGTTATAATAGTTTGAATTTTCATAAACCAGGTAACTGCCCATAATTACGGCCCCGGACTGTTTAGCCATATTTCTTAACCACTTAAAGGTTTTGCCATTCATCCTTTCTGCCGTGTTTCCAGCCTCCATGGAGAATCCGGTATTAAACATTTCAGGCAGAAGAATTATATCAGATTTTTCAGTTTTCCATATCTTTTCTTCAAAAGCAGCCAGATTGGCATCGATTTTATGCCAATGAATATCAGATTGGATGAGGGTGATGCTCAGGTCCTCCATGGAGCTTCTTATTTTTTCTTCTTTGGGAAGCGCATACTGTAATCCACTTTAACATCTCCCCTGCTAATGCTGCTCAATTTACCTTTGAGAAGCCGTTTTTTAAATCCATTCAGGTAATCGGTAAAAAGTACACCTTCCAGGTGATCATACTCATGCTGAATGATCCTGGCGGCTATACCATCAAAGGATTCGATATGCTCTTTCCACTCCTCATCAAAATAACGGATGGTCAGCTTTTCATAGCGCGTAACATCTTCCCTGATGCCTGGTATACTTAAACACCCTTCTTCAAAATCCCATTCCTCTCCAGATTCTTCCAGGATCTCAGGATTAATAAATGTTCTTTTAAAATCCGGGTATTTTTCGTCTTCCATGGGAGACGCATCCACTATAAAAATACGTATACTTTTGCCTATCTGTGGAGCAGCAAGTCCAACTCCGGAAGCGTTATGCATGGTATCAAACATTTCTTCGGACAGCTGTTTAACATCTATTGCACCATCCTTCTCTATTTCATTGGTTTGCGCCCTCAATACCGGATCACCATAAGCTACTATTGAATAAGCCATATTTCGAACAAAATTTTACGATTTTGTAAAATTACCAAATTGGTTTGATTATTTCATTCAATGAATTGTATTAATAGAAGATAATTTGATCATTCTTTGCTGAAAAAGGCAATCATTTTTGTCTTTTAGCAATAGAACAAATATCACTTTAATGTCCGAAAGATTTTTGTTCTAGGTAGGATTGCAGAATTATAGTCGCACTTATTTTGTCGATATTCCCCTTATCTCGTCTGTACTTTTTCGTTGTCCCCCCTTTCACCATGGCGTCCAAGGCCAATGAGGAGGTATACCGCTCATCAATAAGAAATAATTCTTTATCTGGGAATAATTCATTTAATTTCGTGGCCATTTGTTTCACTGCAACAGTAGTATGGGTTGGGCTACCATCGGGCTTCACCGGATCGCCCAGAGCAAATCCATCCACATCTTCACTGGAACAATACTGTTTTAAATATTCCAATAATTGTGCGGTGTCTATTGCCCTCAAAGGGGTTGCGATCCTCTGATCAGGATCCGTAACAGCCAGGCCGGTCCTTTTAAGTCCGAAGTCTATACCAATTATTCTACCCAAAATGCTTGTTATTAGTTAATAAAACCGCTCATAATATATTTACAACAATAAGGTGCAACAAGGAGTTTAACACTATGAGATATTCTGGGTTAATTTAAACAAAGTAATTGAAAACCATTTGAATAAATATATTTACTTTTGGAATCGTCTAATCTAAAAAGGATTGAAATACAATATGGGTAATAAGAAATTTGATATACGGGCCCCTTTATTGATTGCCTTTGGTCTTGCACTGGGGATATTGATTGGCGCTTACCTGATCAATCAGAATAATTCCAGTAAGATGATCGTCAATTCGGTGACAAAATTCAGGGAGATCATCGGCAACATAGAAAATTCATATGTAGATGAGGTAAATGCTGAAGACCTTGTTGATGGCGCCATTCTGGATATGCTGGACAAATTAGACCCTCATTCAGTATACATTCCAAAAAGAGATGTTGAGCTCACAAATGCGGACTTGAGGGGTGAATTCGAAGGCATAGGGATCGAGTTTAATATTATAAAAGACACCATACTCGTTGTTGCCCCATTGATTGGTGGACCCTCAGAGGCTGTTGGATTGCGTTCTGGCGATAAGATCGTAAAAGTAGATGGAGAGACTGTGGCAGGCACTGGAATAACCATCCGGGATGTGGTAAATGCATTAAGGGGTCCTAAAGGCACTGAAGTCGTTGTGAGTATTAAGCGAAAGAATAATAATGAGCTGATCGATTTCACCATAATCAGGGACAAGATCCCGCAGTATTCTATTGATGCCGCTTATATGATAAATGATGAAATCGGGTATATAAAGGTAATCAGGTTTGCCTCAA
The DNA here is from genome assembly GCA_942491935.1 of uncultured Cytophagales bacterium. Taxonomy (GTDB): domain Bacteria; phylum Bacteroidota; class Bacteroidia; order Cytophagales; family Cyclobacteriaceae; genus JAGTVG01. The sequence continues at coordinate 15,799 of CALOCZ010000047.1, forward strand.
CCACGTATGAGGAATTCAGGGAGAAAATGACAGAACTTACTGAAGCAGGCATGACGAAACTTATCCTCGACCTGCAGGGTAACCCGGGCGGTTATATGGAAAGGGCGGTTGATATTGCGGATGAATTCATACCGGGAGATAAACTGATCGTTTCTCAGGATGGCAGGGTTAAAAGGTACAACGCTGAATTCCGCGCATACCGCAAGGGCCTTTTTGAAGAAAATCCAGTAATCGTACTCATAGATGAAGGCAGCGCTTCTGGTTCTGAAATTGTTGCCGGTGCTTTACAGGACCATGATAGGGCTCTTATTGTTGGCAGAAGATCTTTCGGTAAAGGGCTGGTGCAAATGCCAATCCCCCTATCAGATGGATCTGAACTAAGACTGACCATATCCAGGTATTATACACCTTCCGGCCGGTGCATTCAAAAGCCATATACAGAAGGAAAGGATACCTATCGTGCCGACAGGATGAACAGATTTGAGAACGGAGAATTCTTTAGTGAGGACAGTATCGAATTTGCTGATACATTGAAATATAATACAGCTAAAGGAAGGGTAGTTTACGGAGGTGGAGGTATTATGCCTGATCATTTTGTGCCACTGGATACCACTTTAAATACAGCCTATTTGTCACACCTGCTTTATAAAAATGCAATACGGGAATTCACACTGAATTATTCTAATGAACACAGGGAAGAGCTTGAGGCGATGTCTTTAGCAGAATTCAAAAATAACTTCAGGGTGTCTGACACAATGTTGAAAGAACTGATCCGTATCGGGGAAAGCGTAGATGTAACTTATAATGAACAGCAGTTTATTACTTCAAAACCTTTGATCATTAACAGGGTAAAATCCTTTATCGCCCGAAGCATATGGAATAATGAAGGTTGGTACAAGATTGCCAACGAGTATAATGAAATATTCCAGGAAGCCCTGACCCAGTTTGATCAGGCGGAACATCTGGCCAGCGCAAAAGACCTTAGGGAATAACCAATGCTAAGGAATATCAATATTGACTGTTGGCATTCAAACCTTAAAGGCCGTGCTGGCCAATCCTGAAAATTCTTTGAGATACGAATAAAATCTATTGTTCTGCAACTATTAATGATAAAAAAGTGTTGCTATTTTTGAAGACAATTTAAAACTAATCTAAAATAGATATGGAATTCTTTATAGCAAAAAAATTTCCCCACGCAGATTTCAGTGATATGGATGCCAAAGTCAGAGAAGAACTAAAAAAAGAAGGATTTGGGGTAATTACCGAAATTGATATTAAAAAAACCCTAAAGGAAAAGATCGATGTCGATTTCAGGAATTATACCATTATTGGCGCATGCAATCCGGCTTTTGCATATAAAGCCCTTCAGGCTGAAGATAAAATTGGTATTCTTCTCCCCTGCAATGTTGTGATCCAGGAAACCAAAACCGGCGAAATTGAAGTTCTGGCCTTCGATCCTGCATCAGTTATGATGAATTTGGATAATCCTGAACTGGACAATCTGTCAACCGAAATTAGGGAAAAGTTGACCAGGGTTCTGGAGAATCTGAATTAGAATGATTTAGGTTATATCAGGATTTTGTAGAGATCTTGTAATGATCATAAACCGCTTTTACAGATTGTTTAAAGATCAGGTTATAATCTTTTCCTACATCTATAATGAGTTTGTTTGCAGGCTCATCTGCTATTTTTCTTTTCTCAAGAATTGAAATATATTTTTCCAGTTCATTTTTAAATACCTGTTGATCATGCCAATTTCCAATCTGGTCTTCCAGGTCAGTCACAATATCTAACTCAAATTCAATATCGCCATAGCTTTTTGATTGGGTATTGTTCATTTCAAGAAGGTATTTTATGCTTTTCGTTTCTCTCCTGATCCGGTGCAGGGTGGATTCAACATTATGTTCCCTAACAAGGCCCTTGATCTGAGCGATCTTTTTTACAATAAAATTGTCAATATATTCAGACAACATCGCAGGTGGCAAACTTTTAATAGCGGCAATAACTTTAGCTTCAAATTTCTTCAGTTTGCTTGCAGCAAACCTGCTTCGCGCTTTCTTTAGATTTCTGAAAGCCTCCTTTTCCCGTCGATTAATATAATCCCGGAAACCGTAATATCGAATCCCGCTTTTTTGTTCATATCGGCCCAGAATGATCCGGTTGATCTGCATTTCGCGCAGAATACCACCAGACTTAAAGGCCTGGTTCAAGTTATTGATATTAAAGCACTTTTTAAGGTTTTTCCCTCCCGGAATTTGCTTGATGAAATTTACAATATTTCTAAGCCTCTTTAATGCTACCCGGTAATCATGGATCTCATCAAAGTTTCTCCTCGAGGTTGATTGGATAAAGTTCTTCCTGAATAGCTTTGTCTGTAGATGTATATAAGTGATGAAGTTATTCTTCATATACTAAATATTCAGGAAAAGACTATTAGTATCCTGCGGCATGTCCGTCTTTTCTGGATTCAGATGCACCGTAATACACCTTATTGGCTTCATCCCACATAATGGCCTGGTATCCACCGAATATTCCAATTGCACTTTGTATATCATGCCCTTTACGAACCAGTTCCCTGACCTGTCCGTAATCAAAACCGGATTCAAGATAAAGAATTCCACCATCTTCCATAACAGTGCCAGTAGGTTGTGAAGAACCAAGGTGTTGCATTCTAGGTGCATCGCCAGCTTCCTGTAAATTCATGCCGAAATCAACCATATTTACAACAATCTGAACATGACCTTGTGGTTGCATGGCACCTCCCATAACCCCGAAACTCATTAATGGTTTGCCATCTTTGGTTATGAAACTTGGAATTATGGTATGGAATGGTCGTTTATGGGGTTCATAAGTATTGAAATGTCCCTCTTCGAGTGTGAACAATTCGCCCCGGTCCTGAAATATGAAACCCAGGCCTGGAGGTGTCATCCCCGAACCCATTCCTCTGAAATTACTTTGTATCAGGGAGATCATATTGCCTTCCTCATCAGCCACGGTAAGGTAAATAGTATCACCGTCTTTGAGCTTACCCGCAGGGTAACTTCTTGCTGCCCGGTCCTTATTGATCAATTTTGCCCTTTCTGTTGCGTATCCTTTAGAGATCAAATAATCTACAGGGACTTCATTGAAGTCCATATCTGCATAAAACTTCGCACGGTCTTCATAGGCAAGTTTCTTGGCTTCTGTAAAGAGGTGCATGTATTCTTGACTACCAAATCCCAAGCTTTTTATATCATATAATTCAAGAATATTCAGGATCTGGAGGGCAGCAATCCCTTGTCCGTTCGGCGGAAGTTCCCAGACATCATATCCGCGATAGTTTGTACTGACCGGCTCTACCCATTCTGATGTATGGTCTTTCAGGTCTTTCATGGATAAAAATCCGCCCTGCTCTTTTATATATTTTACCATTGTTTTTGCGACATCTCCCTTATAAAATCCATCCCGGCCCTTTTTTACAAGAATTTCATACGTATTAGCCAGACCAGGATTTTTAAAGATCTCACCCTTTTCAGGGGCTCTCCCTCCCGGCATAAAAGTTTCTTTAAACCCAGGGAAGTCTTTTAGTACATTGACATTCGATTTCCACTGATATGCTATAATATCTGCCATAGGGAAACCATTCCTGGCATATTTGATTGCAGGGGTCAGGATTTCCATCATATCGATTGAACCAAATTTCTTATGTAGTTCAAACCATCCATCTACACAACCCGGAACTGATACAGGCAATGGTCCTCTTGCAGGTATCGACGAATACCCATTCTTCAGAAAATATTTTCTCTTCAGGTCGTAGGGAGATCTGCCGCTTGCATTCAGGCCATACAATTTCTGTGATTTTGCATCCCATACAATAGCAAAAAGATCTCCGCCAATTCCGGATCCAGTAGGTTCCATCAAACCAAGGCATGAATTTGCCGCAATGGCTGCATCTATGGCATTACCGCCTTTCTTTAGTATATCCAATGCAACCTGAGAGGCCAGAGGATGACTTGTTGCTGCCATACCATGCTGGGCAATCACTTCAGATCGGGTAGCAAAAGTTTTCCCTACGGAACGGTCCTGAGCTGAAAGTGCAAATCCGATAAAAGCAAACGAGAGAGTAAGTAGAATTTTCTTCATGTTTTAAAATTATTATACATTATTCATGCTAAAATAGTGACTGGCTGCTTAATTGGGTAATGGAAACCAGTATTTTGAGAAAACCAGTATTTAATTTTAGCTAAATTATCCAATCCCTTCAGCTCTATTAAGTCAAAATTTAGCTTATATCTTTATATAATTATATAATAAATAAATATATTTATATTTTGGGTTACTTCCTCGGGCCATACGGTATATACTGACAAAGCGAGAGATTTATCACAGCCAACCAATTAGAAGACCTTTAAGTTCACAGCTAAAGGATTACCCGTTTTGTTCATGCAATAAATATAAACTTAAATATATGAGGTTGCTAGCTAAATTATTTACCAGATTTTTGCCCATTTTATTTATACTGTTCTTCGCCTGTCAGCCGGAGGAAGAACAGTTTATGGAAAATGATCCCGATCAGCTGGAAATAGAAAATTTCATTGCAGATGCGGAAGATCTATATCTGAATCCTTCTGCAAGGCTCTTAGATGACATGGATGTATGCGGAGAAGCACTTGAACTATCACTTAAATATTTTGGGCGCTATGAAATGGGAAAGGTAATTATTTCTAATTCAGAAGATGCTCTTTTGATCAATTATGAAACAAATCCAGGAATTATTCTGGAGCGGACTATGTTGGTTCTTGTATTGGAAAAAAAGAATAACATAAATGGCAAATATCTTTTCGATAAGGATAAATATAAGAAAGTCATGTATTCAATGCGCCATGAATCGGGTGCCACAGAGTTCCTATATGAAATACCCAAATCTAAACTTGGTGAAAATACTGAATGTATTTCGATGATCGCTATTGCAAAAGGTGAAGGACAAAAATAGCAGAAAAAGAAGAAATACGATGTTCTCATTTGCCCGTCAGGAAAACTCAGCAGGTAAATCCAGATTCCGTAATTTCCTTCTTGAGTATTGTTTCCAGAATTGTAGCGATCCTGAACCAAAACCTGAACCTGAACCAGAGCCTGAAGCATGTAAGGTACAATGTGCTTATGGTTTTGGGATACCAAGTGTGGAAATAGCCAAATCATTTAGTTTTGAAGAGCTTGAAATTACTGACTGGGGATGGGGATATGTGCATGAAATCAAACATGAAACCTTATTCAGATTACCTGTAAAACAGGATAATTCGGAAGGTGCACCTCATTATAGGGCAAGTAACAGTGATGATCGAAGACGATATTGCATATGTATATTTTCAAATGAATGATGGATATCCGATGAATAAGACAAGTTTGTACTTCAGCCACGCCTTACCAGTATCAGGGGAACCATGCGGTTATACTTATAACACAGAATACACCGATGCTGCTGGTACCTGGATACCAACACTTACAGATACTTATGTGATTGAGAATGTGAGTGAGATATTTGCGAAAAGCGGCGAGACAAATGATGACACAAACAACAATGATAAAAAACTATACCTTATTGCCTATGTAGATTTCTGTGAAAAGTGATGAATGTTTAACTAAAAAAAAAAGAGATGAATTCGCCAGCTAGAAAAACATATTTATTGCCAATCCTGCTAATCCTGCTATTTGCCTGTCAGCCGGAGGAAGATCAAATTATGGTCGATAATACTGACCAGCAAGAGATCGAAAACTTCATATCTGACGCTGAAGAGGTCTTCCTGGATCCTAATCAAATGGGTCGGATGGCTGTTGATAAGGAGCCATGTGGTGAAATGGTAAGCATACCGTTAAAAGTATATAGGAATAAAGTGGCCGGAAATATTTCAATAACAAATTCTCCAGATATGTTACTGGTTCAATTTGCTTCAAATCCTGAATATTCCCTGTATAAAACGATGCTGGTCCTCATGATAGAGGATAAAAGATCCAGTACCAAAAGATGGTTTTATGGAAAATACAGAAAACTGATTCTGCCTGTAGTTCATGAGATGGGGACCCAGGAATTTATTTATAAAATTCCATATGCAGATTTAGAACTTGAGGGAAATGAATGCATTTCATTGATTGCATTTGCATTTCTGAATACTTCGGAGAATATGGATTACAGGAGAAAAGCATTCGCATTAGCTAAACCTGAAAATAACAACCACAGGGGTATATTTAAAAGATTCTTTATAGATTATTGCCTACAGGCATGTGCTGAACAAAAAGCAGTTGATGACATATCATGTCAAATAGAGTGTAATTTCGGCTTTGGCATACCTAGCGTAGAAATTGCGAATTCTTATAGCTTTAAAGATCTGGGGATAGAAGATTGGACCTGGGGATATGTACATGAAATTAAGAATGAGACATTATTCAGACTTCCAATTAAAAAGGATGACAATGAAAGTGCAGCCATCATAGGTCAGGTTACTGTAATGATCCAGAATGATATTGCCTATATATATTTCCAGATGAATGATGGATATCCCATGAATAAAACAAGTGTCTATTTTAGTCATGCCCAACCGGAATCAGGAATACCATGCAATTATACATATAACAGAACCTATACAAATACAGATGGTACTTGGAAACCCACTTTAACAGATACATATTTGATTGAGAATGTAAGTGATATATTGTCAAAAAGCACTAACAATGACAAAGCATTATACCTTATCACCTACACTGATTTTTGTGAATAGGCATACAGGAAAGGAGAAAAATATAATCAAGCTACATTAAACTCGTTCATACTTCAACAAACAAACAGTATCCCATAATCCTGTCGGGCCTGATTAAATCCAGGGGTGGGATTTTTATTGTTTATACTTCTCTTTATACCGCTCGTAAAGCAATTGCTGTTTCCCTTCAAGATTAACTTTCCTGCCCTGGATAAAGGCATATTCCAGTTTGTTTGTCCGCATATCCAAAATATCTCCTTCAGAAACGACAATATTCGCATCCTTGCCTTGCTCTAAAGTACCAGTTGTCTTATCAATACCAAGGATTTTGGCCGGATTGGAAGTAATGAGTTTTAAAGCCTCTTCTTTATCAAGGCCATAAGCCGCTACAGTGCCGGCATAAAAGGCCAGGTTTCTCGAACTTTGAACATCTCCGCTATGGATCAATCCCACTGTTAGACCTTTTTCGGTAAGCAAAGCAGGCAATTTAAAAGGCATGTCTACATCCTCTTCATCAAAACCTGGCAGTCTGTGCACTTTTGTGAGCAAAACAGGAATGTCATTATCTTTAAGGAAATCCATCACATAATAGGCATTTGATGCTCCTACTACAACGATATCAATTATGCCGTTACGTTTAAGCATACTTACACTTTCAATGATCTGCCTTTTCCCATCTGCATGAACATATATCTTTTTCTGACCACTATACAGGCCTTTCATGGCTTCCATTTTAAGGTTCATTTCCTCTGGCTCTTCCTGCTGAGCATATGACCAGGAGTTCTGGAGGAATTCTTCGATTTCTCTGGTTTTTTCGTCATATTCTTCATTTTTCTTCCATTCCGTCTCTCCTAACCACCATTTCGGTGAACTAAGATAACCTGGCCAGTATATATGTATGCCGCCGTCCAGAGCGTAGGCGGCATCTTCCCAATTCCAGCCATCAAGGGCCATAACGGATGAAGTTCCCGATATGATACCCCCAGTTGGTACGACCTGAGTTAACAGTATACCATTAAATCGCAACGTGGGAATGACTTCTGAATCAGTATTGTAGGCGATTGCTGAACGCACATTTGGGGTAAATGCGCCAACCTCCTGATAATCCCTGGTGGCCCGGACTGAGTTGATATCAACCAATCCAACTGTAGAATTGGCCAGGATCAGTCCCGGGTAAACATGTTTTCCGGAAACATTTATTACTTCAAATCCGGTCAGATCGATCTTTACAACCCTGGCATCTCCAATAGAAGTGATCTTTCCTTTATCTACGGTGATTATTCCGTTATCAATAACGGTCCCATTGCCTATGTGTACAATGCCATTCATTAATGCGATGGGTTTGGTCTGTGGGCCAGCTGGTGTTGGTACTTGTGCATTCAACTGCAGAGTAAGGAGAATAAGTATGATTCCAAGTATATGTTTCATGTTATTTAGATTCTTCATTGTTTTCTATTCATTAATGACAATATCATCACAGTGCCAGTGCCTTCGTGATTGCTTGACAGGTGCTGAAACCGGCATGCCATTCTTCTTTTCTTCCATCATTTTTGCTGCCAGCCTCGCCTTTTCCTGCTTAACCCATTGGCGCATTTCCTCGTCTTTTTTCAATTCATAATAAACGATCCCATCGACCATGGTTACTTCAGCTTTTGCATAAATAGATAGCGGATTATCAGACCAGATCACAATATCAGCATCCTTTCCTACCTTTATGCTCCCCATTCTATCTTCCAGGTGCAACATCTTCGCCGGGTTCAGGCTAACCATTTTCCATGCATCCTCTTCACTCATATCTCCATATTTTACCGCCTTGGCAGCTTCCTGATTCAGCCTGCGGGCCATTTCTGCATCATCAGAATTTACAGCGGTTAAAACACCTTCATTATGCATCAATACCATGTTATATGGTATGGCATCCTTTACTTCATACTTATAACCCCACCAATCTGAAAATGTGGAACCTGCTGCCCCATGTTCTTTCATCTTATCGGCTAACTTATATCCTTCGAGTATATGAGTAAATGTATTTACCCTGAAGCCAAAATGATCTGCAACATGCATTAACATATTGATCTCTGACTGAACATAGGAATGGCATGTAATAAACCGCTTTGAATCTATGATCTCTGCAAGGGCTTCAAGGCGAAGGTCTCTTCTCGGGACTTCTGATTTCTCCTTTTCTTTATTACTTAACTTGTTATACTTTTCCCATTCATTTTTATACTCTGCAGCTCTCCCAAATGCATCCATAAATACTTGTTCAACACCCATCCGGGTTTGCGGGAAACGTACATTAAAAGAAGGGCCCCAGTTTGATTGTTTTACATTTTCACCAAGGGCAAACTTTATAGTAGGATCAGCTCCATCTATTAAAAGATCTTTAGCTCCTCTGCCCCATCTCAATTTTATGATTGCCGATTGGGCGCCAACAGGATTTGCTGAACCATGTAATAAATGAGAAGCAGTAACGCCTCCTGCCAACTGTCTGTATATACTCATACTCTCCGGATCCAGCACATCCATCATCCTCACTTCAGAAGCAACTGCTGACGTCCCTTCATTAACAGCATTTAAAGCGATATGAGAATGCTCATCAATTACACCACTGGTTAAATGTTTCCCGGTAGCATCAATAATCCTGGCATCGGCATTCTCAAGGTCCTTCCCAATTTTCTGGACTTTACCTTCAGAAACCATTACGTCCATATTTTGCAGAATCCCTTCCTGCTCGTTTGTCCAGACTGTTGCATTTTTAAATATTATAGTTTCCTGGGAAGGTGCTTCAATCCAACCATAAGCAGCAAAGGGATATATGATCTCACCAAGCTGAAGTTCGCTTTCTTCTTTTTCCTTTTTTGGAGATTTGTCAATTTCTTTGGAATAGCTTGCTTGCCAGGTCACATTTAATCCGTCGCTTTTATTACCACTTCCTTTAAATCCATTTTCTACAGCCCACCCTGATAGTTGATATCCAGTCCCGTCGTCGAGTATAAAGGACAGCGTAAGGCGGTCTCTCGTGAAATTTGATTTTACTTTTACATTGGTGGTATCGTTTAATTTAATCTCTGCCTTTTTGCTACCAGTTTTCCCTGATATAAGGAGGGCGTAGTTTCTATTTTCGATTTCAAGATCATATTCTCCCTGATAATCAGGTATATCAGGATCATTAATGATATATCTCTTGCCCCTAACCCAATTCTCATAAATGATCGCATCATCTTTAAAAACACTATCCGACACGACAATGAAATTTGCTATTTTCCCTGTGTTCAAAGCCCCAATGGCTTTATCCGCATTCAACAATTTTGCAGGTGTTTCTGTCAAAGCCTTTAAAGCCTGCTTTTCCGAAAGTCCATATCTAACAGCTTTTCTAATATTTTTAAGAAATTGGTCTTTGTTTTTCAATCCATCCATTGTGAAAGCGAAGGATATATTTGCTGACTCCAGATATGCCGGATTTTTAGGTGCCAATTCCCAATGCTTCATATTCTTCAGGGATATTTGTAGCAGGTCGTCAGGGTCTTCCACATCATAAGCATTTGGGAAATCAAGCGGAATGATCAAGGCGGCATTCGTTTCTTTAATTTCTTGGAGTCTCTGGTACTCATCTCCATTCCCTTTGATGATATATTGTTTTCCGAATTCATTTCCCACTTCATCTGCGACTATAAGTTCATATTTTTGTGAAACTTCGACAATCTGTGGCAGAGATTGTAATTTAAGGAAGGATTCCAGACTTATATTGGTTTGATCTTTATTCAGGGAAGAACTATACCATTTTGCATCGTAATATGTCTGGCGTAATAAGGCGACACCTCCCATAAATGTACTGGGATAAGCTTGGGAAGAACTCCCCTTATCAAAGGAATAATGTGCTGCGGCCTTTTCAAGTACGATATTCTCCTGTATGGGATCATCAGACAAGTTCAATAACACTGAGGAGCCCCTGGCCACTCCGTCTGCTCTGAAAGCAAGGACCGAACTGAATCCAGCCTTGCGCATGCTCCCGGCAAGTTTTGAGTCAAAAGATAAGGCCTCCAAAGCATTAAACTCGGATCTTATTGCTTCGTTCCAGCCATAGGAACCTGCAAGGTCAGATGCATATTGTGTGGATCCGCTAAATGATGACTGCCCACTTTTTACTTCCGGCATTCCAAAGTTTGTATATATATCAATAAAACCAGGATATACATACTTTCCTTTCAGATCGAATAATGTTGCATCCTCTGGTATTTGAATATTCGGTCCTGCAGCGACGATAATCCCATCATTTATCAATAAAGTAGCATTATCAATTTTCGTCTGATAATCAATAAATATAGTAGCATTCGTAAATGCATATGATGAAGGTCTTGGATCTGCCACTCCGTTAACCGGGAAGTTCTCCTGGGCCCTTGATATTATAAAGGCTAAGAAGAAGAAGAAAAGGATAATAGTACGCCTCATAAAGCTTAATTTTTTTCATAATCAGCGAATTTACTATTATTTTAAAAACTGTATCTAGGAACTAAAGACAAATTCCTTTAATCAGTAGATTTTAGATTAAGCTGTTTAATTATATAATGACTAGGATGAAGTCAGGGAATATCTAGAAAATTATTTAATTTATTGGATCATAATGGATGTAGATCCGTATAAAAAGTGCATCGGATTTTGTAAATTGGACTGATTCTTTAGAGCATTATGAACCACACAGAAAAAATTTCAGAGTTTCTTAGATTGAAAACAATTGCCGTAACAGGAGTATCCTCCGGGCAGCCGGATGCTGCAAATATTATTTTCAGAAAATTTAAAGATGCCGGGTACCGGACATTTCCTGTCAATCCAAAAACCAGTAATGTTGAAGGAGTTGTCTGCTATCCGGACCTGGGAAGCCTTCCTGATCAGCCAGAGGGTGTTATGATCGCTTCTCCACCTGCCTCGGCCAGGTCAATTATTGAAGAATGCCTGAAGCTTGGGATTGACTATGTCTGGTTTCACAGTTCAATAAACCAGGGGAGTCTCGACAACGATGCCGCGAATTATGGTGAGGTTAATGGCATGAAAGTTATTCGTACCGGATGTCCTATGATGTATGTTGCACCTGTGGATTTTGGGCATAAATGCATAAAATGGGTGTTGAATCTTACAGGAAAAGTACCAAAGAAATAACAAGTCGCTGAGGTGATCAAATAAAGCAAATACTAGGATAATTCATATGCGCAAAGGTTAAAACAATGTTTAACACAACTTTTAAGATTGTTTACTTCGTACTGTTCATGGTAATATCCACAGTAAGAAAGTATTTTACAAGTCGACAGCGCAAGAAGGGTATGGTAAAAGAAAGGAGGACAGGATTGGAAATATTTTTCCTGGTCATCAACGGAATCGGCATGATCATCCCTTTAATTTACGTTTTTACTTCCAAATTGGATTTTGCCAATTATTATATGCCAGATTGGGTAGGTTGGTTTGGTGCTGTTATCATTCTTGATGCCACCTGGTTACTATATCTATCCCACCGGGACCTGGGAAGGCATTGGACAGTCACTGTTGGATTGCGCGAAGGGCATCAGTTGATCACTACCGGGATATATAGATATATGCGTCACCCTATGTACGCGGCTCATCTGGTCTGGGCTATAGGTCAGATCCTACTACTGCATAACTGGATTGCAGGGTATTCCTTTATCATTACGATGTTGCCATTTTACTTTTACAGATCAAAGAGAGAAGAAGAGATGCTCATAGATGAGTTCGGGGAGGAATACGTGATATATAAGCGAAAAACCGGGGCCTTATTCCCGAGGTTTTAATGAATTTAAAAGGATGCCATAAACCACCCTATTGAAAGGGTATGTAATTAACTATTCCCATGAATTATGCATATGGAAGAGTTTCCATTCATCATTCTCTTTTCTCCAAAGTAATGTATAGGCAATAATCCAGGGTTTCTCATTAGGATCAACTTTCTCAGCTTTTTCGATATGCCCGATTGTGGTATGTAATACTGTGTTTCTATCCAGAATATCATAAATGTCAGGATCGCATCTTATTTTTTGCTTCACGGCATCAGGGCTATTAAAATAAGCAGCATACTGATTCTTAGCGGTATCAATATCAGGATATAAATACCCGTTTCGAATGTATTTAGTCCCTTCATTTTTACTGAAAACACTAAAAGCCTGTTCCGCATTATGTTGTTCTATTCCCTCACCTGAGTGTCGCCATTGTGTAGCAACCTCTTGTTTAATCATTTCTTTTTCTTGATCTGTAAGCTGATCTGTATTTTTTGATTCGGTTAATGTGCTCATAATGTAAAGTTTTAGAATTTAAACTGAGAACAATCGCAGATTAGATTTGGTTCCTTAAAAAAATTTAAATTTATTCTTATCTTTAATTAAAGACCGGGATAACAGGTAGAAGAGTATTAGCCACCGTTAATTTTTAACCATGCCCGAAGATCGCAGACTCGCGGCTATAATGTTTACCGACATCGTTGGCTACACAGCCTTGATGGGATCGGATGAGGACAAAGCCTTCCAAATCCTGCGTAAGAATCGTAGCATCCAGAAACCTCTGATCAAAAAATATCAAGGCAAATGGTTGAAGGAAATGGGTGATGGCGTACTTGCCAGCTTCAATAATTCGTCAGATGCCGTAAGATGTGCGGGAGAAATTCAACATGCTGCTAAAAAGGAAGGGATTGGTTTAAGGATAGGCATTCATGAGGGGGAGGTAGTATTTGAAGGAGGAGATGTTCTTGGGGATGGAGTTAATGTGGCTTCAAGATTGCAAGAACTTGCCCAGGAGGGTTGTATTAATATATCAGGGGCTGTATATAAGGATATTAAGAACAAAGCAGGTATTACAGCTGAATTTGTAGAAGATAAAGTCTTAAAAAATGTTGATGATCCAGTAAAAGTCTATAATGTGAAATGTGAAGAACCTGAAAAGTTCCCTTTAAAAGGAAATCCATCTAAATCCACTAAAAATAGACTTTCGTTTTATATCATCGGAGGATTAGTTGTTGTAATTGCTGCAATACTCATCTGGATTCTCTTGCCAAAAATAGAAACAGGATCATCTCCCTCAGAATTATCTGATAAATCTATCGCTGTCCTTCCTTTCACGGATATTAGTCCTGATAAGGACCAGGAATATTTCAGTGATGGAATTATGGATGCTATTTTGATGCATTTATGTAAGATCGGTGAACTAAAAGTGACGTCCCGAACATCGGTTATGCAATATAAAGGGACTACAAAAACGATCCCACAAATTGCAGAAGAGTTGGGCGTTGATCATGTTCTGGAAGGGAGTGTTAGTAAATCAGGAGATAGAATAAGGATAATAGCACAATTAATTGACGCGACCAATGATAAGCACTTATGGGCCGAAACCTATGAGAAAAATTTATCAGATGTATTTGCCATCCAGAGTGAAGTTGCACAAAAGATAACATCTTCGCTTGAAGCTGAATTAAGCCCTGGAGTAAAAGAAAGAATAGAAACTGAACCTACAGATAACATGACCGCTTACGAATACTATCTGAAAGGGAATGAAGCATATTGGCGATCATGGGATGGCAAAGTCCAAAGTACAATGCGGGAATCAGTAAATTATTATGAGAAAGCTATTGAACTTGATCCAAATTTTTCGCTTGCTTTGACCGGTTTAGGCAGATCGTATTGGTGGTTAGGGATGGAGGCATCAAACGCTGATAGAGGAGAACTTTATGAAAAATCGAAATCGTATTTAAAACAAGCCATTAATCTTGATCCATATAACGGATGGGCATATGCAGAATTGTCTGTAGTTACTATGGATTGGGATTGGGATAGCACAGCCACCCGAAAAAATCTGGATATGGCATTAAAATTAACTCCAGGTGATTTTAATGTTTATATACATTATTTTTTTTATGAGGATAGATTGGGTAATTGTGATCAAATGATCGTCATGCAGAAAAATCTCAAAAGATTTTGGGATAATATAGATGATCCATTGCATCAATATAGTCTGATGATCCTGGGTTGCCAAAGGAAATATTCAGAGATTGCCCGGATAACAACAGATAGATATTCAGAATTAAACCCACTTGGACGTTCTTCAGTGTTTTTTTCATTAATATACCTGGATGAATATGAGAAAGCAGAGAGATTAGCCTCTTTTATAAAGACAAAAAACAATGCTTATTATATTACCAGAGGTATTTTGAAGGCTAAGAGAGGAGATAAGGAAGCTGCTCTGGCCATATGTGACAGTCTCGAACAGATGGATAGCAGAAATTCAATTATTGCGGAAATTCACGCTGCTTTGGGTAATAAAGAAAAGATGTATGAATATTTAAATAAGGCAATATCTGAGAGGGAAGCCTTGCATCAATTTATAGAAACATTTCCTTTGCTCATCGACTGTGAAAATGATCCGGAATTTCAAAGGATAAAAAGAGAAATCTGGATACCAAGAGAGAATTATTGAGTTTTGAGAACAGAGTAGTGATTACATATTATGCCCCAAATCCGCAGACATGCCGCCATCATGTTCACCGACATCGTCGGATACACCAGACTCATGGGATCGGATGAGGAAAAAGCAGTGGATATGCTCTCCAGAAACCGCTCCATCCATCAATCCAGCATTGAAAAATTCAATGGCACTCTGATAAAAGAAATCGGGGATGGTGTTCTTGCCAGCTTCTTGCTGGCATCGGAGGCTGTTCGCTGTGCCATGGAAATTCAGAAAGAATGTAAAGAGCAGGGTATTCCATTAAAGATAGGCATCCATGAAGGAGAAACGATCTTTTCAGGATCGGATGTGATCGGGGATGGGGTGAACATTGCCTCCAGATTAGAGGGAAGATGCCCAGGAGGGTTGTATCAGTATTTCGGGAAAGTCTATTCAGAACATAAAAAATCAAGCTCGGAATTCATGCAAAGTTCATTGGGAGATAAAGAATTCAAGAACGTAGATGATCCGGTAAAGGTATATAAAATTCTCTGTGAGAACGAAAGACAGAATCCTCAAAAAGATAAAACACATAAATCAAACAGCAAGATCCTCAAAGTAAAACTATCACGTTGTTTTTCGGGGGGATTATGTTGTTGTTCTAGTATTTTTTATAATCTGGCAATTTTTCCCTCCAAAGGAAATCACATCCCCGGTTGAAGAAACTGAGTCAGTTGAGATCGACAGATCAATCGCTGTCCTCCCATTTAGGGATATGAGTCAAAATAAGGATCAGGAATAGGATTACTTCTGGAGGAATAATGGAAGAGATCCTCACACATCTTTATAAAATTGGAGATTTAAGGGTGACCTCTAGAACTTCCGTCATGGGATATAAAGAGACGAATAAAAAAGTTAAGGAAATTGCACGGGAATTAGGTGTTGCCCACATATTGGAAGGTAGCGTAAGAAAGTCAAAGGACAGAACAATTAGAATTACGGTACAATTAATCGATTCCGCAAAAGATCAACATCT
Source organism: uncultured Cytophagales bacterium (assembly GCA_942491935.1). GTDB lineage: Bacteria > Bacteroidota > Bacteroidia > Cytophagales > Cyclobacteriaceae > JAGTVG01. The sequence continues at coordinate 31,999 of CALOCZ010000047.1, forward strand.
CTGGGCTGAGACTTATGACAGGGAGTTGGCTGATATCTTCGCAATCCAGAGTGAGGTCGCTCAGCAAGTTGCCTCGGCATTAAAAGCTGCCATAAGTCCGGAAGTAAAGAAAAGAATTGAAGCTCCGCCAACAGAGAATCTTGAAGCCTTTGAACTTTATTTAAAGGGTAATTCATTCTTTGATTTTACTGTTGATGGTATTTACAGAGCAATGGAATACTATAACCAGGCCATTGCGCTGGATGAAAACCTTGCAGATGCGTATGTTGGATTGGGACGTTGCAACTGGTATTTAGCTCATTTTGGAGGTGTTCCCCCCGGGCCTTTCTGGATAGCTTGCAGAAATGCTTTGGAAACAGCCATCACGTTGGATTCAAACAATGCAGAAGCCTTTGGGGAATTGGGGGTGGTATTGCATAATTGGGACTGGGATTCGACAGCAGCTCGACAAGCATTTGAAAAGGCATTGTATCTTGAACCGAATAATTCCACCGTATTGGGACTTAATTTTGCGAATTTTAATATGGTAATTAAGAAATTTCATATCACCGAATCATTAACTGATAAAATGGTATGGTTGAATCCAAACAACAGACATTTACATTATTATCTTCTTTTATATGCACTACAGGGAAAATCCCGGAAGGCATCACAAACCTTAAACAAAATCAATGAAACTGAATTGTACAACTGGGTTCAATTCTGGATTATTGGCAGTTATTATTTATTTACGGGAGACCTGCAAAATGCTGCTTTATATTATGAAAAGTCAATTGATGGAGCAAATATCGAAGGCCTCCCTCTACTGGCTTATGCCTATGCAAAATCGGGTGAACGGGAAAAGGCCAGGTCTATTCTTGACCAATTAAACGAAATGGCAAAAACAAGGTACATATCCCCATTTTATTTTGCCATTGTCTATATGGGATTGGATGATTTTGATACGTCGATCAAATATCTGAAGAAAGCCCTTGAAGAGAGAGACTTTAGATTGCATTGGATCGGCTTGTATGTCAGTGAGAGAATATATGAGCCTCTCAAGTCAAATCCGGAATATCAGGAAATAATCTCAAACCTTTGGAATTAACCTCAATGAATAATAATTGTTAAAGCCTCCTATAATAAGAAATTAAACAGATCAACCAGTGGCTAAAAACCGAGTTTCCGGGATCAGGGCAATATTGATCGACTGGTAGCTATGGGATAAAAAGGAATCTCTACTGAAATGCTTTCATATCAATAACAAAGCCGGTATTTTACATCCGCTTTCATTACCCGCTCCCAGGCTTTGTTAATATCTTCCATTTTAATCATTTCCACATCTGATACAATATTGTGCTCGGCACAAAAATCCAGCATCTCCTGGGTTTCCTTGAGTCCGCCGATCAGTGATCCGGCAATGGATTTACGACCGAATACAAGTCCCATGCTGTGCAGGTCAACCGGTGTGGCACCAACTACCACCATTGTTTTATCAACCTTTAATAAGGGAATATAAGGGTTGAGATCATGCCCCACCGGAATGGTGTTTAAAAGAAAATCAAAGGTACCGGCATTGGCTGCCATTTGCTCTGCATCGGTTGAAATTAACACGTCATTTGCTCCCAGGCGTTTGGCATCTTTGCCCTTTTCAGGAGAGGTGGTAATCATCACAACATGCGCTCCCATGGCAGCTGCAAATTTAACGCCCATATGACCCAGGCCTCCAAGTCCTATAATGCCAACTTTTTGACCCTTGCCTACTTTCCAGTGTTTGAGTGGTGAATAGGTGGTAATACCGGCACAAAGCAAAGGTGCTACGGCTTTGATATCGAGTTTCGTAGAGACTTTAAGTACAAAATCTTCTGTGACTACAATCTGAGTCGAATACCCCCCATGGGTTACACCACCCATAATAGAATCAGGACTTCCATAGGTCATGACCATTCCATTTTGACAAAATTGTTCCTGGTGATCTTCACAGGAAGGGCATTCACCGCAAGAATCGACAAGACAACCAACACCGACCAACTCACCTGCTTGAAATTTTGTAACATCAGAACCTACGGCGGTAACATGGCCGATAATTTCATGTCCTGGCACAATAGGATATTGCGTCATACCCCAGTCATTGTGTGCAGTATGGATATCACTATGGCAGACACCACAGTAATCGATTTTTTTTTTTCTTTATTTTTTATACCTTTCGGACCGATCTCCCGGGGTTTCTCAGGACTCGTATTGTGGCATTTTTTTATATTTTGGTTTGTTTTTGAGCGGTTTTTGAGTTAGTAGTGGTTAATGAGCTTGGTCTCAACCGAGCTCTTCGGGGACTATAGGCGCATAGCCTTTGTGTTGCTCATCGTCAGCTTTTTTATTGTATTATGGTAAATAACAGTGTAATAAAGGACCTTTCCGATCAGGTTTTAAGATAATATCAAAGAGTCCTGTTTCTTGTTTGGGTTTTTTAGAGTTTCTGCCACCTAAAGGGACGATCCACATATAAATATTATACGCTTCTAATCATAATGGAGGTCAGCGAATATCTATGTTAGCGCAATTTTTCGAAGAGGATCTTTTTATCGGGCTGCGATCTCCATTTTCTGAACGAAGCCTCTGAGAGGAAGAATTACCGGGGGTCGTTGGTGCTGGGGGCTCCTTCTAACTTGACCCTTCTGATTGCAATTGAATATTCCCTTTTGATAAAGGCTTCTTCTGCCCATTTACCAGCAGGTGAGAATCTTCGTTGATCATATTTACTACTCCATTGATGATGTGAACGCTTTTAGTACCAACACATATGATCTCAACAGTATTCCATTCTCCACGGGGCTTTTCATTGGTCACATTTTTTGAACAGATCTTACCACCTTGTTTGTCCTGTCCGAATTCTACCAGTTCAGCGTTCGGATCATAAACATATCTTTTTTCTCCTTCCGGCACTGAGGCCTGTATACTGCAATATGTATCTCCCATCCTGTAGCTGTCACCAAACATGGTTTCCATCACCTGGCATTCATGGGATTGTTTCCAGACTCCCAGTCCTACTCCATAATCCCCTGTACCATGATATAACAGGCCTGAATTCCTATTCTGGTTCTCAGGTACCCATTTCTTTTCTCCCCATTTCACCTGCATCCTGAAATGATAATTCTCAAATTCAGCTTGAGTGGCAAGTGATCCATTAACCTGTCCCGATACCTTTACAGCTGCTTCGCCGTCTTCAGTCACAACCTGAAAGATCTTTAGAGGATCTTTGTTAAATCCGATGGGTTCAACATAATTTCCTGCAGTGTCCTTTTCTAATCCCGGGACATCTACAGAGGTTCCCGGAACACCGATATAGGTTTCCCAGCCATTCAAGTCTTGTCCATTGAATAAAGCTTCAAACTCAGCTTCAGAATTCTGCATACAGCTTGAAAAGATCAGAAGAATTCCAGTAAATAACAGGGATAAAAATTTTAATGTTTTCATTAGCTTAAGATTTATTTTAAAAGGCTGAATGGCTTGTCCCGCTTTAGCGGGAGATCCATATGTTCCGGTTATGACGTTTTAAAAAATTGATGCCGGTAATATATTCATCCGCCTTTATATTAAACATTCTTTATCATATGGATCTCATAAAAAATCTTCGTGTGAAGTTTCCGGTTTAAAAATAATAAAATATTCTCAATTCAATAGTCAAACTTGATCATTACTCCTTTATCCTGTAATTGTTTTAACGCCCATTTAAAGTATTCGTAAGAATTTGAGTTCTTGTCTGTGTTGTTATTGTCAAGGTATATATACTTCAAATGCTCATATCCGGCTATTTCCATTGGAAAATATTCAATCAGGTTCCCGGAAAGGTTCAATTCTTCAAGTTTTTTCAATTCTAATACCCCGTGGGGAAATACGGTAAAGTGATTGTCGTACACATGCAGGTATTTTAAGTTGCTTAAACCTGAAATAGATTCCGGAAGCCCCCTCAACTGATTGTGATGTAAATATAATTCTCTCAATTTGGTCATTTCACCAAGGCTTTCCGGAAGTTCCCGTATTTTATTATAGGATAAATAAAGTATTTCAAGGTTTTGCAATTTTGAGATTTTGGGTGAAATGTATTTCAGATCATTGTAATAAACATCCAGCCATACCAGGCTTGACAAATTATACAGCTCTTCCGGCAGATCTTTTAATTGGTTTTTATACAACATCAGGTTTTCAAGGTATTTGAAATCACCAATTTCCCTTGGAACCTCTACAAGCCTGTTTTCAGGAACCACCAGCTTTTTCAAACCTGATAATCGATTGATTTCTGGTGGGAGATAAGTAATGCCGCAACCTCGAATCATCAGGTTTTCAAGGTTTGGTAAATTAACAAGATATTTGGGATCAAGGAAAAGCGGATTAAAGCTAATTTCCAATTCTTTGATCTGGTCCAGACGATGCAGTCCTTTCAGCGTTTTTATATCATTATAGCTTAAATTTAATTCTTCAAGATTCTTAAGCTTTTTTAGGCCTCTGGGAATTCTTTTCAGGTTATTGTTGCTGAGATCCAGTACTTTAAGCGAATCCCATCTATAGATCTTTATTTTAAGATTTTTACCTCGTTTTGCATTTCCACTGATCCTCAGAGTTTTCAAACCTTTTAAGTTACGAAGCGATCCTGGTATTTTTTGAAAGTTGTTTTCTGATAGGTTAAGATAGAAAAGACTATCATTCTTATCGAATTTGATCGTTCTTTCATTCAATTTGTTACTATACAAATTGAGAAATTTTAAATGGCTGAAATCGCTGTAATTTATTTTAAGATTTTGGATTTTATTCAATCCTAGATTCAGTGAATCAAGATGCTTTAGATTGTTAATTTCCTTAGGGAAAGATGTATAATTACCATCTACCAGTTTTAAGGTCCTTGTTTCAACATCCAATGTATCCAGCATAATCCTATAACCAGCATAACGAGCCGAATCTTTCAATCTCACGCTTTCCTGATATTCCATATGCAATGAAGATTGTAAAAAATCTTCCCTTTCCTTTTGAGATGCAGCTTGTATTGAGTCTTTTTTATCTTTCGCCTTATACCAGGTATCCCATTGATCAGTGCGTATAACTTTAAGTTCCTCTCTCCTGGCTTTGTCAATTTGCGATTGCTGTGCCTCTAATTCTAAATAGCAGAGCAGGTTTATTAAAAAGAAAAATAAAAAACTCTTAACCGGATATCTCATCAAAAAATCTTTCCTGCTAATATAACTAAAAATTTAGTTATAGTTTCAAAAATAGGTTCATCACTGCTTTTCAATCATAACATATCCTTCTTCAGTGCTATACTAAATTCGTATTTCCCATTAATGTTAAACAATTGATTTTAGATAAAAACAATATTCTAAAAGAACATTCAGGAGGAATTAAAATATTGACGAATTTGGATTATAAAAGTAGTTTAAATAGAAATAACGAGGAACATCTGGATACCTAAAATATGCAGTGCATACAGAAAAAAATATCAAACCAGGTTAATTACACTTACATTGAATAGAAAAAGTGTTTAAATTGGGATAAATTGGCCAAAACATGATAATTAAACAAATCAACCCACGTTTAACCTATTTATTTATTGCAATTGTATATATAATTAGTAGTTGTAAAAGTGAGCCTATAACATCTATTGATTCATTTGACGGAGTCAGACTAAGATTTGATAATGTTGGTAATGGCGATACAACAATTATCCTGGTCCATGGATGGGCAAACGTTAGAAGCATCTGGGATGACCAGGTGTCTCACTTTTCTGAAAAGTACCAGGTTATTGCCGTTGATCTTCCTGGTTTCGGTGAATCCGGTAATAATCGAAGTGAATGGACAATACAAGCTTATGGGGAAGACATTTCCACTATAATCCAACAACTCAATCTAAAAAATGTAGTGCTGGTTGGTTTTTCCATAGGAGGTCCGATTGTTATAGAAACATCTATTAAAGTCCCAGACCAAATTATCGGCTTGGTATTAGTCGATGCTTTGCAAGAGGTAGAAGTGAATATTCCTCCTCCGATGGTTCAGTATATTGACAGTGTAATGATGGACTTAATTAATAATCCTACCAAGGAGAAATTAGTTGCTGGTGGATACTTTAAAAAGAATTTCGATTCCTCTTTTCAAAGGATTGTTTCATTCCTGGAGGGTGCCTCACATATTGGCTGGAGAGAAACTATCGCTGGCAATACAAAATGGCAAAATGAAAATTGCACCAACTCGATTAAAGCTGTTAAGGTTCCGATAATTGCAATTAACTCTGATTTGCGACCCACAAATGTAGAATCCTTCAGACGGTATGCACCTGGTTTCAAGGCGAAAATTGTCAAAGATGTAGGCCATTTAATAATGTGGGATGACCCTGAAGAGTTTAATCGGTTGTTGGAAGAAAGTATACAGGAGTTTATAAGGGAATAAAGAAAAATTGATATGGGCCTAGCTTAGGGATAGGAGATAAATTGCATATTTTCTCGAAATAAACTTGCTTGCTTTATCTGGAATTGTTTTTAATCAGAACCCCGGCTACTGATATATTTTTGGCCGCACAACATTTCAATCCTGAAGAAATTGCACTGGAATTTATTGTCAAGGAACACTTAACGAAAGTACGACCAGGAGAAGGTCATTTCAACTACAGCTCATTTATTAGAAAATGCTGATCCTGTAATTGGCTGCTGATTTCCCATATTTAGATTTAAATGAACATGAAGATCATAATAATCAAACATATCCTTATTGAGGATCTATTCCTTATATTTACATTATAAGCGATTAATATCTATGGCTCATAGTACATTACATAAGTATCTCATGGTTCTTTCTGTTACTGCCTTATTCACCGGCTGTATAAGTTCTAAATTAAAAATTGAAAATCAATCATTAAACCACTTCCTGGAAGATTCCGAAGCGTTTAAAAACAGCTTTACCGGTTTCAGCTTGTATGATCCGGTTAAAGAGAAATATATCTATGAGTATAATGCAAATAAGTTCTTTACCCCGGCGTCCAATACTAAACTATTTACTTTTTATACTTGCAAAAAGATATTTACAGATTCAATTCCCGGCATTTTGTATGAAGATCGAAATGACACAATATTTTTTACAGGCACCGGAGATCCTACATTTCTTGATGAAGACTTCTCGATACAACCTGTTTATGACTTTCTGAAAAATTCCAACTCAACTTTAGTTTATTCAGAGCGGGATTTTCATGATGAGCGTTTTGGACCGGGATGGTCATGGGATGATTATATGTATTACTATTCACCTGAAAAATGTTCAATGCCCATATATGCCAATGTGGTTACTCTTAGCCGATACCCGGGTGAATCGAACCTGACAATTCATCCCGGCAGATTCAACCGTTCAACCCTGCACCTGAGGGATACGGTTTTCAGTATCTCCCGGGAAGAAAATACAAATATGTTTAAGGTTCGACATGGTAACTGGCCAGATACCGTCGACCGGAAGATCCCATTTATATATTCAACCCCGACATTATTACAATTGCTCCGGGATTCATTGGGAAAACGCATATACCAACCTTCTCAAAATACTCCCGATATGGGAAATATCCTTTATAGTCAGCCCATCGATAGCGTCATGAAAAAAATGATGATCGAATCCGATAATTTCATTGCTGAACAAATGCTTATAATGGGGGCCGGTCACTTATACGACACCCTCGATGCAGATCTTTGTATCGATTATGCCATCGATCATCTGATCCCGGAACTGAAAAAACAGATTGACTGGGTGGATGGTTCAGGACTTTCACGGTATAATAAATTTACGCCCAGGGCGATCAATGTACTGTTGCAAAAAATTTACAGTGATTATCCTCCTGAACTGATTTTAGATTTATTCCCAAAAGGCGGCATGTCAGGAACCCTTAAAAATAATTTCAAAGGGGAAACTGCCTATATCGTTGCGAAGACGGGCTCGATGTCTAATGTGTATAATTTAAGCGGTTATTTAATCACTAAAAAAGGGGAATGGCTGATTTTTAGCTTCATGAACAATAATTTTGAAGTTCCGTCATCCCTTGTTAAGATGGAGATGGAAAAAATCCTGAAAAATATTCATTTAAAATATTGAACCTTATGGCTGGCAATGCGGCCTGAGAAATTTTATTTATAATTAAATAGAAGAAACATTTGATATGATCCTGGAAGCTTGCGTTGAAACTTTTGAAGAAGCCTTGAAGGCAGAATCACTGGGGGCAAACCGAATAGAACTTTGTGATGATTTGAGTGTTGGGGGTATCACACCTTCCTATGCCCTGCTGGATTCTGTAAAGAAACAGTTGAAGATCCCTGTAATGGTCATGATCAGACCCAGGGGTGGAAATTTTGTATATGATTCCTCAGAGCTAAAATTGATGAAACAAAGCATTGACGTCTGTAAATCATTGAGGGTTATGGGTGTCGTATTTGGAATACTGGATCAACAGAATCTTATTGACGCCAAAAGCACAAAGATACTTGCCGAATATGCGAGCCCTCTTGAAGTTACATTTCATAAAGCTATCGACGAAACTCCTGATCCTGTAGGTTCTGTTGAAACTCTTGCCCAAATCAAAGGTGTTACACGGATTCTTACTTCCGGGGGCAAAGCTACAGCACTTGAAGGGGCCAGATATATTAATGAAATGAATGAAATAGCTACAGATCATCTAAAGATCCTGGCTGCAGGCCGGATTACAAATGAAAACATCGAGGAAATATCAAACATCCTTAAGGTAAATGAGTTCCATGGCCGCAAAATTGTAGGTAATCTGTAATTTCTCCTCCAAATCCATTGATATTTAAATAATTCTTCCTATTTTGTACCGACTGGTCTACTTATGTTAATTATGCATAGCAAAAAAGAAATTATCAGGAAAGGCGTAGATATATTCCGCAAACAAGGCTACCACAATACAGGAATCAGTGACATATTATATACCTGTGATATTCCAAAGGGATCATTTTATAACTATTTCAGGTCAAAGGAGGACTATTGCATTAGTGTTCTGGACTATTATGGAGATTCTCTTCTGGAATTCATGAAGAATAAATTGAAGTCTGATGGTGATAGTCCCATTGAAAACCTGAAGGAATTGTACAGAGCATTTATTGAAATAGTTGAAAAGGAGGAGATAAAGAGCGGTTGCCTGGTTAATAATATATCTAATGAAGTAGGTGGATTGAATGACAAGTTTGCTGAGGCGGCAGACCAGATCTTCCAGAAATGGATTAATGCTATTGCGAGTGTAGTCACTAAAGGGCAAGCCATCCATGAGATCAGGAACGATATGGGGGCATTGGAAATAGCCGAATATCTTCATGGAACCTTTTATGGCTTACTTTCAAGAATGAAAGTGACAAGAAATACTGATGGTCTTAATGACTGGCATAAAATGACCTTTAAATTTTTATCAGAAGAAAATGTCTGAGGTCCTTTGCGAAAAATGTATTCTATCCGGCACCAGATATATATAATTCTGCCTATCTCCCCAGTGGTATTGGGTGGTTTAACATATATTTTTTTTATGAAACCAGCAGTAGTCCCTGGAGGAAATTGAAAAGATCTGGGAATTAAAGAACTGATCTAATGAATCCAATGCGTATATTAAAAGTATTAATTGGGTCATTGATCTGGTTGATTATTTATCTATCTATTATATTTCTGTCCGGATGAAGACAGGCACCTATATTCAATCCTGAAGAGGTGGAAACCCATACCAAACCCTGGACACGATGGTGGTGGATGGGGAATTCAGTAACAAAAGATGGGATTACCCAGCACCTTGAAGCATTTGAGGAAGCCGATCTGGGTGGTGTACCCTGGAAAAATTACTATGATATCAATTTTGTGGATATCCGGTATCAGGCATTTGATGCATCAATATGGGTGCCCATGCCATCAGGCTTACTTGGGCCAGCAACATTAATACCTGTTGATTTCGATTAATTCTATCTAAAGTTCCTCAATGTTGACGTTTCTCCACAGTACCTTGATGCCTCCTCCGGAATGAATCTGCAATGCGATAGATCCTTCGGCCTCACCAATTTTGGCATCTTCGATTTCGACCATCATCTGGCCATTTAGCCAGGTAGTTACCTTATCACCAACTGCCTTGATCTTCATGGTATTCCATTCTCCCATCTTTAAAGCCTTATCTTTTTCAGGATCAGGTTTTATTAGCCATCCTCTGCCGTAAGATTCATAAATACCACCGGTATTGTGACCGGGAGGAGCTACTTCGGCCTGCCATCCGGTTATTTTTGTTCCTTCGATGGAAGACCTGAAAAAAACACCACTGTTCCCATCCGCATGTTGCTTGAATTCAAGCGTCAACTCAAAATCCTTGTAAGTATTGTTTGTTGCCAGATACCCGTATTCTGCATCCGGGCCGCTTTCGCAAATTAACAGGCCGTCTTCAACATACCATTTTTCGGTACCGTATATTTCCCATCCGGAGAGGTTTTTACCGTTAAAAAGCGATACAGACTGACTTTTCAGGAGAAAGGGTGTAAATAAAAACACCAACAAAAGGATTGCAAATAAATGTTTCTCTTTTTTCATAATTATTAAATATTGAATAAACTTTTATTAAAGTTGTTTAAAAAAAAATTGTTATCAACATGAATCCTCAAAAATTATCAGAATCAGGTTCTGACCTTATTAAATAAATAAAACATTTCAGTACCGATCTGAAAACATCTTTCCGCATAGGCTTTTTCTTCAACACTTGTATTGTCATATGCCTTTGGATCTTCATAGGTGATCGGGATCCTAAGAGCAGCACCCGGAATAAAAGGGCAATTTTCATCTGCATCAGAACAAGTCATAATGGCACAGAAATCCTCTTGCGGATTTGACTCATCATCATATCTCTTTGAATATGCCTGCATTGGAGCCCGGTTATTTGCGTAGCCGACATTGTATACTGGATTTTCGGCTTTTCCATCTGATTTAATATCAAATCCCGCTGCTTTCATGGCTTTCACTGCATTTGGATTAAAAGCAGTAGCCTCTGTACCCCCTGAGTAGGTTTGAATACCCTCCACACCATAGAAATAAGCCGCCGTCTGTGCCCAGATCTGACCCATATGGCTTCTGCGTGAATTATGGGTGCATATAAAAGTAAGCTTTGCTGTTCCATTACTTGTTAATCGATTAGAAATAAATTCCGCAACCCTATCCAGCTCCTTTTTCCTGTTTTCCGGAACATCATCAAAATTTGCCAAAAAAGATCCGGCATACTCGCGTAATGCCGGATTTAACTTGCCTTTACTCATAAATTATTTATGTAAATTATATTTTAAAGGATCAACTATAAATGATAATACTTTATTTTTCTGCATTTAATGTAATGCTAAAGATTCCTTTGAATGATTTCTTAAAGTTTTCAACTTCTTCCTGGCTAAAATACTTCAAATAGATGGCATCATCCAGCTCCATCTTTTTCTGAATTTGGATAACGAGGTTTTTAAATCCTGCCTTTCTAACGATATCAAGGTATTCTTGCTTTTGTAAAGCTCCTGAAACACATCCCGCATACATGGCCGCATCATTCCTCAAGCCCTCAGGAATTTCTCCCTGAAGTACAATATCGGATATGCTGAAATGTCCACCTTCTTTTAAAATTCTGTGAGTTTCCCTGAAAGCTTTTTCCTTATCCGGCACAAGGTTCATTACACAATTACTAACAACCACATCTGCTGTATTATCGGGAATAGGTATATTTTCTATTTCCCCAAGCACAAATTCAACATTTTTATATCCAAGCTTCTCAACATTTGCCCTTGCCTTGCCTACCATCGCTTCCGTAAAATCCAGTCCGATAACCCGGCCGTTCTCTCCGGTAAGCGCCCTGGCCACAAAACAATCGTTCCCGGCACCCGAGCCCAGATCGACAACAGTATCTCCTTCGTGTATCTGGGCATAATGTGTCGGTATACCACATCCCAATTGAAGGTCCGCATCAGGATTGTAACCTTTCAGGCTTGCATAATCTTCTGCCAATACTGAATAATCCTTTTCTTCATCACCTCCACAGCATTTTTTGGAAGAAGTCGATTTTTCTTTTTCTTCACTGTCTCCACAGCAACTGTTTGATCCAGTGGACCTCTTAGCGATATCACCATATTTTTCTTTTACAATACTCTTTAATTCTTCTGCTGTACGCATGACTTTAAAATTTATTATATCACAATTTGTTTAAATCTTTAACAACATGATCTTGAGGAATCATAAAGGGTAAAAAGTTCGTTAAAGGTCTCTTTTACTTCATTCCAAACGGGTTCATTGATACAATAACAAACCCTTGGGCCCTCTATCTCACCTTTAATAAGACCAATATTTCTTAACTCTTTCAGATGTTGAGAAATCGTAGGTTGTGACAAACCTACAAGATCTACCAGATCATTAACTATACAGGTCTTTGATCCTATCAGATGTCTGAGAATGGTTAGCCTGGCTGGATGGGCAAATGCCTTAGCCAACAGCGCTGTTTTGTTTATGTTATCACTGAATATGTCTGAACGAGTTATTCCCATAGCAATATTCCTTTATTGCAATATTACGATTAATAAATTTAAATGTTACACTATTTTAATATTTTTCGGATACTTAATAACTAATGATCAATTTGAAGTTGTCTACACCTAATGTATAATTGACCCGGTTAACCCGCCCCCGATCATCATATGAATAGGTGTAACGGATCGTTCTTTCAAAAGATTGAGCTGGGAATTCATATATATATGTTCCGGGATTATTAAACATAAACAAAGCATCAGGGAGAAGACCTGACCTAAAGGCACCCATAGTTTCACCAACATAATGAAACCACCAGATGCTCCTGAACAAATTTCCACTGCCATCAAAAACTAAAAAAGTATGTTTCGTGGTGGTTTGGTTTGAGGCATCAAACTGTTCTATATTGAAAAGATTGCCTGCTTCGGTACTGAGCTCCAGGGTACTTATGGTTTCAATCTGATTATTATTGCCATATTGTTTCATTTCCCCACTGATAGGAGAATTCCCATTATATGCGATATCAATCCAAATGCCATTATCATCAATGATTTTGATCAATTTATCTCCCTCCCATTCAAACCTTTTATCTCCGGCATCCTCTAATTTTCCATTGGAATCGTAAGTTGCTGTATAGGATAGATTAATATTCATGCCTGATATCGTGGCCTGCTTTAAAAGCCCATCCTGGTATGAGAAATTATAGGTGGTGGTATCCTGGCGGGCGACATCTACCATTTTCATTTCCATTATATTGTAATTGACAATGTTTGGTTCGTCATCCCCACAGGAACTGAAGTTGAGAACTAAGCCAACTACGGTTATTAAAGGTAAACAGCGTTCTCATATTTCTATATTTGTTAACAATATAACATTTTTATCAGGCATAATGATTCAAATTACTCCATGTTTTTTTCATTATCGAATTGGACAATCTGTTGGCGTTCCCTGTTCACATATAGTTTGGTAACATCAGGCCTTGAATAGTGACCGGCCGGATCAAAATTATGCCTTTCCATACGAACCTGTTTGTGATCTATATCAACCACCTTTAGTATTTCTTTTCCGGTCTGAGGCTCTATCAGCCATTCTCCATTCGGCCCTGCAAGACAAGAACCCCCATCAGCAAGTATATCGGGACTGTTTGATATAATCTTATCAGAGTAAGGGATATTTTCATTTATATCAATTTTTCGCATAAGTCCGGAAACTGAGATTACATAGGACCTCGACTCCTTTGCAATAAACCTTGTAATATCATCAGTCTATCTTTTGCTTCCAGGCCATATAGCTACATGGAGGTCTTCCCCCATGCCGTATAAAGCAGTTCTTGACAAAGGCATCCAGTTTTCCCAACAATTCAACCCACCTACGGTAAAAGCACCTAACTTATGAACCCTGAGGCCATGCCCGTCTCCCGGTGACCAGACAAGACGCTCATCATAGGTAGGCATCAGTTTTCTATGAACAGTTTGTATAAGCCCTTCTTTATCGATATAAATCAGTGAACAATAAAGGCTGTGCCCTCCCCGGTTTGCTGCCTTTTCGATTGTCCCAAGGACTACGGCGGTTCCCTGATCCCGGGCAATATTACATATTAATGTGAGATCTTCAGTATGAGGTTGAATGGCCTGTGTTAGATAATGTGCAAAAATCTCCTTCTGCACTACTGAATTGAATTTAGCACCTTCCGTCAACTCTACCCAGAAAGGGTAACCGGGCAGGAGGGCCTCTCCAAAAACCACCAGGTCACATTTTTGATTTCCAGCATCAGAAATGTATGAAACAATTTTTTCTATAGTTTTTTCTTTATTCAACCATACTGGCGCGATCTGTGCCAGGCCGATCTTTAAAAGGTCATCTTTCATGATTATCAGTTATTAACCTGAAAGATAAATAATCGGATCCTAAAAATCATAGTAATTTGCCTAGTGAGATCAATTTTATATGGCCTGCAGAAAATTGGTAACTTTAAAAGGTGTAATAACTACAATTTGCACAGCATAATTCAACTTTCATTCCTTAACATACGATAGCTCTGGAATGTATATCATATATATGGTTTTTGAAGTCCTGATACAAGGGATAAGATCGTTCATAGCTTTCAACACATCTTCTGCATTCATTTTTGCAAATTTCTCGGTTTGTGCCAGTTTATCTGCTTCATCTTTATACAATGACCAGCTGATCAAACAGGGATCTTCATAACCCAGGCCTCCCAAACCAAAATACCAACCATTATCGTAATCCAGGGATATCAACTTTTCCCTGACATTCTTTACTACCTCAATCGCAACGTCAAGTTTTTCAGTCTGGAGATAGTATTCTCTCCACTCACAGAGTCTTACCTCGTTACTCTCCAATCTTGGGTTTTCAGGTTCATAGGTAAGATCGGGATGCATTTCCATGGTCGCTGAATAATTGCTGATCTTTGTACCCCTGAATTTTGCAATTTTTTCTTTATCCCAATTCTGAAGAAGCTTTTCCCAGGATTTGTTAATTTTATCAATATCATCCAGGGATTCTATTGGAGTCCATAATTGATATTTAAAATCTTCGGTTAACCAAGTATGGAATGAAAAGGGAAAATCATTTTCCTTGCATAACTGAACCATCTCCAGGGCAATTGTATAATATTCATTCAACTCTGAAGGAAGGATAGTTTCCTCATAACAGTACCATTTTTGTCCATTTTTCTCATCCTGTGTAAATACGGAATTACATTGCAGAAAAAAACACGTGAAAATCAATAAAGTGGATATTGTTTTCATGTCATAGTTGTTTGGTATGATATGATAACAATTGCTACAATTTTATAGTTCCTTTTTGAATTGATTTATTGAAACCATTTCGGCATTAAAACTTTAAGGGCAAGAATGATCAGGATAAGTAAGGGAGTAAGATGGCTGGGACAAGGATTGATTACATATTAAATGCATCCTTATAAACTCATTGACATTTTTCTATCTCTAAGATTATTTTCAACAAATTAGGTCCGAAACACAATTCAATGCGCATTAATATCGTGCAACATCTGCATTGAATGCATAACCGTTTTGAAGATCTCATGAGTATATTCCTGAATGGCCTTAGGGCTACCTGGCATCGTATAAACCAGGCTCTTATCGATCACTCCGGCAACTCCCCGGCTTAGTAATGCATTGGGTTTATCCATGCCATATTTTACCCGAATCAACTCCATGATGCCTGTTATTTCCTTATCCAGCATAGGTTTTATCACATCAGGGGTAATATCCCTTGGTCCTATTCCCGTTCCTCCAGTGGTAAAAATGATATCCACATTGGTGTTGAGTCCTTTTTCAATTTCTTTGGCTAGGGCAGAACCATCATCAGCAATGATAACGTTTTCGATATCATGTTTTCGATTATTCTTCTCAAAAAATTCTCTGGTGAGGTGGTTGATCCTCGGACCGCTCCTGTCTTCATAGAATCCCTGGCTGGCCCTGTCACTCAGGGTAATTATTTTCACTTTAAAAATCCTGGGGATATAATTTAATACATCTCCCGGTTTTAGTGATCCTTCCTTTTTAACTCTCAAAAAGATGCCTTCTTTGGGCATTACACAATTACCCACTTCCTTATAAATGCTGCACCCTGCTCCATGGCATTTTTTCCCGATCTGAGTTACCTCCATTTCTACATCTTCATTACGGAAATAATCAAATACCCCGCTTTTAAAGATCTCCATGCCATTTGTCGTGATATTCTCAGCAAAATCGCCAAATGCGTATTCCCTGGCAGAATCCCTGGAGAATTTCTGAATGCTTTCAATGCCCAGCATACTTACCTGCCTGTGCCATGGGCCTTGATGGGCATCATCTGCCACTCCTGTGTTTGTGAGATGTATCGATTCCACAGGCCGCTTTACAATCCCTTTCCTTTCTGAAATATTGACTGAATCAACTTTTATGTTCTTATACATCGACATCTGTTTTATTCTTTTCCACTAGTTCTATCTCTCCTATCTTCATGTTTTTATCAGCTGCCTTACACATATCGTATATGGTGAGCAAAGCAACTCCAACACCTGTTAGAGCCTCCATTTCAACGCCTGTCTGCCCAGTAGTTTTAACCGTAGCTTCCACTTCAACACCATCCATTTCAAGTGAAGCTTTTACATCTACTTTTGATAATAATAGCGGATGACATAATGGGATCAGGGAAGAAGTGTTCTTCGCTCCCTGAATACCGGCAATCTCTGCCACTGTAAGGACATCGCCTTTTTTGATCATATTTGATCGTATCAACTGAATGGTCTCCGAATTAATAAAAATCTTTCCTTTAGCCCGGGCTACCCTTTTCTGCAAAGGTTTATGTCCAACATCTACCATATTGGCCCTGCCGGATTCATCGATATGACTTAGCTTCTTCTCTGACATAATCACCCTCCGATATTATAAAAGTTATTTACATTGTTTAAAGAACCTTTTTGTGGTTTATTTCCAACAGCTAATTCCAGTGCTTCCGTATAACCATATTCCCTGATGTTATATCCCACTTCACTGAACAGGCAGGGTTTCAGATAACCATCAGAAGTCAGTCTTAAACGGTTACATATATTACACTTACCTCCATCTCCTCCTTTTACGACAGAAAATACACCAGACTCAAGGTCCATCTCTTTAATGAATCTAACCTGGAATCCATTCTTTTCTCCATATTGCTTAACAGCCTGGGCATTCTGGTCCAATCCATTATCCTTAATCACACAATTGATCTTCACTGGATTTAGTCCCGCATCTCTGGCGGCCTGTATGCCGTCCAGTACATTTTCAAGTTTACCGACACGTGTGATATATTGAAAATTCCCTTCATCGAGACTATCAAGACTAACGTTAACGCGATTTAAACCTGCTTTTGCCAGATCAACGGCATAACGTTTAAGCAATACACCATTGGTCGTCATTCCAAGATCTTTAATACCCGGAATAGAGGCAAGCATTTCCACAAGTTGCACAATCCCTTTTCGAATCAGAGGTTCCCCACCTGTTAACCTGACTTTATGGATGCCTAAACTGACAGCAACCTTTACAAACTCATAGATTTCTTCAAAAGTTAAGATCTCCTCCGAGGATAAAAATTTGATGCCCGTTTCAGGCATACAATACCTGCACCGAAGATTACATCTATCGGTAACTGATATTCTCAAATAGTTTATCTGTCGTTTAAAGGGGTCTAACATATACCAATTCGTTCTTTTTTATTAGGCTTGTATTTTCAGGGATCTCCAATATACCATCCGCCTGTGAATAGGATGCGAGGTGCCCCGATCCGTGATATTCAAGTGGATATACAATCCCGGATTTGATTTTTACCGGTACAAAAAAGCGCAGCGGCAAAGTCTTAATTCTGAGATCTTCCCCCAGCTCCATTTTTATTCTCTCTTCAAAAACATCAGCACCCATTAATTTCAATAAAAATGGCTTTATAATTACTTCAAATTGCACATAAGTGGAAACCGGGTTGCCTGGAAGGCCAAAAACAAATTGATGGTCTCTAACACCAAAAAGTAGTGGTTTGCCAGGTCTAACCTTCATTTTATGAAGTTTAATGTCAAAACCAAGGTCAGTTAATACGCCAGGTACAAAATCATAATCACCCATTGAAACACCACCGGAAACTAAAAGTACATCAAGATCGTTGAGATTTGACTCAATAACCTCTTTCAAAGTTGATTTATCATCCTTAGCAATTCCAAGATCTTTGGATTTGATCATAAGCGACCTTAACTGAGATAAAAGTTGCGGCCCATTGCTGTTCCTTATTCCGGAAGAAGAAGGTGAAGTCCCAGGGTCCACCAGTTCAGAACCTGTAGCCAATACTGCAACCTTTGGCTGACAAAAAACTTCGGGATCAACACACCCATTCATAGCGAGCAAACCGATATGCTGACTTCCTAATCTTGTGCCTTTTTTAATAAGCACATCTCCCCTGGAAAGGTCCTCTCCTCTTCTCCTGATGTTATTGACGTTCCCTTTTATTGTGATTTCAATCCTGTTGCCCGATAATAGATTTGTATCTTCTATCTTAACTACACAGTCTGCACCAGGGGGAACTTCTGCCCCTGTCATAATTTTCGAACAGGTTCCTTCCTTTATTTCCTTTTCAGGTGCTTCTCCGGCAGGGATCTCCTCGATAACTCTAAGATGCTGACCAAGATCCGCTTTGCGACAGGCATAACCATCCATTGCAGACCGGTCGAATGGTGGCATATCTGCATCAGACCGGACCGTCTCGGCCAAAACCCTCCCTGTTGCTTCATCCAGGCCAACCTTTTCTTTTAAGCCAGCTTTCGCAAACGATAAAATGAGTTGATATGCTTCTTCAAATCCGGTCATGCTATTTAATTATCTCCCAGTTGCCTTCTTTAAAATTGATCTTGTTTATTATATGATCAAAGTGCTCAAAACATGTCATTACCTGGCGGCTTGATCTTCCTTCTTTATTAGATTTCTTATAACCCGTTTTTGTTACCAGTATTGAAAGCCCTGGCTCAATTATTTCATCAATTCCTCCGGATTCAATGATCACGGGCATATCTTTTTTTATATTTTGAGATAATCTGTGCCACACATCACCCAGGTGGTCATCCTTAGCTTGTATATAAAAAACCCGATCTGCCCCGGCAGCAAGCATTTTTGAACTATCTTTTCCTCTATCATTTCTATCTTCCTTATAGATCGAATAAGCATCATACTCCTCGGAAATGGGATTATCATAATCTACTTCATGAAAATGAGGGGAAATTTTTACGGCAGTGGGTTTCTGATCCATTCCCAGTTTTTTGATGATACCACAGGTCAGGGTTGTTTTCCCTACATTTCTACCTGTACCGGAAATGGCAAGAATATTGGAATGATATGGCTTCCTGGCTCTACCCATAGTATATCTTTCATATCTCAGAATACACAAATTGGAAAAATAGTCAAGATATACTACTTGCATATATCTTCCTTTCCAATTCGTTTCCTGCTAATAGCAGGATCCTCGGGAGGCTGAACCGTTTCCAGATCAACCCATCGGCCAGAAATTCTTAGGTAAAAGTCCCTTAGAAAAAATGGCTCGGAGATATAACCAGGACAAAGTTAAAAAAAAAGCATTATGAGATATATGATTTAAGTCATTAAATGCATAACAAAAAATCCCACCTCGCAGCTGTTATGCTCATCAAGGTGGGATTTTGACAGATATTATATTGACTTGAGACTAGCCGTTCAACCGGTCAAGCACCGCCATTACTTCTCTGACGTGTCCTTCTGAAGCCTTCAGAAGTGCCATCTCATCATCATTCAATTTGAGCTCTATGACCTCTTCTATTCCATTTTTGCCAAGAATAACCGGCACTCCAAGGTAACAGTTTTCTATGCCATATTCCCCTTCGAGTTTAATACAAACCGGGAATACACGTCTCTGGTCGCGGACGATAGCTTCGGCCATCTGTGAAGCAGCTGCACCAGGTGCATACCATGCTGAGGTACCCATCAATTTTACTAATTCGCCACCCCCAACTTTTGTCCGCTGAACAATAGCATCCAGTTTATCCTTTTCGATCAGATCAGTAACAGGAATACCCGCAACAGTAGTATATCTTGGTAGAGGGACCATAGTATCACCATGGCCGCCCATGATCATAGCCTGTATATCTTTAGGAGATACATTCAGAGCTTCAGCTAAAAACGCCCTGTACCTTGCAGTATCCAGAATACCTGCCATACCCATTACTTTTGTCCTTGGCATTTTAGATACAAGATGTGCCTGATAGGTCATAACATCCAATGGATTAGAAACTACGATAATGATGGCATCTGGAGAATGCTGAATAACATTCTCAGTCACACTTTTCACTATACCGGCATTTGTTTCTATTAAGTCATCACGACTCATTCCTGGTTTTCTAGGTAATCCTGAAGTTATAATAACTACCTCTGAACCAGCAGTTTTACTATAATCATTAGTTACACCCACTGTTCGGGTGTCATACAAATTGACAGGGGCTTTCTGCCAGACATCAAGCCCTTTGCCTTCAGCTAACCCTTCTTTGATGTCAACAATGACAACTTCATTGGCGATTTCACGATAAGCCAATACATCGGCTGATGTAGCCCCCACATTTCCAGCACCAACTACAGTAATTTTCATGATTAGTATATTTAAAAGTTCAAAATAATTATAAAAATAGAGAGAATCAAATTTAGGCAATTAAGCCCTAATTATCTAGGCAAAGAGCCAGGAATTAAGCATAATAATAAACTTTATGACTACTATTTCTGGAAGGTATCCGATAAATTAAAAAATCCCAGGGAAGAACGGTACGTATCGAATATTTTTTTATTGAAATCATTGTATAATTCAGCTATGCTGGTCATCATTTTCCCTTTAATTCTGGGCCGGCTTTCAAAGATCTCCATAATGTTGACCTTTGGCAGAACATACAACTCAGATATCTCGCTAATGACTATGGCTGTATACATCCTTGAACTCGTATCAAGAAATGCATTATGACCAAAAAATCCACCTGATTTAAGGATCATTAAGACTTCAAATTGATTATTAATATCAATATTTAAAGAAACTTTCCCGCTCTTTACAATGTAAAAAGCATTGCTGGGATCATTTCGGAAGAAAACAACCTCATCCTCTTTATACTGTCGTAAATGCAGATATGGCAGGAATAAAGCCATCTCTTCATAATTAAGTTTCTCAAAGGGCTTGACCTTAGAAAGAGACCTGAAAAGGTTTAGTTCTTTTGCTGTATATATTTTCTTAAATGGATTAATCATCCAACTCCTGATATATGATCTTTAGAATTCTTTTGGTTTTACTGCTAATTTTGAACCGGTCATCTATACGTTGCCCTGCAACCCATACAATAGAACCCTTTGACAGCAAGACCAAAATTCTTTTTTTCAAGTTTAATGGAATTTTCTTATCTATCATAAAATCGCTCAGCTTTTTTTTGCCTTTCATGCCAAGCGGGATAAACCAGTCCCCCTTTTTCCAGTTCCTCAGCACAAGAGGATAATCAAGTTTATCCATGTCGAGATAAGCTATATGCCGATCAGGGACCAGAACCGGTTCTGTTTCCAGTATCTGGAATGTCAGGTTAAACCTGTCAGTGATTAACAACTTATCTTTCTCACTGATTTCATAACATTCTTCCGTATGCTCTTTAGGGCTTATGATCAAGTGATCTCTGTCAATATTAAGGATAAACTCCTCCGAATAAAAAACATTTCCAATGGCATGATTTATCCCTTCGTATATTAATTCACACTGGTCATAATTAAACCCATATGTCCCGATAATTTCATATAAAATTGCTGGTTCGCCGATTTTAGAGAAAAATTCCTTTTTCAAATAGATATCCTTTCCATCTTCCTGCAGGTAGGATGACTTGCCTGATTCTAACCAGGCAGTTACAAATTGTTGAATACCTGCCAGGCGGCCTAAGGTGCTTTTAATGGTTATATCAAATCCAGGATTGATTTGCTTAAATTCAGGAAGCACCTTATGTCTGACATAATTTCTATGGTATTTTAAGGACGAATTTGAACTATCGGTCCGGTATGCCAGTCCATTTTCAGATGCGTAGGCTTCAATCTCTTCTCTTGAGGCAAACAAAAGCGGTCTTATCACATTTCCCGTTTTTGCTGATATTCCGGTTAAGCCCTTCAATCCGGTTCCCTTTATCAAATTAAAGACCATAGTCTCTACTGAATCATTAAAATTGTGCCCTATGGCTATGTAATTGTATCCTTCTGCATCCCTGATCTCTTCAAACCAGTCATACCTTAGTTCGCGTGCTGCCATTTGAATAGAAATCCGTCTTTCACTGGCCATTTTTTCCGTTTCAAAATACTCAATAAAGAATGGCACATTTCTTTCTTCAGCCAGACTTTTAACAAATTGTTCGTCGCTATCAGACTCTTCATTCCGTAATCCGAAATTGCAGTGGGCCAAACCCGTTGAAAATCCATTTTCAATAAAAAGGTCTAACATCACCGTGGAGTCCACGCCACCACTGACAGCCACAAGGATCCTGTCTGTTTCCCTGCACAGATCTTTCTGCATTATGAATTCCCTGAAACGGTCAACCATAATTTAAAGTTATACTATTTTTATCCCTTATCGTTTAATTTATTTAAGAAAACATATATCAAAGGTACTTAATGGGATTTAGTGACAATCTGGACATTTCAGATTAAATTTGTTCATAATATTCATAAAGAATTGAATAAAAAGTACTTCATATTAGTCATATTGATGGCAGCCATGCTATCTCCAGCTTTCTCACAGCGAAGGGTTAGAATAGAGCATTCGGACTATACAGAAGGTGGAAGAAAAGACGGACAAAGATATTTTAAAGTCAAAGGCAATGTGTACTTTATCCAGGAAAGCACAAACATCTGGTGCGATTCTGCCTTTCTGTACAGGAAGGACAACAAACTGGAAGCATTTGGTCACATTCGTATTTTCGACACCATTGATTCAGTGACCATTACTTCTAACCGCCTGGAATATGATGGCGATTCGCAATTTGCAAACTTGAGAGACAATGTAATCTACAAAGAAGACTCAGTTTCTTTATATACAGATTTCCTTGATTATGACCTCTTCTCAAAATCTGCTGTATTCTTTAATGGCGGTAAAATCAATGACGGAGAAAACATCCTGACAAGTAAAAAGGGATATTATAATGCTTCAGGAAAATCCATGTCGTTTAAAACAGATGTGGAACTGATTAATCCTGAAAATACTTTGAGGACGGACTCCTTGTACTATGATATGATAACCAAATTAGCCAGAGCCATTGGCCCTACACAGATCATTTCTTCAGATGGAACCATTCTGCAATCAGATATGGGTGGCGATTTTAATATGCGGATCAATAAAACAACCATTATGGCTGGTGAGATCGAAACAGAATCTTATATACTCAGGGGTGATGAACTCTATTATGATCGTGACAAAGGGACAAATAGTGCAGCCGGGAATGTTTACATGTTCGCCAAGGATGATGATATCATTATTACCGGGCAGATGGCAGATAATGATGAAACAAATGGAATTACGAAAATCTATGGCCAACCGCTCCTTAAGAAACTTTTTCAGGAAGACACCCTGTATCTTACAGCTGATACACTGATATCTATTGACGACAGCCTGGATGTAAATAAAAAGTTATTGGCCTATCACAATGTTCGGATTTACAGGGAAGACCTTCAGGGAAAAGCTGATTCGCTCATTTACGCCTTATCTGATTCCGTTCTTTTCTTGTTCGATGATCCGGTACTTTGGAGCGAAGGGAACCAGATCGAAGCTGATTCCATAAACATATTATTTAAAAATAACCAAATACACACTTTAAACCTCCAGTTTAATTCATTTATGGTCTTGAAGGATTCAATGGATAATTTCAACCAATTGAAGGGAAAAAATATGACGGGTAATTTTCTTAATAATAAAATCAACAGCCTTAATGTAGATGGCAACAGCGAATGTATATTTTACGCGCTTGATGAAGAAGACCAATCGTTAACTGGTGTAAATAATACTGTGCAGTTCCATGTATATACGCTGTTATTCGTTTGTCCAATTAAGCTGATAATATGTCATTTATAAAATGAGGTAGTTACGAAGGGGAACCCGCCTAAGCGGTGCATAATATGTCATTTTAACAAACGGACCTTCAACCCCCGTAGGCGGACCCGGAGGATGTGGCGGGAGATGAGAGGCCAACCCTTGAAAATATTCTACCCCCCCGAACAGAAATTGAAGTCAGTGAAAGTCGGAAAATAAATGACCTCTCCTCCCGAACCTGAAGTTAATGAATGCAAGATATTACCGATGTTGAAAAGGCAAAAGAAGCCATTCAAAACCCTGAAAATCAAGAGCTCAAGCAGTAGTTCTTTCAGCAATTGTTAAATAATGTTAAATGACAATCAGGCACCTAAATAAAATTGCTTATTAATCGTTACTCAATTATATTTGCACCCTTATGCTTAAAAAAGCGGCCAAAAATATCATAATCTTATCATTATTAGTGCTTTACGTCGGGTGCAGTGAATTTCGCAAAATCCAGAAAAGTGACGATTGGAAGCTCAAATATGATGCTGCTTTAAAATATTATGAAAGAAAAGATTATTATCGATCTGTAATTCTTTTCGATCAGATTCGGCCATATCTCAGAGGTACAGCAGAAGCCGAGCAAGTGGAGTTTTATTATGCTTATGCGCATTATTATCACTTTCAGAAAGACTATCCTGATTCAAGATTGAATGAGAATATAAGCTTTTATAAGATAGAATGCTCATATAAACTCGCAAAAAACAGCATCAGGAGCCGGCAAAGGGAACGACTGATGGAGACTGTACAATTTTACGAATTCTTTATTGATACATACCTATCGAGCGAGAACATTAGAGATGCGGAAAACATCTTTGTTGATATACTCGACGATCTGGAAAAACTTGCTAAAAACAATTTATAAATAAAATAAACATTATGTCAATTAATGCTTCATTAATCACCAGGAATACCGATAAGATTAGCGCACCAACTGAAAATTTGTACGAGTCTGTTGCCATCATTGCAAAAAGGGCCCGACAAATCTCGGCAAGGCAGAAAGAAGAGCTTAATTCAAAACTCGCTGAATTTGCATCTACAGTTGATAACCTAGAGGAGATATTCGAAAACCGTGAACAGATAGAAATATCAAGGTTTTACGAAAGAATGCCAAAGCCTACTACAGTCGCTACTGAAGAATTTCTTAATGGAGAACTAAGCTTCAGGATTGCTGATATAGAAGAGGAAAAGAAAGATTTCTAAGAGTCCATGATCCGTGGTAAGAAAATATTAATAGGTGTATGCGGTAGCATTGCCGCATATAAAATTGCCATCCTTACCCGGTTGTTGAAAAAAGAAGATGCGGAGGTACAAATAATAATGACTGACTCCGCACTTGACTTTATTACACCACTCACTTTATCAACTCTATCTAAAAACCCGGTTCATAAGAATTTCCAGGATAAAAATTCCGGTGAATGGAACAGCCACGTTGACCTGGGATTGTGGGCTGACCTCATTGTCATTGCTCCTGCAAGTGCCAACACTATAGCGAAAATGGCGAATGGCATTTGTGACAACCTCCTTCTCGCAGTGTATTTATCAGCAAGATGCCCGGTATATGTGGCACCGGCCATGGATTTGGATATGTACCAGCATCCGGCCACTTTAAACAATATCGACCAGTTGCAGTCTTTTGGAAATTCCATAATCTCTGCTGAACATGGCGAGCTGGCCAGTGGCCTGGTAGGTGAAGGAAGAATGGCAGAGCCCGAGTCTATTCTTAAGGTCATTAAAACCCATTTCAAAAAAAAAGAAAAGTTTGAAAACCTGACAGCCCTTGTTACTGCCGGGCCAACCTACGAATCCATTGATCCGGTCAGGTTCGTGGGCAATTATTCCTCCGGAAAGATGGGCTATGCTCTTGCCCAGCGACTGGCTTACAGCGGCGCAAACGTTAAACTGGTATCCGGCCCTGTATCTATTGAAATTGACCACCCGAATATTGAGAGAATTGATGTAACCAATGCTGAAGAAATGCTCTTTGCATCTAAGAAAGTGTATAAAGATTGCCAGATCGCTATTTTCTCAGCTGCCGTTTCGGATTACAAACCAGCTGATGTAGCCGCTCAAAAGATCAAGAAAGAATCTGAAAGTTTCAATTTAGAAATGAAAAAAAATCCTGACATCGCCTATGAGTTAGGAAAAATCAAGAAGAATAATCAAATTAATGTAGGTTTTGCACTTGAAACAGAAAATGAAATCGAAAATGCTTCGTTAAAACTAAAGAAAAAGAATTTCGATTTTATAGTGATGAATTCACTCCGCGACGAAGGGGCGGGTTTTTCTGTAAACACAAACAAAGTTGAGATCATCGATGCCTCAGGCATTAGAAAATCATTTGGACTTAAATCCAAAGATGAAGTAGCAAAAGATATTATTGATTATTTATATGACAAAGTCAATAGCTAAGAGATTTTTAAGTATACTTTCATTTATAATCCTTCTTCCCGGATTTAACTATGCCCAGGAATTACTTTGCCAGGTCATTGTCAATGCCGAGCAAGTCCAGACTACAGAGAGAGCCATCTTTAAAGAAATGGAGGTAAACTTCGCGCGGTTTATGAATGACATGAAATGGACAAGTGAGGTATACCAGACCCATGAACGAATCCGATGCAATCTGAATATTACTATTAACAGCATGCCGGCTATAGGACTGTTTACAGCAAGTGTTCAGGTACAATCAGTCAGGCCTATTTATGACACGAATTATGAAACCATTGTATTAAATTATGCGGACCGGAATTTTGAATTTCAGTATACTGAGTCACAACCCCTTGAATATGTTGAGAATAATTTCAACAATAACCTGGTGGCCATGCTCTCTTTTTACGCCTATGTGATCATAGGGATCGACCACGACACCTTCAGTAATCTGGGTGGTAATGAATACTATAACAAAGCATTGAACATATCCAACCTGGCCCAGCAGTCGGAATCACCGGGCTGGCAGCCTTTTGACAGTAACCGCAACCGGTACTGGTTAATTGAAAACCTGACAAACAATCAGCTTCAGGGAATCCGGGAAGGATATTATACTTATCACAGGATGGCCCTGGACAGGTTTCTTACAGATCCTGAAGATGCCAGGGTACAGATCCTTGGTGTTTTAAAAAAGATTGAAGAATTAAAAGACCTTTATACAAACTCAATACTTATTATTTCCTTTTTTGACGCAAAGACCAATGAATTGATCAGTATTTACAAGGAAGGAAATATTCAGGTCCGGCGTGATGTTTATAATATTTTGACCAAAGTTGATCCGACCAAGACAGAAAGATACAAAGAGATCATCCAGAATTGATTTTATTCAGTTTTGATTGAATATCCCTCCTTAATTGCTGTCATTCCAGGCCTGGTGCTTGTATTTTATAAATAATATTAATTCCGTATTATTTGAGATTGTAAGAATCGGCGCAGGATTGAACACTATTATATTTTATACTCAATATGAAATAAGTTTAATAACCTCTTCTCTAAAACCTTTAATATCACTTGTAACTAGAATCTCTTCCAATTCATCCAGAATTTCATCATCAAGCTTAGCTTTTCCACTAATTGTCTCCGTAATGCTAGTGACAATCTTTTCTCTGGTCTTCGCTAAACCGTTTTTTAATTTGTCTAAATTGATATTCTTAAACAATTTCATTTCTTTTATACCATTTTATTGATTCAATTCCTCTAATTCCATACCCAATCACTGACGCAATACTCATCAAAATGCTACCATACAATAACAAATCATGCAACCATGTTATCTCTTTAAAGCCTAATATTGTTCCTATAATGAACAATCCAATTGAAACGACTGTTAGTTTGCCTAAAAGATTTGAGGGTAATACCTTGCCGATAATTTTACTGACTATAATTCCACCGAAGAATATCAGGATATCACGTGAAATGATTATCCAAAAGTAATAGTCCGGAAATTCTCCTAATAAAAATAACTTAAATGTCAAAAGAATGATAAATACTTTGTCGGCAAGTGGATCGATAATCTTGCCCATTTCTGTAATCTCGTTATATTTTCTGGCGAGGTAGCCGTCAAGTATATCAGTTAAATAGGCAATAAATAGCATTCCTAAAATCAGTAAACGATACTCATATCCGATGTTAATGTAATCGAGCATGAAGAATGTCGGGAATGCTAATAACAATCTAAAAAGACTCAATAAATTTGATTTTGTCTTTATTTCGGAAATATTTACAATCATTTTATTACCGCCAGTTTACCTATCTTCTCGTATTTTTTTTCTCCGAATTCATTACGAGAAATAATTTTATAAAAATAGATTCCAGAACCTACAAATTTACTATTTTCATCCGTTAAGTCCCAAGCAATTCCACCATCCTCATCAATTTCTTTTAACGTTCTGATTTTCTT
>CALOCZ010000048.1:0-2705 GCA_942491935.1 uncultured Cytophagales bacterium
AAAAAGGTGCCAGAATCAGTCTATATGTCGATAATATTCTTATTAAAGGAAACATTCCAAACGCCAGTGATTAAGCACTCGAAAAAATTAAAGCCTGGAAAGAGTATCAAGAAGGACTTAAAACAAAAGTCAATGGGGTTGCAAAAAATATAGGGGACTATAAAAAGAATGAAGTCGATGTAATATTGAAGGGGGCGTATAATAATAGAGGTTACATGTTGCTCAGCGATTTCAAGAAAATAACAGAAATTGCTGACGAGAATAAATACACCATGTCTCAAATCGTCACTGATTTGATGATATTTCCATGGGAACCAACTTCTGACCGAAAGATTCTACCTGAAACATACCCCATCCCCGCTAATATTGGACACACTATCAATATCACTGCCTGCCCAGGGGAGTACGAACCGGCATCGTTTATTCTTCGTGCTCAAAAAAATATAAGCAATATTAAGATGATTCCATCTGATTTAGTAGGGTCTACAGGTGAGATCCTTCCTGTGGCAGCTATAGATATTAAGTTGGTCAAATGTTGGTATCAAGCTGCTTTAGACGATATCCGACAGAGGAATGAAAGCGTCCTGGTTCCAGAATTACTTGTAAAAGACGATGCATTGATAAATGTAGATGACAAAACAAAACGCAACTCCATCAAAGTCTCAATTAATGGCTCAACACGTTATATCAAAATTAGTGATACTGATTCTACCCTTCCAGAGGGTGTCGAGATTCATGATTCCGACAAACTTGAACCTTTTAATTTGAATTCAGGAAGAAACAAACAGGTTTGGTTAACGGTAAAGATTCCCGAAGATGCTAAAAAAATTGATCGATATACAGGAAGTGTTGAAATAACAGGCGAAAACATGTCGCCTGTTACTGTGAATATTTCTTTAACCGTGTTGAATTTTAAACTTCCCAAACCTTCCATTGAATATTCGATTTATTACACAGGATTTCCATTCTCCTATAGTCCAAGAACCCTAGGTGGGTATCATAAAAGCCGATCACAATACAGGCTTGAAATGAAAAATTTAAAATCCCACGGGATAAACTCCGCAACAATTTATCAAGAACTTAGCAGACGTCATATTGAAAAATATCTGAAAGAATGGAAAAATAGTGCAAACAGAAAGCCATTAATCCTCAGAGGAGCCAGACAGGTTGGAAAAACTTATATAATAAAAAAATTGGCGAATGAGGAATTTGAACATTTTCTATATATCAATCTTGAGCAAGAAAGTGGTTTGAAGTCCATATTTAAAAGTAATAATCCTGAGCTTATTATTAATGAATTAACCTCCATTTACAATATTCCTATAATTGGAGGAAAAACCTTATTGTTTATTGATGAGATTCAAACCTCTCCGGAAGCCATTGTTTCACTACGTTATTTTTACGAACATGATCCTTCTTTGCATGTAGTGGCTGCAGGATCATTACTGGATCACACGTTAAACGAGATACAGTATTCGATGCCGGTCGGCAGGGTAGAATATGCATATATGTTCCCAATGAGTTTTCAGGAGTTTTTAATTGCGTTGGATCAGAGCGGATTGGCAAACTACATCAATAATTATTCGATTGATTCGTCTTTTAGCGAAGCCATTCATAAAAAAGTATCAGAATACCTCAGGTTATATTTTTTTATAGGAGGAATGCCGGAAGCAGTAAAGACCTATATAGATACCAAAAATTTAATAGATGTTGAAAAAGTTCATGCCAATATTCTAACTTCTCTCCAGTATGATTTTTCGAAATACGGCACAAGGAGACAACAAGAATTATTAAAATCATCTCTTCAATATGTGGCAAATAATATTGGAAGAAAGGTAAAATACACAAATATTGAGCGGGATGCCCATTCCTCTCAACTTAAGGAGGCTTTACTTAAACTCGAAATGAGCAGAGTTATTCACTTAGTGCGACAAACGAGATCTGTCAATCCGCCGATTACCCAATATGCAGAAAATGACAAGTTTAAGCCGCTATTTATAGATATCGGATTAGCATGCCATCTGGCACAAATAAAACTCAATAACTTGCAGAGTCTGATTACTGACTTTGAAGGAGCATTAGCAGAACAATTTGTCGGACAGGAACTGGTTGCTTCTTTTCCTTTCTTTAAAGAAGCTAAACTTTATTATTGGTCACGAGAAGCAAAAAGCTCTAACGCTGAAATTGATTACCTTTTTCAAAAAGAAAATGAAATCTATCCTTTGGAAGTAAAAGCAGGTAAAACCGGGACTTTGAAATCAATGCAAGTTTACTTGGGTGAAAAGAATAAAACGATTGGGATCCGATTAAATCTTGATCGACCGAATTTCGGAAAAACGTTGCAAGCAAAAGTAATGGTGAGCAAAAAAGAAAAAAGTATCACCTATTCGTTACTTTCAATGCCGATGTATTTTGCAGGCTGCCTGAATAAAATCAATTTCTAATAAGTAGCATATCATTTCGGGATCAAATTCTCCATAAACTTTCTCCTGGTTTGATCTTCAAAACTATCAAGATAGGCTTCGGTAGTGTGAAGTGATTTATGTCCGAGAGATTCACTGATCAATTCCATCGGAGCCCCGGATCTTTTAAGAATAGTAGCAAAAGAATGCCTGGCAGCATATGTGGTAAGAGGTTTATCATATCCGATTTCTTCACCTATCAATTTCATGTATTTATTGATCGTCTTTATAAACTGATGTTTT
>CALOCZ010000049.1:0-41236 GCA_942491935.1 uncultured Cytophagales bacterium
GTCATGGGGTTGCTATTGGGGATACTAATAAAGACGGATATGAAGATATATATGTAAGCAACGATTTTTTTGAACACGATTATATTTACTTTAATAATGGAGATAAAACATTTAGAGAGACAATAAAGAAATCCACAAAACACATTTCTTATTATTCGATGGGAAATGATATGGCGGATTTTAATAATGATGGCTGGCTTGATATAATGGTCCTTGATATGGTTGCGGAAGATAACAGAAGGTTGAAGGAAAATCTAGGTGGAATGAATGAGGGCACATTTAAACAAAGGGTCGAAATGGGTTTTCACGAGCAGTATATGTTCAATGTACTGCATCTAAATAATGGGAATGAAACATTTAGCGAAATTGGTATGCTTGCTGGTGTTTCAAGCACGGATTGGAGTTGGGGGCCATTATTCGCCGATTTCGATAATGATGGTTTGAAGGACCTCTTTGTTGCAAATGGAATGAGAAAGGATATCAGGAACATGGACTGGGGAGATATATATCGACAGTTTACAAAGATATCAGGAGGAGAACTCATCTTTAAAGACAGTGAATGGGAGTATTTACTCTCAAATATGCCATCTGAAAAGGTGATGAACTATATGTATAAAAACAATGGGGATCTGACTTTTACAAAAGTGATGAAAGATTGGGGCATTGATCATAAATCGTTTTCAAATGGTGCAGCATATGGTGATCTCGACAATGACGGCGATTTGGATATAATAGTAAATAATATTGACGAAAACATATTCTTATATGAGAACAGGAGCAATCTTAGGGAAAATTCCCATTTTCTAAAACTCAAGTTCATCGGGCCGGATAAAAATCCATTTGCTCTGGGGACTCAGGTATATCTTTTTCACGGTGATAGCTTTCAATATCAGCAGCTGTATTTAACCAGAGGGTATAGATCAAGTGTTGAGCCACTACTAAATTTTGGATTAGGTAACTATCAGGTTATAGACTCACTATTAGTAATTTGGCCTGACAGAAGAACAAGCAGTGTTGAAAATATAGCATCAGATCAGCTGATAGAACTGGATTATTTTAATTCGGAACCATCCGGATTAAAAAATCCTATGAGTAGTAAGAAGTATTTTAAAGATATCACACAGGAAATTGGATTAAAGCACAAACATGTGGAAAATGAATTTGATGATTTTCAGAGGGAGATCTCACTACCTCATAAATTGTCAATGCTTGGCCCTGATATTACCGTGGGGGATGTTAATGGAGACGGTCTTGAAGATTTTTTTATAGGGGGAGCCTTTCGTTATTGGGGCCATCTCTTCCTACAAACAAGGAATGGATCTTTTATAGACTCAGATAATGATTGTTGGTTTGATGACCGGAATTTTGAAGATATGGGAGTGGAATTTGTAGATGTTGATTCAGACGGTGATCTAGACTTGTACATTGTAAGTGGAGGCAACGAGTTTAAAACAGGCTTAGGCTTGTTGCAGGATAGAATCTATATCAATGATGGATATGGGAATTTCGAGAAAAGGGTGGAGGCTGTTCCAGAATTATTGACTAGTGGATCTGTGGTTATTCTTAATGATATCGATTCGGATGGGGATACAGATTTATTTATAGGAGGTCGGACAAATCCTGGATTGTATCCTTATCCAGTTAACAGTTATATATTGAAAAATGATGAGGGAACATATGTGGATGTTACTGATGCTATTGCACCTCAATTGAAGGATCTGGGAATGGTTACTTCAGCAGTCTGGACTGATTATGATGTAGATGGTGATGATGATCTAATAATAGTTGGAGAATGGATGTCTATTTCACTATTCCGAAACTCAAACGGGATTTTCGAAAAGATTGAAAATTTGGAAAACGGCCTTGAACATTCCACAGGGTGGTGGTGGAGTTTGGAAGCATTTGATTTTGATGGCGATGGGGATGAAGACCTGATAGCTGGGAATATGGGAAAGAATTTCAAATATCATGCCTCGGTAAATGAACCCTTTGAAATCTATTGCGATGATTTCGACGGAAATGGGACTAATGACATTATTCTGGCTTATTATAACGAAGGGGTACTATATCCGGTAAAAGGCAGAAAATCTGCATCAAGACAAATCCCTGAATTATTTAAGCAGATCCCAACTTATCATCAATATGCAGTTTCATCACTGGAAGAAATATATGGAAAGGAAAAACTAAAAAATTCTCTCCATTATAAAGTGGAGACTTTTGAATCTTGTTTCATTGAAAACCTTGGAAATGGGCAATTTAAAATGATTCCTCTGGACAACTATGCTCAATTTACAAATCAGAACTCCGTATTAATAAGTGATATAGACAAGGATGGATTTGAGGACCTGATAATGGCCGGCAATTTTTATCAGGTAGAAGTGGAGGCAATTCGGAATGATGCAGGTATCGGATTGTTGATGAAGGGAAATGGGAAGGGTGAATTTGAAAGTGTTCCATTTGCTCAAAGTGGGTTATTTATTGACGGAGATGTAAAAGATATGGAGCCTATAATTATACAGGATAAGAGAGTGATCCTCGCTGCAAAGAACAATGATCATTTACAAGCCGTTGAAATATTATCGGAATAGGTCTTGAAGACTACCCTCTGTTAAGGTTTATACAATCTATTCTAGAAACCCTTATTAACTTTTTTCTGGAGAATTCTTCCAATACTTGAAACTTTTTTGAATTATCTCGTCCACATAATCCTTTGAAAACCCAAGTGCAATTCCCATTTCATGCAATATCTTTTGTTCATTTTCATGTAGATATCCATCGATAACAGCCATGAGTACCGCATCAGCCATCTGCTCCTCTTTTTTGACAGAGGTTTGTATAATTTTTTGATTGAAATTTAAAGCTTCTTTATACATTTCTTTCAATTCCTTTTCTTCTATCCCAAGTAAAGAAGCCTTTTCAATTATAAATTCCTTTTCCATTGGATCCAACACACCATCAGCAAGGGCGATTATCATCAGATTCTTTAGATGTGATAACCTTGTGTCATCCATAATTTAGTATTTTTTAGTCTTCATGTGGTTTACAAGATTTTCGCATAAGTCATTTATTGATTTGGAAATATAGGAATCACCTGTAGCTGTTAGCATGGACTGTGCTAATCCTCCAAGGGTGTCTACCAGGAATTTATCCATTTCATCGATTCGCATTTCTTTTGTCCATAAATCAATTTTCAAAGTATTATTTTGGTCGGGATCCCATAGACTAATAGCAATTGCCTTCGTGATGTTCTCCTTATTATCGCTATCTGAGGCTTTCCAGATAATCTTTTCAGGTAAATTATTTTGATCCAAATCAATTTCAAATGCAATCATTGACTTTTTCATAACGATTGAATTATATACAGTTTATTAAAAATATCAATTACAGGAAGACAATAGCTTAAAAACCTAATATAGGAATTTTACTAAACTAATATGAAAAATTGTTATAAATTCCATTTAAAGTATTACAGTATCAGGAATTGTTGACAGGGATCTGCAAACTCGTTTTAATTTATTGTGCTGAATTGTATGGATATTCTTATTCCTGTTCAGATGACTGAGGGTCAAATACCAACTCGACCTCTATTCAATTTTGCTAAAGGAATTGATTTCAATGAATACCAATTTTTTGACAACTGAAACAAGTACTTATATCAATTTCAAACCTGAGTTATTTAAGAATTTCAGTTATAGTTCCCTTATCTATTTCCAATTGGGTTTTTAGATGATCGAGCGATTCAAATTTCTTCTCATCGCGCACTTTTTTAACAAATTTAATAGATATTTTTTCTTGATATATCTCCTTATTGAAATCCAGAATATGTACTTCAATTTTGCGGTTTAAACCATCAACAGTTGGGCGTTTTCCGATATTTAACATTCCATTAAATTCTTTCCCTTTGATAGTTACTTTAACAGCATATACACCATCACCGGGAATTAGTTTATAGGCTTCTTCAATTTGTAAATTAGCCGTTGGGAAGCCTATGGTTTTGCCTAATTTATCACCATGAATTACTAGTCCATTAATTAAGAATGGATGCCCAAGATATCTATTAGCGGTAGGAATATCACCGTTTATTAATGATTTTCTAATCATTGTTGAACTAATGCCTAAATCGTCAATTTCATGTTTCGGGATTTCTTCTACTTCAAATCCATATTTGGAGGAATCCTTAACAAGGTTATCAAAACTTCCTTCTCTGTTTTTACCAAATCGATGGTTGTATCCAATAATCAACTTTTTAGTTCCTATTACATCAACAAGGATGTTTTTTATAAAGTCAGTGGATGAAGTCTGAGCAAATTCAAAGGTGAATGGTATTAATATAAGGTGATTGATGCCAATATTTCTCAGCAACTCCTGCTTTTCGTCCATTGTGTTGATCAACTTAAGAAATCCCGGATCATTGTTAAGGACCATTCTGGGATGTGGCCAGAAAGATATCAATACAGTTTCCCCACCTTCACTTTTAGCAACTTCAATCATCCTTTGCAGAATTTTCTGATGCCCCTTATGCACACCATCATATGTTCCACTGGTAACTACAGCGTAATTAAGTCGTCTGAAATTACTTATGCCCTCATATATCCTCATTCACTATTGTTTTAATATAATCCTGTACAGTTAAGGCATCTTCAACACGGTAACTCCCTATTGCAGTTCTTTCAAGGCTGTCAAGATAAGCACCGCATCCAAGAGCCTTACCTAAATCCCTGGCCAGACTTCTTACATAAAATCCTTTTGAGCATTTAAGTTTAAAGGATATCATGGGGAGTAATAATTCAGTTATTTCAAAGTCAATAACTTCAACCTCCCGAGGTTCTGTTTTTACTTTTTCACCTTGCCTTGCAAATTCGTAAAGACGTTTGCCTCCTTTTCGTATCGCTGAGAAGGAAGGTGGCTTTTGTTTGATTTTACCTTTAAATGTATTGGCAATATTAAATATTTTTTCAGAAGTTATGTCTTCTATTGAAAATCTTTCATTGATTTCAGTTTCTTTATCATGTGAGGTCGGGTTGCTCCAATACAAAACTGACCGGTATATTCTTTTGGAAGGTTCTGAAATCCCTGAATTTCTTTTGTTTTCTTTCCGGTACATACTATCAATAGCCCAGTGGCAAGGGGATCAAGGGTGCCCGCATGTCCCACTTTTTTTATGCCGATCGTATTCCTGATCTTTTTTATAACATCGAAGGAAGTCCATTTGTAATCCTTGTTTATCAGGATCACCTCTCCATTTAAGAATTTTTCCTTGTCAGTTGACATAAAAGATTGAAAATCCAATTGCGGTTAGGCCGACTATAAAACAATAAATTGCGAAATACAATAATTTCCCTTTTTTAACAATAGTGATCATCCATTTACATGCTGCAATTCCTGTTATAAAGGCAGCAAAGAAACCAATAAATAGAACAGGGAATGATATTCCGTGGGATAGTTCCGGCTCCTGCAACATGTAAATGACATCCAGAAGCATCGCTCCAATAATAGGGATTAAGACCATCAGGAATGAAAAACGTGTAGCTTTTTCCTTATCAACACCCAGTAAAAGAGAAGTCGAAATTGTTGCCCCGGATCTTGATATACCTGGAACAACGGCCAGCGCCTGAGCTATTCCTATTATAAAAGCATATTTGAATGAAATGTCTTTCTTCATGTTTTTGGCATAATTAGCAAAAAGTAGAAGCAAACTGGTAATTATCAACATAGATCCTACCATGCCAATTCTTCCGCCGAAAAGATCTTCAACTTCATCTTTGAAGAAAACTCCCAGGATTAATACCGGGATTGTTGAAAGCAATATTTTTAAAGCAAATATTGTTGAATCATTCAAGCTAAATTGAAAAAGATCTTTAATTATAATTCCAATGTCTTTTCTGTAAACCACAATGGTGCTTAAGGATGTTGCGCCATGTATTACAGTAATAAACAGTAAGTTTTCAGAGCTAGCTGCTTGAAACAATACAGATCCCAATTCTACATGCCCGCTACTGCTAACTGGAAGAAACTCGGTTAATCCCTGGATTATACCAAGAATAATCGCCTGAAGATAACTCATCTACTCCTCTTTCTTATTTTTTGTCAGTATGGCAAAAAACTCTATAATAAAACCCGCGATTAACACAATTGGGCCCAAGGTTATGCCAAGAAATCCAAATCCATATTCCTCATTATCGAGGGTCATGATAAAGAAACCAAGTAAAATAACCACCAGGCCTATAATCATCAATATGTAATTTTTTTTACCGAAAGCCATTTTTGATTTATTATTCATAGATTTAATATAATTCGTCTAATGACATTTTTAAATATTTTTTAACAGAACGGTAGGTGCTGAAAAAACCTATAACACCACCTAAAACAGATATAGAAATAAATACAATTATTAATTCAAAGTCATTTTGTAATTCATCCAAACCATCAATTTTCTGGTTAGCATAAATTAGGATATTGTATAAAACCAAAGAAGCGATTATCCCGCTGATCAAACCGTGAATAATTGCTCGCCTCAGAAATGGCCACTGAATAAAAGCAGATTTGGCACCAACCAATTGCATGCTTCGTATAAGAAATCGTTGAGAAAAAAGCGCTAATTTGATGGTGTTGTTGATTAAAACCAAAACTATGATCAACATGACGGCCATAATACCAATTAAGATTATGCTGATCTTGGCAGTATTTTTATTAATAGAGGAAATCAAGGATTCCATGTAAACTACCTCATAAACCCCTTGAAGTCTTTCGATATTCTTTTTAATCTCATTTAGTTTCTCAATTTCCTGAAATTCCGGTTTAATACTGATTATCAAAACGTCATGGAGAGGGTTGTCTCCAAGAAATTCTGTAAAATCTTCTCCAGTATCTACCATAAATTTCTGGGCTGCCTCTTCATCTGAAATAAACCTGATTTGAGGATTTCCAGTATCTTTTAAGATATACTCGCTGTTAGATAATATATTGCGGAGTCTGGAAATGTTGCTGTCTGAGATATCTTTGTCGAGATAGATCTGTATTTCAATATTGTTTCTGATTATTTGCGTTAATCGCCTGGATTGAATAAGCAATAATCCAAAAAGTCCAATTACAAAAAGGGCGACGGTATTGCTAAAAACAACGCTGAAATACGGATAACTTCCGAGTTTTTTCTTCTTTTTAAATTTTACCTGTTCCATGGATGCGATAACCGTTCAAAAATAGCGAATTTTTATTACCCGCAATTGGATTTAACATAAATTAAGAAGCCCGTAGTCCATTAAATGAACTACGGGCCCTTTTCGGTTGCATTATAGAGGTTATTTATTTTCTTTAACTATTTTCAATTCGTTTATCAAAGATTCATTTGTCACCGGTTGTAGTGGTATGATATTATTCGTATTAATGATATTATAAAAGTTGTCTTTGTAATTCAGATAGAAATTCTTACCGGTTGTTGAATTAATTTCAAGGATCTCATAAGGGACATCTTCAAAATTCCCGTATAAGGTGAGTGTACCATGACTAAAGTTATAATGAAAATTATATTTTTTATGGAGCACAGTATTTATTTCAACACTACTATGAAGATCTTCTCTTGACGGTGTCATTGTGTTAATGTCGCCGGATGAAATATCATTATCCAAAGCCATATTATCCACCTCTTCAAAATCTTCTATTACGTTGGGTACAATCACTTCCACAGTACGATCTGAATTTGCAACAACCTGCTCTGTTGTCTCATGATTAACAGTTTTTTGAGGCACTGTTTCTTTTACAGGATCTATATTTTCTGTTATTTTTGATTTTTCAATACTTTCATCTGAAAGTGCGTATGGCTTTTGCGGTATATCTGCCACTTCAGTCTCGAATGCATCAATAAGAATTTCATTCTGGGTTAGATCAATTCTGTTTCCTAACTCATTTTGCATATCTATGAAATAATATGCGGTGAGGGTAGATACAGTTACGATTGTTGCTGTCGCGGCAACTTTCCATCCATCGGAAATGTTGTGGTACCATTTGATATTAATATTATCCAGGCGACTCTTCAGTTCCAATTTTCTGGTTTCTTTGATTGTGTTGATGATGTCTTTTTGAAATTCAAATTCACTTTTTAAATCTGTATCGGTATCTAATCTTTTCATTAAAGTTGATTCTTCCGATGAAGATAAAGTGCCTTCGAAGAAGCCATCTAGTAAATTCTGATATTTTTGCTTATCTGTCATAGGTTAATCCATAAAGTCACTTTCAGTATATTTAGCTTTTACAAGCTCATCAAGTCTTTTTTTACATTTATATTTCTTTGTTTTCGCCGTGTCAGTGTTAGCATAACCCAATTTTTCTGCTATATCACTCATGGATAATCCATCGAAGTAATAGTACATTAAAATTCGCTTGCAGGTTTCTCCTAGTTCGTTGATGCAGGCCCGGATGATCTGGATCCTTTCTTTCTTTTCAATATCAATGTACTCAACATCATCTTTCTCTTCGGAGGATAATCTGCTTTTTCTTTCTAACTCCTTTCTCCAAAGGTTCAAACAAATACTATAAATGAACGTACTAATTTTTGAAGTAAGAACCAGATTTCCTTTTCGTGCTTTTTCCCAAAATACAATAAGGGCATCCTGGTATATATCTCTTGCTTCATCTTCGGTACCACTATTTGTGATAACCAGCTTTGTCATCATTCTGTAATATTTCTTATACAGAAAGTCTAAAGCGGATTCATCATCCTTTGTTATTCTAGCGAGTACCTCACTGTCCTTCATTCTTCCTTTCGTTTTTATATACTAGTATGGTTTACTATGTAACCCCAAATTTCTATAAATAAATAAAATATTTAATAAAACCTTACATACTGTTCATATAAGATACATATTGTTATCCATGAATTTTTCAAAATTACAAAAATATCTTCAAATGGATTTATTAAAGATAATCAACCGATAGATAATTACGGATAATCCTATTATGAATTTTTGGATTTCAAACATTTCTATTTTTCAATGAATTTTTCGAAAGATTCTCCTATACTGAAACGATACAAGGCATTGCAAATTCAACTATAAATTTATAATCGCAGATGTAAGATTCAGATTATTAATTATATATGAAAATAAAACACTAATGAACAAATAAGTTTTTCATCAAATAATATTTGAGATTTTATTTGATTACTTCTGATTTCTTTGCTTACATTTGAATTACTTTTACGGACTGAATTAGATTTTTATACTAATATTAAGAGGAATGATTTACAAAGCTTTATTTTCTTTTATGGGTTTAATGGCTATCAGCATGGCTTCTTTTGCAGCTGATAATGAAGCAGATGAATTGATGGGTATATGGTTAAATCATGAGAAAGACGCACATGTCAAGGTATACAAATGTGGAGATGAATATTGTGGTAAGATTGTATGGCTGAAGGAACCTGAAGAGGAAGGCGCGCCGAAATTAGATAAGAATAATCCAGATGAATCTTTGCAAAGCCGGCCTATAAAGGGATTGGATATCCTATCTGGTTTTCACTTTGATAGTGATAAGAAATGGGAGGATGGTACCATATACAATCCACGGGATGGTAAAACCTATTCATGTTATCTTAAAATCCTTGAGGATGGCCGATTAAAAGTTCGAGGCTTTGTCGGAATTTCAATTATTGGAAAAACGAATTACTGGATAAGAATCGAATAATCCTGTTTATTTTTCTTCTTTATTCATCAAAATAGTACACCCCGTTTTTGCAAGTATTGCTTTGATCAATACCTGAAATATTTTATATCTGGGCATTTAAATATATCAATTACTTCTAACAATTAGGTAAGAAATGAATATTTGAAAGTTATACCTAAACCCTATAAAACTATTTACATCTTGCAGTAACATTTTAGAATTTTCAATTTATTTTTGTTGATTAATTATCAGAAAATGTAGTAAGAATGCAGCAATATCATGATTTATTAAATCACATCCTTGATAAAGGAGTAACCAAAAGTGATCGTACAGGAACAGGCACTATTTCTGTGTTTGGGTATCAGATGCGATTTGATCTGTCGGAAGGATTTCCTGTTATTACTACTAAAAAGTTGCATTTAAGATCTATAATTCATGAATTGCTGTGGTTTCTAAAAGGGGATACAAATATAAAATATCTTCATGATAATAAGGTGACTATCTGGGATGAATGGGCTGATGAAGATGGAAACCTGGGACCAGTTTATGGACATCAGTGGCGAAGCTGGCCAACTCCGGATGGACGGACTATTGATCAGGTCTCCAGAGCTGTGGAACTAATTAAAATTAATCCTGATAGTCGTAGGATCATTGTTAGTGCTTGGAATGTATCGGATATTGATAAAATGGCTTTACCTCCATGTCATACCTTTTTCCAGTTCTATGTGTCAGAAGGACGTCTTTCATGCCAATTGTATCAAAGAAGTGCAGATGTTTTTCTTGGAGTGCCCTTTAACATTGCTTCATACAGTCTGTTAACTTTGATGATGGCACAGGTTTGCAATCTGGAACCTGGTGACTTTATTCATACTTTTGGGGATGCACATTTATATTCCAATCATATTGAACAGGCAAGGTTACAATTATCCAGAACACCGAGAAAACTGCCGGGAATGATTATAAATCCAGAGGTTAGAAGCATTTTTGATTTTCAATACGAAGATTTTAAACTGGAAGATTACGATCCCTATCCACATATTAAAGCCCAGGTAGCAGTTTAACCTTTTTTTTTATCGAATATCAAGCAAACCTTCCATCAAAATATGAGGTTTAGAGAGTTACCATTGGCTTTGTTATCTATCATATTATAGTTCGATAATTTTATCAAGATTTGGATATACCTTGTATTGGACATCATTGATTCCAATTATCGGTCTGATTCCGGATGCGTTTGTTGCAAATGCATAGTCGGCCTTGTAAAGTTGTTCGGGAGAAGCCTTGACTTCCTCACATGGGATGTTCATTACGTTTAATCTTTCAATCAGATATGTCCGCATCACACCCCGAATACAACCCGTTTCAAGAGAAGGGGTATAAAAGATTCCATCTTTAATCCAGAAAATATTAGAATAAAGCAATTCTGAAATATTTCCATTTTGATCCAGGATAAGCAGGTCATCGACACTGGATTCTTCTTTTTCCATTGAAGCAATAATATATTTTAACGCATTCAGGGTTTTGAATTGGGAATATGCTGAATAATTGTTAGTCACCGATTTCGAGATTCCTACATTTTTTAATGTCTCTGGTTCTTCAATGTGGGTAGTTACAGTTATAAGAAGGTTCGATGTTTTGGATTCAGGTCTGTAAAATCCACCTTTCTTGCGCCATACCTGTACCTTAATCCTGGCGGCATATTTAATTTCAT
This sequence comes from uncultured Cytophagales bacterium, assembly GCA_942491935.1. GTDB lineage: Bacteria > Bacteroidota > Bacteroidia > Cytophagales > Cyclobacteriaceae > JAGTVG01. Next base: position 11,363 of record CALOCZ010000049.1, read on the forward strand.
TTTCATGAACTAGCTTTATAATACTTAATTCCAGATATTTAATGTTGAAATAAGAAGGGAGTTGAAAATTTAATGCTGCGGCTCCATTTACAAGTCGTTCATAATGATATTTGATCAACTTATTAGAATTCTTTCTTACAATAATCGTTTCAAATAAGCCATCTCCATATTGAATAGCACGGTCATCCGTCTCTATTAACAGTTTCTTATTATTGATTATTTCATTGTTAAATATTGCTTTCATGTAAGCATTTTACCATTTATAAATTTTTAATATCAAAGCACTGAAATAATAATTAACCTTGCGTAACCTATAATGGGTTATAAACAAAATTAATAGTTATGATTTTATCAGGTATTTCAAAAATAGTAAAAACAGTGCTGGTTTTATTGGCGATTCCGGTTTCAATTGTTTTTAGCCAGGATACCCAGGTAGAAAAATGGAGTCTGGAGCAATGTATTGAGTACGCCCTTGATAATAACCTTAGTGTTAAACAAAGCGAATTTTCATTAAGTGACAGTGAAGTTCAATTAAAGCAATCCAAAGGGGGGATGTATCCAACCGCAAATATAGGAGGTGGTTATACGAATTTGTGGGGTCGGTCAATTGATCCGACGACCAACCTATTTTCCAACCAAAGGATACAGTCTCTTGGACTTCAGTTATCAGCTAATTATACATTGTATGGAGGATCTCAAAACCGCAATTTTGTCAAACAGAACCGCCTCAATTTAACTTCTGCAACTTTCGATCTCGAGAAGGCCCAGAAATGATCTTATGCTGAATGTAACCCTGGAGTTTTTAACTGTTGTTCTCAATAACGAGCTACTCGAAAATGCACAATTGCAGCTTGAAATAACAAAGTCTCAGCTTGAAACCACAAGCAAGCAGGTAGAGGTTGGCGCATTGCCTCTGACTAATAAACTAGACCTGATTGCTCAGGTTGAAAGCAATGAAGTTCAGGTGATCAATGCCGAAAACAATCTTCGGATAGCATATTTGAGATTAAAACAATTATTGCTTCTTTCTGCTGATACTCCTTTTGATATCGAAATTCCGAATGTAGATCAGATAGAAATTGAAGAGGCAACTCTCACTGCTAATTCTGTATACCAGGAAGCCCAAAAAATAATGCCTGAAATCAAAAGCGCGGACACACAGGTCGAAAGTGCAGAAATAGGTGTAAAAATTGCCAGGGGTGGAATGGATCCAAGGCTTTCGGTGGCCGGTAATATGTATACAAATTACTCCTCTGCTCGAACGAATAGAATATTGGATGGTGATCCAACAATTCAGACAGTTCCTATTGGATTTGTTGTGGTTCCGGACCCCTTTGATGTTGAATTACCTGTTTTTACAGATATTGAAATTCCTCCCACCGAAGATTATACGATTCAAACGCAATTGCAGGACAACTGGAGTTATTCAGTGAGTTTGAATTTATATATCCCAATCTTTAACGGTCTGCAATCAAGATCCCAGCATCAAAGAGCTAAAATATACTCTGAACAAACAAGGATCCTGGCACAGCAAACAAGACAAAATTTACGTCAAACTATAGAACTTGCATATACTGATGCGCAGGCGGCAGCTAAAACCTATAATGCATCTATCAGGCAAGTTGAATCACTCACTGAGTCATTTCGAGCTGCTGAGAAAAGCTATAATCTGGGTGCAATGAATATTTATGACTATCAGGTTTCAAGCAATAACTTGTTTATGGCCAGATCCGATTTACTTCGTGCGAAATACAACTATATTTTCACAACAAAAGTTCTTGATTTTTATTTAGGAAAACCTTTATCACTTGATTAATAATGGCAAAGAAAAAATCTAACAAACTCCTTTACATTTTAATATCCGCGGCTGTATTACTAATTATTGTAGCCATAGTAGGCAAAAAAGCAGGCTGGATAGGTAAACAGAAAGAGATCGAAGTCGATCTCGGTAAAGTTGAGAAAACAACAATAATTGAAAAAGTCAGTGCTTCAGGAATGGTGCAGCCAGTAACTGAAGTCAGACTATCACCAGACGTATCGGGCGAGATTATAGAACTCTGGATTGAGGAAGGCGATTCTGTGTATGCAGGGCAACCCCTTATAAAGCTTCGGCCAGATAACTATGTGTCAATAGCTGAAAGCTCCGAAGCCATGCTCAATCAACAGAAAGCAAATCTAGCTGACGCAAAGGCCAGATTGGCGCGGGCAAGGGCAACATATGAAAGGTCCCAACATGATTTTAACCGAAGTAAACAGTTAATGGAAGAAAATGTTATTTCTGAAGCTGATTATCAACTGGCTGATGCTAATTTTAAAGTTGCTAAAAATGACCTGACATCAGCGGAACAGAATGTGATTGCTGCAGGCTATATAGTTAAAAGTGCTGAAGCGTCACTTCGCGATGCTCAGGAAAACCTAAGAAAGACTAGCATTTTTGCCCCTGTTAACGGGATCGTCTCAAAACTGGATATTGAATTGGGAGAAAGGGTAGTTGGATCGAATATGATGACAGGAACTGAAATGTTACGGATTGCTAATCTGAATATTATGGAAGTCCGGGTGGATGTGAATGAAAATGATATCATCAGGGTTTCGGATGGAGATACTGCTATTATTGATGTAGATTCCTACGCCTATATGGATAAAAAATTTAAAGGTGTTGTAACATCCATAGCCAATACTGCAAATGATAAAGCTACTCCTGATGCAGTTACTGAATTCGAGGTTAAAATAATAATACTTAATGAATCTTACCGTGACCTTCAGGAAGAAGGCAAGAAATATCCGTTCCGGCCTGGAATGACAGCTTCTGTGGATATTATAACGGAGATCAAAGATAATGTTATTGCCGTTCCTTTATCCTGTGTGACCACACGGGCACCTGTTAAGGAAGGAGAAGAATCTGGTACTGAAGGATCAGATAATGATGAAGATAATGAGGATAATGAATCAGGCTCAGGCTCTTCAGGATCTTCTTCAACAGGGCCAAATCAAAAAGTTGAAAAAGACGTGGAAGTCGTATTCATTAATGATAATGGGAAAGCCAAAAAAGTTGAAGTGAAGACCGGTATCAGTGATTATGATAATATCGAAATCCTTGAAGGTGTGGAAGAAGGACAGGAAGTTGTAACAGGACCTTTTGTTGTAGTCTCAAAACGACTGGAAGGAGGAGAATTTATTACGTCTTCTGATAAGGGAAATGAGAAAGATTCAAATGAGGAAGAAACTGACTAGTGAAGTCATTTAAATTCTAAAATATATCTTATTAACTAAAGCTAAAAGTAACAATACTAATCGCAAACCTGGCTATCCAGAAAATCCCTCTGAATAAGCATAAATTAAGTTGTGTTGCATACCTGATGGATTAAAACAATTTGTGCTGTTATTCTTATGTTTTTTTATGCTCATGATGGGAAATGATTCATTTTTGAGCAATCTTTGAAAGATGAGAATAGGATTTGATTCTAAAAGGCTTTTCAACAATTTTGCCGGCCTGGGCAATTATAGCAGAACTCTGGTCCGGAACCTGGGAAAGTTTTTTAAGGAGCATGAATATTATTTATATTCCCCTAAATTAAAAAGAACACCAGAAACTGCCCTTTTTCTCGATCAACGGCCTTTTTATGCCCATGGGAGCAATTCATTTTTTAAATCATATTGGAGAACTTATTCGATAGTTGATCAATTAAAAAAAGATAAAATTGAATTATACCATGGATTAAGTCATGAGATTCCTTTTGGCTTGCAAGAATCAAAAATAAAGAGTGTTGTTACAATTCATGATTTGATATTTAAGATATTCCCTGATCTATTTAATATATTAGATAGAAAGATCTATGACCGGAAATTCAAATACAGTTGCCACAAGGCTGATAAAATAATAGCCATAAGTAACAATACTAAGTCTGATATTATTGATATATATGGTATTGATCCTGATAAAATTGAAGTTATATACCAACCCTGTGATACTATATATTACGATCCCTCACCAATAGAGAATTCGGATGAGGTACTTGCCAGATATAATATTCCCAATGAATATTTCTTATGTGTTGGAAGTATTGAAAAAGCGGAAGAATTTAAAATTAATTCTGGAATCATACCAGCAATTGCCTGATGAAAGAAGGATCCCCCTGGTAATGATAGGAAGAGGGAGAAAATATGGTAAAGAAATATCTGGTATGATTAAAGAAAAAGGTCTTGAAAATAATATACTTTGGATCTATGATCTTCATGATAATTTTGATCTAAAAGCTGTTTACAGTGGATCAATTGCACTTATCTATCCATCATTGTATGAAGGATTCGGGTTGCCCGTAGTTGAAGCTATGTTAAGTAAAACCCCGGTCATTACTTCCCATGTCTCCTCTTTACCTGAAGCAGGAGGTCCTGGCGCTCTATACATTGACCCAAAAGATCCTGAGTCATTAACTGATGCCATTAATAAAATATTAGATGATTCAGGTCTCAGGGAGAGGATGATAAAGTCAGGGTGCGAATATGCAAATCAAAAATTCAACGAAAGACAAACAACCCGGCAAATTATGGATTGTTACTTAAGTACTATGAATGGCTAGAAATGATTCTGAAATTTAACTTCAAATCACCTGTACAGACTCTATAAATATTATTTTCCGATACACCTGAAATCATTTTTTTGCTTCTTAAACACTTGTAGTTCTAAAATTATTCCCCTCTTACTAAGTACCTTTAATCAGATATTTTTCATTTAATTCCATTGTTGTTGTGCAATCAAACCACAAGGTCTTAAAAATAATATTCCTTTTGCCTTAATTGATTAGTAAGTTTAACTCATTCAGTTTATTGTAAACCTGGGCGACTGGTAATCCAACTACGTTCAAATAGGAACCCTTGATTTTTGTTATGCCGATAAGCCCGATCCATTCTTGTATTCCATAGGCACCAGCCTTGTCCATTGGAGCATAGTGTTTTATATAATAATCAATTTCGTCTGACCTTAATTCTTTGAAGTAAACTTCTGTCGCTTCATGAAAGGTTGTGCATTTATTTTGATACACAATACAAACACCTGTGTAAACCCAGTGGAACTTTCCTGATAAAAGTGTTAACATTTCCTTTGCTTCCTCTGGTGACCCGGGTTTTCCAAGGATCCTTTCATCCTGCACAACAATTGTATCAGCAGAAAGAATGATGTTATTCATAGAGAGCTGTATCAGTCCTTCAGCTTTTTTTCTGGCCAAAAATGTTGGGACATCTATTACATTCATATCTTCAGGGAAATCTTCTTCAACAGGGGAGGTTTGAATAGTAAATTCAAATCCTCCTTCCCTTAAAAGTTGTTGTCTTCTTGGTGATTTGCTGGCTAGAATTAATGGATATCTTAAATTTATCATAAACGCTCCGAAAATGTTAAAGTAAAAATTAATTATTAGACATATGAAATAATTGATAAATCTTAATGATGAAAGCAATCTTCATACATAGAAAATTTTATTAACAGTGTTCATCACAGTGATTAAAAACGTAAAATGATATTTTGAAATAAGTAAATGATTCATTAGGATATGATCCTTTCTGATCCTTATAAGACCCAAACAAAATTCAGTTATATAGTTTATCAAACACCTTTGGTTCTAAGTTCAGAAAATCAATGGCATTATCCTGTAATAGCTGTAACTTCTATTTCAACCAGGAGGTCCGGATCAATAAGAGACTTAACCTCAACCATAGTAGCGACTGGTTTAATATTCTTGAAGAACTTCTTGTGAGCCCTTCCTATTTCTTCCCATTGATTGATATTTACCACGTACATCCGTGTGCGTACTACATCACTCAAACCCGATCCTAGTTCTATTAGCGTAGAGGCTATTTTGGATAAAATAAATTCAGTCTGCTGATATGGATCACCTTTTCCAATAATTTCACCATCTTTTGTTGCGGTAGTACCGGCTACCTCAATGACATTATTCACTTTGACTGCCCTTGAATAACCAACTATATCTTCCCAGGTGCTTCCTGAATTTATGTTAACTCTTTTCATCAGTTTTATAATCTAATATCCAGTGTTTTGCATTTACAAACGCTTCTAACCATGGAGATACTTCATCCGTTTTTCTTGAATACGGATAATATCCCCATTGCCATGGGAAAATAGCCCTTTCAAGGTGAGGCATAATCGCCAGGTGTCTTCCATCGGCAGAAGCAATACATGCTGCATTATAATCAGAACCATTAGGATTGGCTGGGTAAGAACTGTAAGAATATTTTGCCGGGATGTGATAGTTTTCTTCAGGCAATTCAAGGCGAAATTTCCCTTCTCCATGAGCAACCCATATACCCAGTGAACTTCCTGTGAGTGTGTTTAGCATTATTGAATTATTGGGTAATACGTCAATCATAAGGAAAGATGATTCGAATTTGCCAGATTCATTATGAAGCATCTTGGGTTTATTGCCCATATCCGGATAAATGAGACCTAATTCAACCATAAGCTGACATCCATTACATACACCCAGGCTCAATGTATCTGGCCGATCATAGAATTTTTCCAGCGCAACTTTAGCTTTTTCATTATACAGAAATGCTCCGGCCCATCCTTTGGCAGATCCCAATACATCAGAATTGCTAAAACCACCGACAAATACAATGAAATTTACTTCTTCAAGTGTTTCCCGTCCGCTGATGAGGTCTGTCATATGAACATCTTTTACATCGAAACCGGCAAGATGCATTGAATAAGCCATTTCCCTGTCACCGTTGACTCCCTTTTCGCGTATTATCGCTGCCTTTATTTCAGATGGTTTACTTCGGTTTATATCCAAACCATGAGAAGCTAATTTGCCGTCAAAATGGTCAGGAAACCTAAAATTAAGTTCATGATTTCGATAGTTAATAAAGCGTTCCTCAGCTAATTTTGGCAGGGTTTGTCGCTGATCAAGTAAAAATGATGTTTTAAACCAGAGATCTCTTAATTTGACTACATCCAGCAAATGATCCTCGTCACCATGTTTCACAGTTGCCCGGTTTCCAGTAATTATATTTCCCAATTGCAGGAACTTAATGCCGGCATTATCAAGAAAAGCATCTATTTTGCTATTATTTGGGACCTGGATCACCAAACCTGGTTTCTCACTAAATAAAATTTTAACCGTATCCGTTTCATGAAAGTTTGTTAAATCAATATCAAAGGCCATATTATTTCCTGCAAAAACCATTTCAAGAAGTGTAGTGATCAATCCGCCAGCCGACACATCATGACCTGCTAGAATCAGCTCCTGATTCACCATTTCCTGAATTGTATTGAAGACCTTTTTGAAATATTCAGCATCGATTTCTCCAGGTATATCCTCTCCGATCTTGTTCATCAATTGAGCAAAACTGCTTCCTCCCAATTTGAAATTCTCATCACTCACAAAAATGTAATACAACTCAGAGCCAGGTATGTTTTGAGCATCTGTGGATACAATCTTACGAATATTTGTTATTTCAGCAGCAGCTGAGATTATTACGGTCCCAGGGGAATAAACTACCTTTCCATCGGGATATTTTTGTGTCATTGAAAGGGAATCCTTGCCGGTAGGAACATTTATACCTAGTTCTATAGAAAAATCACTTACAGCTTTAACAGCTTTGTATAACCTCGCATCTTCACCCTTGTTTTTACATGGCCACATCCAGTTTGCGCTTAAGGAAACATTTTCCAGGCCATTATTCAAAGGTGCCCAGATAATATTTGTAAGAGCTTCAACAACTGATAAAACAGATCCTTTGGCTGGATCCTGAAGCCCGCTTACAGGGGCATGTCCAATGGCTGTTGCAATACCACTTATACCTTTATAATCGAGTGCAACAGCTCCAAGATTATTCAGGGGCAATTGAAGTGAACCACAAGTTTGTTGATGGGCTATCTTTCCGGTAACCGATCTGTCAACTTTATTTGTCAACCAATCCTTACATGCTACAGCTTCAATTTGAAGCAATTGTTCAATATATTCTTTGATTTTACCAGCATCATATTTAATCTCCTCAAAAATTTCATTAGCGGTAGCGTCCTTAATAACTGTTCTTGGAGGGTTCCCAAACATATGTTCAACTTTCCAGTCAATAGGCTTGTTGTTATTCTTTGTAGTCTCAAAGGTTAACTGATGATCCCCTGTTGATTTACCAACATCGAACATTGGGGCCCTTTCCCTTTCTGCAATATCCTTCAAAAGCTTTATATCCTTTTCTTTCAGGATCATACCCATTCGTTCCTGGGATTCATTGCCGATTATTTCCTTGGATGACAGAGTTGGGTCCCCAACAGGGAGGTTGTCCAGATGTATTACTCCACCGGTTTCCTCCACAAGCTCAGAAAAACAATTCAGGTGTCCTCCTGCTCCATGATCATGTAATGAAACTATTGGATTATCATCAAGCTCGGATAGTGCGCGAATGGCATTAAAAACCCTTTTCTGCATTTCAGGATTTGCCCGCTGAACAGCATTTAATTCAATTTGGTTTCCATATTCGCCTGTAGCAACCGAGGATACCGCACCTCCACCCATACCAATGCGGTAATTGTCACCACCCATCATGATGATCCTGTCCTTGATTTCCGGAATATCTTTTAAGCTGTCTTTATTTTTCCCATAGCCTATACCTCCTGCAAGCATGATTACTTTGTCAAAACCAAAGTCTTTTCCATGTTCACTATGTTCAAAAGTAAGCAGGCTTCCACAAATCAATGGCTGGCCGAATTTATTTCCGAAATCACTTGCGCCATTTGATGCTTTAATTAGAATGTCGATTGGCGACTGATACAGCCATGGTCTTTCTAATAGATTTTTTTCCCAGGTTCTGCCTTTTTCGAGCCTTGAATAGGAAGTCATGTAGACTGCTGTGCCAGCCATGGGAATACTGCCCTTACCTCCAGCCATCCGGTCCCTGATCTCGCCCCCTGTACCGGTACTTGCACCATTAAAGGGTTCAACAGTGGTTGGGAAGTTATGTGTTTCGGCTTTAAGTGAAATAACACTATCGATGTCTTTAGTTGCAAAATAGCCTGGAATATCCTGCCTTTTAGGAGCAAATTGCTCGATAACCGGTCCTTTAATAAAAGCAACATTGTCTTTATAAGCCGAGATCAGATTGCCCGAATTTGCCTTAGATGTTTTCTTGATCAATCCAAACAAAGAATCAGGCATTTCCTTACCGTCAATTATGAACTGACCGTTAAATATCTTATGACGACAATGTTCTGAATTAACCTGTGAGAATCCAAAGACCTCACTATCTGTGAGTTTTCTGCCAAGCTTTTCACTAACCCCATTTAAATATTCAATTTCTTCACCACTAAGTGCCAAACCTTCAGCTTTATTGTAGGCAGAAATGTCATCTATATCAATAACCGGTTCCGGATCATGATATATTGTATACAATTCCTGGTCCAATCCCATATAAAGAAATTGAAGCATGGCATCGAATTCTATATCAGGATTATCAACGTGATCAAATGATTCAATTCTTGTAATACCATTGATCCCCATGTTCATTGTGATCTCTACTGCATTGGTACTCCAGGGGGTAACCATTTCTTTTCTTGGGCCCAGAAAGTATCCTTCTAATTTTTTCTTTCCTTCCATATAGGATCCGGCAAATAACCAGTTGAGTTTTTGGATGGTTTCAGAATTAAACGGATCGCTAGAATCTACTGCATAAATAATCTGGCCGGGGCCTTGAAAAAAGTTGATCATTTGAAGAAATTTTTATATTAGGAGTATGCCGCAAAAGTAATGAAAAGTATGAATAGATTGGGGCCAGAATAAAAAAATCGAGGCGACCTTTTTAAGTATTGAATAAGAAAATCAATTTGAGTTTCATTGTAATGATATTGATATTGAAAACCTTTATAAATAGGAGATGGTTATGACGAACCTACTATAGGTCTTACATTTCCTGCCGTATTTTTATCTCCAGCTTTAGATCTTTTAGGATTAACCTTTTTTGAAGGGAACCGCCAGACAAAAATTATAGCCATCAGAAAAGGGAATAGTACCCGGGTGAAGCAGGTCATATATCTATTGTCCAGTGATTTTATAATTTGGATTCTTATAGCATGTGAGATTGCTTTACTGAATCCGTATTATTTTCCGACTGACTTGTTGTTAAATTTTGTTTATCGGGCAAGTACTAGATGATTCGTTTTTGGTTTTGCTGGATCTAGCTTTGTTAAGATACTCGTAAGCTTTCGATTCCTGACTTAAAAGGCTGCAATTGTTAATACTGTTGATGCGCTCAGGTTTGAATAAAAGATTTCGAATGAAATAATATTATTTCATTCTCTCCCTTTTTTATTAAAACTTTTACAATTTTAGGATTGCTAAAAAGCCTGAATATTAATTTTAGGTATCATTTTTTTAGTTGAACAATGAATTTTTGAGATGTGGATTGGTCGCTAGTTGTTAAACATAAAGGAGAAGAAATATTTACCAGCCGGGGGAAATGGTTATATCCCTTATTTGAACTGGAAGATTTCTTTAAAGAAAGAGATTACCCAAGGGATCAGCTGGAAATGATTGAAAAAGTTGCCGGGCAGGCAGCGGCTTTCCTTATCGTGAGACTTGGGATAAGAAATTGTCATATAAAACTGATTAGCGAAAAAGCCATTGAGGTTCTTAATCGATTTGATGTTTCTTATACCTTCGATGAAAAAGTCCCATTAATACAATGTCGCACAGAACACATCCTTGACAAAAATATGTCCCTTGATGAAGCCTGGCAGATTTTGCGTAGAAGGGCCGGCCGCGTTCATGGAACGGATGTTACGATTGAGAAACTGGAAGTTGACCTTAACCGAGAAATTATTATCAGTGGACTGGATCTTGAGGTTAGAAGGGGAGAAGGACTCATTATCTGTGGGGAAAATGGTGTTGGCAAAACAACACTGCTTAAGGCTATGCTCGGTTTGCAACAAATTAGTAACGGTACTATAAAGATTGGCGACCTTCAGGTTGGTAGCCAGATATGGAATAAAAACAGGCACATTACTGGATACGTGAACCAGGAAAGGGTAAAAGGCCTGTTCCCGGTCTCTGCTGCTGAGGTTGTTGAAATTGGATTAGCAGGCAGAAAATTGTCCAGAAAAGTGATCAGGGAACGGGTAGAAGCTGCAATGATCCGAACTGGTTGTCTTGAACTTGCAGATCGGTCCTTCCACAAATTATCCGGAGGTGAAAAACAAAGAGTCTCAATTGCCAGGTGTCTATGTCAGCAGGCCAGGGTGCTATTATTTGATGAACCAACTACTTTCCTCGATCCGAAATCAAGAGAAGATCTTTATGAATTGCTTATTAAACTATGGGAGAATGAAGCACCAACGATTATTTTAGTGTCTCACGACGACAATTGGATCAATAATTTTAAATGGGAGGTTAAGGAGTTAAAAGGAGGGAAACTTTGCTAGAAGTGCTGACATATCCCCCGGTTTTACGAGGATTTTTAATCCTTATGATTGCCGGTATTACATTTCCTATTACCGGTGTATACCTCCTGAGGATGAACTTGCTTCCTTTGAGATTCATGCTTATGCATGGAGCAATACTTGGAGGCGCAATAGCACTTTCATTTCATTTAAATGCTTTCTGGACGACCATAGGAGTAAATTTAATCTTAGTCTGGTTTATGTCTCACAGTGCCAGATCACTTGGGACCGATACCGGATTTATCTCTACCTTTATTATGGTTGCCAGCATAGGATTAGCATTTGTATTTATTTATAAATTCGATGTGCCCTCGAAAGATGCTATGGGATTACTTTGGGGAAGTTTATATACCTTAACAAATGTTGAATTATGGGGAGGGATAATCCTGGCCTGTATAATATTACTTTTACAGATAATTAAAAGACGTCAGCTTAAAGCGTTCTTTTTTGATCCTTCAATAGCTTACACATCAGGTGTAAATGAATCGGCTATATATTACACAGTTATTTTATTGACGGCCTTCACCGTGGCTTTGGCGATGAGATTGATTGGAGCTCTTTTGCTCGACGCTATAATTATACTACCAGCTCTTATTGCCATACTTCAATCTAAGAGCCATGGGAAAGTAATATTATTATCTTGTTTATGGGGTGGAATATTCTCTCTATTTGGCTTCTTTATTGCACTTTGGTTAAAAATACCTACAAGCTCTGCAATTGCACTGCTGGCTACTTTGGTATTCTTGTTTTTCTATGTTACGTCAAAATTGAGAAAATGATAAAATGAAAAACACAATTAGGTTTATTGCATATTTTCTATTTCTTATTCCTGGGATATGTTCTGCACAAGAACAATTAAACATAGTAGTAACCAGTTCATGGACAGCCGCATACCTCGAATTGGCTGGTATTGTAAAATATGAAATGATGGCCCCATCGGATATGCAGCATCCTTCCGAATACGAATTACAGATCGATGATATTAAAAAACTGAAAGATGCCGATCTGATCATTTGCGGAGGTTATGAAACAATGATGGAAAAGATTCAAACGGGACTCCAGATCGATCCTGATAGGATCCTCCAGATAAAAACTGATTATAATTTTGAGCATATAAAAGCTTCAGTACAATCTATAGCTAACAAAACAGGCACTTCAGAAATAGCTCAAAGAAATCTGAAAGAAATCGAGGAACTCATTGAGGAATCCAGAAATAAGATTGAGGCGGAAGGTATAGCGAAGATACCCGTGTTGGTGCAGTTCTTTCTAAAACCCCTTTCAGAGGAACTCGATCTCAAAATTTCAGGAATTTTCGGTCCAAGACAATTGGAGGCTTTTGATATTCAGGAGCTAATGCAGTATGATTTTGAGATGATCATTGATAATGCCCACAATCCTTCAGGACAACCCCTGGCAGAGTCAAAAGGAGATGTCAAAATCGCATATTTAATGAATTTCCCCGGTATGAATAATACCCATTCAATTGCGGATGTGATCCGGAAAAATGTAGAAGCGATTATAAATGCCTATAAAGAAAGTAACTGAATTTCCTTTCTATCGATATAATCTCATTCATGTAAAAAAATGACAGATTATGATTTTGATACTAGGAAGTTTTACCGGATCCTCGCCTTCAATTATATAGGCAAAAAATATTTTATTATTTCCTCATCCTTACAAATATCATGGTTATAAATTCCCATGAAAGACTTATATTTATTTTATAGGATAGGTTTTTCGGTATCCTGGTACTGATTTGATGTATGTTCAAAACATCCATTTTTTAAGCAGGTGAACATTTTGAGTTTGTCTGGTATAGAAGAGTCAATTTATGACCATAGAAGTATATTTTTTATTTAATTAGGGGGCATAAACTCCTTGACTATCATTTGAAGACTATTTTTTTTTGGTCTACCCAGGAATATCAATAATCGAATTCAATATCCTTAGCTTGTAATTCAATAGGCCCAATCTCTATTGGCGGGCATGATCTTTCTGGTCACTATGAAGTATTGGGTCGAAATTCTAAGTAAAAAAACATGAGAAAGTTGTTATTTTTTATTTTCGTTTTAGCTGTGAATGTGGCAATCTCCAGAGAAAAAACAGATACTACAAAGGTCAAATCTGATACCACAAAACATCCCCTTAAGGTCTCAGGCGATGTATCCTTCAATTCAAACGGGATTGCCCCCATACCTGCTTTTGCCTTAGGGAAACCAACGATTATGGCAAATATTATCCTAACAAAAAACAGGTTCAGTTATAATCCTCAGCTGTCATATGGATTAAATTTCAAACCCTGGATAATAGATAACTGGTTCAGGTATAAAATGATAGTAAAGCCAAAATTTGAGTTAAGAGCCGGATTGAATATTAGTATGTTTTTCAGCGAATATGAAACTCCGGATGCAGAAATCTGGCAAGGGCAGCGGTGGATTGCGCTTGAATTGGCCGGACTTTACAGGATATCCAAAACATCTTCACTGGGTTTAATGGTATGGTATGATAAAGGCTTGGAAGATGGCACAATTACCGGGTATTTTATCAATTTTGTTGCGGATAAGGCGGATATCAGGATTAGTAAACATATTCTAATGGGGATTAACGTGCAGACTTTCTATATTAACTATACTGATAACAATGATGGATTCTTTATATCGCCAAAAGTATCCTTTTCATTGATAAAACCTTCTTTTTTTATTTTTGGTCAGTTTATACAGCCTTTGACAAGTAATATTGATCCCTATCCCAATTTTCAGTGGAACATTGGAATAGGGTATAGTTTTTAGTGTTTATTTCAGTCTTTTTTTTATCTTGGTTGAGCGTCAAGATCGACACCGAGCATTCCTTTGGCAAGAATTTCCCTGGTCAAGTAGGAATTTGCCGGATGCATCCTGCCAAGTCGGGCATCACGGAGCATGCGTTCGAAGCCAGAAATTGGGAATATTCCGTATCCGCCTACAACATCAAGTGCTTTATCCACCACACGCCAGGCACTTTCAACAGCATGGCATTTTGCCGCTACTATTTTTACTCCCCATGCAGGACCATAATCTTTTCCTTCAGACCACTCCCTGGCAATCGTGTCAAGGTGCGGACCAATTCCTTCCAATTCAAGGACCATTTCGCTGATATCATGCTGAATTCCAGAATGATAGGCCATAGAAGGTCGGTCCAGCGCAATCGATTTTTTTGATTGAACCTTGGCTACAGTCATTTCAAATACACGTTGTGCCTGCCCGTAATAGACATTGCCAAAACCAATAAGAGCCCAGGCAAAAATGCCCAGTACAAATGGATCAATACCTGCAAAGCCTGTAGGTAAGCTTCTTGCGATGTATTGGTCTGGAATAAATACTTCATTTAAGACTGTGTCATCACTCCGGGTTGCACGCATTCCTAATACATTATCCCAGACTTTTTTAATTTCAAATCCTTTTGAATCTCTGGGCATGAACGCATGGATAACTTTTGGATTATCAGGATCACTGTTATCCTGGGCATGTAAACCAAGAAAGTCCCATACAGGTGTTAGACTTCCGAACATTTTACGCCCTGTAAACGTATATCCTCCATCAACTTTTTTGGCTACAGTGGATGAATACAATACTGGGTGATCATTTCCGGATTCTGAATGTCCTGCGGCAAATACCTTTCCATTTCCAGCTTCCTTTAAAAGCCACTCCAGCGATTTGTCACCCTGGCGCCAGAGATCTGCGACAAGTCCGGCCCAATAAACATGCATATTGAGTGCTAATGCGGTAGGAGCTGCATGATAGGCTAGTTTTCGGGTAATTTCTGCACATTCAGCAAGATTAAGTCCGTACCCTCCAAATTCTTCAGGGACTGATATCAGGAGGTACCCAGCTTCCTTGAGTTCATCAAAATCTTCCTGGAAGAACCTGTTCTCTCTATCGTAGGTGGCTGCCCGCTCCTCGCAATTTTGAAATACCGTTTCCAGGTTGTTCAATAGTTTTTCTTTTTGTTTTGACATGGTTGTATAAGTTAAAGTTGTTTGGTAATAAATTATTTTCAGAATTTATTTGAGAAAATACTTGAAAGATATGAAATATTGGGTATTAATAACAGGAATGTTCTTTTATTTTATGAATAAAACCCTAATATTTAATTGAATTTCATGTGAATTTGTATTTAAGTAGTCAGTATCAAAGATGATAATTTAAAATAACTAAAAATTACACATTCACGAAAGTTTGGATGGTTGTAGATCTTAAATCAACAAGGGCGATATTTATTTAAATACTTAATTCGAGAAATTCCCGGGATTACAAATTCTCACAAAACCTCAATCTGATATAATTTTTATCAAATCTCCTTTTGCTAATCTATCACTAAGATTCATGTTATTTAAGAGTGCTATATTCTTTTTTTGAGATTCAGGAACTCCATAAAATCCTAATACATCTGCAACCGATCCGGATCGCTGGACCTCCTTACTTTGGATTCTTTCAGGTTTCTTGTTCAATTTGGCGGGATCAGTTAATTTACTGAATTTACCCATAGTTGTGGTAAAGTTCTGCCTGTGTGTGTCATATATGGAATCAAATGTTATTCCATGAAATATGTAAATATTTTTATTGTATTGGATAAAGTAAGATTGTAATCTGATTGTATCCTGGGCATTTGATTGTGTATCCTGAGGGATCTGTTTAGAGTGTAAAGCTATTGCTGGAAATCCATTAACTTCAATTGACTTACGTTCCATAACCGTTAAACTAAGTTTATCTATATTAGTATCAACAGCTTCTTGCAAACTGTTTTGCTGGGATAAGGTAAGGATAATTATCGCCTTACCATCTTCAGGAGCTATCTGAACCTGTAGGGGTGTGTTAACCAATTGCCACTCTTTAGGAATTGGGAATTTAAATTTAAGGCTCGGATGGTAAAAAATGTTGGATTCAACATATCCTTGTCTCGGGTCTTCTCCATAAACAATGCCATCTATCCTCTTAAGATAGTTATCTCTGTTTACTAACCATTCATTATATTTTAAACTATCCTGCCATTCTTTTGCTTCATTTTGAACTTTATTATACCTGTCGCCAGGATCAGGATGGGTAGATAAAAAGGTTGGGACGCCACCTTGTTCACTGCTTAGCTGCATTTCTTTTAATACAAGGAAGAAATCCGCCATTTTATTGGCATCGTATTTAATTTTCGATGAGTATTCTACCCCAAGATGGTCTGATTCAGTTTCATTGTCCCGGCTAAATTTTAGAAATAGCAATTGCATACCCTGCATAGCATAGTCAGCAAAATACCTGAATTGTGGAGAAATGACCAATCCGCCAATTAAAGCGAGTTGCCCTAATTGTTGTTTACTTTGCTGGCTGGCAGAATGTCTGGCGGTCACATGACCCAGTTCATGACCCAGAACCCCTATCAACTCTGCTTCACTATTGAATTGGGCTAATATTCCTCTTGTGAAATAAATATATCCACCTGGTACGGCAAAAGCATTGACAACTGGTGAATCCAGAATTCTGAAGTGATATTCCAGATTAGGACGATGGGAAACTTTGGCGAGTTCATTTCCTTTTTCAGTTATAAAGTTAAGGAGCTCCTCGTTTTCGTAAAGTCCAAAGGTTGATATCACACTTGGATCATAATTTGCCCCCATGGCAATCTCCTGATCTTCGGTCATTAACATAAGTTGTTTTTTCCCTGTTACCGGATTTACAGCGCAGGAGGGTAAAATCAGTATTATCAGGAGAAAGGGTAAGAGCTTCGTAAGGTAGTTTAAAGATATCATTGTCTAACGATTTAGGGCAATAAAAATAATTAAAAATTCAAAAGTATGATTTAACTTTAGTCTGAATTATTTCGCATTAATTTGAATACGCACAGTATATATACATAATTTTTTTTGAACTTTAGGTATTTCTTTACTTCATTAATTACTTCAGTCAAATCAATTGTGACTTAATTATTTCAGAATAAGTTTGCAAAATTCTGATATAATGTGAAACCGCAAAAGAGATCTTTTAATATATACGGTATAAATCAACTTAATGCCAATGTAAAATCTATCATTGTTAGTGGATTAGTCAATTAATGATTATTGTATCAAATCCTAATAAACTGGTTTAAAAAAATAATCCATATAGAGTAGAGGCCAAAATTTGAATTTGTCTCTATTTTTGGGAGAGGTCAAGAAGTTGTCACTTTACTATGGGATCAAGTTGACAACTTAAATCACAGTAGAATGGAAATTTTGTTCTAAATTTACGACTATATCAATAAAACGTAAATTTCAAGTTTTACTGGTAACTTGTGTAAAGTTATAAAATGATTAATATTAAAAATTTCATATTAAAGAAGAATTTGAGGCATTTGATCCTTAAATACTATAAAAACCTACCAGAAGAAGAAAAAACTGATGAACTAAAAGAGGTAATAAATTTTCTTAAACGTAATCCTGTAAGGATTTTCCCATACAAGTTTATAAATAAATATAAATCACAAAACATAGATGTGTTATTAGATAAGGAACTCAATATCTTCTATACTATTTATGAGGGTAAAAGGATGTACTACAAGAATCACAAGAATAAACGGAAGGCTAAAAAATATTTCGCGTCTGTTATTATGGAACAGGATCGGGAGTCTCCTCATTTGTATCTTTCAAAATATTTTAACATTAAATATGGTGATATAGTAGCTGATGTAGGTGCTGCAGAGGGAATTTTTGGATTAAAAATCATTGATAAAGTCAGTAAATTATATCTTTTTGAGCCTAATACCGAATGGCATGAGGCTCTACTGGCTACATATAAGCCATGGTTAAATAAAATAGAGATCGTTCCCAAGATGATATCAGATTCCATAAATCAAAACTGCGTTACTCTTGACCACTTTTTTGAAAAGAGGCCAATGCCTGATTTTATTAAAGTTGATGTAGATGGTTCAGAACTTAAAGTACTTAATGGTACGAAAAAAATTATTGAAAATCATAAAACATTAAAGATCGCTATATGTACATACCACTATCAGGATGATGCTGAAATTCTCTCTAAATTTTTGATGAATAGAGGGTGTTCAATCAGTTTTTCTAAGGGATATATGATTTACAGAGTAGCGGTGAAAAAACCCTATTTGAGAAGAGGAGTCTTACGAGCTGAGAAAACACACAATTAATAGTTTAATACTTCAGATCTCAGTAGACTATATTATCAACTTGCAAGTTTACTTTTTAGTACTTCATCAGCCATTTTCTCCTAACTCCTTGAATTTAATCTTCTAATCGGTTAAAAACTATCCAGCAATTTAGCGGATTAATCTATAAGCCATTGATACAGCTAATTTTTAGTAAAACACGTCAAATAAGATGTTTGCTTTTTTCAAGATTCATTTACGTATTCACCAAAATAGTTCTATTTTAATAACTCCAAAATGGAGGTCAATGTCCGATGGTGTAACTGGAAACACCTCTGATTTTGGTTCAGAAGAGTCCAGGTTTGGCTGGAGAATATGAACAGATGGATCTTTTTTTTGTTTTCCTTTCCGAAGTGCGAAATGGAATTTGTCCTTATTTAATCAGACTCATCTTCTTCAATAAAATTTGGGATTTTATATTTTACATCGGAGAGAAAGATCGCGTAGGGTGCTGTTTTTGGATTGGATTCTAAAAATATCTTTGTTATACCAACTATAGGCAGGAATAGCACCATCCCGGCAATCCCCCAGATTATGCCACCAACAATTATGAAAA
The DNA here is from genome assembly GCA_942491935.1 of uncultured Cytophagales bacterium. Lineage (GTDB taxonomy): Bacteria > Bacteroidota > Bacteroidia > Cytophagales > Cyclobacteriaceae > JAGTVG01. Next base: position 30,541 of record CALOCZ010000049.1, read on the forward strand.
AGAACACCATGAAAGCATTAATTTTTAATTGATCACCAACCAGCCATGGTCTGAGAATATTTTCCTGTATTATATTATTCACATAGACAAAAACTGCAGTAAAGATTGCGGTAAGGATATTATCCTTGGTTAATATAGCGAATATAAAAATGATTAATGTGCCCAGAGGATAACCAAGGTAAGGGATAAGACTGAGTATTGAGACGAATAGGGCAAAGAATATAGCAAATTTTAATTGAAAGATTAATAAAACAATATAATTCAAGACAAATGTAAACAGGGTAATGAGGAGAAGTCCAATTATGTAGTTATTAACCAGAATCTGGATCTTATTAAATATGGAATAGGCTTTTTCTATCTTACCCTTATTTTGTAGTTTTTGCTTGATGTAACTGTGACCTAAGCCCTGATAATATAACATAAAGAAAAGATACAGACATATAAGGAAAACATCTGCTATTGTAACACTTAGTGACGAAAGCACTGCAACGACTGTATCATGATGGGCCTCAAGTTCAGCTGAAATCCATGCTCTGTCAACATGATCCGGAATACTAATTCCTTTTTGCTTCAACGCCAGTGATAATTGATGTAATTTATCGGAGATGTCTTCAGCTAAAGTGGGAAGTGTTTCAATAATATTTGAGATTTCCCAATAAAAGAAATAAACGATAAATACGATGATAAATAATATTGATAAAATGAATAATGTAATTATTAATATTCTATTGATCTTTACCTTCTGCTGAATCCTTTCAAGAATTCGGATGCCCGCTAAACCAATTATTGTAGCCCAGGCAAGTGGAATCAAAAATGATTTCCCAATAATTAAGATGCTTACCAGGAGATATAAGAATAATAAGGCAACAGTAGTTTTAAAGAGGCGACTTTCTATGAACTCCATATCTTTACTTATATGTTATTGAAAATAATTGAGACTATATTTTTTAAGTCAAAATCAAAAATGCAAAATTATTTCTAAATTGTATATAATTTCAATTGCACATTTTAAGGATTTGAATTGGGGGATGAAATAATTCCGGATCTTATCGTTTAACCTGGGATATCTGACAAAATGAAAGAAAATGAGGTAAGTATAGAAGCAATGTCATCAAGGTAAGATGGTACAAAATACCCTTTAAACATGTCGAAAAGGCACTTGCCATTTTTTTTAAGATTCATTTACATATTCACCAAAATAGTTCTATTTTTGTACCTCCAAAATGGAGGTCAATGTCCGATGGTGTAACTGGCAACACGTCTGATTTTGGTTCAGAAGAGTCCAGGTTCGAGCCCTGGTCGGACAACAAAAATGTTAATCCCGGTGATAATCGGGATTAATTTATTTTTATTAAAAATTCAACAAAACAGAAATCAGATAAATGGCTCCTGTTAAAATTTTCTCCGGCACCAATTCAAGGTACCTTGCAGAAAAGATAGCACAACAGTTTGGTAAACCACTTGGATCATTAACAATTCAGCGATTCAGCGATGGTGAAATATTGCCAATTTATACTGAATCTGTTAGAGGATGCGACGTATTTATTATTAATTCTACGAATGCACCTGCTGATAACCTTGTTGAAACCTTACTGTTGGTTGACGCAGCAAGAAGGGCAAGTGCAAAATATGTAACCGTGGTCGCTCCCTACTTTGGATATGCCAGACAGGACAGGAAAGACAGACCAAGAGTGTCGATCGGGGCTAAACTGGTCGCGAACATATTGACTGCTGCAGGGGCGAACAGATTGATGACCTGTGATTTACATGCAGGGCAGATCCAGGGATTCTTCGATATACCTGTTGATCACCTGGATGGTTCGTTTATCTTTATTCCCTATCTGAAAACACTCAGACTGAATGACCTTGTATTTGCAGCGCCTGATGTTGGGGGAACTGGTCGTGCACGAGGATTTGCAAAACACTTTGCAGTTGAACTCGTAATATGCGACAAATACAGGAAACGGGCAAATGAAGTTGCTTCAATGCAGGTTATCGGGGATGTTGAAAATAAGGATGTTGTGATTGTAGATGATATGATCGACACGGGTGGAACCCTCTCGAAGGCTGCAGATATAATTATGGATAAAGGTGCAAAATCCGTCAGGGCGATATGTACCCATCCTTTATTAACAGGTAATGCCTATGAAAACATTGAAGGATCAAAGCTGGAAGAGTTGGTTGTAACAGATACCATCCCTCTAAGGAAACCTTCACCAAAAATTAAAGTTTTAACAGTGTCCAATTTATTTGCGAAAGGAATACGGAAGACACATAATCACGAGTCAATTAGTTCATTATTTATACATTAAACTTAAGCGAAATAAAAGCCTGACCAGGTTGGCAGGTTTCGTTAACCATTATTAATTAAATTATAACATATGAAATCTTTAGAGATTATAGGGTATAAAAGAGCAAATCTCGGTAAAAGTGAATCGAAAAAGCTGAGGGAAGAAGGCAATGTGCCTTGTGTTATTTATGGCGGAAAAGAGCAAGTCCATTTTTATGCACCAATGATATTATTCAGACCACTGGTTTATTCGCCAGAAATATATTTTGTTGAACTGAATATTGAAGGTAAAGTATATAATTGCATATTGCAGGATATCCAGTTTCATCCAGTTAGTGAAATGATCCTGCATGTAGATTTTATGGAATTGCACGATGACAAACCTATCAAAATGCAAGTTCCGGTGAAATTCTTCGGAGATTCTCCTGGAATAAGGGCAGGGGGTAAGTTAATGATAAATACAAGGACATTACTTGTAAGAGCTTTACCAATAGATATGCCGGAAAGTATAGATCTCGATATTTCGGAAATAACTCTTGGAATGACTATTAAAGTGAAAGAAGTTGAGGTAGACAATTTTGAGATCATTAACAGTCCGCAAGTATCTATTGCTTCTGTTTCCATTCCACGGGCCGCTAAACTTGAGGATGAATTGGAAGAAGAAGAACTTGAAGAAGGAGAAGAAGGAGCTGAAGAAGGTGGAGAAGCCGCTTCTAAAGAAGAAGGTGGAAAAGAAGAGAAATCTGCTGAATAGAAATAACTTATTTATAATATTAAATCCTGTCGTACTGCGACAGGATTTTTTTTTCGTAGGATATAGTTTTCTGGTAAAATGAAGTACCTTATTGTTGGATTAGGAAATATTGGACCTGAATATGAGCTGACAAGACATAATATTGGTTTTCTTGCACTCGATCGACTAGCTGATATTCAGAAAGTGGAATTTGAATTATCCAGGCATGCTTTTACGACTGAATTCCGATACAAAGGCAAAAGGTATCACCTGATAAAACCAACTACCTATATGAATTTGAGCGGAAAAGCCATTAATTTCTGGTTGCAGGAATTAAAGATCCCGATTAAAAACATGATGATCGTTGTTGATGATATAGCCCTCCCTTTTGGAAAGATCCGGATCAGGGAAAAGGGTTCCTCTGCCGGCCATAATGGACTTGAAAATGTTGAAAAAGTAATTGGGACAAATGCTTATCAACGTATCAGGATTGGAATAGGCGATGATTTTTATAAAGGGAAGCAGGTAGATTATGTGCTTAGCCGGTTTAAGAAGGAGGAAATTGCAGAATTGCCCTTTGTGCTGGACAAAGCCTGTGATGTGATTCTTTCATTTGGGACCTTAGGTATTGAGAGAACGATGAATTTTTTTAATTGATATAAGCTTAATGCCTAATTCTGAAATTAATTTTCTGGCTACATAACTGATCCATATCTGTAATATTGAAAAAACAACGCTATTGGGCGATATAGTGCATGAGCAAACTTTGAGAATGCAAATAATAATATCAATTCCATAGAAATTACGGTATGAATAATGAATACAATATGGTTTATAATATTATCTGATTCTAGACTCACTGCAACTTCCAACCAGAATCCAGTGAATCCTGCCAACCATAAAAAAACCAAGAAATAGATATCTGCCCAATGGGTATCAGCATAAAAATTTGAGATCTTGATAATTCTGTAGCAAATTAGCACCGTGGATCCATACATCATAAATAATCCGGCAATAGTACCCAAAATTCGACTCGGCAACCATACTTTAGTGGCAGGATCCTTGAATATAAAATCAAGGGTAGTTGCTAAAAGTAGTCCTATGAATCCCCACATCACTGAATAGTGCAAAAACCATGGTCTTTTATAGAAGGGTTGACTATTCCACATGGAATCATCTTCCGAATCGCATACTTTTTGTCTGTTCATAGTACCCAACTCACTCAACACATAAAATATAGACTTTATAATTGAATTAACATTTTTCCCTGAATTTCCACTTGGATGTCTATTAATGCTGAGCATCATACGTAAAATACCAACCATAACAGCCACTCCTACTAAAACAAATATCAGTAATCCTATATGATGTATAATCTCATAAGACATATACTTGAAGATCCATCGTGAAATATGACTATCGGGCTTGATCGTTAAAAGGAAAAATCCCAAAGCTGTAGCTAATAATGTTGTTAACAGTAATGCGTAATTATTACTTGTAAATATCAACCTCGTAATTCCCGTAAAATCATATTTAGCAATGGTATATCTCCTTAATGCCGCCAGGTATGAAGCAGGATCTGCTCCACGCGGGCACGTTTCTGAACACTCACCACAACCATAACACATCCATAGTTCTTTACTACCTACTATTTCATCCTTTTGCCCTAAGAGTCCATACCTAATATATTTTCTTGGGAAATTGGCATTTTGTTCCGTCAAATTGCACACAGCTGTACAATTGCCGCAATTGTAACATGCTGTAAAATTTTCAGCACCGTATTTAAGAATCTTCAATTTAAAATAAGGATCTATTTTAGCCATTACTTTTCTCCTTCCAATTCATATAAAAAATATTCATCCATGTTATCTATGCCAGATACAGCAATATTGCCATACTTACGACAGGTCATTAGATAATAGGTGATCTCATGTGTGGGCATATTTAATTCCTTCGCTATTTGAGGAATGGTTTTTGGGCATTCCTCAAGAACATCTAGGATTTTCTTATGTATTTCTTTGAACTGCTTCGATCCTTCCCTTACTTTTTCGTTGATCCCATATTTTTTCTTTGCTTCTGCAAAAGTTCTACCCTTTTTTTCAGCCATAATTCCTCAATTATTATTCTACTAAAGCATCAATCATGGATTCTATTACCTTATCTGAATATCCTAACAGGTTAATTGCATTCGACTCACATACCGGCACACACATGCCGCATCCTTTGCAACTGGTTATATTTACTTCAGCTATATATTTACTATTAACTTTTACCTTCGATATAGCATCATAGGCACACATTTCAGCACATAAACCACACCATTCACATGCCTCAGCATCTACCTCAGCCTGTATTGGTTCTAGTTCAATTTGCCCCTTCCATAATAAACCCGAGATTTTTGAAGCCGCTGATAAAGATGATCTCACACTTTCTGTAATATTTTTTGGTCCCTGGCAGCAACCTGCAATATAAATACCCTCCAGTACAGTTTCTACAGGGCGCAGTTTTGGATGAACTTCATTGAAGAACGAATCTCTGCCAACCGGCACCTTCAGAACATCTAAAAGGTCTGAATATTCTCTGTGGACCATTCCAGTTACCAATACAACCAGATCAGCCTCTAATTCCAACTCTTTTCCTTCTGTTAGAATATCATTGACTTTAACAATTGTAGTTTTATTATGCCTCTCTACTATTAAAGGATTATCTTCATCGAATTGCAGGTATACATCCCCATTTTCACTGCTTCTATGATACATTATCTCCTGTTTGCCATATGTTCTGATACCCCTGTTATAGTGGAAATTATTAATCCCTTTAAACTTTTCACTGGCGAGGATAGCCGTATCTATTGCTGCTGTACAGCAATATCTGGAACAATACTTATTGTCATCGTCCGTCTGCCTGCTACCAACACAATAGATATAGGCAATATTCTTTATTTTCTGATTTTTGAAAATAAGCTCCTCATTATTAGATTCTACGATTTTTTTAAATTCAGGTAGTGTAATCACATTTTCAATTGTATTGTACCCATATTCTCCTGTCTTGGGTTTATAATGATCAAATCCTGTAGTAAGCAATATTGCCCCAACCTTCAGGCTAAAAGTCTCTTCTTTTTCAACAATTTCACGCCCGTTATTTCCTGAATTTGGTGATTTTTTTATCTTAATTTCAAAATTCCCAATACTCCCTGTTTTTTGAATGATGGTTGAGTTCGTGAAAAGGTGAATATTTTCATGCTTCTTAATCAGTCCTAACAGACCACTTACAATATCCTTTCCACTCTGGTTATTCAAAAAAAGATGTTCCCATTCGATAATATGTCCTCCAACAGTTGGTTTCTTTTCAACCAGATATACACTGAAATCCATATTCGGCCAGTTCAATGCTGCCCGGAGACCACTCACTCCAGCCCCCTACTACCAATACTGCTTTTTCAATTGAATTTCTATCTGATGTAGGGTTGTAGGAAAATTGTACTTTGGCAATCGCCATTTTAGTAAGCCTTATGGCTTTTTGTGTAGCTTGCTTTGGCTTATCGCCATGTGCCCATGACCCTTGTTCACGGATATTAACCTGCACATATTGATTATAATTCAATCCGGCCCTTTCCGCTACAGATCTGAAGGTAAACAGATGAAGTTTTGGGAGAACAGGGAGGCAATTACCAGTGCATCCATCTCATTTCTCCAATATCATTTATCATTTCTTTCTGAGAAGAATCCGCACAGGCGAACATCATTGTTTTGCTCAACACCACCTTAGGATGCAATGAATTGGACTTTTCACTACTTCAACATCAATGACATCAGAAATATTTGAGCCACAATGGCATATATAAACACCTATTCGATTATTCATCAACATTTCCTTTATAATAGGTTGCCACTTCTGCAGATGCTGTACCTGCAGAGAATATTGCATCTGGAATATCCATCGGTCCTGATGCCGTGCCTGCAACGTATACACCTTCGATGCTGTTGTGAGCTGGATTTACCAATTCATCGGGAACTTGTTGAATGAAATCAAATTCATCCGTCTCCACCTTTTATCTCTAATAAAGACCTTAACAATCTCCATATCCGGTAACACACCCACTGATAAAACCACCATATCGTGCTTAGCTTCTTTCACCTGTCCTGTAGGAATATCCTCATATCTGATATTAGAGATTGATTCTCATTTCCTGTGATTCTACCCACTTTTCCTTTTACAAACTCTACGCCCATTCCTTTTGCTTGCTGGTAGAATTCATTAAATCCTTTTCCAAAAGCCCGGATATGTAGATAGTATATCGTAACATCAGCCATTGCTAAAGCACCCATTAAGTAATTGTGCCTGCTTTATTGAATACATACAACAGACTCTGTGAACATATGGGATTACCTACGGTTTCGTCTCTGGATCCTGTACACAGTACATAGGCGATATTATCAGGCATTTTCCCATCTCCAGGTCGTAGAACAGTATTAAATGGCCTTGTTGGTACCAGTTGTCTTTCCATCTGCATGGAGGTTAGAACATTTTTGAACTTCCCAAATCCATATCTGGGTATTTTTAATGGATCGAATAATTTGAATCCAGTAGCCACAATGACTGTTTTTACTTCTATGCTTATTTCCTTTGGTTCCTGCATCAAATCAATCGCATCAGCCGGACAAACTTTTTCACAAAATCCACAAAAGATACAGTTTTCAATATCAATGGCTGCTACCCTGGGATTGGCAACACTGAACGGAATATAAATAGCTTTCCTGCCAACGAGATCAGTACTGATATTGGTCTTCTACTACTATCGGACATTTGTCTTCACAATCCTGACATCCGGTACATAGCATCCTCAATCAACATATCTGGGTTTTTTTGTAACCGTCACAGAATAATTCTTTGTTGATTCCTTATCTAGATCTCTTAATCTCACTATTCGTATAGATTGTGATATTGGAATGTCGTGCTGTTTCTGACATTTTTGGAGTGGAAATACAGGCAGCACAATCCAATGTTGGAAAAACCTTACTCAGATGTATCATTTTACCCCCAATGGAAAGATCTTTTTCAACAATGAAGGATCTTATAACCCAATATTCGCCAGGTTTAATGACGACTCCTGACCGGCGATACCACCCCCAATTACAATAACATCAAATATAGTATCTTCAATTGTACTTTTCATTGACTAAAAATTATTTAAGGGAATCATGTTACTCTTATTTCATCCACCTGATGGATTCATGGATTCCCTTTTGGTCTTAATCAACTCCTTTTCAATGCATTTGTGAAACTCTTACATGGCGAACAAATGGTTCTGCACAAACGGAACAGATGGCTGCCATTTTCAAACATGCCGGATCAATACCTTTTGGTTTCATCATCTCATGTGTTTTCTCACAATTTCTGCGGTTTTATCTGAACAAGAAATATCATAAGGACAATCAGTACCATCTGCGGCGATGAATATCCCATCAAATCCTTTGTCAAATGCATGAAGTATCCACCTGGGTTTTAATCGCACTGGTGCAGGGTACATTAATCACATAAACATTTGGAGGATAATGCATTTTCATCAAACCAGCCAGATCGATAGCCGGATCCGATATTTTTCTCTGTTGAAAAAACCAGGATCTTCGGTGAATTCTTACTGTCCTTCTGCATTTCGATTTTACCCTTTTCTCATGAAAATCTTGAAATATCCAGATTCCTCAATTGTCCCAAGATATTCATGGCCCTTTTTCATAGCCCATTTGGGAATATCTTGTTTTGTACCTTCATCTGATGACAGTATTTCCATTATCTGTCCTGTTTGGATTTCTCCAATTGCCTTCTTTGCTGCAAGTAGTGGTCCAGGACATGCTGTCCCTCTCGCGTCAACCATTTTGTCAACTTTGGATTTTTTCTAATTCCTGCGTTACCATTTTTAAAACTTTTAAATTAATAAATGTATATCTGCTTCCTGGGCTGAGGTTATATACTCATTGATTCCAACTATATCATCAGCCAGATCAATAAAATCATCCAAATGAATTACCATTCCATATCTTTCCAGCTAAGCCACAGATATGAATTTTAACATTGGTTAATTCTTTCGCTTCCTTGAATAAATCTGTCCAGCTTTTTCACATTGATTTTATCCATGCTGCATTGATGAACTCATTTTTAAGTGAAGGATACTCTGCCAACTCCAATTTTGCCCGATCAGCACCCACATCCTTTTTGAAGGCCCTTGCACCCATCATCAATACATAAACATCTACATCCATATCATACAGCAGCTGCTCCGCTGAGAATTACACCTGCGGCTGTCAATTTGTCCAGACTGCCGGAATACAATGCCATAGTAAATTTTTTGTTTTCCATATTGATTATTTTTTTATTCGTATTCAAATTTAAAATTTCGTTTAATGAGATCGCACTTTTAACCATTGCGTTGCATTATTTTAAAAAGTGATATACGTCACATTTATATTTGACAAAAAGCCTCAGATTTATATATGAACAATTAAAGATGAATAATATAGATTGCCGACTTTGTGAATTTAAATCAACAGCAACTTTACATTTGAAAGGTGATGAATTGGATTTACTGAATAAAAACTGTGCTCAGGTTGCGTTTAAAAAAGGAGATACTATTTTCAAACAGGATGCGCTTTCTTCCAATATCATATACGTGCAAAGGGGATTTGTTAAATTGCATATGGAAGGACCTGATCGGGAAAGCATATTACGGATCTCAAAAGCACCGACATATTTGGGTATTCCAACTACAGTTGGAGATCGTATTAATCACTATTCTGCTACTGCATTAACTAATGTGATTGCTTGTTTTATTGATATCAATGCCTTTAAAGATTTTATTTTTCGAAATGGAAATTTTGCCTATGAAATCATCCTGGAACTTTGTAAAAATGAACTTCATCATTTTCATAGATGTATAAATCTTTCTCAGAAACAATTAAATGGAAGATTAGCCGATGCATTAATATATCTTTCTGATGAGATATTCAAATCCAATGATTTTGAAATGATGTTAAGTCGTAATGAATTAGCGGATCTAATTGGAACATCAAGAGAAAGTATAAGCCGGGTTATCAATCAGTTTCACGACGAAAAAATTATTGATATCAATGGGAAAAATTTTAAAATATTAAAAAAAGAAAATTTAGGAGATTTATTAGTAAAAACGGGTAATATTCAAATATCGAAAGTGATTTGCTATATTCTCATTTTAAGTTTAGTCAAATCTAATTATTAATATTTGTATGAACCTTAATTATTTCTTTACATTTGTGCGATAAAACTAACCTTAACATTTCCTTTCAAAGATTTTTCGATTTGAATAGGAGCTAATATATTGTCAATATTGGGCAATAGTCGATAATTTCAAATCCACAATTTTTTAGCAAATTTATTATGTCTATGACAGCAAAGAAATTCGCATATTTATAGAATTTGTCTCTATTCACATCTTTTTCAAGAATTTGCCTTAATGAACTATCCTTATCAATAAATGCAATAATATTTATCTTTTAAAATTTGATATGTTTCGCTGATTGGTTTTTAACACGGATATCAATATCCGCAACTAATTTTATTTATATTGTGCTTTCGTTGATTTAACATCTGAACTACATAAACAGGTTGGAATTTTATATTCTATTAGCCAATCAATGTTT
>CALOCZ010000050.1:0-218413 GCA_942491935.1 uncultured Cytophagales bacterium
CAGATGCCAGCGCTGGCCCGACACTCGGTTCCCGCGTCGACGTCGGTCTCTCCGGGACAGCTCGGTGCGCTGCCAGTGCAGCTCTCCGCGACGTCGCAGACGCCGGCGGAGGCGCGGCACGCGGTCCCGGGCGGCTGGAACCCGTTTGCGGGGCACGCGGCGGCGGAGCCGGTGCAGACCTCGGCGACGTCGCAGACGTCGGTAACGGCCCGGCACTCGGTTCCGCCGGACACCGAATCCATCCGCGGGGCAGGCGGCCGAGCTTCCAGAGCACGCTTCGGCGACGTCGCAGGTCCCCGCGCTGGCCCGGCATTCCGTCCCACCCGAGACGAACCCATCGGCGGGACAATCGTCGTTGATGCCGTCGCAGCTCTCGACCATGTCGCAGAGACCGGCGCTCGTCCGGCAGACGAGCGTGCTCTTCGCGTCGCTCGGACAGAGGGCACCCGCCCCGTCGCAGAACTCCGGTAGATCGCACACTCCCGCGGGGGATCGGCACTCGGTCGTGGGCGGCTCGAAGTCGTCGACCGGACAATTGTCGTTGACCCCGTCGCAGACCTCGGCCACGTCACAGGCGCCGGCGACCGCGCGGCACTCTGCGGTGCTCTTTCCGTCGGCCGGGCACGCGGCGTCCACGCCGGAGCAGTTCTCCGCCGTGTCGCAAACTCCGGCGGAGGCTCGGCACTCCGTCGTTGCGGGTTCGAATGTATCCACGGGGCAGGTCGCACTCGACCCGGTGCAGGACTCCGCCGTGTCGCAGACGTCGGCCACGGCCCGGCACTCGAGGCCGGCGCTGGCGAAGCCGTCGGCGGGGCAGGTAGACGCTACGCCGTCACACACTTCGGCGACGTCGCAGAGACCCGCAGTGTCGCGACATGTCCGACCGCTCGGCCGGAGTCGGCAATTGACCTGACAGCACGAAACACCGCCGTTGGCAGCGCCTTCGTCGCACTCCTCGCCTGCATCGACGGTGCCGTCTCCGCAGGTGTTCGTGGGCTCGACGATCGTCAGCACTTGATTGGCCGGGACGTTCGTCATCGTCGTGCTGCCACCCGAGAACCACTGAACTTCCAGAGTGTCGACGGTGCTGGCCCCGGCGCGGCCGAAATGCGCTTCGGCCGGATCCTGCGAGATGTAGTTGTTGCCGGCGCGTAGCTCTCGGACCATGCTCGTGCCGCCCACGGTCGCGATGACGCGAGAACCGATCGACTCGGTGTTTGGCGCGAGACCGTCGAGCTTTACGGTGAGGTAGTTCTCGGTAAGTCCGTCGTTGCGGTAGAGCTTCGGGGCCGATTGGTTGTACGTAACGAAGATGTCGAGATCTCCGTCGCGATCGTAGTCGAACGACAAGACGGCGAGGCCGCTAACTTGGGTGTACAGGTAGCGGGCGGCACAGTCTTCCGTTAAGACTCCCGCTCAGTTCGACACGAAGAGGCGGTTCGGATCGTTCTGCGACTGAGGGTTGTCGAAGCCATTCGTGTGGAAGATGTCCTCGTCGCCGTCGTTGTCGAAGTCCTGACAACTCGCGCCCCAACCCCAGTATCCCTCGCGGGTTCCGGTGGCGGTCGTCTGATCCTCGAAGATGTTCCCGACGCCGTTCTTGTTGCGGTACATGCGGTTGCCGTTGCCGCCACTCGGGACGTCGTAAATGCTCGTCACGAACCAGTCGAGGTCGCCGTCGAGATCGTAGTCGCAGACGGTTGCGCCCATGCCGTTCTGGTCGGTGATGACCGCTGGGTCGGTCACGTTGGCGAATGTGCCATCCGCGTTGTTGAGGAACACCTGGCTGTCGCCGAAGTCGGCCGCCAGAGCGATGTCGAGCCACCCGTCGTTGTCGATGTCGGTGAAGTTCGGTGTGAACGTCTTGTCGGTGTCTTCGCTGGATTGATGTGCGGTAATGCCGGCGGCGAGGCCAACGTCGGTGAAGGTACCATCTCCGTTGTTGCGCCAGAGAAGCTCATCGACGGGCCTGTGGCTGATCTTCGGAAGCGTCCAGTGCGTGACGAACGCGTCGAGGTCGCCGTCGCGGTCGTAGTCCGCAAACGATGTCGAGATGTTGTTTTTTCGCGTGAGCGGAAAGTCGGCGCTCTTGTCGGTGAACGTGCCATCGCCGTCGTTGCTGTAGAGCTTCGATGGTTCGTCGTCGAAGCCGGTCACGTGCAGATCGAGATCGCCGTCCCCGTCGTAGTCGGCGAAGACGGCACCGCAGCCGAGCATCGTGTCGTCGACCTCCGCCGTAGCCGCGACCTCTTCGAACGTACCGTCGCCCTTGTTGCGGTAGAGCAGGTTCGGGCCGGCGTCACCTCGAACGACGAAAAGATCGATCCAGCCGTCGTCGTCGTAGTCGCCGGCCGCGACGCCGCCACAGAGGATCCACTCGTCGCCGGCGGGGCCACTCGCATAGCCGTGCGTGTGCGTGATCTGTGCGGCCGCGGTGACGTCGGTGAAGGTCCAGACTGCCTTCGCGGGGGTTGCGAGTCCTAGCACGAGCAGGACTGGAGGGGAGCATTCTCAACGCATTCACCATAGCAAGTTCTCTCTGTCGGACGCTCGACTATACGCCGATCCGAGGGTGCGAGACGAGGCTCTTTTCAACGAAAAACGGCGGGGCTTCGTGCCTCCGGAGTGGAGTTCGAAGCCCCGCCGCTTGAACGGGTGGAGCTCAGAGTCGAACGGGGACGGCTATTTCGCCTTGCAGCGGAGCCGCGCGCCGTTCTTCTTGACCTTGCAGTCGCCCGCGTTGCCGCCGGCCTGAGCGACCACGTCGACCCGCGTACGCGAGCCATGGACCATCGTGATCGTGACCGTGACCGCTCAGGGGGCCGAAGCCCGTGTCGGTCTCCGTCAGGTCCTTCACCTTGAGGTTCAGGCGCCAGACGTCCGGGAGGTTCTTCCAGCGCTTCACGTGCGCCTTGACCCGGAAACCGGACGAGTCGTCGTTACACACGACGCTGTTCGGTGTTTCTTTGCAGTCCGTCAGCGTCGCCGTGTGGTCGAAGCTACCGGCGTCCTGGACCTGAACCGTGACCGTGTTGGTCAGCAGATCGGCGACCAGACCTTCGGTGTCGTTGTCGTCGACAATGCCACGGATCTTGAGCTGACCGGGGGTGCGAGGCCCCGGCTGGAACGCCAGGTTCAGAGCGACCTTACCGATGTCGAGGCCTTGGGGTTGGGCTTGGGCCGGCGCGCCCGTAAGAAGCAGCGCGCCGAGGGCCAAGCCCGTCGAGATTGTCAGGAGTGTCTTGTTGGTTTTCATCAGTTGAGTTCCTTCGGCTCCTTGCACTTCGTGCTGTTGCCGGAGCCGCTGACCGTGCAAACGCCGGCTACGACGCCCAGGTCACCCGCACGCTCGACCCGGTAGAACGGATCGGAGCCCTGGAAGAGGCTGGCGAAGACAGGCGGCACGAGCGCGCCCGTTCCGGTGTCGGAGATCGGCAGCTTCTTCAGGTTCACCTTCATGTCGTAGGTGACCGGACCGGCGTTCGTCAGGCGGAAGGTCGCCTTGATGTCGCCGTTCTTGCACTTGATGATGATCCCGGTCGCGGTTTCGACGCATCCGCTGATCGTGAAGGTCGTCTCGAAGCCAGCGGAGTCGCTGACGAACATGTCGACGTTGCCCGCCAAGAGTTGCTGGCGGAAGTCGCCGCCGAAGACCGTCGGCTCCGTCTCCTCGTCCGCGATCAGGCCTTCGACCCGAGCGAGACCGGTGTCCTTCGAGCTCTTCGAGATCTTCATCTTGGCCTTGTCGAGAACCAGCATGTCGGCACCTGGGCCAACACAACGGCCGCCCTGACAGACGCACTCGCCCGGGTTACACGGCAGAGGCACCGACGCGGGGGGCGGGTTGTGCGGATCGGCGATGCCGCTTCCGGTGTAGCAGAACGTGCCGTCCGGGTAGTCGCCGTTGAGCGCACACGGATCGTCGGCCGCGCCCGAGCAGGACTCACTGGAGTCACACTCGGAGAGACCGATGCGGCACAGGGTGCCGGCCGGAAGGATGGTGTCGGGATCGCAAGGGACGTCGGGGACGCCCGCGCATGCCTCGTCCGGATCGCAGATCACACCGGAGAAGGTCGGGTCGCCGGAGCCGGCGTTGCAGACCGTGCCGGCGCTGGAGAACGAGTCCGCCGGGCAGCCGTCTTCGGCCGTGCCCGAGCAAACCTCGTCGGGGTCACACACGAAGCCCGCGCCGTTCGGATCGCCCGAACCCGGGTTGCAGACCGTGCCGGCCGGCTCGATCGTGTCGGCGGCACATGGAACGTCGGCCGTGCCGGAGCAGACCTCGTCCGGATCACAGAAGAAGCCCGCGCCGTTCGGATCGCCGTCGCCCTCGTTGCAGACGGTGCCGGCCGTAGAGAACGTATCCGTCGGGCAGGCCTCGAGGGCGTTGCCGGAGCAGACTTCGTCGGGGTCACAGGTGAAACCCGCGCCGTTCGGATCGCCCGAACCGGCGTTGCAGACGGTGCCGGCCGGCTGGATCGTATCCGCCGGGCAGGCGGGCGTCCGCCGCACCGGGGCACAGCTCGGTGTTGTCACATTCGATGCTCGCGCCGGCGGTGATGCCGGAGCCAGCGCGGCAGACGATGGCTCCGCTGGAGAACGTGTCCGCCGGGCATGCCGTGTCCGGTGCGCCGGAGCAGACTTCGTCCGGGTCGCAGACCGCGCCGCCGTTCGGGGCGCCGGAGCCGGCGTTGCAGACCGTGCCGGCACTCGAGAGCGAATCGGCCGGGCACGGGTCCTGGGACAGACCGGAGCAGGTCTCGTCCGGGTCACAGATGAAGCCCGAACCGTTCGGGTCACCGCCACCGGCGTTACACACGGTGCCGGCGCTGGAGATGCTGTCACTCGGACACGCCGCGTCCGGACTGCCGGGGCAGAACTCGGTCGGGTCACAGGTGAAGCCCGAGCCGTTCGGATCCCCCGAACCAGCGCGACAGACGGTTGCGGCACTTGCGAAGCTATCGGGCCGGCCAGACGCCACCGGGGCTGCCGGGGCAGGTCTCGCTCGGATCGCAGGAATCGCCGGAGCCCGCGTTACACACGGTGCCGCCCGGCGAGAAGCTATCGGCCGGGCACGCCTGTCCCGTCACACCGGAGCAGGTCTCGGCCGGGTCACAGGTGAAGCCCGAACCGTTCGGGTCGCCCCCGCTCGCACGGCAGACGGTGCCCGCCGGCTGAATCGAGTTGGCGGGACAGCTCTGGCCGGCGATGCCGGTGCAGGTCTCGGTCGGGTCACAGAAGTCGCCGGAACCAGCGCGGCACGTCGTGCCCGCCGGCGTAACCGTGTTGCCCGGGCAGCTGTTGCTGTTGCCCGAGCAGAACTCGGCCGGATCGCAGCTGTCGCCGGAACCTGCGCGACACTGGAACGTCGAGGGACGGTACTGACAGGTCGACGTCTGGCAGCAGGCACCCGACTCGCACTCCTCGAAGGGAGCCTCGACGTTGCCGTCGCCGCAGATGTGGCAGGTGCCCGGACCGGTGATGGTCACGCAGCCCGTGCCGCCGTTGCCGCTGCAGGTCGAGCCGAACCAGCTGAAGCTGTCGTTGCTGAACCCGTCGACCACGACCACGACCGACTGGCCGGCGCTCAGGAACAGGTTGATGTTCGAGCGATTGCCGCTGCCGCCGTCGTCGTTGCACGCGAGTTCCCCACCGACGCCACCGCAGGTCCCGGAGTGAATCGCGAGCACGGTGTCGAAGCTGGAGCAATTCGTGTTGAAGTTGTACGTGCCGCTGACCGGAGCCTGGAACCACCACTCCACGTCGTTGGAGCAGTTGCCGTCGCCGTCACACGAGGGGTTGTAGTTGTTGCCGTCGCCACTCGTGTTTTCGGACACGGCGGTGCCGCACGACTGGCCGATGTTTCGGCATGCCGCATCGGCGTTGGTCGTTGCGAACAGGCTCATCGCGAATGCGACGGCCAATCCGCAGAGGGAAGCCCTCGTGCATAGATTGGACAGAGTCATTTCCATTCTCCGTTTCCTCGTAGTGGCCGGATGGTGAGGATGCGCGCAGGTGCGCACCGGTGGGTGGACGATCCGTCCCAAGGGGCGACGGGCTCGAGTCCAGGCGTGCGGAGGTCGCAACTCGCCCGGCCCGATGAGGGGGGCGTCGAGAGGACTCCGGTCAGGTTGAAGCAGATGATCATGTTCCCTCCCCGCAGGATTCTGCAGGAGCTGGTGGAGGGCTTGAGGAAAAGGCCGTAGCCTTTCCTACGAACTTCGGGCGGTCGCGGTCAAGGCCACAATGCGCATCTCGAGTGAGTTTCACCCTTTCGTTCAGGGGTGTCTCATCTCCTGGGACGTCGCAGTTGACGCCATGGCATCGGCTCGTCAGCCGCGGTCGGGGTGGATCGCACCCCGGCGCTAGGGCGGGTCGCGCGTCACGATCCGCAGTGCGGGATCGCCTCGTCGCGGGGGGCGTGCCCGGGCCGGGACGCCGACGGCGGTATGGTCGGCCGGCACGTCGGAGACGACCACGGCGTTGGCGCCGACGCGCGCCCGGTCGCCGATCCTCACTCTTCCCAGGATCTTCGAGCCGGTCCCGAGCATCACCTCGTCGCCCATCTCGGGGCCATTCACGTCGAATGCGGCCCCGGCCGAGCTCGCAAGGCCGACGGTCACGAAGGGCGCGATGCTCGCGTTGCGCCCGATGGTCGTGGTGCCCTCCACGACGATGTTTCCATGGGCGATGTAGAGCCCTCCCCGATTCTCACGTCCCTCCCGATCGTGACGGAGATGAGGATTCGCGAGAGACGGGTCAGCGTCGTCGCCAGGATGGGATGCCCGGCCCCGTGCAGGAAGGTCTGCAGCCGAAAGAGGAGGTTGGCCCCGAACAGTTCGGTCCGGAACACGGCGTAGCCGGCACGCAGCCACGTCGGCCGGTCGCGACCGAGACCGGGAAACCACACGTCATACGTCTCGAGATCGAGCTCGATGAGTCGAACGGTCTCGGCCCAGCCGATGCGCGGTTGTGGGAGCGACCACAGGGCCCCCGGCGCCTAGCGCCCCACGAAATCGGGTTTTCGGCGGTCCGCCATCGCCTGGATCCCCTCTTGAAGTCTTCGGTCCCCTGTAGACGATCCTGCTCGGCCTTCTCGCGATCGGTCGCGACGCGGATCCGGTCGGCGAGGCCGCCGCGAAGCGTCTGGCGGATGGACGCGACGGCGAGTGGGCCGGACGTGGCGATCTCGGTAGCCAGAGCGATGGCCTCGCTGCGGATCTGATCCGTCGGCACCAGCCGGTCGCAGAGCCCCATTGCGAAGGCTTCGTCGCCAGGGACACGCCGACCAATGTAGAGGAGCTCCATTGCCTTCTGTTGGCCGACGAGGTCGGGAAGCGTGACGGAGAGCCCGAAGCCCTGATGAAACCCGAGTCGGGCGAAGTTGGCGCTGAAGCGGGACTCGGCCGAGGCCACGCGGAAGTCGGGCATGAGCGCGAGTCCGAGACCGCCCCCGACCGCGGCGCCCTGGACGGCGGCGACGGCCGGCGTCTTCGTCGAGAACAGGCGAACCGCCTCGTCGTACAAGTGCCGTCCGGAAGGATCCTCGAGGCCCTGGTCGTCCTTGCCGAAATTCGCCCCGGCGCAGAAGTGCTTTCCCTGCGAGCACAGGACGATCGCGCGGCAGCGGGGCTCCTGGTCCAGCGCCTCGAACGCGTCGCCGATCTGGGCGATGAGCGAGATGTCGAAGAAGTTGTTGGGCCCGCGCCGAAGCTCGACCTGGGCGACGAACGCATCGCTCTACTCGACGTGAACGTCACCGAAGCTACCAAAATCTGCCATGGGAACCCTTCGCACTGGGCTTCTGCGACCTCAAGCGCCGCGGGGGCGTTTGAGCATTCTGGACTTGTCCCGGCCCGGGCCTCCGTACTAGCGTCCTCGATATGGCGTCCGAAGGTGCCGTATACGTCGTCGACGACGATGCCTCTGTGCGAAAGGCACTGGGTTGGCTCGTCGAGTCCGTGGGGCTCGAGCCCCGGGTTCATTCCTCTGCACCGGAGTTTCTCGAGGTCTACGACCCCGGTGAAGTCGCCTGCCTCGTCCTGGACGTGCGCCTGCGCGGGATGAGCGGTCTCGAGCTCGTCGAGAAGCTGCAGCGTGAAGCCCGTCTGCCCCCGACGATCCTGATCACGGCGTTTGCCGAGTTCTCGACGGCCGTTCGAGGTTTGAAGGGCGGCGCGATCGACATCCTTCGCAAGCCCTTCAGCGATCAGGATCTCGTCGACCGCATCTGGCAGGCGATCGAAGCCGCCCGCAGTCGCTTCGAAGACGGCGTTGCCGTCGGCGACATTCGCCGGCGCTACGAATCGCTCAGCGGACGCGAAGCGGAAGTGCTCGACCTGATCCTGGAGGGCTTGTCCTCGATCAAGATCGGGGAGAAGCTCTCGCTCAGCCGCCGCACCGTCGAGGGCCACCGTGCGCAAGATCTACCACAAGATGGAGGCGGGCTCGCTCGCCGAACTCGTGCGCCAGGTTCTGACGCTGCGCGGCGTGGGGCCCGTCGCCGAAGCGAGCGCCCGCCTGAGCCCAGTCACCGTCCGGCCGATTCGGGCCCGTCGGGCTGCGACGCGTCGCGGGCGGCAAGAGGAAGCGTCACCGAGAAGCAGGCGCCTCCTTCCGGACGATTCGCCCCGTCCAGTCTGCCTCCGTGCGCCTCGACGATCGACCGACTGATCGCGAGCCCCATGCCGAGACCGTCGGTACGCGTCGTGTAGAACACGTCGAACATGTGGCGCGCGCCTTCTTCCGAGATTCCGGGCCCGCGATCGAGAATTCGAACTTGGGAGGTGCCGCGCGATGTCTTCCCCGTTTCGATCCGCAGGATGCGCGCGCTTCCGTTGCCGGGGCTCATCGCCTCGAGACCGTTCTGCACGACGTTGATGAGAACCTGCTGGATCTGAACTCGGCTCGCGTTCACGAGGAGCGGTCCCGGAGCGAGGACCATCTCGAGCTGGATCTCTCGCCGCTTGCCTTCGTGATGCGTGAGCTTCGCCACGCTCTCGACGATCTCGTTCGGGTCGATCGCTACTTGCCGCGTAGTCGAGGTGGTGCGCATTCCCCTTGCGAATGAACTCACGCTTCTCCTCGAGCAGCTCGCCGGCGCGAATCGCCTGGGCCCGCGTTTCGCCCATCATCACTCGGATGCGCCGGAGATCGGGTGTGGTCGTTCCGAGGCTGCGCAGGGCGGCACCCGTCGCGGCGGAGATTGCCGCGAGGGGTTGAGGTGGAGCTCGTGCGCCAACCCCAGGGCCATCTGGTCGAGGCTCTCCGCGAAGCGAGTGTGCGAGATGGCTCTGATGTTCTGCGTTGGCCTGTTCGACGCGCCGGATGTCGGTGACATCGACACCCGACGCCACGTAGCCGGCGAACGCGCCGTCGGCGTCTTGCCGGGGCAGTGCCGTAAACAGCGTGTTTCGGTACTCGCCGTCATGACGTTCGATGCGGGCCTCGACGGAGCACGAGGCTCTTTGCTCGAGTGCCGTCCGGAAGTCGTGCAGCGTGCGGTCGACGTCGTCCGGGTGGAGGGAGGCGATCCAGGCGGTCGCCACCTCGCGCCGACCCGGTGAAGTCGAGCACGGCCAGTTCTTGCGCAGCCAGATGTTCCTGCTGTGTCCGTCAGCCACATCAGCACCGGGGTCGAGTCGGCGAGGCCGCGGAACAGGGCTTCGCTGCGCTGGCTCTCGGCCTTGTCGCGCAGCGCGTGCAGGAGCTCGGCGTTCGCCCGGCGCTTCTGGTTCTCGGCTTCGATGCGACGCGAGCAGTCGCGTATGATGTACAGCACTTCGCGTGGCTCGCCCGTTGCGGCGTCGCGGATGACGTGGCCGAGCGACTCGATCCAGACCCAGTGGCCATCGGTGTGCGATACCCGGAAGATGGCGGTGGAGTATCCGGGCCCCGCGATGATCTCATCGTAGCTCGCGTCCGCTCGCTCCCGGTCCTCTGGGTGGATGGCGTCCCGCGCCTGCGATCCAACCAGTTCCGCGGGAGTGAACGAGGACTCGCTCGCACGACTTCGAGATGTACAGGACCCGGCGCTCGACGTCCGTGCGCAGGATCATGTCGAGCGCGTAGTCGGTGAGCACGTGATACTCGTCGTCTCGCTGCTGCAAGCGAAGCTGCTCGCGAGTCCGGATCGTTACGTCCTCGATTGCGCCGACCATCACGAGTGTGTCCGCGGATGTCTTCCGCGGCTGGCCGCGAAGTCGAATCCAGCGGTGCTGGCCATCGGGACATCGCAGGAGGAGGGTGGTGTCGAATCGCAATCCCGCTCGCATCGCGTCTGCGACCAGGGGGTCCTTCGCGCGGTCGGCCGGGTCGATCCACTTCAGCAGTTCTTCGAGGGGAGGCGGGGCGGTCGTCGGCTCCAGGCCGAGCACTTTGCGCCAACTTCCGTCCCAGTGCGTTTCGCTGGTGGTCGCGTGCCATTCGAACGCGCCGATCTCCGCTGCGTCGAGCGCGGCCTCTGCGAGTCTCGGAGTCGGGGAAGGCATGGCTCTCGAGGGGGCACTATACGGCGTTGGGTGGGTTTGCGCAGACCTTTATCGTGGGACGGCTCCGATCGACTCCAGCCATTGCAGTGGTAGCGACCAGGGGCCGAAGCCGGCGTCGGTATTGAGATGGCCTCCGCCTCGAACGATCCGGTGCTCGAGGCCCAGTGCCTTCGCGATCTCGGCATGCTCGTCGGAGGAGGCGTAGTCATCGTCGTCTGCGGCCACGAGCACGGAGCGTGACGCGATCGGCTTCCATGCATCGGTCGACATCGGCGGCGGCATGAAGCTCTGGACAGCCTCGAACAGCAGGTACGGCGAGGGCGGTGCCACGAGCAGCGCGGCCCGGACGTCGTCCGCTCCATGTTCGCTCACGTAGTGATCGACGGCCCAGCAGCCGAGGGAGTGCGCGACGAACGTGATCGGCTCCCCGCCCGAGTCCGCGATGACCTTCGCGAGCTCCGAGAAATCCACTGGTCTCTCTGCGGCTCGAGCGGGTTCGATAGCTGGGGAACGCGTGGCGAACGTCGCGTGCCGCGAGTTCGTCGACATCCACACCCACTACGACGGCCAGGTCACCTGGGACGCGCACCTCACGCCGTCGTGCTGGCACGGCGTCACCACCATCGTCATGGGCAACTGCGGCGTCGGCTTCGCGCCGGTGAAGCCCGGCGAGCACGACTTCCTCATCCAGCTGATGGAAGGCGTCGAGGACATTCCCGGGCACGGCGCTCGCCGAAGGCATCCAGTGGGAGTGGGAGACCTTCCCCGAGTTCATGGACGCGGTCGAGCGCGCCCCGCTCGCGCTGGACGTCGGCGCGCAGGTCCCGCACGGCGCCGTCCGGACCTACGTGATGGGCGAACGCGGCGCCGAACAACGAGCCGGCGACGCCCGAAGACATCGAGCAGATGGCTGCCCTCGTCCGGGAAGGCATGCAGGCCGGCGCGCTCGGCTTCTCGACCTCGCGCACCATCATGCACAAGGCCGCGAGCGGCGACCCGATGCCGGGCACCTTCGCCGCCGAGGACGAGCTCTTCGGCCTCGGCCGCGTGCTCGGCGAGCTCGGCACGGGCATCTTCGAGCTCGCGCCGGTCGGCGCGGCCGGGCGAGGACGTGATCGGCGCGCGCGAGGAGATGAAGTGGATGCGCCGGCTGTCGGCCGAGATCGGTCGCCCGGTGTCGTTCGCGATGCTGCAGGTCGATGCGGAGCCGACCCTCTGGAAGGAGCTGCTCGACGAATCCGTTGCAGGCCGTCGAAGAAGGCGCCGACGTATACCCGCAGGTCGCCGGCCGCCCGTTCGGCATGCTGATCGGGCACCAGACCGAGTACCACCCCTTCCGCGACCGGCCGACCTACCAGGAGCTGCCGACCTGCCCTTCGACGAGCGCATCGCGAAGCTGCGCGACCCGGCGACGCGCGCGCAGATCCTCTCCGAGAAGGTCGAGTACGACGACCCGATGGCGGCCTTCGTGATGTCGAGCTTCCACAAGCTCTTCCCGCTCGGCCCCGACTGCCCAACTACGAGCCGGCGCCCGAGGACAGCGTCGCGGCCATCGCCGAGCGCGAGGGCGTCGCCGCCGAAGGAGCTGCTCTACGACATGATGCTCGCAGCAGGACGGCCGCGAGCTGCTGCTCTTCCCGCTGCTCAACTACAGCGACGGCAACTGCGACGCGATCTACGAGATGCTCCACCACCCGCGCGCCGCGCTGGGGCTGGGCGACGGCGGCGCGCATTGCGGGATCATCTGCGACGCGAGCATCCAGACCTTCATGCTCTCGCACTGGGTGCGCGACCGGCGAGCCGAATTTGTCTCGTCGCCGAGGGGGAGACCGTCCAGTGCAACGCCGGCGGCGGTCCGAAGCCCGACATCCGTCGTTGTTGTCGTTTTCGAACCGAGCCGGCCGCCGCGATCTTCGGAGTTGCGCGGCGCATCGGTATCTCGCGGGACGGCACGGAGGTCGTGGACCTGGCCGTCGAGCCTACCGCGTCGAACGCGTCGATCGATCGTCTTTGCGACGTACCGACGTGCGCCGATGATCGCGCGTCGGGCGACGCCGTTCTCACGCTTCGAGGTACGGTGAAGTCGAAGGACGGTGCCGTCGAGTTCGAGTTGCCGATCGCTCTCGACGGTCCACTCGGACTCCGCTGTACGAGTTGAAGCGACCGAAGGAGGCCGCGCGCCTGCAGAATCGAGACGGTGAGCACATCCCATTCGTCACGTCGGGGCCGTACCCGATTCGCGGCGGGAATCGGCTCGTGCCGCTGGTCGACGGCGAGCCCGCGTTTCGTCGGATCTGCGAGGCGACGGAGCAGGCCGAGAAGAGCGTCTGGGTGACGGTGGCGTTCCTCGAGCCCGACGTGCAGATGCCGGACGGGCGGGGGAGCGTGTTCGACGTCTTGGAACGAGCGCGAGCGCGCGGTCTCGACGTCCGCGTGATCTTCTGGCGCTGTCCCGAGCTCGAGAACATCCACCCGAGTACGCACTTCATGGGGACCGACGAGCAGCGCGCGTGGTTGGTCGAGCGCAACACGTCGTTCCTCGCTCGCTGGGACCGAGCGACCAAGTTGTACTGCCATCATCAGAAGAGTTGGTTGATCGACGCCGGGGCCGACGGAGAGATCGCATTCGTCGGTGGGATCAATCTCGACCACGGCTCGGTCGTGCCGTGCGGGCATCCCCCACGCACCGGTCCGAACGTCGACGCGCACTACGGCAACGTGCACGATGTCTACTCGGAGCTCCGGGGCCCCGCCGCGACCGATGTTCACCACAACTTCGTTCAGCGCTGGAACGAGGCAAGCGAGCGTGGTGCCGAAGACGGACGCTGGCACGAGGGCTCGGCCGGGACCGACCTCGAGTTTCCTCACGCGGTTTCCCGCGAGAGGGGCGACGTGGTCGTGCAGATTCAACGCACGGTGCGCCGCGGAACCTACCGCGATGGCGTCGCCACGCCCGGTGGGGAACCCCTCTCGATCGAGGAGGGCGACTACAGCATCGCGGATCAGTACCAACGAGCGCTCGATGCCGCGAAGCGCTCGATCTATCTCGAAGACCAGGCGATCGGTTCTCCCGAGGTCGTTCGGGGGTTGCTGAAGGCGCTCGACCGCGGCGTCGAGGTCGTCTTCCTCGTTCCCGCCGATGCCAACACCGACATGGTCGAAGGTCGCAGGAAGGACGGCGACAACCGGTTCTGGAACGACCTCGCCCGGCTCGGTGAATACGAGCGGTTTACTCTGGCGGGGATTGCGGCAGACGTCGGTCCGGGTCGGTACCAGCACGTGTACGTGCACGCGAAGATCTGCCTGATCGATGACGTGTGGTGCACGATCGGGTCGACCAACATCGCCAATCGGTCCTTCTATGGCGACACGGAGCTCAACGCCTCCGTCTGGCACGGTCCGACGACCCGGGCACTGCGCTGCGAGCTTCTGTCCGAGCATCTGGGCCTGGACACGAGTGCGCTCGACGACGTGGCCGCGTTCGAACGGTATCGCCGGACGACGCACGAGAACCTGGAACGTCGTCGACGCGGCGAGCCTCTGCGAGGCTTGGCCTTCCGGCTCGACCCGGCCACGTATGCGCGCGCGTAGCCGGGCGATCGAAAGCCCGCGTTTCTCGACCTGGTGGCGGATCCGCCCGGGACGCCCGAAGGCCCCACAGATGGCGCGAGGTTCCAGGGCGCGCCGCCCCGCGAAGGCGTGAGGCGCTCGTCGAAGCGTCGAGACGCATACTGGAACGCCGGAGGGGCGCTGCTAGAAAGGCGAAAATGAGCCGCGCCAAAGCACGCTACTTCGCTCGTCGGGCGGCGCGCGAAGAAGCCGGATCGATGTACCTGCCTTCGGTGCCTCCGCTCGAGACGGATACGCTCTGGCGCGGGCTCACTCGAGGTGGCGAGCTACGCCTTCTCGTGGCCCGGGCGACACGATCCCTGCGCGACGTTTCGCGCACTCTCGGTGCGAACGGCGGCACGAGCCGTCTCCTCGCCGAGCTGACCCTCGGGGGCTTCTCGTCCGATCCGCGATGGATCCCGATGCGCAGATGCAGCTCACGATTCGCAACCCGGGAACGGCCGGTGCGCTCTACCTGGATGTGTGGCCGTCGGGGAGAGGCTTCCGTGTCTCGGTGCAGCACCCGGAGGCTGTCGAGGCGCCGGCGGCCGCGCTTTTCGCGGGCGGCGAGTTCGATCTGGTGCGGAGCCGTGCCGGAGGCACGCCACACCGATCGGCGAAGCTTCTCGGTGGCGAGACTCTCACCGAAGCGTTCATGGCTCACCTACTCGAGAGCGATCAGATCCGCGCCGTCTTGAAGCTCGACATTCGCTACGAAGGTGATGAGCTGATGCACGCGTGCGGCTTTCTCGTCCAGGTCACGCCGGAAGGGGAGCGCGCAGACGTCGAGCGACTTCTTGCGAACCTCGAGTCGGCACCGGCGCTCGCCGACATGATGACGGACTCCGATCCCGATGCGCGGGCGTTCGGGACGCAACTGCTAGACGGCTATCGCTGGGATCAGTCCGCGCGCGAGGAAGTCGCGTTCGTCTGCCGATGCTCACGCGATCGTCTGGTGGCGATCCTGAGCGGCCTCCCATTCGATAAGGAAAGAATTGAAGGTGCTTTTGCCACGGAATTCATGAACAGGGGAATGGACTTTAAACAATCAGGTGGTGATATTACGGTATCACTCTTTATTGTAATGGACCAGAAAACAGGAGCTACTGCTTATACCACGCACATGGGTTATGGCGGCTATGGCTATCCTGGTTGGGGCTGGGGTATGGGTGCTTCCTCGACTACCTATAATGAATATGATTATTATGTAGGAACCCTAGTTTGTGATGTTTTTGATACCGAATCTAAAAAACTGGTATGGCAAGGTGTTGTTTCCGGCGAAATAGATGACAATCCAAATTCAAGGGAACGAAACATCCCCCGTGTGGTTCAGGAAATCATGAAAAAATACCCAGTAAAACCAATCATGAAATAAAACTCATCTACACTTTTACAAAGTATCAGAATGATTCCTGGGATAGGGCATTCGACAGAGCCATTCCCCGATTGATACATTATCTTGAAATATGCCGGAAATTGTCAAAAAATGCTGGATTTCCTTATGCCTCCGGTATTTATCCAGCCTGGTTAACTATACGATTAGCTATATTTGTTAGTTTCCTATTTTGCTTCTATGATGTTCGTTAATCTTATATCATCAGAAGAAGCGCCAACCATCAATTCCACATTTCCCTTTTCCAGTATGAATGCATGTTTTTCTTTATTCCAATATCTTAAATCGTTTGCTTCTAGTGAGATGTTGACCACTTTACTTTCGCCGGAAGGTATATACACCCTAGTAAATCCCTTTAATTCCTTCTGCGGTCGATCAATCTCAGAAACCGGATATTTCACATAGATCTGTACAACCTCATCACCATTCCAACTTCCGGTATTCTTTACTTCAACGGAAATTTTTAGCTCATCACCATCCTTTATTGACATTTGGCTCAATTTTAGATTTGAATATTCAAAGGATGTATAACTTAATCCATGTCCAAATGCAAACAATGGTTTATGTTGATCATACATATATGTTCTTCCATTTCGAATATTATAATCCAGAATAGGCAACAACTCATCAATGGATGCTGA
Organism: uncultured Cytophagales bacterium; assembly: GCA_942491935.1. Lineage (GTDB taxonomy): Bacteria > Bacteroidota > Bacteroidia > Cytophagales > Cyclobacteriaceae > JAGTVG01. Next base: position 16,134 of record CALOCZ010000050.1, read on the forward strand.
CCAGGTTTGCACCAGACGGCCAGCAGGATTTTCAAGACCAAAAATTATATCAGCGATACCATTACCTAATTCCTGACTTGATTGAGTGACATGTAAAATAGCAGGTACATGTTCTTTCGACCATGATATCGAATAAGGGAAGCTCGATACCAATACAAGAATGGTATTTTGATTTGCCGCTTTTACCAATTTAACCAGATCCTCTTGTTCCAGAGAAATGGCCTGCCGGTCAACTTCCTCGCGCCCATCACTTGCTACATAGTTTTGACCCCAACCCAATCCATAACCCAAGGGGTGGTTGCCAATACACACAATAGCAATGTCCGATTCGCGGGCTGCCGTAACAGCTGAATCAGCCTTATTGCTGGCCGCAAAACGAATTTCCACATCGTCGCCAACAGCATTTTTAATTCCTTCCAATACTGAAACTTTGTAAGGAGGAGATCCGGAATACCAGTCAGATACAACAAGATCAGCACTTGGTCCGATGATGGCAATGGACTTTATATTTTCTTTTTTCAGAGGCAATATTCCTTCATTTTTCATGAGAACCACGGACTTTACGGTTGCTTTTCTGGCTAACTCTCTGGCCTCTTTTTTGGTCCAGGGTTTGATTGTATCAGCTACCCCAATATTTGTATATGGATTATCCGGATTGTCATCCAGTAAACCCAATTTGAGCATCACCCTTAAAGTACCACGAACGACTTGATCAATTTCTTCTTCTGAAACCAGTTCTTTATCCAGGGCTTCTATAAGGTTTTCTTTATATCTATCCAGGAACATATTGATACCTGCTTTGATACATGCGGCAGCAGCTTCAGTAAGATCAGGAAAATATTTATGATCGCTAACCATACGACTGAAACCACCGCCATCTGTACAAATAATACCATTTTGTCCCCATAAATCGACTGTTATATCCTTTAAAACAGGATGTACAGTGCAGGGAATTCCATTGTACTTGTTATAAGCTGCCATATATGCCCGTGAACCCCCTTCGACAATACCTTTATAGAAGGCATAGCCATAATATTCATGAAACAGCCGCTCGTCAAAATCCGAAGAGTTGATAAAGCGGTTGTTTTCATTACTGTTGGCTAAAAAATGTTTCATTAAGGAAGCGGTTTTCCAGTACTTCGGATGCCCCCCCTGCAGACCTTTAACATAAGCTACCGTCAATTCACCCGCCAGATAGGCATCCTCGCCATAACACTCTTCTGTCCTGCCCCAGCGGATGTCCCTGCCTAAATCGGCATTGGGTGCCAGGACAATCAATCCTGCCCTCCCGAAATTTTGATTTTGAGTTAGGTAACGTGTTTCATAGGCTTCCCAGGAAGCGATTTCTTCTAAAAGTTCAGGATCCCACATCTGAGCCAATCCTATAGCCTGAGGGAAAGTGGTAGTTGGTGCTGCATATTCGCCTTTTACAGCCCAATTCGCTGGGCCACTCCAGGCAAGACCATGCAATCCTTCCACTATCCTGGTACCCTTGACTCCCAATCTGGGTATTCCTCTCAGAAAAGGTGATAAATGATCGACCTTTTCTTCGAGCGTCATTAAAGAAATCAAATTATCAAGTCTTACATCGTCTGATAAATCTGTGTCTAGAAATGGATGAGTTTGTGCAGGAGCTTGATAAGAAAAAATTATAGCCAATAGAAAAAACAAGATGATCAAATAATATTGATTTTTCATTTTTAAAAAGTTTAGTTCAAAATATCACATTAAATTTATACAATGAAAAAACTAAGAACAAATAGAATTAGTATAGCTGTCAATCCAAATATGGCTGTACCCAGTGTGTGCAATTTGTAACCCTGGTTAACATTCATATTGCTCATCTGAGTAACTACCCAGAAAAAACTATCGTTTGCATGAGATACAACTGCAGATCCTGCGCCTATAGCAATCACTACCAATGCTTTTGAGGCACTGGAATCAAAACCCATTGCTGGCAAGAGTGGAGCCACTATGGATGCCGTGGTTATGATCGCTACTGTTGATGATCCTTGTGCTGATTTAATGGTGGCAGCTACTAAGAAAGGCAACCAGATCCCCAAACCTGGACCTGAAAAACTATTTTCTAACATTACACTAATATCTGAGGATTGTAAAACCTTCCCAAATGCCCCTCCTGCGCCCGTGATAAGGATAATTATTGCAGCATTTTTCAGAGCTTCCCCAATCCATCCTATTGCACTGAACATCTCTTTATCCAGTTTTTGGGGAAGAAAAAAGGCAACAATCATCCCGACAAACAGTGCAACGACAGGATTGCCTATAAAACTGATTATTGACTTAAAGTCTCCTTCTCCGAAAGGTTGGGTCGGATATTCTGCTATAGATTTCAATATGATCAGGATGATTGGAATAATAATTGGCAGAAAAGACTTCATGGCTGAAGGTGCTTGTGCCATCTTTAAGTTAATTTGATCCTCATCCATCTCCGGAGCTGGATTTATATAAATCCTGGATCCCATTTTCTTTGCAAAAACGATTGTTACTAACAGTGCTAGCAAGCTGGTGATAATTCCTATCAGTATGACCGTCCCCAAGTCCGCTTCAAGGATCCCGGCAGCAGCAATAGGTCCCGGAGTTGGAGGTACCATCGTATGTGTTGCCGTTAATCCTAAAGATAATGCGATGGCTGTTCCGGCAAGAGATAGTCCTGCTTTTTTTGTCACGGCTTTGTTCAAAGGAGAAAGAATAATAAATCCACTATCCGCAAATACAGGGATGGATACAAAATATCCTATAAAAGCCATGGCTGAGTGCACGCTTTTTACTCCGATAATTTTCAATATATTATTGGCTAATGTATATGCTCCACCGGATTTCTCTAGAAATGTCCCAATAATAATTCCAGCAATGATAATCAATCCAATATTTCCGATCGTACTTCCAAATCCATTATTTATCGAATCAATTATCTGTTCCAAAGGCATACCTGAAAGAACTCCAAATAAAAATGATGCCGCCAGCAAAGCCAGAAAGGGATGAAGCTTAAACCTGGTAGTTGTTACAATTATGAAAGCAATGCTGAGCAATAATAAAACAATGGAAACCATTTAAGGAATATATAAGTAACGAACTAATGAAGATCTCGTAATACCTTCTGCCCTGATCCCCCTTTCAAGAATTTAAAATCACATCCCTGGTCCGCTTGTTCTACATTATTGATATATAGATTTACATAACCCCTATCAGAAGCAGGTTTGGGAGCAGTCCACTGTTCTCTTCTTTTTGCCAATTCTTCATCAGAAACCTGTAAGACAAGTGATTTCTTCTCAACGTTCAGTTCTATTAGATCGCCATTCTTTACCAGAGCGAGCGTACCTCCTATTGAAGATTCCGGGGATATATGCAAAACAACTGTTCCATAAGCTGTTCCACTCATTCTACCATCGGATATACGCACCATATCTTTGACGCCTTTTTTTAATAGTTTCTGGGGTAATTCCATATTCCCTACTTCGGGCATGCCCGGGTATCCCACAGGACCGACCCCTTTAAGCACCATTACACAAGTTTCATCAATATCCAGGTCAGGGTCATCTATTCTTTCATGATAGTCTTCTATGGATTCAAATACCACTGCTCTACCGGTGTGCTGCAATAAATGGTCCGTTGCAGCAGAGGGTTTAATAACTGCGCCATTTTCACATAAGTTACCTTTAAGCACTACAATACCTGCCTGCTTTTTTAATGGATTATCAACTGATGCTATAACTTCATTATCATAACAAACAGCATTTTGGCAATTTTCGCTAATACTCTTTCCATTTATCGTAAGGGCATCAGTATGGATATCATCAAAGAGTTCTTTAATAACGACAGGCAAACCTCCGGCATAATATAAATCTTCCATCAGGTATTTTCCCGCTGGCATTAAATTTACCAACAAGGGCATCTGACTTGCTAATCGATCAAAATCATCTATATCAAGGGTCACTCCTATCCTGCCTGCAATGGCTGTTAGATGGATCATAACATTCGTGGATCCTCCGATTGCTGAATTTATTTTTATGGCATTTTCGAAAGCTTTCATCGTCAGGATGGTTGATAATTTCAGGTCTTCATGCACCATTTCAACAATTCTGTTTCCTGATAAGTGCGCCATCACTTTTTTCCGGGCATCAACAGCTGGAATCGAGGAAGCGCCGGGTAGTGTCAATCCCAGGGTTTCCACAACACTTGCCATCGACGACGCGGTACCCATTGTCATACAATGACCTGCACTGCGGCTCATACACGATTCAGCATCCCTTAAATCATCTCTAGTAATCTTACCTTCTTTCATAGCGTCAGCCAGTTGCCATGTAAGCGTCCCCGAACCAACATCCTTTCCACGCCATTTCCCATTAAGCATGGGGCCTCCTGGCACAATGATGGTAGGCAGGTCAACACTACATGCGCCCATCAATGTGGAAGGGGTGGTTTTGTCACATCCTGTCAGAAGCACTATGCCATCCAAGGGGTTTGCTCGTATGGTCTCTTCTACATCCATACTGACGAGGTTTCGCCACATCATGGTAGAAGGCTTCATGATTGTTTCGCCCAAAGACATTACGGGAAATTCGAGCGGGAAACCTCCTGCTTCATAGACACCCCGTTTGACGATATCAGCAAAATCCCTCAGGTGGGCATTACAAGGGGTAAGATCCGACCATGTATTGCAAATGCCTATTACCGGCCTGCCACGGAACATATGATCGGGATGTCCCTGATTACGTAACCAGCTTCGATGGACAAATCCCATTTTATCATCATTTCCAAACCATTCTTCGCTTCGGAGTTTCTTATTATATTTTCCCATGTCGGATAAAAATGATTTTTTCTCAGCTATAGTACAAAAAATGTGATTGGCACTATTTATTTTATTTCAACAATTGATTACAATTATAACTTGACAAATCAGGTAAAGATTCACATAGCCTATTATTAAGGCTATTCCTTCAAACTATGAAACATCATATGTTATCAAAGATATCTGATCAAGAATCAATACACCTCAAGAATCAATACACCTCAAGAATCAACATTCCTTAGGAATCTTCTCTGAGGATATTTAATATTGATATGCATCTACCAGCCAGGCACCCACATATCACCTCTTTCAAGTCCACATTCTTCAATAGCCTCCAGGCAATACGTTAAGTTCCCGAGTTTGGAATCGATATTATTTGTCCCAAAGGTAAACTTAACACCCATTTCCTTCCCTAGTTTAACAAAAGTGTAACTTGGCATTTTTAAACGTGCACTGATCTCAATGGCTACTTCGTTATCAATGGCTGCCTGAATCACTTTTCTCATACGTGGCTCGGTCCATAAAGCATCATATTGATCTACAATAGGATCAGGAAGATATGTGGCATTAACATAAATGTCGATAGGTTCGTCATTTAAGATTGTAACAATATAGTCGACAAGCTTATCCATAAAAGCTTCAGGATCTGAAAAATCAAGCCTATCAAGCTGATCGGCCATCCACATCTGCACAGGTTGGCCATTATCATCAACAAAAGTCATAGCATCTGAAAACACATAATCGAAAGTATTTACAGCATCCATCGAAAAAATATCCACCCATTCTCGTCCTTCTGCCTGCATAGCATTAAAAGCCGGAACATTTTGAACAGTAGCTATATAATCAAGCAATTCCTGATCATTGTTTATAGGGAAGTTCTCTGCTTTACCACAATTTATAGCTATTCCATAGTCAATTCCTTTGTACCTCGATTGGGCCAGGGCTTCTTCCATGGTAAGGTCTCCTTTCAGGTGCACATGCAGGTCCATGATGGGAAATCCGGAAGCATGGAGTTTTGCTATGGTTTGCTCAAGATCCGGATCGAGCCGTCTTTGCTTTAGTTCGAAAGCTGCATCGTCAGGCAAGCTTTTCACCATGATGTTTTTGTAATGTACCCTGCTGCCCGGATCATGACCCTGAAGTGCGAAAGTGCCTTCATCGAGAATTCGACCTTTCGAGCCCTCAGGCCGGTATGGATTCTCAGGTTCTGTATAATCTGTTATCAGTTGATCGTTTACACTGATCTGGATCCGGTCTCCCTTAACTACGATATGCATAGTGAACCATTCATTGTCTTCGACCGTTGTCAGGAATTTATCCCTTACCCCATAAAGGCCAGCTGTTTTTTTCAATTCGGGACTATCGGGATTCCCGACGAAAGTATTATTGACCTGTATCTCATATCCTTTTGCAGGCCACCCCTCTTCCTGAAATTCAGTATGTATATAAATACCAGAATTAGATCCGGGCATGGTCATAACATCAGCTTTGAATTCAAAATTTTTGAATTTCCCTCTATTTACGTCTCCAGTATAATATAAATGTGACCTGTCACCCTCACACACCAAATTTCCGTCTTTTACCGACCAGGTATCTACATTTTCACTGGCTCTCCAACCCTCCATGGATTGACCATCAAAAATCGAAATCCAATCAGATTCAGTATTTGATGGTTGACAATTCATCAGGAAGATCGTAGCGAGTGTTAAAATCAATATATTTTTCATGTGTTTAATTATTTAAAAAGTCGTACCAAACTCTGAAGGCACAACTATTATTTAAAAAGTTCGATATGGCATCGAAAGATAACATTATTTTAAACATTATGCCCAAATGCAATTGGAAAATAAGCAAAGATGTTGAATGAAATATTTGATAATCTCATGAAAAGAAGCAGAACCCACAGGGCTTGATTTTATTGGATTAAAGAGAAGATTACATTCTTAATTAAAAAAAGTCTGATTCAGAATGCCAATTGAGTTTTAAAAATCTTTAATTATACAGGTAATTAAAGGTATTAGTCTGACTATTCAAATTAATCTAAATATCGGTCTGGCACAAAAGTAAAAGAGGCTGTTTTTTAGACAGCCTCTTAATGTTATTAGCGAACGAAAAGCAGTTCTCTATATTTCACCAATGGCCAATCGTCATTGTCAACATATAGTTCAAGCTTATCCACGTGGTAGCGGATGCGTTCAAAATATTTCTCTTTTATGTTGTCGCAATATTCAATGGCTTTTTCATAGGAATCATCAATCTTATTTATTCTTCTCCTTTCGTCAATCATTTCATTAACCCCGACTTTAATACCCTCAATATGCTTGGAGATTTCAGTTATGGTCTTTACAACTGCACTGCTGTCGATGCCAATACCTTTTAATCCATTTGCATTTTCAATCAATTTGTTCTGATAGGAAACAGAGGTAGGGATGATATGGTTCAATGCAAGGTCACCCATTACCCTGGATTCGATCTGGATCTTCATAATATAATTTTCCAGCATTGTTTCTGTTCTAGCTTCCAACTCACGCTCAGTCAAGACCCCATTTTTCTCAAAAATCTCTTTATTCTTTTTATCAAGATATAATTTAAGTGCGCGAGGTGTATTGGTAATATTAGAAAGTCCTTTCTTCTCAGCATCTTTTACCCATGCATCTGAATACCCGTCACCTTCAAATCTTACTTTTCGGGATGATTTCACATAATCTCTCAACACATTGAGTATGGCTAACCTCTTCTCAGATCCTTTATCAATTCTGGCATCTACATCCTTTTTAAACTGATGTAATTGATCAGCTACAATGAGGTTAAGTACTGTCATCGGTGCTGCAACATTGGCCTCACCTCCTACAGCCCTGAACTCAAATTTATTTCCTGTAAAGGCGAATGGTGAAGTTCTGTTACGGTCTGTATTGTCAAGTAATATTTCAGGGATCTTATCAATACCAAATTTCAGGTACATGTTATCACCCTTTTTGATCTTGATATTTCCACTATGTTCCAGCTCATCCAATATAGCTGAAAGCTGTGATCCAATGAAAACGGACATAATAGCTGGAGGAGCTTCATTTGCTCCCAGGCGGAAATCGTTACCCGCTGTGGCTACACTAGCTCTGAGAAGGTCAGCATATTCATAAACCGCTTTGATGGTATTCACAAAGAATACAAGGAACTGTAAGTTCTCCCGTGCGCTACTGCTTGGTTGGAAAAGGTTAACTCCACTATTGGTGATCAGCGACCAGTTATTGTGTTTTCCTGTCCCATTCAGGCCGGCAAACGGTTTCTCATGGAATAAAACCCTCAAGTTGTGCCTTTCAGCTACCTTTTGCATAATATCCATCATCAACTGATTGTGGTCAGCAGCGACGTTCAATTCTTCAAAGAATGGAGCTACTTCGAACTGACCCGGAGCTACTTCATTGTGACGGGTACTTACGGGGATTCCTAATTTATGACATTCGATTTCGAAATCTCTCATGTAGTTAAATATTCGCTGAGGGATAGATCCGAAGTAGTGATCATCAAGCTGCTGACCACGCGCTGGATTATGCCCGAATACAGTTCGACCTCCCATAACCAGGTCTGGTCTTGCATAATATAAAGCTTTATCGATCACAAAATATTCCTGCTCACAACCAAGACTTGCATTTACTTTAGTAACATCCCTGTCGAAATACTTGCATACTGAGGTGGCCGCTTTGTCAACCAATTCAAGCGCCTTCAAAAGAGGTGCTTTATAATCCAAGGCTTCTCCGGTATATGAAACAAATATAGTTGGAATACAAAGTGTGTTTCCCCATATAAATATAGGAGAACTGGGATCCCATGCGGTATAACCCCTTGCTTCAAAAGTACTTCTTATGCCACCACTGGGAAAGGAAGATGCATCAGGTTCCTGTTGAACCAGTGCACTGCCCTTAAACTTTTCTATTTTTTCACTACCATCAAAAAACGTATCGTGCTTTTCAGCTGTTGAGCCGGTAAGCGGCTGGAACCAGTGTGTATAATGGGTAATTCCTTTTGATATAGCCCATGTTTTGACCGCAGTAGCAACCGCATCGGCTGTTTCTGAATCAATCTTTTTACCCTTGTCAATATAGTAATTGACTTTTTTGTATACATCGGGAGATAAAGTCTCTTTCATCCTCTCCAACCCGAATACATTGACCCCAAAATAATCAGAAATTTTATTTGAAGGAGTCACTACCTCTGGTAAAGTACGATTTCCTGCTTGTTCCAGAGATTTGAATCGAATTTGTGCCATAGTTTATTTAGAATTCTTAGTTATTAAATATTTAATTTATTCCCTGTTTTATTGTCATAAATTTAAATTTTTTGACCTTAATCTAGCGTTATTATAAAATAATAGCTGGTTTTTAAGATACCCTGCCAATTTGCCGGACAAATATATACCTTTTTAAAAAGATATAAGTTTTTTGATAATATTTTTATGCATATTTTTTAATTTTTACGTATTTCTGTCATATTTAACTCCAAATTAGTGGCCATATTTTTAATTTTGCTGTTTATCGTCTCGAAATGGGCCCTCCATGTTTTTTTATCATTTTCCGGATAATACTTCTCCAGAGGGTATTTTTTCGAGTTTTTCGGGACGAACTTTCCGAAACGGTCTCTTGCATATTTAATGAACCTGAAATTATTGATCCTGTATTCATATTTAGAACCTTCGACTTTGATCGTAATATCAGCCATCATAACACCATCAACCTGCTTGGTAAGGGCCGGTTTTACAATAAGATAAAATCCAAACTGGTGAGATAGCTCCGTCAAGTCTTCACTAGCCTGAACTTCCTTAGTGAGTTGATCTGGTACGGAAAGGGTATTCAGGTATTTTAAAGCATTATCCCAAAGTGTAAGATATGTGAGCGAATCAGTATCCACTTCATTACGATATTCAACTTTGCCCTCATTATTTTCGGGCAGGGAGATGGTTTGAGCAATTATTTGAATTGAAAATATATTTAGAAACAGGATTAAAAGGAAAGGCCCGGAGAAGGCCTTCCCTTTTTTGATTGTAGCCATACAATTAAAAAGCATAGATTGCTGCCAATAAAACTTGTGAAGCCGAAGAAGTAGGATCATTATCTCCATTAACGAAGAAATCTGACGATCCGCTATCCAATCTCCATTCCGCAAGGAAACGCATTGGCCCCATCTGGAAGTTTCCTGTAATGGTGTTAGCAAATACATTTTCATCTGATTCGGTTATTACACCACTCCTTGTTTTAAAGTATTCAGGTCTCCATCCAAGAGAGAAGAGATCTGAGAAGGCATATTGAGGATAAAAAGCGATACCAAAATAGCCACCATCACTATCCGGCGCCGAGTAGTCAGCCAGGTTCAGCCCCAGGAAGAACTTATCGGTGATCTGATAGGAAGTAGTCAGGTCTATAATAGTACCTGAAGGATTACCTGTCAGGAAGTTCACATATAGATCCCAACCTTCAACAGGAGCCCAATATACTTGTGCTCCAAAGTCGGATATTCCATTGAAATCCTGATACACGTTCCAATCATTAAACACCCCAACCATTACCGATAAGTTGTCCAGAATGGTCCAGTCTAATTTCAAACCAGCATTCTGGAATGGACCTGCCGAAAACAGGTAGGATGTGGAATAATTGAAGTTAGGAACAGGAGAGATCACTTCATATCCAACAAAGGTACCCATATATCCGGCGGTCATTGAGATCTTTTCAGTGAAGGCATATGTAACAAACAAATTTTGAATATTAATATTGATATCATCTTCAGAATCGAGCTGAAAAGTCGGAATGGATTTAAAACTGCGCGGACCAAAAGAGAACTCACCGACAAAACTTGCTTTTCCTACAGTTTGTGATAAAGCTATATCCAGCATACCAATGGATATTGAATTTTGGTTATCAGCAAAGCTCGTTTTGATGTTGGAAGTACCATCCTCATCCACAAAACCTGACAAATCGTATTTCCAATAGGTATCCACCGATCCGGAAATAGATAATCCAGGCTTGTCATCTTCCTGGGCATAAGAAAGCACTCCAAACAACAATAATGATAATATTAAGGTTAATTTCTTTTTCATTTCTATTCTATTTTGAGTTTAATATTTATTTAAAAAACTAGGTTAACAGGTTTTGATCAGGGTAAGGTTTTCCCCACCCTGATCGGGAACAGTTTAAGTATTATTCATCATAAGTTATTGTATATCCCCTGATTCCGTGCTCATGGCTATCCATACCTTTTTTCTCATGTTCTGGTGACACCCTGAGGCCCATAGTCAAGTCAAGGACTTTAAAGATCAGAAAGGCTGCACCGAATGAAGTTACAGCATAATAACCAACTCCTTTTAGTTGAATCCAGAATTGCCCCCAACCGGCCATTTCACCAAACATGCCAACTGCAAGAGTTCCAAATATTCCACAGACAAGGTGTACAGAAACAGCACCTACACAATCATCCAGTTTAAACTTGTCAAGGATAACAGCTGAGAATACCACAATGATTCCGGCTATCAAACCGATCAGAATTGCCGAACCAGGTCCCATCTTGTCTGCACCTGCTGTTATCCCTACCAATCCCGCGAGGATGCCATTGAGTACCATACCAAAATCCAATCGCTTAAACATAATATATCCCCCAAGGGTGCCCCCTATTGCACCGGCTGCTGCTGCCAGACTTGTGGTTACCAATACCAGCGATGTTGCACCAGGTTCAGCAGAAAGGACAGAACCACCGTTGAAGCCAAACCATCCCAGCCAAAGGAGAAAGACACCGATCGTGGCCAATGGCACTGAGGATCCTGGGAAATCAGAAACTTTACCGTTCCCATATTTACCAATCCTCGGACCTAATATCCAGATGCCAACAAGGGCAGCCCATCCTCCGACTGAATGCACAAGCGAAGATCCCGCGAAGTCATAGAATCCCATCTCATCCAGGAATCCACCCCCCCATTTCCAACTGCCTACGATTGGATATACCAACCCGACATAAAACAATGTAAACAACAGGTAACCGCTGATCTTTATCCTTTCAGCTACTGCTCCTGACACAATAGTAGCTGCTGTGGCTGCAAACATGGCTTGAAATAGAAAATCGGTCCAGTAAGTATATCCTGCATCAGCATATTCTGGAGTTAAGCCATTTTCAGGGAGGGATATTCCAAATCCACTCCATCCCAGCCATGATCCAAAGCTGAATTCACCCGGATACATTAAACTGAATCCAATTAGAGTATACGAAAGCAAGCCAATGGCAAGCGTTAACGTATTCTTATATAATATATTAACTGTATTTTTAGCTTGCGTAAAACCTGCCTCAACAGATGCAAAACCCAGATGCATAATAAATACCAGAGCAGTGGCCAACATCATCCATATATTGTTTGCTGTGAACAAAGCATTTAAGGAAGCCGCTGCTTCATCATGGGACACACTTGCAACCTCCTGCACAGCTGTTACACCACTTGTCCCCATCTCAGATAATAAACCTGTGATGAAAGGCATTGAAAGAAATTCAGTAAAAAGTTTTTCCATTACATATAATTTTAAAATTGAACATAAATTCCATTGCACTACTTTGAACTACTGCAATCAGATCGACTCAAATGTGACTTTAACTTGAACAGTCGTGTGAACCTATCGCAGAGCTGGATCATCTTCCAGATGGGGCAAAAATATGCAAGCCAAACACTATTTAAAAATATCACAATATTTATACATTTTTAATAACAATATGCCATTTATTCAGCGTTATATTTTATTATTTTTAATTTTTAATTATATTAATTATGTTTTTTATAAATTTTTATAAACAGTGTGCGATATCGGATATAATTTTTATTGTATTTTTTATAATTTATTATATATTATAAAGTTTTTTATATTAACAGATGCTTAATTATGCATTTTTAATTTTTTGAGGTTCTATTTTAATCTTAATTTATGCATTATTTCGTTTTTTATTGTCTTTTTGGATTATTTTATATCTTTTATATTAATATATTTTTATATTTTTAAATATTTAGGGTTGTTAAACAACGTTTTGTCATATTTGTAATATTTACTCCATTTTCTCACCTTTATATTGAAATTTCTTAAACGTTCATGAAAAACATTTCCATAATCGGGTCCGGCACCATGGGCAATGGAATTGCCCATGTTTTTTTGTTTGCATGGATATAAAGTCCATTTGATAGATATTTCCCAAATGGCGCTGGAGCAGGCCATTGAAAGCATTAATCGTAACCTGGACCGTCAAATCAAAAAAGAAACCATAAAGGCTGATGACAAAATTCAGGCTTTAGACAACCTGAGCATAGGTACGCAACTAAATGAAGGTGTTAATACTGCTGATCTAATAATTGAGGCCATTACTGAAAACATCGAGATCAAAAAGAAAATATTCTCCGAATTGGACGAATACGCCAAAAAGGAAGCCATCATTGCATCGAATACCTCCAGCATTTCCATTAGTGATCTGGCATCTGCCACTTCGAGGCCTGAAAAAGTTATAGGAATGCATTTCATGAATCCGGTTCCAGTGATGGAACTGGTGGAAGTGATCAGAGGGTATAATACTTCTGATGAAACTACCAGAACGGTAATGGATATCTGCAAGAGAATACAAAAAATCCCTATTGAGGTTGAGGATTACCCCGGATTTATAGCTAACAGGATACTGATGCCTATGATCAATGAATCTATCTATGCCCTACAGGAAGGGGTAGCAGGGGTAGCGGAGATAGATACCATCATGAAGTTGGGAATGGCACATCCCATGGGCCCTCTGCAACTTGCTGACTATATTGGCCTGGATGTTTGTCAGTCAATATTGAAGGTCATGTTCAATGGTTTTGGTGATCCTAAATATGCGCCATGCCCCCTTCTGGTCAATATGGTTCAGGCAGGTCATCTTGGCAGGAAATCAGGACAAGGATTTTATATATGGGAACCCGGGAAGAAGGATCTGGAAGTTTCCCAAAGATTTCTTCGATAGCTGAATTATACGATCAAGCCAAATCCCCCAGTTGAGGTCGCAATATAATTTCTTCAACTACTGTGCGTGATGACATTTCATAAGCACCCCAGACGGCAGCAGCTACGTCCTCAGGTTTCATTAGCCGATCAGCCGGAACTTCAGCACCTTCCCAGCTGGAAGTAAAAGTTGCCCCTGGCAACACGGCTGTAACCCGCACATTATGTTCTTTCATTTCTTCCCTCAGCACCTTAGTCATACCGTACATCGCATATTTAGAAATGCAATAGGACCCCCCATTTACATAAGGCATTATACTGGCTGTTGAACATATATTAAATATATGTCCACTCTTTTTCTTAATAATATCTCCGATCAGCCCCCTGGTCAAATGATAAGCGCTATGCAGATTTGTCTCCAGCATTTGCTCAAATATACCCTCCTCCTCAGTTGATATTTTCCCGGGCTGGAAGGTGCCTACATTATTTATCAATACATCTACCGGCCTTTTAAACGAATTAATATATCTAACAAAACCATCAACTTCTTTCCGTATACTAAGATCAGCCTTAAATCCCCTGACATCATTTGACACCCCTGATGATTCAATTTCATCAATGAGGCGGTCGATGTCCTCCTGGTTTCGTGAACAGGTTATTACATCGAATCCATTCTCACTAAAATTCTCCACTATAGCTTTCCCTATACCCTTTGTTCCCCCAGATATTATTAATAATTTTTTCATATGTAAATTATAGTTCAAATTTTAAATTATGTTTTTAAATTTACGAAATGAAGATAATCGGGAAATATTTTATTTTTCTACAATCACTATTTGTAAAAAGAGAATCTTTCAATACCTATATCCGCTTAACTATTGATGAATGTATTAAGGTCGGGATTGATTCTGTTTTTATTGTCGTGATCATATCAACCTTTATTGGAGCAGTAACAGCTGTTCAAACAGCATACAACTTTGTAACACCTTTGATCCCAAGGTATGTTATTAGTTTGATCGTAAGGGATATGACCTTGCTGGAACTGGCACCGACAATTACAGCTATTGTATTTGCAGGAAAAGTAGGATCCAATATTGCGGGCGAATTAGGGACCATGCGTATCTCTGAGCAAATAGACGCACTTGAAGTAATGGGTATTAATTCTTCCTCATTCCTGGTATTACCCAAGATCCTCGCCTGCGTATTGATGTATCCCTTGCTTGTTATTCTGGCCGGGAACCTTTCCATATTAGGAGGTTATATTGCTGCAACCCTTACGGGGGAAATGACACCAAGTGAATATATTTATGGCATAAGGGTTGACTTCATACAGTTCAATGTAACATTTGCACTAATAAAATCTGTCGTATTTGCCTTTCTCATTGCTTCAATAAGCGCCTTCACGGGTTATTATACAGCTGGTGGAGCCCTTGAAGTTGGTAAAGCGAGTACAAAAGCCGTAACCAGTAGCTGTATCGCCATACTTTCAGCTGATTATCTCCTGGCCCAACTGCTATTATAATTATGATCGAAGTAAAAAACATCTGCAAGTATTTTAACAACACCCAGGTATTATTCAATATCAATGGAAAATTTATGCCCGGTCAATCTAATCTGATCATCGGGTCAAGTGGAACGGGGAAAACGGTGCTTCTAAAATGTATTGTAGGCCTCCTAACACCTGATGAAGGAAGTGTGTTTTTCGATGGTCGTGATTTCCATAATGCAAGCAGGTCAGAAATCCAGGATATAAGACGCAAAATTGGCATGCTTTTTCAGGGCGGAGCACTATTTGATTCGAAAAATGTGGAACAGAATGTAGGATTTCCCCTGGATATGCTTACAAAAATGAATAGAAGTGAAAAATTGGACAGGATTAATTTTGTTTTGAATCGTCTCGGACTTACCAATACAAATAAGAAAATGCCTTCCGAATTGAGCGGCGGGATGAAGAAACGTGTAGGCCTTGCAAGGGCTATAGTTAACAACTCTAAATACCTCTTTTGCGATGAACCAAACTCAGGCCTCGATCCACAAACTGCCATTGTGATCGACCACCTGATACAGGAAATCACAGAAGAATTCAATATCACTACCATTGTTGTTACCCATGACATGAACTCTGTGATGGAAATAGGGGATTACGTAATGTTTATGTACAAAGGACAAATGTTATGGGAAGGGCCAAATAGTGACATCCTGAATGCCGATGTCCGTGAATTGCAGGATTTTGTTTATTCCAATAAACTAATGATGGCACTTAGGGAACAATCTTCCTGATTTTCCTTAGAACATGGCCATGACCTGCATCCGGCCAATATGTATAATATCCAGATCGCCTGATTTTCGTCCTTCATAGAACAAATTCATTTGCAGCCCATTAAATAATTTCTGTTGCCATGATAAAGTCCAGGTGATATTTCTACCTGGTTGAAGGGCTTTCAACAACTCATATCCAATGGCTGAATTTTCTTTTCCAGTAAAATCGATATGTGTATAGCGAAATGATAGGTCAATATTCTTATTGGCGGCTTTCGCGTATTTAAAATTGACCAATGCTTCATTTATCATCGATGCCTCCTTTACAATTTCTTCACTTAGTTCATTAATATTGTCGCTAAAAGTATAGTTGGAGGTAATCCTGAAACTGTTGGAAGGTTGCCATTCAAAAGTACCGGTCAAAGTTTTACTATTGATAAAATAATTCCTGTTCTCAAGATAATCAGAACTGTTATCAACGGTTCCATTCCCGAGAGACAACCTCAAATTATAATCCCGGTTAATACTGATCCTGCTTATGGCTTTTATATTGGAAGTGCTTCGGGCTTCGAATCCATCAGATAACAATTGTTTTACCCTTAGTCGATAGAACATCAATTCAAAACCGTATTTTGGGTCTGCCCGGTTGAAGTACAGATTATTCCTAATATTATCCCTATATGATATCAATTTATCATTATAAATACCTCCATGGTTGAATAAAAGGTTATCAATAAACCTGTCATCGGCAGTTTTTTGTTTAAGATTAACGTTCAGATTATTTGAAAAGCGCCCAAGGATTTTTTTAATCCCCGTACTGTTCTTCCATTTCCTTGGCATATCCAGCGAAAGTCTGTAATTCAGGTTATTATCATAGGCCAATACATAGTCATCGGTTGGGGTAAATAGCTTGATAAAATTGCGTTCATCATTGTTGATGGCCAGATAAAATTCGTCCAGGTCCTGCTTCCCGTCCTGATTATCATCTCTCCAGGTATGTGTACCTTCCCCCAAAGGGACAGGTATAAAAACATACTCTCGTTTTAACTCACGTCCATTTCCAATGGCATACATGATTTCAGACCGGATATGTTTTTTAAGGAAATCTGCCGACCAGTCCAATCTCCCTAACAGGGATTTTAAATCCGGTGTTGTATTATTACCCAAATAAGCAAGTTCACGGTAAGTTACATTAACATCAAACCTTCCCAGCTTACCCTTTCTTGTGCCTACCATAAGGTTTCCGGTTCTGGCAATATTTCTGGTAACCATTTCGCCAAATTCCGGCCACCTGTCTTTCCGGATGCTGTAACTGGCATTAAAAACAGTTTTCAGGGTATCATTATTCCGGATGAAAAATAAATGTTCTTCAAAATTATCTGCCGAATAAATTACTGAATCTGTCTGTGACCGGGTTATCACATTTCTATCCACTCTATACTCATAGCCAGGGAACAAATACTTGGTCTTTAAATAGGTCATAACCCGGTAACGCAACCATCTGGAATGGTCAAACCCATTATCATTATTCAACATAAAGAAGTCAGCCTGTAGATGGAATCTATTTATATCATATATACCATCACCAAAAGCCTGCCAGCCATTTACATAGCCTGCCTTTTTTCTCTGTGAGGCACCGAGGCTCAGGTAATTTTTGTTATCTTTTTTTATCCCAGCCTTAACATTAAAAATATTGTCATTGGCCAGGCCTTCATCTCTCATGGGATTATAACTCCAATCCCGGTTAAATTCAACTGGCCTGAAACGATCAATAGCCCGGAAATCTTTATTATTAAATTCATAGTCGATCTGTCCGGTAAAGTAATAGCCAGGTAAAAAACCAATCTTTTTATCCTTAGTTACAAATCCACTTTTAATAGCAATCCCCTTTAAGCCGTCAGAACCTTTATCGTATAAGTTCTCATTATGATTCGAGACAGCCAGTTCGGTAAAAACCTTATTGTTCTTTCCAATATTATAAGCTGTATTTACTGCTATCATTTGTTTCTTATTCGGCAGCGGGACCACGCGCATGGGTATAAAATTCCCCTGTGAAAGGCCCTCAACCGGAGAGATCCATTCAAACATTTTTCCGTTTAAACCACTTGAACTTCTTATATAATCGCCTTTCCCCATAGACACCTCAGTAAATACAACCTGGTAATAGGCGCTATCTGAGTTGCTGGAATATTTGAATATAGTTGTTGGGTTACCTGAAATATCCAGAGTATCTACTTTTTTATACAATACCCTTTCCTGGGAGAATCCTATCGAATCCCAACCTGGAATCGTAGCATTTCCCTGCTCAGGATCAGTTCTACTAAGGATCTGCTTGTCAAGGTCACTTAGTTCGAAGGCCATAGGCTGGTTAGGATTATCCTTCTCCTGAAAATAACTTACCGAAATCTCCAGATCTTTGATGTTCTGTTGATGTGAAGCTGCAATGACCGTCCTGCTGTATGACTGGTTAGTATATTCAAAATCAACCTGCACCCTTGAATACCTGGTGATCATGATTCTACTTGTGAAGGTGATCTCAGCTGTATTATAATCAATGACGTAATCATTATTAAATCCTCTTTCCAGCAACCTTCCATCGAGGTATACACGTTCAGAGTTGGCCAGTATTATTATAAAATTTTCATTATCCGGGCCGTATATTTTGTATGGGCCCATAATGCCGTCCAGTACATCAAGTTGATATGATGAAAATTTTCCCTTTGATACTGAAACAGAGAGTTTACTCTTGGAACTGATCTGATTGCTGAAGTTATATTTTCCACTAACTTCAGCCCCTTGAACATTTCTATAATACCTTAGAAAATAGGATGACGGATTATTTAAAACAATATCGCCACCAGCAAGTGAGAAATTGTCATTATAGATCTGGAAGAATACATTATCAAAGTCCTGAACAAGTTTTGTGTTACCTTCCGGTTGGTAAGGAATATTCTGATCGGTTATTGAAGCCCTTATATTCAGCTTTTCACTTAATCGGCCATCCAACTGAAGATTCAGAACAGAATTCACGAAGATATCCTGCCGGTTTCCAAATGTTATTCCTCTGCTGATCACACCAGACTTATTAAGGTTAGGGGTAGTAAATAATTCTTCCCTGCGCTCATTCAAAAGGGAAATTCTTGACTTTGTAGAAGATTTAAAAAAAGCAGTGCTGTCATATACCTCCATACTTTTATGAAACACTTTGCTGTGCATTGCATATGGAAACACTTTATATGACAACAAAATAGAATCAAGTTTTTGGCGGGG
This sequence comes from uncultured Cytophagales bacterium, assembly GCA_942491935.1. Lineage (GTDB taxonomy): Bacteria > Bacteroidota > Bacteroidia > Cytophagales > Cyclobacteriaceae > JAGTVG01. Next base: position 35,451 of record CALOCZ010000050.1, read on the forward strand.
TTGAACCTTCACAAGACCTGTTTCCAGTGTATAGTGAATATCAGCTTCCAGGGTTGAATCAACAACTTTTATAGATCCGGGAACGATCGTTAAGGAATCGAGAATAAGAGGCCTTTCAAAACCAGAAACCCACTTTTGCTTTTCATTGCTTTTCTGGGCCACAGCTTTGAACGAAATAATAATAATCAACAATCCCAATAATCCTCTAGTCACTTTCAAGACAACACAGGTAATTCTATATAGAATGAAGTTCCAATTTCAATTTTTGTATCAAACCATAATTTGCCTCCAGCATGCTCCACAGCTCTTTTTGTAATTGCCAGGCCAATTCCAGACCCGCTATACTTGGTGCTGAAGTTTGGCATAAATACCTTTTCCCTGATCTCCTCGGGAATTCCCTTCCCATTATCTTCAACAGTTATTAATACCCGCTTTTCCGATGTTTGCTTCAACGATAAATGTATGATTGGTTTAATACCCTTTTCTACAGCCTGGATCCCATTTATGATCAGGTTAGATACCGAACGGCCAATCCAATTAGGATCACCCACCACAAGAATTTCTTCATCGGGGATATCAGTATAGAACTCAATTTCCTTATTGTTAATATAAATGTTGATTGACTTTTTCAGCAATTTAACGATATCGAATTTTTCTTCTTCAGGGATGGGCATGTGGGCATAATCTGAAAAGGAAGTTGCAATATCACTTAAAGTATCAATATTATGGAGAAGCGAATTAATGGATTTCTCAAACTTTGACCGCTCTGATTCTCCAAGATCCGAAAGACGCATATTCAAATGCTGAAGAGTCAACTTCATTGGTGTAAGTGGATTCTTGATCTCATGCGCCACCTGTTTTGCCATTTCTCTCCAGGCAGCTTCTTTCTCCGTCTGAGCAAGGGCTTTCTTACTTTCCTCAAGTTTAAGCAACATCTTATTGTATTCAGAAACCATTCGACCGATTTCATCTGTTGAATTATACTGCAAGGGTTCATTGATGCCTGTTAACGTAGTTTTTCTTAATCTTTCAGTAACAAATCTTAGTGGAAAGGTCAGGTAATTTGAAGCAATAAACGAGAGAATGATAAAGCCTATGAAAATGATGGTGAAGATACCCAGGATATTGACAATCAATCCTGTCAGATTCCGGTTGATAATTTCCTGCGATCCGAAAAAAGGTATGCTCAATATCCCTATCAACCTGCCATCATTAGGAGATTTTATGCCGACATATGCGATTTTATAATCCAGTTTCCCAAAAGATTCAACTAAAACAAGACTTTTTACACCCATTTCCTTAATCTCAGCTAATGCTTGTGGATTGATAACCTTTGCCAGTATTCCCTTATCGTATATCAGCGGCTGGGTTGCAACAAGTAATCTGCCCTTGTTCTGCCTGACATTGAAAATGTCCATATCCAACTCGGTAAAATCTGCCAACTCATTTATGCTACTGGTTAATTCTTCCTTGTTGAGAATATCCTCATTGAAACGCTCAAGGTAACTCGTCAGATTATTGCCAGCAGACTCCACAACATCGAGATATTCCCTGTCAGTCTCGGATTTGTAATCACTTGTCGACCGGGTAAGCGTAGTAATACTGATCACAAATAAGGGAATGAAAAATGCCAGGTTGAGGAAAAGCTGGATCCTGGTAATATAATTCAGCGCCCTTCCTTTGATATTAAAATAAATGACATACCCAATTAATCCAACCAGGAGGAAGAACGAAAGTATGATAAACAGAAATGAAAAATTCGCGAAGAAATAAGTCCAGGGATATTCCGGGTAAGAGATAACATAGGTTTTAATATTATTACTCCTGAACCCAAAATGACGGTAATTCCCTTCACTTACACCTCCATTGAATAATTTCTGACCATCAAGATTTTTTCTATTAAAGTTGCTTTCATAATTATAATTACCGGAGGTATTTAATAAAGTTGAATTACTGAATAAAGCATAGTCATACTGATCTTCAAAATAATTAAGGGACAGAATGTCATCAAGCAATAGCCTTGGATATACCCTATAGGGAATGATGCTCTTCAGACGCAAATCAAGTATGATATATCCAATGATTGAATTATAACGGCTTAAGGGAATAAAATCCAGGTAGATCTTTCTTACTACGGGGGTTTCATAATTATAAAAATATAAATTTTCCCTTTCCGTCTGGTAGCGGTCTCTGGCAAAGCTCCTCCGAATACTAAAGTATGAGTTCCCGGTATTTGAAGCAATAGGTTCTCCCCTGCTATTGAACATCAATATCCTGATTTCAAACTTATCCAGGTAATTATTCAGGTGTACCCTTCGGATTTTTTCTTCAATAATCTCTTTACTTCCAAAAGGGCTCGATAACCTTTGTTTGATAAACACATCATTCTGAATCCTTTCGGAAGCCTCCTGTAAGAAGAATTCAGCCATTGGATCATTCTCCTGCATCAGCTGCTCAACAAAACGCTCCCTGTTAATCTTTTCTTTTGTTAACCTGACCTTATTTATTGCAATGGCACCCAAAAGTCCTGTTACGATAAATATGACCAGGATATACACGAAGGTTTTATATTGCAGGTCGACAAAAATAGTTTTTACATCTAGGAAGTAAGAAATATATAAAAATCCTATCCCGATCAAACAAACCACTATCACATGGGAATCGATAAAGATGCCTGGCAGAATAAACAGGATGCTCCCGGCAAGGATGTATAACGACAGTTTCCGGATTTCCTTTCTCGTATACCTGAAAATGATCTTCTGACTGAAATAGGTTATAAATAGCACAATCGCTACGCCCATAACGAACAATACATAACTGAACCACCTGAACATAGAAAAATTAAACCCGGTTGTTACATCCATGCTCCATCTTGAATGCGTACTAAGTGATTCAATGATTTTATAGATAAAATACAAGATGAATAATTGAAGCAAAACAGCACCTACCGTCACAATTTTTCTTACAAAACCATCTTTCTGCACTATCCGGACGATGTGGCGGTTTGGAATATATATCCATAGAAAAAAGGCAAAATTGACCAATAAGAGTAGGTTAATGAACATATCGCCCAGGGATGGATTTAGTAAAGAAGATGCGTAGTACTTTGAGTCAAAAATAGGGAGGTAATTAAATTCTATGGGAAATTGAAAAGTGAGAATCAATAAGCGTAATGAGATCAGGGAAACCATAAAAAATCCAATCCCCTGGAAAAATCCTTTTTTTTTCACGATTTGAAATGCAGCAAGGTTCAGAAAGATCAGAAGGTTAATAAGGCCAAAACCTATCAAGCTGAACACAAGAAAAGAAATCCAGTAATGACCACTTAAATATCCGGGAAGAAATTCAATAGAAAAAAGAAAGGTGCCTTCCGATAAAGTAATTGGTTCATATATTTTATCAGCCGATATTCTAACCTCCGAATTAATAAAAATATCCGGGTTGAAACCACTTAACAGGAAATCATTAGAGATATTGTAATCCACATAAAGAGGTACCAGAGATAATACTTGATGTTGCCTGCTACTTAATGGTTTTTGAATACATATAAACTTTCTGGTCCCAGCATCTACATACCTCACGGATGTTCCGGATTCCAGAAGGGTATCTCTAGGAACAAATTTATTGTCTGACCAGTAAACCAGTTCACTTCCCTCAAAAATAAAAGTAGGATAATCAACAAGGTTATTCAGGTCAGAGAATGTAATGCTATCTGTTTTGGTGAACCGGTCGGATAGCGCTTTTTGTTCACTGACCACATCTTTATATATTCTATTGATCTTCTGGTTGATCAATCCTGAGGAATAACTTTCCTTATCAACCTTATGAACTTCGAGCCAATGCAGAACCAGCCCAATTGCTATACAAATGATGGCAATCCAGAGTGACCTCTTGCTGTACTGCTTAAAAAATCTTTTCAATTCCCCCTTTATCTTAATGATCTAAGGTAAAAAATATAATCTATTTTGTGAAATGCTGCCAGTTATTTGAAAATTTATATACCCTGATCCCCTTAGGAATATAATTCCTCAATACCTCAGGCCTCAGTTTGAGACTTGCTATAATCAGGATTATAATTCACACCTCCAAAAACATGGAGGTAAATTACCCTGGAATATCGGAATAAAAGTGGGAACAGAACCACTATGGCCATTAGAATGGTCAATACATATACATATATTTCAGGATCGTTAAAGAAAAAAAACAACATAAAACCAACTATTATAAATATGGCCACAGAAAAGGCATAGCTGACATACATGGCACCGGTATAAAACCCGGGTTCCAAATCATAATTCAAACCGCAATGGCCACAAGTCTTGTGCATCTTATCAAACTTCCGCAGATCATACTTTGCAGAAACAAACATGTGCCCTTCTCTACACCTGGGGCATCTTTCCTGAAGAATGGATTCTAATTTTGACCTTTTGGGCATTTTTTTTACTTGCTCTGAACCAAAAATATGCGATAATACCAAACAATAGATAAGGCATTATAAATAAATATAATATACCTAAATTCAAACCTGCTGAAAACTGTTCGCTGTCGCTGCTAATGCTGTTCTCCATAGAGGCCCTGCACATAGAACACTGGGCATATGAGTTTAACTGGAACAGGAAAGTTCCCATAAATAAACCTATACTAAAGATGACTTTTCTAAGCATAATCTTAATAATAGGGTCTGATGAGCAAATATACCACAACTCCCGATACTGATACATACAACCAGATCGGTAAAGTAAATCTTACAACTTTTTTGTGCCTTTCAAACTTTTCAGTCAGAGCAAAATAGAATGCAAAAAGGACAAAGGGTACAACAATTATGGCCAAAAGGATATGCGAAAGCAAGATTAGCAGGTAGATCATCCTGAAAGATCCAACCCTTAGGGCTTCGTCATCATTCAGAACTCCGTCGTGGTTCAAATCACCAAATACTGTTGAGGGAGTGGTCGAATGATAGAGTATATAGGATATCAGAAACAGCACACCCAAAAAGAAGGCAGTACTCATTGCTTTTTTGTGGAGGGCCCTGTTTTGATTTTTAATCATTATAAATCCAAACAAAAGCACAAGGGAGGTTATAGTATTTATACTTCCATTTATATGCGGGAGTAATAGATTCCAATTCCCTGATACTGTAAGCTTACCTGGAGTAAATAGAAGAAGTGCCACAGCGAGCGGGATAAATATGGAGAAAAACAGAATGATATTCTGGATGTTCTTAGGCATGTTGGTCCTGTTTCAAGAGGATCTTAACCTCCAGTATTAACCTGTCAATTTCTTCGAAATCATCAGCCGGATAATCTCCACGAATTCTGTGTTTTTTATCAAGGAGGAGCATTTTATCATACCCTTTTCCCTCTTCCGTACTTTCATTTGAAGACCTTTCGAATTGAATCATTTTATTCAATTGACTAAGGTCAGTATACAGTACCGAGACATTTGTTTCTTGATTTGCTTCCGTACCCATCTGTTTGGTTCCTGAAAGATTATTATCAAAAAAAACGCGAACTATCCTGACTGAACCCTCATTCCGAAAAATATTGGATATGCGTTTGATCTGATAATCTCTTTTTTCTAGATCAGATTGGGCTGATACAAACTCAAGCACAATAATATCGCCTGCAAAATTATCCTGACCAACCTTATTGCCATTAGAATCCTGCAATCCTTCAAAGCTGAAAGTCTTATGATTAAAAACTGAATTAGATGTAGATGAAGATTCTTCAATTTTACCTTCCTCAGAATAAAAAGGCAGATCGAACTCATTATGCCCAAAAACCTGGAGAAAAATGTAAATTGCTGCAGGTGTAAGCAGAAGTATAATTAATACCAATATCTTAATTCCTCTCTTCATCGATTCTATACCCAGGTTTAATATTCCAAAGGATCTACCTAATACAGAGAATTTAATATAGAGCCTCCCTCGGCAAGTAAGGCAATGATCAACCAGATCACAAATAACGTTGGCAATAAAATGGACCAGATAAGGGCTTTCACCTCATACTTGAGATGCATAAATTCAGAAACTATGTAAAAAGCTTTCAACAGTGTGAGAGCAATAAATCCAGCGTAAAGCAGATAACCTCTGGGCAGAGTAAAAGCCATCACGAATTCAATCGCTGTTACAATACCCAGAATCATTGCAATCTTCCAGAGTTTTCTTACTTTTTTCTTATTTACAGGTTTAACCTCAATAGAAACAACTTGTTCCATAATTATTTAATAATTTTTAGATCAAATAGAAGAATGTGAAAACGAATACCCAGACCAGGTCGACAAAGTGCCAGTATAATCCAACTTTCTCGACCATTTCATAATGTCCACGCTTGTCGTAGGTCCCAACCACAACATTATAAAAGATAATAGCATTTAGAAAAACTCCGCTGGCTACGTGAGTCCCGTGGAATCCGGTAATAAAGAAGAACAAACTTGCGAACAAAGGAGGTCCATATTCGTTAACCTGGAGGTTGGCGCCATGGACGATAACTCCATTTGACAGGGCCATACCTTCTTCCGTACCCGAAATAAAATGTGACCATTCCCATGCCTGACAACCCAGGAAGGCCAGACCACCAACAATAGTCCATAACATCCATTTCGTAACATCATTTCTGTCCATTCGCTGACCGGCTTCAACAGCCAATACCATAGTGACACTACTCAGGATAAGGATAAAAGTCATTATCCCAACAAATAACAATGGCAGATGAACACCATGCAGGAAAGGAACAGCGTCAAATATTTTTTCCGGTATAGGCCAGTAGTCCATGGAAGGTTTAAAAGCGCTCACTGGCCCGGTATATGCCGGATAGCTATATCGCAGAAAACCATAAGTTACTAACAAGCCTGAAAAGGTAAAGACATCAGACAACAGGAAGAACCACATCATGATCTTCCCATAACTGGCCTTCAGGGGGGAAGTTCCCCCTCCCCATATATTTGTTTTATTCTCCTTATCGATAGAAGCTGTTACTTCCATATATTTAATTTTTTATTAATGATTCAATTTAAGGAACAGAAAAAGGTACAGCCACAATCCGCCTAGAAAATGCCAGTAGGTTGTACACATTTCAATCCTTATTAAGCTCTTAGAATGTATTTTCAATTTGAAAGATGATCCAATTACTATAAGCAGGAATACTAATCCACTAATTATATGCACAGCATGCAAACCGGTTAGAACGTATAGAAAAGAACCGGCTGGATTTCCGACAAAATAAACATCCATTTCAACAAGCTGTTTCCAGGATTGATACTGGCCGAAGAGAAAAGCCAAACCAAGTATTGTCGTTAGTATCAGATATACTTTTAACCCATTAAAACGATCTTCCTTTGCTGATTTCAATGCAAGTTGCATGGTAATACTACTCACAACTATAATGGTTGAGGTAATCCAGAACATGCCTGGCAGGTTGTAATTCAGCCAATTCCCATCCGATTGTTTAACTATGTAAGCACTCGTGAGGGCTGCAAATAACATTACAATAGTAACTATGAACAACCATACGATGAACTTTGACGTGTTCATGCCCATCGCTCTGCGTTCCCTGATTATTTCAATATTATCAATGGCCTGGTTCATACTTTGTCAATTAAATATGCAATCTGTACAATCGGTAAATATAGAAATGAGGAATACATAATAGATAAAGCTGAATTCCTGTTACAGTTTTTCATATGTCTGAAAGTTTGGGCTAGGAACAATACTCCACACAATGTGGCAATAGCCCCTGACATCACACCTGTCAATCCAAAAACGGTAGGCAGTAAGCCCAGTGGAATAAGGAACAAGGTATATATCATAATCTGAAAGGCCGTATTCATGTTTTTCTCACCATTTCCCGGTAGTAATTTAAATCCTGCCTTTTTATAATCTTCGTCAGCGATCCATGCAATGGCCCAGAAATGCGGGAATTGCCAAATAAATTGAATGCCAAAAATGATCAATGCTTCATGCGAGATCATACCTGTTGCGGCGGTCCATCCCAGAAGTGGTGGTAATGCACCAGGAATCGCACCTACAAGTACAGCTATTGGGCCAACTCTTTTCAAGGGTGTATACACAAACACATATAGAATAAGAGATAACAGGGAAAGCAGTGTAGTCAGGATATTGGTAAAATAAAATAGTATCAGAATCCCTGTTACGGCCAGCATCACTGCATATATCAACGCTTCCTTATCAAAAACTCTTTCAGTAGGAAGAGGCCTTGTCCTGGTCCTTTTCATTTTCCGGTCGTACTCGATCTCATAAACCTGGTTCAGGGTTACCGCACTTCCGGATATAAGAAATCCCCCAAGGCAGAACATGATGAGTGAGGTCCATTGAAAGGCACCACTACTCCCCAGAATATAACCAAAAGCGGATGAGAATACTACAAGAAATGACAAACGCAGTTTCAATAACTCAACGAATGCGCCTAATCTTGCAATTATTCCGTGTTCAACTTTTATTGTTGTAATGTGACTTTCACTCATTTATATAGCAATTTGTGTTTTATAAATTACCCCGCGGTCTTTCCCATTTAAAATTAAAATGGCTAAAAACTGCAACCCGAATATAACTACCGCAAACAACAGATGTAAGGGTTGCGCAAATGGTGGTATTCCAAAATAGGACATGATAACCCCCAAAAGAACTTCCAATGCAATTATCCCAAGTATTATCCCGATATAATTAGACAATCCTGTTTTCAATTGACCATTGCGGTATAAGATATAGAAAATCCCGATCTGGGAAAGTATAAGAAATATGGACAATGACCGGTGAATTATGAATGAAATCCCCGTCAGGCTAACCCAGCTATTTCTGTTCTCAAAATTCAAGGACATAGCCACCTCATCAATCGCTTCCCTTACCTGTGTGCCAAGAAGTATTTGAAGGGTTATTAAAATACCTGAAATTATCATGAGTGTATTCAATAATTGTTTTTGAGGAATCTTAGCATTCTGTTGGGAGGAATTACGGACCCGGAATACCAGGTATATCAATATCGCAACGATGAGTATAGCAAGCAACATATGAACTGTCACCATCCAGGGAAGAAGGTTTGTAGAGACTACAACAGAACCAATCCATCCTTGAAATATAACAATTACGACCAATAACAGGGACCATATAAATATTGATTTCTCCTTTTTCAGGAATTTCCAGGAGGCCATAAAATTTACTATAATGAGAAGTCCAATTATAGCTCCTACAAGACGGTTAACGTATTCTGTCCAGGTTTTGGAAACATTAAATTCAGTTTCCGCTAAAATGGATTGATCATTACGAACTTCCTGCGCTTTATTATTAAATCCCAATACATCCAGGTATGAAGCAAACCTTATGTTTTTATTTTTTCGATATTCCACAAAATCCTGCTTATAGGTATCTGCCAATTGGGTTTCATCAGTCGGAGGAATCCACATTCCAAAACATTTTGGCCAGTCGGGACAGCCCATTCCCGATCCTGTACTCCGTACAATTCCTCCAACCAGGATCAGCAGGTATACAGCGACCAGGGTAACCATACTGGTTTTCCTGAACATGATGTTATGGTCTTTTTCAGCAGTCATTTATAGATCTTTTTCCTCCTTTTCTTTATCGACCAGTTCTTTTTCAAATGGCAAATTTGATTCCGGGGTTTGGGAATAAGGAATATTCTGAGGAATAAAATCTTCCTTTGCACCTGGTTTACTATAATCGTAAGGCCAGCGGTATACTTCCGGTATTTTACCTGGCCAGTTCCCATGTCCTGGATTTCGAGGTGTTGTCCATTCCAGGGTAGTGGATCCCCATGGATTCGCCGGTGCTATTCTTCCTTTGAAAATACTGTAAAGGAAGTTAAATGCAAATATAATCTGTGAACCAAAAGTGATTATGGCCGCGATACTTACAAAGGCATTCAGGTCAGTAAACGTACTGAAAGCATCAAAATTAGTGAAGGAATAATACCTTCGGGGAAATCCGGCTATACCTATATAGTGCATTGGGAAAAACACCAGATAAATTCCGATAAAAGTGAGCCAGAAATGTACATATCCCAGTTTTTCGTCCATCATTCTTCCGAACATCTTTGGGAACCAATGGTATACTCCCGCCATCATTCCAAAGAAAGCCGCACTACCCATCACCAGATGAAAATGGGCAACTACGAAATAGGTGTCATGCAACTGGATATCTATGGCTGAATTACCAAGTAATAATCCCGTCAACCCTCCGGATATGAAGAACGATACCAGCCCTATTGAAAACAACATGGCTGGTGTAAAGACTAGATTTCCCTTCCATAAGGTAGTAAGATAATTAAATACTTTAACTGCACTGGGGACGGCTATGATCAAAGTCAACAACATGAATATGGAACCCAGGAAGGGATTCATTCCGGTCACAAACATATGATGTGCCCATACGATAAATGAAAGTACTGTAATACCCATCATGGAACCTATCATAGCTCTATAACCAAAGATAGGTTTCCTTGAGTTTGTTGCTATAACTTCAGAGGTTATCCCCAGGGCTGGGAGAATAACGATATACACCTCGGGGTGTCCAAGGAACCAAAACAAATGCTGGTAGAGTATTGGGCTCCCACCCATGTTTGGCAGGGCTTCTCCATTTATAAATATTTCAGCAAGATAAAAACTGGTACCAAAACTCCTGTCAAATATTAATAGCAGGGCTGCAGCGAATAATACCGGGAAAGACAATAATCCGATTATTGCTGTCAATAGAAAAGCCCAGACAGTTAAAGGCAGCCTGGAAAACGACATGCCCTTGGTTCGAAGATTAATAACTGTAGTTATATAGTTTATTCCACCCAATAGAGTTGAGACGATAAACAGGGCCATGGCCGTCAGCCACATCGTCATGCCCAGGCCTGATCCTGACATGGCCTGTGGTAATGCAGATAAGGGTGGATATACAACCCAGCCTGTTGATGCAGGTCCTGTTTCAATAAACAATGAAATAAACATAACCGCACCGGAAGCAAAGAAGAACCAGTATGAAAGCATGTTGATAAAACCGGAAGCCATATCCCTGGCACCAATTTGCAAGGGTATCAGGTAATTACTGAATGTGCCACTTAAACCCGCCGTGAGGACGAAAAACACCATTATTGTTCCATGCATGGTGACCAGTGCCAGGTAAAATTCCGGATCCAGCTTCCCATTTGCTGTAATCCATTTGCCGAAAAATGGCCTTAACCACTCAAGGTCCATATCCGGAAATCCAAGCTGTAACCTGAAAATAACAGATAACAAACCGCCAATAAAAGCCCAGAATATACCGGTAAATAGATACTGTTTGGCAATTATCTTATGGTCGGTACTGAAGATATATTTGGTTATGAAGCTCTGGTGATGATCATGCTCATGATCATGCTCATGTATCTCGGCTTCTACTTCAATATTTTTAGTGGACATATTATATTTTAATTTCTTTTTATACTTTTTGTTCAGGGATCAGGAATTTATTGACTAAGTCCCGTTTTTACTAATGCCAGTTCCTTTAGGTCTTCGGGTACCTTGGCAAGATAATCCTGGTTTTTGCTGAGCCATGGTTCCTGCTCTGATTTCCATTTCTCATATGCCTCAGGTTCTTCCACCACTACAAGCATCCTCATCGAAAAGTGTCCCCTGCCACATACTTCTGCACAGGCAATTTCATAATTAAAATCAGGATTCCCCGTTTCAGTACGCATTTCATCTGTTGTCTTAGTAGGAATAAACCAGAAACTGGTAGGCATACCCGGAACGGCATCCATTTTAAGCCTGAAATGAGGAGCAAAAACACTGTGCAGCACATCCCTTGCCCTGATCTTCAATAAAACAGGCTTACCTTTAGGGATATGTATCTCTCTGGGTGTAAAGTCATCGAAGGCTGCTTTATCCCTGAAATCTATTCCGAATTCATTTGTTGCGTCGATCAACCTGTAATCATATTTTCCAAGCTGACCATCACTTCCCGGATATCTTGTTCTCCATGCAAACTGATAACCCATAATCTCCACAACCTCCGCTTCTTCAGGAGGATCAGCGGTAACCTGGTTCCAAATCTTCAGACCGGAAAATATCAGCAAAGCAAGAACTATAGCCGGGACTACTGTCCATATCATTTCCAGCTTATTGTTTTCCGGGAAAAACAATGCTTTGGATTTAGATTTATACCGGTAGCGGTAAGAGAAATAAAACAACAGGATCTGTGTAATGAAGAAAACAATCCCGATAACTGCCATGGTCACCCAGAACAGATTATCTGTTGATATTCCGTGTTCAGAAGCAATAGGCAAATGATAAGCATCGAACCTTGACACTGAATACCAGATGAAAAAGATCATGCTAATTACCACGAAAGCGAACAACAAGGCTGCATTCACTCCGTTACTTCCTGTAACTTTTTTCTTGTGATTCCCTCTTGCAACATCGACAAGCGAATGGATCCTGTATACCACAACAAGGATCGCAATAATTAATACTAAACCTATTAAAATAACAGTTATGACCATAGTTCCTTATAAAATAAACTTCGAATCTAATCATTAAACACGGATTTGCAAAAAACATATCCGAATTAGTGCCATTTTTAACGCAATAATTCAAAATGGGCAAGTATTTTCATCCTTGTCCACCTAAATTGAATCAATATGGCTTAAAAATTCACTAAATATGATGGTGCATACTCTCCTGCAACATCGGATGATTTTTTGGCACAAGGGCTGATTTTGTCAGGCTGTTTAAAACCACATACAAAAAGGCCGCCGTATATACCAGGATGGTTCCTATCTCAAGGAAACCAAACCCGCCATTTTCCTGAAGTGTTCCTGGTGTGACCATCAGGTAGAAGTCTAGCCAATGCCCGAATAGTACGACGTAACAAACAATCTTCAGAAATACCCCGTGCCTCTTTGCATCCCTTGTCATAAGAACTAAGAAAGGAAAGAAAAAGTTTATTATAATATTGAGGAAAAAAACTGGGGTGTAGAAATCACTTTTTAACCTCTCTATAAAATATATAGATTCTTCTGGAATATTCGCATAATAGATCAGCAGGTATTGAGAGAACCAGATATAAGTCCAGAAAATACTGAATGCAAAAACGTATTTTCCAAGATCGTGTAAATGGTTGTCAGAAATCATAGGCAGGTAGCCATTCTCCTTTAATAAAATAACTACCAGTGTGATGGCGGCTACACTTGCTACAAACCAGCTGGAAAACACGTACCACCCAAACATGGTGCTGAACCAGTGCGTGTCGATAGACATGATCCAGTCCCACGAACCTACGGCTGATGATAATGCGAAAAATATAATAAAAATGGCTGATAATCGAATCAGCTTGCGATACTGATTAACTCCTCCTATCTGATCTTCAGCAAAATTTACCTTTCTCATCAAGAAAAAGAAGGCAATCCAAGCCAGGAATATCCCAACCGTTCTGATTAAGTAAAACGGGAGGTTCAGATAGGCCTCCTTACCTGCTATGATCGGGTCATAATTAGGATTCATGGATCCATCCGTCAAAGTTTCGTTATAAAGAGAATGATCAAGCCAGTGGAACATATGCCAGTGCGAGCTGAAGTTAGCGAGGTAGAAAACAATTAAGGTGAGCACAAAAGCGAATGGCAACCAGGACCCGAAAGAAAGAGGTATCCTGATTAGTGCAGAAGACCATCCGGCTTGAGCTGCATATTGAACAGCAAAGAAGAATACGCCTGTTATCGCAAGGCCTATAAAGTATACATTATTGATCCAAAGATCAGTATATAAACGATATGTCCAGTGAAAAGCATGACCTGAGGCTTCATGGCCGGCATCACCACCATGTCCATTGCCGCTAAATGCCAGGATGACAATTCCTAATGCGGCCAATACGATTCCCACCAATCCAAGGATCAGAATTTTCTTTTTGGTCGATGATGTAAATACAAATACTTCCTTGCTCATATTATGTACTGATCTTTAATTCGGTTGATTCTGTAAAGTTTGAACGTATCTTACGATTTTCCATCTATTTTCAATCGGTATCTGAGGACCGAGAGGGTACATTCGTCCCCGGCCCCAGGTGATGGTATGAAATATCCATCCTTCCGGTAGATCTTTCACTCTTCCTACGTTATAAGCCGGAACCCCCAACATTACCTGCCCGACCAGTCCATCCCCCTGTCCGGTTGGTCCATGGCATGAGATACAGAATATCTCAAACAATGCCTTACCCTGTGCTATCATCTCTACAGTAGAATCCAAAGGATTCTTTATATATTTCCCTGCATATTCGATGCTGTCCTTTGGAATCCGATAAGGTAAAAATCCGTTTTTGGTCCTCGCGACAACATTGGCCGGGGGCGTTCTTAAATTCATCATATGCGGATTGTTGGGATTAGAATTAAAATATTCCCCGTATTCATCACTGTCAGAATTTACCCAGTTGCCTGCATCTTTATCGGTTATTTGAGTCATTGGTTCATAAGGAACACTGTGGTACATATTAGGGGCATATTCCAGACCCTGATAGTCATCTTTTGCACTGCAGGATATTATTATCCCCCCAATAACAATTAACCCGATATATGATAATATTCTATTCATCGAAATCATTTGATTAATCAAAATTCTTTTCGTTCACTTCTTCAGCTCCGGTTTCCTTTAATAATTTTTTTATTTCTTCTGAGGCCCCCTTATTTGCTCCCAGATCAATGGCTATCACATGTTTATCATCTGTAATCCGGACATCCATTAATTTTACTTTCTTATATGGTTTAAGATCAGAAGCTACCATAAACACACCTACCATCCCCAGAGCTGATATCAATACCGTCAGTTCAAAAGTAACAGGAATGAAGGGCGGAAGTGAAGCAAAGTTTTTCCCACCTATGATCATCGGCCAGTCGATGCCCATCATCCAGAACTGCATGGTTAAAGCCAGTAATGTACCTGTCACACCAAATAAAAAGGCAGCTATTGGCAACCGGGAGCGTTTATAGCCCAGGGCTTCATCAATACCATGAATGGCAAACGGAGAATATACTTCATGGACCCTGATATTATTAGAGCGGATCTTCTTCACAGCACTGACTACCTCATCAGGATCACTGTAAACACCTACTAAAAAGTTCTTATTCAATTCCATTTATTTAGAAGTTTTTATGGTAGAACCCGTTGATTTAATAATACTCTTTACTTCAGCCATATTGACTACCGGGAAAAATTTGGCAAACAACAGGAAGCAGGTAAAGAAGAATCCAAGAGAAAAAAGGTATTCACCCACATCATAAAAGGTCGGGTAGAACATGGCCCAACTTGATGGGAGATAATCTCTGTGTAAGGATGTTACTATAATCACAAACCTTTCAAACCACATCCCTATATTCACTACAATAGATAGTATGAATGAAGCGACTATACTTGTACGTATCTTTCTAATCCAGAACAATTGAGGGGATATTACGTTACAGGTCATCATCGTCCAGTATGCCCACCAGTATGGGCCTGTGGCTCGGTTCAGGAAGGCATATTGTTCTGCGGGCACTCCTGAATACCAGGAAATGAATAATTCCGTCAGGTAAGCAACGCCAACTATCGATCCAGTGATAATGATGATTATGTTCATCAATTCTATATGATATATGGTAATATAATCCTTCAGGTTCATCACATGCCGGGCTATGATCATTAATGTCATCACCATGGCAAATCCAGAGAAAATAGCGCCGGACACAAAATAAGGTGGAAATATCGTTGTATGCCATCCTGGAATAACTGAAGTGGCAAAGTCAAAAGATACGATGGTATGCACAGATAGTACAAGTGGAGTAGCCAGTCCGGCAAGTATCAGAGCAACAGATTCATACCTTGACCAGGTCTTTGCGGCTCCATCCCAGCCAAAGCTCATGGCACCGTAAATCATTTTTGAGATCTTATTTGTGGCCCGGTCCCGAATAGTTGCAAAATCAGGAATTAATCCAATATACCAGAATACTGCTGAAACCGTAAAATAAGTACTTATCGCAAAAACATCCCATAGCAAGGGTGAGTTAAAATTCACCCATAAGGATCCAAATGTATTTGGCAAGGGCAGTGCCCAATAGAAACCAAGCCACAACCTGCCCATATGGAAACCAGGGAACATAGCTGCACAAATCACTGCAAAAATGGTCATAGCTTCAGCAGCCCGGTTGATCGACATTCTCCATCTTTGCCTGAAAAGCAGTAGAATAGCTGAAATTAAGGTGCCGGCGTGACCAATACCAACCCACCAGACGAAGTTTGTAATATCCCAGGCCCAGCCAACTGTCTTATTCAGTCCCCAGACACCAATTCCTTCCCATAATAAAACGACAGTTGCATACAGGCCTATTGCTAGTACTGTTAGCGATATGGCCATTCCCATTAACCAGGATTTCGAGGGTTTACCCTCTACCTGCCGGCAAATATCGTTGGTCACATCAGATGCTGTTTTACCACCAGTAACCAATGGTGGCCTTACCGTTGAAACTACTTCCATATGTGGTTATTAGGCATTTTTATCTTCTAAATCTTTATTTCTAATTTTTGTGGTATAAAACACATTGGGTCGAACCCCGATTTCTTCCAATACTGTATATATCCTGTCTTCCTGTATAACTTTGTTCCCATCCTGCTCTTTGACTTTCATCATTTTATTGATCCTGCTGTTCGGGTCATTCAAATCTCCAAAAACAAGGGCTTCGGACGGGCAGGATTCGGCACAGGCCACATTGATCTCGCCATCCAAGGGCCTTCTTCCCTCCAGTTTTGCTTCAAGCTTACCATATTGAATCCTTTGAACACAGAAAGAGCATTTTTCCATAACACCTCTTGAACGGACTACCACATCCGGATTCAATACCATTTTACCAAGATCGTTATGCATTGAAGTATTCATGCTGAACTGGTCATTATCATGATATTTAAACCAGTTGAATCTTCTTACTTTGTACGGACAGTTGTTAGCACAATACCTCGTACCTACGCATCGATTGTAGGTCATCTGATTGAGTCCTTCTGTGCTATGTGTAGTAGCAGCTACCGGGCATACCGTTTCACATGGTGCGTTATTACAATGCTGGCACATCATTGGCTGATGGGTGATCTCCGGATTTTCGGCTGCTTCTTCCAGCCCAACCAGATCATTCACCGGTGCATCACTGCTATAATACCTGTCGATCCTGATCCAATGCATATCCCGTCGGTTCAGAACTTCTTCCTTTCCAACAACCGGCACATTGTTTTCCACCTGACATGAAATGGTACAGGCAGAGCATCCGGTGCAGGAGTTCATATCGATCATTAAACCCCAATGATGGTTGTTGTAATCATGGCCTTTCCATAGTGTGATCTTCTTTGCATCGATCTTTCCATCAACGTGGCCATCCCCCATTTTTCTATCAAGGTCCATGGACGCTGCTATATTGGCATAATGCCTTCCTGCTGTAGGATCTGCTTTATACTCTTCAAGATATGCTTCCTGAATAACATTTGTTCGACCCATATACGTATGATGGGTCTGTGTTTGTGCTATCCTGTAAGTTTCAGAAAGCGGTTCAATATTAATTCCTTCTATTACTGTATTCGACCAAAAACCCCTTGAATTGTCCATTAAGGGATAGGCATCAATCCCAATATTGTTCGCAACTTTTCCAGCGTTCCTGCGACCATATCCTAATGCAAGTCCAAGAGTCCCTCTTGCTTGTCCTGGCTGAACCAGCACCGGGACTTTTACAGATTTTCCTTGAGCGTTTAATGTAGCTACAGGAAATTGATTGCCATCCGCACTGATCCCCAGTTCACGTGCAAGGGACTGAGGAATGGTCAGATAGTTATCCCAGGTTGCTTTTGTTATTGGATCGGGCATCTCCTGAAGCCATGGATTGTTGGCTTGAGTGCCATTTCCAATCCCAATTTTTGTATATAATACCAGCTCTAAGCCATTGCTTGATACTGAATATTTCCTTCCTATTCCCTGGGCAATACCTTCATTTGGCATATAATCGCTAAGAGATACTGAACCAGTATCATAACTATAAAGGCCATCATGCAGGCATTGGTCCCAGAAGGTTTGAAAATCCGTAATTTTCTGTTGGGTAGGGAAATATTTGCTTTCCCATGTATTATTGAGGTATCGATAATAATCGGTCAATTCTTCTTCCATCCAGGTCAGTAATGATTCCTGTACCTGACGGGTATTGAACAATGGCGTGATACCAGGTTGGGCGAGGCTAAGCTTACCTGGGACAGGTTCAGCATCATTCCAGGATTCCAAATAATGATGATCTGGCAGGTTGTATTTTACGATAGAAGCTGTCTCATCCTTCACCCCGGAGGTAGATATCGATAAGGATGCCTTAGATATGGATTCGGCTATTTCCGATCCTTTCGGGTGGTTGTATACCGGGTTGACATTATAAAAGATCACTCCTTCTACCTTACCTTCTCCGAGTTCCTTAACAAAGGCATCCATAGCCTCATCATTACCCTGCTTCAAGTTCACCGGATTGCTAAGATCAATAGTTGTTCCATAATTCCCGACCATGTAATTGATGCCATTTACAAGCATTTGTACATCCGGGTCATTTGATCCTGAAACAACAAGAGATTTGCCACGTGCGGACCATAATTGATCTGCAGCTTTTGCAAGGAATTTTATATCACCAGGATCAGATACTTTTATGGTCCCCTGACCAGCTTTTGAGGCAATCAGGTTATATAGTTTAGCAATGATTAGTCCTTCCTGAGATGGTTTTATGGCAATCCTGTAATCAGCATTCGAACCAGTTAATGACATTAATGATTCATACTGGAAATGCCGCGACATCTTGCGATGTTCTTTATTGATCTTTCTGGTTTTTGCATAATCCCGGTTATATCCTACGGCGTTCAACCAGTTCCCAAGGAAGTCTGCTCCAAAACTGATCACTACATCCGCTTTATCAAAATTATAGGTAGGGATCAATCCTTGTCCAAAATTATTTCTATTGGCTTCCCTCATTCCGTGCATAGAATCCGTATCGTAAACGATGTGCTTTGTGGAGGGATATTTTTCAATAAATTCAGCTATGATATCCTTTGTAGTCGGGCTTAGTATCGAATGACTTACAATCCGGATCTGGCCGTTTCCTTGTGCTATAGCTTTTAACTGTTTTACAATTTCCACATCAGCTACTTCCCATTCAGATTTCTCCCCTCCATCCAATGGCCCTGTAATTCTTTCCTTATCGTAAAGTGAAAGGACGGAAGCTTCAACCTGTGCACTTGTACCGCCTTTTGAAAATCCTGACAATGTATTTCCCTGGACCTTTATTGGTCTTCCTTCTCTTGTTTTAACTACAATGCTGCAGTAATCACCTCCAACAGAATAAGTGGAAGCATAATAATTTGGCACCCCTGGTTCCAGGTTTACTGGTTTATTCAGGTAAGGTATGGCTTTACGAACAGGCGCTTCGCATGCTGCCAGAGAGGCGGCTGCTACACTGAAACCCATCATCTTCAGAAAATCCCTTCTTGAACTTGAAGGTGCCGCACTGTCTTCTTTCCCTATGGGCAATTCCTGAGGGAATTCCCTGCCCGCATATTTAATATACTCCGGGTCATTTTTCAGTTGCTCAAGTCCGTTCCAGTACCTTTTTTTATTTTCTTCCATGAATTAATTAAATTCTGAATAAATCCTTAATAATGACATTTTGAACATTCTAAACCACCAATATCCGCTACAACCATATCATCTTTACTAACGGTCTTATGCAGTTCAACCAACTGATCATAATATCCATTATCAGTCTGGATAACTGTTTCTCTGTGACAATCAATACACCATCCCATCGTCAGGGTATTTTGTTGCCGGACCACTTCCATGGTTTCAATAGGACCATGGCAATCCTGGCATATGATATTTCCTACCTTATAATGTTGGGCATGGTTAAAATAAGCTAGGTCAGGAAGGTTATGTACCCTTACCCATTCGATAGGCCTGTTGTTTTCAATAGCATCGTATATTTTCTGTATCTCTTCTGAAGGTTGATCAGCTCCCATCACCTTTACAATAGCACTGTGGCAGTTCATACATACACTGGCTGATGGAATGTTGGCTTGCCGACTGGTAGCGACACCAGTATGACAATATTCACACTCAATTTGATAATCACCTGCGTGTACTTTATGAGAATATGCAATTGGTTGTGTCGGGGAGTAATCTTGCTGTATTCCTACTGAATAAAGACCGTCGATTACCGATTTCATCATAATGGCAATAAAAATAAAAGATACAAAGCCAACGAATGCAGGAGATCGTACCAGGTTGGCTATATTAAACCGCTGTTCAATGACTTCAAGTTCACTTTCATCAAGACCTTTTTTCTGCTTCATGAACCGTGTCAGGGTCTGAACCAGCATCACAAGAACAATAAGTATTAAGATGAGTACTATGACAAGTCCGGT
This sequence comes from uncultured Cytophagales bacterium, assembly GCA_942491935.1. GTDB lineage: Bacteria > Bacteroidota > Bacteroidia > Cytophagales > Cyclobacteriaceae > JAGTVG01. The sequence goes on from CALOCZ010000050.1 coordinate 55,890, forward strand.
CATAGCAGCAATTAGAAATCCTGATGAAATAGACAAACCAGTGGGAGCTGCTCCTGCTTCACCTGCGGGGCCTCCCATATCCATTGCGTTAGTAGGAGGATTTAAAGTCTGGTCTTTAACATAGGAAAGAATGGCAAGCACCTCGTCATCTGAAAGATCATGAGAGGGCATTTGGGTTTTGTTGTATTGTTCATAAGTCTGGACTGCGTAAGCATCACCACTCTCAATTACTTTTTGAGAATTCTGTACAAATGCCGTAATCCATGGGATTTCAAGTCTTTCATAAACACCTGCAAGTGCAGGTCCTATTACCTGCTTGTCCACAGCGTGGCATACCTTGCAATAATTATTAAATAGGGTCTCTCCGGCATCGATAATATCCGGGTCAGCTGAGATCCCATCATCAGGTGCTGCGGAACTTACAATGGCAGTACTATCAGCGGCTTCCTGCGCATGGACAGATATCGTTGAAAATGAAACAATTAAGCCCGAAAATAATATGAATGCTAAAACTATATGACCTCTCCTATTAAGCAGGCAGCTTATGTCTTCTAACATACTAGATATTTATTTCAAAATAATTAATTGGCACAAAACTAACATTACCAACTTAATTTCCAAACAAAGTGGAAAAAGAACACCCTTCCCCGAAAACTATCCACAAAAATGGATTTATAATTTAAAATAATTAAAACTTAATATTAAGAAATTTTTCAATCCCTCAATTTAGAATTATTCTAAATAAATATATTGTAATTATGAAATTTTTCCGTTGAACCTTGACTTATATGTGTGTAAAAACAATCTATTTGAAATACTGTTTTGAAAATAATGATTAGGTGTTCATGTTTTTATAACTTTGCTTAGATTAACAATTTAAAGTAAACACATATTTATGGCCTTCGATATTGATATGATAAAAGCTGTATATGCCCGCATGGGTAATCGCATAGATGCAGCAAGAACACTATTAGGTAAGCCAATGAGCCTGGCTGAAAAGATTTTATACGCACACCTCTTCAATGGAAATCCTGATTCCATTTTTGAGAGAGGAAAGTCTTATGTTGACTTTGCCCCTGACAGGGTCGCTATGCAAGATGCTACCGCCCAGATGGCCTTATTACAATTTATGCAGGCGGGCAAGGAAAAAGCCGCTGTTCCTTCCACCGTACATTGCGACCATCTTATTCTGGCAAAGAAAGGAGCTAATGAAGATCTGAAAAATTCAATTTCAGCCAGCAAAGAAGTATTTGATTTTCTGGCTTCTGTTTCAAACAAATATGGTATTGGATTCTGGAAACCAGGCGCGGGAATAATCCATCAGGTAGTACTTGAAAATTATGCATTTCCTGGGGGAATGATGATCGGGACGGATTCACATACCGTAAATGCAGGTGGACTTGGAATGATAGCCATTGGTGTCGGGGGTGCTGACGCTGTAGACGTAATGGCCGGGATGCCCTGGGAGCTGAAATTTCCAAAACTGATTGGTGTTAAGCTTACAGGCAAAATGAATGGTTGGACAGCAGCAAAAGATGTGATCTTAAAGGTTGCAGGTATTCTCACTGTAAAAGGAGGAACCGGATCGATCGTTGAATATTTTGGCGAAGGTGCACTGAGTATTTCCTGTACCGGCAAAGGCACTATATGTAATATGGGGGCTGAGATAGGTGCTACTACATCAACTTTTGGATATGACGAATCCATGGAACGATATCTTAGGGCTACAGGGCGTAATGATGTTGCCGATGAAGCTGAGAAAGTAAAATCTTATTTGACAGCTGATCCGGAAGTATATGCAGATCCTGAAAAATATTTTGACCAGGTCATTGAAATCAACCTGTCAGAACTCGAACCCCATCTGAATGGACCGTTTACACCAGATCGGGCCACACCTATATCTCAAATGGCAGAGGAAGCCGAGAAAAACGGATGGCCAACAAAAGTAGAAGTTGGATTGATTGGAAGTTGTACCAACTCATCCTATGAAGATATTTCAAGAGCAGCTTCAGTAGCCAACCAGGCTGTTGAGAAAAATTTAAAGACGAAAGCCAAATTTACCATCACCCCTGGATCTGAACAGGTTCGGTACACTATTGAGCGGGATGGATTTATAAATATTTTTGATAAAATTGGAGCAAGTGTTTTTGCCAATGCCTGTGGCCCATGCATTGGACAATGGGACCGTGATGGTGCAGATAAAAAGGAGAAGAACACTATCGTACATTCCTTTAACAGAAACTTTTCTAAAAGAGCCGATGGTAATCCAAATACCTACGCCTTTGTGGCCTCACCAGAAATGGTAACTGCTCTGGCGATTGCAGGTGATCTCCGTTTTAACCCTATAAAAGACAAATTGGTCAATGGAAATGGAGAGGAGGTAATGTTGTCAGTACCTACAGGTGAGGAATTGCCCGCAAATGGATTTGCAGTAGATGATCCTGGTTATGTTGCACCGGCAGAGGATGGTTCTGGACTAGAGGTAATCGTTAGACCTGACAGCAAACGATTGCAATTATTAAATCCTTTTATGCCCTGGGATGGAGAAAATCTTCTGGGATTGAAAGTATTAATCAAGGCTGAGGGCAAATGTACAACAGATCATATTTCAATGGCTGGCCCCTGGCTTAGGTTCCGCGGGCATCTTGACAATATATCAGATAATACTTTAACAGGAGCTGTTAATGCTTTCAATAAAGAAACCAATAGTGTAAAGAATCAATTAACAGGAGAATATAGCCCAGTACCTGACACCCAGAGGGCTTATAAGGAAAAGGGCATATCTACCATCGTTATTGGAGATCATAATTATGGAGAAGGGTCCTCCAGAGAGCATGCTGCCATGCAACCCAGACACCTGGGTGTAAGGGTAGTACTGGTGAAGTCTTTTGCTCGTATTCATGAGACCAATCTCAAAAAACAAGGGATGCTTGCATTGGTGTTTCAAAATGAATCGGATTATGATAAAATACAGGAAGACGATACCATAGATATCGTAGATCTGAAATCATTCGCTCCTGAAAAACCCTTAACCCTTGTTGTACATCATAAAGATGGCTCAAAGGATACAATTATTGCGAACCATACATATAATCAAGCCCAAATCGACTGGTTTAAAGCTGGTTCGGCACTGAATCTTATAAAAGCGAAAGAGGGGAAATAATCTGAGGATGGTAATATTCATATGTTAATGAAAAACCAGCATCGGAATATTAACCTATGTCAACTTTAATAAAAGAAAAGAATGATATCTTAAAAAAAGATATACGCAATATTAGGAAGAGGTTGTTTTAAGAGCAACCTCTTTTACTTTTGTACCAGACCGATATTTAGGTTAATTTGAATAGTTAAACTAATCATTTTGACCTAGGAAACGAAAGAAGGCAGCCTCAGGCAGGCTTTATCCATATCGCAAAAAAGGAATCTCCGTTGCCATTTTGTTTTTCTTCAGAGTCTGGACAGTACTTAAAGCTATCACTTAGATTATCACGTGTAAATCAAAAGGCAAGGCGGTGGAGAAAATAAGGTCTAAGAACCTAAAACATTGATACTATACATCAAGATCTTGTCAGACAATCAGTATGCATTGACATCTCCAAGGACAGTTTCACTGCCTGCATTTGCAGCCGTTTCAAATCAGACAAAACCCAATAAATATTAGGTTTCTTCGGAAATCATACCTTTAACGACATTTGGGACTAGCCTCTTATCTAAAACTCCACATTACTCAATCTGTAGAAATCCGGATTTCGTCCAAATGGGCGTAATAGTAATTTATATTCGTAATTCTTTGGATATGTCCGGTAAACAGGTCTAACCCGCACCGGAGTTCCTCCTACACCTGTAACCTGATGATCAATGTTCAGAACTGGATTCTTTGTACGCTTCAATTGAAAAGGATACCAGGCCTTATCTAGGTTACTATAAGGATTTATACTGGAGTTAAACATGTGACTGCTAGTAATCAGCAACCCTCCTCCTTCTGAAGAATGCACGCTTAACCACCTGAGATCAGTCCGGTTGTCAAAATCCTGTGGTATGATATATGGAATTTCAATATCGCTGATGTTCATTTCATATTGTCCGGTCTTATAGCCGGTTTTTCTATCCGGATAGGATTCCTGAGGGCCTCTTCCATACCATGATACCTTTTCAATCCCTTCTGCGAGGGTAAATTGCAAGCCTATTTTTTGTATGTAATCCAGTGGAAACCAATCTTTCGTATACAATGAAGGGGGCTCTACATCAGGTATAATTTTATGGCTTATCACCAGATCACCTGTTGAAAGAAAATCATAGCTTAACTCATGATAAAAGACAATTACCGGATTTGAAAATGACCTGGATTCAATTTTAAATTTTACATAGGCATTGATCCCCGATTTTGAATATTCTACCATTGTTGCTTTATGGATAAGGCTATCTAAACCGTATTTGTACCAGAATTCAGCCTCATTAATTCCCCACTCTGACCATTCATTCATTACTGGTTTTCTCCATACATTAAACTTTGGTGATCCTGAAATTAGTTCAACATCACCGTCTTGAATAGATATCAGCAGTCCGGTATTCAGATCCAGATTGAAATTTATGTTATTTGCAGCAATAATCAGCAAATCTTCGCTCTCCTCCGATACATTGAACCCCGAGGTTTCCTCCTGCATAAATACACCCTTACGTTCGTTTAAATTTTTAAGTTCAAATTCCTGGAAACAAATTTCATGGCCCTTTTCTGCCCATTCGTTTTTCTTTTTTAAACTGACTGTCACTCTGAATATATAGGTTGCTCCAGCTTTATGAGAAGGTTCCTTATAGGGTGCTTCAATTTCCTCAACACCCTGGGCTGGTGTTTCCAGTTTCAAAGTTCCTGAAGCTATATTTTTATTATTCTCCAGCAAGTCCCAGTTTATATCGAACTCAGAAAGGTCAGTAAAATGATGCCTGTTTATTATCTCATATTTTCGCTTTTCCCGTCCTTTAATTTTGACAGAAACTGGTGTATGTGATTGTTTCATCTGGTATGCTTCGGGCTGGGGAACCCTGTAGGAGGAAACCACACCATCCATGGTCCCGCTACTCTGGGGCGTAGCTCCATAAGACAAAAATGTACCTTCCTTATTCTGATCATCAAAGTCAAGCCATAAAATAGACTTTGGCAAATTTAACTGGCTGTTTACAGACAATAAAAGATTCTGGATATCCATAGACTCGTTATATATCCTGACCTGATCATAAATGCTGTTGGAAACAAACCAACCTTTATTCTCATGATTTTTTTTGTGGTTTTTTCCTATGCATACAGGGTGGGGAGACCGGTCAATTTTCCCGGATACAGTTTTCTCAGCCAGTAGATTTCCATTTTGATACAAAGTCATCTTACTTCCGTCATAAGTAGCTATAAGATGTTGCCAGTTAAAATTCCAGTTTCTTGAGACGTAACCATCTATCCTGTGTAAAACACCATTCAGTGAAAGAAGAAAAGATAAAGAATCTTTATGTGTTTGGGTCAACTCATAACTAAGTCCTTTGCTGATCATTGGGTTGACATCGACATAATTTCTGGGATATACCCAGCATTCCAGAGTAAGTTTTTCCCCTAATTGATTGAACACAGGATGGTCATATACCTCCACGAAATCATCCAGGCCACTGAAAGCCAATGCACTACCCTGCATACCTTCAACAAGTTCAGTCCGCCCCATAATTACCGATTGATGCTTAAACTGCGATCCATCAGGTGTGGTTATCAGGTCAAATTCAAGGCCCTGATTAACCCAATCCCAGATGAATCCACCCTGCAATGATTTATTGTTATTGATAATATCCCAGTATTCATCAAAACCACCCAGTGCATTTCCCATTGCATGGCTATATTCACCCATAATTACAGGCCTGTCCGTGGTTTGTCCCACATTGTACAATTCTTCCTGTTTCGGATACCGGATGCCATTCACATCTGCATAAGGGGCATCTCCATTGGGTATATTCCCCTGGTGATAAACCACTCTGGTAGGATCCTGCGCTCTCAGGTATTCTGCCATGGTATGGTGTATAGGGGCATATCCACATTCATTTCCGGTACTCCACAAAATTACTGAGGGGTGGTTTTTATCTCTGTGAAAGAACCTTTCTGTCCGGTCCATGAAGGCATCTTTCCAGCCTTCCTGCCCAGCAAGGTAATTCTCACCTTCGTGGCATTCGGCGTTCACTTCATCGCACAGGTATAAACCATATTGATCAACCAGGTCATAAAACAAAGGTGTATTCGGATAGTGTGAAGTACGGATCGAATTCACGTTCAATTGCTTCATAAGACGTAAATCCTGTTCTATCAAATCCCGTGTCATAGTCCGACCGAATTTGGGATCATGCTCGTGGCGGTTAACCCCTCTGAACTTCACTGCCACTCCATTAATCAGTAATTGTGCGTCTTTAATCTCTATTTCTCTGAAACCAACCGTTTCTTCAATAATTTCTAATACTTTATCATCCGGGTCCTTTAAAACCATTAATAGTTTATACAAATTGGGCTTTTCCGCACTCCATAGTAAAGGATCACTTAACTTATAAGACATTTCAACTACTTTTTCATCACTAGCCAGGAGGGTCCCTGCTTTCAGGTTTTTGGAAAGAACAGTCTTTTTCTCAGCATCTATCAATTTTATATCCAGGAGGAGATTATTATGCTGTATACTGTCATAATTATGGATCTTTGCATCAATGATAAGGTCTGCATTCTTATAATTATTATCCAGATCGGTTCGAACAAAGAAATCACGTATGTGCACATTAGGTGTGGAATATAAATACACATCGCGGTAGATGCCACTAAAACGCCACATGTCTTGATCTTCGAGGTATGTCCCATCCGACCATCGCATGACTTTTACCGCAATATGGTTGGTCCCATTGTGAACATATTTTGTCAGGTCCCATTCCCCTGAAGTCATGCTTCCCTTATCGAAACCAACATAAATGCCATTCACCCATACCCAATATACTGACTTTACACCTTCAAAATGAATAAATATTTTTCGGTTGTCCCATTCTTCAGGAATTTGAAATTCCCTAACATATAATCCTGTAGGATTTAAATGATCAGGAACTTTGGGTGGATCATATGGAGCGAATTCCAAAGGGATATTACGATAAATCTTGTATCCAAAATCCTGCATCTGCCATGTGCCGGGTACGACTATGTCATCCCAATTGTTAATCACTGTAGTCGGATTGTAAAACTGTTGTGGAGCATTAAAAGGATTGGAATACCATGAAAATTTCCATGTACCGTTCAAAGACTGATACCAGGGTGATAAACTGAAATCCCCCTTCAGGGCATTTTCCTCCTTCTCAAAAGGACAAAGCGGTACATGTGGGTCTTCCTGATTCTCATTATACATCGAAGGGTTTTCTATATACTTGTCCAGGTCGTAACTGGCATTATCCTGTGCTAATGAATTTCCGGCAAATAAAATTAATGTATAAAGGGTACTGAAAAATATAATCCGTCTCATTGAAAAAATGTAGTTTGGAAACAAATATAAATATATGGAAATAGGAATAAAAGAAATAATTTTATATTCAAATAGGATTTAACAGAAATGGTTAAAGATCAATTAATTGAAAATCAAGCGGTTGCATTATACTTTACCTCGCCTGAATGCAATGTATGCAAGGTATTAAAGCCAAAAGTACGGGAACTGATAGAACAAAAGTTTCCTGAAATGGTTCTCCATTTTATAAATATTGCAGAAAATCCAGTGATAGCTGCAGAATTTCAGGTTTTTACAGTCCCCGTTATTTTAATATATTTTGAAGGGCGGGAATACATTAGAAAAGTAAGGAATATAGGTATAATTGAGCTCGAAAAAGAAATTACACGTCCATATATGTTATTATTTGAACCTTAAAACTTAATTTTGAACACATTTTATATTTTATAAACGCTACGAAGTATTATTATGAAAGACAATTTATCATTAAACCGATCCATTTCAACAGAAACAGAGGCTATGTTAAATAATCAGATCATGATGGAAGCACAAGCTTCAGCTCATTATTTGTCAATGGCCTCATGGTGTGATGTTCAGGGATATAGTCATTCTTCGAAATTCCTTTACGGACATGCTGATGAAGAAAGGCTGCATATGATGAAACTGTTTCATTATATCAATGATGCCGGTGGCCATGCTTTACAACCTGAAATTACCGGTCTGAGGCACAGTTATGATTCTCTTCGTGAAGTCTTTCAATTGATCCTTGAACATGAAATAAAAGTCACACAATCTATAAATGAAATAGTTGAGCATTGCTATAATGTTAAAGATTTTGCAAGCCTTAATTTTATGCAATGGTATGTTTCTGAACAAAGGGAGGAAGAAATGATATCACGACGTGCTCTTGAACTCTTCGATATTATAGGTGAAGAAGGCATAGGGCTTTGGACTATTGACCAGGAAATTGGCAAGCTTGAGCAAGCTGCACCTGGTGAGACCGGCAGCCCTGCCTAATGCTACTGAAATCAGATTTAGGTGAATTTTAAGTAGATTCAGGTACCTACTCAAAGGAACCGTTCTGTGCAGTACAATGGTCAACCGGTCTTTCGCGCTGGATGCGGTTCCTGTACTCTCCAAGCCACCACCACAACTCCCTTTGATTGAGATCGATATCAACTATGGCTACCGGGTTTTCCTCAGTACTTTCTACCATCAGTTCACCGGTCTTATCGAATACACCCGTTTTCATATCATAGCTTGATGATACGAGATAGATCTGGTTTTCTATTGCCCTTGCCTTTGCGAGGGTTAGGTCACCTCCCCAGATAGGCATAAATATGATCTCAGCACCCTTGAGGGAAATCTGACGGGCGACTTCCGGAAAAAACACATCCCAGCATATCATCATTCCTATCCTGCCAAAATCAGTGTCGAAAACCGGGAATTCAGCTCCAGGTGTTATGCCTCCATCGATCTCTTCCCTGGGCAGGGAGGTTTTGCGGTATTTTCCCTCTAATTTACCATCTCGCCCAATTAAAACGGAGGTATTGTATACGATTGGGCCATCCCTTTCATATATCCCTGCCACAATGTACATATTGTATTCCTTTCCTAATTGTCCCAGGTATTCGGTACTTGGCCCGGGAATAGGTTCACTTACTTCAACATAGCCCATAGAATTCCCTACAATTGTTATCCCTTCTGGCAAACAAACAATATCTGCACCTTGCTCCCCTGCATTTTTTACATGCTCACGGAATGATTCTCTGCTTTGTGCTGGGTTCTTCATGTTTTCGGGACGATGATGTATGGTCGCTACCCGGACCTTTCTCGCTTCAGGAGGCGTGAATTCTCTGAATTCTGTTCCGCCAAAAAAGACAATTCCATCCGGATCCCATCTGTAAATCAGATCAATCCTTGCTGTTATCGTTTCTTCTGGGACCTTATACATTTGCTGGATACGATACCAGCCATTAACAGGCTGAGCTTTAAAAGCTGGAAATTCTATAAACTCTACCTGTTCGCCATCCTTATTTAACCAGGTAATTTGAGCCAGCACACTGCGATCGATCTGTTCAACATTTTCGACTTTAAAATGGGCTATAAACTTGTAATATTGTCCGGATTTTACACCTATAAAACGTTTCCAGCTCCCATTGACATAAGCTTTCCCCTCACCCGAAAGCGCCAGCGTTTGTTGATCTTCAAACAAAACATCCCTGTCAACCCAATGCGCAGGTTCAATTTCTGACCGTTGTGCATAAAACTGCCAGTCGGTACCTTCTTCTTCTATGCGCTGCTGACTGGAACAACCTGATAATATAGAAGTGATTATCCAAATTAAGAAAATCAAAGAACCTGATTTGGGTAATTGTAGCCTATCTGTAGTATTGAACATGATATTGATATTATATTATTTTCAAGATGTTCGAAAAAGATAATTAACGGATTTGAATAGTGGCTTCGATCTTCCGATATTTAATCTTTAATATTAAACCTATACAATATAAGAATATTTACTTTGATGTATATTGCCATGCATTATTAATTATAAATCCAGAGATCATGATAAAAGATCAGAAAAGTAAAATACAAACCATAGAAATTAATATATCCAGGCAAGTTTTGATGCTTTTAACCTTAACCATCTTACTTTCCTTTTCATGTACGTCTGAACCAACTGCAATTCTTAAGCTGATTGTCAGCGAAAAAGCAGGAATGGACAGATCTTTAGAGTACATTGAAATAGAGGTGCCCTTGAAGGATAAATCCCGGGAAAATGGAGATATATGTTTGAAAGAAGTGAATAATACAGAACTTATTGCCGGGCAGATCCTCGATACTATATCTAGACCATCCGGGCAAAGGTTCTTAAGATGTATTTTCCCAGTTTCTATGGGGGCAAACTCAACGAAATCATTTGAAATCGTTCATGGCACTGCAGAATTGCGGAACGAAATTTTAAAATACCAGGGCCAGGATATAAATATAAAAATTGAAAATTCAGATTTCATAGCCGATCTGACTGATGTAAAGGCAACTGCTGAAAATGGTTTGGGTTCCGGGCAACTTGCCGGTCTGATATTGAAGCATTTTAACAATCAATTACTTCAGAGAACACATATTAATATGCACTGGGCACCTAATTTTCAAAAAGAAGGGCTTGACTACAAAACATTTGGACATATACAGAACCCTGATAGGCTGGATGTAATAAAAGGTCCATATACATTTTCTTTGTACAGATCAGGATCTGTGGACGGTTATGAGGAGATCCGGGTGAACTGCATGTATCAATTTTATGCCGGGCTTCCATATTTTACTTTTTCATCTGAAATATTGATCAAAGAAGATACCGAATTGATGTTACTAAGAAATGATGAAATGACCATGGACAGTCTGTTCACCCATGTCACTTACCTACATTCTGATGGAAAAGGCAATACGGTAGGGCTTTATGAAGGAGATGCGATCGATCAATTGGCTGAGGATCCCATTCATGATGATGCAACCTGGTTATATTTTTATAACCAGTATAAGAAATACGCATTTGGAAGTATCCGTATGGAATATGATAATACAAATCTAAACGGGGAACCTTCACCGCTTTATGGAGAACATACAAAAATCACCAGGAGTGCCGGGAATGGCCGATACTGGAACCGAAGATTGATCAATGATCACAACACCCTCCTTCCTGCCGGCAGCCGTTACCGGGCAAAAAATGCCTATCTCATTTTTAAATTAGAAGATAGAGATCCTTCTATTACGATAAAGGAATATTATAAAAAATTATCCCAGCCATTAGAAGTTAAATACGAAGTAGATTAATACGCATAAAGTAAAAATATCATAGCAAGGATTAACAATATGCCACATAAATACTCTTTAAGGCCAATGCAAGAAGAAGACATTCCTGAAGGTATGCGCTTGAAAAATGCCGCGGGATGGAATCAGTTGCAGGAAGACTGGAAACTATTTCTCAAATCCAGCCTTGATGGAAGCATGGTCGCTGAATACCAGAATAAGGTAATAGGCACGGTAACAACAGTTAATTATTCCGGTCGCTTCAGTTGGATAGGCATGGTGCTTGTTGACCCGGAAATCAGGCGTATGGGTATTGGCACTACGCTGCTTAAAGAGGCTATTGCTAAAGCAAAAGATAAAGGCACCATCCGTTTGGATGCCACCCCCAAGGGAAAGTTGCTTTACGACACCCTTGGATTCAAAGATGAATATGGCCTTAGCAGGTACGAGATAAAAGATTATACACATGATAATTCCATTCCCAAAAAGAAGAAATGCCTGGAGATATCCAAAAACGACCTACCTCAAATCTTTGAATACGATCAATATGTGTTTGGAGCCCCACGGGCAGAAATCCTTAATTCACTTTATAAGATGGGTAGGGATTATGCCTGGATATGCAGATCAAAGAAAAATCTTCAGGGATATTGTTTTGGCAGGCCAGGCAGTAACTTTGAACAAATAGGGCCGATAGTTGCGGAAAATGCAGAAATAGCATTTTCATTATTATGTCATGCCATGGAGCGGTGCAAAGGAAGGCCAATTATTATTGACATTCCAGATGATCAGAAGATCTTCCGGGAAGCTGTGAAAGACATAGGATTTACCATGCAAAGACCATTTATTCGGATGTATCTTGGAAAACATCCAAATCCGGGGAAACCAGAATTCCAATTTGCTATTGCCGGCCCTGAAATCGGGTAATTTATAAAAGCAAAACAGGGTTTTAATTAAATCATTCCAGATATTTAAAGGTTATGATGCAAAAAGGGAAATCAACATTTTCATATTGTCGGAAGATTGCAGGATTTTAAATCCAACTAAAAGATCTGATCAGGAATAAAAACTATATATATTTTTAAAAAAGGACAGTTAAAGGTATTTTTAGTCATCTTATTTTTAATAGATGTTCTTCCCGGACATTATTAACTAAAATTTTTCATGAAAAAACTATGGAATTTTGCCCGTATAGGCGTGATCACTCTGTCAATACTGATCTTTACACCACTAGTGATTCCTAAAAATGAATATAAGCCTGAATTTATGGGGCTTCCTTATACGTTATGGGTCGGAATACTGGCATATTTTGGATATGTTGCTTTAATTATGATCGGGATATATGCTCATTCTAAAGTAAAAAAGGAGGAGGGCGCTCATGATTAAGTGGTTTTGGTTTTTTGGAATTATCTTCATTATTCTGCTTATCCTGGCCTCATCCAGGGCTTTTAAAAAAAATAGAAGTATCGATGATTATATGTTGGCAGGTTCCAATATTGGAGCGATATTGGGTGTTCTCACCTATGCTGCAGCACTTTTCAGCGCTTTCATATTTATCGGGGTACCTGATTTTTTCAGGGTACACGGCGTAGGCGCATGGATCTTCCTTCCTGTATCAGATGGCATTATGTTTTTCATGATCTTTTGGTTTGGGTATAATCTAAGGAAGAAAGCCAGGGCAACAGGTTATAAAGGTATGGCCGGGATGATGCGTGATATTTTCGGGAATAAGTGGGCCGGATATCTTGTATTTACTGGTGCCTTTTTATTTTTGATCCCATATGTAGCTATCCAGATCCGCGGAATGTCCATGTTCTTTACAGCCATATTCCCGGAAATGCTCCCATCATGGGGCTGGGCTTTGATCATTGTCTCCATTATGCTCGCTTATAGCGAATTAGGGGGTTTAAAAGCCATAGTCTTCAGTGATGCGGTTCAGGGTGTTCTGCTGCTAACGGTATTATCCATTATCGGATACAATTGCGTGATCCATTTTGGAAACGTTGAGGAACTATTCAATCAGGTTCAGCAAGCGGATGACAGGCTGTTATCTACTCCCGGACCCAAAGGATTGTTCACAACCCAGTTTCTGGTTGCTTCATTCCTGGCGATTATGTTATTACCTATTTCCCAGCCGCAGTTTTCCTCCAGAATAGTGGTCATGAAGAGTATGAAAGAAACCTATAAAATGGCAGGAGGTGTCAGTATTGTGGCATTCATTGTTTTTGTAGCAACTGCATTTATTGGAATGTATGGTGCTGTAAAATATCCAGAATCCTCAACAGTGGAGTTTGTTCAAAATGCACTCCTTTTCGATCAACCCGATTTCCTGGCTGGCCTGGCTATTGTAGGACTGTTTGCTGCAGTATTATCAACATCAAACGCTCAGATCTTTGCCCTTGGATCTGAATTCAGGTCATTATTAAAAGGGGAAGATAAATCGGTACTGATACGAACAAAAATAGCACTTTTCATATTTGCCCTGATTGTTATGGCATTCTCAATGATCATCAGCGATGAGCTGGTATTACTCGCAAGGGTGAGTTTTGCCGGAACCTCTATGTTGGCCCCGGTAATACTGGTTGGTGTAATATCAAAGAGGCCCCCTGGAAAGGAACTGCTTATCATCTCAGCCATAGCATTGTTCGTATTCTTATTCTCCGTATTTCAACTGATCCCTGAAAACATAATGGGTGTCAGACTTGATCTGGGAATGTACGTGATATTATTTGTAGTAACAGTAATTTCTATAGTAGCAAGAGGGACACTTAAAAAAGTGCCTGAAGACAGTATTTAAGTGATGAAAAAGGCTCAATATCTGTAAATCAATGGAAGCACCCTTAAGCAAGATTAAGAATGAACAAGAACTGGATGAAATGCTATCCAGGCCAACGGAAGATCTGGTCAGGATGATGTCCGGACTGGATGGCGATATCCTTTTTTTAGGTGTTGCCGGGAAGATTGGCATCTCAATGGCTGTAATGGCCAGGAGGGCCATTGATCTAGCCGGTGTCGATAAACGGGTGATTGGATTAAGTCGTTTCAGTCAGAAAAGCCAGATAAAAATATTGGAAAAGGAAGGGATTGAAATAATACAGGGTGATCTTCTGGATCCTTTATTCGTAAATGATCTGCCAAAAATAAAAAACATAATATTCCTGGCAGGGATGAAGTTTGGTTCTGAAGATAACCTGTCATTGACCTGGGCAATTAACTCTTATCTTCCCGGACTGGTAGCCGATCATTTTACTGAATCAAGAATTGTTGCTTTTTCCACTGGATGTGTATATCCTTTAGTACCCGTATCATATGGAGGATCCCGAGAGGATGACAAGCCTGCCCCGGTTGGGGAATATGCACAATCCTGCCTGGGAAGGGAACGTATGTTTGAATACGGTAGCATGAGGCACGGGACTCCTGTAATATTGATACGGTTAAATTATGCGGTCGAAATGCGTTATGGAGTTTTGGTGGATATTGCTCTAAAAGTTAAAAACAGAAAGCCCATTGACCTGACCATGGGACATTTTAATGTGATCTGGCAAGGTGATGCCAATGCGATGATATTACAGGCATTGAAATATTGTGAATCGCCTGCCAGGATATTAAATATAACAGGCCAGGAAATACTATCTGTAAAAGAGGTCGCCATCCGGTTCGGAACACTTCTTGGGATTGAACCTGAGTTTATAGGTAAAGAATCAGAGACCGCGCTTCTTAGTGATGCAAAAGAATCTTTCAAACTGTTCGGTTATCCCGGCATTAGTGTTGAAACAATGATGATATGGATCGTAGACTGGATTTCCAATGACAGAGCACTTCTGAATAAGCCTACGCATTTTGAAGTGAGAGACGGAAAATATTGATTTATAAAAAATAACATGAACCTTCCATTACTTTCGGAAAATATAAACAGTGTATTGCATAAAGGTGTGGTAATTCCTGCCTTACCTCTTGCCTTAAACAAAGACCGAAAACTTGATGAACGTCGGCAGCGTGCATTATTAAGGTACTATCTGGATGCTGGAGTAGGTGGAATAGCTGCCGGTGTCCATACCACTCAATTCGAAATACGAAAACCTGAATTCAACCTTTTTGAGAAAGTATTAGTAATCGCCGCGGAAGAAATGACGGATTATACAAATAAAGCGGGAAAATCAATAGTAAAGATAGCCGGTGTGATTGGCAGAACAGAACAAGCTGTTAATGAGGCCCGGTTTGCAGTGAAATCAGGGTATGATGCAGCATTGTTAAGCCTCTCTGCATTTCAGGATATTCAGAACAAAGAAATATTGGCACACTGCCGTAAAGTTGCTGAGGTGATACCATTAATTGGATTTTATTTGCAACCTGCTGTGGGTGGCCGAATCCTGGATGTTGATTTCTGGCGGGCCTTTTCTAAAATTCAGAATGTGGCAGCAATAAAGATCGCACCCTTCAACCGCTATCAAACCCATGACGTAGTTCGTGGTGTCGCAGAATCCGGACGGGCAGAAGATATCGCCCTTTACACTGGCAATGATGACAATATTCTGGGAGATCTTCTCACAGAATATCATATCCCTGTAGGATCTAAGATGATTCATAAGCGGATTGTCGGTGGCTTACTCGGACATTGGGCAGTATGGACTAAAACTGCTGTCAAGATCCTTGAAGAGGTACATGCTGCCAGAAGCACCCTGGATATTAAGGCCTTATTGACCCTGGGAGTTAAAGTGACGGATGCAAATGCTGCTTTCTTCGATGTTGCCAATAATTTTTCAGGAGTGATCGCCGGTATTCATGAAGTATTGAGAAGACAGGGTTTGATGGAAGGCATTTGGACACTCAATGAAAAAGAATCCTTGTCACCAGGTCAGAAAGAAGAAATTGACAGGATCTATACTTCCTACCCTGAGTTAAATGATGATGATTTTGTGAAGGAGAACCTTGAAAGGTGGTTGTCCTAAGGAGCCACTGTTTGCATCAGCAACCCGCAGATCCAGGCGCCGTAGGTTCCCAGGGCATATCCCAATACAGCCAGTAATACCCCTACCGGTGCCAGGGAGGGATGAAAAGCAGCAGCAACCACAGGAGCCGAAGCAGCACCCCCTATATTCGCCTTGCTACCCACAGCAAGGAAAAAATATGGCGCCTTTATCATTTTCGCTACAATAATCAGAAGAATAACATGAATGGCCATCCAGATACCTCCCACTACAAATAAACCAGGATTCGAAAAGATCTCGGTTATATCCATTTTCATGCCAATGGTTGCGACAAGGAAATAAATGAACAGACTACCAATCCTGGAGGCTCCTGCCCCTTCGTAGTTACGCGCTTTCGTAAATGATAAGATTAAGCCAAAAGATGTTGCCAGAACGATTAACCAGAAAAATTGCGAGGTCAGGCTAAATCGCTCAAGAATGGGTAAGGATTCCTGGAAAAATCGGGCGAGACCATCAGAAAACAAGTGCGCCAGGCCTGTTAATCCAAATGCGATACCCAGAATGACCATTAGATCGGCAAGTGAGGGTATTCTAGCAATGCTAAGGCTAAAATCATGCATTTTCTTTTTCAAAACATTTACAGCACTAGCATCCGCTTTGAAAAACTTGTCTATTTTTTCGGATTTCCCTACACCGATCAACAAAAACGCCATCCATATCTCCGCTACGATCACATCTACCGTGATCATAATAGAATATAATGAGTCGCTGGGTTTAAATATTTCGTACATCGCCGCCTGGTTAGCACCCCCTCCTATCCAGCTTCCTGCGATGGTTGTCATCCCTTTCCATACTGCTTCCGGGCCAAGACCCCCAACAATTTCCGGACTGAATATTGAGACGGCCATTATGGCGAGAGGCCCTCCTATAATGACTCCAATAGTCCCTGT
The DNA here is from genome assembly GCA_942491935.1 of uncultured Cytophagales bacterium. Lineage (GTDB taxonomy): Bacteria > Bacteroidota > Bacteroidia > Cytophagales > Cyclobacteriaceae > JAGTVG01. Next base: position 73,068 of record CALOCZ010000050.1, read on the forward strand.
TATAAACATAATCAATGCTTTTGGACCCAGTTTAACTACTTCCCTAAGGTCGATGCTCAAAGTGAGTAGAATCAAACTGGCAGGCAACATATATCGGGAAGCCACATAATATAGGTTTGAATTTTCAGCATCCGCTATATTAAAAGTGGTTAAGAGAGAAGGGATAAAATAACACATCAAAAGCATGGGGATCACTTTATAAAACTTCTGCCAGAAAGGATTTTTACTGGAAGAAGTCTTAAAAATAAATCCTAAAATAACCATCAATACACCCAGGAGTATCGCGTCATTTTTTATCAGTGGCTCCATACTATTCTATTATTTCTTTTAATATCACCGAGAATTCATTAAGCATCATCGCCGTTGCGCCCCAGACTATTTCATTTTTTATATCGAAATATGGGGCCATTATTTTGTATTTGTTTCTTATCAACAATTCTTTAACCTTTCTCTTCTCATCGGAGATAAGATCATTTACCCCTCCCTCAATTACCCTGCTTACTTCTTCCGGATCAGGTATATATTGAGGCTGATACGGCAAATAGCCAACTACCGGCATTACGTTATAATGACTTGCCTGCACATACAATTCAGTCAACTTGCCAAGAACTTTAATTTCACTAGCCCTCACTCCGATTTCCTCTTCTGTTTCCCTTAAAGCCGTGTCAATCCTATCCTTATCATGTTCCTCAACTTTTCCGCCCGGCAAGCCAATCTGACCGCTATGGACTCCGGTATACAGTGGCCTTTGGATCAATGGGAAATAAATATCTCCTTTGCTTTCAAATAGCACGATAAGTACGCTGCTTTCTTTCGGTTGACCGTCAAAATTAAAATCAATTCCCATCTTCCCGCGCGGATAAGCTGACATTTCCTTTTGCACATTTAAGCCTGGAAGAGGTTGCTTGAGACGCATTTCTAATTTCTCAAAAAAATCTCTGCTGTTCTGAATTGGCATGCTGCAAATATAAGTTGATAAAATATTATTATCATAACCATATCGAAATAGCAATAAAATAGATTTTTCCGGCAACATACAATAAGTTTCAATCTCTTGATAAAATCGTATTTTTAATTTATTTTGCTGAGCAATTTTTTGAGGACAATGACAATCGATTCCAGAAAAGTTCTTAGATTATACAAATCATTAGATAAGGATCAACTTCAATTTGTCCTTGACAAAAAAATTGAAGATACCCTTACAATAGAAGATTGGCTGAAAAAACTCCGTGGAATTGCAGAAATGGATACAATTGGAGATGAATCAAGAAAACAATCGGGTAATCTATCTATTGTCTTTGGGATATTGACCATTGCCACCTTTATACTTACCCTATACAAGCCTATTCTTTTCTTTTTCCCCATAGGGTTCGTTATCCTGTTCATATATTTTGTAGTAACTTTCTTTTTATTAAGCAAAATCGATATAGGTAATAATATGCGCTTGTTTATTGTACCTATGCTTGAACATTTCCAGCGACAAGGTTCTGTCAAAGAGGCATTTAGTTTAAGAATGGACTTTTCGCACCCGATTACCAAAGAACGCCTATCAGAAAATGATGAGGAAGATAACAATAAACCGGGCAACATATACAGACATCATTGGATGGATGGCAAAATGGTTTTTAATGACGGAGTTAAAATCACCTGGGAAATCGAAGATGTGATCAGTAAAGGGGAAGGTAATAACAATAAGGAATCGGGAAAAAAGGATTCTACAGGTAAATACCAGATCCAGCATATACTTAATATGCATTTTTCTGCACCTAAAGAGCATTTCATAGCAGTTAATGAAGATATGATGGAAACCGATGATGGACTTTTCTATATTGTTTCAATTCATAAGAAAGATATTTCTGAAAGCCTTGCGGAAGGGATGTCGCCGGATGTCTTTATTTCATCACTTGAAGAAGGGTACCACTTCGTTAAAGAAAAATAATTTTCACCTTTCCATAAAACCGGTCATGTCGCTGACGTGATAATCAGCTGGAATTTCAAAATCGACAGGATCAAGGGCACCGGGAGTAACCTTAACCGCTACCATTTCAAAATTGTATGAAGAGCCATTGGAACTCGATTTTCCAGTAAACCGTAGTGGAAATCCTTTTTCATTCATAAAAAGAAGTAAGGGATTGTTCTTATCTTTCAATACATCCGGTACGTTCACCCGGATCTTATCGGTGAGCCATACCTCAGATTCAAAAAAAGCTTCGCCCTTTTCGGCTGTAACCATAAACTTTTCACATTGATAACCCGCAATAGTCATGAGTTCCCCGGTTTCCTTCAGATCTATCTGTTCGGATTCCAATCCACTTTCCGCCTCCTTAAGTGCTTTTTCATATTCTTCTTTAAATTCTTCCGGCACATTCCCAATACGTTCCTCTTCAGCCCCTTCACTTACTATGACTTTCATGGCTGTTTTGGCTTCGTCATCTATCATATATAAAGTACTCTGGTCACCGTCGATTAGTATCCGGGCCATTTTGACACCGTCATCACTAATCATTTGAATAATGATGTCATTTCCTTTGATACGATATTCTGTAATGGCAGGCATCATCCCTGGATTCATATTTCCCATGGAATTTTTAATCTGATACCGGATTACCCCCTCAAATCCTTCCTGGTTGTTGGAGCCGTGTATCCGGGCCTCAATGTTTAGATTGAACAGGAAGAAAATCCCCAATAAAATAAAAATCCGTAATGAATAAATCATTATATAAATTTTACATTTAAATTATTTTCAGGGAATGAACAAGGAATTATATCCTGCCCATAGGTTTAATCCAGGTAAGGGCGTACGCCATCATCGATTTTTACTTCGTAAAAAAGAGGAAGATGCCCGAACCTGGCCAGGAAAGCACTTGCCACTTCCTCTTTAAAAGATGGCAAAACTGCTTCTTTTATAATGCTGATTGTACACCCCCCGAAACCACCTCCCATCATTCTGGAACCTAATACATCCGGATTATCCTTTGTGAAATCAACAAGAAAATCCAATTCCTCACAGCTGACTTCATAATCATTTGACAGGCCATCATGCGTTTCGTACATCTTTTCCCCAAAGTCAAAAATCCGGCCGGCAAGGAGGTCTTTGCAAGCCTCCTGAACCCTTTCAATCTCCCCAACTACGTAATCACATCGTTTATAAACTACTGGATCGATTCTATCCCTTTCAGCTTCCAGCATTTCCCGGGACACATCCCTGAGACTCTTAACACCTTCATTCTCCTCAGCTACCAGCTTAACCCCCTGCTCACACTCTTTTCGTCTTGTATTATATTCGGAAGTTCCAAGTGAGTGTTTAACCTTGGTATCCACAAGTATTATACTATTGCCATTTAAAATCAATGGGAAATATTCAAATTCCAGGGATCTGCAATCCAGCCTGAAAACATGTCCGGATTTACCATAAACTGAGGCAAACTGGTCCATAATCCCGCAGTTTACACCAACAAATTCATTTTCTGCTTTTTGTGACAGTTTAACCAGGTCCAGTTTTTGAACATTCAGATCGTAAATATCATTTAATCCAGTGGCTAAACCTGCTTCCAAAGCTGCTGAAGACGACAAGCCGGCGCCTATGGGAATATCGCTTGTAACCACACAATCAAAACCGGGGATTTCATAACCTGCTTTATTCAACTGATCAATAACACCCATTAAGTAATTCGGCCAGCCCTTGTCAGAATAATACAGTTTTCCAACCTCAACCTCGAATGATTCCTCTAAATCAATGGCATGAAAACGGTATTTATTCAATCCATTTTCTTTCAAGCCATAAGTAACGTGTTTATCTATCGCCGCAGGCAGCACGAAGCCATCGTTATAATCAGTATGTTCACCAATCAGATTTATCCGTCCAGGTGCCAGATATATATTGGCCTTGCTATTATAAAGACTCCTGAATACTTCGTTAACGTGAGTTACTTTCATTACCAGAAGAAATAATATAATAGAACAATGATTATAACTATTCCGATAGATCCAATTGTAAATATCGGTGAGGTCTTGTATATAGCCGAATCGGTATCATATGATTTTTTATAGACATACTTCATCTTCACATTTAAGATTAGAATCAGACCCAGGAAGACAAACAAAGAAGCAAGCATAAAAATCGATTCTATGCCAAGATATCTGTAGGGTTCGAATAATAATATGCCAGAAACGAGACTTATTATTCCAAGCACTATGAAAAACCATCCAACAGCAACGATCTTTTTGGAGCGTTCAGTTATCTCAACATCTTTCACTACTTTTCCGCGTTTGTCATATAAGCTGATCAATGTAGCTACAAATGCCAGAACGATGAAAACATATCCCATTCTAAGTATGAAAGGCATATCCGGGAAGATCGCTCGTATTGCTATACCTACCGGAATGGTAATTATTGCTGTCCACAAAGCTGCATTTGAAGTTGCCTGCCGCCAGAAAAGTCCCATACAGAATACAACCACAACCCCGGGATAAATATATCCGGTATATTCCTGTATATATTGGAAGGCCTGATCCAACCCACCTAATAGTGGTTTTGCCATAGCCACTGCGATGATCAGGGCTATGAATGAAACCAGTCGACCGGTAAATACAAGTTGTTTTTCTGTAGCCTCTTTATTAAAATGGGCCTTATAAATATCCATTGTGAAAATGGTTGCAGTACTGTTGATCATGGAGGCTAATGAACTTACGATAGCAGCTACCAGAGCAGCAAATGCAAGGCCCCGAATACCAACTGGAACAAAGTTCTTTAACAGCCAGGGGTATGCTTCGTCGGCTATAGTTATATCACCCGTGGTATTTGTGCCTTCTAAAAGTTCAGGGTTATTAAAGAGCACATATGCCGTTATTCCAGGTATTAAAACCAGTAAAGGGATTAATATTTTCAGGTATCCTCCAAAGATTAACCCTCGTTTTGCATGTGAAAGGTCCTTTGCAGCCAATGCTTTCTGGATAATATACTGGTTAAAGCCCCAATAGCCCAGGTTGGTAAGCCACATAGCCCCGAATATCACAGCCAATCCGGGCAGGCTTAAATAAGCATCTTCAGAGCCTCCCTTTCCATCAGGTACTATTGTGCCTTCCGGAACGATCATTTGAAAATGATCAACAGCCTTTTCATAAATCACGGCAAAGCCCTTCCATATTCCTTCACCGCCGGAAACCGCATCCAAAGCGAGGAATGTTGTGATCAAACCACCGCCTACTAAAAATATCACCTGAACAACATCAGTCCATGCCACTGCTTTCAAGCCTCCGTAAATGGAATACAACCCTGAGAATAAAGCCAACCCTATAATGCCCCATACCAGAGGTACGCCCATGATCTCTTTAAGGGCCAGGGCACCCAGCCAGGTTACTGAAGTCAGATTGACAAATACATATACCAATAACCAGAAAACAGCAAATGCTGTACTCACGCCCTTATTAAATCGATCCTCAAGGAATTGAGGCATGGTATATATCTTTTTCTCAAGAAAGACCGGAATGAAGTATTTCCCAACAATGATCAATGTGATCGCAGCGATCCATTCATAGGCAGCTATACCAAGTCCTATTCGATATCCAGATCCGGACATCGCAATAAAATGCTCGGCTGAGATATTGGCAGCAATCAGAGATGCACCTATGGCCCACCAGGTAAGTGAGCGACTTGCAAGAAAATAATCGTCTGAGGTTTTTTGCTCTCCCTTCTTGGTCCTTGAAATCCATAATCCAAGCACTACAATAAAAAACACATAAAGGAAAAATACTATATAATCAAGTGTCGAAAAACTCATATGGCTATATGTTTATTAAAAATGAATCAAAAAATAAGGTCTCCAAAGATAAAAAAAAACACGTATTATGCTATCCATATTTATTAAATAGGAATGGAATTTTAATTACTGAGAAAGAGTTTTCAGCGTTTGTTACCTAATAAAGACTCGAATAACTACAGTTTTACTCGAATATTTAATAAATTTAATTACGGGTTATATCAAATAATTGAAGAATTTTTAAAAACCCAAATTCTTTCTGGCTTGAATTGTCATAGCAAAACGTGATGGAGATTTATCATCAGGTGTCAAATATTCGACACATAAGCTTCACATTTGAGGAAGAATATAAGGAAAAGAATAAAGTAAATAATAAATAAAAAAGATATGAAAAAGGAATCCATTTCCCGAAGAAAATTTATTCAAAAGAGTTCATTGGCTGCAGGAACACTAGCTGCCAGCAGTGCTTTGATCAGTTCATGTAATGCAGATAAGGCAAAGACCAATGCTGATGCCAGTAGCTCAAGTGATCTTTCTCCTATGTCCGGCAACATACCTACCCGGAAATTTGGAAAAACAGGTGAGGACATCACCATCCTGGGTTATGGGGGTGGATCACAATTTATGAAAATGCCAGATGGGGAATGGGAACCACATATGGAATTGGCTTTAAAATCGGGCATTAACTACTTCGATACGGCTTCAAGTTATGGCGCTGATGCAGAACAACCCAGCGAATCACGTTTTAGTGAGATTCTCCCACCACATAGAGATAAAATAATACTTTTAACCAAGATCCATGAACGCGATCCTGATAAAGCAAAAAAGGAGTTCGAAGATAGTTTGAAAAGACTGAAAACAGATTATGTCGATATCCTGTTGATCCATGCTATAACTGATGAAGATAAATTAGCTGATATTGCCGAAGGAAATTATAAACTCCTGGAACAACTCAAAGCGGAAAAAATGGTCCGCAATATAGGTTTTTCGAGCATGGACAGTGCTGAACGTTCAAAGGAACTAATAGAAAACCTCGATTTTGATGTCACTTTACTTGCTATGAACCCGACTAATTATGGCAATTTCATAGATGTGGCACTGCCTGCAGCCAGGAAAAAGAACCTTGGAACCATTGCTATGAAAGTAATGAGAGATATCGTTAACGATTATGCCGGACCAAAAGAATTGCTTGAATATGCCTGGGGAAAACAAGGTGTGCACACCTCAGTGGTTAGTATGACGGGTATGGATCCATTAAAACAAAATATTGAAATCGCCAGCAATTATAAGGAAGGAAGTCAGTCCAGCAAGATAGGTTTTGACCTCGAGGAAAGGCTTTCACCATTAGCTGAATCACAGCATCTTGTTTATTCAAAACCAGGATATTACGATGGAATGATCTGTTAGGCGGCTTTTGCTAGTATAATATTAATCGATTCTGATGGGAGGAGTATGCAATAAGATCATATCCGGAACCCGGGTATTTCTTCTGTTTTTGATCACCTGTGTTCCTTTGATCACAAGTTGTTCATCATCTAAGCCAGGATCAAAACCGCATAAATCACAATACCGGAGAAGCACTTACAATGTAAAAGTCAAAACCACTAACGACATCCAATACAAAGGGGCTTACAAATACGATACAGACGGTAAAAAATACAAAAAGCACTTCAGGAAGAAAAAAAGAAGAGAAAACTAGGTTCTATCCTATTTAATTCATCCCTTCTCCGACTATCTTGATCGGCGTTCGTCTTTGAACATTTTTAACATTTCCGACAGTTCCTTTACCTTTTCCGGATGATCAGCATACTGATTGTTCTTTTCAGCAATATCAGTACTCAAATCATATAACTGTCCTTCCGGTTCATCGGGGCTCCCCTCATATGTCCATCCCCCGGAACCCCTTCCTTCAATCAACTTCCAATTGTTTTTACGAATGGAATACATCCCGCTGACGGATTGACTGACAAGCTGATCCCGTGCCTGACTACTTTCTAATCCCAGTAAGCTATTAAGATGGCTGTAACTGTCTTCAGCGCTATTATATGGAAGATCATAATCTACAATTTCCGCACATGTGGCCACAAGGTCTGTCAGGCAGACAAGTTGATCACTTTCTGTTCCTTCTTTTATTTTCCCCGGCCACCTTACTATATAGGGGATATGATGCCCACCTTCCCAAACGTCAGATTTCATGCCACTGAAAATATAGTTCGACCGATGGTTAAACTCTATAATGTTTGCCGGGAACCAATATGCCCCATTGTCACTGGTTAAAAATACCAGGGTATTGTCAGCTAATCCTTTTTCATCAAGAATTCTTAAAACCTCCCCTACTGTAAAATCAACCTGTGTGACAAAATCGCCATATCTGCCGGCTCCAGATTTACCATCAAAATCCGCCAACGGCATCCAGGGTGTATGGGGAGCAGGTAAAGGAAAATACAGAAAAAACGGTTGCTGATCAGGATCTTCTGATTGTCTTTCTATAAACTGCACTGCTTCAGAAGTTAAGACCGGCAAGGTCTGTTCAAAATCAAAATCTCTGGAAGCATCGCCCGGTCTCCAGAATTTTCCCTGAAAATTATCATCATGGGCGCCTTCTATTTTTATGATGTCGGTGTTAACTATTTTTTTATTCCTTATATAGAAGTAAGGCTGGATATCAAGTGAAGATGGTATGATAAAAGAGTAATCGAATCCGCAATCAAAAGGCCCCCCATCAATCTCTGCAGAATAATCTACATTTTCTGTACTGCTTAGATTCCAAATGTCGCCCTCTACCAGAGGTTTACCAGGATCCTTTTTCTTAAAATCCAATCCCAGGTGCCACTTGCCAATGCATGCGGTCTTGTATCCTTTTTCCTGTAACATAGAGGCCACCGTCAACCTGCCAGGTTCAATTAATGATGGTTGATGTCCTAAAAGAACACCAGACTCCAGCCTTGTTCTGAAACAATACCGGCCGGTTAAAACACCGTATCTTGTTGGCGTACAAACAGCTGATGGTGAATGCGCATCTGAAAAATGCATTCCCTCCGCTAATAATCTGTCCATATTCGGGGTTGTGATTTTTGCGTTACCATTCAATCCGCTGATGTCTCCATAACCCATATCATCTGTAAGAATATATACAATATTAGGATAGCGGTTTTTGTTTACCTGTTCTGGTGATTCGCAGCCTATAAGGCTTAACAGCAGTATTAGGGTGGAAATTGGATACAGAAGTGTGTTTCTTTTCATAGCAAAAAAGTATATCAATTTATTTAGACCTGAATCGTTGGGATCAGTGCCCTGGTGTTTGTTGCTAAGATAATAATATCAATGGTAGTGCACAATTCTATCATTTTATAATAATTTCGCATTGATAAACTAGAATGGTATTGCCTAAAAATAAGAAAGGTAGTTTTAAAAGAGTTATTATAGGATTTCTTCTTACAGGAATTCTATTGGTTATTCTGGTACTCGGAGGTTTTCTGGGCATGATCTATATGGGCGCTTTCGGGCCACTTCCTTCCACTGATGAGCTGGCTGACCTAAAGGATGAAAATGCCACATTGGTTTATAGCAGCGAACATGACCTGATCGGTAAAATCTTTTCAAAAAACCATACAGAGATCGACAGTGAGGAACTGCCACAAGACCTAACTAACGCATTAATATGTACCGAAGATGTTCGTTTTTACGAGCATAATGGAATCGATAACCGGAGCTTGATGAGGGTTATCATCAAGTCTATTATTATGGGTAACAGGGAATATGGAGGTGGCAGTACAATTACCCAGCAACTGGCTAAAAACCTGTATGGCAGGGAGGATTTTGGCCTATTGACGCTTCCTGTAAACAAAATCAGGGAAGCCATAATAGCTGTTCGACTCGAAGAAGTCTACAGTAAAGATGATATTCTACTTCTATATCTGAATATGGTGCCTTTCGGGGAAGAAGTTTTTGGGATAGAGGCTGCCTCAAACAGATATTATAATAAGACGACTTCTGAATTGGACACTGATGAAGCAGCCATGCTTGTAGGCCTTCTTAAAGGAAATACTTATTACCATCCCAGATTGTACCCTGAAAGGGCCCTGGAGCGTAGGAACCTGATTTTACAGTTGATGTATGAACAGGGTAAACTTACCGATGAGGTGTATAATGAAGAGGTTCAGCTACCACTTGACCTGGATTATTCAAATCTCAGCCATGAAGGGCCCGCTCAGTATTTTCTGTTTCAGGTTGAAAAAAGGGCACGTGAGATCCTCGATAATCTAAAGAACAAAAGTGATAAACAGTACGATATTGAAAAAGATGGTTTGATCATCACAACGACTCTCGACAGTCGCCTGCAGATCCTGGCCAAAAAATCAATCAGAAAGCAGCTTATCCAAATGCAAAAGGCATTTAATATTGATCCGGACGTTAAGAACAAGAAAGTTGAATTGTTGGATGTATTTGATAATACAATACAGGAAAAAAGAGAATTATGGTCCTGGGATGGAATAAAAGTAGAGGAAATGACAAAGCTGGATAGTGCATGGCACTATGAAAGCATGCTGAATGCAGGGGTTCTCATTCTGGAACCAAAGACCGGGGAAGTAAAAGCATGGGTTGGTGGTAATCATTTCAGGTACCTCCCCTATGACCTTGTCCTTTCAAAACGGATGATTGCTTCTTCATTCAAGCCTGTTTTATATGCAGCGGCCATTAAAGATGGGAAATCGCCATGCGATTATCTGGATAATGAGGAAAAGGTATATGAAGAATACGACAACTGGGCACCAAAGAATTATGATGGCAGCAGTGGGGATCAAACCTCAATGTGGTATTCCCTTGTACATTCTATGAATATTCCTACTGTTGATTTATACTTCAAAGTCGGACATAAAAACCTGGAAGAGATGTGTTCCCTTCTGGAACTAGAAGAAAAACCTGCTGACAATCCATCTGTTGCATTGGGAACAATGAATGTTTCTCTCCTGGAAGCAACCAGAGTATATGCAACCTTTGCTAACCAGGGACAGATGCAACAGCCGGTGATGATTGAAAAGATCACTGATTCAGAAGGAAATCTGATCTATGAAATACCTGGCAATTCCGGCAACCAGGTGATAGACAAGGATGTGGCCAATACAATTACTGCAATGCTTCAGAAGGCCATAAATGAAGGTACCGGGGCCAGGATACGTGGTCAATTCGGGATCAGGTCAAATCTGGCAGGTAAAACCGGCACTTCCCAGGACTACAGCGATGCATGGTTCTTCTCATATACCCCTGATTTTGCTTGTGGAGTATGGGTTGGTGCCCGAAATCCAGGGATTCATTTTTCTAAAGGATCAAATGGCAGCGGATCCGCACTTGCCTTGCCAATTGCCGGGAATATCATCAGCGATATGGAAAGTCAGTCTGAACTCCGCAAATCATATCTCAGCCCGATAAATATCTCCTCTGAATACACTAAATTGATGGATTGTGATGGGACAAGGACAAAAGGTGCATGGAACAGATTCTTTGAAAGTTTATTTAAGAAAAATAAAGAAAAGGAAGAGAAAGATGAAAAGGGAAAGGACCAAACTGACAGCATTGTGGTTAGTGAGGATGGGAAAGTAAAGAAATTCTTCAAAAAACTATTTAAAAAGAAAGACTAAAGGAAATTTTCGATAAATGTTTGTTTGTCGAGATAATGTATTCTTTAAAATCCACCTAATTTCTTATTGATCTCATTGGATAAATAGGAGAAATCAGAACTTCTCGGATCAATATTCAGGGCTTTGCCAACATAGGCTTTTGCTTCCAGCAGTAATTTTCGTTGATCCGCAGATATGGGATCGGGCCCCTTTTCAATTGCGTCGGAATAGAGTAATAAAGCATACCCGTAATACAATTGCATCTGATAGGAATCTTGCATCGGTTCCAGTTGAAGCGCCTTATCGTAGAATGTTTTTGCTATTGTCCTGTCTTCCAGGTTATAAAGGTATAACTCTCCCAACATCCACCATCCCTGTGGAGATAAAGAATCCAATTCAAGGCTCTTTCTGTATATATCATCTGCCTCTACGTATTGACCATTTATTTTATATATACTCCCCAGATTAACATAATACATAGGGTCAGGATTTATCATTATAGCTTTAGAATAGGCCTCAATAGCTTCATCAAATAAATCTGATGAACTATAAAGATCGCCAAGGAAAGCGTATACACCAGGGTCATCCGGTTTAAGTTCTAGCAGTCTTTTGGCAGCACCAATGGCTTCATTATTTTGTGAAAGGTTTATATAGGATAAGGCCAGCCCTCGCAGGGCCAGATCATTATAGGGATCTACATTACATATAACTAAATATAAGACAAGTGATTGTTCATATTGCTGGTTTTGCAAATGATTGGATGCAATGGAGGCCATCCTTCCAAACCATACTATTTTCCATGATCCCTCCTCAAATATTAGTGTGTAATTCCAGGAACCAAATAGCGTGTCCATCGTGTTTAAATTTATACTTTGATATTGCACATAAAACCTTGCAAAATCAGGATTTCCGAACACAGGTAATGTGTCAATTGCTGTTATTTTAAATTTATATTTATTTCTAACACTATCAGCCTGGTAATTATAGGCTATAAATTCCTCTTCTGAGATAAATGATTTACAGGTATCCGCAAGAAGAGAATATGCTTCGTCAAGTTTCCATTCATTTCGTAATTCCCTGTATTTAATTAGCGTTTCTTTTGGATCTGTACGCTCCTCTGAGTTTTTCAAGGAACAGTTAGTAAGTATAAAAACCAATAAAACTAAAAGGACAGATACAAAGTTCTGATGGATCATATTAGAAAGTAAGAAAGTTCTGCAGGAAAGTTAATGAATTACTCACTTAATCCACATAAGCATAGTACAATATTTAGATTACGCAGATTAATATATTTCTGATTTTCATTCATTGGCAGAACCTATTCAACATAAAAAATTCCCATTTACACATGTTTTGCCTTAACCGCTTAATTCCGGATCATAATATCCGTTTATAGTATCAGTAGAAAACTTCATGGCTTAAGAGTTTAAGGTTAATAATAAGTCCCGCCAAGAGTGGGATTTTTTATTTCACACAATCCATATTCCAAAAATCCTGATATTCAATACTTGTTTTTATTTTTATTAAATGCTATATTATTAAACAGTTTTTACGAATTTTAATAAAACAAAGTAAGGACCTAATCTAGAGCAATTATGGTAAAAAGTTTTAAACCCAAGTTTACAAAGAAGGAATCGTCTGAAAGTCAGAAACCACGTAGTGAGCAATTTGAACCTATCACTAAGTATATGGCCACAAATCTGATCACCTTCTCACCTGACACAGATGTTATTGAGGTGATTCAAACATTTCTTGATAAAAATATTTCCGGCGCCCCCGTTTTAAATGAAAAAAAGGAAGTCGTGGGTTTAATCGACGACAAAGATTGTCTTAGGCTGTTGGTAGATAGTGTTTATCATAATGATCCAATTGCCAACACTAAAGTCGAATCATATATGACCAGCGTAATGAAAGTAATAGATATTTCTGCAAATGTTGTGGATGCGGCAAAGATTTTCCTCGAAACGAAATACAAAAGATTGCTGGTTATCAATGAAGAAGGAAAGCTGATCGGACAGATCAGCAGGGCCGATATCCTGAAAGCTATTGAAACCATTTATGTCCCGAAATGGATTTCTAAAAAATAAAAAAAAAGGCTGTCCCAAAAGGAAGAGACAGCCTTTTACTTTTCTGCAAGACTTTGAATAGTCTTTATTTGCTATTCAACTACATATCCGCCCCCCTGGAGCATATAAATAAACAGCCAGAGAGGCCTCACCCATTTCGAAAATGGCTTTTCCTTACTGTTGTTTTTTTGCTTCAAAAGGGAAATCGTAACCGGCAGCTGACATGTTTGCCTTTAATACATCTCCTTCAAAAGTTCCACTCATTTGTATCTCATATCCTTGTGCTTCAAAAGTTCCGGACACCTTTTCGTCATCGATTGCGAAATCATTCAGAGTAGTCTCTCCTTCATCAGATCCAACAAATCCCACAACGGAATCATCTTCCTGAGCGAATTTCAAATAACCAGTAATCTCCTGATCAGGGAGTGATAATACATAGTCCCACTGCCCGATATAATTTGGCACGGAGGTTTTGCTTTTCTTCGTTGATGCGCAACCCGCCATATACAGCATGATCACTACCATCACAATTGGGAATAATTTTAATGTGTTCTTCATAATTCTACTATTAAAAAATGGATTTAAAATGATTACTCTTCTTTTTCTATTTTAAATGGTGTTAAATGGGCCTCTTCAATTATTTTTTGTGTTTCTTTCCAGTCAGCATCCAACCATTGATTAATCTGGTCGAGGACTTGTTTTGCTTCTTCAGATACCTGGGCAAATAAGATTTCCTGAGATTCATTCGGCCTGTCAATTGCAGAACCGATATAATAGTTGAGCATTGAGAGCCTGGCTGACAGGATATCAGGGGATCTCTGAATGCCCTGGATATCTTCAGGGGCGTTGATCAATTCAATAAAGTATTTGATCGTATCTTTGGCAGCTTTAGTACGTTCCTTAATATCCTTTGAAATATCATCATCAGAAAGCATTTGTTCGACCAGAGTAATAGATTCTTTAATTTCATTTAACTGATCCACCTTATTTGTGATACTAGCCACAAGTGCTTGTGCCTTATCGATGTTTGCATCAATTGTCTTTATAGCAGATTCATTAAATTCAATTCTGGGATCAAGCTTAACAACTATGTTGCTTGAATCAGCATATTCTCCATATAGTATCTTAACCTTATACTTACCCGGCAATACATTTGGTCCTCCAGGATCAGAAACCTCTTTACTCGCAGGCTTGGGGGTAGAAGGATAACGTTCCCCTTTTCTTTCAAGGTCCCAGAAGAACCGGTTAAACCCTTTCCTTGCACCTATCTTGATTTTCCTGATCCTTTCGTTACTTTCATTATAAAATTCCACCCAAAGGCTATCGTTTTGTACTTCTTTGATCTCTTTCACACCATCTATTTCAACCGTGTCAGATTTTAAAGATTCCAGATAATAGGTAATACTTCCTCCTCGTGGTCTGTTTTCTCCCGCAAAAATGCCATAACCTGCAAAGCGGGATCCCGAAGCTTGCTGTCTTGAACTCAGATAGGCAACAGGGGGTTCAAACACATTTATTCCTTTCAAATTGCTACCCTGTGCGTTTATGGCAAGCTCCCGAATGGCCCGAATATCGTCAATGATATATGCAGCTCGACCAAACGTTCCAATGATCAAATCATGCTCCCTCGGGTGTATCTTCAGATCGATGGTCGAAACCGTAGGATAGGTCCTGCCCCATTTCTTCCAATTTTGGCCTTTGTCAAGAGAATAGTAAAGGCCAAATTCAGTACCGAGGAATAAAAGGTTCGGTGCTAAGGGATCCTGTACCACAGATAAGGTATAACCCCAGACTTTATTTCCTTCAACAAGGTTTTTCCATGATTTACCGTAATCATTGGTATAAAAAAGGAAAGGTGTCCAATCGTCCATCCTGTAATTGTTAACGATTACAAAAGCTTCCCCTGCGGAATATGTTGAGGCTATTATTTGAGGAATCCATGCCCCTTCAGGCATATCTTTAATCTTTTTAGAAAGGTTTTCCCAGGTTTTACCTCCATCATTAGTAAGTTGCAGATTGCCATCATCCGTCCCAACCCATATCACATTCTTTTCAACAGGACTTGGGGCAATGGCTAGTATGGCACAATGGTTCTCCGCTTGCGTTACGTCATAAGTTAAACCTCCGCTTTCCATTTGCTTCTGCTTATCAGGATCATTTGTTGTCAGGTCAGGGGAAACTAAAGACCAATTTTGACCTTTATCTGTGCTTTTATGCACAAACTGACTTCCATAATAGATGGTGCTATTATCATGAGGATCCTGGGCAATTCCGGCATTCCAGTTAAATCTAAGAGTGGTGCCATCTGGATGTACAGGCCTGATCATTTGTGTACGGCCGGTTTCTGTATCATAATATCCAAGAAATCCGCCTTGTGACATAGCATAACCATATCTGGAATCATCCGGATCAGGTACTACATCAAAACCATCCCCAAAAAATAATTCCTGCCAGTAACTGTTTCTGATACCACCTGCTTTCCATACGTATGCCGGTCCTTTCCAGGAACCATTGTCCTGCATCCCCCCATATACATTATATGGAAATTCCATATCATAGTCGATATGATAGAATTGGGCGAGAGGAAGGTTTTCCACAAACCGCCAGGTTTTACCTCGGTCTCTTGAAATAGCCAGCCCTCCATCATTCCCGTTGATCAGAAAAGATGGATCCTGCGGATGTACCCACCATGCATGATGATCCGGATGAATGTCGGTAGAACTTCCACCGTAAGCAAGCATAGTTTCGAATGTCTTCCCGCCATCCTCACTGACAGTGACTAATGAATAGAGATTATAAATCCTGTTCTCATTAAGTGGGTCAACATATATATCCGCATAATAAAAAGGCCTGTTCCCAATATTCTTATCACTTACTTTATTCCATTTGAACCCGCCATCCTTAGATACGTACAGCGCATTTTTCTTGGATTCTACCAATGCATAGATGACGTCTGTATTTCCAGGGGCAATTGCAAGGCCAATTCTACCGAGGTTCCCTTCAGGTAAACCATCTTTATCTGTCCTTTCCTCCCAGGACTCACCTCCATCATAAGAAATGTATAATCCAGACCCTGGTCCACCGCTGTTAAAGAACCATGGCCACCTTCTGAATTCCCACATCGCAGCAATTAACTTATCCGGGTTGACGGGATCAACAACCAAGTCGCCTATTCCTGTTTTTTCATTAACATATAAAGTTTTTCTCCAGGTCTTGCCGCCATCTGTTGTTTTGAAAACACCTCTTTCAGAGCTCTCGCCCCATGCAGAACCCTGGGCCCCCACCCAGACGATATCGGGATTATCCCTGTGAATTATAATTCTATGAATATTCCTGGTATTTTCTAAACCAAGATGCACCCAGTTTTTACCACCATCTATACTTTTATATACCCCATTGCCACTTGTCTGACTATTCCTGGGATTTCCTTCTCCAGTGCCCGCCCAGATTACATCAGGATTTTTCTGGTTTATGGCCAGTGCCCCGATAGATGCCACATCATATTTGTCAAAGATAGGTTCCCAGGCTGTACCTCCACTTTCAGATTTCCATAATCCGCCAGAGGCAGTACCTACATATATAACATCCGGATTAGCCAGCAATACATCAATTGTAGTTACCCGGCCGCTCATCCCGGCAGGCCCTATCGCCCTTGGCTTTAGTGCACTGTATAATGTAGTATCTATCTCCTGTGATTGGGAGATAAGAGGGATTAATAAAAACAGGATTGGAATATATATCCTGATGATAAATTTAACTTTCTCGAAAATCATACAAATTTTGTTAAGGTTGCAATTAATAAAAAATGATACGGTTGGAGGTTTCAAAGATCTAAATTCTAGAGGGGTAAATATAAATTCAATATGAATTAAATCCAATCAACTACAATTCCAAAATCCTTAATATTTACATTAGTGGTTAAAATTGACTGTAAAGTGATTATCAAAACTTTGATGAATGCAATTTCAACCATCGGTATGGATCAATTATATTCGTAAAATCCTAAATTCGTTTGATAAGGGATTTATTGATAAAATTTACATTTCCGTACAAGGATTTATATAGCAAAACTGAATATGCAGGGATCTGGAAAAACACAACATAAAATTTTAAGCAGGAGAAGTATTTTTCCAATTGTGATATTGCTGGTATTATGGGTGATATATATGCAGGACACAAACCAATGGGGATTGTTTCAAGACAATTGGTTTATGTCTGTCACCATGATTTTCGGATCTTTTATTGCCGGGGCAAGCTCTGAGGGAGGAGGAGCCATTGCCTTTCCGGTCATGACCCTGTTATATGACATTATGCCTCATACGGCCCGTAATTTCAGCCTGGCAATCCAAAGTGTCGGAATGACTGCAGCCGCATTGATTATTTTAAGAAATAAATTCCCTGTCGAGTATAAATATCTTATTCCTGCAAGCATTGGAGGAGGGATAGGTATTATATTCGGGACCTTTTATGTTGTCCCATATGTACCAGCCACGTTTTCTAAAATGCTATTTGTTACCTTCTGGCTTAGTTTTGGAGTTATACTTTTCTACATAAATGTAATCTTTAAGCGAAAGGTATTTGACCGGATGCCGGATTTATCCAGGATAGAACTGTTGTTTCTGCTTATTGTAGGATTTTCCGGGGGTACTTTGAGTTCTATTCTGGGAAGCGGCCTGGATATATTCAGTTTCGCTTACATAACCATAAGGTATCATTTATCAGAAAAAGTGGCAACCCCAACCAGTGTAGTCGTTATGGCCATAAATTCTTTGATTGGATTCTGCCTTCATTATTTCATCATTCAGGATTTTGCAACGGAAGAATTTAATTACTGGCTGGTCAGTATACCGGTAGTCCTGATTGGAGCTCCTATGGGAGCATATTACATCAACCAACAAACCCGGGATTTTGTGAGCTGGTTTTTATATATCATAATTATAACACAATTTATCGGAGCCCTGCTGATTATCAAGCCGGAAGGAATGTTGCTATTGTTTACAATTCTGGTTTTTGTTTTTGGATTGCTGTTCTTTTACGGATTTACCAAAATTTCTTTTCTTACAAACAAGTCTGATAGATCTAGAGGAGAAACGTGAAATCTGTGGAACTTAAGTTATAAATATTACCTGGGCAATGCGTCGAAAAAATTGATGAGGCAGATTGCCCCGATAGATGAAGATCTCTGAATATTTTAAACAATCTAAGAAATGTTGACGCTGGAATCGAAAGCCCGGATCAATCTTTCCACTGTGATAGACGGCCGTTCTCAAAGAATATATATTTCCCATCGGGATAATACCATGTTTCGTTAACTCCCCAGGAACCCTCTGATTTCTTCTTGCTGTCAGGTTTACCCCAACTATCCAATGCCATTTCAGGAGACACTCCCACCCATACCCTGCCATCAGCGATCATGGGCCCTTTCTTTTTACCATATTTCTCTATCATGGTCTCCAACCTATCTTCGGCATTGAACTCCTGACCCAATAAAAGATCAATCTCATCGATCCGCTGGTACATGGAATCAATTTTAGCCTGTAAATCAGCTTTCTCATTTTCCAATTGATCTAATTCCTCCTGGGATTGAGAAAATCCGAGTGCTGAAATTAACAATAAGAGCAATATCAAATGATACCGTTTCATGACATTATTATTTCTGGTTGTTAGTAGACAAATAGGATAAATATTTTGGGTCGGATCTTATTCTTTGCACCAAATTATAAAAACCTACAAGGTTCAAAACATTTAAGCTTTATTCGAACTTGTACTTTTTCTTCTTATTTTTTTGCTTTTTTGGATTATTCATCCCTTTTGTTAAAACATAATCCCGGTCATACCTGTCATTCTGGTGCATATCATAATACTTCTTTTTTCTTTTACCCTCACGTGTCTTATAAGCAGGCTTCGGGCCACATGAAGAAAAAAGAATTATTAATATTATACAGCTGGATAGAATCTTTTTCAAAACGTTTAATTTATGGTCAAACAAAAAAAATATTTCTATATGCAAATAGCCTTTGTGATTTATTTTATTGAAAACGAATGAACCAATAAAAGATTGTATAATCTGTAGCTTATTGCGGGATCAAAATATAAGTTATATCATATACAAACGCCTGAAGGTGAGAACCAAAGCAATATTTTTCTTACTTTTCCGGCCATATGTTACATTGGTAACAAAATGAGATTTTTTCGTTTTTTTTAGGTTTATATAGGAATTACTTTTATGTCGAAATTTTGAGAAACGACAATACTCTTTGGTATTGATTCCAGCTGGCTTAGTTTACAAATAGATCGAATTCAAAAATCAATTTTATTCAGTTTTTAATCTAAATATACTATGCTATGAAAAAATTATTTATTATTCTAGCCTTATTAGCCTTATCAGCAAGTTATTTTTCTTCATGTTCAGAGGACGAGATCGTGACGCCTACTGAAGAAGGCGGGTCAACACAGGAAAGTACGAGACAGTGGGATTAATTAAATCCTCTTGTACAAATTAAATTGCCATATAAATAGTAAAAAGAGGCTGCATTAAATGCAGCCTCTTTTTTTAATAATTTTAAACCGAACCCCCACTTTGACATAATTTTACTTCTGTTTTAGCAAAATATTTGAAAATTTCTACTTGATATTTCACTTTATTTGGGCCAATTCGCCACAATAACTTTTTAATTTAGCCTTTCTCTTTTGCATTCATTTTCACATTTATCCTATTCATTACAAATAATTTCCCACTCACTCGCATACTATTCCTAAGTCATTCATTCACAGTTGATTTATCAGTATAAATAAATACCTGAATGTATCACTCAGAATTTGAACTTGTTATTATGAACGCATATGAATTTTTGCTAAAAAAAGGAGTTAATAAGGTTCATCAGCCTCATAAAAAGTATAACTTATCAGTCGCCGAACTGATCCAATTTCTTGAAGAATACTCGAGGGAAAGAAAAATAGCCTCGATTCATTCAATAACAAAAACAGGTCTCCGACATCCATAGGTTTTATTTAAATGAGCGATTGTTAATTTACTATCCTCCCCCTTTCAATCTGCATATAATCCATGATGTTTTCAAACATCATGCAGTAAGTTTAGCAATCCGTGCGGAAAATTCCAGTCTGAAAGGGACCGTAATACCTGGGTTTGAGGAATGAAATAATTAAAACGGATTAAAGTAATTTGAATTATTAAATATATCCGTTTTATGGCCTTCCGCTTCAATTAGAGGATCATCTTTCAATTCATCCAGAACCGCATCAGAAACATATAATTTATCAAGATGCAATGTGTCTTTTATACGTATAATACGCTCAGTGCCTTCATCAACCAATCCACAATTTCGTAAGGCAAGTAGAAGAGCAGACTTGTCATTCTCCGCTACTATCGGAATCTTACCCCGTTCCAGGAAACTGCTGGTAGCTACATTCTTATTGGTCACTTCAAAGTTTATCTTTCCAAACAATGTCTGTGTAATTACATCTGCCAGACCAATTCCTATAGCATTGCCATGAGACTCTTCAGTAAGGTCCGACACCACTATGGACCGGATATCAGGTTTTCCCGGTTCAGGTTGTCCGAAAATTTTGATCCTTCCAATAATATTGGTATCAATTCCAGCGCCACTTAAATTCTTACCCATCCTGTCGATCAGTAAAACATCTATTTTGTCAACTGGCAATGCGGGCATATTGGATCTGGCTATTTTCAGAAGGCCAGGTTCAGAAGGTATGATCTCATTACCCACTATCGCCTGGAGGAGCATGGTTTTATCGTTTGCATTTTCTATGAGTGCAATACCTCCCAGGATCTTACCAGTGCCATATATTACTTTTGCCACTTCCGGTATAAGGCTTGCAAGACCATACACCCCGTAATGATGTATCGAGGCCGCCCCACGTTCCTTCCCGAGACCAATAACAGACATTTTTACCAGTCCGCTTTCATAAGTTGAGTGAAAGTCAGTATGCGGTTTAATCTTATTTATTAGAATTATCCCATCTGACTGAAAAGCGTTTTTATCCATAAACACAGGATCCGGAATGCCACTATTGGGTAATTCGACTACATCCATTGAAGATCTTATTGGGGCCCCAACATTTCGTTCTGTAATGCCATAGGAGTTCAGAATCTCGATCTGACCTTCAGCTGTAGCACCTCCATGACTACCCATAGCAGGAATAATAAAAGGATTAGCATTTTGAGATTTTACAAAATCAACAACTTCCTTAGTGATCAACTGAATATTGTCTATACCCCTGCTACCTACACCTATGGCAATGGAGGAATTCTTTTTAATATGACCAACAAATTTCTGAAGTTCATCCTGACAGGTTTTCCTAACATCCTTCAGGGAGTTATCTGGATAAAAACGTCTGATCCTGGTTAATTTAAATTCTTTCATCTGAATGCTCAATATTTTTTAGATTTAGTTATTACGCTCCTTATAAGATCCATAAACTCATAACATAGACGACCAATGAGGTGCAAATACCAAGAATCAGGGTTCCAATGGTTTGTAACCTATATCCCTGGTTTACAGTCATGTTAGACATTTGTGTGACTACCCAGAAATAGCTGTCATTTGCGTGACTGGCAATCATTGAACCAGCACCTATCGCAACAACTACCAATGCTCTGGCGGAAGGTGAATCCATCCCCAGGGAAGGCACCAATGGGGCCATTAAGCTGGCTGTGGTAATTATAGATACTGTACCTGACCCCTGGGCAATTTTTAAAGACATAGCAATAATAATTGGCAACCAAATTCCAAGGCTCTGCGCACCTGCCAGGTTTTCTTTAACTACCTCAGCGATACCTGATTCCTGCAGGACTTTCCCAAAAGCCCCGCCACTTCCTGTAACGATGATAATAGTAGCTGCAGCAACTATACCCTCTCCAAGCCAGCCTGAAGCAGATAACATATCTTTACTGAATTTTACCGGGAGTAAAAAAGAAAGGCCTACTCCAAGCATAAGGGCCACAGAAGGCTGACCAACAAATCCAATGATCATTGCCGGGATGCCGGATCCAAAAGGTGCTGACGGCAGATCGTTTATCGATCTCAAAATAATTAGAATAATCGGCACAAAAATGGGAAGTAAGGATTTTAAAAGGGATGGCCCCTCTTCAAAAAAACCAATAAAATTTTCCGGGTCATAATTTTCTTGTTTATCTATGTCAGGTCTTACATCCGGAGTTATAGTTTCACCTGTTCTCTTATATGAATCTGATTCCAGATCCTGGTCAGCATTATACTTTCCCTTATAACTTTGCCTGTTGATATCATTTCCCTCTTCCTCCGTTTCGGATGCGCCTCGTCCCTTTGAAGCATTTGTTTCGTGGTTTAAACCCAAATTTCCATCAATCCCAATTGAAAATTTCTTTGCATATTTAATAGAAAAAAGCCATGCGATGATTAATCCTACCAGGCTTACTGGCAGGCCCAAAAGTATTACTGTACCCAGGTCAGCTTCAAGGATCCCTGCCGCCGCAACCGGACCCGGGGTTGGTGGTATCAGATGATGGGTGATGAATAGACCAAGGCTTAAAGACATTGCCATTACAGCAAACGATATTTTTACTGTACGAGCCAGGGCTTTGGACAAGGGCGACAATACTATAAAGGCAGAATCACAAAAAACGGGGATGCTGACGATATATCCGACAATACTCATGGCCAGTGGCATATTTTTCTTACCGACAATTTTTAAAGCACTTGTGGCCAATTTAAAAGCCCCACCAGATTTTTCCAGGAACTTGCCGATGATCGATCCTGCCAGGATCACAATACCAATGTAACCTATGGTATTCCCAAAACCACTGTTTACCGCTGTCACCACATCAGTTAAAGACAAGGTGCCTGAGAAAATGCCGAAACCGAAGGCTGCAATTATAAGGGAGAGGAAAGGATGCCATTTGAAGACAGAAGTAGAAAGGATGATAAAGACAATCGCCAATACTAATAAAAGGATCAACCACATAATGGGACAAGATACTTTAAATATTTAAAAGTATAAAAAATTAATATCCGAATCCTGGGATTTTCAAAATATTCTAAAGACGGAATCCACCTGACCATACTTAGGATTTTCAGCATTTTTTATCTTAATTGCATGGTTTATGCCGGGAAAAGATCTCAAATCCAGGAAAAACACACCAAGATGGCTCATTATTTTTTGCCTCATTCTTGCAGGCGAAATGATTTTCAGTCTCCCGTTTCATGTTCCCCGCTTCTTCCGTCCCACTTTATTGGAAGTGTTAAACATGTCAAATACAGAATTTGGTGACGCATTTGTTCTCTATGGCATCATGGCTATGCTATCATATTTACCAGGGGGTATGATTGCAGATAGAATCTCTGCCCGAAAACTGATTGCTTTCTCATTAGTAGCAACTGCATTAGGGGGCGTATTTTTTGCAATGTTTCCGGGACAAATAGGTCTGGCATTGATTTTCGGCTATTGGGGGATTACAACCGTATTGTTGCTATGGGCAGCAATGATCAGAGCTACAAGAGAATGGGGGGGTGAATTGTCACAAGGAAAAGCCTTCGGATTACTCGACGGGGGAAGAGGACTTGCCAGTGCAGGAGCTGCTTCTCTAGCAGTTATCGTGTTGGCATATGTTTTACCAGAAAATCTTGATACCATCACCAATGAAAATCGAACTTCTGCAATGCGATCAGTTATTTATTTTTATAGCCTGGCAACATTCGGTGCTGCTATACTGGTGTGGTTCTTCATTCCGGATTCAAAACTGGATTTGAAAAAACCTGAACATGGCAACTTCCCAGGCATAAAATATGTATTAAGAAATCCTGCAGTTTGGTTACAGGCCTTAATCGTTATTTGCGCTTATGTCGGATATAAAGGACTCGATTATTACACTACCTATGCAGTTAATATCCTTGATATGGATGAGGTAAGTGCTGCAAAATATATGTCGTATGCCTCATATCTTAGGGCCTTTTCTGCTATAGGAGCTGGTTTCATTGCTGACAGGATCACTTCGAAAAGAGTAATCGGGATCTTTTTTACATTAGTAATGATCAGTTATATCATATTGATGGCCCTTTATCCTGAACCGAAATTTATGAATATCATTTATGCAAACCTGATCTTTACATTTATTGCTGTCTATGCCCTTAGAGGCGTATATTTCGCTTTAATTGGAGAAACCAAAGTTCGGGGAAGGTATACCGGAACAGCTGTTGGATTGATCTCATTGATAGGATTCACACCCGATATATTTTTCTATTCTGCAGGCGGTCGAATTATCGATGCTTCGCCCGGTATTACTGGATTTCATAACTACTTCCTCTTTCTGGCGGCTTTCGCCTTCCTTGGGATGCTTGCTACCCTGGCTCTAACATACAGGAAAGTCTGATGTAATGCTATCGGATCTTTTTGAAAAGCAGCTTCAGAGCGCTTTCTGGTAATAGTTAACTTATGTTTCTTTTCTACATCCCTTATCTACATCCCTGCTTACATAGGAGTTCTATATATTATATATTGGATGTGATAAAGGCAGTTTTAGATCTTAAAAAATATTTGTAACTTGTTGAAAACCAAAACAAACTAAGGGTAGAGTAGCCGATTACATAAATACAATTTCACACTGAGATTAAAATCACCACATTAAGGGTACTCATAAAATCTAACACCATGATAAACATTATTAAAACCAACCAAAGATTATTAATTCGGTGGCTCATCGCAAACTTCCTGGCCTGGCCAATTGGATTATTTATAGCCATTGTCTTATCTTATACAGTCGTTAATATTTTTCATCCGAAGGAAACCAATTTAATTTTAGGCCTTGGGATTGGACTCACAGTTGGAATTTCCCAATGGTTTGTATTGAAGAAATACCAGAAGATCAGTAAATGGTGGATAGCAATACCATGTTTATGTATTGGAATCCCGTTTGCCATATTAATCATGATGGAAGAGAATGGAAACACCCTTCCAGTATTATTTAACATAGATGAAGCAGGTCAAATTCTGTTCTTCTTTACTGCCGGTGTATTGACCGGGATATTTCAAATTATAGTTTTTAAGGGAACTTTATCTAATTCATATTCCTGGATAGTATTGTCTGGAATTGCATGGGCAGCATCATTGGCATATAACCAAATTCTGCTTTCAGGTATAATAATGGGATTAATAACTGGATTTGGCTTAATTATATTAATTCGAAAAAAGGTCATACTAACTAGCTGAGGGGCCTAAATTTAATCAACATTTAGTTTTCCTGTTTTTCTCTCATTAAGCAAGACACTCATTATCAAGAATAAATAATAAATTTATCAGGGTAATTCCGTAAGAAAGGATCCAGATTAATTATTAATATATTTTGCCCTTTATTATTTGTGAACAGCCTCTGCGATCATTCGGAGGGATTCGGCAAAATCTTTTGCCCCAATGCTGCCTCCTTTATAATGAGATAATTTTACAATCACCAGATCATGACTTGGAATGATGATCACATATTGCCCGCCTGCACCTGCCATAAAATAGGCGTTTTCAGGTATTGGGAATTGGCCATCCCCATTAATCCAGAAGAATCCCCCATATATTGGCCTTCCATCATCCACCCAGGGTTTTGCAAGTGTGCTGACAAAATCAACAAAACCATTTGGCAGAATACGCTCTCCCATCCAAACACCATCATTAAGATATAGATTCCCCAGCCTGGCCCAATCCCTGGCTGTACCGAATTCATAACCCTGGAGTAGAAAATTACCATAGGGATCAGTCTCCATCACCATATTCCTGATGCCGATCTTATCAAATAATTCCTTTTGCGGAAAGGCCAGGTACTCCTTACCTTGCCCCTCGACACCTAGTCTGACCAGGTAATTGATCAAAACAGGATCACAATTCCGGTAACGGCCAATAGTATTAGGAGGCCATTCTTGCACCTTTTTCGCAGTCCATTCAAATGAATTTACAGCTCCAGTGTAAACGTAAATGTGATCAGGATAACCCAGAGAACGATCAAAATCAGGATCCTGGGGAGCACGAAAGCGGATACCACTTGACATATGAAGTATGTCTGCAATACGTATTTTAGCTCTTGGATCATCTTCCTTTTCCAACCATTCAGGGATTGGGGCCGGCTGATCCAGATCATAGATCCCCTGTTGCATCAATATGCCCATAAGTGTTGCTGTAAGACTTTTCCCCATTGACCAGCTCTCAAGCTGGGTGTACATATTAAGACCTTCCCGGTATCTTTCACCTATGATCTGATTTTTGTATGTGACGATGTAGGCAGCTGTAAGTGCTTCAGGATTACTGAATGCAGTATCTATTGCTTTCTGTACAAGTTCTATATTGATCCCCTCATGGGGACTTTCATCTGAATGATCATCCCCCATTGGCCAGGCTTGTGTATCAGGGTCTGGGAGGCTTGATTGTACATCAACTGGTTCAAAATTGAGCTTATCCGTACCTTCCTGGAGGCATATACAGCCTTGATCTTCGAAATATTTAGCAGTCCGGACCACCCCATTTGGAAGGGTAATGTGAACCGCCTTATTTTCCAGATCTAATCTTCTATCTGATAAATAGGATCTGACCTCATATGGTGCTGTGAAATATCCAATGTTTTCTGCCGCAAATTCGAAATCTAAACCGGTTATAAAAACGGCTGAACAAAGGATTTTTGCATATCCTGATGCATGAAGGGACAAGGTATCACCAGGCGGTGGTTCATACGGTGTATCTAATTCAAAAGAATCCGCTCTGGCCAGCATTTTTTCTAAAGTTGTTAATCCGGAGCTTTCCGCCGTAGAATTAGAATTCTGTTGACATGAAAATCCCAGAATGCCAATGATAAAAATTGTCGATAATATTGTTTTGAAACTCATTTTAGAATTTTAATGGTTCATGAAACCGAAATTGATATTCTATACACACAAGCAAAGGCTTTGTAAATTATCAAGGAAGTATCTAATTTCATATTATTATTCCTTTTTTTATAAATTAACCTACCATAATTTTATTTTAAAATTTATGTGTTAAATTATCCTTAAATCCAGGACATATGTATAACACATTTTTCTACAAACAAAAATCAGGGCCCTTAGAACATTCTCTCATTAAGAGGCCTTTAATATTTCTAATTCTCACTATTCTTTTTCTGAATCAGAATTCCTGTTCGACCAGGAAAAACACCATACATGATCAACACCCAAAACTACTGCAGCTTAAAAAGGAAATATCGGAAGACCTTACCGGGAATCTTCTACCTTATTGGTCTGCAAAAATGCCTGACAGAATCAACGGGGGATTTTACGGACGAGTGGATGCGAAAGAACAGGTATATCCCGATGCTGACAAAGGTGGCATTTTGAATGCCAGAATTTTATGGACTTTTTCCTCTGCATACCGGATCTTTCAAGACAGCTCCTATTTACGTCTGGCTACCTATGCGAGGGATTATATAATGAAGTATTTTCTGGATGAAGAATATGGCGGGGGGTATAGAACAGTTAACATGAAGGGTGAACCCGCAGATACCAGAAAACATACATTAACAGAATCTTACTTTATTTACGCCCTGGCTGAATATTACAGGGCAACTGGGGACCAGGAAGCTCTGGATAAAGCAATTGAGATCTTTGAATTACTTGAAGAACATGCTCTGGACAAGGAGTATAATGGCTATTTTGAAGTCTATACAAGAAATTGGAAACGCAGCAGGGATCTATTACTTAGTGAAAATTCACCCGAGGATGAAAAAACCATGATCACACATCTTCACCTAGTGGAAGCCTATGCCGGATTATTCCGGGTATGGCCTACTAAACGGATGGAGGAAAGATTACGAAACGTTCTGAATTTGTTTAATGATAAAATAGTGGATAAAGGGACTTTCCATCTTATTTATTTCCTTGACAGGGAATGGAATCCCACCACAACCATTGATTCCTATGGGCATGATATTGAAGCGGCCTGGTTAATTACCGAAGCCGCCAACTTATTAAAAGATCCTGAATTGATTTCGAGTGTACGTAACCTGAGTGTCAAAATTGCAGAAGCTGCAGCAGAAGGGCTTCATGAAGATGGCAGTATGCTGACAGAAAAGGATTATTCAACCGGACATGTGGTAACCGTAAGATCATGGTGGGAACAGGCTGAAACTATCGTAGGTTATCTGAATACATATGAAATAACAGGCGAGGAATCTTATCTCGACAAGATTATGAATTCCTGGAACTATACAAAGGGCCATTTTATTGACCGAACTAATGGGGGTTGGTACAGCCTTGTATTGGAATCTGGCGAACCCAGAGGTTCCGATAAAGCCAATTTCTGGACCTGCCCTTATCATAACGGAAGAATGGCCATGGAAGTGATTGAAAGGATCGAATGAAGAATATCTATATGTCCCAAAAACTTATCTTGTCCAAACATAGACCTGGAACTATATCTTGATTTAGATAAAAATTAGATATCCGAGAACGGCACTTACATAAATAAACCCGAGGATTAGGATCGTCCAGGCTAGTTTATTATGTTTTAATAGTTTCAACCACAGGATAACTCCAGTCAAAACAAATAGAATGAGGCCAACTCCTACCAAATCCAGAAGAACAGCATAAATATTATACAATAACGGCCCTCCAAATCCCCTTAGACGATGCATTTCATTTATCTTTCCTGACAAATTCAAATCGGCAGATCTAATTTCCACCTGATCGACTTTCTTAAATATTGTGATCTCAGCATACCCTTTTGCACTTTCGTAGAGCCTTACAATATCACCGGATTCTTCGAAATTTTCCCTAACCAATCTCCCTTTAATATTATTCTCATTCAAAAAGCTACCCCAGTTATCTTCATTGATCTCCTCAGGTTTTATATCAAGAGTAATTTTTGATTCATTCCTGGTTTCAACTTGGAACCAATCGTGATATATCATCATATAACTGGAAATGACATACATCAATAAAAGAGCAACAATTGTAAGTGAACTGTACAAGTGGACCTGCCTCATGATTTGATATAGTTGTCCACTTATTTTCATAGTAATATCATAAGAATAATAGTTCCAACAAAAAGACTTCCGAATACAAGCCCCTGCCAAAGTTTATAATGATTTTTCAGCCATAGCCAGATTCCTAAAAATAAGGACACTAGCATTGAAAACAGCGCCAGCCATTGATAAACCTCCCAGCTTCTGATCAAGAATGGGGCATTTGGTATTTTACCATTTAGAAAATGTAACCCATGGAATACAGCCAGGAATCCTTTAGGCATTTCCTCAACTTTTACTAGTCTATTTGATGATTCAAAAGTCAAATGGTATTTTCTTCCGGGGTGAACTACAGAAAAATGAAATATCATACTATCCCGTTTAAATTCCCAGGGCAGTACCCATCCCATAATGTCAAGTTCATCCTTGATACTTTCAGCAAGT
The DNA here is from genome assembly GCA_942491935.1 of uncultured Cytophagales bacterium. Lineage (GTDB taxonomy): Bacteria > Bacteroidota > Bacteroidia > Cytophagales > Cyclobacteriaceae > JAGTVG01. Next base: position 102,943 of record CALOCZ010000050.1, read on the forward strand.
TCTAAATCCGGTACCTGAGGCTCAACCGACACTTTAGTTTCCCATATCTTTGTCACTTCGGTATTATCGAATTCCAGCTTGTGGTTCATTACTATTGAACTGAAACCAAATGCCAGGACATAAAAGGCAATAAACAGCCCAGTATACAGATGTAACTTGATGAGCAGGGAAGTTTTCATTATATAGAAAAAATATCCTGTAATTTATAGCACCTGAATATAGATAATTATCATTCAATCTGAAATTGAACAGATTACTTTTAGTTTATTTCCAAAAAACATTGATTATTTAACCATATAGGCTGAAGGGAACTGATAAACAGTTTGGCCAATTCCGGATAGTTTATGGTTGTATGTAATCATATCTTTTATTTAGCATAATGAAGTAAATCGAGCAGCAAGGTTTCAACCTCACTTACAAACGGTTCAATTGTATGGTAAGCGCTCTTTTTTACATTAATTAAATTTGTTGGCAGGGATACGCATTTCCTATGTAAGATATTAACATGAATCAACGTGATGTGTAAGTATTGAATAACTTGTCTTAGTTTATCGGAATCGGTCTCCAGGAGCCTTTTCTTGAACTGATGTCGTTTAAATATTCCAAAGAGGTTTTCAGATTCGCAGAAATAATCTTCACATTCCATATTGATTCGTTCAAATGTATCCCTCAGATTAAAAAATCCGATTTTATGTATTGTTTTTATTAAACGGGACTCATTCTGTTCATTGATGTCCTGATCGAATAACTCAACCAGGTATTTTAGAGTAAACTCTTCATTTGGTCTCTTTAACTGATGAATCTCTCTTAAATAAAGAATGATGTGAACAAATTGGGCATCAAATTCCCCAAAATCTTTATGGATATTGTTTTTGCATGTTTCAATACTTGAATTCAAAAGGTCCGGTTTTCCTTCCAGGTTTTTGGATTCAGGACTTGATGAGATAAGATTAGCTACAATATTCATTAGCAACAGTTTTTAATTTCTCCAAGAAGTTTATTCAATCTAGTTGATAATTCAATCATGACATCAGAATTAAGGCAATAGCATATGTTGGATCCCTCAATATCACCTTTTATGATGCCGGCGTTCTTCATCTCCTTGAGATGTTGAGATATGGTGGATTGTGATAAAGGCAATTCATCCAGTAAGCCATTTACAAAGCAGGTCCGGTTTTTGAACAGGTATTCAATTATCGCTATCCTGGCTGGATGCGCAAACACTTTTGCAAGTAATGCAAGTCTGTTTTGCTCTTCTGAAAATAATATTGCTTTACTTAATCCCATGTATTATCGTATTATCGTAATAATACGATAATTTACGAAGACTAACTGATAAGGTTGTGAAAGAATAGAATCAATTTAAACTGTCATGGCAAATATGTAATAAGATAACCCGAATAAGGAATCCATAGCCAGAAGCGATCAGATTTGAGACAGGAAATGATCATTTTGTTCCTTGAACTTAAAAATCAACCAAGAATTATTTAAGTCGAACATAATATTCATTATTTTCGAATCACGATCTACCTTTGTGGTAAGAATTGTAGAGCAATAATTTTTTAATAAATAATTATGAAAAACATAACGATCATTACTCTTTGTTTTATACTATTTTCTTTGATGGCAGAAGCAAAACTGAAAGTTCTTATTATTGATGGACAAAACAATCATGTGGTTTGGCCAAAGTCCACCATCATGATGAAGCAATACCTTGAAGAAACCGGCTTATTCGAAGTGGACATTATGCGGACAAAATTTACCTGGAATGCACAGCGTGAAAAAGATTTTCTGCCTCTGGCTGGTGTTGGTGAAACCCAAAATCTGGATGAGCCAAAAGCTGATCCCGATTTTGCTCCGGATTTTACAGCTTACGATGTTGTGGTTTCCAATTTTGGCTGGAATGCAGCTGATCTACCAGAAAAAACCCAAAAAGCACTTGAGAAATATATGAAAAATGGAGGCGGATTAGTCGTGGTACATGCAGCGGATAATTCCTGGCCAGAGTGGAAAGGATTCAATGAGATGATAGGCATTGGCGGATGGGGAGACAGGAATGAAAAGGATGGTCCATATGTATATTATACAAATGAAGGTGAATTGGTGAGAGATAATTCAAAAGGCAGTGCCGGTGCACATGGCCCTCAACATCAGATTCCTATTATTGTTCGCGAGCCTGACCATCCGATAACCAAAGGGATGCCTGAAAATTGGACCACCACTAAAGATGAATGCTATGCAATGCTGCGCGGTCCTGCCGAAAACATGACCATCCTGGCAACAGGAAAGGATATGTCAGGCAAAGCACCTACAGACCGGCACGAACCGATCCTTATGGTGATAGAATATGGGAAAGGACGGATCTTCCATACTACTCTTGGACACGATGATTATTCCTGTGAAGGGGTAGGTTTTATTATTTCCTTTACACGTGGTGTGGAGTGGGCAGCAACCAATAAAGTCACACAAGCCATACCAGATGATTTCCCAACAGCTGAAAAACCGACAAGCCGGAAATTCAAATTAAAAAAATAGAGATATCCAGCACAAAAGTCCTGATTGGTAGAGTTTAAAATTTTTAATTAAGAAGATCAAGGTATTGTCATGGGTTAAAGATACATCCGACAGGTCAAGTCGCAATCGAACCAAATTATTTTGAAAGAGGCAAAAATATATCTTTGAAAGATATATTAATTATGCAGATTTTTAGGTGGTTTTTTTATCCGGGCAGAAAGTTCATTTTTCCCAGCAAAGAATCAAAGTTTTCCATTCCAATTAAAATGACCCAATATGGATCGGCATTCAGTGAAAACATAGAAGGGAAACGTTCTTCATAAGCTTCGTCGGGCAAATCTATGGCTTTATCCTTTTCACAATAAGGTGAATATAAACGGATCAGTCGCATTGGGAAGATATAATTAAGTACTACATGGTTCTTATAAGGAACGTTACGATTTGCCGAAGTTTATATTATGATCAGAATCATAAGGAAAATACTCCAAAATAGTTTTCTTTAAGTTGACAAAAAACATAAATCTAATCAGCAACATAATATTGTAATATTCAATATCATCAATAATTACCAGAATATTCATCATTTAATTAGTTGCTGTTGATTAACAGCCCAACAAGAAACTGGTTGTTTTATATTTCAAAAATCCTTATTTTACAAGTTATATAAAGCCTGTTTCATTGTAGGAAATAGTTTATCCAATTGATTGTATATCGCAGATAATGCCTTAGATAGCTCTTTGGATACATTTTCTAAAATAACAATATTTTACTACCACAGAAATGAAAAAATGCCCAAAATGCCAGCATGAGAATTCCGATCAGGCCAAGTTTTGTAATAGTTGCGGCTCTAAATTGTCAAATACCTGCTCCAAATGCGGAATGGATAATAATTGGGTGGCTAAATTCTGCAGCCATTGTGGATTTAGCCTGGCTACTGATGAGGAAAGGGAAAGGTCTGAGGGTTCAATTACCAGGAAAAGAACTAAAAAAGAGGCAGAACGACGGCAACTCACCATCCTGTTTTGTGATCTGGTCGGTTCAACTCCCCTATCAGAGCAACTCGATCCGGAAGAGTACCGACAGGTGATCACGGATTATCATCAGCTAGCTGAAAAAGTGATCAGAAGAAATAAGGGTCATATTGCCCAATACCTGGGTGACGGTTTGCTTACTTATTTCGGTTATCCGCAAGGATTAGAAGATGCCCCAAAAGCAGGAGTCAAGACAGGATTGGATATTTTAGAGGCCATAGTTGATGCAAATAAAGACTGGGTGGCCGCCGGCAAAACAGAAGTGAGTGTACGTATAGGTATTCACACCGGACTTGTAGTAGTTGATGAACATCTTGCGCTTGGCGAAGCAGTCAACATTGCTGCTCGCCTGGAAGGGCTCGCTCCTCATAACGGGATAGTTATTAGTCCTCAAACTAATAGATTGGTGCATGGCTGGTTTGAAGTTAAAAGTATAGGTAAACATACATTAAAAGGTATTTCCGAACCGATGGAACTATACCAGGTACTTCATGAAAGTGGTGCCATTACACGCCTGGATATCGCAAAAAACAAGGGCCTTTCACCCCTGGTCGGAAGAAGAAATGAATTGGATATCCTCACTGAGTACTGGGAGCAGGCAAAAAAGGGAAACAGCAATTTTATATTGTTACATGGGGAAGCCGGTATTGGCAAGTCCCGGCTGGTTGATACCATGGAAGAAAAAATTGCATTGGATCCCAATAGTAACCTTGCAGTGGCTAGAGGTTCAGCATATCAGCAGAATAGTGCTTTTTTCCCGATTGTAGGAATGCTGGAACAATACATCTTCCAATTTACAGCAGGAGATAAACCTGATGATAAACTTGTTAAGTTAGAAAAATACCTGAACGGTTCAAGCCTCGATTTCGATTCAGCCATGCCCTTATTTGCTGAATTCCTTTCAATCCCCTCCAAACAACATCCTCCACTGATTATAAGCCCATTTTCAAAAAGGCAAAAAACCATGGATAGCCTGACACAACTATTGCTATACCAGGCTGAATTAAAACATTTGTTACTGGTTTTGGAAGACCTGCACTGGGCAGATGCTTCAACTCTTGAATGGTTAAATCTGTTTATTGAAAAAATAGAAGGGAAAACCCTGCTAACACTCTGCACAACCCGGCCTGGTTTCAAGGCGGAATGGCTGGGCCGTTCCAACTTTACACAAATAAACCTTCAAAGGCTCTCCTCAACAGAAATAATGGATATATGTCATCATCAAACGAAGGGAAAAGCTCTTCCCGAAGAGATCCTGAATCAAATTGCCAGCAAGACTGATGGGGTTCCCTTATTTGTAGAAGAATTGACAAAGACAATTATCGAATCTGAGGTACTGGTAGAAAAAACCGATGGCTTTGAAGTGGCCGGACCCGTATCAACACTGGCCATACCTTCTACATTGCAGGATTCTCTCCTCGCCCGACTTGACCGGCTGGACGAGGTAAAGGAGATTGTCCAGGTTGGATCAGTATTGGGTCGTGAATTTTCAATTGACATGTTGACCGCTGTACTTCCGGATGAGGTTGACAGCCTGGAACATTCGATGCTCAAATTATTGGACTCAGAAATTTTTTACCTTGGAGGGTCTGAGGAACAAACAATGTATCAATTTAAACACGCATTGATACAGGATGCAGCTTATGAATCTTTATTAAAAAGTCGCAGGCAACAGATGCATCAAAAGGTAGCCTCAGTGCTGGAAGATCAATTCAAAGAAATAGCCAATACACAGCCTGAATTGCTGGCGCATCACTATACCGAAGCCGGACAACCAATCCAGGCTATTCCACTCTGGTTACAAGCGGGCCAGCAAGCCAGCCAAAAAAATGCTACTGCTGAAGCCATCTCCCACCTTGAAAAGGGATTGGGATTATTACATCATATAAAATCAGACTCAGATCGCAATAATTTTGAACTCGATATTCTTTTAACCTTAGGAGGCACTTTTGTTGTTTCGCATGGATTTCCCCATCCTAAAGTGAAAGAAACTTTCAATCGAGCGCGGGATATTGCTCAAACCTTAGAAGTTAATCAGAAGCTGGCTTTTGTCTTATTTAATTTACTTTCATATTATCTTAATACAGAAGATTATAAAGCACACGATGAATTGTCAGACTATATGTTGAAATTGTCAAAAGATCCGAATAATGGGTATTGGTTTGAATTAACAAGTGAGCAATTAGTGGGTGGTTCAAAGATAATAAGGGGAGAATTTGAGATAGCTAACCAGAGTTATCAACGCGTACTTGAAATATTCGATCCATCTTTACCTTTTCCCTGGGAATTAGCGCCCAGTGGATATATTGAAATTGGCGCAAAAGCCTGGAAAATGATAGTTCTTCATATATTAGGTTATATGGATCAGGCGAAAGATCTTTCTGATAATCATTTATCCTATGCCAAAGACCATAAGGATTCAATGACACTATATCATATTTATACTTTTCCTGCTTTGTATAAGTTGGAAGCAAGAGAATGGAAGGCATCTGAAAAATTGATGGAGGCGTATCTGCCAATTGTCAGGGAGTTTGGAGATCCGATTTTTACGTTAACGGCGGAGGTCTATTATTATATCGCTCGTTCATTCCAGGGAGATGGAGAAGCATTCGATACGGCCGTAAGTCTTATCAATGTTTGTTATGATATTGGTTTTAAGGCTTTTGCGGTAACCATGTCTCCCTACATTGGCGAACAATATTTCCATATTGGGGAATATGAATCCGCTTTAAGTTGGATTGAAAAGATACTGGATCATGTAAACAAGACAGGCTCTCATATACATACCGCTGAATTGTTAAGGATCAAAGGTCTCACTCTACAGGTACTTGGCAAGCCTGATTCTATCGCTGAAGAAAACTTCATCCAGGCTATGGAATTGGCTAGAAAACAGTCAGCCAAAACCTATGAACTTCGGGCTGCCTGTGACCTGACCAGGCTTCGGGAAAAACATGGCAAGGGGAATGAAGCATATGAATTGTTGAAAGGAGTGTACGACTGGTTTACTGAAGGACATGATTCGGTCGATCTCCGCGAAGCTAAAGCAATTCTGGATGAATTGAAGAGATGATAAATAAATCCGGGGTGAATCCGCCGACTATTAAAAAAATGTACCCCTGACTTTGTCTGAAGCAATATAAGTTATTGATTACTATTAATTTGAAACATTCAGATAAATTCCCGACTTCTCATACTTGAAACATTTGAAATACCCACATTGGATATCCTTCAAATCCGGTACCTTGTCGCTGCTACCTAAAGATCCAAACGGATCTATTATCCCTTCTATTTAGAATCAATAACTACAAAATCCGTCCATTCCATGCTTTCAAAGTATGCAGCTCCACCTCCTGATTCCGGACCAAGATAAGAATTTTCAACCAGGTATGAACTGAGTTCCTGAGCGAGTTCCTTGTATGGTTCGAATAGTTTTTTGACAATTTCCTGTTCTTGTCCTCCGGTTGGCCAGAATCTTTCCCTGGCCTCTATAGATTCAATGGCAAAAATAGTGATGAACGAACCTTTATCCTGACCTGCAACTGCTTTATAATAATAAAGATTCATATCATGGACCAAATGACCAACGGTCGGATTCAATTTCTCGACAACCAGTTTTTCAAAATCTTTTGCCATATCCGGTTTGACTTGAAGGTAATGGATCCCAAGAAGATCTACGGAAGGAAGCGAGGAAAACTGATCCCCACCGATCAGGTGGTATTCAGTATAATCATCAGGATTCTCCAGGAATGAGGAAGGTAGTTTAGAAAGATCACCAGCAACGGAAATCATGGCATTGTCAGTAAATGGACTATTCCTGGGGAGTTTTTTACGGTCTTTTTGAGTTTCTGCGTTACATATTGTTAAAAACTCGCCGCTTCGATCACCCCGGTCAGCCTGCAACAGGTACATGGTTGGACCTGGAGTGGCCTTATTCCAGGCCGGCACGAACTCTTTAGACATATAGGATTTAAACTCGCCGGAGTCTACACTTTCTTTCAATGATGAAGTGCTCACTAAAATCGTTTTACCTATAGGTATACCTTGCCCATAGGCTATAATTCCAATTACCATTGAGATACATAATGCGAAGATGATCTTAAATATATTCATGGTCATTCCAGGTTGGTTCAGGATTTAATGGGTGTTCTGATCTACAGTACAGCTCTTTTTTATTATCATCAAACAATCAATTATACCCTAAGCCAAGATAGTGATTTAAATGCAATTTTTATATTGAACAAGTAAATTTGACAATCTATTCGGATGAGTTCTTCCTGATCATTACAATAGTGTTTGCAGGGCACATTCCCATCCATATTCCACTGTTACCTCGAAAAGCTTAAGGAGTTTAAAATAAGGACAGTCAAGGCAGTTCGCGAGCCCGATATAAGGATCATCAAAATGCTACCCTTTGTATTTCAAATGTACTTGTTCATATTGTATAATTATATTCTGCATACGGGTATAACAATTGTAATTCCATCATAAAATGTAAAATCACCTGAAAACGGCTTATAACTAACAATTACGATTCCGCAAGGTTATCTGGCGGCTCAGCATATTTTTTTTCTACTTCCCACTTTTCATACCCAAATTAGTATCGTCATTTAATTTCACCTGTGATGAAAAAGATAAGGACATTCATAATATTTTTATTTCTGGCATATCCTTTCATATTGTCAGGTCAGACAAAAATTCAGGGGAAGATATATGATGCTAATGGCGATCCGGTCATAGGAGCCAATGTGTTTATTGAAGGAACTTATAATGGTTCAAGCAGTGATCATGAAGGATATTTCATCTTTGAGTTTGAAGATAAAGGTGCTCATACTCTGGTTGTGAAATTTATGGGTTACGAAGATGTTTATCTGCCCGTAAATATAGCTGAAGAATCCATAATCCTGGAAGTAAATCTAAGTGAAGAAGCCAACCAATTGGATATGATAACCATAACCGCTGGATCATTTGAAGCTGGTGGAGAAAACAAGCGGACAATTCTCAAAGAATTGGATATTGTAACAACCGCCGGGGCGACCGGGGATATTGCAGGGGTACTTAATACACTACCAGGAACACAAACTGTTGGAGAAGAAGGGAAATTATACGTGCGTGGAGGCGATGATTATGAGACAAAAACCTTCATTGATGGAATGCGGGTTATAAAGCCATATTATACAACCATCCCTCATACAGCAACCAGAAACAGGTTCTCTCCTTTTATGTTCAAGGGGACCAGTTTCAGCACCGGAGGATACTCAGCCGAATATGGCCAGGGCCTTTCATCTGCATTAATCCTTTCTACGAAAGAGAAAGCCGATCAGACACGTACAGACCTGACAATCATTCCATTCGGGATCGAAGCGGCACAATGCCTTTCGAGCGAAAGGACTTCCTTAGCCGGAAAAGTAGGTTACTTCAATATGAAGCCCTACTATGCAATCATTCCGCAGAATATCGACTGGATTTATCCACCTGAATCCATAGATGCAAACCTGGCATTCAGAAATAAAACAGGAAAAACCGGGATCATAAAAGCATATGGAAATTTTACCTGGTCCACATCACAAATGTACCAATACAGCATAGATCAACCTGCTGTGAAAACCGCCTTGAACATGGACAACCTGTATGGATATTTTAACACATCCTATAAAAATTCACTGGGTAAAAAATGGTCATACCTTGCAGGGGTTTCATATTCAATAAACCAGGATGAATATACTTTTGATACAGTTGCAGTGAATGATCATACTTCGGGAGGACAATTCAAATTATCTTTTTCTGGTGATATCAACAGTCGTATATCCCTGAATTCCGGGATGGATGTTTTCGTTAAAGACAATAATTTTACCTATTCGAATTCTAATGAAGACATATACAATACGCTTTCCTTCAGGGAATTGATAATGGCAACCTTTCTGGAAACAGATATTTATTTTACCAGCAGTTTCCTGGCAAGAATAGGTGTAAGATCAGAATATTGCAATCTCAACAACGCCTACACTATTGACCCGCGCATTTCCCTGGCTTACAAATTAGGGAATAAGTCAAGCACATCATTTGCTTTCGGGACCTTCCGGCAAACTGCCAAAGAGGATCTGTTAAGGATCGTAAATGACCTTGGGAACGAAAGGGCCACACACTATATACTAAATTATCAATACATAGATGGAGGGAAAACATTCAGGATTGAGGGATATTACAAACAATACGGCCATCTTGTCAAATATGATCCTCAAAACCTGTACGATCCCTTAAAATATTATAACTCGGGAAGCGGATATGCCCGGGGTATTGATATCTTCTGGAGGGATAGCTACAGGACTTTGAAAAACGTTGATTACTGGATCTCTTATTCATTCCTCGATACAGAAAGGGATTACCGGGATTTCCCGGGAAGGGCCATACCCATCTTTGCTTCAAGACACAACATATCGGTTGCCTATAAACAATTCTTTCCAAAATTAAGATCTTTCCTGAGCGGGACTTACACATATGCTTCCCCAAGACCATACAACGATCTAAATACCTCCGGTTTTAATACGGGCAGGACAAAGAGTTTTCATGATCTGAGTTTAACAATTGCACATATGCTTTCTGAAAATATTGGATTGTTCTTTATGTGCTCTAACGTGCTTGGAATAAATAATGTATTTGGATATGAATATGGAACAACAGTAAATGAAGATGGATTATATAATCAAAGAGCAATTATACCTGCTGCAAGGCGGTTTGTTTTAATTGGCGTAACCATAACGCTAAGTAAAAATGGTGTCATGAATCAATTAAGGTCATTGTAAACTAAATAAATTTTAAAATGAGAACACTAACAGGATTATTATTTGCAATCATTATGAACCCGGTATTTTCCTACAGCGAAACTACCTATGAGAAGGCCATGAAAGATGCACTCAATATGCTCAATCAGGCAACAAACATTGATGATTTCCGTGAGGCGGCCAATCAATTTGACCGTATTGGAGATATTGAAGAGGATAAATGGCTTCCGCAGTATCATGCAGCCTATGCAAAAGTTATGATGGCTTCCATAGAAGCAGATCTTCAGAAAAAAGACCCTTTTCTTGATGCAGCTCAGCTGAATCTGGATGCTATTGAGAACCTGGAACATGATGTTTCTGAGAGATTAGCCTTGGAGGGATTCCTGATTATGATCCGTATGTCGGTTTCATTGGACCGGGGTATGGAATTAGGGATGGATTGCGGGATGATTCTTAATGAAGCCTATACCCTGAACAACCAGAATCCACGTGCTGTATTAATGCTGGCACAATTTAAGCATGGATCGGCTCAATACATGGGTCAGGATACATCCGAATCCTGTGCCATGTTTGAAGAAGCTCTGGAATTACTTGAAAAGAATGAAAAAGCGGAAAAGGATCAAATACTGCCGGCATGGGGAAAGGAAATGGCTTTAATACTTCGACAACCGTGTCAAAACTAACATCAATTTTATGGTTCTTGAAAGACAGTTGGGATAGGCTGTAAAATATTGGATGATTATATCCTGATCTATATTGAATAAATGTGAAATATCATTTTGATTATATTTCAGGATATTTTTCTTTTTTGGCGCTAAACATATTGGTTGAGAACGAAGTCAGCCAAGTCGATTTTGGATCAGATTATAATAATTACCTAAAAAAAAACGTTTCCTATCTAAACAGGAAAATATCCAAATTTTTTTTACAGCTATTAAATACTTAATAATCATTTACCTTGTATTGTTCGTTTATTCTGCACATGCACAACACTATTCCAGCGATCCTGACCTCAATCAGTCATTGATCAAGCTTGACGCGAATGCCAGACTCGATTTTGGTGCATTTAGAACTGATATCAGTATGGAATACAATATATCAGAAAAAAAAATAGACTATTTATCTGCTGAAATTGGTATGAGTGCCGGTGACATCTATTTAACCGCTGAAATTGCCAGCATAACACATAAAAGTGTAGACCAGGTCGTTGCAGTTTATACAGTTCATAAAGATAAAGGGTGTGGTGTGATGGCTAAAGAACTGGGAATTAAACAGGGACCTCCTGAATTTCATGCATTAAAAAAAATGTAAAGAATAATTCTAAGAATAACGGCAAGGGTAATAACAAAACAAAAGGCAAAAATAGGACTCAAATTCCGTCAATTAACTTTCCAATCAAGATTCATTCAACAAATTACCAGTTTTCATAACCCTTGGATCGCATTTCAAGGTCTTTCCGATGCCTATTCAAAGCATCATTTAGACAGGTTGGGAGGGATTTATCCTCTAAAAGGACTTCATTTGTAATTATCTGAAAAAAGAAATCCCTCCCTTCTTTTAATGAAATATCTGCCCATCTGCAGGCATCTTTAGATTTGCCTAGCAGTAAATTCGCTACGGAAAGATCATAGGAAATACGGAAATCAGACCATGAACCAGGCCTTGTATTCCAGGCTTTTTCTTTCTTAGATATCACTTCATGAATAATCCGATATGCCTGAACAGTATCTCCCAGCTGCAAATAACACTCTGCGACATGAAGCGGATTATTACTTCTTTTAAAGTCTGACAAAGCCTCCTTATATTTCAACTGTTTATAATTTAATATCCCCCTGTTCCAGTACCAGCTTATGCTGTCATGTGTATAATTGAAGACCTTATCCGAAAAAAGTTTGTAATCCTCCCAGTTCCGTTCAGCTTCCAGGCACATTGAATAAGTGTATAATGCAAATCTGTTGTCAGGTTCAAGTTCTAATGATCTGTTAAAAAAAGATCTTGCTTTTGGGAAATCACCTATGAAATAATATAATACTGCCATATAATTTAAGGGTTCCGGATCTCTTGGATTTAAACGTATTGCATTTTTCAAGTGATAAAATCCATCCTTGAGATTGCCTTTAGTGACCAGGAAGAAGCCAAGATTGGTAATAGCAATGGTATAATTCGGATTTATTTCAATAGCCTTTTGTGTATATGAAATGGCCAGGTCCAGGTTGTTTTTGGTCCTTTCAACCAATCCTAGTGTCTTATATCCTTCAGCAAGCGATTCATCATGCAACAAACTTAATTTTGCATAATACTCGGCTGAATCCAGCATCATCTTTCCATATCCGAACCTTAATACCTTGGTCGCATAGGCACCCGCCAGTGAAGCATAAGCCAATGCAAAGGTAGAATCCAGTGAAATCGCATTTTTATATAATGAAATAGCAATATTATTTTCCCTGGGTTTGTATTCCCGCAAATATCTATTGCCCTGCAGATATAAATCGTATGCTTTATAATTACTGGTCGGTACTGTCTCAATGTTTTCTTTTACTGTAGAGGAAATATTCGCTTTTAAAGCAAAGGCAACCTGCTCAGCCACCTCACTCTGTATCTCTATGACATCAACCAGATTTCTGTCATAGTTCTCAGCCCATACGTGCAGGTCATTTTGTGTGTCTATCAATTGGGCTGTAATTCTTACTCTGCTATCTGATTTTCGTACACTCCCCTCCAGGATGTAGGCTACACCTAATTCTGAAGCGATCACTCCCAGCAGCTTGTCGGTTCCCTTATATTTCATCGAGGAAGTTCTGGATATGACTTTAAGATCGCCAATCTTACAAATTTGAGTGAGAATCTCCTCGGTGATTCCATCAGCAAAATATTCCTGAAGCGGATCATGGGATAAGTTTATAAAGGGAAGGACAGCTATTGATTTATCTAATTCTGCAGCAATAATATCATTTCTGCCAGACAATTGATTCAGGACAGGAAAGGTTAAGAACCCAATAATGGCTATCAGGATGAATAATATCCCTGCCGCTATGTAGTAATAAAGCTTTTTTCTGGATTTAAATATTCTTATCTGGTCAATTGGTTGCCCTTTTCTAGTAAGGACTTCGTAAATACGTAATGGCTCGTCAACATTTTTAAGTATTTCTTCTCCCTTGTCTTCTATCTTAATGCCAGGTTTGTTCTTTACATCACGATATACCTCTCGGGATATGATGATGCCACCGGATTCTGCTATTTCCTGTAACCTGGAGGCTATATTCACACTATCTCCCATGATATCAGCTCCCTCAATAACCATTTCTCCTTCATGAACTCCGATTTTCAATGGGATTTCTTCTTTTTTGGCTTCTATCTGCAGGGCTTGTGCACAATAAACAGCTGAGGAAGCGAGGTCAAAACTTATTAACATTCCATCCCCCATCTCCTTAACAAGTTTGCCTCCGAAACGCTTAAGCATACGCCGGTGTAATTCTCTGTTCTGGACGTAACAACTGAAATGCACGGTCCTCATCTGATCCCATAAGGGAAGTATATCCCACGATATCTGTGAACATTATGGCTGCATGACGACGTTCCTGCATAATTTTTCGTTGAAAGAATTCAATTTACAAAAAATACATCAAAGTATACAAATAGCGAGCGATAGGGAAATCTGATAATGAACAATTGCCACATTTTAATTACTTTAGTCATTACATTTCAAATTGATCATTTCATCAAAGCAGATGTAGCGTATGAACAGGACGACAGGTTTTAAAAAACTCTTTGATTCTGGGAACAGGAATGATGCTCCCAAACATTAAAGTCAAATCCAAAATCGATTCAAAACTTATCGATGAGATCCGTGCGCATAAAAAAGGGATTGCTGTCTGGTGGGTCGGGCATAATGGATGGTTGATCAAATCTGACGATATTCTGGTAGGGACCGACCTTCCCCTTGAAACAAAAGCAAGGGAAGTCCCTTCACCGGTAACAGCCAAAGAACTGGCCGGCGAACTGGATATTTCCTTCGTCACCCATGAACATAGCGATCATTTTGAAAGGGAAACTTCCAGAATTCTTCTTGAAAATGGGAACTGCATTTTTGTTATGCCCACAAGTTGTCTTGAAGCTGCAATGAAAGAAGTTCAAATACCCGACGAAAGGATAAGGATTGCCGAACCGAGAAAAGAGTTTGATGTTGGAGAGGTTCATGTCGAAGCCGTAAGGGCAATTCATGGAAACAGGAATTATGCTGTTTATTATGAAGCCAATCTGCAGGATTGTGGATATGTGATCACGATGGGTGGCAAACGATTTCTGCAAATGGGCGATTCAGTCTTGCTGGAAGACCAATTGTTCCTGGAAAACATCGATGTTTTGTTTTTCTCACCAACCGAACACAATACTTATATAGATCGGTCTGTAATTTTAATAAATACCCTTGAGCCAAAATATATTTTCCCTCAGCATAGAGATACGTTCAAGGTTACTCCTGAAAACCGGTTCTGGACCAATGCCTATCCTTATGAGGTAAAGCTGAGGCTTTCAAAACCACTGCAGGATCGCTATCACATTCTTGAGATGGGTAAGAAAATGGAAATCATATAGGTTCAATATTTCTCGCCCCATGAAACAGGGATTGATTTAGCATGCCAATAGAATAACGAACAACCCTCTTACGAGAAAATTATAATTCATGTTAAAATATGAAAATTGAGACTATATCTACCTGTTAATGCCATTAAGAGAATTAACAAATTGAGGATCAAGTTGCTATTTCTATTATGCTATACATCATGTAGGAATAGGAATATTAAAGTCTCAAAACTTGTATTTAGGTGGCTCTACATTTTTCAGTCTTAAATATACGATTGCCTGAGCGCGATGGTGTGTGGCATGGCATTGAAAACCTCCCTTGTATACGTTTCTGACACTTCCCATCTATCTGAAAATTCTACCAACCAGGTATTAAAACATTGGATTTAGCTATTGTCAACCCTGGCGCCATTGTCAAAGGACTTAGAAGGCCTATCGATATGAGAATTTCTCTCCTTTCATATTTAATTAATTTCCGATTACAGGGGCAATTTAACTTTCTTAGCTATATCGGCTACCCGAGGATCGGATTTGAGGTTTTCGGCTTCTTTTACCCTTAAAAAATAAGGTATATCTGCATCATGATTTTCATAAGCCTTTTCTATCCATTGAATGGCTTTCTCATATTTCCCAGCCCTGTTAAAGAACATCGCTATATAAATGTCCTGGCCTTTCGAATCTTGCTCAAGAAGAGTTGCCAGTTTGTCGATCATCACCTCGTAACCATTTTCTGAATATTCCCTTTTTATATCAAGGTCAACAGGAAATACTTTTGAATACACTATATCCAGCATTTGCACAGAGGTTTCAATATCACCATTAGGATATGAGGCGAATTCCATTAGCCTCAGGGTAAGGATATTCTGAGGGTTTATTTCCATTGATCTTCTGGCAATCTCAATGGCTTTATCCAGTTGTCCGTCATGGGTTAGAACGACGCCATATAAAGACAAGGCCAGATCATTTAAAGGATCAAGGTCTACTGCTTTTTCAATATAAGGAAATGCCTGATCAAATCGGCCTCTCAACATCAATAAATGTGCGTAGAACCCATTACCTAATACATGATTGGGATTTGACTGAAGTACTTTCCGGAATCCTTTGTCACTGGCATCCCAATCCCATTCAAACCAACTCATCAATGCCATCGTATAATTGGCTTCAGCGTGTTCCGGATCAATCTCAAGTGCTTTACGGTTATTATTATATATTTTCGGAAAAGCTTCTGTTAAAGGAATGAGCCTCATTTGTAGCATAAACATATAATAATTGGCCAGTTCTGCATAAGCAGGTGCAAAAGTATCATCCAGCTCAATGGATTTATCAAAATATTCCAGGGCCTTTTTAAATCCTTCTTCAGAAAGTTTTTCAAACTCATGTTTACCGGCCAGATATGCCTTATACGCTTCAGGATGAACAGTTTTAGATTCTGACAACTGAGATTGTTCCTTGGGTGTTAATTGAACCTTGATTTTATCTGTCACATCCCTGACAACAGCTGAATGCAGGTCAAAGATGTTTTCGATTTTTTTGTCATAGGAATCAGCCCATAAGTGTTTTTCTTCAGGGAATGCCTGGATCAACTGCACTTGTATACGAACCTGATCATCCACTTTCATCACCGATGCTTCAATTAAACCATCTACATTTAACTCTTCTGCTATCTGAGGTATTGCTTTTTCTGTATTACGATATCTTAATGTAGAAGTCCTTGAGATCACCCGCAGGGAGCCAATTTTAGAGATCTCACCAATTAGGGCATCATGCATGCCATCAACAAAATACTGTTGATCCGGATTACCCGACAGATTATCAAATGGTAATATGGCAATAGATTCCATTTTACTGCCCGCCAAATGCTGTTTTATCAGTGGGCTGACTGGCTTTGGCATTCCTTTGTGCTGTAAACAATAGGTCTTAACTGGAGCATCTACATTTTTCAGCTTTATGGATCCAACAAAAGCAGTAATAAAATCGCCGGTGCTTTGAATAGCCTTCATGACAGATTCTGAGAAATATACTCCACCAGGATTGGCAACACTTTCTAATCTTGAAGCTATATTTACTCCATCTCCAAAAATATCATCGGCTTCAAAGGTAATATCCCCCAAATGAATTCCGATCCGGATTTTGGATTGCAGATCACCATTTGCTGATTTCTGTATTTCAAGGGCACTTTTAACCGCCATATAGGCACTGTCGAAGCTAGCGAGTACACCATCGCCCATTTCTTTCAGCCACTTACCTCCATGCTTCTCAATCAATGGTTTTTGTAAGGTCCGGTTGTTTTTAAGGAGATCCATTGCCTTTGACTCATTACTGCCCATTAAAGCGGTATAGCCAGCAATATCAGTAAACATGATGGCAGCTAATTTTTTTCTTGAAGTGGTCGTCATATGATTGCCCTCCTTTTAAAAATTGGAGGCCTCTTGGTTATAATGAAAGATAGATATTTTGAGGTTTGAAATCAAGCTATTATAACTCAATAAAACATATGCTATTTCAAATAGATTGCATTTCAGGTGTCATTTGATTAGCATTTCTTCTAATTGATTACATCTCCTGGTTCAAATTAATCCAGTTTTATAAAGATGCAGGTATTGTTGTTGATGGTAGACGGCATAGGTGTAATTAAAATAATGTTTAATTTATTCCTTATATGGTAGGGATCTTGTCACAAGCTATAAATATGCATAGTTGATTTCATGAATAAAAATTCATAAATTGTAAGAACCGTCTGATTCTCAGAGTGGAAACATTCTTGAATGTCTCATATACAAAAACCAATAAAAGTGGAAAAAAGGCAATACGCAGTCATTATGTTCTCCGATATTGTCGGTTATACAGCTCTTATGGGAAAAGATGAAGTAAAGACATTGGATTTACTTCATCAAATTCATTCTATTCAAAAACCCCTTATTAAAAAATATCAAGGAATATTTGTCAAAGAGATTGGAGATGGCCTTCTGGCCTATTTTGTAGATGTTCGGAATGCCGTAAAGTGCTGTATGGAAATACAGAAAACTCTGTCGAATACTTCAGACGCGAATCTGCGAATAGGGCTCCACTGGGCCGAAATCATTATAGAAGAAGGAGATATTTATGGAGACGGGGTAAATATTGCATCGCGTATAGAATCATTGGCTGATCCAGGAGGCATATACATATCTGAAGCTTTACATCATACCCTGGAAGATGAAACCCAGTTTGAAAGGAAATTGCTTGGACCTGCCAAACTGAAAAATGTTAAAGACAGGGTAAGCATTTATGCAATCCAGGGCGACAGTTTGCCTCTGCCATCTCTAAAACGATTTCAGGCACTTGCAAATCCCAGGAAGAAATTCGCTGTTGTACCTACGGTCATTGCCTTCCTGGTCATTGTGCTGATCTCGGTAGTACTTGTAAAATATCTCAATGATCGGACCAAAACAATCAAAGCTGAAGCATCGCTAGTAGAAATTGAAGATCTTATTGAAGTAAATTGGCGTGATTATACGGAAGCCTATTATCTGGCTAAAGAGGCAGAATTAATTATTCCTGATAATGAGAGGCTCATAAGCTTGATTAAGCAGACTTCGGTAAATATTAATATTACATCAGATCCTCCCGGAGCTGAGATCTTCTATAAAATTTATAACCAACCTGAAAATAACTGGATTAGTCTAGGAGTAACTCCCCTAGAATCGATTCAAATGCCCGTAACCGCAGTCCGATGGCAGATTGTGAAGCAAGGATTCGATACTGTTCTGGCAGCTTCCCTTACCTATACCTTTACAGACCGAACCCAGATGAAAAGATCTGAGATGTATACTGGCCTGGATTTTCACAGAGATTTAGACAAACAGGATAACATTCCTCAGGGTATGGTTCGCATTTCAGGAGGACCTGTTCAATATGGTCAATTAGGGGATTTTTTCATCGACAAGTTCGAGGTGAACAATCAAAAATATAAATTGTTCGTCGATCAGGGCGGCTATGATAACCTTGAATACTGGGAAGATATGATTACCTTATTAGGAGATTCTTCCGGTTTGCATGAAAAAGTAAAATCCTTTGTTGATAAAACAGGTCAGCCAGGACCCGCAACCTGGGAGAATCAGAATTATCCTGAGGGTGAAGATGATTTTCCAGTAAATGGTGTGAACTGGTTTGAGGCCAACGCCTATGCGCGATTCGTAGGCAAATCCATACCGACCAAGGACCACTGGGGTTTGGCTAGAGGTGAGGGGACTATGTTGATTATGTTTCCCCAGGTTGGTGGAAATGCCATCTTTGCACCTTTCAGCAATTTCCATGGGGATGGTCCTGCTGAATCCGGAAGATTTGAAGGTATAACTTCCTTTGGTGCTTTTGATATGGCAGGGAATGTACGCGAATGGTGCTGGAATGAGTCCGTTCAAGGCCGCTGGATGCGGGGTGGTGCCTGGAATGACAATCCGTATATGTTTGGCGGACCCAGCCAGGCGGATCCATTTGACCGTTCAGAACGAAACGGTTTCCGTTGTGCATTATATCCGGAACCTGATTCTATTCCTGCAATCGCCTTCGCTTATGCTGAATATCCTGCCCGTGATAGAAGGATAAACCTGCCGGAATCCATTTCTGAAGAACAATTTGAAATATACAAAGCATATTACGACTATGACAATATTGAATTGCATGATACTATTATATCAAGATCTGAGAATGAAAAAGGCTGGATATTTGAAAAAGTAGTTTTCGATGCAGCATACGATAATGAACGGATGATCGCATACTTGTTCCTTCCGGCAAATACCGAGCCTCCCTATCAGTCTGTGATTTATGGACCCGGTTCAAATGTACTACATGTTGATAAAAGTGATGATCTTGAAAATTTCTTTGAATTCTCCGCATTTTGTGAATTCCTTGTCAGGAATGGGCGAGCGGTCATATTCCCGATATTCAAAGGGTCTTTTGAAAGAAGGGAAGAAACTCCATTTTGGGCAAATCCAGGAACACATCAGTACACAACAAATTTGAGCCGAATTATTAAGGATTATCGAAGGTGCCTTGATTACCTCCAAACCCGGGAAGAATTCAATATCGATAAAATAGCTTTCTACGGAGTGAGTATGGGCCCTATTTTTGGATCTTATATAACTGCTGTAGATCCGCGAATAAAATCAAACATATTCTATGCCGGAGGATTGAACAGGATGGGCCGGCCTGAAGCGGATATGGCCTATTTCCTGCCCAGGGTTAAGATCCCGACTTTAATGCTCAATGGCAGGTTTGACTCTCTATTCGGGTTGGACGCAATTATGGGTATGTACAATCTGCTGGGTACGCGCGATGATGAGAAAAAACTTGTCTTGTTCGAGAGTGATCACCTCGCTCCAATGGCTGACGTAATCAGTGAAACAAACCTGTGGCTTGACCAACAGCTTGGGGAAGTAGATTACACCATTGATATTGAACCGGTATTGGGTACCATAAACATTACCTCATATTATTGATCAGGATTGAACCATCCTATCTTCCTTGCCGTGATCCTACACATCAATTTAATTAAAGATCTCTCGAGATTTTTACGAAATGGATGTTTTATTTATCCTTAAACTCAGGTTTTTGTACAATAACCTGAATTTACATTATATTTTAACTGGAATTTGAAATTTTCAAATTTCCTTTGGCAAAACCCAGGGATCACGATAATCACGTGTCAGGTAAGCATCAGCTTCATTGTCATTGACAAATTTCTCATTTTCCCCGTCGTATATCAGTTTCCTTCCGGTATGGTAAGCAATATTCCCCACTAACATCATAGAAGTTGATCCGTGACCTTGCTCAATGTCAGCATTAAGATCTTCCCATTTTCTGGACCTCATGCAATCAAGGAAATTCACAAAATGAAACTCAATATCAGCCTTTTCATACTCAGTTTGCTCCAGGTCATTTTTATTCACTTTGGGGCCCGGCTCGTTCTTTGGACCATGATACACTTCGTAACCATCACCTGTAAGATGCATCCAACCCTCCGATCCATAGAAAAAACAGCCTGTAGTACTGCCTTCTTCATAATTTGTGAAGAGACTCCGGACTTCAATCTCCATGATCTTCCCATCAGCAAATTCAAAAATTCCAACCTGTAAATTGGGGATCTCCTGGTCTGAATCCCATACATAAAAACCGCCGCTACTGCTGATCTTGACCGGTTGTTCCTTTTTCTTCATTCCCCATCTAAGTTCATCCATCACATGAACGCCATTGTTGCCGAACTCAGTTGTGCTTGTATCCCAGTACCAGTGCCAATTATAATGAAAATGGTTTTTATTGAACGGTATCATGGGTGCAGGTCCCCGGTAGAGATCCCAGTTGACCCCATCAGGGACAGGGCTGTCGGGTACCCGTCCAATGCTAGGGCGATGTCCGAACACCACCCCACGGCCCATATACACTTCACCTACGATCCCATCATGGATCGCTTTTATAGCCTGTTGAACTATCTGGCTGCTTCGGTATTGTGTACCCACTTGAACAATTCGTCCATATTTCCTGGCAGCCTCCACCATTTTTCGTCCTTCTTCAACCGTATAAGAAATGGGTTTCTCCTGATATACATCTTTCCCAGCCTGACAAGCCCAAATGGCTTGAAGAGCGTGCCAATAGTCGGGGGTTGAAATAGCTATCGCATCTATCTCCTTGTCATCCAGCAGGTCCCGGTAATCGACAACTGTTCTTGGTTTAGCACCTCCCAGTTTTTCGATATCCTCAATAGCCTGGGGAAAAAGATTCTCATCTACATCACAGATCACACTTACTCTTGAATTATCGATCTTAGTAAAATTGGCCGTGTGCCCCGTTCCACCATAATAATACCCACCCCTGCTTCGGATACCAGCAACCGCCACATTGATCGTGTCATTAGGTTTATTCTTTGCATATCCCTTGATATATGCTGGAGCACCTGCTACAAGGCCGGTTGAGGCGGCTAATGATTTTGTAATAAATCGACGTCGGTTTATAGATCCCATGGTTTATAAAGTTTTTTAATGAAGAATTTTTTCAATAGATATTTGTTGATTATTGCTTTTTTATTCAGTTCAAAAATCCAGCCGCCCTTTGATCACGCTTTTCCTGATGGGCGGTGGCCGTACCCACATACTCGAAATACGACATAAGATATTCAACTTCTTCTTCAATTACAATCTTATCCTTAAATGCTTCTTGCATCGTAAGGTGATATGGCTTGGTAATTACTTTATATAAGGTTGGCTCATCAAGAGTATTGCTGATACTAATTTGTCTTGGGATTGGATCAATAATTACATTAATAGCTCTAATGCCAACAAAATCAAAAAATCAAGTTCTTAATATCCCTTGGGTTTACATATCATCATTAACACAACTTAATAGAAAATACACAGTTATTTTTACTTATGAAAGATCAGGCAAAGCCGTCTATTAATCTGAATAAAATTTGGTACAAAAAAATGTGACTTTTGCTATTTCTATCGTCCTAATTATGCATAAACTGTATAAATAAAATGAAAAAATTAGCCCTTGTCCTTTGTGCAATATGGTTGTTCACTGGATGTAACACAAAACTAAAAGAAGACAATACATATCTTTTAGCCCGACTCGATTCTTTGCAATTAGTTGAGGAAGAAAACAAGTACTTATCAGGATTGCTGCTTCAGATTGAGCAATATATGGATTCCATTGATATTCAACTCACTAGGATTGATCTTGGCTTGGAAGCAGGTATCCCTGAAGAAGATTATGTCTTACGAATGAAATTCTTAAATGAATATGTACAAAAAGCAGAATTGACGATCAATCAATTGTCAAGAACAAACAACACCAATAGCTCTCAAATAAAAAATCTGCGAAAGAAAATTTCTGACAAAGACGAAGAAATTGAAAAATTACAACATAATGCATTGTTAGTTCAACAGGAGATAACTCAATTAAAAGAACAAATGATCATTACAAATAATGAATTACTCGCGACACAAAATGAATTAGAAAACAAAGAAGATGAATTAAGATATGCAGAATCTCAATTTCTCTATAAGTTCCAAGCTTCAGAAGCGGAATATTTATATGCATTAGGAGAAGGAAAAGAGGAAGTCACGATGCATATGCAGTTTGCTCGTAAAAGGAAAAAACAAAAGTTGATTGATGCTCTTGAATATTATACCAATTCCAATGATTTAGGTTATGAACCGGCAATGACAAAAGTAAGTTATTTAAAGGAAAGACTTAAGATCAATTAGTATTATAAGAACGATTACTTTAAGTATATATAGTAATTGAATCGTTGGATTAGGGGTTATCGAATTAATTGAAAGATTTTTAATAGTCCTTCCGTTTTTTGAAGGCTTTCAAAAAATCCAAGGGAATGTTAAGTTCTTTTTCATCACCAACTGTTTAAAGTTAAAAATTTTAATATTGTGAGGTTACTTTTCTCAATTTTTGAGGTTGAGGAAAGTACCTCTAAGTTAGCGTTTACAAAATCCAATCTACACTACCTCACAGAAAGCCTTTTATAGAATCAATTCTACCCCACCTATTATTTCATTGGTAACTATTTAATGGATTTGTGCAGTTGATTGATTTTGTCTTTTGCTCTTTTCAATCTCATCTTAACGGCACTTTCAGAAATATTCAATGCAATTTGTATATCTTTTATTGACTTTCTCTCCTTATATTTTAACAATAAAATAAGTTTTCCTTCCGGGGTTATTTGATTTAACAATCCAATTAATAATTTTTCTGACATTTCATCAGATATTATTTCATCATATTCGAGTAATTCGCTGACTTCGCCACTTAATTTTTCCGTGATATCTTGGTGTAATTCCTTTCGATTCTTTTTTAAATAATCCATACAGTGATTATGAACTATGGAATACAACCATGTCGTAAATCGAGAACCACTTTTAAAAGTGTTCATTTTCAGATATAATTTGATAAGAATATCCTGACACAGATCCTCGGCGATGTCAGGATTTTTAACATAAATGAGACATTTATACTTAATCAATGGCCTGTGCCTCTCGATAAGGATGGAGAATAGTTTTGGATCAAATTCAGAGTTTAGTTTTAATATTATATCCTCATCATTCAGCTGCATAGATTCATTATTTAGCTGCAAAAAAAGTTATTAATTGTAAGTGACTTTACCAAAATGTATCGTCATATGAATACCAAAAATACCATCGAAATATAAAAAATCAACAGGAATGAAACTAATTAAATCAATGAATCCTGGATTCCCTTATGTATTCAACGATTTCTTTAATACACCTGATTTTCTTGAATTGTAAATCTATTGATAAATGTAAAGTGTGGAATTAACTAATAGGACATTCAATAATAATAATTGCCTAATTCAGGTCAGAGATTTAACCAGTATATTAAAAAACAATAATCTGGATAGAATCGCTTATAAAATCGCTGAAAGAATGGGTAATATCGAGTATGATTTAATTATTGTCAACTTTGATTTAAATTCCGAAAGCAATGAATATAAAGAGCAATTTTCAAATGAAGAATTGATACATGATATTATTTGCTTGACAGGATGTCCTGTATTATGCATTCCAAAATGGCGAAAATCAGTACCTTTTAAAAATATATTATTACCAGTTCATTTTTCTTCGAATATTATAAAGGATTTTGAACAAATTCTTCCTATAGCTAAGTTATTTAATTCAATAATTCATCTGCTGATATTGAATAGTATGTCAGGTATATTACCCAGAGAATTAAGCAAATTATTTAATGATAATAAAATACAATTTATTCCAAAATTCATCGATCATAACAATAAGCCAGATACCATTTTAGCTTATGCATGTATTGTTAGAGCCGATTTAATTTGTAACGCAATTTTACATGACAAATATTCAAAACCGGACTTTCTGAACAATACCTGGAAGAACATAATCGATAAATCTGAGGTTCCTCTTATTAATTATTTGTATTGAGATCTATTCTTATACAAATCTAAAAAACACAGTAGGTGGACTTGACTTTAGTCTGAATTATTTCGCATTAATTTGAAGACCTACAGAAGTGTTCATCAAAAATTAATAAGCAATTAATGATCAAAAACTTGGCCTTGCCCAGCGAGAAACTTCAGGTTTGTATAGGCCTTATATTACTTAATAATCTTTACATTTTCCGTTAATAATTTGCTAACTGGAATAACCATCCTGCATTCTTTTGTCTTAATAATACATGATGTATTATCGATTGAGTTCAATAGTACCCGTTATATCTTCGATCTCAATTGTCTGGCCTGATTTAAACTTATTTCTTGTATAGAATGCAGAAAGTATATTAAATAAAACTGTTCTGGATCCAATTCCAAAGGAGATAGCAAATGCCAATAAAATCCCTCCCAAAATAATTGAAATATTAGAGGTAATGATGTTCGTATCCACCCCTGCTTGCTTGATTGCTGTAAGACTTATGATTATTAATATAATATAAAATGCAAAGTTACTTATAAAGCCTCCTGATGTTACATTTAGCGAATCAAAAACCCCCTTAAGTGCCCTTTTAATAAAATTGGCGATATATAAACCTATTATAAAGATGATGATACCACTAAATAGTTTTGGTAAATATGCGATAAGATCACTAATTGATTCTGATACGACTGCCCAACCAAGGGTGTCTGAGGCGGTAAGAAAAAATATTAGTAATATAACCCAGTACACAAACCTGGCAACGAGTTGAGAAGGTAAAATTGTAATTTTTACCTTGTCGAACATTCTCTCTAGCTGGACTTTTTCAATGATTTTATCAAAACCAATTATTTTTAATCCTCTTTTTACAAGGAATGATAATAATTTTGCTAGAAACCAACCCAGAATAATCAAAAATAGTGCGCCGAGTATATTGGGTAAAGCTGACATTATGCTTCTTCCTAATTCCAATAGTGATTCAAATACAATCTTTGTCCAATCGCTAAGAGTATTCATGTGTATAAAATTTAGAGGTATGAAAATTAATTGATATCATGAAATATATTTTTCGCCAAGTATTACTATTTGTTAGTCTTCTTATTCCTGAGATTTTTGATCCATTCCATCATCATTATTTAATATTTTAGTAATTGTCATTCCCATCCTTGAAGTATATAGCTCAGCCACATCACCTAATAAATATGCCAGCCGGATATCATTCATTACTTTTTCCTTTAAAGAAATAGGGACCTCTTCATTAGATTCAAGCATCTTAAAAGAATTGTATTTTTTTTCTTTCATAATTTTATTGTTTAAATAACATTATGGGAATATTTATCGTGATATATCTGGATAACCTTATCTCTTGATCTTTTTAACCGCATTTTTACCGCGCTTGTAGATAGATTGGTAACCACTTCAATTTCTTTAATTGTTAATTCATCCTGATATTTTAAAAGTAATATCATCTTCTCTTCAGGTAGGAGTATGTCCATAATAACCTTAAGCCTATCCAGCTGGATATTCAATATTTCACTCTCATAGGTGGTTTCCTCTTCAGCAATTTCTTCCAGGGAATAATCTTTATACTCTAACTTGTATCTTTTCTCCCTAGTGACATAATCAACACAGTAATTGTAGGTTATAGCGAACAACCATGTTGAAAATCTTGCACTAAAATTAAAACTGCCCAATTTCAAAAAAACTTTCAAAAAAACATCATGCGCAACATCCTCGGCTTTGACCTTACTCTTCACAAAACCTAGAGATTTATTATAGACTTTTTGAGCATACCGATTATAAATGACCTCAAAATACTCTGGATCTTTGTTATCCAGAATCAACCGGACAATTTCTTCATCTGTCAATTTGTTCAAATCAACTCTTTTCATTTAGAATTTGAAAGGACAGAAAATTGCATATAAAATTAACTTATGCAGTATGATAAGAATTATAGAACTATTCATTGGCGGCAACTTATCTTTTTACACATTAATCATCCATACCACCAACAACAAATAGCAATCTTACTGCTAGAATTCAATTAAATTTTTATTCTTTGGAAGACTATCCTTATAGTGTTTCGGAAGTTTTCTGAAGATTTAACAATTGATCAATTTTTTTTTCTGAAGAAGCTCCAATTTTTCATTTAAATATATTTCACCCTCTTGAAAAGCATTTGAAAATTTCTTTGTTTTCAATCGAAGAAGTTCCTCTTCCATATTTTTATTTTTTAAATCCTTAATATAGATTGTCAACCATATTAATAATACAGAAAACATTCCTATCAGAACAATAATTAGAACTATTGGCAACCTTATTGATCCAAAACCATAGTTCATCTCAAATAACAGATTATAAACCCGCCAATTGAAGATCATTAAATATATATTGAGAAATGTATAACTCAATATCAAAAACACTTGAATGAATTTTATTATCTTATTCATGATTTTTATTTATTTATTATGATCGAGATTTCTACCTATTTTCAGAATTTGCCGATCAACTAATTCAATTTGATCAAATAAATTCATCATCTTTTTAGTAGTCAAAAATCGTTTACTAACTGTTCCATTTTTTTTGAATTCATGAAACACTGTGTCACCCAAAATAACATTTAAAGCTTCTTTTTCCCTGGTCAGTTGACTAATCTCTTTATTTCCTTTATATTCATCAATATAATTATGAACAACAGCTGCACTTTGTTCAAATTTCTCTGACCCGGCTTCATACAAGTCTTCAGCTTTTTCTTTAATTTCCTCAAGGAATTCTGTTGACATTTGGCTAAAAACTTTTGCTCCTTCAGAAAGGTTATCTCTGAAGTCATTCCATAAAATGTCAATTTTTGATTTGCTGGATTTTGTTTTTGTTTTTGTCATAATTTATGTTGTTTAGTTTTCATTATTCCTAATCTATAAGTATGACTTGAAAAGTGTCATTTAGTCACATTTTTTTGATAAAAAAAAGGTTATATGTGATTTTTTCACCTTAACATCAGGCAATACATTTTTGGCTTCTAATAAGACAGGAAGAGGCAATGTTAAATAACGAGCATATAATAAAATCACCTAATATATGATTCTGCCAAAAAGCTTTTACTATTTATGCGCAATCCTTCTTAACCTTTTCGGAAAGAATTGCTTTCAGCTCTATTAAACTCAATCAAAAAAAGGCTGAAAAAATTATCAGGTTAGACCAGACATAGTTATCATTATTGTGGCGAGACCTAAAAAGCTGAAGAATCCAACGATATCGGTTACTGTTGTCAAAACTATTGAGGAAGATTGGGCCGGATCCTGGCCAATTGATTTTAGTAGAATTGGAATAACTGCCCCGGAAAATCCTGCAATTGCCATGGAAAAGACCATTGAAATGCCAATCACCATCGCTAATCCTAATGAGGAAGCCCAGACATACACGATAAGGGAGGTTGTTAAGGCAACAGCAATGCCATTAACCGTTCCGACGATTAATTCTTTCCTGGCAACCTTAAACCATTGCCCGATCCGGATTTCCCGCAAAGCAAGGCCTCTTATAGTAACCGCTAATGCTTGTGACCCGGTATTCCCTGATTGTCCTGCAACAACAGGAAGAAAAACTGCCAGAACAGTAATTTGTGCAATGGTTTCTTCAAAGATTCCCACAACGGAGGCTGCTAAAAACGCTGTTGCAAGATTGATTTGCAACCAGGGAAGCCGCTTTTTAATTGCAAAAGTCGCTTTGGAAAGTGCCCGTTCTTCCCGGCCGGCACCAAACATTGCCTGAACATCTTCAGTAGCATCCGATTCCGCAGCTTTGATCAAGGCATCATGACGAATTACTCCGAGAAGACGATTATCAAGATCAACTACCGGAAGGTTAATAATTTTGCCATCTTTTATTAAATTCACGGCTTCTTCCTGAGGAGACATAACATGAATACTCACAGCCTTATCCATTAAATTATCCAAAGTTTCCTCCGGAGGGGAAACAGCTATTGCTTGTACCGTCACCCTCCCTATGAGTTTATGTTCTCGGTCAACAACACTGAGACTGAAGATTCTTCTATCTTTCAGTAATCTTAACTCAGCAAGTACTTGTTCTACGGTACTATCCGGATAAAAAGATATAATTTTCGTATCCATCAAAAACCCGGCTGAATCCGGAGGATATGTCAGAACTTCCTTTATTTCCTTGCTTAATTTGCTTTGAAGCAGCCCGAGTTTTTTTTCTACTATGACTGGATCCAGACGAGAGAGCATTAGTGCACCCATATATGGATCTATTACGGGAAATAATTCAATAAAAAAATCATCATCCATATGTGTCAATACGGCAGAGGTCGTCGTATTATTAAGTTTCATAAGAATACCTCTGGCTGTATTAAGTGGGTTTTTACGTAAATATGACAATATCTCTTCTGTCGAAGCTTCATTAAGAATTTCAGCTGCTTCGCCTGGAAAATGCTGAAAATAGTATTGGATTAAATTCCATCTTGTATCATTTTTTGTCAATGCCATATTATTTGTTTTTAGTATTCCATAATAATTCGGTAGTGCTCCTGAGGAGGCTGGACAATCCAATTTGATAAAGATCTCCAAGGGCGATACTTGCCTGTTGTATATCATTGCTTTTAGATTCTTTATCAAACTTTAAAGCCGAAAGGGATTTCTTATCGATAACGCCTAAGAAAACACCATGTATATCTACTATTGGTAGTATAGGCAGTTCTTCATATTCGATCTTTCCATCGATCAACGCCTGTACATTGATGTTCGCTACAATTTCAGGGATGTTTATTTTCATAATTGATCGAATTGGTTTGGAAGAATCTCCGGTTATCAGGTTTTTCAACTCAATACAACCAACAAGGGCTTGCTCTGAAGATAAAACGAATATGTGTGATTGAACATAGGTGTTGTTTTCCCTGATCAAATCCAGAGCCTGGCCAATATTTAAGTTTTCCTTAAGTGTAAATACCCTTGGATCCAGATAGGCGCCGGCTGAATTTTCCGGATAGTTTAATATTTGCCGAATGGCATTTGAGTGCTCTGATGAGATCTTTTCTAATAGCGTTTGGATTAGTTTTTGATCTAGAATTCTTAAAATATTCGCTGATATAGAAGGAGCACAAGTTTCCAATAGTTCCATAGCAAAGGTTAGATCAGCTTTTTCAATGCAATGGGCAGCTTTTAACCGGTTCAGATTAGCGAGTAACATGGATGATATATCAATAGGAAGTGATTTCAAAAACTCAACTAATTCTTCTGCGCCAAGCTTTTCTATAACCTGCAGGGTTTCATCTGTGTGATTAGTAATGAACCTTTCAAGGATTTTATTCTCAGTCTCCATGATTTATTTTTTCTTGATTAATACAGTTATCTTTTCGTCAAAATCTTTTGCAGGAATCATTATTTGGCCCGATTTGGTTTCAACAATAACTGATGTAGGATTAATTTTGATTATTACACCTTCTATTTCGCCCACTTGTATGGCATCCCCTTCTTTATAGGTTTTCTGTAGATAATAAGAACTCAGTATATTGCTGATCGAATTACGTGCTCCGAGTCCAAAGGCCAGCGCTATACCAAAAAGAAGGGCTCCTAGTATTATACTTAAAATAATGATTATAAACAGGATGTCAATGCCTATCTGATCGACGGCGATTAATAGAGATATAGTCACCACTAAGTACCGTACAAAATTGCCCAATTGCACAGCATTTGCAATTCCAGATCGTAAGGACCCGGTAGCAATCAAATCCCCGATAAGCTTTCCAGAAATCATTCCAATGAATACAATTAATACCCCCGCTAAAATATTAGGTAGATAAGTGACCAGGCCTTCAAACCAGGTGGTGAGTACCGGCAAACCCATAACGTTCGTCACAGCGGCTATGGTGAGAATTATTATTGCCCAGTAAAAAGTTTTTGACAATAAAATGGCGATACTTTTTAAATCAACCCCAAATGATTTAGACTCCAGCCTTGCGTTAATGATTCTGTCCAAATAAAGGATAAACTTCCTGACCAGTTTTTGGATGATCCATGCAATGACCAATCCAATAATGAACATAATTGCGGCAAGAATTAAATTGGGGACCAGGTCCAGAAATTTTGCATAAAATTCCTTAACCAGATTGCTGGTAGTTTCAACTATTGAATCAGAATTCATAGTACTTTGTTATTTAAGTATTAAAATTTTTAGTGATAAGGTATCTTTTTTTGAATTTCCTTATAGGTTTTTTTTTACCCTTGAATGGTTCTGGCAAATGCTTTTTTTTAATCTTATCTGTCTTCTTTAAGATTGATGGAATTAAAGTAATTTTTCTTAAACTACGCAATATGGTTGAGTATAACAACATAATATTAATTGCTTAATTGCATTAGATCCGTATAAGTTAGACGGGCTTAATTTATTAGGTCACTCCAAAAAGATGATAATATCTCAGGTAGTCTTAAACTCACACTTGGAACATCCCACAAATAGAGAACAATATACATATAGGATGCTTACCTAAGGATACAAAGCAATTAAGAATTTTTCAACCGGCGTTGTTTACAACTTCCTTCGAGAATAAAATATTCCAGACCTACAGATCGAGAAACAACTATATTAAAGTATTTAAATTTCACATAAAGTTGCCAATTCGTTTATCGGAATTTGATTTCCACTTATATTCTAAAAACTAATAATAAAATATAGTTAGTGGGGAAAATACAGGTGTTGTTACTAAATTCAGTAAAGAAATAAGGCTTACAATGTGGCCATTTCATCATTATCGAAATTCCGGCGATAATAGGACATATATTCAACTTTCCGCTCCAATGCGCCTATAACTGCATGTGCAAAATTTACTTTCTCAAATTTTTGTGCACTTCCCAATCCACCTGGGCTGAAAACATTGATTTCCATTAATTTATTTCCTACTATATCCAAACCTACCAGGAACATCCCATCCTGGACCAGTTTTGGCCGAACCATCTCAGCGAGCTTTAGATGCTCTTCTGTTATTTCTGCCTGACGAAGCCGGCCACCAGCATGAATATTACTGCGCATATCATCCCCTGTCCTAACTCTTCTGAAGGCTGCATATTTACTTTTATATCGCAATGGCAATCCATTCATTAAAAACAATCTTGTATCTCCTTCCGAAGCAGCTGGCAGATATTCCTGCGCGATAACATATCCATCGCGGCTTACTGCTTCTACCATTTGATTTAAATTTGACATATCTTCCTTTTTTACAAGAAAGACGTTTGATCCGCCAGATCCCTGCAGAGGTTTTAATACAATATTTCCACCTTCTGCAACTGCAAATTTTTTGATTTCTGCTTTATCTCTGGTAATCAATGTTCGAGGCCGTACTTCTTCCGGAAATAATTGAAAATACATTTTATTCATAGCCTTAGCCAAACCATTCGGATCATTCAGGACAATAACACCATGTTTCATCGCAGCACGGCCAAATATTATTCCTGAGGATTGTGCCCAGGCACGTAATCCTGTATCGGTTGATGGATCATTCCTTAACATCAGAACATCCAGGTCATCAACATTTATTCGATGTGTTACTGCATTCTTGCCTTGTAAATGAGACAGATATATCTCTGAAGATTTGTAGTTTTTCTTAGGAACAGACTTGGCTCGAGCATATATATGTTCATCCGTATCATAAGCAAAATCGCCTGCACCCATTAACCATACTTCATTGCCACGATTTAGAGCAGCCATTGCCAGGCGCGTGGTCGTATAACCTGGTTCTTCGGTCTTAATATCATTGACCATAAATCCAATTTTCATATTTGTATTGTTTTAAGTTATTAAATCCAAGACTGTTTTCGTATTTCTTAATTTACTTAATTTCTGGCTAAATTCCGTATTATTAGTATAACTTGGTCTCAAGGGGAATGGCTTAAGTACTTTTCGCCATTGCAATTCCTGAATGACCGGCATATGTTCCAAAGCAATTTTACCAATAAATAGTGGTTCAAGGGCTCCACCCGCCTGAAGGTACCCCAACAACTGAACCAGTCCACGAAGGTATACCGCATCCTTTGTTAAACCTCCTCCACGAAATGTTCGAACCGTGATGGTATAGGCAGTTCTCTTATTGAATCCATAAGTACGATTTAATTCACGGAAGGTATCAATAAAAGTAGCGCCATCAATCATCAAACTGGAAGATATTACCCTGCCTGCTAAAAGTCTCAGTCTGGGTTTACTCAAACCTCCAACAAGATATTCAGCCAGGACAGCCAGGCCTTCCTGTAATTCTTCATATCCGGGAAGACCACAATATAACTGGCGGAAAGGTTGAAACTTTCCATTATAATATGTTAATACGTGTGTACCTATTTCATGCTGGATCAATGCTTCAACCCTCGAAACAGGAATTTTGCTGTTTTTAGAAATCAATAGGTTCCCGGATGCTACCATTAATCCCACTATATCAGTCCTGATCTCAGACTTAGCCCTCATCTGCGGATAAATTTGTCTGTAATATTCAAATTCCGATTCAGCCCTGGCCGCAAACATCTCAGCATCCAAAAAATCTTTCCCTAATCCATTTCTGCTGTGCGGACTTATTTTTCGTAACATTTCCTCCGACAAAGATCTAAGATCATCATTTATTCCTCCATATAACTGCAAGCTGCCATGAAAAAATTGTGGGAGGTTGCGGTCTTCCAGCATAGTCAGTTTCCGATTGATCTCATCCCTTTTTCCCCTCAATAGATTTGCTATTATTGGGTCCTCAACCACCTCAATAGGGACCTGATATAATTGTCTTTTTAATAATGCAGGATCTACCGGTCGTAAACGATAATAAAATGACGGTACTTTTTCAAACTTGTTCCTTTGAAATAATGGCCAGGCTTGATCTATATTAATTGGGGTAACTAAAAGCAGAAAATTAAACATACTATCAATTTCAGCAAGTTGCCTGTCAATTTCCCATACCGCTTTAACCAATGCCCTTTTCCCAAGGGCCTCGGAATGCTTGGGTCGCATAGTCGTTTGCTTACGGGCAAATGCAAATGCCGCTTTTTTAAATGCGGATGACAATCCCATATGAAGTCTTCGTAATGCCAATGGGAAAACTACTCCGGTTGCCTGGTCCCTGTACATAGATCCGATTTGTAAACCGACAACATAGCAATTCAACTTCCTGGCTTCCAGGCTGGATATTAATGGTGATAATTGGGGAGGTTTTCTGTCCTTATCATATATAATATCAACTATGGAATTCATTCTATTTACCTTAATTCTTCTTAAAGCATCCTCAAGTGCTTCAATTGTATGAGTTGGTGGTCTTGTAGGCGAAGTAATGATCCTGAACTCCGGTCTGCTCACGGTGGGATCAATTGGATTGATTTGAGTGATCTCAGTACTCCATATTTCAATAATCAGACTGGATCCAAAAAATTGAACCTGTGTTTCAACAATAGTATGAACCAATCTGGAAAGCCATGAATGTTGTGATTTTGACCCCG
Organism: uncultured Cytophagales bacterium; assembly: GCA_942491935.1. Taxonomy (GTDB): domain Bacteria; phylum Bacteroidota; class Bacteroidia; order Cytophagales; family Cyclobacteriaceae; genus JAGTVG01. The sequence continues at coordinate 137,265 of CALOCZ010000050.1, forward strand.
ATACTATCAAGTAAGAAGCTTCCCCTCTAACAAGCTTTTGCGTACCTTCATCTTTTTCTTTTAGAGGCCGTCTATATACAATAAGAAAGGGCAATTGCCGGTCAATGTTTAACCATCCATTGTTCGGCAATTTTCTTCTTATTCTTTTACCTTCAATAAGCCTGCTTTTAATCTCATCAATAAAACCAGGATCCAGTTTTAGTTTTGTTGATTCCTTAGAATAATATTTCGATTTTTTCACAGATCCAATATTCTCTGGCATATGTTATATTTTTTTCAATCCTTCCAGGACTTCAGGAATAGTTGCCATTAAAGCTGATTTAATCATAGTTACTTGTTCATAATCAGGTTCTCCTGTCCATTCATCCATAAAAAACTTCTTAACCTCAATAGCTATTGCGCAAGCTGATCTGGGAAAGTTTTTATTTGTCCAGGAAGGGAAATTACCTCCCCTGAATTTAATGTTTTCCCTTATGTCGAGGTTTCTGCCATAATATTTATAGTCGCGTAAGGTATTTATAAACCGATCTACTACCGGTGCCCAGAAATCCCTATCCAATGTCCCAGTGCCGATGTTTATTTCAGGATTTAATTCTGGATCAGCCGGTTGATGGTCCGGACCATTTCGCATATGGTTATAGGAATGAAAATCAAATACCACAAAATGGCCAAACCTATGTTTATAATCTGAAAACAGCTTATGCATCTCAGTGTAGAAATCATCATACTCTGATAGCGAAATTGCGATTTCAGAATCGGTTGGAGGTGATTCCCAAATTTTCAAATTCCATGCATCTTCAGGTGTAATATAAACTGCCTTCTCCCTTGGCCGGTTTAAATCAAATTCAAATCTGGATTTCAATCCAACTACTCTGGTATTTGCTATATGAGTCCATTCTTCGGTATAAGGATCTTCCTCACGAAGTCTTTCGGTTTCACTTATGGACATTTTTCTAAGCAATTCATCTCTTATGCTATGCCCATTATGAATTGCTGTAGCTATCAAAGGACCACTCCCCCGCTCCAAGTGACGTATTTTATTTTTTAGAAGCTGACTCACTTTATTATAAAAGTTTTAGGTATAGAATAATGCTTAAAGAATATTTATTTAAATGGATAAAAAAAATGAAATAGGAGAATATCAAGTTTCAAAAGATCCCTGCTATTTCAATTTTTAATGTCCCATATTTTAAATACTAATTATTAAGACTGCCCAGGTATCATAAAGTCACATCCTGAAGTTAAAGAAATATTTAATATGTTTTTATATTGACTTCCATTATTATAAATGCGATTTGTAAAAGAAAAAAGATGTGATGAATATTCTTCGAGTTATTAATAGCATTTAATAATTTAGAATTTATATTTAAATGCTAATTAATTTCAGATGTTAGCTGCTTGAATGAAAGTAATTTTGAGTGTGTGAAGTTAATCGATTATTCAGTTTGAAGTTTGGCAGAGTATTATTTAATTAAATTTTACCAACTGATTGGAATTAAAAGTAATGAAATCCTATGATTATTCTTGAATAGCGATCATGTCTGACGCAAGGATTAGTTTCATTTGATGATCAAGATCTTCCCTAAACCATGCTATATTTTCTCCGAGATACAATACAGCAGCCAATACTTGTCCTTCTTCTATATATTCATATCTTGATAAAGGGTTGTTTATTTGTTTGTGGTTATAAGGTGATTGAATAATCATAATTCTTCGTATCCCATTTGTCAGGTAAAATTCAGATGTAGAGCCTAAATCCATGTAATTAACATTTTTGATTACTATGGACCATCGGTCATCCGGGTTTATGTTAGTCTCTATTGATCCACCGGATAATTTCAATTCTTTAGATGCTACAACATATAAATTCATATAATCTTATATATTATTTGGTTTAAGACAAGGACAAACTTCAATTGCCTAAATACCCAAGCGCGATGGTGGCAAAACTTAGGGCTAGGAAAAATCCCAACATATCAGTAATGGTTGTCAGTATTGGACTTGAAGCCAGTGCAGGATCTATCCCCATTCTCTTTAGTATTAAGGGAATTGTCCCTCCAATCGATACGGCCACCATTGTATTCAATGTTAATGCACCACCCACTACAATACCAAGATAAATGTTTCCTTTCCATAGATATGCCGCAAGACCTATCAACATACCAAGAACCAGCCCATTTATCAACCCGACAAATATTTCCTGAAACCAAACACGCATGACTTCATTTGGCTTAACGAGGCCCAACGATAATTCCCTCATACTTACTGCTACGGCCTGGTTTCCGGAACATCCGCTCATGTCGGATATGATGGGTAAAAATACTGCCAACGCGATAACAGAACTTAATGTATCCTCGTAAAAAGCAATTACACTAGCAGCAACAATATTTAATAGTATATTGACACTTAGCCATGACAACCTCCTTCTTGATCTTTTAAAGACAGGGAAAGATCTTAATTCCTCCCCTCCTATAATACCCTGTGTTTCAAGTAATTCAATATTGGCTTTCTCCATTTCTACTTCCATGATGCTTTTCCTCAAAACAACTCCGACAAGTGCGTTGTGCTCGTTAACAACCGGCACACCGTAGAAATCATATGCATTGAAAAAGTTTATCAATTCATTTAAGCTGGCATATTCATTTATTGTCTTTGTGTCTTTAATTACAATTTGAGACAGTTTTGTGTTCGCCTTTGACAGAAGGAGATCGACCATACGCAAAACACCAATAAAAGAGCCCCTCGATACCACATAAATGTATTTAATACTGTATTCCTGGAGTTTTGAAGAATTTTCCTGTAAATACTGAATCACATCCCCAATCGTATTGGTTTTATTAAAAGACAAATACTCTGAAATCATTAATCCCCCTGCTGAGTCCGGATCATATTTTATCAGCTTTCGTACGGATTCAGCTTCACCGGGTTCCATTCTTTCAATAATCGCTTCTGCATCTTCGTCATCCAGTTCTGCCAATAAATCAACCTGATCATCACTGTCCATCTCGTTCAGGATAGCTGCAGCTTCATCCGTTTGAAGATCATCAATAATGTCGACTGCTTGTATATCAGGGATATCATCTATTATTTCAGCCGCATCATGAGGAGTTAAAAGGCCCATTAATTTAAGCTGGTCTTCCTTTTTGAGATGACTCATGGATCTGACAATATCTTCAGATCTTAGGGATCCAATGTATTCACGAACTTTTTCCGTTTCATTAGTGTCTAATAAGACATGAAGCTCCTCCCAGGGGCGATCTAATCTGTCCATAATATTTACTTTAATAGATGATTAAAAGATTTATTGAAGTGGATAAGATAAATTAAATAATTGAGAACTAAATTCCCAATACTAAATCCCGAATTTTTATAAAATTAATGAACATTGAGGGGAGATGGTTCAGAACTGGATTATACCTCAAATTCTTATCATTGGGTTTGAAAATCACATTTTTAGAAAATTAATTTTTTTAACCTGCTTTTCTTGTGACCTATTATTAAAATCACGTCTAATAATTGTTCGAATATTAAATCAAATGAAACTAAAGAACATACTGGTACCGATAGACTTTTCGACGTACTCTATAAACGCTCTCAAACTAGCAAAAGAAATTGCAAAAAAAGCAGAGGGGACAATTTATCTATTGCATGTAATTGAGGTACCAATCGAAAAATATTCCTTTATAAAGGAAAGACAAAAGGGTATCATAAAGAGTATCTACACATCAAATTTCATTGAAATAGTTAAAGAAAAGTTAATTGAAATACGTGATAAAAATAAATCTACACACTTTTCATTGAATGAAGCATTAAGAATTGGTGATCCTTATAATGAAATTGTAAAATTTGTAGAAGAAGATGATATTGATATAATCGTGATTGGCGCGAAAGGCATAATGAACAGGGAAGAATTATATTTGGGTTCACTATGTGAAAAAATAATACGGACTATTCAATGTCCTGTTATCACAGTCACACAGATTTCAAGTGAAAATCAATTAAAAAACATTGTTTACAGTGCAGATTTTAAGTTAGAGCAATTGAAAGTGATCTCTGTTATTAAAAAAATACAGTCACTCTTTGAATCACATATTAACATTCTTAAAATAAATCCACATGAAAATAATCTGAGTGACGATGAACAACTAAATAATTTAAGGACACTGGCATTAGAAAGCGGACTACAGGATTTCGACCTGGACGTAGCCAGGCACCCTAATGAAGAATACGGTATCATTGAATTTGCAAGCCGGAAAAATGCGGACTTGATCGCTATTGGATTACATGAAAAAAGTGGAATACGTCGATTAATTAGTGGTGGACTTCTTATTGATGAAATCTCCGATCATGCTTTTCGACCTATTCTTACCTATCATTTTGATATTATGAAGGATAAGAGTGAATAAGAATATGTTTTAATCTCCAAAATTCAGATGTATCTGGAGGTGCTTTTAAAATGTAAAACTATTGAATCAATCATAGATATGACTTTGGTAACAAAGCCTCAATGTATACTTAAAATCCCTTGTCTTTTGCTGCTGCACAAGTTCAAGAGCCATAACATGTTGTTATAGTATTCAACTGCTTAAATTCAGGAAAATTTTGGTCTTTTGATTCAGACTGGAAATAAGTATTTTCATGTTGTTCATTAGAAATAAATATCATATCTGCAATGTTAATAGTCATATTGGAATCGAGTGGTAAATTTGCAGTCTCCAACTGTAATTTAATCAAAAAGCTTACTGGATATCTAATATATTTTTATAATCCAGGAGCTCGACCATATGCTATCGATAACCTCACATATATTTAGAGAAACGAGAATATTTTTGTGACCTTTAAAAAAAATCACGTCTAACATATGTTTAAATATGATAGTAAATGAAACTTAAGGTGTTTTAGTGTTCTTCGTGATCGATTAACAATCATTGATTTTTAATAAGGATATATAATTATTTGATTATTAATAATTTACCAGTATCTTAAAAACACTAGTAATATTCGAATCGTGCTGATTTCTTATTTCAGCCGATCGAATAAAATAAATGATAAAAACTTCAAAAATTAGGATGTTTTACAATGGATCATATCAAAAATCTCTTGTGCATATTGTCATTATCTGATACGGATAAATTCACAATCAGGTATACCACTCACATAGCAAAAATCGCAGGTGTTGAGAACATATATATTAATTTTATTAATGAACATCATAATGTTCCGGAGTATATAAAAAATATTTACCCTGTTAATCACTTTAGTATAAATCAGGAGGTAGTCAATAAGATGCGGGAAGATATTTTGACCTTCCATGTGAGTGATATAAAAGCAAATGTATTTTTTAATGTCTTTGACGAAGGTAGTGTATTCTTGATAATTGCTTAAAATTTATCTCAGAGAAACAAATTGATCTGGTTATTTATAGAAAGGATCCACAAATTCCCGGATTCGCCCGGCTTTGCAACTAAATTGGTTCGCAGATCGGTATGTTCAGTTCTGGTCCTTACAGAAAATTTTTCCCGCTATAACAATATTCTTGTCCCCGTAGATTTCTCTTCCCATTCCAGGGAAGCGCTTGAAACTGCCATACTGTTTTCAAAGTTTGCGAACATATCAAAAGTAAGTTTGTTGCATGTAATTGAACATCCTAATATCAGCAACTGGAAAACAGAGCATGATCATGAAGAATTTGTAGAGATCCTGAAAAAACATGGGTCAAAAGAAGGAGAGGATTTCCTGAAAGAATGCCATACTACCGGTGTTGAAGTTGATTCTATCATTAAGGTAGATGAACACATAGAGAACAGAATTCAAAAAGTCATTAAAGAAATAAAAACTGATCTTGTGATAATTGGAGCTCGAGGCAAATCCTCTGGAATATCCATCTTTTTAGGAAGTGTAACAGAATCTTTAATTAAAAATCTAAATGTCCCTTTATTGGCTGTTAAATCTAAGGGTACAGGGTCAAATATTTTGAAATTGTTATTTGGCAATTAGTTAAAATGAATAAAAAACATCTGAAAATATTTAAAACCCTATTAAATGAATTCATTTCTCTGGATATTCTTATTCAATGGGAGCAAAGTATTGGAAGTGTAAACAAGACAATTGAAGAATTAATTGAACTTTCAAAATCAGTTATTTTACAATTAGATGCAGCTTTACCCGATGACTTCAGCAAAATCCAATTAAAATTTTACGAAGATGTTCTTCATCTTTTAAATGGGAAAAGCAAAGATTCCACTCCCTTGAACTTTCAGCCAGATCTTTCGAATCTGGATCATAAGATTGAATCAATTTTTAAAAAAATTCCAGAGAGATATAAAGAAGAACAAAAACCGGAAAGATATAATATCCTGCCAAATGATACTAGATTAACAAAAGGTCTTAAACTACTTAAAAAATCAGTTTATTGGATTTCCATAATTCCTTTAAAATTGTATAATTGGCTAAGGTCTTTGTTGAAAAAAAAACCTGTTGAGATCCGGTTTCGGCCCCATACCATTCGAATACAATTATTAATCCGTTATCACTTTGAATATTTATTCGCCCTTGAATTAAATAATTATAGAAACATTGTAAATGGCCAGATAGCAAAAACAATTAATGGTACATGGGAATATATAAATTCTGAGCTGAAGAGAATGTCGAATCAAAAGGAATTGAAACCTTCAATTGATGAAGAAAACTCAAATAATATCCTTAGCCAATTAAAAAAATATCAAAATCAGATTGATGGACTGATTGATAGAATTCAACCAGAACTTTTCAAAATTGTGGAAGATCGAATTCAATATCTTGAAAATGATTGTTTGATTGCCGGCACAATAGAATATCCAAACTGGAGGTTAAAGGCAGGATACATTAAAAATTTAACCACTAAAGTCGATACGCAATGGAATGCCCACAATAGAGGCTGGGACAATACATTTTATGCCATTTTTGACGACTGCGAAAGCGATGCAAAGATATTTGTTGTAAAAAACAAAATAATTCAGAATCTAAGTCAACTCGGGAATTTACAAGGTGCTGATGATTATCGATTTCAAGATGAATTCAATCAGATTAACGAGGTTTTTGATGAATCACTATTGAAATTAGACAATGCTGAGATGAATCCTAAAAGAGCTTTACTGGATTCCAAATACAATATCACAAAACATCTTAATAGAGAAATCATTCCTCATTTAACAAACAAAATCAATGAAAAAAACCTGTCAGGCTTAATTAATAGTTTAGAAAAAAACATAGAAACATACACAAAAGATCTACCGGACGCTCATGTTGTTGTCAAATCCGAAAATTATTTAAGGCCTCTAGAAACGAAAGAATTGGAAACCATTTCAATTATTGATATAATTTCTTTTGAATTACTACCCAAATTAAAAACTACATTCGCAAATCTAAAGAATACACTTTTTACAAAACTTGCTGCCATTAATGAAAGCATTATTGACCTGGATAAAATTGCAGTTTTCGCCATTGAATCTGCAATAACCAATATTGAAGATCCGGAAGCTAATGAAATTGAAAGCATCGACATAGCTAGAAAAGGAATTGAAAGAGCAAAAAACAAGCTTAGCCAGATTAAGATCGATTTAAATGATCTATACCAGGGTCAATATGAGCAAATATTAATTAAAGTAGATGAATTTAACCATCAATTAGAAAGCTACACTATAAATGAGAATGCCCTGGAAATCAAAATCAGTATTGTCAAAAATAAAGCTATTTTACATACCAAAGCTATTAGACAAGCCACTTTTAATAAGTTAAAAAGCACGATTAAGTCTTCCTGGAATTCATTATATGATATCCTCAAATATGGGATAAGTAAGTTATTATTTGTCAAGAATAAATTTTTTCTTACAGCGCCCGAGCCAGTATTATCAAGAGAAGCATCAGACTTTTTATCGTACTCTAACAAGAAAATAGAAAGTCTTCCTATTCTATATAAAAACCTATATAAAATACAACCTATTAGTGATAACGATATGTTTGTAGGAAGAGAGAATGAGCTGATAAAATTAAAGAATGCATATGATAATTGGGAAACTGGCAATTATTCATCCACTGCATTAATAGGTGAGAAATGGGGGGGCATGACCTCTTTGATATCTAACTTTATAGCTAACAATCAATTCGGTTTTAAAATCTATAGAATCAGCTTCGCTGACCGTATATATGATGAATCACAGTTTATCCGGATGATTGGGAAGGAAATAGGAGTTGACAATATAAATAATTTGGGTGATCTTATAAATGCTTTAAATGGATTGCCGTCACGAAGGATCATAATTATAGAAGACATTCAAAAAATGTTCTTACGATCTGTGAGTGGATTCGGGGGACTAAAATCATTATTTAAAATACTTGTCGATACCAATAAAAATATTTTCTGGTTAATAAGCTGTACAATCTATGCCTGGAATTATTTGAGAGAGGCAATATTTATTGGCGATTACTTCAGCAATATAATCATAATGGAAAAATTAAGTGAAGATCAAGTTGTTGAAATTATTAAAAAAAGAAATAGAATAAGTGGATTGAGTATTGTATTCGAATCTGATGAAAGTAAGGTCAATGGGAAAAAACTTAAGGGTTTATCTGCTGAGGAACAACAATTGTTACTATTTAAAAAGTATTTTAAAGAACTGACTGATTTTTCGGAAAGCAATATAAGTCTTGCCCTATTGTTCTGGCTATTGTCCACCAAGGAGATCACTGACAACCAATTAATTATTGGATATTTCCAACGACCGGATTTATCATTTGTCAAAGTAATGAATATGGATCGGATTTTGGTACTTATGTCATTGATACTCCATGATGGCATAACTGAAGCTGAATTATCAAAAGTAAATAACATAACGCTCGAAGAAGCAAAATTAAAACTGATTATGCTCTTGGAAGATGGTTTGGTATATATGCAAAATGAAAGATACATGGTAAATCCTTTGATTTATCGAAATGTCATTAAATTATTGAATAGTAAAAATTTAATACAATAATGAAATTATTCTCTGTTTTTATAGTCGCATTTCTGTTCAACATTTTTAATACGAGCTTAGCTTCAGCTCAAATTAATGCAAAGGAATCTGTTGACTCAGTTAAGCAGAACACAGGATTAGCTGCAATTGACACCTTAATTACATTAGAAAATGATTCCGCTACTAAGAATTCGAGAAGTATCCTGAAAGATAAAATCGGACCTCCTCCCCTAAAGGATATAATTTCAATTCCAAAAATTTTCTGGTCAATACTTCTAATTGTCGTGGGCTATCTTGGCATTAAGTTATTTTCGAGGTCAATTGAAATGTTTGCTGAAAGATACCCTAGACACAGATTTGTTATAAAAACCATCGTCCCAATAATAAAAATTTTTGGTTGGATGCTAATTATATTTATGATAATAGCAGGTGTGTTCAGCCCTCCTGCTGCGACAGTTTTAGCTTTCTCAGCTTCCATTGGTGTGGCGGTAGGATTTGCGTCACAGGATATTCTTAAAAATATTTTTGGAGGAATTACAATACTTTTAGACCGACCATTTAATGTGGGAGATAAAATAGAGATAGGAAAGTACTACGGGGAGGTGGTAGAAATAGGACTTAGATCCACAAGAATTGTTACTCCGGATGATTCATTGGTAACGGTACCAAATAGTGAACTAATGAACCAATCATTAGCGAATTCAAACTCAGGTGAGTCTAATTGTCAGGTAGTCACTGAGATCTACCTTCCCCTTTCAATAAACACAACTGAAATACGAGAACTGGCATTCGAAGCAGTTAGTGTTTCGAAATATGTGTATATAAAAAAACCAATTACTATCCTGTTCTCTCAAGAGATAAAAGAGAAAAAATCATATATGAAAATGAAAGTGAAGGCATATGTGTTTGATATCCGGGATGAGTTTAAATTTAAAAGTGACATGACAGAAATTATAATGAAAGAATTACTATCAAAAGGAATTATAAGGGATACCTAAAACAATTTTAGAGTTATAACATCGGAAATAGTGACTTCTTTAAAATCCATCGTCGAAATGATATGCAATGTGAAAAAATTATAAATCCCGTCAACTGATTTAGAGAAGATTCGATTTCTGAGTGATGAACCTGAGCCCTTGGCAACCTACGCCGGGGGCTTTTTTCAGAAAAATAATAATTCCAATCATTCCATATAACCTAATTGTTCCAGAAAGGCGTCTGTCTTTTCCAGGATCTCTTCATCAAAATACCTTGCATACTTTGGATCGGCGTTCTCTCCCAGATAATGGTCGCGTCCAGGTAAAGTAACCAATTCGTAGGAATTCCCTAAATCTTTCATTTTAGTACTAAAAAACTGGATTGTATAAAAAAGTACCATACAGTCCGCCTCGCCGTGAAAAGCAAGGATGGGAGGCATACCGGGCTTTAAATTGTGATATGGGGAAATCGACCAGATCTGATCTCTCCTGTCACTCATAATATAGTCAATCCAGGCTTCCATGGTATTTACACAACTTGAATAAAGTAACAAAGCGTTCGGTTCGGGGCTAACATCTGAATCATCAGATTGTTCATTTATATTATCCATCAGAACGGTCGACAATGCCAACTGCCCTCCGGCAGATTGTCCACTAACAATAATTTTATTCGGATCGATATTTAATTCAGATGCATGCTCCCGGAGCCATCTGATAGCGGTCCTGGCATCTTTAACGGATTCAATGGGCGATATATCCGGATTCGGATAAGTACCATCTTCATTTATGGATAACCTGTATTGAAATGAAAAAGTTACAAATCCCTTTTTTGCATACCTTTCGCAGGCTCCATGAAACTCTTCAGGGCTTCCAAATACCCATCCGCCACCATGAAAAAAAGCAATGGCAGGTAATGGTTGATCTTTTTTATCCTCTTTGGGATAAAAGACATCCACCGATAGTTCCTGGTTATCTACCTGCTTATAAACAAGTTCTTTCCTTAAAATCTCAACTTCCTGGGCTTCTATGTTCAATGCCATGATAAACATCAAGCCTGATATGCATGCTAATTGTTTCATTTATATAGGTTTTATATTCTATGCAAAATATTAAAACTCTGAAGCAGGAGCAAATTTGAGAATAAGGGATATTCTGTTTTTCGCATAATCAACATTAAAAATGATGCTTCCGGGTTGATATAGGCGAATATAAGAATCCGAATTATCCTTTCTTCGGGCTATTGATTAGATTTTAGATCAACTCTAAAATTTCTTAAAGCTATCAGCTGCGAACATATCAATAGAATAATTAAGGGAATGCTCAGATACAATCCGGTTAACTGAATCACGGAAACCGGAATAATATACATTGGACTTACTAATATCTGAATAATGCCCGAAAGTTTGTACAGGAATACGCTTTCACTTTTCATTCGAAGCAATCCAATACCAAAAAACACTCCATTAAGTCCCATTATCACAATGAGAATTCGGCTAAGATGCTCCGTAAAATGATACCCGTTCCTATTCCACCAGGCCCGAGTTTTTATCTTTTATTCAAATGTAACAGGAATGAGCTTTCAGTTAAAACAATTTATCCCTATTTTGTACGGCATTCATACGGCATTTTACATTTTCTAATAAATTGGCAATTACTCAAACAAAAAAGATAGAATTGCTAGTCAAAAAAAAGAATCAGATAACGAGGAATAAACAAAAATTCGTCCAAAATGATACAAAAAGTAAATACGAAAGATAAACTGTCGCGCTTTTCAGATTATTGGAATCCAAGGATCGTCGGTGAATTAAATGGTCAACATGTAAAACTGGTAAAAGCAAAGGGGGAGTTTGTCTGGCACAAACATGATAACGAAGACGAAATGTTTTATGTACTTGAGGGCAGTCTGAAAATTGAGTTTAGAGATTACGCTTACATTCTTAAACCCAATGAATTCATTATAATCCCAAAAGGTGTTGAACACCGGCCCGTTGCGGAAGAGGAAGTCTCAGTAATGCTTTTTGAACCTGCAGGCACACTCAATACGGGCAATATTGAAAGTGAATTTACTCGCAGGGATCTCGATGAAATATAAAGGAAGAAATAAATTGTTAATCTCTTGTCATGGGCCTCTGATTTCGCAATTGAACCTATTATTATCATTGCATTTAATAAAATTATCAGAAAAAGCTATTTTAGCAATCGTAAATTTTTAAATATGATGAGATTATTAAGCTTTATTTTTTTACTTACCTTCCATCTGTCACTTGCTCAAAACCCAATAGTCCCAGCAGGTGTATATATTGCAGATCCTTCAGCGCATGTATGGAATGATGGAAAACTATATATCTACGGCTCCCTTGATGAGAGTACAGAATATTATTGTTCCTGGAGACATCATGTACTTGAAACCAGTAATATGATCAACTGGAGAATTCATGAAGACCGGTTCGCTTCGAAAGGAACCAACGACCAGGTACCCTACAGTGATGCATTACTATTTGCACCAGATGCCATGTATAAAGACGGAACCTATTATCTGTATTATTGCCTCTCAGATATAAATGGCACAGAAGGTGTTGCTACATCCAATAGACCGACCGGTCCGTTTACAAATGGAGAAAAGATAGAATTGAGAGGAATCGAGGAGATCGATCCAGCTGTATTTATTGACGACGATGGTCAGGGTTATTACATTTGGGGTCAATTCGAGGCTAAAATAGCCAAGTTAAAAGCCAATATGAGAGAGATAGATGCCACGACCATTATAACAGACCTCGTTACTGAAAAGGAGCATTACTTTCATGAAGGAGGATTCATGTTCAAAAGGAACGGAATATATTATTTTGTATATGCAGATATCAGCCGGGCCAACCGGCCTACTTGTATTGGCTATTCAACTAGTGAGTCACCCTTGGGCCCCTTCAAGTATGGTGGCGTAATTGTTGACAACAATTATTCCGATCCTTCGAACTGGAATAACCATGGCTCTATAGCGGAATACAAAGGGCAATGGTATGTATTTTATCACAGGGCTACCCATAATAGCCGGATGATGCGCAAAGCTTGTGTCGAACCAATAAGTTTCAACAAAGATGGAAGTATCAATGAAGCTGAGATGACTACACAGGGGGCAGGGCCTCCCCTGAATGCCATGGAAAAACTTGAGGCTGAACGGGCCTGTCTTTTGTTCGGGAATGTCAGGATACAGGCATTCGACAAGTATAAAGAAGAATTGGGCGAAATTAACAACAAAGATAATGTTGCCTACAAGTATATTGATTTTAAGGAAGGGATAAAGAGTTTTACTGTTAATGCAAAAGCCATTAAAGGGGGCAGGATTTCCATCTCCCTGGATCAGCCATGGAACAGGGAAGTCGGATTTATAGAAATACCGGAAGGAGATGGTAAAACCTGGCAGGAATATACTGCTGAGATAAAGCAAACCCAAGGTGTGCATGCGCTTTGGATCAACTTTTATGGAGAAGGGGAAGACTTACTGGCATTGGACTGGATCAGATTCTCACGATAACCAGACAAGCTTGAAAAGCAGCAAACTATAGAAGAATATTTTTGATCTTTAAATTACCATGAAGATGCCGCAAAACAGAAGAATCTTCCTTAAGAATTCCGCCCTTCTATCACTGGGCGCCTATATGCCTCTTTTCGCTTGCAATAATTCCAAAACCGGTGAAACAGGAAATGATCTCGATGATATCAGGAAGGCAGAAGTAATCAACCGGCAGCAGTTCTCAACTCCTTTAATTATAGAAAAGGTGGAACTTTTACGGTATAAAAATAATTTTTTGTGCCGGGTAAGAACAAGCGATGGAGCCGAAGGATTATCTGTCAGCAATAATATGCAGATGGTTTCTTTATATCCAATATTTATAAACCGGATTCAATCCATTTTTATTGGCAAAGATGCACGTGATATAGAGTCACTGATTGAAGAAGTGTATGTTTACCAAAGCAATTATAAACTTCAAAGTCTGGCATTGTGGGTCCCGGTAGCTACAATTGAATTCGCCATCCTCGATTTGCTGGGCCGGGTTGCAGGCAAATCAATTGGGGAAGTAATCGGAACAATCCATAACAAAGAGATAGCTGTCTACCGTGCCAATAATTTCCGTGGAAGAACCGCTGAGGAATCCATTGAACATATCAGTCGTAATGTTGAGAACTCTAAGGCCAAAGCCTTGAAGTTCAAGGTAGGTGGAAGAATGCGGAATAACCGGGATGAACCACCGGGCCGAACGGAAGCATTGATTCCCTTGGTAAGAGAAACATTTGGTGATGAAATGACCATCTATGCAGATTCGAATGGCTCTTATACAGTAGATGAAGCCATAAGGATAGGAAAAATACTGGAGGAATCTGCGGTGGACTTTTATGAGGAACCTGTACCATTCGACTGGTATGAAGAGACCAGAAAAGTAGCTGATTCACTTAAAATCCCAATAGCTGGGGGTGAGCAGGAAGGCAGCCTGCATCAGTTTAAATGGTTGATCGAAAACGATGCCTTACAAATCGTTCAGCCTGATATATTTTACTTCGGGGGAATGATCCGTTCAACCCGTGTGGCGAAAATGGCAGCCAGTTTGGGAAAAGATTGCACACCTCACATTTCCGGTTCAGGACTTGGGTACCTGTATATGCTGCATTTTGTATCCACTCTTACAAACCCGGGTCCTTTTCATGAGTTTAAGGGTTTTAATACAGAGATCCCGTTTGAGTGTAAAACATCTGATCTAAGTACAAATAATGGGATCGTTACTGTTCCTTCAGGCCCAGGTTCGGGTGTGGATATAGATCCGGAATATATAGCAAAACATCAGTTAGTTTTAATCTAAAAGATATCATTTGAATATTTTTTCAATTAAATTAACAGGTGATTAAAATAATTCGTTGAAATCATTCTCAAACTAATATTACAAATTTTTTATTATGAAAAAGAAATCTTTATCCCGCAGAAAATTCATCAGGAATAGCGCCGGGCTTGGTCTAACTGCAAGCATTGGCTCTGTAATCCCTTCCACGGCAAAATCCTATTCCCGGATCATGAAAGCCAATGAACGGATCAATATGGGAGTTATCGGTTGCGGAGGAATGTCCAATGCACATATGGATGCCTTGTTGAAAATGAAAGAGACAGATGATGTAGCCATAGCAACCGTATGTGATATTTTTGATAAGAGGCTGGATGCTGCCAAGGAAAAAACCAAAGCCAAAGGGGTTAAGAGCTACCTGGACATATTAAATGATAAAGATATAGACAGTGTTCTTATTGCTACACCTGAGCACTGGCACCACAGGATGATCCTGGATGCCATAGATGCAGGTAAGCATATCTATACAGAAAAGCCCATGACGCATACTATTGAAGAATCAAGGGAAGTAGTAGATGCTATGAAAAAAGCTAATGTTAAGTTACAAGTTGGCGTGCAGGGCATGTCGGATGATTCATATGAAACTGCAAACAAGTATATCAAAGAAGGTGCACTGGGTGATGTAGTAATGGCACATATTGATTATTCAAGGAATTATAAAGGCGATGATTTCTGGGCCTATGAGATTGACAACGATGCAAAACCTGGTGTAAACCTGGATTGGGAGGCATGGCTTGGTCCTGCCCCAACCGTTGCCTGGGATCCAAGACGGTATTTCCAATGGAGGAAATACTGGGATTATTCAGGGGGAATAGCAACCGATTTGTTTATACATCGAATTACAAGGATACTTAAATCAATAGATCTGAAATTTCCAGATACGGTAGTCGCCTCAGGGGGTTTATGGCATTATGAAAAGACCAGGGGGGAAATTCCTGACACATTCAACATGATGGTAAACTACCCTGAAAAATTAACTGCTTTGGCTGTGTCTTCTCTGGCTAATGATACACCAATCAGGCACTTGATCAGGGGGCACAAGGGAACTCTTGAATTTACCAGAAGCGGATTCGTGATCACTCCACAAAAATCTGTAACGGATTCTGTGATTAGTGGAACCGGAGAAGATGTAAACAAAGATGGGCAGATCGTCCATAAAAAGACGGGTGCGGAAGATGTTACACTTCACCAACGCAATCTTTTAAACGCCATCCGTAAAGGAGAAGCCCTGAAATGTGATCAAAACCTGGGCTATTATGGTGTAGTGGTCTGTATGATGGGTGTTCAATCTTTCCGTCAAAATGCCTATTTACGCTGGGATGGAACAAATCAAAAAGTAATAACAGCCTAAATTCAAATAAAGATAAGCGTGGTATGCAATTCGTTTACCACGCTTATCTTTTTTAATCGATTCAAATATTATCTGAATTTTCCTATTGGCAAGTAAATACCTTCGTAGCCAGGCCTGAGGGATGATCAAATGATAAGGTCTTTGGGCCTTAATGAACTAAGATTCAAAAATCAAGTTCTTTTAAATACATAAGGTATTGTTTCATCCAGAATAACAGCCTCATGGATAACCTCTTTAATAAGGTCCGCAGGGATATCTTCAAGGTTTTTAAATCCTATACTGGATACGAGCTTCCGGCCTTTGGTCTTTAATATGCCTTGCGAATTTGATAGCTCATTTCCTCTGGTAAATGCCAGCTCAATGGTTCCCTTTTTTGTTGGGAACAGATAACATATCCAGCTTTTCCGGTAATAAAATGGTAAATTATACTGCAATCTGGGCTCCAGGTTAAATTCCTCAGTTAATAGATCATGAAAAAAATTCATGATTTGCATTTGATCACCCTCATATCCGTTTATAAAGTCTTCAACCCGGTTCATATTTGCATTCTATGGACAAGTTTTGAATCCAATAGATTATTATTCACTTTGGCTGACTTGATATGATCTGTTAACTTTTGATGCCATTCAATGTCCCGCCACATGCCTGCAAACTGAGGGCCACAAAAATTACTTGTCGAAATAGCTAACCATTGCCCGGTATCAGCGGCAGTAGTTGCCCCCAGGGCACATAATTCTTTTATCCAATCCCAATCCAGTCCGGGAAGATCTTTATAATTCACAACAGCCCAGCATTCAGAGGTCATGCATGGTTGCTTCAACTCACCAGCCAACATCCCCAGTTTTTTAATATACCCAGTCAACAGACCTTGCCAATAATCTTTATCCGAATTATACAGATCAAAACCCTCAGCTGCCATCGTTTCAAATCCCTTATAACTGAAGGCGTCATCCTGAAAGTCCATCTTCCTGTAGAATTCATTATCGTTCCGCTGACTCATCCAGATATGCGGTTCAAGGTAATCGACAAAGGAAACATCTTGTTTTTGAAATTCCTCAAGCTTCTTAATCTCAAAAGAAATCCCCACGGGCAAATCCGGAAAAGCATTCTTCACCTTATCCACAGCTTTTGCCATCCAGGACATGGAGTTTGTTGTGTACCACCCTCCCCATGTCAATTCTGGTGGATTATTTTTAAAATACGGTGCCCATATATCTCCGGGCCATTCATTACAAAGATCAACGTAAAATACATTATCCAGCAAATCATCATTTATGCTTTCAATCGTTTGAATCCATTGATCTGCCATTTTTTCAGGAGAATCAATCTTCATTCTTACATTATCCTCATCTTCCCTGTACCAGGTCGACAATCCCACTTTAACATTATGATCCTTACATTTGGCAATAAATTCATTCAAAGCAGGTTGTACCTGTACCTGGATTGTCATTGGGCTTCCCCAGTCAAATGCCGACCAGACCGGAATTAGTTTCCAATTCTTGTTTTTATTGTTGGCAATAAGATGAGGGTATGCATCAATGCGCACGGCATTATAGCCGCGATCCACCAATTCGGTGAGGGCCACATCCCAATCTTCATAACCGGCACCACTCCATCTGCGTTCAAGCCAGGAGAAATCCCACATGGTAAGTGCAAGAGGCTTGATATTGTCTGTTTTTATCTGTTCTTCCATTTTTGATGATTTGTTAAAAATTCTGTTTAAAAAAACCGAAGGCCCCAATCCCGCCAGGGAGGTGGAAAGTAAAAATGTTCTTCTTTTCATAAAATATGCTTTAATGCCTGTCCGGAACTTAAAACTGATCCGGTATAAATGTAAATGATTTTCCTGCTCTTATAGCAATCGGCAAAACATTATCTCCATATACTATCTTTATAGAACCTCCTTTTTCTGCCTTAATAATTGCTTTCTCAAGTTTATTATCCTTCCAGTGGATATCCACCTCTATGTTCCCTCTCGCTCTCAATCCGGTAATACTTCCAGAATCCCAGGCTGAAGGCAAAGCAGGTAGAAGCCGGATTATGTTCCCTTCGTGGGATTGAAGTAACATTTCAGCAATACCAGCCGTATATCCAAAGTTTCCATCAATCTGAAAAGGAGGGTGGGCGTCAAACAAGTTCACAAAAATCGATTTCTTAAATAAAAGTTGGATATGTTCATATGCCATGTCCCCATCCATCAATCTTGCAGCACAGTTGATCAGCCAGGCCCTGCTCCAGCCAGTTCCTGCTCCTCCGTGTTCCAGTCGATAATCCAGTGTTTTTCTTACAGCTTCAAAAATCTTGGGAGTTCCTTCCTGTGTAATGCTTGTTCCGGGATGAAAGCCATACAGGTGGGACATATGCCTATGACCAGGCTCCATCTCAACATATTCCCTATCCCATTCCAGTATTCTCCCGTCACTCCCGATTACAAAACCAGGCCGTAGTTGCTCCCGCTGTTTCCTGATCTTGCCAAGCAGGTCATTTTCTATTTTCAATATTGAACATGTTTTGATATAATTATCAAATACTTCGGCAATAACCTGCTGGTCCATAGCGCTTCCAAGGCAGGTGGCTACCCGTTCATCATTCGCATTGATATACCTGTTCTCAGGTGAGGTCGAGGGTGCAGAGATCAAAGTTCCATCTCTAGGGTCCTTGATTATCCAGTCACTGTAAAATTTAGCTACTTCCTGGATTGCAGGGAAAGCCCGTTCCCGGAGAAATGTCTTATCTTGCGTATAGGCATAATGCTCCCAGTAATGTTGCATCATCCATCCCCCAGCCCCCAGAGAACATCCCCAATAAGCTGTTGGAGCTCTTAACCATGTTGGTGCCCAAAGGTCAGTTGCATGTGGCAGAAACGACCCTTCACAACCGAAATTTACCTTAGCGGTTGTTTTCCCATTTTCTACCAGTTTATCAACATAATCGAAAAGGGGTCCGTTCAATTCACTCAAATTGGTCACATCCGCTAACCAGTAATTCATTTGAAGGTTAATATTCAGATGGTAGTCAGCATTCCAGGGCGCTGCTATATGCTGATTCCACAATCCCTGCAAATTGGCCGGATTTGTCCCTTCCCTGGAAGAGGCGATCAATAAATACCTGCCATACTGGAATAAAAGGGTTTCGAGTCCGGGATCGGGTTTCCCCTGTTTAACATTTTCAATTCTTTCATCAGTAGGTATGTTATTCATATCCTCTCCCGACAATTCAAATTTTACCCGGTTATAAAGACTTTGATAGTCTCTTATATGCAATTTTAGTAACTGATCAAACGCTTTCTCTTCAAGTACCGAAAGCTCGTGCTTATTATAAGCGACCGGATCATCGTAATAATAGTCCGAATTAGAAACAATATAAAAAACAGCTTTATTAACTTTCTTAAGTTCGAGATAATCCTCTCCCCGCTTTATTTTCCCCCCGGTATTCAGAATTTTTAACCGAGTCTCAAATTTTACTCCTTCTGTAATGGGTGCCGGTTCGGATCTGAATTTAGCTTCATACTGGGTAACCTGACCATTCATTATTAAAAGGTTATCCTCAGTAGTTTTTACGGTAACGGTTGGGTGTCCATTGTCGTCTGGCCTGGTTAATTGTACGCGACCATTAAGCCCCTTTTTGGATTCAGTGCTTATCTCAATTAGGATAGCCTGTTGAGGGTGAGACACAAAAATCCTTTCTTTTACGAGATATCCATTTGTTTTATAAGTAACAGTTGCAGTCGCTTCGCTGATATTCAACTCCCTCTTATATTCGGTAATGTTCTTGTGGCCAAGATCGATAAAAAGATCACCCAGAGTTTGATGGGACCTGACAATGGTTTTATTGGAAAATTCCTCAACAAATAAAGAATCGGCCAGCACATTTTCTCCATTAAAAAGCAATCTACGGATCTTTCTCAGATCATCAGGATTGCCTTCAGGTTCATCCCAATCCAGGTCACCCGGCCACATGGAATCGTCATTCAATTGAAATCTTTCGGTCACAGGGTTCCCAAATACCATCAGGCCTATCCTCCCGTTCCCTAATGGAAGGGCTTCTTCCCAAATATTAGCCGGTTCAGAATACCATAAAACATCTTTTTTTGGTTCAGGTTGGATAAATCCAAAAAATAAATAAGCGACAAGGCATATAAGGATCGTTTTCTGCATAATTTGCTAAAGAATTATTGGAATGACAATTTAGTAAAGGATTATCAAATGCACAGCGAAAGAGGAGTAAATTATATTAAAAAATGAAGCCGAAACCATATAAAATTCAGGTTTTCAACTGGGAGATGATTTATTGGACTATTTTGGACTATATAATAATCTGGCTTTGTTTTATAGGAATCCGGGTCAGAAATTGTAAGTCAGTTGATTATAATCCTTAATAATTAAGACAATGGTTCCCCCGGTGGTTTGATAACTATCATTATAATAGGTGGCTAAATTCGATAGATCAAAACAAAATTTCTTTTTTACGATCATCTCGCAAGGATCATCATCGGTAAAGGCCAGAATTAAGTTCAATTGTACAGGATTAGATTCCATAAATAGGCCATCGGTATACAATTCTGCACTCACCGGACCACATCCGCCCCCATATTGAAGCTCAATCATAAGTGAGTCACCTTCAATATCTGAATTATTCACAATAAATTCATTGGTCTCAGCCGAATTATATTGTGATTCGCTTATTATTATACCATCACAAGTCAATTTCGCATTCGTATTATCATCTCCTGGAATAAACTGCTCACCGGGCGAATTATCGCTGCAACTTATAAGACCAATAAGTCCTATAAGTGGAACCAATACCAAATAAATTATCTTCTTATCCATCCTAATACATTTTTATTCCTATAATAAATGAACCATAAAGAAGCATTATGGTTGGAATATCATCTCTCAATTTTAATAGATAAATATGAGCAATACAAACATTATGTAGCTGATGGAAAACACAATACCTGAATATCGATCTAATTTTCAGACTTTAAGTGAATTCCTTTACCCTTCCCTCCAAATTACTCCCTATTACTTAATAGATAGGGTTCTAATAGAAAATAATGGCACTATATCAAAGTATTGGAAAATGATCGTCCATTTTACTACCTTGTATGATCATTTATTCTAAATAGTATAATAAAACCTGAATTGTAATGCTTGAAAATAACACAAATGTACTTGTGACCGGGATCACAGGATTTATAGGATCCCATATCGCTGTTCAATTGTTAAATGCCGGATATGCAGTGAGAGGTACCATGAGAAACCTGGATAGAAAAGAATCCATTCTCAAAATACTCAAGGAGAATGCGCCTGTTTCTGATAACCTGGAATTTGTGAAAGGGGAACTGACTGAACCAGAAGATTGGAATAAAGCCATGGAAGGTATCGATTATGTAATGCATGTAGCTTCTCCCTTGCCGTTTGATCTGAAAAAAGATGCAAATGATCTTATCATACCTGCAAAAGAAGGGACCTTGAATGTATTAAGAGCAGCAAATAAACATAAGGTAAAACGTGTGGTACTTACATCATCCATAGCGGCTATTGGCCACGGTCATAAAGAAAAGATCAGGACATATACTGAAGAAGATTGGACAAATTTAAATGGGGAGGTAAATGATCTTCCACCATATGTGCAAAGCAAGACCATTGCAGAATCCGAAGCCTGGAAATACATAAATCAACCTGAGCTTAAAACGGAATTGGTGGCTATTAATCCCGGCTATGTATTTGGGCCATTGCTGGAAAAGGATTATAGTGATTCTGCATTAATCGTCAAAAAAATAATGGCAGGTGAAGTTCCCGGATTACCTAAAATAAGTTTCCCATTAGTGGATGTAAGAGATGTAGCAGAGATGCACCTCTGGGCAATGGAAACACCATCTGCAGCAGGTGATCGTTTTATTTGTGTGAACAGATCCAGTTCGTACCAGGAAATCGCTAAAACTCTCAAGGATGCCTTTCCTGAGCTTGCTGAAAAAATTAAAACCTTTGAACTCCCAGACTTCATTATTCGTTTTTACAGCTTATTCGATAAGGACGTAAAATCAATTACTGGTGAATTAGGGCGTAAGAGAACATTTGATAATTCCCGGGCAGTACAAATGTTCAACTGGAAACCAAGATCCAACAGGGAAGCCATACTCAGCCTGGGAGAATCCATGATCCGATTTGGTGTGGTTTAAAAATAGACTTCATACCAAACGTTGATTAATCTGGATATCGAATAGTTTGCCCAAAATGGGGATTATCCCATATTAATTCATAACCTCTAAAAGAATGTATTGGAGATCGATTGGCCCCAGGAAACAAAAATGTCAGAAAGCTGACTTATCGTACAGTTAAATTATTAATAAAAGACCCAATACATCAACTAAACGCGAATATGCATTTATGCTAATCTATTTTGTTTAATTTTTATTTAAATTTATTAAACAAAATTTGATCCTTGATGTTTTCTATTTAATATCAACTTAAAACTAAAAATTATGAAAACATTTAAATCATTATTTATTGCGATTATAGTAGGTTCAATTTTGTATGCAGGAAGTGCCATGGCGGGTGATGGCCCAGAAGAGAAGAAAGCTGATATAGTAGATCTGGCAGTAGAAACAGAATTCCTTAGTACGCTCGTAGCAGCTGTAAAAGCCGGGGATCTGGTTGGAACTTTGAAAGGAGACGGTCCATTTACCGTATTCGCACCCACAAATGATGCTTTTGCAGCATTACCGGATGGTACCCTGGAGTATCTTCTTAAACCAGAGAACAAAGATAAGCTGGTTGAGATACTAACCTACCATGTAGTTGCAGGAGAAGTGATGTCATCCGATTTATCAGATGGAATGAAAGCAAAAACGGTTGAAGGGAGTAACATTACGGTACACATGAATGGTCAAGGGGTAAAAATCAATGAGGCAAACGTGTCTGCAGCAGACATTAAAGCGTCTAACGGGGTAGTGCATGTGATAGACCAGGTGATTTTACCACCGAGCAAGTAATATGAGTTTGGTAGTGGTTTTAAATAGGGGCAAATCCTTACGATGTTGTCCCTTTTTTATTTTTGAGAATCCTGAAATTAAATATAATTAAAGTAACTGGATAAAGGCCTAGCTGATAACATCTACATCTACATCAATAAGATTTCCCAGTTTCTTCAACTGTTCAGAATAATCACCATATACCCACACGAGATGGTTTCCATAATCAACCTGTTTGCGTAAGAACTCATCCGCTGTTCCACTTTCCGAACCCACAATATATGCCGATACGGAACAACCCCTCAAGTCTTCATCCCAACCTTCTGATCCAACCAGTTTTCCTTTTAAGACAAGCAGTCCGGTACCTGTTGGATTCATCCTGGCCACAGTTACTTCCTTTTCTTCATTATTCATGAAATCAACAACGGCTTTGGTTCCCCATCCGGATTCAACAAATCTCCCAAGCTGGTATGGTAATGTGGGTTCTGCCACCCCATTCATTTTAAGTCCGGGAACACTGTGGTTGATTTGCATTTTCCCATTCTCCCTATAAAACATATTTCCCATATGAGATGATTTTTTAGATAATGACATAAGCATATGCATTGACAACAAGCCTCCCAGATCGCCTTCGCAAGCGGAGGGAATTCCGAGGTCTTTAAACATAGTATGAACCAGGCAAGGTGTAATTTCCCATTTTTGCGGAAGTCTGCTTGTGCAGAATTCGAAGCATTCAATTGTAAAGGCATTGCACTCATGCTTTCGCATCAGCCGGATAATGGTATTGTAGAATTCCATACTTCTAGCCACATATTTCTCTTCAAGATAAGTATGTGCAGCATTTTGATGCATTATTTCGGCCATAGCCGCAGCATCCTTTTGCTCTGACTCACTATTTCGGGTTTTCTCCATCTCGTCCGATAACTCCTTGTAGGAAATGGTCACCAGCTCTATACCAAATTGCTCTTTAAGTTTACCAGGATCATTGATTCCTGCCAGAGATGCCACTGAAGGTAATCCACGGTCTGTGGGAAATAAGATCTTTGTCTGAGAGAACACTTTTCTGGCTCTTAACAATGTCATAATCTCGTTTCTTTCACTATTTGAATTCAAAGCGTAGACCTCCATACCCATAGATCTGCAATAGGCGGCAATATCTACTGTCCTGCAATTTAAGTCAGTTGAAATGATCACTGGCTTATTATATTTCCTGGCGATATCAAATGCCCCTATGGAAGATCCAGATGGATTTATGAAAAGAACGTCTGATTCCCTCGCATCTTTTTCAATTTTTTGATATTCCTTATCACTTATTTTGAAATCCTCAACGAACAATACCAAATCAGGTTCCATAGCCTCTACGTTCGTCAAATCAAATTCTACTTTGTTATCCAATATTTCACTTCTGAAGATATCAAAATAATCATAAGCTCTCTTTTTCTCTTCCTCTGTAGACACCACATTAAATCGGCAAGGCCCTTCCCATTCGTCGGTATGATACATGTTTGTCATAATGGGTTTTACCTTAAGCTTTGTCAAATGGGGACTGGGGATATCAATAGCTGGTAAATTATAAAGTGAGTTAGCTGATGCATGAGGCATATAAAGGCTACTTATAATAGTTGTCCCGGTAACTGTCACACCAATACTGTTCTTAATGAATTTTCTTCGGTTCATGGCTAAAAAGTTTAAAAACAAAAAAATTGAGGATCATCCCTGTTTTCAAGGATATATTAAAAATAAAAAAAAGACCTTAAAAACCCTAAGTATTTATTAACCAAAAAAAATCCCGCCAGGCTACCAGAAGGTATACCTGAGCGGGACTTAAACTTATAAATAGTAAAGAATTATTCTTTATGTGCTTCGCTTAGAATGAGAATCCTATTTCAAATTCAAGCTGGCTCATTTCAAGTTTTATCGTCTGAGCAGGATCAAAAGCATTCATCCCCTCTACGCTACCCGTAGGAGCATACATGAATGAGAAATTTAATTCATTGTCACTTCCAAATATTTTAGTGAAACCGGCAGTAATATGGTTTTCCGTTACTGCAGGTGCAACAATGTTGAAAAGCATCTCTGATTCTGGAATCGGTTGCTTTCCATAGGAATATCCGGCCCTAAGAATAAAAGATTCTGAAAGACCGATCTCAGCTCCAATTTTCACAACATTCATATCTTCCCAGCCAAAACCCATGGCTCCGTCCATGCCTAAAGGGATAAAATTAGGATTAGGCATCATGTCCGGACCGAAAGGTGAGACATAAGGATTGGAAATGGAAGGAACGCCTGAATACATTATTCTTTTATAATCCAGTAACAAAGTCAGCTTCTCACCAATGTCAACTCCAACTCCAAAACCAAAGCTTGACGGAACATCAAAACTACCCTGTCCCTCAAAAAGTCCGGCATATTTACCAAATTTACCCATTGAGATCTTGCTTTGATAAAAAGCGCCAAGATGAAGAATACTTATCTGCCCCATATATCCAACCCTGAAACCAATACCAAGGCTATTGTCATTATCATTATTGGTCAGATTTGCAGGATCGCTTGAGATCATGCCAAATGATTCTAAACCATATGCTTTGAACCACTGATATCCAAGAACAGCACTGGCCCCAATAGCATGATTTTCACCAAGACTGAAAGCATAAGTTGCGTTGATAAACATTTGATTGAGGCTTACCCCTGTAGGGGCTGAGCCACCATATACTCCGTATCCACCTACTTCAGGATACTCAGTATTCATACCTCCATTACCGTAGATAGCAACACCTAAAGCACTCTTTTCACTTAATTTCCAGTTTGCTCCTAAGCTGGGTACAAAAAATACATTATTATCACTTTTATTGGTTCCCGGATACAATCCAAATCCACCAGGTGAAGGATTGCCAGTCACAGTATATTGCCTGTTTGGGCTGAATATAGCCAGGGCCAGATCATACCTGGTATCCAGAAAGGAAATACCTGCCGGATTCATGGCGACAATAAAGGAACTTCTGGCAATTGACATTCCTGCCCCACCCATTGCTTTATAATGTGTTCCGATTCCATGAGAGAAATACCCATCGGTGGCTTGCACGGAGGTGCCAATCATTACCAATAAAGCAATACTTAAAAATATTTTACTAATGTGTTTCATAAACTAGTTATTTAAATGATTAAAAAATTCTCTTATTAAATTCGGGTGTGAAAGTAGTCCGGCGGAGAGGTGATTAGAAGTCTATTTATATGATATATATCATAGGCATGATATATATCATGTCAGGATGGATCATTCAATATTAAGGCCGGTTACAGTCGAGAATAAGCGTTGATCTCCTTTTTCAGTTTTTGATCTATTAACTAATCTGAAATAGATGCAGTAAAAAATTTTGCAGCGGATAAATCCATTTAAACTCAATCATGGATATTTACATTTCATCCCGGTTCAATGATTATGACTGATCATTCAGGAAGGATTCCTTAGCTTAAAGGATAATGGGTATGATCAAAATAATGGCATGTGATTATATAATGAATATTCTTTTATTATAACCCATTAATGTACATTTTTATAAAGGCATTTTTAACTCAAACTTTATCCTTATGAAAAGATCATTTTTACTTTTTGTATTTCTGCTATTCACCTTTTCGCACACATGCTTAATATTTGCCCAGGAGAAACAATACGAAGCCAATTGGGAATCTATTGACAGCCGGCCGGTGGCAGAATGGTTTGCTGATGCCAAGTTTGGAATTTTCATCCATTGGGGGCCCTATTCAGTACCCGCATGGACTCCCAAAGGCACCTATTCAGAATGGTATCAGTATTGGCTACAGAATAAGACCTTATTTGGCAATGGCAAATTTACTGGCAATGAAGTGGTTGAATTTCATGAAAAAACATACGGAAAGGATTTTACATATTATGAATTCGGACCTATGTTCAAGGCCGACCTCTATAATCCCGATGAATGGGCAGAGCTGTTTAAAAATGCCGGTGCGAAATATATTGTAATTACCACGAAACACCATGATGGATATTGTCTATGGCCAAGTGAGGAAGCCAATGACAGGGGATTTGCCTGGAACAGTGTGGAAGTAGGTGCTAACAGAGATCTTATTGGCGATCTGACTAAATCAGTTAAAGATGCAGGGATCAAAATGGGATTTTACTATTCTTTATATGAATGGTTCCATCCATGGTGGCAAAACGACAGGGAAAGATTTGTGGATGAGCATTTCCACCCCCAGTTTAAGGACCTGGTGGAAAGTTATCAGCCGGATATTATGTGGGGAGATGGGGAATGGGACATGAACGCTGACAAATGGAAGTCTGCGGAATTGATGGCCTGGCTCTTTAACGAATCATCCGTGAAGAATACAGTAGTAATCAATGACCGCTGGGGAAAAGAGATCAGAAAACACCATGGTGGATATTTCACCACGGAATATGAAGCCGAAGCCCCGGAATTCCAGCGCCCCTGGGAGGAATGCCGGGGTATGGGATTCTCCTTTGGTTATAATCAGAACGAAGATGCATGGGACTACAGCTCTCCTAAGACCCTGGTGCTGACACTGGTCAATATTGTGAGCAATGGGGGGAACCTGCTCCTGGATATCGGGCCCGACTCGCGCGGCAATATCCCCCCAATCATGCAGGACCGCTTGTTGGAAATGGGCAAATGGCTGCAGATCAACGGAGAGGCTATATATGGATCCCGTAAATGGGACAGGTCTGTGCAATGGTCAGAAGGACAACAGGACTATAAACCAGAAGGCCAGCACTATCTGGGTGCAGATTTCATCCTCAAACAAACCATCGATCCTGAGCCCGGATGGGCTGTGAAAGAAATTTTCTTTACTCAAAATGATGATTTTGTTTTTGCCATTCTTCCAAGTTGGCCTGGTGAAAAAATTATTATTAAGAATTTTATAACCAAAGATAATACGGATATCACCTTATTGGCCAATAATGAAGATTGCAACTGGACACAAAAAGGCGATGATCTTGAGATTGAACTTCCGGATTTTGACCCAAACCTTCCGCTTGAGAATGGATATGCATACGTTTTGAGGATTAAGAAATAGTTTGTTGTTGAAACGTAACAAGAATATATTAAGACTTCAAGTCATATTCCTATTTCTGATTTCATTCATTTATAATTCATGTGGGCAAGAGCTAAAGATATATGTCAGTCCCGAGGGCGATGATAATAATTCAGGACTGGATATAAAATCTCCAAAAAAGACTATAGACGGAGCGATTGCACAGACGCAGGAAACATCATCTGAAGGTTATAGCATTTCGAGGATCATCCTATTGGATGGGAAATATTATCTTGAAAAATCAATTCAGATCAATCAAAATACTGCCCCCCTATCTATTGAAGCCCATAATCCCCAGCATGCAGTTCTAAAAGGTTCAAAAATAATAAAAGGAACCTGGGAAAAATTCAAGGGTGATATTATGCAATTGAAAACCTCCGGTGTGATCTCGCCTTATGCTCAGTTATATATTGATGGGATTGAGATGGTCCTTGCCCGCTATCCCAATTACGACAGTACCATTAGTCATTACAATGGCTATGCTGCTGATGCGATCGACCCCGCTCGGGTAAAACATTGGAAGAATCCTGAGGGGGCGATAGTACATGCCATGCACCGTGGGGAATGGGGTGGATTTCACTATATCGTAGAAGACAGCAATAAAAAGGGAAAGGTAACACTTTCAGGAGGACACCAGAATAATCGCCCCTCCCCTATGCATGAGGAATACCGTATGGTGGAGAATGTGTTTGAAGAACTGGATGCGCCGGGAGAATGGTATTTTGACAGTTCAAAATCAATACTTTATGTATACCCTTATGAAAATATGGTATTGACTAATGCGCTTGTGGAATATACAGCATTAAATCACCTGATCGAGATCAAAGGATCATCAGATGATGCCATTTCGGACATTAACCTGAAGGGATTGAGGTTTCAACATACCAACAGGACGTTTATGGAAACATATGAACCTCTTTTACGGAGCGACTGGATGATATACCGGGGAGCTGCGGTTTTCCTGGAAAATACTGAAGATTGCAACATCATGGATTGTGAATTCACAAATCTTGGAGGGAATGCCATTTTTGCTTCTGGATATAACCGTGGTCTGAATATTGAAGGAAACCACATTCATAATTGCGGCGCAAGTGCAGTATGCTTTGTTGGACTGCCTGATGCAGTAAGATCTCCCTCATATAATTATCATGAATTTATCGATTTTAAAGAAATTGATACTACCAAAGGACCGAAAACCAGGGATTATCCAGTAAAATGCAAGGTGAACAATAACCTGATCCATAACATCGGACTTGTGGAAAAACAAACTGCAGGCGTACAGATCTCGATGGCCATGAATATTACGGTAAGCCATAATAGCATATATGATGTGCCAAGAGCTGGGATCAATATAAGCGAAGGAACCTGGGGAGGTCATATTATTGAATACAATGATGTTTTCAATACAGTCCTGGCCTCTTCGGACCATGGTGCCTTCAATTCCTGGGGTAGAGACAGGTTCTGGCATCCAGACCGCAAAACCATGGATCAAATCACGAAGGATAATCCGATGATGCCGTATCTCGATGCAATTCAAACGACCATCATCAGGAATAATCGTATGCGATGCGATCATGGTTGGGATATCGACCTCGACGATGGATCTTCAAATTATCATTTGTATAATAATCTGTGCTTGAACGGGGGCATAAAACTGCGCGAAGGATTTTACAGAACCGTTGAAAACAACATTATGCTGAACAATGGATTTCATCCGCATGTCTGGTTCCAGAATAGCGGGGATGTATTTATCAAAAACATTGTTATGACAGATCATAAAGATATCCGGTTGCAAGGTTGGGGAAAGGAGGTAGATTACAATTTATTTCCAAACATGGCTGCCTTGGAGCAGGCAAAAAATAATGGAACTGATGAACATAGTGCATTTGGTGATCCCTTATTTATCGATCCCTCAATTTGTAATTTTACTGTAGCTCAAGGGTCACCTGCAATTGAATTAGGATTTAAGAACTTTCCAATGGATCAGTTTGGTGTCCAGAAACCAGAATTGAAAAAAATCGCAAAGACACCAGATATTCCTGATCTGATTATGCAATTTGAAAAAACAGCTTCTGTTAAAACCACAACCTGGTTTGGAGCAATTATAAAAAATATTGAGACCATGGGAGAGCGGTCGGCCGCTGGCTTGAAAGATGACAGAGGTGTTTTAATAAAGTCCGTTTCCCCGGGAAGTGCAGCAGCTAAAGGTGGTTTAATGGAAGGGGATGTGATCATTCATTGCGAAGGTAATAGCATTATAAATATTTCTGATCTTATGAGTTGTTATCAGGGAAATAACTGGAAGGGTGCTCTAAATATAAGAATTATGAGGAACCAAAAAGAAATGCAATTTTCACTAAAAACCAAATGAAGCAAATTTCAACTTAATAATAAGTAATTCTAATGCTTAACTTGTATTTTTAATAAGAATATTTTTTCAAATAAATCCATTTCTATGGCTAATAAAAGATGGAATCGCCGGGATTTGTTAAAAACACTTGGATCTGCTGCAGTAGGCATTGGTGTTGTTCATCCTGTGATTGGAGAAAGCTCTTCGAATCCTGAATTATTTATTGATCCACGATTTAAAAAACCTGATAAGCCAATTACATGTATTGTTTTAGGCGCCGGTGGCAGGGGTAATGTATATGCCTCCTATGCGGCAAAATACCCGGATGAAATGAAAATAGTAGGTGTGGCAGAACCTATACCTTTCCGCAGGGAGCGTTTCTCAGAAAATTATAATATCCCGGCTGAACAGCAATGGGTAACCTGGGAGCATGCCCTTCAGGTACCTAAATTTGCTGATGCGGTGATCATTACCATGCCGGACAACCTGCATTATCCCGCAGCCATGGAATCACTGCCTTTGGGATACGACCTATTACTTGAAAAGGCCATCGCCCAATCCTGGCAGGAATGTAAAGACATCCTCGACCAGACCAAAAAATATGATAAAATTGTGGCTGTATGCCATGTACTTCGATACACTCCCTATTTCAGAAAAATGAAAGAAGTAGTGGAATCCGGAGTACTCGGTGATGTGGTGAGTGTACAACACCTTGAACCAGTAGAACATATACATATGTCCCATTCATTTGTTCGTGGCAACTGGCGAAATGCTGAAGAATCGACACCTATGATCCTATCCAAATCCTGCCATGATACTGATATCTTGAGGTGGGTAATTGGAAAATCCTGTAAAAAGGTCTCTTCTTTTGGCTCTTTAAAGCATTTCAGGGAGGAAGATGCCCCTCCTGGGAGTACTGACAGATGTACAAATGGTTGTGCTTATGAACGAAAATGTATTTTCTCAGCTGTTAAGCTTTATAAAGAAAAGAAAGCATGGCTTCACCATCTCGCACTGGAAAATCATGACGATGCAACGATATTAAAAGCACTACAGGAGGGGCCCTATGGAAAATGTGTATATCGAAATGATAATGATGTGGTAGATCACCAGATAGTAAACATGGAATTTGAGGACGATATAACCGTGGCTTTTTCTATGGAAGCACTTTCACATTATGGCGGTAGGCGCACCCGGATTTTTGGGACCAGGGGAGACCTGGTCGGAGATGAAAGTCAAATGCTCATAACCGATTTTCTGACAGGTAAGCAGGAGACATGGAAACCAGGAAAGGCTAAGGAAGGATCCGGACATGGCGGTGGTGACCATGGTCTTGTTCACGATTTCATCCAGGCGGTTAGCCAACAGGACCCAACACTACTTACCTCTACGATCGAGGCATCTATGGAAAGTCATTTGATTGGCTTCAAAGCTGAAGAAAGCCGCTTAGATGGCGGAAAAGTAATGGAAACTATATTAAAAACCTGACATGAACGGTTTTGAAAGAATCAATAAAGCCTTGAAAGGCGAATGGTCCGACAAACGCCCGGTAATGCTCCACAATTTTATGATGGCTGCTGCTGAAGCTGGTTATTCTATGAAAGCCTTCCGGGAAAACCCACAAAATGCAGCAGATGCATTTATCCAATCTGTTGAAAAATATGATCTGGATGGCATTATGATCGATTTCGACACCACCCTTCTCGCTGGAGCTATTGGCGTCCCTGTAGATTATCCGGAAAACGAACCTGCCAGAATTCCAAAAGGCCTCATCTCTTCCTGGGAACAGATGGATGAACTGAAGGATGTAGATATCTCTACAAATCAGCGCGTACAGATCTGGCTGGAGACCTGCAGAATAATAAAAAAACATTTTGGCGATGAGGTATTTGTAAGGGGAAATTGTGACCAGGCACCCTTCTCTATAGCAAGTATGGTGCGTGGTGCGCAGGAATGGATGCTGGACCTCATGGTACCAGGTGAGGAGGTTGTACAACTTCTGGAATATTGCACAAAGGTTTCCTGTCAATTTATCGACCTTATGGTGGAGACAGGTGTGGATATGGTATCGAACGGCGACAGTCCGGCAGGACCGGAGATGATCTCTCCTGAAATGTTCAGGGAGTTTGCATTACCTTATGAAAAGAAACTGGTGGAAGTAGCACATGGCCATGGCTTGCCATACTTAAACCACATATGCGGCAATACTGACATTATTTTAGAAGACATGCTAAAATCTGGAACGGATGGTTTGGAACTGGACTATAAAACTGATGTGCACTTGATCCTGAAATACCTGGGAAAAAGCAATCTTTTTATAGGGAATATCGATCCTTCAGGTGTTCTGGCTTTTGGAACGACTCAAATTGTAAAGACAAAAACCCTGGAGTTACTGGAGATATATAAAGATTCTCCAAGGCTGGTGGTAAATGCCGGATGCGCCATTCCTGCGGAAACACCTTCTGAAAATATTAAGGAACTGGTCAATACTGTGCATGATTTTTAAATTCTCTATTATGAATGACTATTTACGTTGGTTATTTTTTACCTGCCTGTTATGTTGTTATTCCATCGGGTACGGACAAGGTCTTGAGATATTTGTATCTCCAAACGGAGATGATGGAGGGGATGGCAGCAAAGATCGACCTCTAAAAAGTCTGGAAGGTGCACGTAATAAGATCCGGGTATTGAAGAATGATAATGTCTATAATGACACCGTCCGTATTAATATAGGCCCTGGCTTGTATCCGATTCTATCAACCTTTTCCCTGGGACCACAAGACAGTGGCACAGAAGCCGCGCCTGTGATATATAAAGGCTCCGTATCAGGTACTATTATCAGCGGGGGAATTAATCTGAATGGATTTAAAGAAACAGATGATGGTTTATGGGCAGCCCATATCCCTGAGGTTGCATATTGGAACTGGACTTTTGACCAATTGTATGTGAATGGGAAAAGGGCTGTACGTGCAAAAAGCCCGAATGAAGGTTTTTTTTATATAGATGATTTAAAAGAAGAAGTATGGGTGATGGGAACCGGCAGAGCACCCGAACGTGCACAGCAGATCATAACAACAGATGCCGCCGCCAGCCGTGAGTTGAAAAAACTGGATGAGACGGCTCTTTCCCAGACGATTATGACTGCTTACCATAACTGGGATATCACCAAAAGACATATCGATAAGTATGACATAGAGGAAAATAAACTATACACTTCAGGACAGGGTATGAAACCCTGGAATCCCTTGAAACCAGGTAAACGTTTTATCCTTGAAAACTATAAGGCAGCACTGGACCAACCCGGGGAATGGTTCCTTGAAGAAGATGGAATGTTGTATTATATGCCCTATCCTCATGAAAAAATAGAAACGGCGGAATTTATTGCCCCGGTACTGGAACAATTGGTCCGGATTGGAGGTGATCCTGTAAAATCTTCTTTTGTAGAAAATATAATATTTAGAGATATTCAGTTTTCTCATTCAGCCAATTACCTGGATCATGAAGGTTTCGAACCCAACCAGGCAGCAATTGCGATACCTGCATCGGTAGAACTGAATGGCGCAAAAAACATTGTATTTGAAAATTGCCAACTATCACATCTCGGCGGTTACGCTTTATGGATGAACCAGGGCGTCAGCCAATGTAAAGTCAAACATAGCCTAATGAGAGACATGGGTGCCGGAGGAATCCGGATAGGAGAAACCCTGGTCAGGGAGGAAAAAGATCTTTCAACTTACGATAACCTGGTGGACAATAACATCATTACTTCCGGAGGCCATGAATTCCCGCCGGCAGTTGGGGTTTGGATCGGGCAGAGTGCCGACAATACAGTCACCCATAATGACATATCTGATTTCAGGTATACCGGGGTCTCTGTTGGCTGGCGATGGGGATACGATTATAGCCCGGCTAAGGGAAACAAGATAATGTACAACCATATTCATCATATTGGTTGGGGCCTCTTATCCGATATGTCAGGCGTGTATACATTAGGCCCTTCGGAAGGCACAGAAGTCTCCAATAACCATGTTCACCACATTTATGCCTTTGATTATGGAGGATGGGGACTCTATACCGATGAGGGATCCAGTAATATTATATTGGAGAACAACCTGGTTCACCATACCAAGACCGGGGGATTTCACCAGCACTATGGACGGGAAAATATTCTGCGAAACAACATTTTTGCCTTTAGCAAGATGTTTCAGCTTCAGGCCACCCGAGTGGAAGACCATCTTTCATTTACTTTCTCAAATAATATCGTCCTGTATAATGAAGGTGTACTCTACCAGGGACCATGGACTGAAATGAATGTTAAAATTGATATGAACATATATTGGAATTTTAACCGACCGGTCTACTTTTTAGATGAAAGTTTAAAAGACTGGCAGAAAAACGGGTATGATCGAAGATCATATATTCAAGACCCGGGATTTAAAGATCCAATAAATGGTGATTTCTCATTTAAAAACCTGAAAATCGCTAAAAAGATCGATTTTAAACCAATCGATTATACTTCCTATGGTGTATATGGAAGTGAATCCTGGAAAAACGAGGCAAAGTTACCAGATCCCATAATTGAAGCTTTCAACAATTTCTTTAGTAAAGAATCTATAAGCAGTAAGTAAGTACCCAATAAACTTATCTAAACCTCCGATTGTCCGGAGCACTAAACTTGTAGAAAAGAATTTGACTATTGAAAAAGATAGTGATTGTTGTAAAATATATTGATTATTGGGTATGATTGTGGTTATTGGTGAACCAGTTTCAATTGCCTTCAGATCAGAAACCTGAATATAGATTATGAAAATAAAGCTAACCTTATTGAACATAGCGTTTATTGCTTTTTTAATTGGACTACTTTCCACAATCGGAATTGGTATGAAGTTCGGAGCAATTGTGGTTCTGGGAGCTTCAGGCATCATCGCAGGAATTTATTTATCCCAGATCATCCAATCGATCAGGCAGAATAAATTATGGACGTTTGACAATCTGTTATACACTTTAGCGGTAGTAGTTTATGCTGTTATTTTTATTCATGGATTTAGTATTTCTATAGGTATGCCTTTTCTGGGTAATGTCCCTGTCTTCAGTTCAATATATTTACTGGCTGGCATTCTTTTAATCTTCCTTTTTCTTACTGGCAGCATACGGTTTGCGAGGCAACTTGATAAGAGGTGGCAGCAACTGCTATTAATTATAATATGTTCTTTTGTGTCATTTGCCTCCGTTCTAGGACTTTTTGGTATAGCAGGCATGATCCCAATTTCCGGAAGTCTTATTTTTCACTCCTGGGTATTCCTTATCTTATTTTATCAGATATTCTTTATCATCTTATTATTCCAAAAATCCAAAGAAGGGAGTTTTGAAAATTGGACCTTAGTGATCCTGGCTGGACTTATGATCATATTTTGGATAATGAGGTTTAATATGCCTGAATTACTACCCAATGGCCTCACAAAATCACTTATATATTTTGGATTTGTACCAGCGGTCATCCTGCCGCTTTCGATAGTTTATATTAAGAAACATCACTTCTTCACTGTATTTATTCTCTATTTCATTCTACTTGATTTTTACTTTATCCATACAGACAGAAATTTAAACTACCTGATCACAGTAGGATTAAACGGATGCGTTGGATATGAGGATGCTCTTGATTATCAAGTCAATACCAATCCAGGTATGCCAATTGAAAAGCTGCTGAAGGAACCTACAAAAAGTGAATTAAATGATATTATAAAAGAATGGAAAGTGAAGGATTTCACACCCAAACAAGTCCGGATTGAATATGAAGAAAAGCTCCCAAACGGCGATTCGATTAAAGTGGTATCTCACTTTGTAAATGGAATGAAACATTATGGACTTATTCGCATTCCGAAGGATATTAATATTAGAGAAGCTCCAATACTTTTAGGACTCACGGGAGGCGGAACCGGGATAGATGTTTTGAAAACGGAAGATATCACAAGAGGGAAATGCAGTAGTATTCGAAATAATTATATTTCAATTATGCCTTCGTTTCGTGGAAACATATTAAGAGGGGAAGATTTTTGTTTTCGTTCCGAAGGATATACCGGAGATGTATGGCTGGGGGCGGCCGAAGATGCAGTGGCATTTCTGGAAGCAGTTAAGTTCATGTATAACAGAACCGATAGCACAAAGGTGCTTGCTTCAGGGATTAGTAGAGGAGCAACTGTCGCTTTAATAATTGGCGGACTTACTGATAAACTTGACTATATCATTGCTACTTCAACACATACGAAATTCTTAGACTATTCAGTTATTCAAAATGAGCAGGTTGGAGGATCATATCAAAGAGCTTTTTATACTCCTAAAACTACCCCTGAAGGAATCAGGAAAAGAATCATTGCCAGTTCTCCCTATTATTTTGCCAGTCGCCTTCCCGCCTTTGAATTGCACCAGGGCACAGAAGATCAAAAGACCACTGTTTGGCATGCCAGACAATTGGATCAACACCTAAAGGAAATTGGCAGGGACGATAGTACTTACACAATTTACATTTATGAAAATAAGGGACATGGTTATGATGATGACGAAATTGTTTGTGAAAGTCTACGGAGATTTTTAAGTAAAGACCATGATATTTTATAATAGAATATAAAACTAGTTAAGATATGAAAACAACATATTCTACCTCGAAAACAACACTGATAATTCTATTTATAATTTTATATGCATCGCAAATTACCCTGCTTCAGGCACAGCGTACTGAATGGCCTGTACTTAAGCATTACGACCAGGATCACATCAATAAGATTGCACTTCCGGTAGGTGGAATTGGCACAGGGACCATTTCCCTGGGTGGCATTGGAGATCTGAGAGATTGGGAGATCATGAACAAGCCTGCTAAGGGATTTGTTGGAACGCCAACCGGTAACCGGGCACCTTTCTTTGCTATCTATGCCAAACCGGAAGGGGAATCACCTGTGACAAGGGCACTTATGGGACCGGTCGACTTAAACCAGTATGAAAGCAAGGAAGGACGTGGCCCCAACAATCACGGGTTGCCACGCTTTAGTGAATGCAGCTATGATGCGGCCTACCCTTTCGGACAAGTCAATCTTGATGATAAAGACATGCCGGTAAGCGTCAAAGTGAAGGCCTTTAATCCTTTTATCCCGGCGAATCCGGATGACAGTGGAATCCCCATATTTATTCTCCGCTATGAGATAACCAATAAAACCAAAAAACCTATTGAAGTTTCTGTAAGCGGATCCATGGAAAACTTCATTGGTGCTGATGGTTCAGAATGGCGCCTGGATTGGAAAGGAGATTTTATCCCTACCGGAGCATCCGGAAATCTTAATGAATTTCGGGATGAAGAAGGATTAAAAGGGATATATATGTATAGTGAAGGGGTGAAAAAGAATATGGAAACCTGGGGAACGATGGCCCTGACAACAGCAGAA
Organism: uncultured Cytophagales bacterium; assembly: GCA_942491935.1. Classification (GTDB taxonomy): domain Bacteria; phylum Bacteroidota; class Bacteroidia; order Cytophagales; family Cyclobacteriaceae; genus JAGTVG01. The sequence goes on from CALOCZ010000050.1 coordinate 175,319, forward strand.
ACCGCCAGGGTGAGTTACCGGACTTCCGTTTCACAACGAGGCTGGGGCAACGACCTGCTGGATTTCTGGGATGATTTCAGTTCGGACGGTATCCTGACAGAAAAGGATTTTGAAGGCAGTCATACACCCAGGGCCTCGCTGGCAGTAAAGGAGAATATACCACCAGGTGGGACGAAAGAATTTCAGTTTTTTATTACCTGGCATTTCCCAAACAGAAAAGCCTGGGCTACAGACCTTGTCGGCAATTACTATACCACACAGTATGAGGATGCATGGGATGTGATCAGAAAAACGTACCCGAGAATTCCCGATCTCGAGGCTAAAACCATCAAATTTGTTAATTCCTTTATCCAAACAGACCTCCCCGAAGTTGTGAAAGAAGCAGCCTTGTTCAATATGAGCACCCTGCGTACACAAACCTGCTTCAGAACGGCTGATGGTTTATTTTTTGGATGGGAAGGGACTATGGACATCGTAGGGTCCTGCATGGGATCTTGTACACATGTCTGGAATTATGAACAAACCACTCCCTTTATATTTGGTGATCTGGCCAAATTGCAAAGAACCGTCGAATTCGGATACGCAACCAATGAAATGGGATTAATGAGTTTCAGGGTGAACCTGCCTATTAAAAACGCCCAGAAACTGGGTCGGGCGGCAGCAGACGGGCAGATGGGGACAATTATGAAAATGTACCGCGACTGGCAACTATCGGGGGATGATGATTTGCTTAAAAAGCTATGGCCAAACGTAAAAAAAGCATTGGAATTTTGCTGGATCGATGGCGGATGGGATGCCGATAAGGATGGTGTAATGGAAGGATGCCAGCACAATACCATGGATGTGGAATACTTTGGCCCAAATCCCCAAATGGAATTCTGGTATTTAGGAGCCTTAAGAGCAGTATCTGAAATGGCATTATACCTGAATGATAAAGAATTCGCACGTATCTGCGATGAACTATTTCAGAAGGGCAGCAAATGGACGGATGAGAACATTTATAATGGCGAATACTATATCCAGGACATCCGTCCTCCGGAAGATCCTGGATCGGTGTCTACCTATCTATCTGTAGGAATGGGAGCAAAAGAATTGAGCAATCCCACTTTCCAATTAGGGAAAGGCTGCCTGGTTGATCAGCTTGTAGGTCAATATATGTCTCATATCTGTGATCTTGGCTACCTCGCGAAAGAAGAGAATATTAGAAAAACACTAAAAAGCATCATGAAGTACAATTACAGGGCTACCATGGTTGACCACTTTAACAATATGCGGTCCTATGCATTAGGTGATGAAGCTGCCTTGTTGATGGCTAGTTTCCCATACGGGAGACCCGAAGTGCCTTTCCCATATTATTCTGAGGTTATGACAGGTTTTGAATATACTGCAGGCAATGGGATGTTATTCGAAGGCATGAAGGAGGACGGGCTTACTGTGATCTCCAACATCAGGAACAGATACGATGGGAATAAAAGAAGTCCATTTGATGAAGCTGAATGTGGTCACCATTATGCAAGGGCTATGACAGCCTATGGGGCGGTACTGGCATTAACGGGCTTTCATTATTCTGGTGTTGAAAAAAAGATGAAATTCAATTCCCTGGAAGGAAAATATTTCTGGGCTAATGGGCAAACCTATGGAACAATTGTACTTGAAAAGAAAGGTAATGAGACTAAGGTCCGGATCGACGTGCTAGGTAAAAAATCCTTTGAAATAAAAGATTTTGAATTGGGGTCCTTTGGCAAATACTCTTTCAATAGGGTCCAGAAAATTGAGGATTCTTTAGAATTTGCAGTTAAAAGCAAGTAGCTATCCCCGGAAGGTGATTTATCGTGATTAGTTTTCATTGAAGTTTTGAGGTCAATGAAAATCTGCAAAAATTACTGACTCGATTACACTCAATCCAACTGGTTTAATACAGCCATCAACATTTCGGAACTGATCCTGTGCTTGTAATCCGGATTTATGTACTCAAAAATAATGGTGCCATCGGTATCAACCACAAACAATGAAGGTACCGGCAGTATTCCTGGGTTAAGTCCATCAGAATAGTTGTCAAGGCGCTTTTCGTACCTCTCGGGAGCTTTAAATGCAATTCCCATAGCTTTCATTAACTCACCTGAAGCATCCGAATATAGTTTGTAGTTCAGTTTTTGTTTTTCAGTGGTCGCCTTTAATTGCACTGGTGAGTCCGGGGCAATGGCAATTATTTGATATCCAAGGGCCAGGATCTCCTGTTCACTCTCTCCAACAGCTGACAGATGAGCGTTGCAATATGGACACCATCCACCTCTGTAAAACAATAGTACTGACTTTCTTTCCTTTAGTAACTCGGCGACTGAAACTGATTCTCCTTCTATTGACTGTACACTGGCATCAGGCACCTTTTCACTAATCAGCAGAGGGGATATATCTTCAGGATTTCCAGGCACTTGAGCTATTCCCTCATTTAGCCCAAAACATAAGATCAATACAATGAATACTAAAGTTCGCATCGGGTTATTTTTTTGTTTATTCAAATTACAGAACGTAAATACTGCATTCTGGTTGCTCGGACACAACCCTATGTATTGGTTTGTCATTCAACTGACGAAAGTTATAGAGCTTTCCGAAGTTTCTGAAGAAGCACAGGAACTTCAGCAAGGGCATCATATTCATCTTCCTTTCCAGGTGTGGGCAATGTTTCAACAGGGACATAGCCCCGGTATTCAGAGGCCCTTATTATTTTCACAAGCTTTTTCATATCTATTTCCGGCCCTTTCCTGTCACTTAAAAGTTTCTTCACCTGCCAGTTTACTGCATAAGGGATCACTTTCTCAATATCCGCATAAGGATCTTCTGTCAGGAAGAAGCCCGTATCCACAATGGTTCCCAGCCATTCAGATCCTACCATTTCCAGGATCCTTAGAACTTCATCCGCACTTTTAAGCATATCCCCATGATTCTGTACCCCTATTACGACACCATTTCTGGCCCCATGATATGCACATATTGACAATGCTTCCGCCATCCACTCAGCAGTTTCATCCCAGGTATATCCCTCTGGTTGCTTGCCGGCGAATACCCTCAACACGGGAGCTCCCATCTCAGCAGCTGCCTCTATCCATTTCTTTGCCAGTTCAATATCAGCCAACCGTTTTTCTTTATCAGGATTGGCAAAATCATTTCGGATTCCTGTTCCGCTAATATCCAATCCCAACTGAAAAGCCCTTTTTTTGAATTTATTGATGAAGGAAGTTTCAGGTACCTCAGGATATCCCGGGAAAAAGTAACCTGTAGGATCTACCGCATCCAGATCCAGCCTGGCCGCTTCTTCGAGCATATCAAACAGGCTCATTCCACCCTCCTCGCCATTAATATGCTTATACAATGGGACATAATATGACCACCCATTCACACTAAGTTTAATCTTAGCTTTATGCGTATTTGAAGTGGATTGAATTTCTGCCCCGGCTGTAGCAGGAGAAAGGTTTCCCATTGCTATACCAAGGGGAAATAAGGCGGTGCTTTTCAGAAAATGTCGCCGATGAATTGATTTCATAATTGCAAATTAAAATTTAAGTGTAATATACTAATTATAAATTATCAGTCTTCGCAAATAGTCTTTAAAAGATAGTATGAAACTCAGTCCCAGAGTTCCTTGAATATACTTTTATTCCAGATATAATCCGGTATTCCCTTTCTCGAGAATTGGCATGAGTTCATCAACAATACCTGTTTCTAATTCAGCAATATTAGTTGTTTCATAGGGGTCCTTCCTATGGTCATATAATTCTATTGTGGGTTCATCAGGCCTGAAATATTTCGTCAGGCGGTATCTTTCAGTCCTCAGGGATATGCCATCTTTAAAGTAACTGTAAGCGACATTTGATCCAGGAGTTTGGGAGCCTTTCATTAAATCCACAAAACTTTCACCATCCATAGGATAAGGAACATCTATATTACATAATTCCATCAGAGTTGGATAGATATCTACCGATTCAACAATATCATCGATCCTGCGTCCTACTGGAGCGCTTCCAGGAACTGAAATAACCAACACACTCCTTAAGGCATTTTCAAATATGGTGTGCTTACCCCATACTCTTTGATCTCCAAGGTGCCAGCCATGATCCCCCCATATAATCACGATGGTATTTTCAGCTAATCCATTTGATTCCAGCTCCTTTAATATTTTTCCTATTTGATGGTCAATATAAGTGACACATGCGTAATAGGCATGGACAAGTTTCCTGGCATAACTGTCAGACAACGGTTTAGAGAGACTAGTAAATTCATCTGAAAGTTGATATTGATTGAATTCATTGGATCCGTGAAGGCTTCTCAGGTTAATATTTTTAGGAATGTCCGGATTCATCGAAACCGGGATGGAATCTCTGTGGTATTGATCCCAATATCTTTCCGGAGAATTAAAAGGCAGATGAGGTTTGAAAAATCCAACTCCCAGGAAAAATGGCTGAGCCTGCTTTTTGAGTTCCTCTAACTTAGAAATGGCAAGATCGGCTGTAAGCCCATCAACATACCCAGAATCTTCAACTGCTCCTGCTTCGTAGGGTTTTACCTGTTTTTTCATGCTTTGCCTGTTTTCTCCATCGGCATAACCAAAAAAAGCATTCCAGCCTGTACCCCATTTCCCATGGTTAAATAATAGTTCATCCCAACTATGCGGGAGTTCACGCTTATCTGACACAGGATCATTATATCCATACACCAGGCCATCAGCAGAATGACTGATCTTCCCTATCCCCACTGTATAATAACCATTACGTCTCAATTGATGAATGAAAGTCTCCGGAACTTGCTCTTCAGGCTTATCAGACAATTCTTCCACGATAACATTATTGCTCAGTTGTGACTTTTTTCTTGGCCGCATACCTGTCAGCAGGCTATACCTTGATGCCCCGCAGGTTGGTACCTGGACAAAATGATTCGTAAAAACAGAACCTTCCTTTGCCAGCTTATCGATGTTCGGGGTATGGATCAATGAATTCCCATAACAGCCTAATTCAGGGCGAAGGTCATCTACAGCAATAAATAAAATATTGGGTCGTCCATCCTCTGCTTTAGAAGAATTCATCGCGAATACCGTGAGGGCTATAATTAAAAAAAATCCGACAGTTTTATTCATTTGTTACCATTGAACAGAAACGATACATAAAGTTATGAAAATTATAATACCTCCCTTAATATTTGTGAATTTAGGGTAATCCTGCAAAATATAATTTAATGATTAATTGAAGCCCACAGACCAATGAAAATTTCACTAATTAGAGTATTTAAATTGTAAAGATTTAAGCCATTGTATTAAAAGAATTCTTATCTTTCAAAACTCATTTTTAGTCAAATTTACTCAACAGATCATGAAAAATTTTTTAATACTTATATGTGTATTTCTTTTTAATCTATCATTTCTTTTCGCTCAGCCTGAAGTATACCCCTGGAGCAATATCAGTGGCATCAGGGTAGATGGAGAATTGATAGAACTCAACAGCTCATTTTGCATTATTGGATCTGATTGGACACAGATTAGAAAAACCGCAAAAGAAAGGGCCAGATACCAGTATGTACGAGAGGGCAACACGCAAATTACAAGGATAAGTGTTGATGAATTTCACTATGATCAATCCGTTGAAGACCTTGGTGGTGGCATTTCTAACATTCGGATCAATTATAGAAATGAAGTTGACACAGCTCTCATCGGCACTTTCTTTTTAATGGAATTGCCTGAATCGAAATACGGTGATGCTACAGTCCAATTGATAGCACCAACACCTGGCAGCATTAAACATGTTCTTCCATCAGGAACTTTTGAGATTCTGCGTGGATCATCAAAAGGAGTCAAAATTAAGGGAGCTAAAAGAGATCTCGAGATCACGATCAATGAAGGAATGGATATCGTGGTCAGAAAAGACACTACTGTAAACAGCAATATTGAAGTATATTTTGCACTCATGACAGGCAATCTGGTAAAAGGAGGTTCATTTTACAGATCACTTACAGTAAAGGCTTTAGGTATTCCGGATGTAAATCCAATCGTTTTGAACCTGGACAGGAATACGCTTGGTAATCCGTTTAAGGGATTTGGCGGTAACTTTCGCCTTCAAAATCCGGTAGCTGATCCACCGGTTATCGATTATTGCCTGGAAAATATGGATGTAAGATGGGGAAGAGTTGAGATGCCATGGCGATTCTGGCACCCGGAAGAAAAAGATGACCCTATTGAAAAAGCCAATAACGGAGAATTACATCCACGGGTAGAAGCAGCCATGAAAATGGCACAAAGACTGCATGAACTGGGAATGCCAGTCATTCTATCCGACTGGTCAGCACCAAACTGGGCCATTGAAGGAGAAATGAGCTTCGGGCCGCAACCGGGAGGTTTGAGGGGCAACCCCCTTGACAAAAAGAAGCACAAGCAGATCTATAAATCTATTGCTGATTATATAGAATATGCCAGGGATAACTATGGATTTGAGTTCGTTATGTTTTCATTTAACGAGTCTGACCTGGGCATATATGTTCGGCATACGCCGGAAGACCATGCCGAATTTATCAAAGGCCTCGGAGCATATCTTGAATCAAGGGGCATTAACACCAGACTCCTTCTGGGTGACACTGCAGATGCCAATGGTTGGCCGTTTGTAGAAGCTGCGATCAATGATAAATCTACTCACAAATACATAAAGGCAGTATCATTCCACTCCTGGAGGGGATATACTGATGAAAACCTCCAGAAATGGGCTGAAGCAGCAGAAAGAATGAATGTTCCACTTCTGGTTGGAGAAGGCAGTATGGATGCAGGCGCCTGGAGGTACCCGGATATCTTCAGCGAATCAACCTATGCCATGGAAGAAATGAATCTCTATACCCGAATTCTTAAGATCTGTCAACCGGAATCCATTCTTCAATGGCAATTGACCGCAGATTACTCTCCTATGATCGGTGGAGGAGTATTCGGCAATAATGATATTCCGCTTACTCCTACGCAGCGATTCTGGAATTTTAAACAGATTGCTGACATGCCGGAAGGATTGTACGCCATGCCCATTGAAGCGGATACTGAAAATGTGATATGTGCTGCTTTGGGAGATAATGAAAAGGGCCTCTATACGATCCATGTGGTAAATAATGGGGCCACACGGCAGGCTACAATAAAAGGATTGCCTGCTGAGACAGAATGGATGAGGATCTATACAACCAATAAGAAGCGTAATATGTCACAAGGCAGGAGAATAAGGGTGCGCGATGGTGAAGCCATGTTTTTCGCAGAAGCCAACAGTTTCATCACATTACTGGTCGATGGTGAATCACCTTTTTAAATCGGTTAAATCATTGAATAGCTGTCAATTTATCTCATGGGAAAAGCCTTTTTGAGATACGAGTGGACCTTTAATGATCTGCCTTTTTATCTCTTTTCAGCTTTTATAAACACTCCAGTCTTACTTAATTTAGATGGAAATGCCTAAGTATGCATGGAATCTATAAGCCCAAAACCTCAGTGCCCTGGATAAACTTTACATCTACAGGTATCTTCTCTTCGCTGAGCTTATCAAGGTCCTTTTGCAGGTCAGGAGGAATATTGGCATATTTTGCGACAAATTCATTAACCTGATCATAATTCCCATCCCCTTGAAGCACGAGGATCCTCTCGGAAAGTGCATTCATGGCCTTTTCAATATTATCGAAGTCTACTTTATATTTCCCGGTTTCCGGATTAAATACAAAAGCATTCATCTCCTTGAAATAATTAAACCGGATCATATTGGCCTTACCATGTGCTGACGCCGCACCAAAACGGACCGATCTGAAAATTCCAGCCATAAATGTTACATAATAGTCTTCTATGGACCCTTCAACTTCTCCCTTTTTGAATAATTCATTGATCATATAAAGCCCAAGAATATCTGCTTTCCCTTCCTCCATAGCCGAAGCATGGTCAAGTAATGCTTTTCGTACTGTATTTGAGCCATCGAGGGTGTTTTTGATGCCAAGTCCGTGTGCCACTTCATGAAACATGGTATTTGCAAAAAAGGCATCGAAAGTGATATGATTCAATTGCTCAGTTTCAATCAATTCGTCAGCAATTGGAATCAGGATCTTGTCAAATTTGGCTTTCATAGCATTTTTTAACTGCAATCGTCGTGTTCCCTTGGAAAGCTGAACCTCTTCATCATTGGGAAGGTTGATGGCAATCGTTTTACTACCTGCGTTGCAATCTCCTGCGTAGTATACCACGTCATATGCATTTAACTGGGCATCACTTCCCGGTGTTTCTTTTTTATATGCATCAGGAACGGGCAGATTACTCTGCAATTCCGGCATAAATTGAGCAAATTTCTCCAGCTTCTGACTCCAGGCTTTGTCTTTGATCAATACATATGCTTCGTGGGCAGCTTTATATCCAAATAATTTATCTTCATAAGTTTCTATTGGGCCAATAACTACATCAATGGAATTGTCCTTCATATCCAACCATGCCATATCACTCGCCTGGTATTCATCATCAAGTAGAGCTTTGGAACGAAGTTCCAGGTATTTTTTTAACCCGGGATCATCGGCCAATTCAGATGCCCTGGCAAGCAGATCGCTTACTTTCCCGACTCTATCCTTAAAAAACTCATAGTATGGAATTGAAATCAAGTTTCCATTATCATCCCTTCTGATCATTGTATACAGGTTTTCTTTACCATCCAGATCGGCATTTTCAAATTCCTCCTTGCTCATGTCATGCGGATAAAAGTTAGCAACCTTTAATTTATCATCGATTCCCTCAACAAAGGATTCGTTATTATTCAAGCGGTCCCAGGGCCCATAATTGATCACAGTAAAGTCCCTTATCTTATCGTCGGACAATTTTTCAAGTAATTCATTTTTATCTCCATAGGATTCAATCCAGAACAATTCATCCATGATCTCAGCAGCTTCAATCAGAATAGGGATCATTGATCTTTCATTGTCATTTAATACAGAAAGATCAGATTTTAGCGTAACCGGCACATACATGCCTTCAAAATAATAGTCAGTGGTGTTGGAATCAACAATAGTTTCGTCTTGTCTTTCCGTTCTGTTTGTGCAGGAAATTTGTAGAAATATAATGGCCAGTATGAATAATTTGACTTTCATGACGCTTTTAATTTATGTTTTTAATCAGCAATATGGATCAATGCCAGGAACTAAACAGCTAATCAGTTCATTCCTGAATTCGAAGGCAAAATTACTAAATAGTTCAGGTCAAAATACACCTGACTATCGATTTTTAGAATCAATTGATAAAATCCGAGTTCTTATTCATATCTGAGAGACTCGATTGGATTTCTCCTGGCTGCCTTAATTGCCTGGTAACTTACTGCTACAAGGCCAATAAAAATTACGAGTATTCCTGTAAGAAGGAATGACCAAATTGAAATGGTGGTTTTATATGCAAAATTATCCAGCCAATTATTCATGAGAAAATATCCAAAAGGACATGCAATTACAAAAGCGATAAGTACCCAACGGGAGATATCCCGTGACAGCAGGGCAATAATACTTGTTATTGTAGCTCCATTTACTTTTCTGATACCTATTTCCTTGGTTCTGCGCTCAGCATCATAAGCTGATAAACCAAATAATCCCAGGCAAGAGATAAGTATAGATAGAACCGTAAAATAAGAAAAAGATGGTTTCTACACTTTCTTCCGATTGATACAACGTAGCGAACTCATCATCCAGGAAGAAGTATGTAAAGTCATTGTTAGGATCCAGTTCCTCATATGTCTTTTTCAGATAAGAAATACTAGCAGAAATATTTGATGAACTGATCTTTATCAGGAAATAATTAAACACATCCGGCATTAAATTAATGATCAGAGGTTCAATGTTTTTGTGAAGTGATTGAAAATGAAAGTTCTCAACAACTCCGATCACTTTTCCATTCCGTTCAACCTCATCGTCATACCAAAGTACTTCCTGCTCTATGGCAGATTCCCAATCAAAATATGCTGCTGCTTCTTCATTTAGTATAAATGCAAATTCCTGATCAGATTCGCGATCTAATGAAAAGGATCGTCCATCTTTTAATTGAATGCCGAGTGTCTTAAAAAAATCATGATCCACACTTAATTCAGATACATTCAATTGGTCAGCATCCCCCTTCCACTGGATAGGATTCTGATTAAAATTTCTTCCGGGAAGATTTGAAACTGCAGATATGCTTAAAATCCCATTATCTTTTAATAATTCCGCCTTGACAGCCTTATAACTGGCTTGCATCAAACTATCCCTAATGGGAATGGCCATAACCTGTTCAGACATTAATCCCAATTTTTGATTTTTAAGATATTTTAATTGAGAGGATATGACCAATGTTCCAATGATCAGGAAAGCAGATATCGCGAACTGAGATATTACCAACACATTCCTGAAATTAACCGGATTCCCGGAGCTCACTTTAATTCCTTTTAAAATGTGAGTGGGTTTAAATCTTGATAAAATGATCGCAGGATATGTCCCCGCTAAAATAGTAGTTACAATAGTAAATAAAAAAAGTATGGAAAGAACAATTGGATCTTTATAATCCAGATAGAAAACTTTCCCTGTTAAGGTACCGAAAACTGGCGTTAATAGCTCAAAAATGATTATTCCAATAAGCATTGCTAAAAATGAAGCCATATATGATTCCAGATAGAACTGAAGTATCAACTGACCACGACTGGCCCCAACGGCCTTTTTTAATCCTATTTCGACTGCCCGTTTTGTAGCCGTGGCGGTGGAAAGGTTCATGAAATTAATACATGCTATAAGGACGATAAACACAGCAAGGGATACAAAAATGTATATATAAAGGATATTGCCATTACTTTCCAACTCCCACCTGATGTTGGAATGAAGATGGATATCGGTAATAGGGGTCAATTTAAAGCCTATTGTCCCATTTTTATATTCTTCTTCTGCTCCTTCCGGCCACTCCCTGTATTTGCTTACCCAATTAAACAGTTGTTTTTCAACACTTTCGGGCGATGTGTTCTCTGTAAGAAGAAGATAATTATAATGTCCGAAATCTGCCCATTCATAAAACTCACCCGTATGATATGCTTTTGTTGAATTATATGAAATTAGGAAATCAAAATGGAAATGAGAATTGTGTGGAATGTTTTGCATCACCCCAGTTATCACAAAAGGTATATCTACACCGAAATTGATTATTAACATTTTGCCCATTGGATCTTCATCACCGAAATATTTTTTAGCCATTTCTTCAGTTATTACAAGACCACCCACATCTTTCAGAGCAATTTTTGGGTCACCTTTAAGAAGGGGGAAGGAAAAAACCTCAAAAAAAGTCGTATCTGCAGCATAAATGCCATTTTCTTCATATTGAATTTCTCCCTGTTTCACTGTCCTCATTGGACGGGTCAACCCCTCTCCCCAAACCGGTGTTATGCTGACAGCATTTTCTACCTCTGTCATATCCCGGACCAATTCATAGGTCATCGGGTGAGGAGTCCGGGTTTGAGGATTTTCTGATTGCCAATCAATTCGATAAATTCTGTCGGCATTTTCATGAAATTGGTCATAGCTCATTTCATCAAGTATCCATAAGCTGATAAATATCGTAGCCATCATACCTATGGATAAACCAAAAATATTGATCAGATTAAATCCTTTGTTCTTGAGAATGTTTCGAATAGCAATTTTTAAATTGTAAAAGATCATACGTCAGGTTTTTGGAATCTAAAAGTCAATTAGAGTACCAAAATTTAAATTGCTGTTATTCAATTAGTTAGTTTAGGATCAATTGAATTTCCTGTCGGAATATCCAACACCATCGCACAATATACGACACTATTAGCAAATATTAAAATAACTTAAACTTGAACTAATTTGTAATTATACGAGGTAGCAATTATTATAATATTTTATTTTCATACTGTGATTTTTCTTCAGGTGCTGCGAATAATGATGAAACAAATGTTCAAGTATTATGATAAAAGAATTTAAAAAACACTTACTAAAAAGAACAGGGAAAAGGATTCATGATCTATTTTCCATTTATCGTCCGCTTGATTTCCGAATTCAATTCTGTGGTATATCCCGATGAATGTCAAAAACAATATAGAAGCGAAGGAGGATTTTATCCTTATGATTGGAGAAACCAAAGGCATAATCTATAAAATAGCCAATGCCTATAGTCGATCTGCTGAGGATCAGGAGGATCTTGTACAGGAAATCATTCTCCAACTTTGGAGTAGTTTCGGCAAATACAATCCAGAATATAAAATTACCACATGGATTTACCGGATTGCTCTTAATGTGTCCATTTCTCATTACCGGAAGGATACGGTACGGAAAAAGTATACTACACCCCTGAATGAGGATTTTGTTAAATTTTCAGATACAGGAAGTGATGACATGGATGAGGATATCAGGTTATTGAGACAATTCATCCAGGAACTTGACGAAATGAACAGGGCATTGATGATTCTTTACCTGGACGGGAACAACCATCAGGAAATTGCCAATGTACTTAATATTTCCGTGAGCAATGTTGGCACCAAAATAAATCGTATTAAAGAAAGATTAAGAAATAAATTTAAACAAATAGAAAATGATTGATATAAATAATATTCAGAATTCATGGTCACAACATGAAGAAAAACTTGATAAAAGCATACAACTGAACCTTGAGATCCTGAGAAAAATCAATATTAAAAGTGCCAGATCCAAGATGACGGGTCTTATACTGATAAATGTTTCAACACTGATCTTTTATCAGATGGTTATGTGGTATTTGATATATTTCACAGCAACACACTGGTCAGAGATACAATTCTTAATTTCTGGATCTTTACTCGTTACATGGGCTGGGATAATATCCTATGGGGCGATCAAGCAGCTAAAACTGATATATGAAATTGATTATGCCGGCCCTGTCACTGTAGTCCAGAAGCAGTTGCAAAAGGTAAAAATTGCCATCGTTCATTTTCTTAGAATGGCCTTAATGATCCTGCCATTCCACATGGCATTTATAATCGTAATCTCTGAATTATTTTTAAATGTTGATCTTGTTAAGGTTGCCGATCCCGTTTGGATGATTGCTCAGACTCTTATTCTTATAATTCCAACCATCTGGATATACAGGAATTTAAGCCCGAAGAATGTGAATAAGAAGTGGGTTAACTGGCTATTACAGGGTAATGGCAGCCAGATCAATAACGCTCAGAAATTCATAAAAGAAATTGAAAGGTTTGAGCTGGGTATGGCATAACAATAATATAAAAACAAAACGATATTGATCCAGAATTACAGGATTGAAAATACCCTAAGGGTTGTCTCTAAGGCAGTCCTTATTTAATGATATTGGGATGAGTAGTCAGCTCATAATTTAGCCAAGAGGTTGTTTCCAGATCAGCTGCTTTTCAATATTGTCATTTAGCTTATAGGATTTGATATGATCCTTTATTTGCTCACCAATGATCTCTATCTTTGCCAGATCACCCTCCCCCATTCCGGCATCCGCACAATAGTTCAGATAGCCAACATTTGCAAAATCGATTCCCATCAACTCAATAGCTACCCGGTCAGAAGCCAGCCAATCAGTTCCTGCTACGCATACCCGGTGATCTACAGGAGTTCCCCAGTTCGGCCCGTTTCCTTCCATCCCTTCGAATCCTTCAATAACAGATAGATCCGGATGTAGTAACTTGGCCATGCTGAAAGTATTGTAATTGATCGCCCTTAATCCACTGCCATGACCAATGGGTTTGTCATTTTTTGTTCCTGCTTTTCCTGTTTTTATCCCAACTGAAGCCCGGATCTTTAATAGGTGCCCCAAAAACTATATTTTTCAGGGAAAGCGTTGCCAGAACGCGGTCATGCGTTTTAAATTTAGCAGCCGATATCACATAAGTATCAGGATCCAATATCAGGCTGGAAGTACGAACAGGATGTGGCCGGAAATCTTTCTCATCAAAGACATGGATCAGCTCATACTTCTCCTGGTCCAAATCAACGAGCTTAACCGGATACTTATTCTGAAGGTCAAAATACTTGTAATTGTCAAATCCATCAAAAGTGGCACCACTTGCTGCAGATTCAGCGATCATTACATTCTCAGATACCCCAATGGATTTAAGAAATTCAAGAATACCTTCCAGGCTGTCAACATGAGTGGCTGCCAATTGACGATCGATCAATACATTGTTTGGCTTGATCACCACACGTTTACTCCCAATATCTCTTTTGATTTGATCGGAAAAGGGTTGCAATGCCCTGAAAGCCATATCTGCCCTGTGATCACCTGTTGTCAGGCCTACCTGGCTTGTATAATCAGATTTGTTAGAAGAATGTTTCAAATCAAATCCAAAAGGCATTGTTAATGCCATCCCTCCAAGAAATGAAGATTTAAGAAATTGCCGGCGTTTTATAGGTTCCATTGTAAAAAGTATAAATAATTATGGATTAGACTAAATAAAAAATATTTCCTTAATGTACAATCAAAATTAATTAAACGCAATTAGCTTTATTTGGAAAATAATGAACTTTAAAACTCTACTACCACACTTCCATCAGCTTTATTTAATTTTACCTCTTTGCTCACCCCGTTAACAGTTACTTTATATTTTCCATAAAAAGCAGATGATGAAAACTCCCCATTACTATCAGATTTTCCTTCTTCACTTGTCCACCATTCATTAAAGATAAGGTTCTGGTAAGCTTCGGCTGCTGGAGTTGGCGTCCAATCTCTTTTATATAAGGAAGACACTGGGATCCAGTTCGCTCCCTCCCAGAAACCCCACATTAAAATCCCTTCCACAATTGGATGTGCAAAGCAGATCTTATAATAATCTATCATCTCTTTTGCCCTGAGATCTTCTTCATCAGGCGTCATGGTTCGGATTTTATTTATGTGATATTTTGAGCGTTGCCCAGGCATATTAAATTCTGTAATCTTAACAGGTAATTGAAATTGTGCAAGAGAATCCAGTGATCTGATCAGTTCAGCCCGGTCAAAGGTATCAGAGTGCAGATGTCCCTGTACACCGATTCCAACTATGGGTATATCCTGTTTTAGTATATGTCTTATATGGGCCATAAATTTATCCAGCATATTGCCAGTTAGAATATCATAATCATTTAGATATAACTTGATGTCCGGATCCCCAATTTTGGCCCATTCAGCCATTTTCTTTGTGATTTCAGGACCAAGCCGGTCTTCATAATAATTCCCGTGGATCATTTCATTGTTCATATCATATTCTGCAAACCGGCCTTTGTATCGGGCTGTCACAGTCTCGGCCCTGTTTTTAAGTGTTGCTTCCAACTCCTCATCCGGCATTTCCTTTAACCAGGATTGTACCCTGTTCGGTATTCCCCAAAAGAGATTATGTGCCCTTAACGGAATATTGGATTCTTCAGTCCAGTTCAGCATGGCATCAATCACGGCATAATTTACTATCCCCTGTTGCCTTTCCATATTGCCCCACTTGACGGCATTTTCCGTAACAGCAGAATTAAAATTCTCTAAGAATTTCTCTTTGTATTGTTTGACATCGTTTTCTGATGCCCTACCATTAAATATGCCATCTCCGATAGCACATCCAAACCAGAATTCATGATTTAACTGTTCAATACTGACTTCTGAATTGGGTTTTGACTTAACTATTATTTTTCCTTTTCTATGCTTCTCAATGGATTGTTCAATGTCAATACTTTGTGCTAAGACTTTTGGTATCTGCATCAACAGAAAAATCAGGATCAAAGAAAGGGTCAGGGAAGATCTTCGAAAGAAAAAAAAATTCAATTCCATATTCCAGGATTTTAAGTTCGATTCAATATATAACAATATTCACATGCAGGAAGATTTGAATATTATACCAGTTATTTTCAATAAAATAAAAAATATAATTCTTCGAGTCTGGTTTTTAAACTTACAAAAAAATGTTGATTAAACATGGAATATCACCCAATTCCTCGACTTTTTCTATCTGGAATTATTAAATTATTTAAGTCTATATAAGGGATTAGATCTGTAAGATGTAAAACCAGACTAATTTCAAGTTAAGAATATGTTAGTGAGTATGATACGTTCTATATCTGTACATTTGGTACATGGTTATTTTTTTCTGCCATTCAATGGAATAACAAATTTTAATGCTGACCAAATTTCATTTAGGACATATCCCTTTATGTCCACAAGCTCGTTTTTAATCCAATATCACGAACAATGTTTTCATTTCAATATTTTATCTAATCACCTGATTATCTTTTTATAAAATTTACTTCCAATACCAATTCATATCCCCCTTTATCATCAGGATGTTGCATTTTCAGAACTACTCTATCCGGAGATTCTTTGACAAAAGTCTGAACAAGTAAAGTATCATGCCAGTTCATAGCTAAGGTAGTATCGTTAACAAAATTGCATGTTGCGTTTGAAAAACTACCGGAATTCTCAAACCACCAATATCTATACATTTTTATTCTGTCATCCCATGCGAATATGCCTTTTGCCGCTCCGCCTGATTCAGTTGAGTATTCAAACAACACGTAATTATCTTTTAGAATCTTCTTAAAACATCCTTCTCCAGTGTCAGTCCCCGGATCGCTGAAGATACTTTTTGGAATCCTATACTCCAAATTCCAATCACCAATAAGGAATTCGAATTTTTCAAGTTTATCTGAATTCATGATTTTCAATTTTAAGTTGCAATGCTTTTGAACTAAAGCTAATTATTAACAGGAGAATATTCCAATTCGATGTCAAATCCGTTTCTCAAATTTAATGTATATTGCTTATCAACAGGATTAATCTAATGTTCAGTAACACCCAAACTTTTTAAATTTATTCCATTGTTTTCCGGGTTACAAACTGATTCAGGATCCTGCAACTATATTGAATAGCAAAATATTTGTAATGTAAGTTTAAAATAATGAAGTTAATCTATTACTTATAAAATTACATTTATATATTGTTTTTCGAATAAAATTCAAATTACGTAATGCTAATTTTTATCCTATAAATTTAATTCTGATGAGAAAAATCAATTACATATTCGTCATTATAATTATGTTCATGAACGTGGTTCCAGTTTTTGCTCAAAATCAAAGTAGAGATCAGTTTGAGGTTATGGTTTATCTAAGCCCGGACAAATGGCATAATGTAACGGAGCCAACGGCCATTCTTGAATTCCAGAAGCTGGCAAACAGGCATGCATTTGGCTTAACCGTGACTGAAGTTGTAAGCAATTTTAATGATGAAAACCTTGAAAAATATGATGTTCTGGTTTTTCTTCACTCAACAACCAGGGATCTTTCTGATGAGCAACTTGAAAGTTTCAAAAGATTTATTCGAAATGGGGGTGGCTTCGTGGGAATCCATGCTACCTCAGCTTGCGGAGAAGAAGGAGAGTGGTTCAGAAAACTGGTAGGACGTACATTTACTGATCATCCTGAAGAGCAGACCGGCGTGATGCAGGTGACAGATAAAAACCACCCATCCACCATGCACCTTGCAGACAGGTGGATCTGGACAGATGAATGGTATTCATTTACGGAAGCACTAACTGAAAATCAAAAAGTTCTAATTACCGTGGATGAATCAACATATGATCCAGACAGGACATGGGAAGACCAGGACAGACATACAGGTATGGGGGATTTTCATCCAATCGCATGGTATCAGGAGTACGATGGAGGAAGATCATTTTATACCGCATTGGGGCATTTGTCTGAATTATATAAGGATCCATTATTCCTGGACCATATATATGGTGGAATTTACTGGGCCGCCACTGGATTGGGCCTATATGAATAGTACTATATTTGGGGGTAAGCCCAATTATTCTGGTAGTCCGGGAATATATATGAATCAGCCTCAGAATTATTGTTAAATTTCTGTTCAGCAGGCAGATATTCAAGACTCTTGCCGCCGATTCGATACGATATGTTGGCAATATTAGCCAAGGTGGATGCATAACTTCCTTTATCAATTGGACTATTTGTATTGACGTCCTTATTCCGGATACATTTTGCCCAATTAATCATATGATTATACTGATTTGCATAAGGGCCCTGCTTTTTCTTCGCTTCGATCTTTGGCTTACCATCCCGGTCGTTGGCAGGGAAAATTTCATAACCTCTACGATTGCACACCAATGTACCGTTACTTCCAATCCATGCTACACCGTCTCCCCTGTTATATAAGGGACTTATCTGGTGTTCCCATACTATATGTAAATTATCAAATTGAAATATAGAAGTCTGAAGCGAAGGAACCTCTCTCATGGTTTCCGGATGTTTGTAACCTACGGAATATACCGATTTTGGATACGATCTTTCATGACCTAAAGCAGCTATACCATCTAAAGCCGAATCAAGGTAATGTACCCAGTCGGTTTGTCTTCCTCCACCATAATCCCAGTAATGTCGCCAGCTCTTCACCCTGTCCTGAACATAAGAATGCAAAGGAGCAGGACCTTGCCACATTTTGTAATCCAAAGTTTCCGGAATTGCCTGAGGTTCAGAACCATAGATAGTAGGATCTGTGCTGCCCGTAATCCATGCATGAGCCTTATAAACGTCGCCTAACACACCACTTTTTAAAATATTAAAAGCTTCTATAAAATAATCCACGCTGATCTGCCATAATCCTGTGGTCACTACATTATTGTATTTTTGCTGCAGGTCAACCATCAAATTACATTCAGCAATGGTTCTTCCTGTGGGTTTCTCTACATAAACTGCCTTTCCGGCCTTAATTGCTTCCGCATAAACATAAGTATGCCAGTGGTCTGGGGTTGCAACAATTACTCCATCAATCTCCTTATCTTCAATAAGTTTACGAAAATCATTGTACAATTTTATTTTGCCCGCATTAACCGGAAATTTATCTTTCAGGATCCCGGCTTGTTCCTCCAGCTTTACTTGATCGACATCGCACAGGGCAGTGCAGTGCACAAATGAGTTTGCCTCCAACATGACACGCATATTTGTTGCGCCAAATCCTAGACCAATCACACCGATATTTATGCGGTCACTTGGCGCCTTATAAGCATAACTCATAGGGATAGATGCATATAATCCAACTCCTGCCATCGCAGATGTTGATTTTTTTATGAATGTCCTTCTGTTTGGATTTTTCATTTCTCTTACTATTAATTGACAAAATATTTATTGCTATTTGTTTATCCGTATTTATGCTATTTGGGCTTTGTCGGAAAATCATTTAATCTTCCAGTTGAAAGTCAATCGTAGAAACTACACGAACCAGTTTAATTTGTGGGGTGTTTTGATCTCTATCATTTATCGTAAATAAGCCTTGCCTTGCAATCCTTATCTTACCTACTTGAGAATCAGAATCTCGTGCAAATTTTTCCGCCACTTCTCTGGCATTCTTAGTAGCTTCCTCAATCATTGAAGGTTTGAGTTGACTTAATCCGGTAAAAATATATTCAATTGGTCTCCATTCATTTTTTGAACCTAGTAATATCCCTTTCGAAATTAGTTTGAGAGATTCAGAAAGTGCATTCTGAAGCCTATCAATATCATTAGTCCTTACAGTAAATTCCGATTTCGCTATATACCTGAATTCAGCATTCTGGAAATTCGGATTATAAATGTTAGCACGAACGTCACTAATATTTGTGCTTCCTTTTGTCAGGTCATTTTTATCAAAACCCTGATCAATGAAGAAATTATAAACTTCCGTATTTTGTGTTTCAATATCACGTTTTAATAATTCGAGATCATTTCCAGCAAGGGTTATGTTTATAGGCCAGACTGCCAGATCAGCTTTGACTTCCCGCTCAGAAAGCCCCTTAACCTGAACAAACCGGTCATATTTTTTTCCGGTTTTATGCATGTTCCCTATGAAGAAACCAGCGATAACAATTGAACTGAAGATTATTGCCGTCTTTATCCAGTCTAGATTTTTCATTTTATTATTTTTAATAACTACCAAGGGTCCTATGGTTTGCGCTAGGACTATTTTAATAACAATATAGTATCGTTGCGGGGATTAATCCAGTTAAAAGAAAAAAGATTTAGTTTCAGATTTTTAGCCTGGGATCTACCTTATTTTTGAATACATTTTATTAATTATTCAACTGTAATATCGAATGTGCTATTGCTCCTAATCCCCAATACAAAAAAAATCCCCAGAAATACGTGAAATAAGCAATCCATCCAGCTGACTTAAATGTATATTCTTTTTCTAATACCCAAAACAGAATGCTAAAATATATTGACAGGATACCTAAAGAAATCCACAAAATATAGCCCCATGGTTGTCCATTAAAAACCCAGACTGTTCCGAGTATATATAAAGGTAGTATAATTATTATATCAGCCCAGGCAAAAGCCAGAGCGGATTTGAAATGAGTTTTATCACGCCAATTTTCACCTTTTCCGATTATTAAATCTTTAGCTTTCTGACCTTTTGGTTTCAATATCATTACTAATTGTGCGCCAAAAAGAGGCAAAAAGGTAATTACACCAAATATTGCGATTATCCAGGTGATTATAGTTGGCTCAATCATGTGGTGGGTTAATTTATGTTAAACAACTTTCTATTCATCCATAATCCGATTATTCCCATAATTGATGGAATTGCCCACATAAAAATAGCTGCCAGCACAATATCAAAATTCATACTTACGCGGAATGCGTAGAACAGTGGAAAATAAACGCAAATCGCAAAAACCATCATTGCAGCAACAAAACCAATGAATTTTCGACTTAACAATCCAATAAATGCAACAATAGTAATTGGGAAAGCCCATAATATATCAGCAATTGCAATACCTTTTTCGACATCTGCTATTGCCTGCTCAACAGCATCTCCATTAAAACTTTCATTCTGAAGTCCAAGTTTTACAGCCTCTTCCCAGTCTAAAAGTGAATAGGTTTGCATTAACCAGGCTAAGAATATCAAAATTAGGGCAAAAAGAGCAAGCCATATCCCTAATGGGTACCGACTAATTTTCTTCCTTAATACATTCATATCATGAGATTTGCCGTTTGTCTAATCGGGGCCGAGTCGTTGTTTTGTAAGAAACATAAAAGTCATGCTCTATGAGATTAACCATTTTTTACCAATATAATATTGTTAAATAAATACTACCAGCAAAAAGTCATAAAGGTAGTTTTATTCACATTAGCAGATGTTATAGTTATTATACTTTATTAGGAATTGTTTTCTCCAATTAAAGCTCCCACTTCTCTTAGCGTTTTAACATCAATTTCTCTGATCTTTCCTTCGTAATTCGGACCGACATCAATAGAGAAAATATTTTCATATTTTATTGCGTCCAGATAGTCCTTGTAAAGTTTTTCTGCCGGGTAACAAAGAGAATCATGTATAGGTAAAGAATAAAACCACATTGCACCACCTTCATGAGGAGGCAAAATTGGGTATGTAAACTCAGCTACCAGATACCCTTTATAATTAGCTTCTGCATCTTTATTATATTTACTTGCATTTGCATCACCAACAGGACCAGGTTTTCCCATTTCTCTTAATGATAATCTACCGGCCGGTTCTCCATGGTTAAAGCCAATAAAACAATTTGGTTGAAAAGTATGTATCCATTCAACGGTTTCTGTATGGTTTAATCCGCCATCCCCTACAGCATGATCCATCCAAAAAAACTCAATAGGGCCATATTTGGTACAAAGTTCTTTTAACTGTGCTTTTTTCATTTCAGGATTTATACCTTTTCCTTCATTATACCCTTTGCCATCAACAGCACCAGGCCAGTTCCAGTCACCTTCTGAGAAATAGAGTGCCAGTTTGATACCGTATTTATCACATGATTCCCTTAGTTTTGCCAGCACATCAATCCCAATCTGGCTGTTTGTAACTTTTTTATCTGTTGTTTCTGTATCCCATAAACAAAATCCATCGTGATGTTTCGAAAGAAATAAAATATATCCCATCCCGGCTTGTTTAGCTACCTCACACCATTGATCTGTATCGCAACCAGTAGCTTTAAAATAGGTTGCATCTTTATCCAGAGTAGGTGTCCATTCTTCCCCATAGAAAGTGCTAAATGACCAACAAATAAACATGCCAAATTTCATGTCTGAAATATTTTTGGCCCTTAGACTGTCAGGTATTATCAGTTCATTATTTGCACTAAATTTCCTGTTTTCAGTCGAATTCTGATCCGGTTTACTCTTCTTACTATTATTACATGATATTAGGAAGATTAGTAGCCCAGTGTAGTATAAAAACTTTTTCATTCATATATATTTTAAATTAGCTAAACGGCCAAGTATAAAAGAACAAGTGGATCTGATTTTCAAATATTTCTTTTATATTTCGCTTTCAGCATGTTTTTTATTGGTCCATCTATTTACAAGCCAGGCCACAAAAAGGATTAAAATAATTACCCAGCTTAAAGTAGTGAATGTCCCTTTCACCAGGGTAAAGATGTTTGATGCTTTTATTACTCCTGATGATACATCTGCAGGATTTGTTATCATCAGGGAGATCATAATATTCTCAAGGTAGTCAAAGCACATTGCAATGAATGGCAGTATATATAAATTTGAAAAAAAATGATCCGGACTAATCTTTATTAAATTAGATAAGCGAATAATTACTGTACTTAAAAAGAGCGCAAGTAAAAAGGGATATAATATATCAAGAAGGAATAGTTGTGGAAAAAGATAGAAGTCGATTGTTGATTGATCCAAATTTTGAAGCATAGTTATAGCTTCTGAATGTGAATATCCCATAGTTTGCAAATCAAAGGCCTGGGCACCAAGTTTGGCATTGATCCGCGGAAAAGTAAATAGCATCATACACAGTAAAACAGCATGGGCAAGTAAAAACAAGGCCACTATTCCTGACTTTGACGCCATTCCTTCTAACTTTTTATAAATCTCCTTAAGCATCATTTTATCCCGGGTAAATAGGTTGTGTTTACTTATTACTTAAAGATTGATTCAATACGAATATTTTTTGTTTTCAATTTTTATTACAAATGGTTAAAATATGATCAGCTATTGAATTCCTAATTAATTCAAGTAGATTTTGTCGATCAGGAGTTTAAATTCTTCTGTTCTATTATTTCCAATTAAAAATGCGATTTCTTCAATATAGTCATGTGAAAAATCAGGCTGATCAAGTTTTCTTCCTCTGAATGAAGGGCTCATTTGCTTCAGTAATATTTCAATATCCTGCCACTCACCAGAAGTTGAGAAAGAGGTTATGTAGGAGTAATACTTCCCTGAATCGTCTTTTATCCTAAATTGATATTTCTTTCCATCACCTTTAATCCTAATTATAATCTTATCCTTTTCCTTGACTTTTATTCTTTCGAATGGGTATCGTACTGATGAGAATCCACCATTGTTTTCTAAAGAGATATGGCCTTCAAATACTCCAAAACCTTCAGGGTTTAACCTGAAGGTTCCTGATGACCTTCCACCCATAACTATATCGTCAACAATTATCCAGGATTGAATATCAGAATTTTTACTGAAATCATAGATCATATGTGAATTCATTGAAATAATTAATACCATGGATAATAATAAGTCATTCATATCATTTCCTTATGATCATTTATAACACTAAACTTTTTGTTAAGTTTTAATTAATGAACAAGGGTCACCCTCTCAAGGGCAAATGTCATACCCTGATAAGCTAAAAACATGATATATTGATGAAGATAATGTATAGGAAGTTGTAATGCAATTTTAATAAATCCAGTTAACCATAAAATCCGTTTGTCAGATACTTTTTGACCGACGATTGCTGAATAAAAAGATGTAGTTCACCACAATAGCAAGCAGGGAAATGCCTGACCACAAAAGTAAATAACCATCCTCCTCATTTCCACTAAAACCACCTAAAATCCAGGTTAATATAGCATAGATGATTATCATGAAAAAAAAGATTGACTGTCTTATAAAATCGTAAATGCTGGGATTATGTAGCTTTTCAATGCTTTGCATAATAGCGTTGGCAAGCCAAAATAATGGAAGACCAAAAATGATTACACTGCTTGAAAAGGTTAAGACAGTAGGCATATCTATTACACCTGTATATTCTCCTAAAATACCCGTTTCTCTTGCCAGCATTTCAACTCCGACAGAGATACCGGTCAAAGGGAGAAGAAAAATAATATAAATAAAAGGTGTGAATATTTTTCTCATTCTTTTAACTCATAATTTGTACTTCTTCCTCCTTCATTCGTCTTCTGAAGGATTCGCTTTTCTATAAGATCTTGTATATCACGAAGTGCGGTATCAGAAGAGCATTTTGTAATCTTGGCCCATTTTGAAGTGGTTAATTTTCCTTCAAAATCATCAAGCAACTTATTTAGCATCAGTTTCTGTCTTTCATTTGTGACTTTTAAAGAATTCTTGATCCAGAATTGGTGCTTATTCAATATTTTGGACAAAATAATGTAGGATTCATTTAGTGCCTTCAGAAGACATTCCAGAAACCAGTTTAGCCAAAAAGTGATATCCAGGACTCCCTTTTGAGTTTGTTCTAAAATGTTGTAGTAATCTTTGCGTTCCCTCTGTATTTGTGAAGACATGCTATAAAATCTTTCAGGAATCCCGTCTGCCCTAGCTAGCAACATATCTGTAAGAGCTCTGGCCATTCTTCCATTTCCATCTTCAAAAGGGT
This sequence comes from uncultured Cytophagales bacterium, assembly GCA_942491935.1. Classification (GTDB taxonomy): domain Bacteria; phylum Bacteroidota; class Bacteroidia; order Cytophagales; family Cyclobacteriaceae; genus JAGTVG01. The sequence goes on from CALOCZ010000050.1 coordinate 199,944, forward strand.
GAATGGTTACAAACCATAAATGTGCAATCCCAGCTTTTATAACAGGGTCAATATTGCTCGATCCATTGAACCATAATATGAATTGTTTCATTTCATTTTCAATTGTATCTGCATCAGGAGCCTGAAAATGCACTTTCTCTTTTCCTAAAGCTCCAGATACAACTTGCATTGGCCCAGTTGAATCGTCTCTCCAATTACCAACGATGATCTTATATATACCGCTTCTTCCAGTTGGGAAAAGAGCGGAATGCCAATCAAACAATCTTTCCCTTGAAAGAGGTTGAATATACTTTCGTGTCGCATCAAACATCATGTCAACAATCCCTTCAACATTCCTGTCTGGATTAACTAATCCTGCATATTCTATACCTAATCTTCTGGCTATTGATGATCGTACCTGCTCTGGATTAAGTATTTCCCCTTCAATTTCTGTTGACTTAATAACCTCAATTGTTAGCGTTTCCAGTACTGCCTCATTTTGAAGTTCAAATCCAAGTGCCTCCATTTTCCCTAAAAGTCTTCCCTGAAGATGTCGCACTTCCCCAAGCAGAGAAAGCAGTTGTTTCTCGTTCCAAAGGAAATTAGGCCATTCTTTTTGCTGATATATATAATAATTCATTCCCTGCAAATATTGCGTCGAATATAAGCGATAATCACCGCAAATCAAAGTATTCGCCGCAATAAATACGGCGAATGTCGTATGCTTTTTCCATATTTTGTTTAACTAGCTTTGAAGATTAGGTTTTGGTTAAGTGTAGTCAGAATTTAATTTCACCAAACTACAAGTCGCTTTAGCACTTATTATAATCTTAACATTTCTGTCAGTATTTCAGCTCGCTTATATTCAATGATTGTTATTAATTTTTTCCCCATTCCTTATTAGGTTTTGGTCCCATTTCCAATTCAAGTGTTCCACCTTTTAACAACTCACTGGCCGGGAATTTAAAGTCCTTAAGAGATCGTCCATTGAGCTGAGCAGATTGAACATATTTATTTAAGCGTGAAACATTTTTAGCCTCGACGGTAAAGATTTCTCCTCTCCCGTATCGCCTTCCCAAGTCTATCTGAACTTTTTCAAATATAGGACTACCAATTTCATATATTGGATCAACTCTGCAACCTCCATCTGTTTGAAAAAGACCCAAAGAGGCCATTATAAACCAGGCACTCATCTGCCCCTGATCTTCGTCACCCAAATAGGCATTTGCAATTCCATAACCGTAATACCGTTCCAGAATGGCCCTGCTCCATTTCTGAGTTAACCAGGGTTCACCAACCCAATTGAACAAAAAGGCAAAATGCATCGACTGTTGATTTCCCTGAACAACAGGATAGTTCCAATACTGGTCATTCAACCCGTTAAAGCGCGTTTTAACACTCTCTTCAAAACCCCAGTCAAGACGTTCTACAAAACGATCTCTACCAATTATTTCAGCCAATGAAGGCACATCTTGAGGCACAAAAAATGTCAACTGCCATGCATTCCCTTCGACATAATGATGGTTGGCACCTGATTTATAGGGATCGAAATCAACCAGCCATTCACCGTTCGAATCTTTCATTCTGGCAAATCCGGTATCTTTGTCAATAATGTTTTTCCAATAATAGCCGCGTTCCAGGAATGTTTTATAATCAGCCTCATTACCCAGGGCCTTTGCAAACTGTGATACGGTCCAATCGTCATACGAATACTCTAAAGTATTAGAAAATCGACCAATATCGTAAGGCACATATTTATATTTCAAATATGCTTCTAAATCCCGGTTGCCGGCAAAACCACCTCCAACAACTCCTGGCATGGTGGTTTGCATTTTTTTAACTGCCTCATAAGCCTTTTCAACATCATATTCTCTGATTCCCATCTGATAAGCGCCAACGATCAATGGTATTTCATGCTCAGCAACCATAACCGGGACGTATTCCATTCCCGCGGGTCCCTTGGCCAGCCAGCCATTTGCGTTGTACATTGCAAGTTGCGACTTAACCCAACGGTTGCTCCATTCAGGAGTTACTAAATTCCAGAATTGGTTCAGATTCCAGAAAGTATTCCAGAAGGCATCGCATCCCATAACTGGTGAAGATGGGTCCTGGAGTGTTCTCAAATTCTCATCAGCATCCCTCCATTCGCCATTTACATCACTAAAAATATTCCGGCTGCATATGGAGCGGTACATGTTGTTGTAAAAACGTATTTTTTCGCGTCTATCATTGCTGGTGATTTTTACCCGATTAAACAATTCATCCCAGGTGTCAACATTGTTGTTACGTACAGCTTCAAAATCCCATCCAAAAGGTTTTACCAATTCTTTCTCCAGATTTTCACGGGCATTCTCAATGCTTACAAATGATATACCGGTCCGTAATTGAACTACATTGTTTTCTTTTGTATCAAACCCGATGATTGCTCCTGCATCCTCCGCATTTTTTATGCGGAGGATATCCGTATCTTCCCGGACATCATCGTTTGACCAAACACTAATTTTTGCTATGGGTTGATCAAATTCTGCAACAAAATGGACAATGTACTCTTGAGAGATTCCACCGGACCAGGTATTTGGGCTAATTTGATGGCTATATCCTTCAATGGTTGATTCACCGGTTTGTTTTATATAAGCTTCTATCAAATTATATCTATATTCTGAGGGAATTACCAGATCCAGGATAACACGTGAATCTTTCCTGTCTTTTGGAAATGAGTAGCGCTGCAATCCACACCGGGTTGTAGATGTTAGTTCAACGGTAATATTATAGTCGCTAAGTTCTGCCTTATAATAACCTAAAGGAGCTTCCTCTTTGGCTATATCTATTCTTGAACGGTAGCCACTGTCAGGATCTCTTTCATCGCCAACTTTTATTCTAAGGGGTCCATTAGTAGGCATGGTTCCTAGCCCCGCCATGGTCCATTCGTGGATATGGGAAAAGCAACCAATCGATTCGAAAGTTGGTTCATAACCAGCCTGCCAGCTATTGTTTTGGTTATCAGGACTTAGTTTTACCATACTGAAGGGCATCCACGGACCGGGTGCAATCATCCAGCGTGAGTGGGCAGTGCCAATTTTTGTATTAACATATCCAGCAGGGCTAATTGCTTTTTGGGGTGTTCGTATTACTTTACCAGATTCTATTTTTTCGCCATCCACCCGGATTTCATAGTCACTGTTAAAGGTAGAAGTAACCGCTGGCATTGGGGCTTCAAAAGTGTATCTTCCTGTTTCTACAGTTTCAGAAAATATTTTCTCACCGTCAAGAAGAACACTTAAATCAGGAGTTCCTGACAGGTGCTGCACATCAATCAACAGAGGTTGAGCAGTTCCTTCTTCAGTTTTAATCTCGTAATCAGCTAATTTAACACCGCGTAAATAAACCTGATTACTTTCTGTCAATTCAACCTTAGCCGGGCCTTCCAACCTGATATTGTCAAACTTCAGCCATGATCCTTCAAGAGTAGTTAAATTGATTTCGTTACCTCCTTTTTTAATTAGATCATTGGGAATTGGTATTTCAATTAAAAATTCCGAAGGGTCAGCAGGTAATTCATTTATAACCTTATTCGTATTAAATGCCGGAATCCGGTATTTCCATGATTTCCCATTAATGATTACTTTAAACAGTGGCAGATTCTCTGAATTACAATCAAGAATATCAACTATTAATTTCCAGTCACCTGATTTTGGCAGTTTATCTACTCCGAAAAGAATATTCAGTATACTGGATCGCCAACCGGAAGTTCCCCAGGTTCCACCCCATGTATCACTAGTTCCCGGAATTATATAAGGCCAGTCAGTTTTAGCATTGGAAGAACCAATAAGGAAGTACTTATCTTCCCAGCCAAAGTCGTTTAAAATAAACTGTTCGTAACCATTAGGTGCAAGAGCAAATTCGGAAGCACTATTATCGTTTTCCCCAATTTGCCAAACGACAATGTTATCCGCTTTGGAGGACTGGAAAAAAAATACCATGAATACAGCCAATAATTCAATTCTAATTTTTATGTAATGTTTCTTCATCATTTCAATTTCATGTCCTCTTTAATGGATATCTCATTGTGTGCCATATATGAATTTCAGACTATGATATAAACTCTGATAGGGAACATGTCCTTCATTTTTATATGTTAAATACTCGCATTGAATATTATTTATGGGTGTAATTAAAGATGTAAAATCTCTAATAATATGATCCATTTTCCCTTCTGGATCAAGCGGGTCTTTTAACCCATTTGTTAAAATCAAGGTGGTTTCTCTATTAAAATGAGCGTTATTCATATCCTTGGCCAAATTCATGAAATACTCTTCACAACCTGGAAATCCTGCGCTACAGGCAATATAGGAATTGAAAGTTGAGGGATTGGTTAAAAAGGAATATATTGTGAATATCGAACTTAGAGATTGACCACATAATATTCTCTCATTTGTCGTTCTAAATTTATCATCTATATATGGGATTAATTCAGAATTTATAAACTCTTTGAAATTATTGGCACCTGGTTCTGATTGATAGAAAAACGTATTCACTGGTAACATATCTCTATCTCTGAAAGTATTTTCTATCATTACTACTATCATATCAGGCATAATATTTTCGTGATATGCTAATCTGTTTATGACACCAATTGTTTCAATTAATAAATCTACTTCACCATCAAGCCTATAAATAACCGGATATGATTTATCTGAATTTGTATAATCATCAGGTAAATGTATTAATATTTTCCTGTGTTCACCAAGGACCGTTGAGACTATAGAATCCTGAAATCCTATGTTAATATTTTGCGCATTTAATATATTGACTAAGATTAAAAAAAGGGCTAGCAAAGGAAATGACTTTAAAAAATTCATGTTCTTTTAAAATAACAGGTTAAAGTTGCTGCCAACGTTTTGTATGGTGCCGAAGTGGACGTTAGGAAGCTATATGTTATACACTTTTTTTCCTTTTTGTTTATAAATTTCTTGTTTCTTTTCTTTTTTTTTTATTATTTTTTTTTTTTTTTTTTTTTTTTTTTTTTGTATATTTTATTTTTTTTGTTTTTTTTTTTGTTTTTTGTTGTTTTTTTTTTTTTTTTGTTTTTTTTTTTTTTTGTTTTTTGTTTTTTTTTTTTTTTTTTTTATTTTTATTTTAATCACCTACTCTAATGATGTCTGTATACAGAGCTGCATGAGGTCTTTTGATATACTGTTTATTGTCCGCTTAATGGCGTCCCGAAAATTCCAACTGCAAGTTCTGCCCATATGAGTACGAATGCTCCTAGAATAGCTATAAAGAGGACGATTCTGTACTCGATTTTTTTTACTTTCCTCATTACAAGATCCCACATGAGACCTGTGCTGAGCAATAAGATGCCCATTACTGCAAAATCAAGACTCGTCCAGACAACTTCATCCGTGAACTGCATTGCGATAAATGGAATGAGTAATAGAATTACCACTGAGGTTAGAATAATGATAAGTCGTTTGTTTTTCATAGTTGTTTGGATTTATTTTTTAATAAATGTTTGTATTTCCTGACTTTGAGGTATAATAAATGCTATAAGACATAATTTTCTATCAAATCACCAATACTAAACTTGTATGCCCGCCAAGACAACCACAAGTGGTAACCCGAATAATCCAAACTTGTGCTTAAATAATTTAGAGTTTTACTCATATCGATTTATATGTATTTAAAAATTGTTCTATTGCATTTATGTGTTTTTTGAAAGCATCTTTCCCCTTAGTTGTGGCCGAATAATTGGTATTCGGTTTTCGACCTAAAAACTCTTTTTTATACTTAATGTATTTGTTTTTCTCCAATGATTTTAAATGGCTCGCCAGATTTCCATCGGTTACATCTAAAAGTCCTTTTAATGCGTTGAAGTCTAGACAATCATTCACCACCAGGGCAGACATAATGCCCATTCGAGTCCTGTTTTCAAATGCCTTGTCTAAATCTTTCAGGAATTCCTTCACAACTTATATTTCCTTTGGATAATTAAACCATATACCATCTGAAAGATGCCAAAACCAAGCGCCCACAATATTAAGCCATAGTCAATAAATTGAATAGCAACTAATCCCAGCAAAATTTCTAGTAATCCTAAGCCTCTTATTTCAGGCAGAGTGTATTTGCTTCCATTCACCAGTGCAAGGCCATAAAAAATTAAGGTTAGAGGTGGTATTAAACCTATAAAACCCTTGAGTAAAAGCATAAGACATAGCAAGCCACCAGTAATTAGTGGGATAGATAAGTTGATAAGCAGTCTTTTTGTTTGGTGATCCCAGATCCGTTGGTTTTGCTTTTTAGTTTTTCTGGTAGTGAAAAAAATCGCCATTCCTATCGATACAATCAGCGTTCCGATGGCAATTAATAACAAATATCTTACACTTTCACTGTTTAGCTCTACAGCGTGATAAACCAAATAGTCATGATCTTTAAAGAATGTTAAGTAAGTAAGGTAAGCTCCGGCTAATGCTGTAATTCCAGTAGAAACTCCAGAAAGTCCACTCAGGGAAATGAACCTAGTGGATCGATTCATTATGTCTTTGATCTCTTTTAGATCTTGGTTGTATTTTTCTTTCATTTAAAAGTACTTTGAATTACAAAGTAAAAAAGAATAAATGTAATCTGCAAATATCTCTAATTAATCCAGATAATTTAAGACCCTCAGAATCCGATGTTTTAATATACTATAAGGACAATTTGCATAATGCTCATAGTCGTAATAGTAGCTTTGCATATCGCGATTGACCTTGCGGGGTAATTGCTACTCGCTATTTTTGGCAACAGATTTTATTTTTTCAGGTAATCGTTTATTTCTACATAATCAAAATCAGGTGAATCCGTAAAAAACTGTCTTAACTGCCAACGGATCACCCGTGAAGTGATCTACCAGTTAAAATTGAAATCTTGGTAGCTTTAAGATACTGAATGGGGATTTAGGATGCAATTGATACGGTTGTATGTATGCATTTTACAGGATTGGTGGCAGAAGTTAAATTCCTATTTTACTCAGAGAATGAAGATTTTCCTCTTTTTACATATTCACTGATTAATTCTTTTGTTTTATCGATATAGAATAATGGGTCGGTATCTTTTCCGTAATCTTCATAAGTATAGGAGGATATTTTTTTTGGTATTGCTGGCTCAATCTGAGTGCCCTCATGCCACTCATTAAATGAAGTAATACCAATAAAATCAGGATTTGCATTGATCGCATTCATAAACATCTTTTCATAATACTGACCATTATCCCTGCTTCTAGTGGTTTTTTCATTCCATGGCCTGATCCTTGTGTCGATATATCCTGGCCCCACACAAGGAACAAAAATCAGATCATTTTCCTGTGCATACTCTGACATTGTTTGCCAGTTCGAGGATGTAGATCCAAAATGAAAGCCATCACTGGCATAGTAGGTATAAACACCATCAAATCCGGATACTAATGCAAATTCTCCATCAAGCCTTAGAGTCCACAGACTTATAAATATCCCATCAAGAGGGGTATTCCTAATACTTGATAAGCTATCGGGATTTAAAATCGATTGCCACTTTTGGTAATTTAATTTATAGGAGTTATATAAATAATAAAATGGTTTACTGTTGAGTTTATAGAAGGCAGGATGTTCTAAGTAATTGACTGTAATATATTCTAGGTGTGCCTTGAATTCCTCTGTTGTTTTGTAAATAGGTTCAATGTGGAACGCAAGTTTTAAGCCGTACTTATGTGCTATATCTAAATAAGTCCTTACTGATTGGTCAGAGAAAGAATCTTTTCCCCACCAGCTAATGGCCACGACGCCAATTCCGGCGTCTCTTATTTGTTTCATGTGTAGATTAATAATTTCCGGATCATTTGAGCTATAGCAGCCTAATTGGGGATAATAGTTTGCACCAATATCATCCCCACCAGGATAACTCCCAGCATTGTTCCATGTGGAGTCTACCCAGTGTGGCAGAATGGGGTGATTCCAGTTGTTATAATGTCCATCAATTTCAGGGATTCCATACCAGCTATAGTAGAAGGTGTGAATATTATAGTTTACTTGAGTTGAAATTTTAGCATCATCTCTGCATGAGGAAAGAGAAATAAATGAACCCAGGATTACGAGATACAAAAGTTTCATTGTCATGGCTTTTTAATGGTATACCAATATTAATTAATTTTTTACCGAAGGTTAGTGTATGCGCCTGTTTGTCTTCAGCATATTCAGGAGTCCAATCCAAGTAAAATTAAGAGATACATTCATTAAATCAAAGTTGTTTTTTGTACTTCAAAATCCATCTTCCTTTTCATTAAAGTCCGATGCTTGATATCTTTTCTCCTGGCAAGGATCTTTTGAGCCCTGCCCAAATAGACATCTGCAGGTGTAACATTATTCAAGGATTCATGATACCTGTGATTATTGTAATACTCTACAAATTCAGCAATCTGACCCTCAAGTTCTTCGGGACTGTAATAGTGTTCCAACTAATTATGTTTTTCATCGTTCTATGGTATCTTTCAATCTTGCCCTGAGTCTGAGGATGAAGCGGTTTGCCTCGAACAACCTATTTGAGATAGCGTATGATGCATTCTTTTTTACCTTTTAAAATATTCCTACGATCTCAGGTTTGAAAAACATGTAATAGAGGCATTCGTTACAATTTAGAGGATTTTATTTTTTCATAAAGTCCCATCAATTTTGAATCAAAAATGGAATTTATCTCCGGTTCATTCTCACCTATAGGTTTAACGGGAATTAAATCTATAATCTCTTCATGTGTATATCCAGATTGATAAAATAACTCATTTGCGAACTTCAATGTATTATATAAAGTATCCTTAGCCTCTATATTCGTCAAACCCGTTCTTTCAGCAATTTCTTCCATTTTTCCCCATTGAAACCAAAAATAAGTAGGTAACATGGCTGAAGTAATGGCGTAGCCCTCGAGCTTATGCTCTTCCACTTCAAATGTGTGACCCAGAATACATAAAGTATTTATATTAATTTTTTCTTTTCCTCTTTTGTAAGAGAATCATGAAAGGATAGCGGATTGTATCCCATGTTAATAAACGAAGTTGCATTCGGGATCATACGAATAAATTTATTTGTTGAAAGAATTTCGCTCATCTTTCCAATGCTGATCTTTGGTGCCAGTGAAAGGATTATGCTTTCGGCATTTACTTTATCTTTAATATTATTCAGGGTTTCCATCATCACTGGCGGATGCACCGCAAGGATTACTATATCCTGTTCTGATGGTCTAGTTACAGATTCAGTAATAAAAATATCGGGGAACTGCTCCTTAAGTTTTGCAAGTACATCCGCATTCGTATCGTAAACAACGACCGAATCAAATTCAGTTGATTTATTTTTGAAGGCCTGAAGGAAGATCCTGGCAATCCTTCCTCCTCCGATGAATCCTAATGTATTGGTTTTCATAATAGAACTATTTAAAGTTGTAGGTGATATTACTAAGTTAAATATTACATAGTGCCATATATCATTCCTGTGATTGTGGCCATTACAACCACAAGTAGTACATATATTACTGTCTTTTGAGTGCCTAAAACGTCACGGATTACTAGCATATTAGGCAATGACAATGAAGGACCAGCAAGGAGCAGGGCAAGTGCAGGACCTTTCCCCATTCCCGCACCAATCAATCCCTGGAGGATGGGCACCTCAGTCAATGTGGCGAAATACATGAATGCCCCTACAATTGAGGCAAAGAAATTCGAAAATAAGGAATTACCTCCGACAAGGGATACGATCCACTCATCCGGGATCATCCCCGACATTTTTGTTTCGTCATGTGTCGATCCGAGGAGAAAACCGGCGATCAACACCCCTAATAATAATAAGGGTAAAATCTGTTTGGCAAAGTCCCAGGATGATAAGGTCCATTCCCGATTTTCCGGGTCATTCTTATCCAGTAGGGTAATCACGGTCAATCCTGTGATCCCAACAACCCAACCGGAACCAGAGGCGTATTCTTATAAAGCGGAAAACGCTGTAATTATCGTTACCGTAAGCACGATGCCAATTTTAAGCCTGAGAACATATATTAAAGAAAAACCCAGGGAACCAGTCCAAAAACAGCAGTGATGCACCATTTATTTACCCATGGGTGCCGCAATACCAAGTGCCACTCTCCACCCCTTCCCCAGGTTTACCCCAGTTGGCAAACACCAGGATAAGTACCAGCGTAAAAAAGAGCAGAGAAGTCTTCCTCATTGGTCGTTTCTCCTGTACCTCAGGAAAAGATAATTGTTCTTCCTTTTTTTGCATTTCTACTTTTTGATAAATCAAGGACATAATGGAACCTATAACAATGGCAAATACAACAGCTCCGATTACCCTGGCGAGCCCCATTTCAAAACCGAGTATTCGGGCAGTGAGAATAATAGCCAGTATATTTATTGCAGGTCCTGAATATAGAAAGGCTATCGCCGGGCCTAATCCTGCTCCCCTTTTATGAATGCTTGAAAACAATGGTAGGATAGTGCAGCTGCAAACTGCCAGTATAGATCCGGAAACCGAGGCAACGGTATAGGCTACCCACTTTCTTGCTGTAGCCCCAAAATATTTTATCACAGCACCCTGACTTATAAAAACGGCGATAACACCTGCTATAAAGAAAGCTGGCAAAAGACATAGTATCACATGCTCACGTGCATACCACCTTGTGAGGTCCAACATCGCCATTACTGCTTCTTTAAAGCTGGTATTAGTAAGTGCTTAGAAGAAAGCCATTATAAGAAGACGGCTGACATCCATGAGAATATAGAAATCTCTTTTTTCCAGTTCATAATTTCAAATCAGTTAAATATTCCAAACCAGACAGCCAGCGTATAATAGAATCCCACAATCACAAATAACATAGCGACAAATTTTCTGAACCACCATTCAAACACTTTTAGTTTCTTATATGTACTTCCAATACCAGAAGCGGAATAGGCCAGAAACCATGCAAAAAGAATAACTGGAATCCCAGTCGCTAATGCAAAAATGACCGGTAGGTATAATCCCGTAGGCTGGGTGATCGTCATTGGTATCAATATACCAAAATACAACACCCCACTGTAAGGACAGAACGCAAGGGCAAACAGTATACCTAATACCAATACATCCCAATAGCTTTTTTTACCAACGTTATTTTTACTCCCGTAGAGACCGAGACCTGGAAGGCTTACCTTAAAAATTCCCAACATAAATAATCCAATAATTATCAACAACGGACCAATTATGCGTTCTCCATATTGCTGGAATATCCCGGATATTTTGAATTGATCGGCTCCAAAATATAAGACCAATGCCAGGGCCACATAGGATAAAGCCCTTCCAAGAGTGTATACCAAACCATTCAGAAAAACATGGTGTTTGTTGGCTATATCCCGGCTGATATATCCTATTGCTGTTATGTTTGTGGCCAGTGGACATGGACTGATGGCTGTCATCAAGCCAAGAATAGCTGCCGATAAAAAAGGAAATGTGCTATATTATCGAGTAATTCAGTTAAAAAATTCATTAAGTCATGGAACTATAGTTTCCCAATGGCTTTTTCCAGTTCTGAATGAAATTTTGCCGGGTTGGTTCTTGCATACATAAATCCCTCTTTTGTCAGGTCCTTAATATTACCCCCCTTAATGACAAGCAATGACTGACCAGAAATTTTATACTTTTTAGCTGCAATCTCGGTTTCTGACTCATCAAGATTATATGACAGGAAAATGATTTTTCCTGCATTATACTGATCCGGGTAGAGGGATTCTATTAATTTCAGGGATTCACTTTCTATAGCCATGCATGTTGCACATCTCCGTGTAAAATGGAAATATGTGACGGATACTTCTTCATTTGAAACCTGTTCCTGAACTTTTTCATCTTCTTTAGTCTGTGCATTGCAGGATGCAGCAACAAACACAAGAACATAAATCCATAATATGCTAAAATATCTATTCATAATATTGATGTTTTAGTTTAATAAATTTTTAACTTCATTGACTGTAGGAATCCGACCACTCAAGACAACCTTTTCATTAAATACAAGTCCTGGTGTTCTTATAATATTGTATTTCATAATATCCATAATATCTTCCACTTTAGAGATTTCTGCCTTTAACGACAATTCCTCAACGGCCTGCATTGTGATCCTCTCCAGTTCCTTACACTTGGGGCATCCGGTTCCTAATATTTTAATGTTCATCATTTTAGTATTCAGTTTTAGTTTATAATTTATACATACCAGTTATTATTAATTTCTGATTACGTTTTAGTTTGGCTCGCCTTTGATTTGCCCATTTGAGGACATCGGAAGGATGAGGATTTAATGAACAATCAAACACAGGTGAATTTATATTCAGAATTATAGATTCATGAGAATGTCCTGTTTTATCCTGTATCACATAGCTAACATAGACCTTCATTATATATTTTGTTTATCGCAAATGAACGATAAATTACATTAAAATTTTTTAAAGTTTCAGTATCTCCTTAAAAAGAGCCTGGGCAATTGGCCAGTTTTCTTTATTTAAACAATATTTTACTTTTGGAGGTATAATCTCCCCCTGTATTAATCCAGCATCTTTGAGTGCTTTGAGATGTTGCGAAATAGTCGATTGCGCCAAAGGAATAATTTCTGTCAGATCACCAGTATAGCAACATGATTGATTTGTGAGTATTTTCATGATCTGTATTCGAACAGGATGCCCCAAGGCTTTGGCAAAACTTGCAAGTTTCATTTCATCAACGCTGTAATCGATTTCTGCCAATGTTCTGCTCATAATTAATTAGTTTATCGCAAATATACGATTAACTAAATTATTAATCAAGGTACATGCATCGATGTTTATATATTATTATTAAGACCAAGAATAGAGTTAAAGATATTTGCCATTTTAAATTCAAAACATCCCCTAACCTCAGAATGATAAATCCTCGACAACCCACAAGAGAAAGCGTCTGATGCATTCTTGTCCGGAGGGATATAGATCTTTCAACTATAGAATTGAAATGGTCTCAGGATAAAAAAACATATAATATCTTCATTCTTTACAATCGCAGATCCGCAATGAGGAACTTTGAAAGAATCTCAGATGTTATCTTGATAAGCCCACGATGAAAGAAGTAAAGATGAAGGTGATTTTTCCTATATACGTTCTTCAGTTAAAGATAAGTATACTCCAAAGGTGGATAACAATTAACCTATTGTGCTTTACGATAAGATTATTTTTTTATAACCAAATATTTTGTAAATTATACTAGAACCCAAATCCGTATATATTATGAAATTTTTTAAATGCTTATCACTAATTCTAGTATTACAATTTCATGTAACTTAATTCCTGATGATGATGATGATGAATTTTAGTATTATGAACCTGTTATAGGTGAGGCATATCAGGTCATTGCAGATTTAGACAATATGGTGGAATTTGAATATCAAATTCAAAAAGACCTCCTGGTCGAGACTGAAGATTCAGAGGTTATAAATACACTCTGGAGATTCCTGCCTTCGCAATCTCACCAGGTTCTTCTAACAATTTTAGGGGGTATATAGCACCATTGACCGGCATACAAAATTTACCATCTGACGTAGATTTTCAATTTGGAGTGGAAGTTGAGCCTTTTGGTGTGACATTCTCAAAACCTGTAAAAATAACAATTGATTTACCAGGTAATTTCGATACTCAAAATCTAAAGGGCTTTTACAATGAAGGGGATTGGGGAATGGCATATTTGGAGCCAATACAAATTAAAAGATCCACCGGAAACGTACAAGCAATTTTCAATGTTCTACACTTTTCACAGTATGGCGGTATAAATACTGGGAATAGAAATTTTCCATTGCCCGGATCCACGGAGTGTACAGACTTGCGAAATGTAAGGGAAATTATTGCCTGCAAACTAGGCGCCTATGAAGTAGGAGGAAATGAGTTAACCCAAGAAGATAAAAACTCAATAAATGCCATACTAAGAACATTCATGGAAATGCAACTTCAATACCTCGAGGAAGAACCTCCTGATTATCTTGATTTGTTTGAATTTCAATATGATTTATCACAGTATTTATGTTGGGAAGCAATGACACAAGAATTTAATTCCAATCCTGAATCAATTTTTGGTGATCTTTTTAATAAAGCAGAAGAATATATCAATGTTGTTTTTTCCGAGTACAGGTGACGGATCTGGAAGAAACATGTATTGGAGATAGATTCAATGAGGATGTGTACCTATGGAACTGCTTGGAATACAGTGCTTACTTATATACAAATGTTGGTAGTAGCTCAGCAACTGGGCATAGATGAAAAGATACCTATTTCACGAGCCTATTTGAGTTTTGTGGATGGTGCCGTCAATGAATTATTGCACAATTTTACTACCTTGGTTAATCGTTTAAATATGACTGAGTTTAGTTATCCAGGAGGGCCTAACAATTATTCTAATTATTATAAAAATTATGAAATTGAATTAAGTGATCCGAATGATATAATAAGTATCGATTATTTTATGACCAATGTTTTGGATTCCTTGGTAAAAGTAGAAGAAACTGATATACAATGGATCGAAACTGGTAGTCAACTCACCAGTGAAAATGCATTTATTTATAACAATGGCACGATTTCATTAAATGGAATTCAGGAATATGTATCACAATCACTTAATTGTAATTGGACCGAAGAGATTTGTGTAGAACATTTTTATTCAGTATTCACTATATATCATAATGATTGTGAAGTCGCCAGTGTTAATATAAGCTGGTATAATCAACATTGAGTAAAATATGAATTTTGAATATTAAAATTGAATAAACAGGCATAGAACCAAAAATCATAATCAAACCTTAACCCCCCACGATAAGCACCAAGAGAAAGCGTTTGATGCATTCTTTTCTACTTCGCAATAGAAGATACTATTTTAAAATATTCCTGCTATCTCAGGCTTGAAAAGCATGTAATAGCCACACTCAAGACAATTAACGAATAGAACCACCCTGCCGCGGTCAGGTTCTACTATTTTCACTGCTGCTCTTGCATCTACTCTTCTGATTCTTTAACGGCCTTAAATAGTTCCTTGAAACAATCTGCATTTTCTTTGTCCCGGTCACTTGCCTCTTTTCCGTAGTATGCATTCATGAAATTACCAGCCCCTGTCCAGGAAGTTTGAAATACACCCAACATTCTTTCTGCAATAGCATCCGGGGCAGATTTTCTCAACAATTGTACCTGCTCAAGTTGTTGAACAGCCACATCTGCTTTTCTCCAGGGACAAGCAAGAACCCGGAATCCTTTTGTAGCAAAATAGCCTATTGTAGGAGGTGCATTTTCATAGTGCCAATCACACATCACGATGCCTTTTGGCACCATATCAATAGCCCGGTGTGTATTGTTCATGCTGGCTTCCCACATACCCAAGCCGGTCGTGCTGCCATCAAGGAATCGATCAGCCCACATCCACATTTCAATCCCCTTTGACGCAAGATGATTGTAAATGGCCGTTACTTCTCCGGCATATAGTTCTGCTTTATCCTTCCTTTACACCTCGGACATTTATCATCCCCAATATAAAATACCTCGTCCATACCAACATGCAGTGCCTTTGCTTCGCAAACCTCTACCAGTTCGTCCATCAATGCAAAAATAATGGGATGCAGATCCGGGTGTAGGGGGCAATAGCTTTTACAATATAGCCCATCATCATTAGGCCATTTATATTCTTCCGGCATTTCAACATGTGGAGTTTCATCTAATTGCGGGTATTCCTTTAATAAAGGGAAAAGAATTTTTCCGCCAGACTGATGCCCCAGCATGTTCATTTTCGGGATTATCTCAATACCTGCTTTCGTGCAGGCTTTCAGAATGGATTTTACTTCTTCCTCGGATAACGCTCCCTCACTGGCCAGTTCGGGATGGCTTTTATACTGGTATTTATAACGGAAACGAACCACCAGGTGTGTGACTCCTTCTTTCTTAAGGTCTGTTTCAATGAATTTGTTGAAATCCTTAAGGTTTTCACTGCCCGGTGCAGCAATTAAAAAAGCTTTTACTGGAATATCCCCCTCCACAGCGGGAGACCTGTATGCATATAATGCCAGAAATGCAAAAAATAATAATCTTATAGTCTTCATGATCTGAAAAAAAGTAAATGATTTATTGTATAAATGTATTAAAAATTTCATCAATTTAATACATATCAGTTATATGGTTGCAAAATCCAGTCTCACTGACCACCCAAAACCGAACACGCTGACCACCAGATAAATAAGGTATTATAATATTAAAGTATATAAATTAATCCATTGTATTTCAGATACTTACAAATATATAAATACCGGAATTGGGTGGTCAACTTAGACCGGAGAGTCTGGTCACTTTACTCCGGAGAAGGGTGGTCAATTTAACCGGTTTATCCAGCCACGGTCTGGTTCAACAATTTTAACAGCTGCTCTTGCGTCTACTCTAAGCATAACCAATCCATCCATTCCAAACTCAAACCTTCTCTTTCCTCACATTGGGCATCGGTATTTAGTTTTCTTACGAAAGTGGGCTTCGAATTCATCCATTTGGGAATCTGTGAATGGCATAGCTATTTAATTTAAAGATATCCCGCCTTTCCTGGTATTCAAGCATTTTAGACCTCTTCCCGGTATCCTTAGGAATTCTTATTTATTCGCCACCTCCTCAACGCCTCTTAGCACGACTTTATCCATTATCAAAGTTTGTGCAACAGATCCAATATCAAACTCTAAGCGCACATCCATTGCTGTGGAATCGGTATGGGTAAATTGATAAGAAAAAGTTTGTGGTGAGGTAGTAACGATTTCATAACCACCATCGAAAAATTCCGTCTTCAAATTATTAACGTCTTTCAGCGCCACTTTCACTTTCCCTTCTCCACTTTCCGTCTTGGCCATAAAACTTAGCTTGTAAGTTTTTTCCTTAATTAAGTGTAATAAAGTCCTTCCTGGTGCTTGTGGTTCCGAAAGATCTTCATCATAGGTCTGTTGATACATTTGACAATCCATAGGACGTGGAACGCTGAGTTTTAAAGAACGACTTCCACTTATTTTACCAATACTAATCCAGCTCTTTTCTACTTCAGAAGAAGTTAGTTCCCAAGCATTTGTGCCCCAAGTAAATTCAGCATCAATAATCTGTGACATAGAGGGTATTGGAGGAGGTGTAATGCCTGTCAACTTATCCAACACTACTTGATTCCATCCCAATTCTGTATCAAGAATACAGAATTGTCTTCGGTTATTATAAACACCTGTATACCACATAGATCCGATATTATGTTTTTCAAAGAGCTGCATGTGATAATCTAACCACATTGGAAGGTCTGTTCCTTTAGTGCGTCTTTCAAACATCCAGCAACCCCATTCTGTTACCACTATTGGCATATAGGTTTTATATTTTTTTCTCCAGTCTACAGCATGATTTATTTGGTAGTCAATTGTAGCCTTCCATCCTTCTTTTAGGTTCTCTTCCCACATGGCCCAGTTGTTACCATCTGAATGCCAAGGTTTGTAAAAATGAATGGAAACCCCCATATTTTTATCATCGAAAAAACCTGTTCCATCACTTAATGAATAGTTAAGGTATTGTTCAGTCAACCATGGATCCATTTGATCAGCGTCATTAAGTCCTGGCATACCTACCAGAATCGGCCTATCTAGATCTACTTCCCTAATAGCTAGAATAGCGGCATTGTATAATTTCATAACATTTGGATTGGAAGTTTCTCCTTTAAAACCAAGCATCGCTGGTTCATTTAATATTTCAAACATCACTTCTATTGGAGAACTTACCTGCCCACGTTTGAGCGATTGTTTTCCATCTATCGGCCAATTGAGCAGCGGCAACATCGATAGCCATGGTTGACCATTCATTAGCCCCCCATATGCCCACGACCACTACCAGGTCATAATCAAGTGCGTCTTGAATTCTGGTCTCATATTCTTTAAAATCGGAATCGTAGCTTATAAAAAAACGTACCGATTCAAATCCTGCCTCGCTTGAAAGTTTCCATATGTGCTCTTCGTACTGCACTCTATTACCGCTTAACATCGGCATGCCTGCATCTTGGTTAATTCCTTTTTTAAGTTTTGTAAATATAGAAGTATTTCCCTGGTTTTCTAATTTGTCTGCTTTCATACAACCAACACAAAGGGTTGCTAAAAAAAGAACTGCAAAAACATAAACTGCACTTTTCATACTTTTCATTTTTCAAATATTTATTCAACTTCTCCAGACTCATTCTTCACTTTTAAGAAGTAATGCTTTCTAGTCAAGTCATGTATAGTTAATAATGATTCGAAGTTTTTCCTGAATCTCTAATTAAGGTATACCGCCTTAGTTACCCAACAAGAGCAATAAACTATCTCTAAACCTTTAGTCCTTAATCAGTCCACATTATTTTGAATGGAAACACTTGTACGTATTCAAATTAATGCGAAATAATTCAGACTAAAGTTAAGTCATGCTTTTGAACTATTCAAAAGGTGCAATT